>JAUHZO010000005.1 GCA_030425925.1 Alphaproteobacteria bacterium | reverse complement strand
CGGGAAGTAGGGCTCCAGACGCGCCATCTGCGCGTCCGTCAGCCAGAAGAGATTGCTCATGCCACCGCTCCCTTTTCGAACAGTGAATCATGAGCTTACCGCTCATTCAATGGGTCCTGACCCTAGGACTGATCATGGTCGCCTACGTCATGCGCACGACCCGGGCCTCGATGATCGAAGTGCTCGGCAACGACTATATCCGGACCGCGAAGGCAAAGGGCATCCCGCGCGACAAGGTCATCACCCGGCACGCCCTGAAGAACGCGATGATCCCGATTGTTACCATTATCGGCCTCTACCTGGGTAGCCTGATCGGGAACGCAGTGCTGGTCGAGATCGTGTTCAACCGGCCGGGCCTGGGCAAGCTGATCGTGCTGTCCCTGAGCCAGCGCGACTACGCCACGCTTCAGGGTCTGATGATCGTATTCGCGTTCCTCGTCGTGCTGATCAACCTTCTGACCGACATCGCTTACGGCTTCTTCGATCCGCGGGTCAAACTGTCATGATGGCCGCGATGGGATCCCAAGCCTTCCGCACCTGGCAGGTGCTGACGGCAAATCGAACCACAATCGTGGGGAGCGCGATCTTTCTGGTCATCGTCGCCGTTGCGCTTCTCGCGCCGATCCTGGCGCCCTATGATCCCTATGAGCAGAACATCCTCAATCGGCTGAAGAATGTTTCCGCGGATCATTGGATGGGGACAGACGTCTACGGCCGTGACACCCTGTCGAGGGCACTTTATGGGCTGCGCCTTTCGCTTCTGATCGGCCTGTCAGCGACCGCCATCGCCTTCGTGATCGGAACGTCGCTCGGAATCCTGGCGGGTTTCAGGATCGACGCGACCATCATGCGCGCGATGGATATCCTGTTGGCGTTCCCGACGCTCATCACCGGCCTGATGATCGTCGCAGTGCTGGGGGCCAGCGTTCCGAATATCATCATCGCCATCGTGACGACGATCGTGCCGAACTTCGCCCGCGTCGCGCGTGCCCCGACGATCGCGCTGAAGGAACGCGAATTCGTCGAAGCGTGCCGGGCGCTCGGGTATTCCGACCTGCGGATCATGGTGGTTCACATCTTTCCCAACGTCCTCGGCGATGTCCTCGTGCTCGCCTCGCTCTGGGCGGCCTATGCGATCCGCGTCGAAGCCTATCTGAGTTTTATCGGTCTCGGGATCGCACCGCCGGTGCCGACCCTGGGCAGCATGATCCGCGAAGGTTTCGAGAAGATGCTCGATGCGCCCTGGGTCACGATCTACCCGAGCCTTGTTCTGCTGGTGGTCGTGTTTGCGCTCAACCTCATGGGGGACGGCGTCCGCGACGCCACCGACCCCAAGCTTCGGGGGGGATGACATGGCGATCCTGAGTGTCAGAGACCTGACCGTCACATTCGGCAAAGACGCGATATCGGCGGTGCGATCGGTCGACTTCGATGTGCTCGAGAACGAAACTTTGTGCATCATCGGCGAGTCCGGCAGCGGCAAGAGCACCACGGCTTTCGCGGTGTTGGGGCTGCTGCCGGGATCGGCGGCGCTGAGTGGCAGCATCGTCTATCGGTCCCAAGAGCTGGTGGGTCTGTCCGACGGGGCGATGAACCGGATCCGCGGCAAGAAGATCGCCATGATCTTTCAAGAGCCGATGACGGCCCTTAACCCGGTGATGACCGTGGGGCAGCAGATTACCGAACCCTTGCGCCTCCACCTCGGCAAATCCGAGAGCGAGGCGCGCCGCGAAGCCCTCAAGCTTCTTGAGGTGGTCAAGATACCCGACCCGGAACAGCGTCTCAGGCAATATCCGCACGAGTTGTCGGGCGGGATGCGGCAGCGGGTCATGATCGCGATGGCTTTGGCCTGCGAGCCGGATATCCTGATTGCGGACGAACCCACCACCGCGCTCGACGTGACGATCCAGGCCGAGATTCTCGATCTTTTGAGGGAAATCCAGGTGTCCCGCGGGCTCTCGGTCGTCTTCATCACCCATGATCTGGGCGTCGTTGCGCGGATCGCCGATCGTGTCGTCGTGATGCTCGATGGGCAGATCGTCGAGACCGGCGCGGCGTGGCAGGTGTTCAATGCGCCGGTGCATGCCTACACGCGGCAATTGCTGTCCGCCGCCCTACGGGCCGACACCGCTAAGGATCGCGAGGCCTCCGCCGCAGAGATCCCGGCGTCCGATGTCATCCTCGAGATCGAGAACATCACCAAGACCTATCCCGGGGCGCGGACCGGTTTCCTCAAGCCGCGCAAACCGGTCCATGCGGTGCAAGGCATCTCGTTTTCCCTGCGCAAGGGCGAAACCCTCGGCATCGTCGGCGAGTCCGGGTGCGGCAAGACGACCCTATCGCGGTGCATTCTCAACCTTGTCCAGCCCACATCCGGCAGAATCCTGTTTGCGGGCGAGGACATCACCGACCAGGGTGAGGCGGCGTGGAGGGATCTGCGCAAGAAGGTGCAGATCGTCTTCCAGGACCCGTATTCCTCCCTCAACCCGCGGCTTTCGGTGGGCCGCGCTCTGGCCGAGCCGCTGAAGGTTCACAAGGGTCTGTCGTTCAGCGAGGCGTTGCCTTTCGTCAAGGATCTGCTGGCCGAGGTGGGTCTGCCGCTTGAAGCGGCGGACCGCTATCCCCACGAGTTTTCGGGCGGCCAGAGGCAACGCATCGTGATCGCCCGCGCGCTCGTGCTCGAACCCGATCTGATCATCGCCGACGAAGCGGTCTCGGCTCTGGACGTCACAATTCAGGCGCAAGTGCTGAAGCTCCTGAAGGATATCCAGTCGCGGCGTGGCCTAAGCTTCATCTTCATCACCCACGATCTGGCGGTCTTGAGGGATTTCTGTGACCGAGCTTTGGTACTCTATGCCGGTCGGGTTGTGGAAGAAGGCGATGTCGAAACACTCTTCAGATCGCCGCGCGAAGACTACACGCGCCAGTTGCGGGACGCGGCACCGATCCCCGAGATCGCTATGCCCGGCGCAGATGGCGGTGTGGGTCGTGGGGGATAAGGATCGGATAGTGCCTACGTCACCACGCAACGATTGTGCCATGACGACGATGGTGCGGAGATCCACCAAAGGTGGGGACAGATCTGCAACTTGACCACCATAGAATGAGGTGATCGTTTATCTGTCAAAATCCGCGTCGTCGCCTGTTGCCTCGCCCATTCTGCTGGGGAAGGCACCAGCACCTGCGCGAGCGTCACCTCTGGCCCCTGAGTCCCGTCCAGAATCGCCTCGACGATGTCGGGCGCGAGCAGGGTCAGCCGCAGCACCCGGGTCATGTAGGAGGGCGCGATCCCCTCGCGCTCGGCAAGTTCGGCGATGGTTGTGTATTCGCCCGACTCCAGCATCCTCTTCCACCGGAACGCGCGGGCCAGCGCCTTGACCAGCGTGTTGTCAGTCCGCCGCGGTTGAGTGGCGCCATCGGGCATCTGCATCTCCTTCCGCCCGCCAAGCTTAACGACACGGAACGGGACGTGGAGCGTTGGCCCCGAGCCAGTCGCCGTAGACGGCCGTGCGGACAAAACCGGGCATCACGGCGTTGACGCGGATGCCGCGGCGACCAAGCTCCAGCGCACAGCCCCTGGTCAGGCTGTTCAGCCCCGCCTTCGACACCGCATAGGCCCCCAGCAGCGGCACCACCTGGTCGGCATGCACGGACGAGACGTTGACAACCGAGCCGCCCGCCGCCACCAGCGCCGGGATCAGCGCCCGGGTCAGAAGGAACGGCGCGCGCAGGTTTATGGCCTGACACCTGTCCCAGGCCTCGGCCGAGGTCGCTTCCAGCGCCGCGTTGGGCACGATGCCGGCATTGTTGACCAAAAGGTGCAGCGGGCCTTGCGCCGCAACGGTCTCTGCTAGCGCGGTCACCGCCGCGGCCTCTGCAAGGTCGACCCGGTGCGTTCCCGGCCCCGAGACCGCGCACAAAGTGCTTCTGGAAGAACAGGAACCGGACCGCGCCGCCAACGGCACGGCTGCGCCATGCGCTGCGGATCGCCCGCCGGACACAAACGCCAGGACCGGAGCAGCGCCCAAGGCGCGCGCTGAAAACGAGGGTGTCCCCGGTTTGACGTCAGGCAGGCGACGCGCCCGGACGCGTCAGCCCCGAGACAGCCGCGCCGGGCCCGGGCGCGCGGGCGCTGCTGTGCCGCACCACCAGCGCGACATCGATCATCTCGATGGCGGGGGCCGGGGCCGGGTCGGGCGTGGCGGGCGGTTCGATCTGCCGCAACAGCCGCCGCGCCGCCACCGTGCCCAGCGCGCTGCGGTCCTGCCGGATGGTCGTCAGCGGCGGGATCGTGTGTCCGGCAATGTCGATATCGTCAAAGCCCACCACCGACATGTCGGCAGGCACCTGCACCCCGCCCTCGTGCAGCGCCGAGATCAGCCCGATGGCCACCATGTCCGACGCGCAGAACACCGCCGTGGGCCGGTCGGTCATGGCCAGGATGCGCTGCCCCGCTGCCCGTCCGGAGGCCAGGCTGAAATCGCCGCGAATGATCCAGTCGTCCCGGGCCGGCAGGTCCAGCCGCGCGCGCTCGGCCAGCATGCCCTCGCGCCGCTCGCGGGTCAGCACATTGCCGGCGGGCCCGGTGACATGGGCGATCTTGCGATGGCCCAGCCCGTACAGGTGACGGATCGCCAGCCGTGCGCCCTTGGCATTGTCGCTGCGCACCGATGGCAGGTGCATCCCGTTCACCCATTCGCAGGCAAAGACGATGGCATCGGCATATTCGCTGGCCTCCATCTCGGCCAGGCGCTGCGGGGACAGCCGGCCATCCAGCGAGATCATGCCGTCGATCCGGGCATCCCCGAAATAGTCCAGCGCGGTGCGCACCATGTCGGCATGGTCCTGAGTATCGGCGATCAGCACCGAATAATCGGTTTCCGACAGCGTGGCGCTGATGCCTGCAAGGATCTCGGAAAAGAACGGGTTGCCCAGGTTCGGCGTCATCACCAGAACCGCGCCCGCACGCCGCTTGCGCAGGTTGCGCGCGGCCTGGTTCACCCGGTAGCCGGTGTCGCGAATCGCCTCCATGACGGCCTTGCGGGTGGCTTCGGCCAAGAGGTCGGGATTGGACAGCGCACGGCTGACCGTCGCTGTCGACACCCCCGCCGCCCGCGCAACATCCTGAATTCTCGCCGGTTTGCGTTCCATCTGCCTGCATCCTCTCCGGTCTTGTGCAGAACCCGCCTGACCGAATGCAACCCGATTGGTAATGAAATCGTTTACATCCGTCCAGCGGATCGCTAGCCTGTAATCGTTTTCATCAGGCGGCGCACACAGAGGCAGCCGCGGCACGAAGACGGCGCGACAGTCGCGCGACAGGGAGGACAACATGAAGACAGTTCACACATTCCTTGCGGCTTCGACCGCGATGCTCACTGCGCTCTCGGCGCAGGCCGCCGATCTGGAGGTCACGCATTGGTGGACCTCGGGCGGCGAGGCCGCGGCTGTGGCCGAACTGGCCAAGGCGCTGAACGAGCGCACCGAGCACAGCTGGATCGACGGCGCCATCGCCGGCTCGGGCAACACCGCGCGCCCGATCATGATCAGCCGCATCACCGGCGGCGATCCGATGGCCGCCACCCAGTTCAACCATGGCCGCCAGGCCGAGGAACTGGTCGAGGCTGGCCTGATGCGCGATCTGACCGACATTGCCGAGGCCGGCAACTGGCGCGAGGTGATCAACCCCCCTTCCCTGCTGGATGCCTGCACCGTGGACGGCAAGGTCTATTGCGCCCCGCTGAACATCCATTCGTGGCAGTGGCTGTGGCTGTCACACGCCGCCTATGAAAAGGCAGGTCTGGACGTCCCGACGAACTGGGACGAATTCGTCGCCGCGGCACCGGCTCTGCGCGCGGCAGGGATCGTTCCGCTGGCGATGGGCAAGCAGGGCTGGCAGCAGAACGGCGCGTTCAACGTCATGATGATCTCGCTCCTGCCAAAGGATGTCTATCTCAGCGTCTACGACGAAAAGAACGCCGAGGTCGCTGCCGGTCCGGATGTGGCCAAGATCTTCCAGGCCGCCGCCGATGCACGGGACATGGCTGCCGACAGCAACGTTCAGGACTGGAACCAGGCCACCAACATGGTGATCACCGGCCAGGCCGGCGGCCAGATCATGGGAGACTGGGCGCAGGGCGAATTCCAGGTCGCGGGCCAGGTCGCGGGCGAAGACTATACCTGCCTGCCGGGGCTGGGCGTGAACAAGACGCTTCAGGCCGGGGGCGATGCGTTCTATTTCCCGGTTCTGGACGATGCCGACATGTCGGCCGCGCAGGGTGATCTTGCCGCCCTTCTCCTGGACCCGCAGGTCCAGGTGGCCTTCAACCTCAAGAAGGGCTCGCTTCCGGTGCGTGGCGATGTCGATCTGGCGGCCGCCAACGACTGCATGAAGAAGGGGCTGGACATCCTGGCGACGGGAGATGCGCTTCCGGACATCAACCAGCTGATCAGCTCGGACACGCGGACCCAGATCGAAGAGCTGTTCGTCGAGTTCTTTGCGGATGCCAGCATCACGGTCGAGGATGCCCAGGCACGCTTTGCCGACCTGATCGCCGACGCCGACTGACCCGACGGGCCGGTGCCGGACCGCAAGGGTCCGGCCCCGGTTCCCGACACCCGTCTCGTTTCAGCCCACCACCGCCGGGGGAGCCATGGCCGCTTCACGACCAAGATCGCTGTTGCGCAATCTCAACGCCAAGATTGCCGCGATCCCCATGATCCTGACCGCGCTGGTGGTGTTCACCGGCGGCACGATCTGGACCGTGGCCTACAGCTTTACCAAGTCCGGCCTGCTGCCGCGGTGGCAGTTCGTCGGGCTCGACCAGTACGAACGGCTCTGGGACAGCCGCCGCTGGCTCGTCTCCATCGAGAACCTGTTCATCTACGGTGCCTGCATGCTGGTCTTCAGCTTTGTCATCGGCTTTGTGCTGGCGGCGCTGATGGATCAGAAGATCCGGTTCGAGAACACGTTCCGCACCATCATCCTTTACCCCTTTGCGCTGTCGTTCATCGTCACCGGGCTGGTGTGGCAATGGCTGCTGAACCCCGATCTGGGCATCCAGAGCGTGGTTCGCGGGATGGGCTGGGAAAGCTTCACCTTCGACCCGCTCTACAACGCGCAGATCGCCATCTACGGCGTGCTGATCGCCGGGCTATGGCAGGGGACGGGGCTGATCATGGTGCTGATGCTGGCCGGGCTGCGCGGCATCGACCAGGACATCTGGAAGGCGGCGCGCGTCGACGGCATCCCCACATGGAAGACCTATGTCTTCATCATCATCCCCATGATGCGCCCGATCTTCATCACCACGCTGGTGCTGGTCGCCTCGTCGATCGTCAAGGTCTATGACCTGATCGTCGCCCAGACCGGCGGCGGCCCGGGCATCGCCACGGAAATGCCCGCGAAATACGTCTATGACTACATGTTCGGCGGGCAGAACCTGGGCCAGGGCTTTGCCGCCTCCACCATGATGCTGCTTGCGGTGCTGATCGTCGTGATCCCCTGGGCCATGCTCGAATTCGGAGGCCGGAAACGTGGCTGACATCGCCCGCCCTGCGGCGCTGGAGGGCCCTCAGGGGCCGCGCCCGCGCAAGCGCTTCTCGCGCACCAACATCATCGTCTACGGCACGCTGATCGTCGTGGCGCTCTATTACCTTCTGCCGCTTTACGTGATGGTGGTGACCTCGCTCAAGGGCATGCCGGAAATCCGCATGGGCAACATCTTTGCCCCGCCGGTCGAGATCACGTTCGAACCCTGGGTCAAGGCCTGGTCGCAGGCCTGCACCGGGCTGAACTGCGACGGGCTGTCCCGAGGCTTCTGGAATTCGGTGCGGATCACCGTGCCGTCGGTGATCGTCTCCATCGCCATTGCCAGCGTGAACGGCTATGCGCTGGCGAACTGGCGGTTCCGGGGGGCGGATGTGTTCTTTACCATCCTGATCTTCGGCGCTTTCATCCCCTACCAGGTGATGCTCTACCCGATTGTCATCATGCTGCGCGAAATCGGGCTTTACGGCTCGCTCTGGGGTCTGGTGATCGTGCATTCGATCTTTGGCATGCCGATCCTGACGCTGCTGTTCCGCAACTACTTCACCTCGTTGCCCCAAGAGCTGTTCAAGGCCGCGCGGGTCGATGGTGCCGGGTTCTGGCAGATCTATTTCCAGATCATGCTGCCCATGTCGCTCCCGATCTTCGTGGTGGCGATGATCCTGCAGGTCACCGGCATCTGGAACGACTTCCTGTTCGGCGTGATCTACACCAAGCCCGACCTCTACCCGATGACGGTTCAGCTGAACAACATCGTCAACTCGGTGCAGGGGGTGAAGGAATACAACGTCAACATGGCAGCAACCCTGCTGACCGGGCTGGTGCCGCTGGTGATCTACTTCGTCTCGGGCAAGCTGTTCGTGCGCGGCATCGCCGCGGGCGCGGTCAAGGGGTAGGCCATGATCCAGCGCCGCAAACCCGAACGCGCCCCGGGCGGCGCACATGTCACGAACGCGCCGCGCCACCACGCCGCGCCGGGAGGTCAAGAATGAACAGCCAGACGCCATCCGTCGAGATCAGGAACCTCGACCTGCATTTCGGGGCCGTCAAGGTGCTGCAGGATCTGAACCTGACCATTGCACCGGGCGAGTTCCTTGTCCTGCTGGGCTCGTCGGGCTGCGGCAAGTCCACGCTGCTGAACTGCATCGCCGGGCTTCTGGACGTGACCGCCGGGCAGATCTTCATCAACGGCAACAACGTCACCTGGGCCGAGCCGTCGGAGCGCGGGATCGGCATGGTGTTCCAGTCCTACGCGCTTTATCCGCAGATGACTGTCGAGGGCAATCTGAGCTTCGGGCTGCGCAATGCCGGCGTGGCGCGCGACGAAATCCGCAAGCGCGTGGCCCGGGCGGCCGAGGTGTTGCAGATCGAACCACTGCTCAGGCGCAAGCCCGCCGCGCTGTCGGGCGGTCAGCGCCAGCGCGTGGCCATCGGGCGGGCGCTGGTGCGCGATGTCGAGGTGTTCCTGTTCGACGAGCCGCTGTCGAACCTTGACGCCAAGCTGCGCGCCGACCTGCGGGTCGAGATCAAGCAGCTGCACCAGACGCTGGGCAACACGATGATCTACGTCACCCATGACCAGATCGAGGCGATGACGCTGGCCGACCGCATCGCCATCATGAAGGGCGGGCAGATCATGCAGCTGGACACGCCCGGCGACATCTACAACCGGCCCCGCAACCGCTATGTGGCCGAGTTCATCGGCTCGCCCACCATGAACATGATCGAGGGCAGCGTGGCCGGGCCGGTCTTTGCCAGCCCGCTGGGCGAGATGGGGCTGGAAGGCTACGGCTTTGCCACCGCCCCGCCCCAGGCCTCCCCGGCCTGGCTGGGCATCCGGCCCGAACATGTCGCCTCGGGCTCGGATGCGGTCGAGATGCCGATCCGGCTGGACAGCCATGTGGAACTGGTGGAACCGCTGGGCTCGGACACGCTGGTGCGGGTCCGGACCGGTGCCGGCACCATGTGGGTGCGCATGGACGGACAGGCCGCGGTGCATCCCGGCGACCCGCTGCCGCTGGGCTTCGAGCCGGCGCGCATCCATCTCTTCGACAAGGCAACCGAGGCGCGGCTCTAGACGCCGCCCGACAGGACAGACAGGAAAGACCCATGGACGTATCATTCCAGCTTTACTCGGCGCGCGACTTCACCCCGTGGGACGATGTCGTCGCCACGATCGCCGATCTGGGCTACACTCAGGTCGAAGGCTTTGGCGGCGTCTACGCAGACCCTCAGGCCTTCCGCGCCACGCTCGATCGGCATGGTCTGAGCATGCCTTCGGGCCATTTCTTCCCCATCACCGCGTTCGAAGAAAACCTTGCCACCTCGCTGGCCACGGCGCGGGCGCTGGGGATGCAGCGCCTGTTCTGCCCCGCGCCGGAAGACCTCTGGCGCAAGGGCACCGATGCCGACACCTGGATCGCGCTGGCCCGGCGGCTGGAAGAAGCCGGCAAGCGGGTCCGCGATGCGGGTATGGCCTTTGGCTGGCACAACCATCACTGGGAGTTCCTGCCCCTGCCCGATGGCAGCCTCGCCATGGACCTGCTTCTTGAACACGCGCCCTCGATCGACTGGGAAATCGACGTGGCCTGGGTGGTGCGCGGCGGTGCCGACCCGCTGAAATGGATCGCCGACCACACGGACCGCATCACCACGGCCCATGTCAAGGACATCGCCCCCGAGGGCGAGAACGGCGACGAGGACGGCTGGGCCGATGTCGGCCACGGCACCATGGACTGGGCCGCGATCATGGCCGCGCTGCGTGCTGCGGGCGTCGACCTGTTCGTCGCCGAACATGACAAGCCGTCGGACCTGAAGCGTTTTGCCGCCCGGTCCATCGAAACCATCCGGGGGCTCTGAACCATGAAGACCTACGGCATCGGCGTGATCGGCTGCGGCAACATCTCGGCCGCGTACATGAAGCTGGCCCCGCTGTTCCGCGGGCTCGAGATGCGGGCCTGCGCCGACATGAACATGGACGCGGCCCGGGCGCGGGCCGCGGAATTCGGCCTGAAGGCGCTGGAGGTCGATGCCCTCTTGGCGGCAGAGGACATCGACATCGTCGTGAACCTGACGGTGCCCGCCGCGCATTACGAGGTGTCGCGCCGCATTCTGGAGGCGGGCAAGCACGCCTATTCGGAAAAGCCCTTTGTGCTGACGCTGGACGAGGGCGAGGCGCTGCGCCGCCTTGCCGCCGAAAGGGGGCTGCGAGTCGGCTCCGCGCCCGACACCTTCATGGGCGGCGCACACCAGCTGGCACGGGCGGTGATCGACGAAGGCCAGGCCGGGCGCATCACCGGGGGCACCTGCCACGTGATGTCCTTCGGCATGGAGCACTGGCACCCGAACCCGGATTTCTTCTTTCAGCCCGGCGGTGGCCCGGTGCTGGATCTGGGCCCCTACTACATCACCAACCTGGTGCAGCTGATCGGCCCCGTGCGCGCCGTGGCGGCGATGACGGGCATGGCGCGGACCACCCGCACCATCGCCAACGGCCCGCGCGACGGCGAAGCGATCCCGGTACAGACCCCGACCACCGCCCATGCGCTGCTGGAATTTGCCAACGGTGCCATCGTGACGCTGGGGGCCAGCTGGGATGTCCGCGCGCATCGCCACGCCAACATGGAGTTGTACGGGCTCGACGCGTCGGTCTACGTGCCCGATCCCAACTTCTTTGGCGGCGAGGTGCAGCTGGCCACGCCGGGCGCGGTCGACACCGTGGCCGGGCGCGACCACCCGTTTGCCGTGACCAACATGCAGGACGGCCGCGGCATCGACCGGGCGAACTATCGCTGCGCCGGGCTTGCCGACATGGCCGCCGCCATCGACGCGGGCCGCCCGCATCGCTGCTCGCAAGAGCTGGCGACGCATGTGGTCGAGGTGATGACGGCGATCCTGCAGGCCGGCGAGGACCGCGCATGGGTCGAGATGACCACCACCTGCGACCGGCCCGCCGCGCTGAGCCCCGCAGACGCGCAGGCGCTGCTGGCCTGATGCGCGCCGGGCGGGACACAAGACCGGGTGTCCCGGGCCTGACCCGGGACCTCCCCTGCCGGCCCGGTCCCTTGCTCCGCGGCGGGCGTGGGGCGGGATGCACCCCGTGACACGCGCCGTTCTGGACATATTCGATCTGGAAACCGGCAAGGCGACGCTGCTGCTCGCCTCCGACCTCCATATCGAGGCCCCCAACTGGGCCCCTGATGGCCGTGCGCTGTTCGTGAACGGCGCAGGACGGCTTTACCGTGTGCCGCTGGACCATCCGGCCCTGCACCCCATCCCCTGCGAGGGGCTCGTGCATCTCAACAACGATCACGGCATTTCGCCGGATGGCCGCACCATGGCGGTGTCGAACTCGCCCGGTCGCGGCACATCGCTGGTCTACACCCTGCCCGCCACCGGCGGCACGCCGGTGCGCATCACCGAAACCGCGCCCAGCTGGTGGCATGGCTGGTCGCCCGATGGCCGCCGCATCGCCTATACCTGCATCCGCAACGGGCAGTTCGGCATTGCCACCTGTCCTGCGGAGGGCGGCACCGAAACCCTGCTGATCGGCTCTGCGCATCACTATGACGGCCCCGATTACACGCCCGACGGCGCGTGGATCTGGTTCAACTCGGATCGCGGCGGCCAGATGGATCTCTGGCGCGTCCGTCCCGACGGCACCGACCCCGAGCAGATGACCCGTGGAGTCGGCGACGCCTGGTTCCCGCATCCCTCGCCCGACGGCCGCCACGTGCTTTACCTCGCCTATCCGGCGGGGACCGACGGACATCCGTTCGGCCTGACGGTCACGCTGAACCTGATGCCCGCCACGGGCGGTTCGTCGCGCATCCTGACCACGCTTTTTGGCGGCCAGGGCACGCTCAACGTGCCCTGCTGGGCCCCCGACAGCCGCCGCTTTGCCTATGTCCGCTATGCGGACACCAATTGAGACGAAAGGACACCGCATGCCCGGACGCATCAAGGGACCGGCCCTCTTCCTCGCCCAGTTCGCAGGCGACGAGGCCCCCTTCAACACTCTGGAAAGCATCACCGGATGGGCCGCTGGCCTGGGCTACAAGGGGGTTCAGATCCCCAGCTTCGACAGCCGGCTCTTCGATCTGGACCGCGCCGCACAAAGCCAGACCTATTGCGACGAGGTCAAGGGCATCTGCACGGATGCCGGCGTCGTGATCACCGAGCTTTCGACCCATCTGCAGGGCCAGCTTGTGGCGGTGAACCCGGCCTATGACAGCGCGTTCGACGCCTTTGCCCCCGCCGCGGTGCATGGCAATCCGGCGGCGCGGCAGGCCTGGGCGGTGGATCAGGTGAAGAAGGCCGCGCAGGCCGCGCGCAATCTCGGCCTGTCCACCACGGTCAGCTTCACCGGTTCGCTGGCCTTTCCCTATCTCTATCCCTGGCCGCAACGCCCGGCGGGGCTGATCGAAGAGGCGTTTGCCGAACTGGCGCGCCGCTGGGGGCCGATCCTTGACCACTATGACGCGCTTGGCGTCGATATCGGCTTTGAAATCCACCCCGGCGAGGACGTGTTCGACGGGGCCAGCTGGGAGATGTTCCTTGATGCCTGCAACGGGCATACGCGCGCCCGGATCAACTACGATCCCAGCCATTTCCTGCTGCAGGCCATGGATTACGTGCAGTTCATCGACCTCTACCACGACCGCATCTGCGCCTTTCACGTCAAGGATGCCGAGTTCAACCCCGACGGGCGGCAGGGGGTCTATTCCGGCTACCAGCCCTGGCTGAACCGTGCCGGCCGGTTCCGCAGCCTGGGCGACGGGCAGGTGGATTTCGGGCGCATCTTCTCGAAACTGGCGCAGTACGACTATGACAGCTGGGCGGTGCTGGAATGGGAATGCTGCCTGAAATCGCCGCAACAGGGCGCGGCCGAGGGCGCGCCCTTCATCGCCCGCCACATCATCGACGTCACCGACAAGGCGTTCGACGATTTTGCCGGCGGGGCCACCGACCCGGCGCAGCTGCGCGCCATGCTGGGGGTGACGTCATGAGAAAGCTCAGGCTGGGCATGGTCGGCGGCGGCCAGGGGGCGTTTATCGGAGGCGTGCACCGCATCGCCGCACGGCTTGACGGGCGCTGGGACCTGGTGGCCGGGGCGCTGTCGTCGGACCCCGAGCGCGCCCGCGCCTCGGCGGCCGAGCTGGGGCTGCCCCCCGATCGCAGCTATGGCGACTTTGCCGAGATGGCCAGGGCCGAAGCCGCGCGCGCCGACGGCATCGACGCCGTGGCCATCGTCACGCCCAACCACATGCACGCCGCCCCCGCCGTGGCCTTTCTGGATGCCGGCATCCACGTGATCTGCGACAAGCCGCTGGCCGCCACGCGTGCCGACGCCGAGGCCATCGCCGCCGCAGTGGCCCGCAGCGGACGGCAGTTCATCCTGACCCACAACTACACCGCCTATCCCCTGATGCGGCAGGCGCGCGAGATGATCGCGCAGGGCGAGCTGGGCGAGATCCGGGTGGTGCAGGTCGAATACGCGCAGGACTGGCTGACCGAGGAAACCTCGAACAAGCAGGCGGACTGGCGCACCGATCCCGCCCGCTCCGGGGCCGGGGGCTGCGTGGGCGATATCGGCACCCATGCCTTCAACCTGGCCTGCTTTGTCACCGGGCTGGAACCCGAAGCCCTGCTGGCCGATCTCGGCACCTTCGTGCCCGGTCGCCGCGTCGATGACAATGTGCAGGTCTTGCTGCGGTTCCGGGGCGGGGCCCGGGGGATGCTCTGGGCCAGTCAGGTGGCCGTGGGCAACGAGAACGCGCTCCGTCTGCGGGTCTATGGCAGCAAGGGCGGGCTGGAATGGGCGCAAGAGACGCCCAACGCCATGAGCTTTACCAGGTTCGGTGCCCCGAGGCAGACCCTGACCCGCGGCGGTGCCGGGGCGACCCCGGCCGGGCAGACCCTTCTGCGCGTGCCGCCGGGCCATCCCGAAGGCTATCTCGAAGGTTTTGCCACGCTTTACGCCGAAGCCGCCGACCTGATCGGCGGGCTTGCCGACGGCACCCCGCCCGCGGGCACGCAGCTGCCCGGGATCGGTGACGGGCTGGCAGGGATGCGCTTTATCGGGGCCTGCATCGACTCGTCCCGCGCCAACGGCGTCTGGACCGATCTGTAGACAGCGCCCGGACGCAGGTGCCACCTGCGGCCCGGCTTTGCCCCGCGTGGCGCTCAGCCTGCCCCTGCGGATGCACCCTCGGCCCCGCGCCGGAACATCAGCCGGTAGCCGGCCGGGATCAGCAGCAGGGTCAGCGGGGATGCGCACAGCAACCCGCCGATCATCAGCGTGGCCATGGGCTCGAACAGCGCGCCGCCGAACAGCGCCATGGGCACAAGCCCCAGAACCGTGGTCAGCGAGGTCAGCAGGACGGGCGTGACACGTTTCCTCGCGGCGGTGACGATGGCGTCGTCCAGCCCCATCGCGGCGCGTTCGATGTCGATCTGGTCGATCAGCACGATGGCATTGTTGATGATGATCCCCATCAGCGAGATCAGCCCGAGGATGGCAAAGAACGACATCGGCTGCCCGCTCAGCAACAGCGCCACCGGCGCGCCCACCACGATCAGCGGGATCGTCATCAGCGTCAGCGCCACCCGGCGGGCCGAATTGAACTGGAACACCAGCGCCGCCAGCATGATCGCCAGCGCCGCCGGAAGGCCGGCGGCCAGCTTGGCGTTGACCTCGCCCGACTGCTCCGTTTCACCGCCCAGCGTGACGGTATAGCCCGGCCCCAGCGACAGGGCCGCCAGCGTCGGCGCCAGCCGGGCCTCGACCTGGGCCGCCGACAGCGTGGCGCTCTTGCCGGAAATCACGATCTGGCGGATCTGGTTTTCCCGCTTCAGCTGGCTGAATTCCAGCGTCGGGCGGAAGGTGGCGACCTGGCTCAGCGAGACCAGCCGCCCGTCCGCGGGGATGGACAGGTTGGCAAGATCCTCCAGGCTGTCGCGAAACCCCTCGGCGGCGCGCGCCACGATGGGGATCGACTCCGATCCCTCGCGAAAGGTGGAATAGGTCGTGCCGCTGAAATAGGTGTCCATCACGTCCGAGATGTCGTTCGAGGTCACGCCCAGTTCGCGCGCCTTGTCCTGCGCGATGTCGACCACGATCTTGAGCCGCTTGTTGCCCCAATCGTTCTGGTTCAGCACCATGTCGGGCATCGCGGCAAAGGCGGCCTCGATCCGTTGTGCCGCATCCAGCAGCACGTCGCCGTCGGGTCCGGTGATCGCCACCTCGACGATCCCGGATTCGGCCCCGCCCATGGACAGCCGGGTGACGCGGGCGCGGGCGGCGGGGTGGTTTTCGTAAAGGTACCGCCGGGCGCGGTCGGCGGCGGCAACGGCACCGGCGTAGTCGCGGGTGTTGACCAGGATGAAGGCGCTGGCCGGGTCCGTTTCGGCAGGATCGAGGGCGAGATAGAAACGCGGACCGCCATCACCGACAAAGGTGGTGGTGTCGCGCACCTCGGGGTTCACCTCTGGATTGCCAAGCCAGGCCTCGACCCGCAGCGCCTCGGCCCGGGTTTCGGAAATCGCGGTGCCCTTGGGCAGGTCGAGATAGATCAGGTATTCCGACCGCTCGCTGAGCGGGAACATCTCGGATTTCAGCAGCGGAAACAGTGACAGCGCCGCCGCCACCAGCCCGTAGCACAACAGTGCCACCGGCAGGCCCAGCGGCAACAGCGCGCGGGTCAACGCACCAAATCCGCGCATCAGCGCGGTGTCTCCCCCGCCCGCCTTGCGGCGCGGACGGATCAGCCGGGCAGCCAAAAAGGGCAGCATGTAATGCGCCGACAGCCAGGACCCGGCCAGCATCAGCCCCACGACGGCCCCCAGCGAGAACGCGAATTCGCCCTCGGTGCCTTCAAGGATCAGCATGGGCACAAAGGCCGACACCGTGGTGATCGACGCCACCGCCAGCGGCACGAAGAACTGCCCGCCCGTGGCCAGCGCCGCCGCCTGCGGATCGGCGCCTTCGTTGATCCGCGCCTCGATATCCTCGACGACGACAAGCCCGTTATCCACCAGAAGCCCCAGCGAGATGATCACCGCGGCGATGGAGATCTGTTGCAGGTCGATCCCCATGTTGGCCATGCCCAGCAGGGCGAACATCACCGCAAAGGGCACTATGGAGGCGATCACCAGCGCGGGCCTGAGCCCCAGAAAGACCAGCATGACCAGCAGCACCACGGCAAAGGTCTGCCCCACGTTCGACAGCGCGTCGTTGATCGCATTGGTGACGTTGGTTTCCTGAAAGGTGGACAGATTGTAGCTGATGCCGATGGGCTGGGTCATCTCCAGCGCCGGGATCGCGCGGGCCAGATCGCGCCCGACCTTCTGGATGTCGCGGTCATCCGCCATCTCCACCGCCACCAAGAGCGCCGGTTCGCCGTTGAAGAAGATCGGCGTTTCCACCGGATCGACATAGCCGCGCCGCACCGTCAGGATGTCGCGCAGCCGCACCAGCCCGGCAAGGCCCGGCACCTTGGTCAGCACGTTCTCCAGTTCTTCGATGGAGCCCAGATCGCCATTGGCCTCCAGCACGATGGCGGTGCCGTCGGCATCCAGCTGCCCCGCGGGCAGGATCACGTTCTGGGCGCTGAGATCGCTGAGCAGTTGCGGGATCTGCACGCCGATGGCCGCCAGCCGCCGGCTGTCGATCTCCAGCCAGATCCGTTCCTCCTGCGCGCCGTGGATCGACACCTTGGTGATGCCGTCCAGCCGGTACAGGCCGTCGCGCAGATCCTCGGCGGCGTCGTGCAGTTCGGACGGGTCGAACCCGTCGCCGGTGACGGCGATGGTGGCAATCGCCACATCGCCGAAATTGGTGTTCACAAAGGGGCCCTGGGTGCCACTGGGCAGATCGCGTCCGGCATCCTCCATCCGGTTGCGGATGTCCTGAAACACGGTGTCGAGCGTTTCCTTCGGGATGGAATTGTAGACCGACAGCGTCAGGGTCGTGCGTCCGGTCAGCACCAGGGTGTGGATGTCCTCCACCTCGCCGATCTCGCGCGCGGCACGTTCCAGCGGCACGGCAACAAGGTCTTCGACACGTTCCGGCGACATGCCGGGAAACTGCGCGGTGACAACGACCTGGCGGATGGTGATGGCCGGGTTTTCGCGTTTGGGCAAGCCCAGATAGGTCATCGTGCCCAGAAGCAGCAGGCCGATCATCACCAGCATCGTCAGGCGCGACCGTTCCAGGCCGAAACGGGTCAGAAGGTCCATCGTCACTCCTCCCCGGACAGCAGCCGGACCTCCTGCCCTTCGCGCAGGAAGGACACGCCGGCCGAGGCCACGCGCTCTCCGGCGCTCAGCCCGTCCACCACCAGCAGCGCGTTCTCGCGCACCCCGGCGATACGGATGTCGCGGCGCTGCACGGTGGACCCGGCCGGATCGTACACAAAGACCTGCACCTCACCCGGGCCGGTCTGGTCCGCGATCGTGCCTTCCTTGATCACCGCCGTCAGCGGGATGAGAAAACCCTCGGCCGCGGGCAGCGGCAACTCCAGCGACGCCTCCACCGCCATGCCGGCCTTCAGGATCGGATCGGTTTCGGTCAGGCTCAGCACCACCGGAAAGCTTGACACCGTGTCCGCCCGCGCGCCGATCTCGCTGACCTGCGCGGCCAGCACCAGATCGGGGCGGTCGGCCAGGCGCACCCGGGCCGGGCTGCCGACCACCAGCTGGCTGATCACCTCGAAATCGGCGGTGAACGAGATTTCGAAAACGTCCGGCGCATAAAGCGACACGATGGGAGTGGCGGCGGTGACGGTGGCAAAGCTCTGGACCTCGACCGAGTTCACCACCGCGTCGAAGGGTGCCGTCAGTTCGGCCTTGGCCAGCGTGTCCCTGGCGCTGGCCAGCGATTGCTGCGCCTGTTCCAGCTGGGCGGCGCGCGTGGTGGCTTCGGTCCGGGCGGCATCGCGGGCCACCAGGGTGATGGTGCCGCGCTCGAACAACTCTTCCTGACGGGCAAGATCCTCGTTGGCCCTGGCCAGCGCCGCCTCGGCCGAACGCAGCCCGGCCTCGGCATTGCGGACCTGGATTTCCAGCGCCTCGGTGTCCAGCGCGGCCAGCACCTCTCCGGCGGCAACCCGCTGGCCGATCTGCAACGACACCGCGGTCAGCTTGCCCGAGATGTCGAAGGACAGCACGTTGAGCGAGGTCGGTTCGAGAACGCCGGGAAAGCGCCGCAAGGTGCTGCGTTCGGTGGCGGCGACCAGATGCGTCTTGAGCCCGCGCACGGGCGGATCGCCGGCCACGGTCTCTTCTTCGAAACAGCCGGTCAGGGCAAGAAAGGCCACAAAGGCGGCAAGCTTTTTCATGTCGTCATTCCCGTCCTTCGATTCGCGCCTCAGCCTAGACATACGCCAGGCCTGTGTCAGTTGCCCCTGCGCGCCGCATGTCATCCGTCCGCAGCCGGACGCCACGTCGCTTGCAGGCGATCCGCGGCGCTTGCGGCCTCGCCAGACGCGGTCCGAACCGGGTATGCAGGGCCATGCAGGCAGGGGACGAAGCGGCAGGATGCACAAGGAGACGATCAGGGAAACGCAGACCGACGTTCTGGTGATTGGCGGCGGCACCACGGGGTTCGGTGCGGCGATCGCGGCGGCGCGGCAAGGGCTGGACGTCACGCTGGTGGAGGCCACCACCAAGGTGGGCGGCGTGATGGCGTTCTGCCCCGGCATGCCCTGGGGCGGCGGATACCCGGTGGACCGCATCGTGGGCGGCCTGATCGAGGAACTGACCACGCGCCTGTCCGCGATGGACCCGCCCGCGGCGGAAAAGCGCGCCTGCGCTCTGGAGAATTTCGGGCCGGAAATCGTCTATGATCACGACGTGGCGACCCTGACCATGTTCGAGATGCTGGAAGAGGCCGGCGTGCACCTGCACCTGGGGACCTTTGCGCTGACCCCGCAAATGTCGGGTACCCGCATCGCCCGCGTCGCCTGCTGCGACCGCAACGGCCCGCTGGAGATCGCCGCACGCCTGGTGATCGACTGTTCCGGCGATGGCGACATCTCGGCCAAGGCCGGGGTGCCCTATGCCCTGGGCGATGCCAGCGGCGCGATGATGGCGGTGACGATCTCGTTCCACATGGTGGGCGTCGACTGGCAGGCGGCCTTTGCCGATCCCGATCCCTATTTCCGGCGCTACGCCGCGCGCGGCGTCGCCGAGGGCCGTCTGCACCCCGATCTGGCGCGGCTCTACCTGATGCGCGGCTTTCACGAAGGCACGGTGTTCTGCAATTCGGTGCATGTGCGCGGCGTCGACGGGCGCGACCCGGTGGCTGTCAGCCGCGCCACGCAGGAAGGGCGCAGGCGCTGCCATCAGCTGGCGACGTTCCTGCGAAGCGACGTGCCGGGCTTTGCCGGGGCGCACATGTCCATGCTGTCCCCCACCGTCGGCGTGCGCGAGACGCGCAAGCTGCAGGGGCTGTACCGCCTGACCGGCAGCGACCTGGCCCGCGGCACGAAATTCGCCGATGGCGTGGTCGCCTGCGACAACCCCGTCGACGATGTCATGCGCTCGGACGGCGGGATGACCCATGACGCCGCCCTGGAAAAGGGTGACTATTACACCATCCCGTTCCGGTCTCTGGTGCCGCAGCATGTCGAAAACCTGATGTTTGCCGGGCGCATCCTGTCGGCGGACGCGGTGGCGTTTGCCTCGGTCCGCGGCATGCCGCAATGCATGACCATGGGCCAGGCCTGCGGCACCGCCGCCGGCCTTGCGCTTGACGCCGGTCTGGCCGTGCAGAACGTACCGGCGGGCGCGCTGACCGCGGCACTGACGGCGCAGGGTGTGAACCGGCTGGCGGTGCCCGACCGCCCCGCCGACGCCGCCTGACGCCAGCCCTGTCTGGACATCTGCCCGGATTGTCCGCGCAACGGCGACAATTCCCCCCGCCGGCACCGGATTCCTTTCGGATCGAATCGGCATGTGCTGCTAGATTTCACCGGAATTGATCTGACGGCCATTTTCTTGGGGGAGAATTCGCATGCCGATTCTGACTGTCACCACCGCACTGAACGAAAATGACGATGCCACCGCCACCGGGACGCTGGCGCAGGAACAGGCCGATGGCGACGGTCTGTCCTTTCTCGAAGCGCTGGAACTGGCGCGGGACGGCGACACGATCACCTTTGCCGACACCGTGAATAGCGCGCCGATCTTCGGCATACTGGAAATCGACCTGGCGCTGAGCGCGCCGCTCGAGATCGCGCACGCCATCACCATTTCGGGCAACGACTTCTACGACAGCCTGCGCATCCGGGCGCTGGGCAGCGGGCTGTTCGATGTGCTGCCGGGCGTGAACAGTTTCACCATCGAGGGGATCGACCTGGGCACCACTGGCGGCCCGCTGGTCACGGCCAACGGGGCCGATGTCACGATCAGCGATCTGCCGGATCAGTCCTTCCGGCCCTTCATCAACGTCTTCAACCCGTCCGGCGGCGGCGCGTTGGCCAGCGTCACGGGCGGGTCGCTGACCGTGGATGGCGTGTCGGTGCGCGCTACCGCCGCGGGCGATGGCGCGGCGATCCTTGCAGACGGGGCCGATGTGGTGATCCGCGACAGCCAGATCTCCGGTCAGGTTGCAAACGGCGATGGCGGGGTGGTGCATATCTCGGGCGCGGGCGCATCGCTGGGCATCGAAAGCAGTGCGCTGACCGGCCAGGCCGATGCAGGGGGCGCCATCTTTGCCCAGGGCGTCGATGTCACGATCACCAACAGCGTGATCTACGATTCCCTCGCCGATGCCGGGAATGGCGGCGGGATTGCCGCGCCAGGCGGCACGGTCACGCTGAACAATGTCACGCTCTACAACAACCGCGCGCTGGGTCCCGGTGCGGCGGTCGAGGCGCACCGGCTGATCCTGGCCAACAGCCTGTCGATGGAAAACGGCATCGTCACCGCCGGCAACCCCTCTACCATCGTCACGCCTGCGGATTTCGACGTGACCCGGTTGATCTTGCCGGCCTACAACCTGACGGACGGTCCCTCGGCCGGGCCTGCCAATCTGGGCCATGCGGATGCGGCGGAGGTCATCGACCGCGGGGCCGGGACAGGCCAGATCACGCTGCTGGAATCGCTGGGAAATCCGGCTCTGGACAGCGGCGATACCGCCTACGCCATCACCCTGGACGGCGCGGCGCTGAATGACGATCTTGGCGGTGACGACCGGATCGTGAACGCGTCCGTCGATCTGGGCGCGTTCGAGATCCAGACCGACGTGAACGACCTGCCCGTGCCGGTCACCTTGTCGGGGCCCAACCAGATCACCGTCAACACCTTTGCCGACACGCTGGATAACGATCCCGATGTCACCAGCCTGCGCGAAGCGATCATCTGGGCCAACAATTCCTTCAGCAGCCCGTTCACCGCACCGGAGATCGAGATCATCCTGCCCGCGGGCACCTACACGCTGACGCGCGGGGGGGTGTTCTATCAGGACGACGCCGCGGCCAGCATCGCCGCGTCTCAGGTTCCCGAAAACAATGCCAGCCTGGGCGATCTGGACATCGCCAACAACATCAACATCGTGGGGGCCGGTGTCGGGGCCACGATCATCGACGCCTCGGGCCTCGGCGACAACCGCGCCTTTCACATCCTGCAGAACGGCAGCCTGACCGGCAGCGGGTTCACCCTGACCGGCACCGACACGCCGAACCTGGCCGATGCCGAACAGAACGGCCGCACCGGTGGCGGGATCTGTCGCAATTCGGCACGCTGGAGCTGAGCGACGTGCGCATCGAAGGCTTTGGCGCGGGAGAGATCGACCGGTTTCAGCAGGCGTTCCTGAACCTGCCGCCGTTTCTGGCCTCGCTGATCACGGGGTATGACGGCCTGCCCTCGCAGGGCGGCGGCATCGCGGCACTGGGCGGGCAGGTGACGCTGACCGATGTCGACCTGATCGACAACAGCGCGGTGTTTGGCGGCGGACTGTTTGTCAGCAACACAGTGCTGGAGGTCACCGGCGGCACGTTCTCGGGCAATCAAGCCGGGCAGCAATTCGGCACCCGCGCCTTCGAGCTTGACCCGCGGCTGGGCATCGATACCGAATTCTACATCTACGAGAACGGCAATGGCGACGCGGTGGCCAGCTTCCTGTCGGATGCCAGCTTTGACGGCACCGTGTTCGACGGCAACGGCAATCCGGATTTCTACATCCCCAACATCTATCGCGGCGACGAAGTGCCGCCCATCGCCGTGCTGTACGAAGCCGGCTGGGACCCCAGCTTTGGCCAGCCGACATCGTTTGATCTGACGGGAGTGACCTTCACGAACAATGTCTCGCCCTTGCAGACACTCGACGCCGCGACCCCGCCGGTCTTCGATGACGGATCGGGCGCGCTGCCGCCCCTGCCCGTGCCGGACCGCCAGCCAGGCCAGCAGCTGATCGAACTGACGGACGATTTCGCCTTCAGCGACCAGGGCCCCGGGCTGGGCGTGTTGTTTCCCACAGCCATCCCCTCGGACGAGGGCAACTACTTCGACTTTCCGCTGCACGACTACCGGGCGTTGCTCTATCCCCAGGCCGGAAATGGCGAGGGGCTGATGTACCTGGTCGAGGGCGGGCGTGGCACGGTGCCGCCGTTCAACACGCCCATCCTGACCATGACCTTCGACGAGGCCGAGTTCGCACCGACCGCAACGCAGATCGGCGCAGCGCTGGCCGCCCTGGCGAATCCGGCGCTGAGCGAGGACGACCGCATCGCGCTGCTTGGGCTTCTGGGGCAGGAATTGCTGGGCCCCGTGGGCGATGCAGACGGCTACAACCTGGTGGATTTCTACGGCGGCGACGTGTCGCTGCTGATCACCGGCAGCCAGGAATCCGACCAGCTGAACGGCGGGCCGATGGACGACACCATCGCCGGGGCGGGCGGGGCCGACATCTACCTGGTCGAGACGAACTCGCCCCGCGCCGGCGGCACCGACACGATCATCGACCGCGGCTCCGAAGGCAACGTGCTGGTCTTCCAGGGGCTGACACCGGGCGAGCTGTCGCAGCTGACGCTGGGCGATGGCAGCGTGCAGCTGTTCGACCTGACCGGCGGATCTTCGGTGATCCTGCAGGTGGATCCGGACGGCGAGCTGCCGGTCTCGTCCGTGATCTTTGCCCCGGGCCAGGATCTGTCGGGGGCGGCACAGACCGAGCTGAGCATCGCGCAGGTGCTGTCGCAGACGCCGGTCGACACCCGCCAGCCCCCCACCGACCTGACGTTGAGCAGCGCAACCGTGATGGAAAACGCGGCCCCGGGCACGCTGATCGGGGTATTGACCGTCACCGACCCGGATGACAGCAGCGGCTTTACCTTCTCGCTGCCCGGAGCCTCGCAGGCCTTCACCATCGGCGCTTCGGGCGGCGGGCTGCGTGTGGGCGACGGCCTGCTGTGGGATTTCGAGGCACAGCCGACGCGCAACGTCACCGTCGAGGTGCGCGACCCGTCGGGCGGGGTCTATACCGAAACCCTGACCATCTCGCTGACCGACGTGGTGGGTGAAACCGTGAGCGGCAGCGCGGCGGATGACGTGATCCTGGGCAATCTGGGCCGGGACGACCTGTCGGGTCTTGACGGCAACGACACGCTGGGCGGCGGCGCGGATGCCGACACGCTGTCGGGCGGCAGCGGCAATGACGCGCTTGACGGCGGCAGTGGCAACGACCTTCTGGCCGGCGGGTTCGGGTTTGACTCGCTGACCGGCGGCGACGGCAGCGACACGCTGAACGGGCTTGACGGCTACGATACGCTGCGGGGCGGCAACGGGTCCGACCAGCTGACCGGGCAAAGCGGGTTCGACCTGCTGGATGGCGGTGCCGGGTCGGATACGCTGATTGGCGGGCTGAGCCCCGACACGCTGCTGGGCGGCGATGGCGGCGACCGGCTGATCGGCCAGGCCGGGGCCGACAATCTGGAAGGCGGCGAAGGCAACGACACGCTGGACGGCAATTCCGGCTCCGACACGCTGGCGGGCGGCGGGGCGCAGGACGTGCTGAATGGCGGGATCAACAACGACCTGTTGAACGGCGATGGCGGCAACGACACGCTGAACGCCGGCAACGGGTCGGACACGCTGTTCGGCGATGGCGGCAACGACCGGCTGTTCGGCAATGCCGGCAGCGATGTGCTGAACGGCGGGCTTGGCGACGACATCCTGCATGGCGGCATCGGGGCCGATACCTTCCAGTTCGCCGCCGGAGACGGCAACGACCTGGTGCTGGACTTCCAGAACAACATCGACACGCTGCAGCTTGACCTGGGCCTGTTCACCGAAACCAGCGCCGCACAGGTGGACCTGCGCAACTATGCCAGCGTGGTGTCTGGCAACCTGGTGCTGACCTTCGCCACCGGGGATACGCTGACCATCAACAACCTGGAGCGCACGGGCCCGCTGCTGGACGATGTCAACATCGCCTGACCCTCTCCGGTTGCACGCGCCGCCGTGTCAGGGCCAGTTGGCAAAGTCGATCGCGGCGGGGCGGCCCTGATCGGCGGCTTCTGCGCTGCGGCGGCGGAACCGGCTGGGGCTTTCGTTCTGCATGCGCGAGAAGGCGCGCGAGAAATGGCTCGGGTCACGGTAGCCCAGGCGGCCAGCGATCTCTTCGACGCTGGCCGGCGTGTTGCGCAAGAGCAGCCGGGCCTCGTACATCACCCGCTCGGCAATCAGCCGGCTGGGGGACTTGTTCAGCCGCGCGGTGCACAGGTCGTGCAGCCGGTCCGCCCCGATCCCCAGCGCCTCGGCGTATTGCGCCACCGTCCAGCGGTCGCGAAAGCGGCTTTCCAGCAAGTGGCGGAACCGCTGCAGCAACGCGGCCGAACGGTCGCGATGGTCGGCGACACGGGCGGTGGCGGGCAGATTGCGCAGGATCGCGACCAGAACGATCCGGAGCGCCGCGTCGTGGATCGACAGATGGCCCGGGGCCTGGCTGTCCTGACCGCGCAGCACAAGCTCCAGCGCAAATTCCACGTCGCGCAGCGCGATGTCGCCCCGATCCAGCCGGGCCTGAACCGGCGCGTCCAGCAGATGCCGCAGCAGGTCGGCCTCGGCCCCGCGCCCGGTCACCAGCGGGGCGCTGTTTTCGTCGAAGGAAAACAGCATCCCTTCGGACCCGGCCCGCATGCGCAGGCTCTGGGCATGGGTGGCCGGGGTCAGGCAGATCATGGCGGGTTCCAGCACCAGCCGGGTCTCGCGGGCCTCGATCACGGCACCGCCGCCCTGCACAAGCAGCCCGGTCCAGCGCCGCAACCCGGGTTTGGGTCCAAGGCTCCAGACCCGGTCGCGCAGGGCGGTTTCGATCCGTTCGCAATGCAGCATCGGCCTTGCCCCGCAGAAAATTCCGGAAATTGACAGGTTAACTCCGGAATCCGTCATGTAAACCCGGGGCTGGCTGTGCTTACCTTCCGCGACAGGGAGTCGCACGACACGTCCGGACACAGGAACGGCGCGCGCTCTGCCAAAGGGGAGGTGTTGACGGTTTGGCCTTTGAAACCAAACTGATTGTCGACGGTGCCTTTGTCGATGCCGGGGCCAGCGCGGTCTATACGCGCGATTGCGCCCTGGGCGACGGGGTGGCCACGGTGTCGGCCTCGGCCGGCAGCAAGGATGCGCGGCAGGCCGCAAACGCCGCCGCCGCGGCCTTTGCCGGATGGGCCGCCTCTGCCGATACCCGACGGGCCGCCCTGCTGGACCGCGCCGCCGACGCCCTGATGGCCCGGGCCGACACGTTTGTCGAGGCGATGGCGCTGGAAACCGGCGCAACCGAAGACTGGGCCCGCTTCAATTGCGAGATCGCCGCGGGCATGTTCCGCCATGCCGCGCGGATGGCCGCCTATCCGCGCCGCGAAGAGCGGGCGGGCTTTGATCCCGGCGTCAGGTCGGTGCTGCTGCGCCAGCCCGTGGGCGTCGTGCTGGGCATCGCGCCGTGGAACGCGCCCATCGTGCTGGCCACGCGCGCGGTGGCAATCCCTCTGGCGGTGGGCAACACCGTGGTGCTGAAGGCGTCGGAAAAGTGCCCCAAGACCCATTCTCTGGTGATCGAGGCGCTGGTCGAGGCCGGGGCACCGCCGGGCGTGGTCAACCTTGTCACCCACGCGCCCAGCCACGCCACCGAGATCGTCGAGGCGCTGATCGGTCATGGCGCGGTGCGGCGGATCAACTTCACCGGCTCCACCCGCGTCGGGCGGGTGATCGCGGAAACCTGCGCGCGCCATCTCAAGCCGGCGGTTCTGGAACTCAGCGGCAAATCCGCCCTTCTGGTGCTGGACGATGCCGATATCGACCATGCCGCCCGCGCCGCCGCGCATGGGGCGTTCTTCAACCAGGGCCAGGTCTGCATGTCCACCGAACGGATCGTGGTGCATGGGTCGCAGGCCGACGCCCTGGTGGACCGGATCGCCGCCATTGCCCGCACCATGCGCGTCGGCGATCCGAAGACCAAAGGGGTTCGTATGGGCCCGCTGATCTCGGCCAATGCCGCGATCCGGGTGCAGAATCTGGTCGAGGACGCCGTCGAAAAGGGCGCGCGGCTGGTTGTCGGCGGCGAGGTGTTCAAGTCGTCCATGTCGCCCGCGGTGCTGGATCACGTGGACGCGACGATGCGGATCTACACCGAAGAAAGCTTTGGCCCCGTCGCCTCGATCATCCGGGTCGGCTCGGACGACGAGGCGATCACGGTGGCCAACGACACCGAATTCGGCCTTGCCGCCGCGGTGCACAGCCGCGACACGGCGCGCGCCATGGCGGTGGCCGAACAGCTGGAATGCGGTGTCTGCCAGATCAACGGCTCCACCGTCTACGACGACGCCAACATGCCGTTTGGCGGCATGAAGTCCAGCGGCTACGGCAGGATGGGCGGCGTGGAATCGGTGCAGGAATTCACCGAACTGCGCTGGATCGCCGTGCACGAGGAGAAACAGGCATTTTCTTTCTAGCCAGCCCGCCACAGAGCGGGATCACATCAAACACCAGACCCCTCAGGAGGAGAAGATGAAGCGCAGAACGACTATCAAGGCGGTGGCGGCCCTCGCGGCCGGACTCGCGCTGGCCCCGGCCGTGCTGGCGGCCGAGACGATCAAGATCGGTGCCGTCGCGCCCAAGACCGGCGCCCTGGCCGGTGGCGCGACCGTGACGCAGTGGCCGAACGTGGAACTGTGGGCGCATCAGGTCAACGAGGCCGGCGGCATCAACGTGGGCGGCACCATGATGCCGGTCGAGATCATCGAATATGATGACAAGACCAACCCGGGCGAGCATATCAAGGCCGCCAACCGCCTGATCAACCAGGACAAGGTGGATTTTGTCGTCGCCCCCTACGGCACCGGCTTCAACATCGCCGCCGCACCGATCTACGGCAAGGCAGGCTATCCCATGGTTGCCGTTTCGGCCATCACCGACAAGATGGACGAGCTGACCGAGCGCTATCCCAACCTGTTCTTCACCCTGGGCACCACCAGCTCCTTCGTGGGCGGCGTGCGCGACATTCTGGTTGAACAGCGCGAGGCCGGCAATATCGGCAGCAAGGTGGCCATGGTGAACGTGGCCGACGCCTTTGGCATCGAGCTGTCGGACGTGGCGCGCGAGATGTTCACCGAGGCCGGGTTCGAACTTGTCTATGACAAGTCCTACCCGCTGGGCACGCCGGACCTCAGCCCGGTGATGAAGGGCGCCAAGGCGTCCGAACCCGATGCCTTCATCGCCTGGTCCTACCCGCCCGACAGCTTCGGCCTGGCCGAACAGGCGATCATCGAGGATCTGGATGTCAGCATCTACTATTCGGCGGTGGCCACGTCCTTCCCGGCGTTCTTTGGTGCCTACGGCTCCAAGATCGACAACGTCCTGGGCGCGGGCGGCACCAATGTGGATGATCCGCTGATCGCCGAATACCGCGCGGCACATGAAGAAGTGACGGGCAAGACCGCCGATTACTGGGCGTCCGCCAACACCTATGCCTCGCTCCAGGTGCTGCAGCAGGCGATCGAAGGCGCGGCCTCGCTCGATCGCGACGTGGTCACCCAGTACATCAAGGACAATTCCTTTGACACGGTGATGGGCACGCTGACCTTCGAGAACAACGTCTCGTACAAGTTCTGGACCGTGGGCCAGTGGCAGGACGGCGTGTTCCGGGGCGTCAAGGGCGTCAACATGGACGGTGCCGCCGATGTCCGCCTGAAGGACGGCTGGAACTAAGGCGCGCCGCGCCTGAACCACAGCAGCCCGCACCGCTGCTGCACGCAAAACGCCGCCCGGACCGTCCGGGCGGCGAACACGGAAACGGAAACCGCGTCACAATGGATATCCTTGTCTCGGGACTGCTGCTGGCAGGCACCTATGCGCTGGTCGCGATGGGGCTGAACCTGCAATACGGCGTCGCCCGCATCATGAACCTCGCCAATGGAGAGGTGCTGGTCCTGGGCGCGCTGGCAGCGTTCTGGCTGTACCTGAACGCGCTGATCAGCCCGCTGCTGACCCTTTTTCTGGTCGGACCCACCGCCTTTGTGGGCAACTGGCTGATCTACCGCTTCCTGCTGACGCCGCTGGTGCGGCGGTCCAAGAACCAGGGCCAGCTTGAGGTCGACTCGATCCTTGCCACGTTTGGCATGAGCTTTTTCCTTGTGGGCATCATGATTTCCATCGAAGGCGGGTTCTTTGCCTACAAGTACCTGTCCGAGCCGATCACGATCCTTGGCTCCACCTCGTCGCTGAACCGGCTGGTGGCCTTCCTTCTGGCGGTGGTGATCGGCGGGGCGCTATACCTCTGGCTCAACCACTCCCGCCCGGGCGTGGCCGTGCGTGCCGTGGCCGTCAGCACCGAGGCCTCGGGCCTTGTGGGCATCGACGTGCCGCGCATCTCGGCGCTGGCCTTTGCCATCGGAGGCGCGGTCACGGCGGTGGGGGGCGCACTGATATCAACCTTCATCACGCTGGACGCGTCGATGGGCGTGATCTTTACCATGAAAGCGCTGATCATCGTCATCATGGGCGGCGTGGGCGAGATCCGCGGGGCGATCGTGGCCGCGGTGATCCTTGGCATCGTGGAAACCGCCGTTGCCACGATGATTGACCCGGGCCTGACACTGGCCTCGGCTTATGCCATCTTCATCCTGATCCTGCTGTTCCGCCCGCAAGGCCTCTTTGGGAGGCGCGCGACATGAGCGGCGGCATCCGTGAAATCCTGATCGCCGCGCTGGTCGCGCTGGCCGCGGCCTTTGTGCCGTTGGTGGTCAACGCCTATTGGCTCTCCATCGGCGTCACCGCGATGATGTATATCGCGCTGACCACAAGCTGGGTGATCTTTTCGGGACCCACACATTACATCTCGCTGGCCTCGGGGGCGTTCTTTGGCATCGGCGGCTATCTCGTCGCCACCGGGATGAGCGATTACGACCTGTCGTTCTGGCTTATGGCCGCCATTGCGCCGCTGGTGGCGCTGGTGCTGGCGGGGCTGATCGGCTGGGCCACGCTGCGCCTGACCGGCGTCTATTTCGTGATCTTCACGCTGGGCCTGGCCGAGATGATCCGCAACCTTGTCAGCTGGATCCAGAACAATTTCCTTGGCTCGCGCGGGCTTTATGTCCTGACCGACTTCACCGAGGCGCATATCTACTGGATGCTTCTTGGCATCTCGGCAGTGGTCTACCTGATGGGCTGGTGGGTGCAACGGTCACGCATCGGGTTTGCGCTGCGCATCATCGGCAATGACGAAACCGTCGCGCGGCATGTGGGCATCAACACCGCCACCGCCAAGATCATCCTGTTCATGTCCACCGGCTTCTTTGCCGCCCTTGTCGGTGCCGTGATCGCGCCGCGCTACAGCTATATCGAGCCCAATCAGGTGTTTTCCCCCGAACTGAGCTTTATGGTCGTGATCATGGCGCTGCTGGGCGGCGCGGGGCGGCTGTGGGGGCCGATCGTGGGGGTGATCCCCTTCACGCTGGTCTGGGAATGGGTGTCGATCAACATGCCCAACCAGACCACGATGCTGATCGGCCTGATCTTTCTGCTGATCGTCTACGTCCTGCCCCACGGCATCGTCGGGCGGCTGGAGCAACTGGCCAAACGCATGCGCGAAGGAGGGCAGTGATGCGGTATTCCGGCAACATGCTTTCCGTCTCGGGCGTGACCAAACGGTTTGGCGGGCTGGTCGCCGTGGACAACATGACCTTTCAGGTGGGCGAACACGAGATGGTGGGCATCATCGGCCCGAACGGGTCGGGCAAGACCACCATGATGAACATGATCTCGGGCGCGTTCAAACCGACCTCTGGCACGATTTCCATGATGGGGCGGCAGATCTCGGACCTGCCCGCGCAGGACATCGCCCGACGCGGTGTCGGGCGGACGTTCCAGCTGGTACGGCTCTTGCCGTCGCTCAGCGTGCTGGAGAACGTGATCGCGGGCGCGGTCTTTGGCCACCGCCGCCGCTGGGGGCGCGAGGCCGAAGACCACGCGCACCGGATGCTGGAGCGGGTCGGCATGGACGCCATGAGCTATGCGCCGATCTCGTCCCTGACCTATATCGACCAGAAGCGGGTCGAACTGGCCCGCGTCCTGGCCGGAGAGCCGCAGATCCTGCTGCTGGACGAATGGCTGGCCGGGCTGAACCCGACCGAGCTGGAAACCGGGATCGAGCTGATCCACGACCTGCGCAACGAAGGCCGCACGGTCATTCTGGTGGAACATGTGATGGACGCGATCCGGTCGCTTTGCGACCGCTGCGTGGTGATGTCCTCGGGAGCGAAGATCGCCGAGGGCACGCCCGACGACGTGCTGTCCGATCCGGAGGTGATCCGGGCCTATCTGGGGGACGAGGATGCTTGAGGTGTGCAATCTGTCGGTCGTTTATGGCCAGCACCGGGCGCTGGACGATGTCTCGGTGCGCGTGGACAAGGGCGAGATCGTTGTGATCCTCGGGGCCAACGGCGCGGGCAAATCCACGCTGCTGCGCGCCATCAGCGGGATCTGCGAAGGCCGGGTCTCGGGCCAGATCGACATGGGTGGTCATCCCCTCAAGGGGTTGACCTCGGACCGCATCGTCGAGGCCGGGGTTGCGCTGGTGCCGGAAGGCCGCGGGATCTTTGGCGATCTGAGCGTGCGCGAGAACCTGATCCTCGGCGCCTATGCAAACCGCGCGCGCGAGGACGAGGCCGCCAATCTGGAACGGGTGCTGACCCTGTTCCCCAAGCTGACCGAACGCCAGTCGCAGATCGCGCGCACCATGTCGGGCGGCGAGCAGCAGATGGTGGCCATCGGGCGCGCGATGATGTCGAACCCGCAGATCCTGATGCTGGACGAGCCGTCGCTGGGTCTGTCGCCGCTATTGTGCAAGGAGCTGTTCCAGAACCTCACCCGGGTGCGCGAAGCGGGGATCGGCATCCTGCTGGTAGAACAGAACGCCAAACAGTCGCTGGCCATTGCGGATCGCGGCTATCTGCTGGAAAACGCCCATATCGTGCATGAGGACAGCGCCGAACGGCTGGCCCGCGATCCGGCGGTGCAAAAGGCCTATCTGGGCGCAGGTGGCAAGGCAGCGACGCGGCCCGCGCCCGCCGCATCCCCCGCCCCTCAGGCACCCCCGGTCATTGCCGCCGTGGCCCGCCCGACCCCGCGCCGCAGCGCCGAGCAGCAGATCGGTGTGTCCATCGACGATCTGGTGGCCACGGCCAGCCGCGCCTCGGCGAACACGCCGCGCAAACCCGCGGCCGATATCGCAGCCGAGGTGCAGCGCCACACGCAGGACCGTGTCGCCGTGGTGCTGAAGGATATCGAAGAGGCCGCCAGGCGCGCGCGCCAGCGCCGGCCACTTCCGCCGCGCAAATCCGCGGGGGCAAAGACGCCCGCCCCGGCACCCGAAACCCAAGACGACACGCCGCCTCCGGTGATCGAGGTCTATCGCCGCCCGCGTGTCGAAGTGTACCGCCGCCGCCCGTCCGGCCAGTTCGAAAGGGAGTGACCATGCTCGACAATGCCTCATTCGGCCCTGCCATCAAAGGTCTTTACATCGGTGGTCAATGGCAGCAGACCGCCCGCCAGTTCGACGATCTGAACCCCTCGGACGGCAGTGTCTGGGCGCGCATCCCCGATGCCACCGCCTCTGACACGCGCCGCGCCATCGACGCAGCCCAGGCCGCCTTTCCCGCCTGGGCCGGGCTGAAGTTTCAGGAACGCGCGGATTACATGCTGAAGATCGCCGAGGTGATCGAACGCCGCGCGCCGGATTTCGTCTCCGCCGCGCAGTTCGAAGGCGGCGGCTGGTACGGCAAGGGCGTCTACGAGACCAAGGCCATGCCCGAAATCTTCAAGGCCGCCGCCGCCGTCTGCTACGCGCCCATCGGCGAGGTGCTGCCGTCGCTCAACGGGAAGATTTCCCAGGCGGTGCGCGTGCCGATGGGGGTGATCGGCGTCATCAGCCCGTGGAACGTGCCGGGCATTCTGGCCGCGCGCCCGTTTTCTTTCACCATGGCGATGGGCAACACCATCGTGCTGAAACCCTCCGAGGAAACGCCCTGGATGGGCGGGCTCTTCTTTGCCGAGGTGATGGAAGAGGCGGGGGTGCCGCCCGGCGTCTTCAACGTCGTCACCTGCTCGCGCGAGACCGTGGCCGAGGTTGGCGACGAGCTAGTGGACAACCCCACCGTCAAGGGCATCGCCTTTACCGGCTCCACCGCCGTGGGCCGCCGGATCGCCGCCAAATGCGGCGCGCATCTGAAAAAGGCCTGTATCGAACTGGGCGGCAAGGACAGCCTGATCGTGCTGGAAGACGCCGACATGGAGCGCGCCACCTCGGCCGCCAGTTTCGGGGCCTTCATGCATCAGGGCCAGGTCTGCATGAGCGTCGAGAAGGTGCTGGTGCAGGAGAAGGTCTATGACGAATTCCTGCGCGGCTTTGTCGCCCGCGCCGCCAAGCTGAAAACCGGCAACGTGGCCGACAAGGCCAACGTGATCGGCCCGCTGATCAACGACCGTCAGGCCGCACGGGTCAAGCACCAGCTGGAGGACGCGGTGGCCAAGGGGGCCAAGATCGCGCTGGGGGGTGGCGTCAAGGGCCGCTTTGTGGAGCCGACGATTGTCACCCACGTCACACCCGACATGGACATCTGGCGGGACGAAACCTTTGGCCCGGTCGCCGTTGTCGTGCCTTTCCGCACCGATGCCGAGGCCATCGCGATGAACAACGACACCGAATACGGGCTGTCTTCGGGCATCATCACCCGCGACGAATACCGCGCCATGGACATCGCCCAGCATCTGGAAACCGGCATGTGCCATGTGAACTGCGCCACCATCAACGACGAAGCGCACGCGCCCTTTGGCGGGGCCAAGGCCAGCGGTCTGGGCCGCTATGGCGGGCGCTGGTCGCTGGAAAGCTTCTCCGAAACCCGCTGGATCACGCTGGACCGCGGGCAGAAACCCTTTCCGCCGGTGTTCTGAGCCATGCGGGATCTGCTTAAGGACAAACGCATCGTCGTCACCGGCACCTCGTCCGGGATCGGTCTGGAAACCGCGAGGGTGCTGACCGAACAGGGCGCCGAGGTGCTGGGCGTCGACATCACCAAGCGCTTTGACCACGTGGAGGAATTCTACCGCGCCGATCTGAGCGACAAGCGCACGATCGAGGCGCTGGTGGACGTGCTGCCCGAGGGCATCGACGGGCTGGCCAATATCGCGGGCCTGCCGCCCACGGCCCCGGCCGAAAAGGTGCTGGCGGTGAACCTTGTGGGGCTGAAACACTTCACCAACCTGCTGATCCCCAAACTGTCGGACGGGGCCTCCATCGTGAACCTCGCCTCGCTGGCCGGGTTCGGCTGGCCGCAGGCGGTCGAGGCGATCAAGGCGTCCGAGACGCTGGATTTCGACGGTATCCGCGCCTTCATGGAGCGCTGGAACGTCACCAACGAGGGCGGGCGGTCCTATTTCTTCTCCAAAGAGGCGCTGATCGTCTGGACGATGCAGAACCGCTGGACATGGCGCGACCGGGGCATTCGCATGAACACGGTCAGCCCCGGCCCGGTCGACACCCCGATCCTGGGTGATTTCATCCAGACGCTCGGCGCGCGCGCCGCCGAAGACATGAAGATCATGGACCGCCCCGGCACGCCGCAGGATCTGGCCCCCATCGTGGCCTTCCTTCTGTCCGACCAGACCACCTGGCTGCGCGGCACCAACATCGCCTCTGACGGCGGCATGTCTTCCAACATCCTGTGCCAGATGCACGGGCTTTAACCGAAAGAGCATAGACCCATGAGCGCACTTGCCTGGATCCTTCTTCTTCTCGTCCTCATCGCTGCCATCATCGCGGTCATCGCGTGGTTTTACGAACGCGCCACGAACGAGGTCAGCCTCGTGCGGACGGGCTATGGCGGGCAACTGGTGGTGAAGGCCGGCGGCACGCTGGCAGTGCCCTATTTCCACGAGGTCAGCCGCGTGAACATGCAGACCCTGCGGCTGGACGTGCAGCGCAAGGGTGATGCGTCGCTGATCACCAAGGACCGGATGCGCGTGGATGTGGGGGCGGAGTTCTATGTCTCGGTCGCGCCCGAGGACGCCGCCATCGCGCGCGCCGCGCAGACGCTGGGCAAGCGGACCTTTCAGGCCGATCAACTGCGCGCGCTGGTGGACGGGATGATGGTCGACGCCCTGCGCTCGGTCGCGGCGCGCATGACGATGGACGAGTTGCACGAAAACCGCGCGGTGTTCGTGAAGGAAGTGCGGGACTCGCTCAAGGACGTGCTGGCGCGCTACGGGCTGGAGCTGGACAGCGTCTCGCTGACCGCGCTGGACCAGACGCCCTTTGCCTCGCTGGACGAAAACAACGCCTTCAATGCGGTGGGGATGCGCAAGCTGGCCGAGGTGATCGCGAAGTCCAAGAAAGAGCGTGCCGAGATCGACGCCGATGCCGAGGTGTCGGTGCGCCGCGCGGCGATGGAGGCGGCCAAGCGGTCGCTGGAGATCGACCTCGAAGAGCGCCGCGCCCAGATCGCCCAGCAGCAGGAGATCGAGACGCTCTCCGCCGCGCAACTCGCCGAGATTGCCCGCCGCAAGGCCGAAAGCGAACAACTGGCCACCGCCGCGCGGATCGAGATGGAGCGCCAGATCCAGGCGGCCGAGATCGCCCGCGAGCAGGCTCTGGCGATTGCCGAACAGGACCGCCTGATCGCCATCGCCGCCAAGAGCCAGGAGGAAAGCCGCGCCGAGGCGGCGGCAGACGCCGCCCGCACCGAAGCGGTCAAGGCCGCCGCCGCCGTGGAAACCGCCAAGGCGCTGGCCGAAGCCGAACGGCGCCGCGAACTGGGGCTGGTCGCGGCACAGGCCGAGGCCGAAGCAAAGGCGCGTCGCGAAGAGATCGCGGCCCGCGCCGCCGCGGCCATCGCCGAAGACCTGGCCAAGGCCCGCCGCACCGACGCCGAAGCCACCAAGTTCGCCAAGCAGGCCGAGGCCGACGCCGTTCAGGCCCGGATCGAGGCGGAAAACGCCCGCTCGGACGCATTGGTGGCGATGGAGCTGGAAAAAGCGCGACTGGAGGCCATGCCCAGGATCGTCGCCGAGATGGTCAAGCCCGCCGAGAAGATCAAGGGGATCAGCATCAACCATATCTCGGGCGGCCTGTCGGGCGGCTCGGGCGAAGGCGGCGAGCGTCCGGTCGTCAACCAGGCGCTCGATTCCATCATGGACATGGCGGTGCAACTGCCCGCCCTGAAAAAGATCGGCGATGCGGTCGGGATGAATCTCGAAGAGGGCATCGAAGGTGTCACCGGCCCCCGCCGGAAAGGCGACTGAGCCTAGCTGCCGACGGACCCCGTCTGCGGAAACCCATGACACAAGGCAGCCCGGACGGTCAGGCTGCCTTGTGGCATGTCTGTTCCAGCGGACGCGCACGGACTGAAGCGCGAATATTGCCTTGCAACCAACATGTCCTTGTACGCCCCCGAGCAAACGGACCACCGATCCGGTCGAAGGGAACCATCACGCGCAGAAAGCACCGCTGCGTGTCGCGGACCGTGCGGAATGCAGTCTTTGGTGACCGGCACCCAAAGCTGGCGTTCGTCGTCACACAAGACCCCTTGCCTTTTGCCCTGACCGCCTTTGGCCCTCAGCGGGCTTTCAAACGCGGGCCTGGCGCTGCGGCCCAGCGTTGCCGAACCGGCCCTTGATGACGTCGTGCAAGAACGCCCATCGTCTCAAGACCAGAAATGCGGGATACCATTGTGGCCCGGCCCGGGTTTTGCCCGGCAGAAGGACCCGCCGGCGCAAGATGCCTCAGAGCAGCGTGCGCGCCCATAGAACGAAGTCGGCGACGAGGGGATGCTTTGGGCCCTTTGGCGTGAGTGCGCTATGGACGACGCCCGCAGCCTTGGGGAGCGGCAATTCGACGATCCCGCCCTGCGCAATTTCACTGCGCGCGATGGTTTCGTTGAAAATGGTGGCCCCAATGCCTTGGCGCACCGCCTCCAGCAGCAAATTCGCGCTTCCGATCTTGACTTGCTGCAACCGCCCGACCGGCAGGCCACAGCGGCGCATCAGTTCGAGCTTGGCGTCCGTGCCTTCGTGCCAAAGCCAGGGAAGATCGGCAGGCCCCGGACCCCGGTCGGCCAGGAGAGTCGGGGATGCGATGCCGACCAAGGTGACCTCCTTGATGGCTTCATGGTCCAGTCCCGGTTCCGCCGACGCATGGGCCCGGGACGGCACAAGTGCACGCACTGCAAGGTCGAAGCCTTCGCCCAGAACATCCGCGTATTCCCGCTTGGGCGAAATCGAGATTTCCGCGCCGGGATGCGCGGTCCAGAACACTGACAGCTTCGGCATGATGACACGTTCCGTAAGGAATGGCGTTGTCGTCACACGCAAGGCGCGGCGGGCATTGGTCTCGCGCAGGTGCGCAATGCCCCCGGCGATCGTGTCGAATCCTTCGCCAAGGGACCGTGCCAACAGCAATCCCGCCTCGGTAAGCACCACGTTGCGCTTCTGCCGCACTGCAAGGCTCATGCCCAGATCAGCCTCCAGCGCCCGCACCTGTTGCGCGATGGCGGCATGTGTGACGTTCAGGGATCGCGCGGCACCGGCGAACCCGCCATGACGGGCGGTGGCATCAAAGGCGCGCAATGATGCAAGGGGGGAAATGCTGCGCCAGTCGATTGACATGATAGTTTGGCTATCATCCGGAAAAAATCCGTCGCTCGCGGCATGGCTCTCCTTTGGCTAGCTGTAAACCAATGAAACAAGGTGCAGGAGCGGCCCCATGGATTGTATCGACCGGCGCATGCCCAGTGAGAGGGGCAGCCTGCCTGCCATCGCACTGGGAACAGAGAATACGTGCATGACGGGACGCAAGCCTGACTATCCAGCGGTGCGGTTGGAGCGCTACAGCGCGCGCGCCGATGTGCCGTTCGAGGCCGCAAACGCGCTTCTGATGGAACATGCGCACTTGATGCGCGATCGCATGGTTGCAGGGGGCGGGCCGGATTTCGACATCATGCCGCACGTCAACGGCTTCTGGAAAAAGTTCGACCAGGTGCTTCCGCCAAACGGCAGCTACTACCTGGCCTGGAGTGCGCAGGGGGCCTTTGTCGGCACGGGTGCCCTCAGAACGGGTTCGCCCGGCGTGGGCGAGATGAAACATCTCTACGTCCGCCCCGAGGCGCGCATCAAGGATGCCCGGGCGATGGGCATCAGAACACTTCTGGCGGATACCTTCGCCGCGAACCCGGAGATGCCGGCCCTATACGACAGGATCGGTTTCTCGCGCGTCGCGCCGTTCAGCGTTGGCGGAACGGCGGCGACTTCACCTGAACTGGTGCAACACATGCTCTTTTTCCGCATGTCGCTCTGAAAACGCGCGCCCTGGACCGCGCGCCATCAGACATGCCGGCACCTGCGACGATCTCGTCGGGGCGCGGTGCGGTCGCGGATCACCGCCGTCGAGCGGACCGGCATCAGGCACTTTCCCTTGCGGGCACGGCGATCGCCCTGGTCTTGAGCCTTGCGAAGAGAACCGCCACCGGCACGACAAGGGCGAAGAGCACCGCACCGAACAGGATCGCGCCGTCGGGCGTGCCGGTCCTGTCGAACAACCATCCCGCGAAAGGCGGGCTGGCCGTCATGATGACGTAATAGAAGGTGAAGAAGACCCCCATGCCAAAGGCGCGTCGCTCTGGCGCGACGGCGTGGCCGGCCAGTGCCATGATGACACCCGCCGGGGCCATGCCCACCAGACCGAAAAGCAGGCTGGCCGGCAGTCCCGCACCGGGCCGGCTCAGCAACATCAGGGCCAGAACCGCGCCCGCCATGCAGACGGTCAGGACCGTCTCCCGCCGCCCGAACCGGTCGACCACCTGGCCGCAGACCGCCCCGGACAGGATCATCAGCCAGCTGCCGACGCTGATCACCGAGGCGGCCGCAAGCGTGCCCATCCCCTGCGCCTCGAGCATGCGCGGCCCGAAGCTGAGATAGACGACATAGCCTGCGTTGAACGCGCCCCAGGCAGTCCCCGCGAGGGCGACCAATCCCCATTCGCGCGGCAAGAGCCCGCTGATCCCGCCACCGGCACCCGGGCGCACGCCCTCCGGCGCGCGGTAGAGCGCAAGGACGGCGAGGCCCGACACGGCGCACCAGGCAGAGGCGGCGGCAAAGGGGATGCGCCAGCCATGGAGCCCGGCCAGCCAGACATGCCCGACCTGCCCCATCGCGATTCCGATGGGCCAGCTCATGACAAAGATGCTCATTGCGGTGGCGATCTCGTGCCCTTCGAACCAGTCCACCACCATCTTCGACAGGTAGAGCATGGCCAGCAGCGATCCGATGCCGGCCAGGACACGCCCAAGGCCCAGGATGCCGGGCGACAACGCCATCGCAGACACGAGGCCGCCAACGGCAAGCGCCACCAGACCGGCCCCCGTCAGAAGCCGGTCCGACGCAAGACGCCCCAGAACGCCGGCCAGCAGGACGAGGAACAGACCCGGCGCCATGAACAGGCCGATCATCATTCCGACCTGCGCATTGTCGAGACCGAAGGCCGCCGAGATGTCGCCGCCGACAGAGCCCATGGTCTGGAATTGCAGGCCAAGGCTGACCCGGTCGGCGAACAGAAGCGCCAGCATCCGCCACCGCATCATGGCAGATCACGCTGCATGTAGACGAACCAGGGATCCAGTTCGACCGGATCGACGCAGTCCGGGTAGCGGTCGATGTAGCGAAAGCCGAGGGCCTCGAAGATGCGGATGCTCCCGGTGTTGCTCTTGAGGATGTTGACAACAACCCTGCGCCAGCCTCGCGACAGCGCCGCCGCCATCTGCGCGGTGACCAGCCTGCGTCCACGCCCGTTGCCATTGGCTTCGGGACGGAAGTAGAGGCGCTTGACTTCCCCTGCGTCCGGGCCGGCGGGTTGCAGCGTGGCGCACCCCACCAGCCGATTCGCCCCGCCATGCGCCAGCAGGAGCTGGCCGGTCGGCGGCAGGACCCAGTGCAGGTTGGGCCAGAACGAGGCCTTGAGACCAGCGGGCGTGTCGCCGCCGGGTGCCCCGGCGGCTGCAAGTTTGCCGACGATCACGCCGTAGTATTCCAGCAGCAGCGCATCGAGCGCGTCCCGGTCCGTTGCCACCGCCACCGGGCTGATGCGGTCGGCGGAGGGGACGCCGCCGGGGACTGCAACGCCGGATGTGATCGCAGACCGAAGCGTTGTCATCACGCCCAGCCCAGCTGGCGCAGCGCCTGCGCGTCGTTCCAGATCTTGGTCATGTGCGCGATGCGGTCGCCGTCAAAGCGCATGACATAGGCATAGTCGGAGGCAACCGTTTTCCCGGTCGGCTCGCCCGGCCCGCCTGCGCCGGTCTGCGTGCCGTGGAACACAGCGGAGGCGACCACCGTGGCCCGCTCCGTATCCGTCGCGAACGCCGTAAGCTCGTAGCGCCCGTCCGGGATCGGACCCAGCAGGCCCTTCATCCATTCGGCATAGTCGGCCAGTGTCGTGACGTCGGCCAGTGCGTCCGCCTGACAGGCAAAGCTCGCCCCGTCATGGCAATGGCCCTTGCAGGCGTTCCAGCCGCCGCCGGTTTCGCAGGCTTCGAAGAAGTCGCGCGCTGTCTGTTCAAGTGTCATGGGTCCATCTCCCTGTTGAAGGTGGGATCAGGGTAAACCCGGACCGCGCAGGCCGATATCGGTCAGCTGCAGTAATCTGCGCCCATGCCTGCGGTATTCTGCTACAGCATCTGCAGGATTGCCCGATCCCGCCCGCTGCCGCAGGATCGGCAAAAGCCCTGCCCAAGGATGTGCCGCCCCCGTGTCCCCTGACGAAATCCTGAGTCCCAGAGAGATCGAGATCGCCAGCGCCTATGCGCAGGGCGACACCTATCAGGCGATTGCGGCCCGGCTGGGCATCGCCCCGTCGACGGTACGCACCCATCTGGCCACGATCTACCGCAAGCTCGAGGTCTCCTCGAAACTCGACCTGCATGCCCGGCTCGACGGCGCGTTGCCCTCTGCCGAGATGCAGACGGATCATGCGGCCATCATCTCGGAACTGGCGCTGAGCCTCGAGGACTCGCTGCGCCGCGAGCAGGCGCTGGCCGAGGTGCTGCGCATCATCAGCCGGTCGCGTGGCGATACCGACGCCGTCATGGCAGCCATCCTCGGCTTTGCGCTCAAGCTGTGCGAGGCCGAGTTCGGCATCCTTTTCGAGCATCATGGCCACGGGCGGTATGCGGCCAGCCATACGCGGGGCATCCCCAAGCCGTTCCGGGACTGGCTCGACGCCCAGGGTGTCTTTGCGGCCAGCCCCCGCACCGGTCTCGGCCGCCTGGCGACAGGACGTGCCGTCGTGAACATCTTCGACGTGCGGGCCGAAGAGATCTTCCAGACCGACGATCCGCTCCGCCATGCCACCGCGGTGCTTGGCGGCGCTCGATCCTTCGTCGCGATCCCGATGATGTCCGGCGACGCGCTTGCGGGTGCCTTCACGATCTAACGCCAGAGCGTCCGCCCCTTCGACGCACAGGCCACCGCGCTGGCCCAGACCTTTGCCGACCAGAGCGTCATCGCGCTGGACAACGCGCGCATGATCGCCGCCTTGCGCCAGCAGGCCGCGCAGACATGAGCAGCGCCGGGGCCCCGCTCAGTCCGCGCGAGCGCCAGATTGCCGGGGGCTTCGCCGGCGGCGCGACCTATCAGCAACTCACCGACTGCCTGAACCTCGCCCCCTCGACGGTGCGAACCCATCTCGCAACGATCTGCCGCAAGCTCGGTGTCTCTACAAAGCTGGACCTGCGCCGCCAGATCGAGACGGCGCCGGCCGCTGATCCGCCAGCGGAACTGCCGCCGCGCCCTGACAAGCCCTCGATCGCCGTGCTCGCCTTCGAGAACATGTCGGACAATCCCGGGCAGGACTACGTCTCGGATGCGATCACGGCCGACATCATCACAGCCCTGTCGCGCTCGCCCTATGCCTCGGCCAACACGTTGCTCGAGCGCGCCATTGCCATCGACCCCGAACGTGCCGAGGCAAGCATGGTGCTGTCGCTGATCAAGCATCACTCCGCCATCCTCGGCTTTGCGATGTGAACGACGGCAGATTGCGGGCTGCAAGACTGTCGCAAGGGGCGGAACGGCTGTGTGCGCGCCCCATGTCATGTGTTCGTGCGGTCCCCATCGTTTCCTGGGTTCCATGCAGGCTGCATATGGCTAGATTGACAGGCAAAGGGCCGGCACGCGGTTACCGTTTTTCGTTCCCGGCCCAACCTGAGGCGTCACCCGCCAATTTCGGTGCTGACTGGAGCGAAACGTGCCCGCGATGAACACGCTGGACATCGATGCGACCGCCCGCGAAGTGAGGCTCAATGGAACACAGGTGTCGCTTGGGGCGCGCGCCTTCGATGTGCTGGTCCATCTCGAAGCGCATTCCGGACGGGTCGTTTCGAAACAGGCGCTACTGGAAACCGTCTGGGGCGGGCTGGCCGTGGAAGAGGGCAACCTTACCGTCCAGATCAGCGCATTGCGAAAGCTGCTGGGGGCAAAGGCCATCGCGACAGTGCCCGGTGTCGGGTACAAGCTCGCCCTGGGCGGGGGCGAGGCTGCGGTCCACGACGGACCGGCCTTGCCCGGGGTGCCGTCGCTTGCCGTCCTGCCCTTTGCCAACCTCACCGGGCGGCCGGAGCAGGATTATCTGGTCGACGGCATCACCACGGAATTGATCGGCGCGCTGACCCGGATATCCGGGCTGTTCACCATCGCCGCGACGTCCAGCTTTGCCTACAAGGGCCGTGCCGTTCAACTGGCCGATGTCGGGCGCGAACTGGGTGTGCGCTACGTGCTCGAGGGGTCGATCCAGCAGGCCGGCGGGACGCTGCGCATCTCGGTGCAACTGGTGGAGGCCGCGACGGCCCGCGCCATCTGGTCGGATCGGTTCAGTGGCACGATGGAGGAAATCTTCGACTTGCAGGACCGGCTGACCGAAAGCGTCGCCGCCGCCATCGAACCCACCCTGCGCGCCGCCGAGGCGGTGCGGTCCCGCGAGAAACCCCAGCACGATCTGCACGCCTATGACCTGTGCCTGCAGGCCGAGCCGCTGATGCGCTTCACCTCCAAGCCCGAGCATCTCGGCCGGGCCATCGCAATTCTGCACGAAGCGGTGGCGCGTGACCCGGATTATGCCATGGCCCGCGCCATGCGGTTCTATGCCTATACGATCGCTGCCGGGGGGCGCTTTATCCCGATATCGGACGCAGCACCCGTGCTGCCCGACGCCTATGCGCTGCTTGACAGCGGCACGCGCGATGCGCTGGTCCTGACCTATGCGGCCCACAGCATCGCCTTTCTCGACCACGGGGCCGAGCAGGCCCTGGGCGCGATCCAGAACGCAAAGGCGGTGAACCCGAATTCGGTTGCCGTGCTGGGCTCTTCGGGCTGGATCCACGCCTATCTGGGCCGGTTCGAGGCAGGCTACGAGGACATCCAGCGCGCCTTGCGTCTGAACCCGCTCGACCCCAACACCGGTTTCGTGCGCAGCGCCATGGGACCGATCCTGATGGGGTTGGGACGGGTTGAAGAGGCTGTCGCGCTGGTGGAACTGTCCTACCACGAGGCGCCGACCTATGGATCGACGCTCAACATCCTGCTGAATGGGTATTGGCTGTTGGGGCGGACGGAGGATTCAAAGCGCATGGCGGCAGAGCTTTTGCGCATCAATCCGAACATCACCGTCCGCGGCACCCTCGAGGCGACGCCCTACAAGTACCCTCCCTTCCTGCAAATGTTCCGCGACGCGCAACGCGCTTGCGGCATCCCGGAGGGCTGATCCATGACCCGGATCACGCTTTCCCCCGAAACGCGCGAGGTTCACCTGGATGGCCGGCCCGTCGCGCTGGGCGCGCGCGCCTATGATGTGCTCTTGCACCTGTCGCGCAACAGCGGGCGCGTGGTCAGCAAGGGGGAATTGCTGGAACAGGTCTGGGGCGGTCTGTCCGTCGAGGAAGGCAACCTCACGGTCCAGATCAGTGCCTTGCGCAAGGCGCTGGGGCCCAAGGCGATCGCCACGGTACCGGGCGTCGGCTACCAGTTCGCGGCGTCCGATACGGTCGGTACCGCAACGACCGAAGGGCACGCCGCACCGCCGCTGCCGGCCAAGCCGTCGCTCGCGGTTTTGCCCTTCGCCAATCTGACCGGTGACGCGGGCAACGACTACCTTGTGGATGGCATCGTCACGGACCTGATCGGCAGCCTGTCCCGCATCAGCGGCATCTTCGTCATCGCCGCCACGTCAAGCTTTGCTTACAAGGGCAAGACGGTGAGCTTGGCCGAGGTCGGCACCGATCTGGGCGTGCGCTATGTGCTCGAAGGGTCGATCCAGAAGGGCGGCGACACGTTGCGCATCTCGGTTCAACTGGTCGAGACGGCCACCAGCCACACCATCTGGAATGCGAAGTTCACCGGGCCCGTGGCCGAGATATTCGCGCTTCAGGACCAGATCACCGAAGAAGTCACTGGCGCGCTCGAACCCACGCTGATCCAAGCCGAGGCGGGACGCATCCGCGACACGCCAACCGACAGCCTGCACGCCTATGACCTGTGTCTGAAGGCAATCAGCCTGATCCTGCGGATGCCCAAGGCCGACACGTTCCGCACAGCCGTGGATCTGCTGGATCAGGCCATCGCGCTGGATCCCGGCTATGTCCTCGCCGAGGCCTGGAAATGCCGCGCTTTTCTGCTGGCGCGCGGCGGCCGCTATATCGGGCAACAGAACATGCAGGAGATCGAGCCGGTGGCGCGCCGCCTGCTCAGCGATCACAACAATGATCCGCTCGCGCTGGCCTTCGCGGCCACGACATACGGGTATCTGGCCGCGGACAAGACCACTGCCGCGCAGGCCGTGCGGCAGGCCCGCGCCATGGCACCGAACTCGGGGCTTGTCCTGCAGGGCGCGGGCTGGGTGCTGGCCTATGTCGGGGCTTACGACGAAGCCATCGACTGTTTTGAGCGCACCATCCGCTATGACCCGCTTGGCCCGAGCACCGGCTATTACCACTCTGGCATGGGAATCTGCCAGGTGCTGTCCGGGCAGGTCGAGGCGGGGCTGGTCTCGCTCGAACTGGGCTATGCCGAGAACCCCGATTACTCCAGTTCGATCCTGCCGCTGATGAACGCTTATCACCTTCTGGGCCGCATGGAGGAGGCAAAGGTCCTGGCGGACAAGGTCATGCGCCTGCTGCCGGAGTACACGATCTCCGGCAATCTTGCCGTGCAGCCCTTCCAGTTGCCGGAACAACTTGCCTTTGTCGCGCGGCACTCCAGCGGCCTGGGGCTGCCGCCATGACATCCTTCACACTGCATCCGGACAGCCGAGAGGTGATCGTCGGCGACACGCCCGTGCCGCTGGGGGCGCGCGCGTTCGATGTTCTGGTCTATCTCGATGCGCATCGGGACCGGGTGGTCTCCAAGGCCGAACTTCTGGAGCAGGTCTGGGGCGGTCTTGCCGTCGAAGAAGGCAATCTGAGTGTCCAGATCAGCGCCCTGCGCAAAGCGCTTGGCCCCAAGGCCGTCGCAACTGTGCCCGGCGTGGGGTACAAGCTTGCGACGGGCGCGGCAAAGCCTGCGCCAAAGGGCCCTGCCCTGCCGACCATCCCGTCCATCGCCGTGCTGCCCTTTGCCAATCTCACCGGGCGGGCAGAGCAGGACTATCTTGTCGACGGGATCGTTGCCGATCTGGTGTCCACGCTCAGCCGCCTGCCAGGCATCTTCGTGATCGCAAGCTCTTCGAGCTTTGCCTACAAGGGCAAGACGGTGGCCTTGCCGGACATCGGGGCCGAACTGGGCGTGCGATACATCCTCGAAGGCGCCATCCAGGCGGGCGGCAACCGGTTGCGCATCACCAGTCAACTGGTCGAGGCCGAAACCGGCCACACGCTCTGGACCGAGCGGTTCGAGGGGGTCGCGGATGACGTCTTTGACCTTCAGGACCGGATCGCGCAGCGCACCGCCAGCGCGCTGGAACTCAACATCCTTCTCGCCGAGGCGGACCGCGCCCGGGCCAAGCCCACGGACAATGTGCAGGCCTATGATCTGGCCTTGCAGGCCGCGCCGTTGGTGTTCCGCGTCCAGACCAGGGAAGAGCTTGAGGCCGCCTGCGCCATCCTGGATCGCGCGCTTGCCCTTGATCCGGACTATGCCTATGCCAAGTCTCTGAAGCTCCGCGCGCATTTGATGGCCATGGCCTCGCGCGCAGTGCCGTACGAAGCGGGGCGCGTGGTGATACCGCTGGCCTACAGCCTGCTCAACGGACGGCAGACGGATCCGATCGTGTTGGCCAACGCTGGACATTACCTCGCCTATCTCGCGCGCGAGACGGAGCTTGGCTACAGGACTCTCAAACAGGCCACGGCGCTGAACCCGAACTCCATCCAGGTGCGCAGTTCGCTTGGCTGGGTCTGCAACTATGGCGGGCGCTACGACGAGGCGATCGAGCATTTCGAGGCATGCTACCGTTTGAATCCCTTGCATCCCCACGCCGCGCATGCGCGATCCGGACATGGATACGCCCTGATTGGCGTCGCCCGCTATGACGAAGCCGTCGCGATACTCGAAGAGGCACGGGCCGAAGATCCCGGATTCGGATCGACGACACAGGCCCTTGTCGCGGCCTATGAACTTGCCGGGCAGCATGAAAAGGCCGTGGCCCTCAACGCCGCCTACATGAATGCGGTGCCCCAAATGACTGTCCGCTACTACTATGCCAACACCCCGTTCCGGGACCGGGATATGGAAGATCGCTACGGTGGCGCCTTGCGCGCCGCGGGGCTTCCCGAATGACCGGGACACGCCCCTTCGTCCTGAAACACGACAACCGCGAGGTGCTGGTGGATGGCACGCCCGTCGCCCTCGGGGCGCGCGCCTTCGATGTGCTGGCCTATCTGGATGGACACCGGGACCGGGTGGTCTCAAAGGCGGAACTTCTGGAAAATGTCTGGGGCGGGCTGGCCGTGGAAGAGGGCAATCTTTCCGTCCAGATCAGCGCCCTGCGCAAGGCGCTTGGGGCCAAGGCCATCGCAACGGTGCCTGGCGTTGGCTACAAACCTGTCCAGGGGCCCGAGGCCCCGCCGCCCTCGGGCCCCGCGCTGCCCGACAAGCCGTCGCTGATCGTGCTGCCCTTCACCAATCTGTCGGCCACCTCCGAAAACGACTATCTTGTCGATGGGTTGATCACGGACATCATCGCCAGCCTGTCCAGGCTCTCGGGCCTCTTCGTGATCGCCGCGGCCACGAGTTTCCGCTTCAAGGGCCAACCGGTAGACTTGTCCAATGTCGCGCGACAGGTGGGCGTGCGCTATGCCGTCGAAGGATCGGTGCAGCAGGCGGGGCAAGCCTTGCGCGTCACCGTGCAACTGGTCGAGGCCGAGACCGCCCGCACCATCTGGTCAGAGCGCTTCACGGGGGCAACCGACGATGTCTTCGCGCTGCAGGACGAGATAGCCGCGCGCGTTGCCGGCGCGGTTGAGCCGAGGCTTATGTTCGCCGAGGCCGGGATCGCGCAAGCCAAGCCGACCGAGGACCTCGGCGCCTATGATCTTGTGCTGCGCGCCCTGCCGCATGTCTACGGAGTCCGGACGCTGGAGGATTTCCGGAAAGGGATAGCCCTTCTGGATCAGGCCTTCGCGCGCGATCCCGGATACAAGATGGCCAAAGCGTGGAAGGTGCGTGCCTACCTGATCGCCCGCGGCGCGCGGATGATCTCGTGGGAAGAATACCTCGAAGTCGCGCCGCTGGCGCAGGCGCTTCTGGCCGAAGCCGGCGACGACCCCCTCGTGCTGGCCTTCTCGGGGCAGTTCCACGCCTTTTCCGGCTGGGGCCAGCAGGAAGGGGCCGAGGCCGTGCGCCGCGCACAGCGCTTGTGCCCCAATTCGGCGCTGGTCAACCTCGCGGCAGGCTGGCCGCTCAGCTATATCGGCGCCTATGACGAGGCGATCGGGGCCTTCGATGCGGGTGTCCGGCTCGACCCGTTGGGGGACATGGCCATCTATTGCCGCATGGGGGCGGGCTATTGCCATGTCCTGGCGGGGCGAGTCGATACCGGCGTTGCAATCCTGGAACAGGTCGTCGCCGAGCTTCCGTCGTACCACACCGGGGTGAACTTCCTGATGTTCGCCTATTGGGCGGCGGGCCGGACAAGGGACGCGCACCGCATGGCCGACGCGTTGCGCCGCATCGTGCCGGACATCACGCTGAGCGCCGCGCTCGAAAGCACACCCTATCGTCAGCCCGACCAGCGGGACCTGATGAAAGATGCCTACCGGGGCGTGGGCCTGCCCGATTAGCGCAGCAGGTTGTCCACCGCGCGGCGGGCCGCTTCGCGACGGGCTGCCTTTGCAATCTCCTGTTCCGGATCGGGCCGCATCCGCACGACAAAGGCTGAAATCATGTCGGTCAGGCTCCAGACCTGCGCGTCGGCCTGCGCTTGGTTCTTCAGCATCTGACGGCCGCGGGCGTTGAGGTCGGCGTGCAGGTCGGCATGGGTGTTGGTGGAAAAGGTGGTCATTGGCGTGTCTCCGGGTTGAGGTTTGTTTCCTTGAACCCAACCTGCCAGAGCCTCGGTTAAGCGTCCTGAAGCCGGTCCTAAAACTGGCCTAAATGTTCTTTAGCGGTCTGAATCCGGCAAAGGCCCAGGCGTGGCAGGCTGCACCGCGCCTCTGGCGACGACAGGTCGAGACTCCGGATCGGAACGAGCTGTGCGGCAAGGACCGGCGTGAGGGCTTGCGCTGGACGTCGTGTCCCGGAGCACGGTCGCGGTGCTTCGTGGCCGGGTCTCGAACTGCGGGGTTTCGAACAGACGTCTACGACCCCCTGGTCGGTCGCGAGAAAAACACTGCTTTTGAAAGCGTCAACAGCACGATGCGGGTTGTTCAGCCGAACACCATCGCGGCTGTGCCTCCGAGCGGCCACCGAGTTCCCGGCGAACCAAGCGTCCTGATGCGAAACCATGGCAAGCCCGCGGCAGTGTCAGCGATATTCGGACGGGGCCACAGCAGTGTCCCAACGGTTGGTGTGATTTCCACCGGTAGCGCGGGCTGCGCGAGCTGTCGTCCGAGCGGCGGCGGATCGGATATCGGCGCCTGCATATCCTGCTCCGCCGGGAGGGCTGGGAAGTCAATTGGAAGAAGCTCTATCGCTTCTATCGCAAGGAACGGCTGGCCGTGTTTGTATGGACGAACAAAAGCGGGGAGCGAATGTCCAGCGTGTCCACAAGGGTGTCCCAAACCGGCGGTGATCTGATAGTGAGAACTGATTTGCTCGAAGAGATATTTACCGAACCACTGTGGCCCCAACCCTGCAAGACGCCTGCTCAGCGTGACCTCCAAGGTGGACGGAAAGGTGGACGCCTTGCGCAGAGCCAAGCCTAAGTCATTGTAAATACGAATAAAATATAAATAAAATGGTGCCCCCACACGGACTCGAACCGCGGACCTACTGATTACAAATCAGTTGCTCTACCAGCTGAGCTATAGGGGCGTTGGTGCAAGCGTTTACGCCAGGCCGGCCTGCCGGTGCAAGTGATTTTGCCGCTTGCCGCACCGCGTGGCGGCGATAGGCGGTTTCACCTCACGGCAAACACCGTATAGTGCCTGCACAAGCGCAGGCAAAGACATCTCATGCAGGTCATCCTCCACACCGGCGTGCATTGCACCGACGAAGACAGGTTGCTGAAATGCCTGTTGCGCAATGCGGGTGAATGGCGTCACGAAGGCATTGCCGTGCCGGGGCCCGGCAAGTACCGTCTGCTGCTGTCCGAAGCCGTCAACTCGCTGGTCGAGGTCGATCCGGCTCCGGATGCCCGCGACATCCTGCTTGACGCCATCCTTGCCCAGGATCCGGACCAGGTGGACCGGCTGATCCTGTGCCACGAGAACCTGTTCTGCGTGCCCAAGCTGACGCTGGCGGGCGGGCGGCTTTACCGCAAGGCCGAGCAGCGGCTCGAAGTTCTGTGCCGCCTCTTTGCCGAGGACGAGGTCGAACTGTTCATGGGGTTGCGCGACCCGGCCACCTTTCTGCCCGCGGTGTTCCGCGCCACCCCGCACGAGGATTTCGCGACCTTCCTCAACGGGGTCGACCCGATGCATCTGCGCTGGTCGGACCTGCTGCGCCGGATCCGCGACAGCCTGCCCGGCCTGCCCGTCACCGTCTGGGCCAACGAGGACACGCCGCTGATCTGGGGCGAGGTGGTGCGCGAGGTCGCGGGCATCGAACTGACGCGCAAGATCGTCGGTGCCTTCGACGTCTTTTCCGACATCATCAGCCCCGAGGGCATGAAACGGTTCCGCGCCTTCCTGAAGGAGCATCCCAATATCAACGAGATGCAGAAACGCCGCGTGATGACGGCGTTTCTGGACAAATACGCGCTCGACGACGCGATCGAGGAAGAGCTGGACCTGCCCGGCTGGGACGCGGCCTATGTCGACATGCTGACCGAGTTGTACGAGGACGATCTGGAACAGATCGGACGCATGCCCGGGGTCACTCTGATTGCGCCCTGAGCGCGGTCAGGCCATGCCCAGCGCGGCCTTGTACATCTCCAGCACCGCTTCTTCCTCGGCGATCTCGTCCTTGTCGCGCTTGCGCAGCGCGATCACCTTGCGCATGACCTTGGTGTCATAGCCGCGCGCCTTGGCTTCGGCCATCACCTCCTTCTGCTGGTCGGCGATTTCCTTCTTTTCCTCTTCCAGCCGTTCGAACCGCTCGATGAACTGCTTCAGCTCGCCCGCGGCCACGCCATAGGCGTCCGACGCTTCGTCCTGCATTCCCGTGCCTCCTGCATGTGGGGCTTCTTGCTAGCGCCCCGGTTCCGGCCCATCAAGGGGTTGCAGGGGGCGGGTGCGCGGTTTACCCAGCGCCCCACATCCACAGGCAGGAGGCAAGGGCGATGGACTGGCTGATCTGGACGGGCGCTGCGGTGTCTCTGGCCGGGCTGGCGGGGCTGGTCTGGTGCATCTTCCGGGTCTGGCGTGCCCGCGGGGCCGGGCTGAGCGACGAGGCCCTGCGCGAGATCGTGCGGGGCGTGGTGCCGATCAACATGGCGGCGCTGTTCCTGTCGGTGATCGGGCTGATGATGGTGATCCTGGGCATTTTCCTGGGCTGACGCGCGGGCTGTGGGCCGACAACGGGGCGCGTGCAGCCCCTGCCCTGCTTCGGACGGCAAATCCGGCGATCAGCGCGACACGCCCGGAACCCCGGCGGCCCGACGGGCCCCAGTCAGGGCGTCGAAATTGCGGCCGTTCTTGATCAGATCCTGCCAGACCGGAACCGGCGTCCAGAACGCGGTGTCGGGATGGCCGGTGGTGGTCAGGAACTTCCACACCCGGAACAGCCCCTGCTGGCTGACCGCCTTCATCGGGCCGCCCTTCCAGCGCGGGAAGTCCAGCGCCAGCATCGCGACCACATCCACATCCGCCGCGCGGCGCAGCATGCCCTGTTCCAGCATGCGCGCGCCTTCATTGGCCATCGCGCCGACCAGAAGCAGCGCCGCCCGCTCCGGTGCGATCTTCTGCGCGGGGCGCTGGGTCTCGACCAGGGTGCGCACCGTGATATCGGGGTGCGGATCGCCCTTGTCCCAGTTGTATACGCCGCGTCCCGCGGCGCGCCCGGTGCGACCGGCCTCGGCCAGCAGGGCCGACCAGTTCACCGCGCCCGCGGCCCGCGGTACGCGGGCCAGGTCCTGCAGGCCGATCATGTCGCGCATGACAAAGGGCGGCCGGGCCCAGCCCCAGTCACGCACGATGCGATCCACGTCGTAGGGGTTCAGCCCCATGTCCACCAGCCCGTCGGCGGCGCGTTGCAGCGCCGCTTCCAGCCGTCCCGCAGCGCTTTCGCCTTCGGATTTGACGATCACCGGCACCTTGGACAGCCGGTCCGACAGCGCCACCGCCGCGGCGCGCTGGCCCTGGGTGGCCCTGGGCCCGTGGATGATCTCGAGCAGGCGGGTGGCAAAGGCAGGCGGGGTAAAGCGCAGGCCCAGCCCTTCCACCTTGCCCGGGATCGCCACCGCCTGGACCAGACCCCGCGGGATCGGCAAGTCGCCCTGCCCGCGTGCGGCGCGGATCGCCAGATCGGCCCCCTCCAGCATCTCGGCGCTGTCGCCGCCACGCAGCAGGTCCAGCCGTTTCTCTATGGCCTGCGGACTGATGCCGCCTTCGCTGACGCCGCGGCGCAGCATCGCGGTCAGCTGGTCCATGCCCTCTTTCAACCGTTCGGGATCGCGGGTGCCCCAGTTCACGCCCAGCCCGGCGTTCAGCGCCGCCAGCGTGATCTGCAAGGCCAGCGGCCCGCCCCCCAGCACCGCGATGCGCTGCAATCGCGGCAACTCCACCCGCGCGGCCACGGCAAAGCGGCGCGCGTCGCGTTCGGCACGGAAGGCATGGCGCAGCGCGTGGGAATTGTCCGAGGCAAGGCAGGTGTCAAAGGCCGCCTGCTCCATCTCCTGCCCGGTGTCGAACGGCACCAGTTGCGCCGCTTCGACCAGCGAGACGATCTGCGCCGGTGCGCTTTCGGGATCGGGGGGCAGCTGTTCGCGGCGCAGGGCGACCTCGCGCTGATAGGCCTGCGGATCGGCGAATCCGGCGGTTTCCTCGCTCAGCCGCCGCGGCCCGCGCTGTTCGGACCGCAGCGTTTGCGCCAGCCGCGCCGCCGCCAGCCGCGCCGCACCGTCCGACACATCGTCCACCAGATCCGACCCGGGGGGCCGCGACACCGGGGACACCGCGCCGGTCAGCAGCATGTCCAGGGCCGGGCCCGCCCCGATCAGCCGCGGCAGACGTTGCGAGCCGCCGCCGCCCGGCGGCAGGCCGACACGGATTTCCGGCAGGCTGATCCGCGTCGCTCCATGCGCCACGCGGTAATGCGCCGCCAGCGCCAGTTCGCAGCCACCGGCATAGACCGTGCCGTGCAGCGCCGCGATCACCGGTTTTTCGCAATACTCGACGCGGGTACACAGATCGCGCAGCGTCGGGTCGCGCAGACCGCTTTCGTATTCCGCCAGATCGGCCCGCGCCGGAAAGGTCACGCCCTTGCCGTAAAGCACGATCTCGTGCACGTCCTCGCATTCCTCGGCCCGGTCAAGCGCCTCCATCAGCGCCACCCGCACCGCGCGCGACAGCGCATTCACCGGCGGGTTCGAGATGCCCAGAAAGGCCACCCCGTCCGCTACGAGATACTCGACCGTCTCACCCATGGCCCTGCTCTGCCGCATGACGCATTGCTTGCATCCTTGGCGCGATTAGACGGCATCTTGCCCCGTGGCGCAAGCGTTTCGGCCCGGCGCGGCCCCAGAACTGGGTGTCTGCTGCCCGCGGCACACGATCTGTAGCGGTCCGCCGTCAGACAGGCATGTTGTCGAACACGTCCTCCCCGGGATCGTCGTCGCGGTCCGCCAGGGTCTGGCGGGCCCAGTCGGGCGGCGCCTCGCCATGGGTTTCCAGCGTGCGCACCGCCTGTTCGAGATGTTCGATCAGATCGTCGCGGATATCGGGATCGGCCTGCGCGATCTCGTCGCGCAGCGCTTCGATCCGGGCCTTGAGGCTTGCTGTCATCGTGATCTCCCCCTGATGCGATCGGTGTCAGGCGGCCGCTTCGGCGGCGCAGTCGCGGCAGAGCGGCGCCTCCGGCAGCACGTCCAGACGGGCCTCGGAAATCGGCTCGCCGCAAGACAGGCAGACACCATAGCTGCCCTCCGACAGACGCTTGAGCGCCGCAAAGATGCGCTGCGCCTCGTGCTGGCCGCTTTCGCCCAGCCGCTCCAGCACTTCGTCGCCTTCGCGTTCCACCGCCAGCTCCTCCCAGTCGCGGCTGTGCGGCGCTTCGAGTTCCTCGCCGATCCCGACCAGCCGCGCATCGAGTTCGCGCAGCCGGGTCAGAAGGGCCTGCTTGTGCTTGTGATGCGACATGAACGTGGTCTCCTGCTTCCCGTCGCAACAGGCTGCCCCGCGGCGGGCGATCCGTCATTGACACAAGTCAAGATGCAGAGCGGGGCTTGAAACACATTCGTAATTACGTATATGTTTGCCGGAAAGCACAGGAGAGATTCATGACCCCCGAAGTGACCGGCTTTTTCGACGACGCCACCAACACCATCACCTATGTGGTGCGCGACCCCATGGGCACCGCCTGCGCCATCATCGACAGCGTGCTCGACTTCGACTATGCCTCGGGCCGCACCGACACCCGTTCGGCCGATGCGGTGATCGCCTTTGTCCGCGACAAGGGCTATGACGTGCACTGGCTGCTGGAAACCCATGTCCATGCCGACCACCTGTCGGCCGCGCCCTACATCCAGGAAAAGCTGGGCGGCAAGATCGGCATCGGCGACCGTATCCGCATCGTGCAGGACACCTTTGGCAAGGTGTTCAACGAGGGCACCGAGTTCCAGCGCGACGGCTCGCAATTCGACCAGCTGTTCGAAGAGGGTGACAGCGTGCATATCGGCCAGCTGCGCGCCGACGTGCTGCACACGCCGGGCCACACCCCGGCCTGCCTGACCTATGTCATCGGCGACGCGGCCTTTGTCGGCGACACGCTGTTCATGCCGGATTTCGGCACCGCGCGCTGCGACTTTCCCGGCGGGTCGTCCGAAACGCTTTACGACAGCGTGCAGAAGATCCTGGCCCTGCCCGACGAGACCCGCATCTTTGTCGGCCACGATTACAAGGCCCCGGGCCGTGACGCCTATGCCTGGGAAACCACGGTGGGCGAGCAGAAGGCAAAGAACGTGCATGTCGGGGACGGCAAGTCCAAGACGCAGTTCGTCGAGATGCGCGACGCCCGCGATGCCACGCTGGACATGCCCAAGCTGATCATCCCCTCGCTGCAGGTCAACATGCGCGCGGGCCAGATGCCGCCCGCGGACGACAAGGGCGATGTCTTTCTCAAGGTGCCGGTCAACAAGCTCTGACCGGCCCCGCCCGGCGCGCCCTGCCCCCTCCCCCTGCCGGGGGGAGGGTTGGGGAGGGGGCCGTATCACACCCCGCCGCGAACCGGGGTCAACCCTTCGAGGACAACACAAGGAAACGCGAACATGCCAATCGACTGGATCTGGGGGCTGATCGGCGGCCTGCTGATCGGCACCGGCGGAGCGGTCTACCTGCTCGGGAATGGCCGCATCATGGGGGCCTCGGGCATCATCGGCGGGCTCGTCGACGGCTCGGGCCATGACACGAAATGGGAGCGCCTGGTCTTTCTGGCCGGAGTCTTCCTGCTGCCCATCGTGCTGATGCCGTTCTACCGCGAGGTCGACCCGCACATCACGTCCAACTGGTGGGTGCTGATCGCGGCCGGGCTGCTGGTGGGCGTGGGCACGCGCATCGCCAATGGCTGCACCTCGGGGCATGGCGTGTGCGGCATGTCGCGCCTGTCGCTCCGCGGCTTTGCGGCGACCATCGTCTATATCCTCGCCGGCGGTGTCGGCGTTGTGGTGTTCCGCCATCTGCTGGGGGTGATCTGATGCTGCGCCTGTCACTTGCGTTTCTTGCCGGGGGCCTGTTCGGGGCCGGGCTGTTCGTCTCGGGCATGACCGACACCACCAAGGTGCAGGGCTGGCTGGATGTCTTTGGCAACTGGGATCCGACGCTGGCCTTTGTCATGGGCGGTGCCATGATCCCCATGGCCCTCGCCTGGCTGGCGCGCCGCCGCCGCACTACGGCGCTGACCGGCACGCCGCTGCCGCCGCCGCCCTCGACCCGCATCGACGGCAAGCTGATCCTCGGTTCGGTGATGTTCGGCATCGGCTGGGGCCTGGCCGGGCTCTGCCCCGGCCCGTCCATCGCGGCGCTGAGCTATGGCGGCGCGGGGCTTTACGTCTTTGTCGCGGCAATGCTGACCGGCATGGCCCTTGCCCCGCTGCTGCGGTCGCGACTGGACAGACCGGTTCCTGCAGAATAGGCACATCTCATGCGACAGATCACACCAATCTACCACGTCTCGCCGCAGATCGCGGTCGAGGATGTCCCGGCGCTCAAGGCCGCCGGGATCACCCGGGTCATCTGCAACCGGCCCGATGGCGAAGTGCCACCCAGCCACCAGTCCGCCGCAATTGGCGACGCGGTGCGCGCGGCGGGGCTGGATTTCGCGGTGCTGGAACTGACCCACCAGACCATGACCCCCGAAAACGTGGCCCGGCAGGCCGAGCTGGTGGACAGCGCAGGCGGTCCGGTCCTGGCCTATTGTGCCTCGGGCACGCGCTGTTCGGTGGTCTGGGCGCTGGGACAGGCGGGACAGCGGTCGGTGGACGACATCCTGGCCGCCACCTCTGCTGCGGGGTATGACCTGAGCGGCTTGCGTCCGACGCTGGAGAGCATGTCGCAAGGCTGATCCCGGCATCCGGCCCGTCGCGGTGCCGATGCTGTCCCTCGCAAGGCGCGTGACGGCGCACCTTGCCGCCGGTCTGGCCCCGGGCGGTGCGCGTTTTTTTACCCGGCCGGAATGTCACCGCCAAAGGCCCTGACGCAGCAGGTCCGCAGGCTCAGCTTTCCTCGACGGTTTCGAAATCCGCCAGCCCGTCGAATTCCGCCATCTCGGTTTCGAAATCGAGCGGCGGCAGATCGGGAAAGTCCTCTCCCTCTGGAATGGCGTCGTCCGCCGGAGGGTCCGGCACAAGATCGGGCAGGGCGGCCTGCGGTGCCTCGGGCGTGGGTTCGGGCGGCGGTGGTGTATCCGGCGCGGGCGTTTCGGCTGCATTTGCGGCATCGGCGGCCATGGCCGGGGCCGCCGTGCAGGGCCAGTTGATCCGCACCGCGCGCATCCCCATCAACTGGCCGAACCGTCCCCGGGCCACCAGCTGGCCAGAGCCGGTGCGCAGCTCGGCCCGGTCGATGCAATCCTGCGTCAGCGGCAGCACGTCGCCCGGGCGCAGCCGCGAGGCGGCGCGCAGCGGCATGCTGACCCGCGCCAGAACGGTCTCCAGCCGCACCGGCACCGCCTTGAACAGCGCCTCGTGCGGGCCGGGCGCGCCGGGTTGACCGGCGGCACCTGCGCGGGTGGCGCGCCGTTCCGGCAGGATCAGCGACAGCGTCCCGCGGCGGCGGCCCAGCGCAAGGTCCAGATCGGCGCGAAACGCGCGGTATTGCGCGGCATCCAGAATCAGCGCCACCATCCGCCGGTCTTCGACCATGGCGCCAAAGCGAAACCCCTCAAGCTCGGCCCGGAGCGGGTGTTCGTCAAGATTTTCGGCAAAGCGCGCCATCGTGCCATCCAGCATCGGCGCAACCATCGCGGCATCCGTGGCCGTCAGCGCACGTTCGTCCACGGGCATCGAGGTGACCTGCTGGATCGTCTGCACCTCGACAAGGCCGGTCAGGACCTGCCGGTCCAGCGCGGCGAAACCGGTGGCGCCGTCAGGGCCGTCCAGCAACACCAGCAGATCATCCTCGCCCAGCGAGGCGGTCACCCCGTCCTGGTCAAGCAGATCCACCGAGACGCCGTGCACCACGAGGGCCAGATCCCACAACACGTCGGCGGTGCGGGACAACGCCCGGCGCAGCGCCTTGGACGGCGACATGCCGCGCGCCTCGAACGCGCGCTGCGCCGCGTCCGCCTTGCGGCCCAGAACGTCCTGTCGCGCATCCTGCCCTGACATACCGGAAATCGCCTACCCTGCCATTGCCCTTGGCAAGAGGTATGGCGCGATTTGGTTACCAACAGCTTGAGACCTGCCGGATTATTGCGCCGCCAGGGCCGCGGCCTGCGGCAGAACCACGCGGAAGGCCGCGCCGCCCTGCCCCGGCAGATAGCTGATCGCCCCGCCCAGCCGGGTCATGATCTGGCGCGAGATCGCCAGCCCCAGCCCGGCCCCCCCGGCCTCGCGGTCGCTCACACGGGCGAATTTCTCGAAGATCATCTCCTGCGCCTCGGTGGCGACGCCGGTGCCGTTGTCGATAAAGTCGATCACCAGGTCTCCGCCCTCTTCGCAGACGCGGATCTCCAGGCTGGGCGCGTCGGCATCGCAATACTTGCGCGCATTGGCGATGAGGTTGATGAACACCTGGCTCAGCCGGTCGATATCGGTGTAAAGCCAGTGGTCTTCATCCGCCTCGACCCGCACGATCCTCAGCCCGCTGCCCTCGTCACTGGCCGCCGCCGCAGCGACCGCGCGGTCCAGCAGGTCCGACAGCCGTCCGTCGCGCATGTTCAGGCTGACCTGGCCGTTCTCGAGCACGCTGAGATCCAGCAGATCGTCCAGCAACCGGGTCAGGCGCAGCGATTCGTCATGGATGATCGAGGCATAGCGCGTCTGCTCTTCCGGCCCCAGCCCGTCGCCATCGCGCAGGATTTCGGAAAACGCCCGGATCGAGGTCATGGGCGTGCGCAATTCGTGGCTGATCTGGCTGAGAAAGGCGTCCTTCTGCACGGAAAGCTGGGTCAGCTTGCGGTTGGCCTCGCGCAGCTGCCGCGCGGTGCGGGTCAGTTCCTGCGATTGCGCCTCCAGCCGGGCGGAGTATTCCACCATCTGCTGGGTCTCGTCCGCCACCGCCATCAGGTCCTCGACCGACACGGCCGATCCCCCGACAATCTGGCTGACCATGGCATGGGCCGTTGCCGCCCCAACCGATCCGGCCAGCTCGCGCTCCAGCGTTTCCAGGAAATCGGCGGTGGGTTCGGGCAGCGGGCCCGGCATGCCCTGTTTCTGCGCCTCGCGCAGGAACAGTGCGTGCGCCTCGGGCGCGCCAAGGATGCGCTGGGTCATCACCATCAGGTCTTCGGCCTCGGCCACGCCGCCGGTCCAGCGCCGCGCCCGGCCCGGGGTCTGCTGGATGCTGACGAATTGCGCCCCCTGCAGCCGCTCCAGCGGCGACGGGAAGCTGAGCAGCGAGACGGTGAAGAACACCAGCGTGTTTAGCAGCAGGCTCCACAACACCGCATGCATCAGCGGATCCAGCCCGCCGATCCCGAACAGCGCATCGGGCCGCAGCCAGGCCAGGCCCAGCGGCCCTTCGGAAAAGAACGATGGCGGCAGCACCGAGCCGGTTCCGAGGCTGGGCAGGTACAGCGTGTAAAGCCACACCGCAAACCCCACCGACAGCCCCGCCAGCGCCCCGTTGCGCGTCGCCCCGCGCCAGAACAGCCCCGCCATCATCGCCGGCAGCACCTGCGCCACCCCGGTGAACGACACCAGCCCGATCACCGCCAGCGCCTCGCCGCCGCCCGACAGCTTGTAATACAGGTAGCCCAGCGCCAGCACCCCGGCGATGGACAGACGCCGCGACAGCAACACCACGTTGCGCACATCCCCGGACACGCTGGCCCCGCCTTCGCGGTAATGCAGCCAGAGCGGCATGACCACGTGGTTCGACACCATCGTCGACAGCGCAATCGCGGCGACGATCACCATCGAGGTGGCCGAGCTGAACCCGCCCAGGAACGACATCACCGCCAGCCCGTCCCGGCCCTGCGACAGGGGCAGTGTCAGCACGAACAGGTCGGGATTGCTGCCCGGCGGCAGCATCTCGAGCCCGACCACCGCAATCGGCACGATGAACAGGCTCATCAGCATCAGGTACAGCGGAAAGGCCCAGGCGGCCATGCGCAGCTGCGCGTCGTTGTCGTTCTCGACCACCAGCACCTGGAACATGCGCGGCAGGCAGAGGAAGGCGGCGGCCGACAGCAGAGTAAGCCCCGCCCAGCGCCCGCCGGGCACCGTCCAGTCGGCCAGCGGCGAGGCGTCGATGCGGGCCAGCGTGGCCCCCACGCCGCCCGACAGCCCCCAGACCACGAACACCCCCACCGCCAGCAGCGCCGCCAGCTTGACCACCGCCTCGACCGCGATGGCCATGACCACCCCGTGATGGCGTTCGTTGGCATCGAGACTCCGGGTACCGAAGATCACCGTGAACAGCGCCAGCCCCAGCGCCACCCAAAGCGCGGTATGACGCCCCTGTCCGGCGGTTTCGGGATCGACGCTGGCAAAGGCCTCGACGCTCAGCGTCACCGATTGCAGCTGGAGCGCGATATAGGGTGTGGTGCCCACCACGGCGAGGATCGTGACCCCGATCCCCAGCAGGTTGGACTTGCCATAACGCGACGACAGCAGGTCGGCGATCGAGGTGATGCGGTTGCTGCGCCCGATCCGCACCAGCTTGCGCAGCCCCCACCACCAGCCGATCATCACCAGCGAAGGACCAAGATAGATCGTCAGGTATTCGAACCCGTTGCGCGCGGCCGAGCCCACGGCACCGTAGAATGTCCATGCCGTGCAATAGATCGACAGCGACAGCGTATAGATGACCGGTGCGCTCAGCCAGCGGCCATGGCCGCGCCAGGCCACACGCTCGGCCACGAAAGCCACGGCGAAAAGCAGCAGCACATAGGCGACCGAGATCGCCGCCAGCCCGTTGAGCGTCGTCACCGCCCGCGCTCCCCGTGGTCCAGTCCGGCGCGCCGTTCCCACAGGCGCAGGGCCAGAAGCAGACCTCCGGCCAGGGCGATCAGGCCGATCCAGACGGCAAAGAGATAGATCAGCGCCGCCGCTCCGCGCATTCCCGCGCCGGGTAATGCCCAGAGCATCGGCAGCATCCACAGCACCACGCCCAGCACCGGCAGGGCGCGGATCGCATCCATAAGCCGCCGCCGCCGATAGGTGTGACGCTCGACAAACAGCGGAACGGGGCCGGACTCGTCTGCCGGGTCGTCTGCCATGCCCGGCGCGCTCACGGGGCCGACAACGTGCGCACCGCCTCCAGCACCTCGGCATTGGAGAACGGCTTGGTCATGAACATGTTGACGCCCACCTGCTCGGCCATTTCGCGATCGCGGTTCTGCCCGCGCGCCGTCAGCATCAGCACCTTGAGCCCGGCGGTGGCGGGATCGCCGCGCAGGTCTCGCAGGATGTCATAGCCCGACCGGCCGGGCAGCATCACGTCGAGAATCAGCACGTCGGGGGCCCGTTCCCGCACCACGTCCACGGCGCTGCGCCCGTCGGAATGCGTGTGCACCCGCCAGCCTTCACGCGACAGGATGAACCGGATCGCCTCGATGATGTTCGGTTCATCCTCGATCAGCAGAACGTGACCGCCCATGTCATTCCCCCTCCCCCCAGGCGCGCCGTTGGGCGGCGTTCTCACCTGTGGTCAGGGGGACTTTACCCGCAAGATTCCACCACTGTCAAAAGACTGTTACGCCGTGCCGGCCAGAATGGTGGGCTCGCGCCGCGCCGGGCAGTCCCGGCGCGGGCAGATGCGGCAGGACACGCCCAGTTCGGCCACCGGCAGCGCACCCGTATCGGCGGGCCCGGTCACCAGCATGTGCGCCTGATAGCGCGGCTCGCAGCCGGTTTCGGGCAGCCCGCAGGGCAGCGCCACGGCATAGGCCCGGAACGGGCCGCCCTGCCGACCCGCTGCGCTCAGCGCCTGCGCCAGGATCACATGCGGCCGGCTCAGCGCCTGGTAAAGCGGCCAGAGCGGACAGGCCGCCCCGAACCGCGGCATCGGGAACTCCGGCAAGGGCTTGCGGAACGTCAGCGCGCCAGAGGCGTCGCAGATCGCAAGCCCCACGGCCTGCGGCACATCGGCATCCGGCAGGGCTGCAAGCCGCCGCATGACCTGTGCCGGATCGCATCCCAGCGCCTGCGACAGCCGCCCGGGGTCCAGCCCCTGCGCCGCCACCGCCCGCCGCAGCGCCGCCGCCGGAAGCGCCGCGGCATCCGCGGCATAGCGATCGAGCCAGGCCCGCAGCATCTGCTGCGCCAGCGGTGTCAGCGCCGCGCCCAGCCGTGCCGCCACCTCGACCGGGGCCGCCCCGTCCTCAAGCTCCGCCACCCGGTGCCCGATGCGGTCCTGCAACGCGTCCAGTTCCTCCTGCGGGGTGCCGGTGGCGGTCTCGGTGGTCTCGTCGGCCTCCAGATAGGCCACCAGCGCGCGGCTCGTGTCGGCCAGCCGCGCGCTGTCCTCGTAGATGTTGCGATGAAAGCGCGCCTGCCATTCCGGGTCCACCTCGCCGGGTTCGGCCAGGATCGAGGCCGACGAGCGGATCGCCGTCACCGTCGACAGCATCTCGTGCAGCGAAGCCGCCAGATGCGGGTCATGGGTCAACCGGTCGGTCAGGGCGTCGACACTGCGCTCCAGCGCCGCGATGCGCGTCCGGCTCTGGGCCAGAAGCTGCGCCCAGCCCGGGAACCGCCCGGCGAATTCGTCGATCCGGTCCAGCTCTGCCCCGGCCTGCGGCAGGTCCGAGGCGGCCTCACGCAGCGAGGCGATCAGCGCGGCACCGGCGCCTTCGCTCAGCAGCGCCGGTTCGACCCCCAGGCGCTGCGCGATTGCCACCAGCAGCTTGCCGCCGATTCTGCGGCGGTTGTGTTCGATCAGGTTGAGATACGAGGCGGAAATGCCCACCGCCTGCGCAAGCGCCGCCTGCCGCAGCCCCAGCGCGATGCGCCGTTCGCGGATCCGCGATCCCGTAAGCGTGTCCCGCGCCATCCGCTTTCCTTTGCGTAATCAAGGGGTTTCTGCGCCGCAACATAAAGGCATTTACAGAATACCATGGCGCACTTTGCAAGTCTTTACCAAAAAACCCTTGCGACAAAAGCGCTTGTTGCCTGCTTTTCACCGCCTCTGCGATACTGTTTTTGCACAACCGTGCCCGCAGCGCCGGGAATGAGGAGCCCGCGCTGCATTCCACGAAACGGGAGGATTTTATGTCCAAGACCACTCTGACTCGCCGCGGCGTCCTGAAAACCGGTGCCGTTGCAGGGGCCGGCCTGGCGCTGCCGACCTATCTTTCGGCCGCCGGCCACGAGGGCTTTACCAACGCCCCCACCGGGTCCACCGTCACGCTGGGCTTCAACGTGCCCCAGTCGGGCCCCTATGCCGACGAAGGTGCCGACGAACTGCGCGCCTACGAACTGGCTGTCGAGCACCTGAACGGTGAAGGCGACGGCGGCATGATGAACACCTTCTCGTCGAAGGCCCTGCAGGGCAACGGCATCCTGGGCAAGAAGGTGGAATACGTCACCGGCGACACCCAGACCAAGTCGGACGCCGCCCGCGCCTCGGCCAAGTCGATGATCGAAAAGGACGGCGCGGTGATGATCACCGGCGGTTCGTCCTCGGGCGTGGCCGTGGCCGTGCAGGCGCTCTGCCAGGAAGCCGGCGTGATCTTCATGGCGGGCCTGACCCACTCGAACGACACCACCGGCAAGGACAAGAAGGCAAACGGCTTCCGCCATTTCTTCAACTCCTACATGTCGGGTGCCGCGCTTGCGCCGATCCTCGCCGCCAACTACGGCAATGACCGCAAGGCCTATCACCTGACCGCCGACTACAACTGGGGCTACACCACCGAGGAAGCGGTCAAGACCTCGACCGAGGCCCTGGGCTGGGAAACCGTCGCCGCCGTGCGCACGCCGCTGACCCAGACCGACTTCTCGTCCTACATCGCCCCGGTGCTGCAGTCGGGTGCCGACGTTCTGGTCCTGAACCATTACGGCGGGAACATGGTGAACTCGCTGACCAACGCGGTCCAGTTCGGTCTGCGCGACAAGCTGGTGAACGGTAAGAACTTCGAGATCATCGTTCCGCTCTACTCGCGCCTGATGGCACGCGGTGCGGGCGAGAACGTGAAGGGCATCTTCGGCTCGACCAACTGGCACTGGTCGCTGCAGGATGAGGGCACCAAGGCCTTCGTGAAGTCCTTCGGCACCAAGTACGGCTTCCCGCCGTCGCAGGCGGCACACACCTGCTACGTCCAGGCCCTGCTCTATGCAGACGCCGTGGAGCGCGCCGGGTCGTTCAACCCCTGCGCGGTTGTCGAGGCGCTGGAAGGCTTCGAGTTCGACGGCATGGGCAACGGCCCGACCCTCTACCGCGCCGAAGACCACCAGTGCTTCAAGGACGTGCTCGTGGTGAAGGGCAAGGAAAACCCGACCTCGGAATTTGACCTGCTCGAAATCGTCGAGGTCACGCCGGCTGCACAGGTCACCTATGATGCCTCCATCTTCGGCGGCGAACTGGGTACCTGCAACCCGGGCGCCTGAGCCTGACCGTAGGATGGGTGATATCACCCATCCTACCCTCTCTTCTCCCTGTCGGCCCGCCCCGCCGGGCCCTTTTTCCGCATTCCGACCGCAAAGGGTGGGACAATGGACGCAATCATCCTTCAAATTCTGAACGGGCTGGACAAGGGCTCGGCCTATGCGCTGATCGCGCTCGGGCTCACCCTGATCTTCGGCACGCTGGGCGTGGTCAACTTCGCCCATGGCGCGCTGTTCATGATCGGGGCCTTCTGCGCCGTGACCCTCAGCCGCCTCTTCAACCTCAGCCACGAGGTCGAGGTTCCCGGCCAGACCGACTTCCTGGGCAATCCGCTCAAGAAGGACGTGCCCTACCTGCACGACATCTTCGGCGAAGCCACCGGGTCCGCGATCATCGACTGGTCGGTTCCGCTGGCCATCCTCTTCGCCATCCCGATCATGATCGCCGTCGGCGTCATCATGGAACGCGGGCTCATCAAGTATTTCTACAAGCGCCCGCATGCCGACCAGATCCTCGTGACCTTCGGCCTTGCCATCGTGCTGCAGGAAATCATCAAGTACTATTACGGGGCCAACCCGATCCCGACCCCGGCCCCGGACGCCTTCAAGGGCTCGTTCGACTTCGGCGCTATGATCGGCTTTGCCGAGAACACAATCATATACCCGTACTGGCGCCTGGTCTATTTCTGCTTTGCCGCGGTCATCATCGGCGCGGTCTTCGCCTTCCTGCAGTTCACCACCTTCGGCATGGTGGTCCGCGCCGGCATGGCCGACCGCGAGACCGTGGGCCTCCTGGGCATCAACATCGACAAACGCTTTACCATCATGTTCGGGCTGGCCGCCGCCGTGGCCGGGCTTGCCGGCGTGATGTACGTGCCGATCAACCCGCCGAACTACCACATGGGCATGGACTTTCTCGTCCTGAGCTTCGTCGTGGTGGTCGTGGGCGGCATGGGCTCGCTGCCCGGTGCCGTTGCCGCGGGCTTCCTGCTTGGCGTTCTGGAAAGCTTTGCCTCGATGCGCGAAGTCATCGACCTCATCCCCGGCATCAACCAGGTCATCATCTACCTGGTCGCCATCATCATTCTGCTGACGCGTCCGCGGGGCCTGATGGGCCGCAAGGGCGTGATGGAGGACTGACCCATGCTCGGTCTCGACAAGAAAGACACCACCCTTCTTCTGATCGTCGCGGTTCTGACCATGTGCGCGCCGTTCCTGCTCAACCCCTTCCCCGAAGGCTCGGGCATGGCGCAGTTCAATGCCGGCTACCCCGACCTGATGCAGCGCTTCGTGATCTTCGGCATCTTCGCCATCGGCTTCAACATCCTGTTCGGCCTGACCGGCTATCTCAGCTTCGGCCACGCCGCCTTCCTGGGTGTGGGCTCCTATGCCGCGGTGTGGATGTTCAAGCTGCTCAGCATGAACGTGCTGCCCGCCATCGTTCTGGCGGTGATCATGTCCGGGCTGTTTGCCATGCTGATCGGCTTCATCTCGCTGCGGCGGTCGGGCATCTACTTCTCGATCCTGACGCTGGCCTTTGCGCAGATGATGTTCGCCCTGGCCTATTCGGTGCTGACGCCGATCACCGGCGGTGAAACCGGCCTGCAGCTGGCGCTGAGCGATCCCCGCATCCTCGGGGCTTCGGCCACCGCCGAGGGCAACATCCCCGTGCCCGCGCTCTTCGGGCTGGAGATGCGCAGCAGCACGGTCTGGGAAGTGGGCGCGTGGAAGTTCACCTTCAACACCGGCTACTATTTCTGCGCCGTGATCATGCTGGTCTCGTTCTTCCTGGCCATCCGCATCTTCCGGTCGCCCTTCGGCATGATGCTGCGCGCGATCAAGTCGAACCAGCAGCGGCTGCGCTACACCGGCCTGAACCCCAAGCCCTATACGCTGGCCGCCTTCGTGATCTCGGGCATGTATGCCGGGCTTGCGGGCGCGCTGATGGCCTCGATGGACCCGCTGGCCGGGGCCGAGCGGATGTTCTGGACCGCAAGCGGCGAGGTCGTCCTGATGACCATCCTGGGCGGTGCCGGCACGCTGATCGGCCCGGTTCTGGGGGCCGGCGTGATCAAGTACATGGAAAACATCGTGTCCAAGATCAACTCCGACATCCTGCACGGCTGGTTCGCGTTCCTGCCGGACGGGCTGGAGGATTTCGTGGTGGCCATCATCTACCCCTTCATCGGCAAGGGCTGGCACCTGACGCTGGGCCTGATGTTCATGCTTGTCGTCATCTTCCTGCCCGGCGGCCTTGTCGAAGGCGGCCAGCGGATCGCCCGCGCCTTCCGGCGGGGCAAGAAGAACGAGGCCCCCAAGGCCGCGTCCACCGAGCCCGCGGAATAAGGAGACAGACCCATGGGTATTCTAGACGTCAAGGACGTGGGCAAGCGGTTCGGCGGACTCAAGGCGCTGTCGGACGTGAACCTCAGCGTTCAGGAAAACACCTGCCACGCGATCATCGGCCCCAACGGGGCGGGCAAGTCCACCCTGCTGAACTGCCTCGTCGGCAAGCTGATCCCCGATACCGGGTCGGTGATGTTCGACGGGCAGAGCGTGCTGGGCCGTTCCCCGCACGAGATCAACCAGATGGGCATCTCCCGCGTGTTCCAGACCCCCGAGATCTTCGGCGATCTCACGGTGATGGAAAACATGATGATCCCCTGCTTTGCCAAGCGCGACGGCGCGTTCCGCATGCATGCCTATGAAAGCATCGCCGCCGAACGCGACCTGATCGAGATGGCCGAGGCGATGCTGGACGATGTCAACATGCTGGACAAGCGCAACATGCATTCGGCCTCGATGTCGCGCGGCGACAAGCGGCGGCTGGAGATGGCCATGTGCCTGGTGCAGAACCCCAAGCTTCTGCTTCTGGACGAGCCCACCGCGGGCATGGCGCGCGCCGACACCAACAACACGATCGACCTGCTGAAGGAGATCAAGGACAAGCGCGACATCACCATCGCCATCATCGAGCACGACATGCACGTGGTGTTCAGCCTGGCCGACCGGATCACCGTGCTGGCGCAGGGCACGCCCCTGGTCGAGGACACGCCCGAGAACATCAAGGGCCATCCCAAGGTGCAGGAAGCCTATCTGGGCGAAAGCCACTGACGGGTGCGGCGGGGTAAACCCCGCCCTACCGCAACCCCGTAGGGCGGGGTTCACCCCGCCTCTCCGCGCTAGAAAGGACCGCTGACATGAACGTCCGCCCCGACTTTTCCAAGAACGCCAACGCCGCCGAAACCGCCCCCGCCTTCCTGTCGATCTGGGACATGCACTCCTACTACGGCGAAAGCTACATCGTGCAGGGCATTTCCTTCAACGTGCACGAAGGCGAGATCCTCGCACTTCTTGGCCGCAACGGCGCCGGCAAGACCACCACGCTGCGCTCCATCGCGCGGCTGGACGATCCGCAGGTGAACCATGGCGAGATCTGGCTGGATCACCAGCCGCTGCACCTGATGAAGTCCTACGAGGCCGCAACCGCCGGTCTGGGCCTTGTCCCCGAAGACCGCCGCATCATCCCCGGCCTGACGGTCGAGGAAAACCTGCAGCTGGCCCAGATCGCCCCGCCGATCGGCTGGTCGCTGGACCGCCTTTACGATCTCTTCCCGCGCCTGGGCGAACGCCGCAAGCAGGAAGGCACCACGCTGTCGGGCGGCGAACAGCAGATGCTGGCCATCGCCCGCGCGCTGGCCCGTGACATCAAGGTGCTGCTGCTGGACGAGCCGTATGAAGGCCTGGCCCCGGTGATCGTGGACGAGATCGAAAAGACCCTGCGCCACATCAAGGAACAGGGCATGACCACGATCATCGTCGAACAGAACGCCGTGCGCGCGCTGCAACTGGCCGACCGCGCCGTGATCCTCGACACCGGCTCTGTCGTGTTCGACGGCACCGCCGCCGAGGTGCTGGAGAACGAAAGCCTGCGCGCCGAGTATCTCGCCATCTGATGTCCCGTCCCCGCGCCGCCAGGCGCGGGGACACCCCGATTTCAAGACACGACCCCACCCCGGGAGGAGACACGATGTCCCAAACCTATCCCCCCTCTGCCGATCTTGCGGCCAAGGCCCATGTGGACGCCGCGAAATACGACGAGATGTACGCCCGCTCCATCGCCGAGCCCGAGGCGTTCTGGGCCGAACAGGCCAAGCGCATCGACTGGATCAAGCAGCCGACAGAGATCAAGAAGGTCGACTACACGTTCGGCCAGGTCAGCATCGAATGGTTCCGCGACGGCACGCTGAACGTCGCCGCCAACTGCATCGACCGCCACCTGCCCGCCCGCGCCGACCAGACCGCGATCATCTGGGAACCCGATGATCCGGCGGACGAGGCCAAGCACATCACCTATGCCGAGCTGCACCGCTCGGTTTGCAAGATGGCCAACATCCTCGAAGAGCTGGGCGTGCGCCGCGGCGACCGCGTGGTGATCTATCTGCCGATGATCCCCGAAGCGGCTTACGCCATGCTGGCCTGCGCCCGGATCGGCGCGATCCACTCCATCGTCTTTGCCGGCTTCTCGCCCGACGCGCTGTCGGCCCGCGTGAACGGCTGCGACGCCAAGGTGATCATCACCGCCGACCACGCCCCCCGCGGCGGCCGCAAGACCCCGCTCAAGACCAATGCCGACAAGGCGCTCTTGCACTGCAAGGACAGCGTGAAATGCCTCGTGGTCAAGCGGACCGGCGACCAGACCACCTGGGTCGAGGGCCGCGATTTCGACTATAACGAGATGGCGCTGGAGGCCTCCGACGTCAGCGCGCCCGCCGAGATGGGGGCCGAGGATCCGCTCTTCATCCTCTACACCTCCGGCTCCACCGGCCAGCCCAAGGGCGTGGTGCACACAACCGGCGGCTATATCACCTATGCCGCTCTGACCCATGAAGTCACCTTCGACTATCACGAGGGCGACATCTACTGGTGCACCGCAGATGTGGGCTGGGTGACGGGGCACAGCTATATCGTCTACGGCCCCCTTGCCAATGGCGGCACCACGCTGATGTTCGAAGGCGTGCCGACCTTCCCCGATGCCTCGCGCTTCTGGGCGGTGTGCGAAAAGCACAAGGTCAACCAGTTCTACACCGCCCCCACCGCGATCCGCGCCCTGATGGGCCAGGGCAAGGAATGGGTCGAGAAATGCGACCTGTCCAGCTTGCGCATCCTCGGCACCGTGGGCGAGCCGATCAACCCCGAGGCCTGGAACTGGTACAATGACGTGGTGGGCAAGGGCCGCTGCCCCATCGTCGATACCTGGTGGCAGACCGAAACCGGCGGCCACCTGATGACGCCCCTGCCGGGTGCGCACGCCACCAAGCCGGGTGCCGCGATGAAGCCGTTCTTCGGTGTCGCGCCCGCCGTGCTCGACCCGCAGACCGGCGAAGAGATCACCACCTCTCCCGCCGAGGGCGTGCTGGTGATGAAGGACAGCTGGCCCGGCCAGATGCGCACCGTCTGGGGCGATCACGAACGGTTCGAAAAGACCTATTTCTCGGACTACAAGGGCACCTACTTCACCGGGGACGGTTGCCGCCGCGACGCGGATGGCGATTACTGGATCACCGGCCGCGTCGACGACGTGATCAACGTGTCGGGCCATCGCATGGGCACGGCCGAGGTGGAATCGGCGCTGGTGGCGCATGATAAGGTGGCCGAGGCCGCCGTCGTGGGCTATCCGCACGAGATCAAGGGGCAGGGCATCTATTGCTACGTCACCCTGATGAACGGCGTGGAACCGACCGAGGAGCTGCGCAAGGAATTGCGCAGCTGGGTCCGGACCGAGATCGGCCCCATCGCCTCGCCCGACCTGATCCAGTGGGCCCCGGGCCTGCCCAAGACCCGCTCGGGCAAGATCATGCGTCGCATCCTGCGCAAGATCGCCGAGGACGACTTTGGCGCCCTTGGCGACACCTCGACCCTGGCGGATCCGTCCGTGGTGGACGATCTGATTGAGAACCGCATGAACCGCTGAGCGGTACGCCGCTCGGCTGTCGAAACCATGCAACATGTCAGGGGCGGGTCTTCGGACCCGCCCTTTCTTGTCGGGACGAGGCAGACAGATCGCCCACGCCGTCCATCGTGAGCGCGCAGGAGATTAACCAACCCTTCCAGAAATCCGCCCAAATTGAACGGATTGGATGCCTGGTGCGACGGTTTGTGCTATCCTGTCGGACGGGGGCGCAGTGATGGAGCTGTCCGATGCAGATCACCGGTCTTCCCAACTGGGCCGCGCCGCAGGCCACCGGCCACCCGTTCGGCCTGCCCGCCGCGCACAGGCCCCCCGTGCCGGAAAAGCGGGTGCAACCGCTCAAACCCTTTTCGCGCACCGACACCGCGATCCCGGAAAACCTGCCGCCAAGCGAATTCTGGCGCGGGGCGCGGGGCAAACCCGATCCCGCGTCGCATGTCGCGCCACCCTCGATCCTCCAGATCGAAATCTCGCGCCTTCTGGATCAGCAGGCCACAAGCGGCCCCGGGGACGACGCCCAGGCACCGCAGGATGCCCCCCGGGCCAACCCGGACTGATCGCGAGGCCGGAACGGTCGGCGGGGCAGTGCCCCGCCATCCCCCGTGCCTGCGGTCAACCCTGCGACAGGCGCGCCCGCAGCTCTGTCTTCAGCACCTTGCCGTAGTTGTTCTTGGGCAGCTCCGGCACGAATTCATAGGCCTTGGGCCGCTTGAACCGCGCGATCCGCTCCAGGCAGAACGCGTCCAGTGCCCCCGCCTCCAGCCCGCTGTCGCCGACGACAAAGGCCACCACCTCCTCGCCCCATTCGGGATGCGGACGGCCCACCACGGCGACCTCGGCAACGGCGGGATGCTCCAGCAAGGCCTCTTCCACCTCGCGCGGATAGATGTTCGTTCCGCCCGAAATGATCATGTCCTTGGACCGGTCCTTGAGCGTCAGGTACCCGTCGTCATCCAGCGATCCCATGTCCCCGGTCCAGAGCCATCCCCCCGCCAGCGTCTTCGCCGTCGCCTCGGGGTTCTGCCAATAGCCCGGCATCACGATGTCGCCCCGCACCAGGATCTCGCCCACCTCGCCCGCCGGCAGAGACGCGCCATCAGGCGCGGCGATGCGCACCTCGACCGCGCTCTGCGCCCGCCCGACCGAGCCCAGCCGCGCGCGCCAGCGTGGATGCGTCCGGTCCGTCACGTCGTGGCGCGACAGTGCCGTGATCCCCATGGGGCACTCGCCCTGCCCGTAGATCTGGGCAAAGACCGGCCCGAACCAGTCCACCGCTTCGATGATGTCGGCATTGTACATCGGCCCGCCGGCATAGACGATGGTGCGCAGCCCCTCGCCGCGCCGCCCGGCAACCCTTGCCGCGCGGGTCAGCCGCTGCACCATGGTGGGTGCCATGAACATGTGCACCCGACCGTGATGCGCGGCAAGGTCCAGCACCTCCGCCTCGTCGAACCCGCCCGAGGGCGGAAACACGTGCCGCGCACCCGCCTGGACATGCATCATGTTGTAGATGCCCGCCCCGTGGCTCAGCGGCGCGGCATAGATCGCGCTGTCTTCCGCCGTCACCAGGTCGCAATCCCACTGGTAGCACAGCGACATGGTCATCAGCATCCGGTGCGTGATGATCACCCCCTTGGGCCGCCCCGTGGTGCCGGAGGTGTAGAAGAGCCAGGCGAGGTCGTCCGGTGCGCGCTGGGCCACAGCCGGGGCCGGGGCAGTGTCCAGCATCGCCGCCCAATCCGCGCCGCCCGTCTCCACCACCGGCACGCCCGTCACCTCCGTCAGGCCTGCGGCGAGGTCGGAGGTGGCAAAGACCAGCGATGCGCCCGCGTTGTCCAGGATCCAGGCCACTTCGCGCGGATGCAGCTTGGCATTGATCGGCACCACCGCCGCCCCGGCATACCAGGCACCGTATTCGGCGATCAGGTAGTCCGGCACGTTCTTCATGAAAAGCGCCACCCGATCCCCGGGCCCCACCCCGCGCGCGGAAAGCGCGCCGGCCAGCCGCAACGCGGCGTCGTGGAACGCGCCGTAGGTGGCCAAGCACTCCCTGCCCAGCCACAGCGCGGGGCGCGCGGCCTCCACCTCGGCCCGCCGTGCCAGCCAGCTTGCGATGTTCATCCTGCATCCTCCCTCTTTGTCCGCAGTAAACCCAGCGGCGCGAGGAATGGCAATCGCCGCCGCCACCCGGCAAATCGGCGGGGCATCGCTTTTCACCGCCCTGCGCATGCCCTATAAGCGATCCGCCAAGGTCCGGTCGTGTCGGACCAAAAAGGAACGGGCGAGGATGGTATGAGCACAGATCGACACGAGGCGGATGTCGCCTTCATCAAGGCGCTGGCCGAGCTTTTGCAGGAAAACGACCTGACCGAGCTGGAGGTCATGCGCGAATACGGCGAGGATGACAGCCTGAATGTCCGGGTCAGCCGCGCCGCCGCCATGGTTGCGGCCCCCGCCGCAGCCCCCGTGGCCGCCGCCCCCGCCCCGGTTGCCGCGGCCTATCCTGCCGCCGCCCCCGCCGCCGCCCTGCCCGAAGACCCGGCCGCGCATCCCGGTGCCGTGACCTCGCCCATGGTGGGCACCGTCTACATGCAGGCCGAACCGGGCGCGCCCGCCTTCATCAGCGTCGGCGCCACCGTCAGCGAAGGTGACACGCTGCTGATCGTCGAGGCGATGAAGACGATGAACCACATCCCCGCGCCCCGCGCAGGCACCGTCAAGCGCATCCTCGTCGAAGATGGCGCGCCGGTGGAATACGGTGCGCCCCTCGTGATCCTCGAGTAAGCCCATGTTCGACAAGATCCTGATCGCCAATCGCGGCGAGATCGCGCTGCGCGTCATCCGCGCCTGCCGCGAGATGGGCATCCCCTCGGTTGCGGTGCATTCGACCGCCGATGCCGACGCGATGCATGTGCGCATGGCGGACGAAACCATCTGCATCGGCCCTGCCCCCTCGCCCGACAGCTACCTGTCGATCCCGGCGATCATCTCGGCCTGCGAGGTGACGGGCGCGCAGGCCATCCATCCCGGCTATGGCTTTCTGAGCGAAAACGCGCGCTTTGTGCAGGTGATCGAGGATCACGGCCTGACCTTCATCGGCCCCTCGGCCGAACATATCCGCATCATGGGCGACAAGATCACCGCGAAGGAAACCGCAAAGACGCTTGGTATCCCGGTGGTGCCCGGATCCGAGGGCGGCGTGGCCTCGCTGGACGAGGCAAGGGCCATCGGTGCGGATTTCGGCTATCCGGTGATCATCAAGGCCACCGCCGGCGGCGGCGGGCGCGGCATGAAGGTGGCGCGCAACGAGGCCGAGATGGAGCGCGCCTACCTCACCGCCCGGGCCGAGGCCAAGGCCGCCTTCGGCAATGACGAGGTCTATATCGAGAAATACCTCCAGCGCCCGCGCCATATCGAGATCCAGGTCTTTGGCGACGGACAAGGCGGCGGCGTGCATCTGGGCGAGCGCGACTGCTCGCTGCAGCGCCGCCACCAGAAGGTGTTCGAAGAGGCCCCGGGCCCGTCCATCACCCCCGAGGAACGCGCAGAGATCGGCGCGGTCTGTGCCAAGGCGGTGGCCGAGATGGGCTATCGGGGCGCGGGCACCATCGAATTTCTTTACGAGGACGGCGCGTTCTATTTCATCGAGATGAACACCCGCCTGCAGGTCGAACACCCGGTGACCGAGGCAATCTTTGGCATCGACCTGGTGCGCGAACAGATCCGCGTGGCGGCCGGCCTGCCGATGTCCTTCACCCAGGACGACCTTGTCATCAACGGCCATGCCATCGAGGTGCGGATCAACGCCGAAAAGCTGCCGAATTTCGCGCCCTCGCCCGGCACGATCACGCATTACCACGCGCCCGGCGGGCTTGGCGTGCGCATGGACAGCGCGCTTTACGACGGCTACCGCATCCCGCCCTATTACGACAGCCTGATCGCCAAGCTGATCGTGCATGGCCGCGACCGGCCCGAAGCACTGGCCCGCCTGCACCGGGCCCTGGGCGAGCTGATCGTCGACGGCATCGACACCACGGTCCCGCTGTTCCACGCGCTCTTGCGCGAAAAGGACATCCACACTGGTGCCTACAACATCCATTGGCTGGAAAAGTGGCTGGAGACCGGCGGTCTCGACCATTGAGGTGACAGGCTCTGCGTCTCACCCCGCGCAGCGCGCCCCCTCCCCCTGTCGGGGGGAGGGTTGGGGAGGGGGTTGGCCGGCATGACGACCATCACAACCGAATTGCTTCTGCATGCCTATCGCTCCGGCGTCTTTCCCATGGCCGAAAGCCGCGACGATCCGGACATCTTCTGGGTCGATCCGCGCCGCCGCGGCGTGATCCCGCTGGATGGCTTTCACATCTCGCGCAGCCTTGCGCGCAGGCTGCGGCGCGACGCGTACCGTGTCACGCTCAACACCGATTTCGAAGCGGTTCTGGACGCCTGCGCCGACCGTTCCGAAACCTGGATCAACGCGCAGATCCGGGCGCTCTATGTCCAGCTGCACCGCGAGGGCGACGCCCACGCGCTGGAGGTCTGGATGGACGGCGCACTGGCCGGTGGCGTCTACGGGGTTGCCGTGGGCCGCGCGTTCTGCGGCGAGTCGATGTTCTCGCGCCGCACGGACGCCTCCAAGATCGCGCTGGCCTGGCTGGTGGACCTGTTGCGGCGCGCGGGCTTCACCCTGTTTGACACGCAATTCCTGACCGATCACCTGGCCTCGCTGGGCGGGCAGGAAATCCCACGGGCCGTCTACCACGCCCGACTGGCCCACGCGCTGGAGGGGGCGGCAGACATCACCGCGGTGCCGCTGGCGCGCTCCGGTCAGGAGGTCGTGCAGCGCAACACCCAGACGTCGTAGCGCGGGTGATTCATCGGGTTCAACGCCGGGGACGAGGCCACCATCCAGCCACGAAACACCGGGTCCGCCACCCCGGCCTCGCGGATTGTCAGGAAAGCATAGGCGTCGCCCGAGGGGTTGCCGGTGGGATAGCGGCACTCGGCCAGTTCGATCTCGATCCGGCCCAGCGCCTGGCGTGTGCCCCGGGCCAGCGTCAGGTCCGAGACCTTGGCGTTCAGCTTGTCCAGCGCCCGCAGAACGGCCCCGGTGCCGGGGTTCACCGCTTCCTGTGCCCAGGCAGGTGCGGCACATAACAGAAAGGCCAGGATCGTTCGTGTCATTGACCGTCGCCCGCGACGAATTTCAACAGCAGCGACACGAGGCTGACCGCGCCCTGCGTATCCAGAATCTCATCTCCGGGCGCGTAGGAAAAGGGGGAGCCACCGGGAGAAATCTCGATGAAATTTCCCCCCAGAAGCCCTTCGGACGCCACGACGATGGCGCTGTCATCGGGGATGTCCACGCCGTCGCGCAGCCTCACCACGGTATCGGCGCGGTAGGTTTCAGGATTCAGCGCGATTTCGGTCACGGTTCCGATCTTGACGCCCGCCAGCCGCACATCGGTGCCCACGTTGACACCTTCCAGCGACCGGAAGGAGGCGCGCAACTCGTACCCGTCGCTGCCCAAGGAAAAGCCGGCGGTTTGCACGGCATAGAGGCCAAAGGCCAAAGCGGCGGCCAATACGCCGCCACCCACGATCACCTCGGCGGTGCTGTGGGTCATTCCGGGCTCCAGGCCTCGTAATCCTGCCGCTGGGCCGGCTGGGCCCGGCGCAAAGAGCCCGCGGGCGCGTAGGCCTGTGCCGTACCGGTCAGGTTTTCCTGATGCGGTTGCTCCCACGGCTTGCGCTTCAACGGCTGGTCGCCGGGATAGTCGTCAAAGGTGTGGTGCAGCCAGCCATGCCAGTCGGCGCTGACGCGGCTTGCCTCGGCTTCGCCATTGTAGATCACCCAGCGGCGCTTGCCGTCATGGGACTGGTAAAAGGCGTTGCCCTGTTCGTCTTCGCCCACCTTCTTGCCGTGGCGCGCGGTGAACCAGAGCGTGTTCAGCGTGGCCCCGTTCCACCAGGTGACCGCACGGAGAAGGGTGTTGAGAATGCCCATGGACGACTCCTGTCATTTGTGTGCCGTTATGGCCAAATCCCGCACCAAGGTCCAGTGGGCGGGCCGCCGCAAGACGCGGGCGGGGGTGTGTGCCAGCACGGATCAGGCCCGGGCCAGCGCCGTCACCTCGATCTCGATGCGGTATTTCGGGTCGATCAGGCCGCATTCCACCATGGTCGCCGCCGGCGGATGCGCGCCGAAGGTGGCGCTGAGCAGCGGCCAGCAGGCTTCGAACTCGGCCCGGTCCGGCAGGTAGTAGGTGACGCGCACCACATCGGCAAAGCCCACCCCGGCCTCGTCCAGCGCGCGCCCGATGATGTCCAGCGCGTCGCGGCACTGCGCCACCACCGTGTCCCCCTGCCCGACGGTGCCGGCCACGTGCACGAAGCCGCCCGCCACCACCGCGCGGCAATAGCCGATGCGCGGCTCAAAGACCCCGCCCGAGGAAATGCGCCGGATCATGTCTGTCTCTCCCATGAAAAAGGCGGGGATGCCCCCGCCTTGTCGCGTCTGTGATGTCCCCGACCGTCAGCTGGCCGAGGTGCCTTCTTTCTTCTGGTCGGCATAGATCATCAGCGGCTTGGCGTCCGAGGTCACGGCTTCTTCGTTCACCACCACTTCGGTCACCTCGTCCATGCCGGGCAGTTCGAACATGGTGTCCAGAAGGATGCCTTCGAGGATCGAGCGCAGACCGCGCGCGCCGGTCTTGCGTTCGATCGCGCGCTTGGCGATGGCGCTCAGCGCGTCCTCGGTAAAGCTGAGTTCGGTGTCTTCCATCTCGAACAGGCGCTGGTACTGCTTGACCAGCGCATTCTTGGGCTGGGTCAGGATGGTGACCAGCGCGTCCTCGTCCAGATCCTCGAGCGTGGCGATCACCGGCAGACGACCGACAAATTCCGGGATCAGACCGAACTTCAGCAGATCCTCGGGTTCGAGATCCTTGAACACCTCGCCAACGCCGCGTTCGTCGACATCGCGCACATCGGCACCAAAGCCCATGGCCGATCCCTTGCCGCGCTGTGCGATGATCTTGTCGAGCCCGGCAAAGGCCCCGCCGCAGATGAACAGGATGTTGGTGGTGTCCACCTGCAGGAATTCCTGCTGAGGATGCTTGCGCCCGCCCTGCGGCGGAACGGAGGCCACGGTGCCTTCCATCAGCTTCAGCAGCGCCTGCTGCACGCCCTCACCCGACACGTCACGGGTGATCGAGGGGTTTTCGGACTTGCGCGTGATCTTGTCGACCTCGTCGATATAGACGATGCCGCGCTGCGCGCGTTCCACATTGTATTCGCTGGCCTGCAGCAGCTTGAGGATGATATTCTCCACATCCTCGCCCACGTATCCGGCCTCGGTCAGCGTGGTGGCATCGGCCATGGTAAACGGCACGTCCAGAATGCGCGCCAGCGTCTGCGCCAGCAGCGTCTTGCCGCAGCCGGTGGGGCCGATCAGCAGGATGTTGGACTTGGCCAGCTCGATATCCGAGCTTTTGGAGGCATGGTTGAGGCGCTTGTAGTGATTGTGCACCGCGACCGACAGGACCCGTTTCGCGGTGAACTGGCCGATCACGTAATCGTCAAGCACATCGCAGATCTCGCGCGGCGTGGGCACCCCGTCGGACGATTTCAGGCCCGAGCCCTTGGTCTCTTCCCGGATGATGTCCATGCACAGTTCGACGCATTCGTCGCAGATGAACACCGTCGGGCCCGCGATCAGCTTGCGCACCTCGTGCTGGCTCTTGCCGCAGAAGCTGCAGTAGAGCGTGTTCTTGCTGTCGCCGCCTGAATTCGTTGCCATGTCGTACCCTTCTCGGCCCTTGTCTGCCCTCGGCGGCCCGGTCTGGCTGCCCCGGTCGTCTGGCCCCCGTGTTGAGCCAGCTTAGGGCAGCGGTGGGGGCAGGACAATCCGAAATTTCCCGGTGCGGCCAAGGCCGGCCGCACCCTGCCTGATGCTTATGCGTCGTCGTCAGCCTTTTCGCGGCTGGTGACGATGTCGTCGATATGGCCCCAGTCCTTGGCTTCCTCGGGGGTCATCCACTTGTCGCGGTCCAGCGCGTCGCGGACGGTGTCGTAGTCCTGGCCGGTATGACGCTGGTAAAGCTGGTACATCCGTTCCCGCGTCTGTTCGATGTGGCGGGCCGAGATCATGATGTCGGCCGCGGTGCCCTGGGTGCCGCCCGACGGCTGGTGCACCAGGAATTCCGCGTTGGGCAGCGAATAGCGCATGCCCTTTTCGCCGCCCACCGCAATCACCGATCCCATCGAGGCCGCCAGCCCGCAGACCAGCGTCGATACCTTGGGCTTGATGTACTGCATGGTGTCATAGATGCTCATCCCCGCCACGACGGACCCGCCGGGGCTGTTGATGTACATGCTGATTTCCTTCTTGGGGTTTTCCGCCTCCAGGTGCAGCAACTGGGCCACCACCAGCGTCGACATGCCGTCATGCACCGGGCCGTTCACGAAGACGATGCGCTCCTTCAGGAGGCGCGAGAAGATGTCATAGGCACGTTCGCCCCGGCTGGTCTGTTCCACCACCATGGGGACCAGCGTGTTCATGTACGTGTCGATCGGGTCTTTCATCGGAACCTGCCTGCTGCTGCTAGGGGGAAAGGCGTATCGCCATGGGATTAACAGAGTCTTAGTGTCGCCCCGGAGGACCCGCAAGGGGGCCACGGTTTTTCGCCCCGCGCTTGAAGCTGGCGGTTTGCCGCCTACCCTGAGCGCCATGCAAGACGTCCCCAATTCCGCCCCGGCCTTTGCCGCCACCCGCCACGCCGCGCTGGCGCGGCTTCAGGCCTTTCTGCCCGATGCCGGGCGCGCCTATGCGGCGCGGCGCAATTTCGACCTTGGCCCGGGGCAACACCGGCATGTGTCGCGCCTGTCACCCTGGCTGCGGCACCGGGTCGTGACCGAAGAAGAGGTCCTGTGCGCCGTGCTCGGGCGCCACTCGCGGGCCGCGGCGGACAAGTTCGTGATGGAGGTGTTCTGGCGCACCTACTGGAAAGGCTGGCTGGAGATGCGGCCCGCTGTCTGGACGGCCTATCAGGCCGAGTTGCGCCGCGCGCTGGACCGGGTGCAGAGCGAAGCCGGTCTGCGCGCGCACTGGGAGGCGGCGTGCCTCGGGCAGACCGGGATCGACTGTTTCGATGCCTGGGCGCAGGAACTGGTGGACACTGGCTATCTGCACAACCATGCCCGCATGTGGTTTGCCTCGATCTGGATCTTCACCCTGCGCCTGCCCTGGGCCCTGGGGGCGGATTTCTTTCTGCGCCACCTGCTGGATGGCGATCCGGCCTCCAACACGTTGTCCTGGCGCTGGGTGGCCGGTTTGCAGACGGTGGGCAAGGCCTATGTCGCCCGCGCGTCCAACATCGCCGAATATACCGAAGGCCGGTTCAATCCGCCTCCGGGCGTTCTGAACACAGACGCCACCGCGCTTGAAGGCCCGCCGCCTCCGCCGCCCGGGCCGCTGCCCGCCTCCGAAGGGATCGATCCGGCGCGGCCCACCGCCATCCTGCTGCACGAGGACGATCTGAGCCCCGGCTGGCTGCTGGCCTCCGGCCTGCAGCCGGTGGCCTGCGCGACATTGGCAGCCCGCGGCAATGCCTCGCCGCTGGCGATGGCCCCGGCGGTTCTGGGCTTTCGCGACGCGCTGATGGCCGAGACGGCGGCGCGCTGGTCGGCACGGCTGGGGCCGCTGACCGAGAGGCTGCAGACGGCACAGGACATCGCGGACTGGGCCCGCGACAGCGGCGCGGCGCAGATCGTGACCGCCCATGCGCCGGTGGGCCCGGTGGCGGATACGCTGCGCGCGGTGACCGGCCTGCCGGTGGTCCGGCCGCTCCGCAACCATGACCGACGCGCCTGGCCGCATGCCAAAGCGGGGTTCTTCAAGTTCAAGGCACAGATCCCGCGCCTTCTGGACGAGATGAACCTGCGCCAAGTCGCCTGAAAAAGCAAAGCCGGCGCACCCAAAGGGCGCGCCGGCCTGCAATTTCGCAATGACGCCGGATCAGCCGAACATGTCGGCAGTGATGCCCGCATACCAGCCGAGGCTTTCCTCGTATGTCGTCTTGCGCAGCGCCGCGTCTTCGCCGGTCTGGCTGACAAAGCTCGACACGCTGGCGATCTTTTCGGCGGTGGGCTCGTAGGCGGCCCCGACCTTGATCCCGTCCTCGGGCGCGATCAGCGACCAGCAGGTGTTGGAATACTTGGCCGGGAACACGCGGCTGCCGGTCAGGGCCCCACGGATCGCCATGGCCGCCGCCTTGGCCTGGCTGTTGGCCGAGAAGCCGGATTTCGGCATGTCGCCCTGGTTCGTGGCATCGCCCAGGATATAGACGTTCTCGTCCATCCGGCTGACCATGGAATGGCCGTCCACGGGGGCCCAGTTGCCTTCGGTCAGACCGGCAGCGTCACAGATGGCGCCGGCCTTCTGCGCCGGGATGACGTTGACGACATCGGCGTTGATCACTTCGCCATCGATGTCGACGGTCATGTCCGCCGGGTTCACGCTGACATTCTCGCCCCCGAAATCCGGGCCGATGCGTTCGATCATGCCCGAGTAATGCTTCTGCCAGCCTTCCTCGAACAGCGCCTGCTTGGAAAACTTGGCCTTGGGATCGGCGATGATGATCTTGGCGGTGGGGTTGTTCGTCTTGAGGTGATGCGCCACCATCGAGATCCGCTCGTACGGCCCGGGGGGGCAGCGATAGGGATTGGGCGGGGCCACCATGACATAGGTGCCGCCCTCGGGCATCGCCATGATCTGCCGCTTGAGCAGTTCCGACTGCGTGCCGGCCTTGTAGGCATGGGGCATCCGGCCCTGCGCGCTGAGATCCCAGCCCGGCACGGCCCCGTCGACAAAGTCGATGCCCGGCGACAGCACCAGCTTGTCATAGCCGACCACCCCGCCCCCGGCGAGCGTGACGGTGCGGGCGTCGCGGTCGACGCCGACGGCCCAGTCATGCACCACGTTGATGCCGTACTCGGCGGCCAGCGTGCCATAGGTATGCGCGATGCTCGAAAGCTCGCGGAACCCGCCGATATAGAGGTTCGAGAAGAAGCAGGTGTAATAGGTGCGCGTCGGCTCGATCAGCGTGACGTCGATGGCACCCTGGCTGTCCTTGGCGATGTAGCGGGCCGCCGTGGCCCCGCCGGCACCGCCGCCGACAACCACGACCCGCGGGCGCGCCTGGGCGCGCACCATGGGGGCCGCCAGCGCCGACGCAGCCGCCGCCGCGCCAAGGAATCCTCGTCTGTTGAGTGTCATGTCCAATCTCCTCCTTGTTGGACCTGTGGGTACGGAGGGCGGTTCTTGTGCCGCTCAACCGTGGCTCCCCTTCGGGAAACTGTGGTGCGCGCTAGTCGAGCGCGGCGAAATACGCGGCCAGCGCCGCGATCTCTTCGTCGTTCAGGCGCCCGGCCATCATCTGCATCACCGGATGCGGCCGCAGCTTGCGCTTGTAGGCGTGCATGGCGATCACAAAGTCTTCTTCCGGCCAGTGGGTGATCGAGGGGATCCCCTCGTCCCCGCCATCGCGCCTGTGGCAGGTCAGGCATTCCGACGCCAGGTATTCACCATAGGCCACGTCGCCCACGATCGCCAGGATTTCCGGCGGCAGGTCCACCTCGCGCCGGACGGCGGTGGGGGCGCTTTCGGGAATGTCCTGGGGGCTGGCGGTGTTGTCCCGCAGGAAGGCCAGCAGGTCCATGCGGTCCTGCGGATCGGCCATGCCGCGATAGGACATGCGCGTGCCCGAGATCAGGGCGCGCGGGTTTTCGATATAGGCGTCCAGCGTGCGCAGATCCCAGATCAGCCCGTCGCCAAAGGCCCGTTCCATGGAGCGCGAATAGCGGAACCCGTCCAGCGCACCCGCGGTGCGGCCGAAAATCCCGTTCAGATGCGGCCCGATGCGGTTGTCCGCGCCGGCCCCGATCTGGTGGCAGCTGCGGCACTGCTGGAACAGCCGTTCGCCACGCTCGACATCGCCGATCAGCTCGGCGGTTTCATCGGCAAGCGCCGGCCCCATGGGGGCCAGCGCTACAATCACAAGGGCAAGAAGCCGCCGCATCTTATTCGGACGCCGCCTGGAGATACGCTGTCACGGCGGCGATCTCGTCGTCCTTCTTGAGGCCGGCAAACGCCATCTTGGTGCCGCTGACATAGCCGCGCGGATCGGCAAGGAAGGCTGCCATGGACTCTTCGTCCCAGACGCCGCCCATGCCGGCCATGGTGCCGGAATAGTTGAAACCGTCGACGGTGCCGATGGCACGGCCCAGCACGCCGTTGAGATGCGGACCGGTGCGGTTCTTGGCCCCGGCACCGATCTGGTGGCAGGCCTTGCACTTGCGGAACACCTTTTCACCGGCATCCACCAGCGCGGGATCAATGGCCGCCACGGCAGTTTCGGCCGGGGCGTCGGCGGCAGCTGCTGCTTCGGTGACCTCGGCCTCTGCCGGTGCGGCCGCTTCGGCGGGCGCGGCTGCGTCCATCGAGGCGTGGTCTTCGCCACCTTCCTCGTCCGGGGTCACGTCCAGAACGGTGGCGCGCATGGTGATCTGCACGCTTTCCTTGCAGTTCTCCATGCAGGGCTCGGTCCGCCACTGGCTGTATTCGGTGGCCTCGCGGTCATCCACGATAAAGCCCCCGGCATTGGGCATTTCCACCTGGTCCCAGGTTTCCGCCGACAGTTCGAACTCGTCGTCGATGATATCGTTGGAATAGAGGATATAGGCCGTGATCGCGTAGACATCGTCATCCGACAGCGTCTGCGCAGCCCCGAACGGCATCGAGCGATGCACGTAGTCCCAGACCGTCGAAAGATAGGGCCAGTAGGAGCCCACGGTCTTCAGCGGGTCTTCATGGTCCAGCGTGTCCATGCCGCCAGCCAGCTTGGGCCAGTTGTCCACACCTTCGGCAAAGGAGCCGTGGCAGGCCGCGCAGTTGTCCTCAAAGATCGACTCGCCATCATAGGCGTTGCCCGAGCCTGCGGGCAGGCCGGTGCCGTCGGGGCGAACATCGACGTCCCAGGCCGCGATCTCCTCGGGCAGGGCTTCGCGGCCCAGGCCAAAGCGCAGACCGTCGCCGGCCTCGTCCGCGGCGTTGGCCGCGGCCACCAGACCGCCCTTGGCGGTCTCGGCCGCCGCCTGCTGAACCGGCTGCTCCGGCTCGGGGATCGGCGCGGGCAGTGCCTCGACCGTGCGGGCGTTTTCGGGGAAATCCGCGACATTGCGGTCGGCGAAATTGTAGGCTGCGGTCAGCAGCACGACGATGCCGATGGCCGTTCCGGCGTAGAGATTAAGAGACTTCGACATTTTCTGCCTCCCCGTTCGGCTTTACATGCCAGGTCTGGATACAGTTGTTGTGGTAGATCGAGTTCAGGCCCCGCACCTCGCGCAGTTGCGCCTTGGTGGGCTGAACATAGCCGGTTTCGTCCATGGCGCGCGATTGCAGCAGCCATTCCTCGCCGTTCCAGGTGGTGTCGAGGTAGAAACGGGTCAGTGCCTTGTCCTCGCCTTCCTTGGCGAGGCGCGCGGTTTCCCAGGTCATGCCGCCATCCTTGGAGACATCGACTCGGGTGATCTTGCCATGGCCGGACCAGGCCATGCCGGTGATGACCACCGGGCCGTGACCGTGCCTGATCGGCGCCTGCGGGCTGGGGCTGGTGACCACGGATTTCGCATCCATGACCCAGGTCCACTTGCGCGAGGTGCCGTCGGCCAGCGTGTCGGTGTACTTGGAGGTCTCCTCGCGGCTTTCCACCGGGCCATCCATGACCTCGACGCGGCGCAGCCACTTGACCCACATGTTGCCTTCCCAGCCGGGAACGACCAGACGCACCGGGTAGCCGTGCTCCTTGCGCAGGGCTTCGCCGTTGGCCTTGAAGGCCACAAGCACGTCGTCCATGGCCTTTTCCATCGGGATCGACCGGCCGTTCGAGGACGCATCCGCCCCTTCGACATACACCCACTTGTCGGCAAAATCGCCGGCCGCGTCCAGACCGGCCTCGGCCAGCAGGGTGCGCAGGGGAACACCGGTGTATTCCATGTTGTGGATCATGCCGTGGGTGAACTGCGCGCCGTTCAGCTGCGCGCCGGCCCATTCCATGCCGGTATTTGCCGCGCATTCGCAGAAATAGACGTGCTGTTCGCGCGGGAAGCGCTCCAGATCCGCGTAGGTGAAGACCAGCGGCTTGTCGACCAGGCCGTTGATCATCAGGCGGTAATCGCCCTTCTTCAGCTCGATCGCGCCCGAGTGGTGCCGCTCGAACGCGCAGCCCTGCGGGGTGATCGTGCCGTCCAGCGCGTGGATCGGCGTGAAGTTGATCGAGCTGATCGTGTCGGCAGTCAGCCATTCCACGTTGCGGCGGATCACGTCATCCTCGAACTGGATCGGCAGGCCGTAGGGCGTGGCGTCGACGCCGTCACCCAGGCCCGAGGCCCATTCCTGCACTTCCGTGATCAACGGATCAGGTCCGGCGGCCTTGGCCGCGCTGGCTACGACCGCACCGGCGCCCATGGCGGCGGCCCCGGTCAAGAACTGGCGGCGCGACGTGCCCGTGTTCTCTTTTGTCATGGTTTCTCTCCTATCCAAAGCCGTGAGCGCGTCACGCGCCCACAACCTCAACCGAATTGTTGGGTTCCAGCGACACGGTGCCCAGCTTGCGGATGTGGTTTTCCACCACGTCCCAGATCTGCGGCCCTTCGGTGCCTTCGTTGACCGAGGCCCAGCCCGCGACGACATAGGTCTTGGCCGGGTCGATGGCCTCGCCGGTCTTGAGCAGCGTCATGTTGCTGATGCGTTCACCCTGCGGCTTGGTCACGTCGCAACGATAGCCCATGCCGCCGATGCGCACCATGTCCCCGCCCTGCTGGTAGTAGGGATCGGGGTTGAAGATGTTGTCGGCCACGTCTTCCAGGATCACCTTGATGAATTCGCCGGTCATTTCCGTGCGATAGGCCTCGCCATAGGTCATCGAGGTGACGTTCCAGATATCCTCGCGCGTGATGTTGTCGCCGGGGATCAGCGATGGGCCCCAACGCACGCCGGGCGACATGGCAATGTCGGCCTCGCGCTCGGAAATCAGCGCGTCGCAGATCAGATCATCCCAGGAACCGTTGAAGTTGCCGCGACGATAAAGCAGCGTGTCGGTCTGGCCGATCACCTCTTCCAGCTCGGCCTTGTAGGGCGCGCGCTGTTCGTCGATCAGGGCGGCCATGTCGGCATCCGGCGTGATCACGTCCGAGAAGATCGGGATCAGCTTGTGGCGGAAGCCCATCATGCGACCGTCGCGCACGTCGAGATCGACGCGGGAGACGAACTTGCCGTTGGAGCCCGACGCGATCAGGATCGTGTCGCCCACCAGCACCGGTTCGGGCAGCGCGTCATGGGTGTGGCCGGTCAGGATGACGTCGATTCCGGTGACTTTCGACGCCATCTTCTTGTCGACGTCAAAGCCGTTATGGCTCAGGCAGACCACCAGTTCGGCACCCTGGCCGCGCACCTCGTCCACCATTTCCTGCATGCGTTCGTCGCGGATGCCGAAAGAGTATTCCGGGAACATCCAGCGCGGGTTCGCGATGGGCATGTAGGGGAAGGCCTGGCCAATCACCGCGATCTTGACGCCGCCACGCTCAAAGAACGTGTAGGGCGGGAACAGGTCGGGCAGCGGCTCGTCCCATTCGGCGTCAAAGATGTTCTGGCCCAGGGCGGCGAAGGGGAGGGACTCCACCAGCTCCTGGACGCGCTCGGACCCGAGCGTGAACTCCCAGTGGAAGGTCATCGCATCGGGTCGGAGACCGTTCATCACGTTGACCATGTCCTGGCCTTGGGTGTGATAACATGTGTAGCTGCCATGCCAGGTGTCGCCGCCATCCAGCAGCAGCGCATCCGGACGGTCGGCGCGGATGGCATTGACCACGGTGGCTACGCGGTCCATGCCGCCGACCTTGCCATAGGCCTGGGCCAGCGCGCTGAAATCACCCGAGGACAGCGCGTAATGCGAAGGCGAGCCGTCATTGATGCCGTAGAGCTTGCGGAAATCCGCACCGGTCACATGCGGCACCGCGCCCTTGTTGCCGCCGACACCGATATTGATCGACGGTTCGCGGAAATAGATCGGCTTCAGCTGCGCATGAATGTCGGTGACGTGGATCAGGCTGACATTGCCGAAGGTATCGAATTGCAGCAGGTCGTCCTGGGTCAGCGCCTGTTGCGCGGCGAGCCGCGCCCAGTTGCCAAAGCCGGTGGCCCCGTACAGGGCCGAGGCCGCCATGGACACCTGCAGGAAATCGCGTCTTGAGATCATGGGGAGGGAGCTTTCTGTCTCATGACACACATGCGCATGTGTGAATGGATGGTAAAGAAGAAACCCCGCGTCAGGCAGTCTGACGCGGGGCAACGGGTTTACTGGCGGACCGCCGGGGTCTCGACGCTGAGGCCGTTGCCGCGCGACGCGACATAGAGTTCCAGCGCGCGGAATTCGTCCGAACCCTCGGCAAAGGTTTCGCCACGCGTGTCACGGATGCAGCCGCGGAAGCGGTTGTGACGCGAGATCAGCTTGGCCTGTTTCAGACGGTAGGTCGGAAAGCCGTTGATCTGGCCCTGGCTGAGGTGATCGGCGCGGATGAAATTGCCGTAGTTCTCCTCGTGGCAGTTGGCACAGGACAGTTCCAGTTGACCGTACCGGGTATAGTACATCTCCTTGCCCTGCTCCCAGTAGGGAGCCGCGTCGCCGTCGATGGCCACGTTCATGGGCATGCCGCGCGACTGCAGGCCGATCAGGGCAACGAGGGCCTGCATTTCGGCGCTGGACCACTTCCAGGGCTCGGCACCCATGGCCTCGGCGCGATGCGAATTCAGCAGGTCTTCCATCGTGGTCAGCTTGCCGTCGATCATCTTGGGCATGGTGGCCGACAGACCGGCAAACTCCTCGACGCTTTCATGGCAGGAAGCGCAGGACTTGCCTTCGGTGCCATCGACGGTTTCGAAATAGTCCACCGCCTGGTCGACGAAGATCATGGACGGGTTTTCGAAATCGTCCATCTGCAGCGACTGGGTCTCGTCGGTGCGGAAGTGCCAGCCCGACATGATGGTGTCGATGCCGGTGTCGGACATGTGCGCGGGCGCTGCCACCTTGGTGGCCATTTCGACTTCTTCATTGACGACAAGGGTGTCGTCATCCGGGCCACCCGCATAGGCCAGCGGTGCGGCAAGCAGTGCGGCCACAGCCGTCAGTGCCTTGAATTTCATATGTTCTTCCCTCCCATATGGCGACCCTGCCCCGCAGATGCGGGGCAGGGAAAGACCTTAGCCGATCGCGATCGACTTGGCTTCCTCGTAGACGGAGCCGTCGTCATCGTACCAGGTGAACGTCATCTCGCCCGCTTCGGGGATCATCGCATCGAATTCGAAATACGGGTTGGTCGAGATCGCCGGAGCGAGATCCACGTCGATGACGTTCTGACCATTGTAGTCAACCACGAAGCGGTTGATGATCGAACGCGGGATCACGTTGCCCGAGCTGTCCTTGCGCTGACCCGATTCCATCGGGTGCGAGATCAGCGTCTTGATGGTGACGACGTCACCAGCAGCGGCTTTCTTCGGGACCTTGACGCGGGGTTTGACACCATCTGCCATTTGTCTGTCTCCTTGATTTCTGTGATCAGCCGCCGCAGCCGCCGATGGTGACCTTCACGGTCTTCGACGCGCGTGCAAACGAACCGTCGGCCAGCTGGGCCACGGCAACGACGTCCTGCGTGCCAGCCAGACGGATCCGGGTGGAGGCAGACTGCGCGCCGGCCATCGGGCCGAACTTGAAGGTGGCGACCGGCGGGGTCGGGTTGCCGGCGGCCAGAACCATGATCGCGGTGGCCCCTTCGGCACCCACGGTGATCGGAACGGTGTTGCCGTTTTCGGCGATTTCCGGCGCGGTCAGGTCGACCCCGCCATCTGCCACGGCGGCACCGCCGGTGAATTCAGCAATCAGATCGTCCACCGCCGCATTTGCACGGAACGGCAGGACGGTCATCAGCGCGGCACCGGCACCCAGGGCCAGCGTTTCGCGACGTGTAAAGTCCATCGTCTTACTCCTCAGTTAATGCAATCAGCCTTCCTGCAGCGTCAGCAGGAAGGCGACCACGTCCTCGATTTCCTGCGCCGTCAGGATCGGCGCCAGGTCGCCAGCGGCGGCCTTGCCGGTGTAGCCGTCGCCCGGACGGGTGAAACCGGTGGTCTTGTAGAAGGCCGGCATCACCGTGCCTTCGAACATCATCTTGGCGTTTGCCACGATGCCGCGCAGTTCCTCTGCGCTGCGCACCTCACCGGTCCAGGTCAGCTCGGGGCCAACCTCGCCGTGGAAAGGCACGTCGGCCAGCTGCGCCACCGCGTGGCAGGCCACGCAATTGCCCTTGGACCGGCTGGAAAACACGGTCTTGCCGCGCTCGGCATCGCCGGGCTGACCGGTCAGCGACTGGGTCACTTCGCCATATTCGGTGAACTGCACGTCACCCGGCGCCACGGTCTCGGCGACCGCCACGCCCGCCACCAGCGTCACCGCTGCTGTGATCGTCGTAAGCCTCATTTTCCCTCCCTAGGCTTGACGGCCCGCAAGCGGACCTTAGCTCGTCTCGGCTGTGGTATACCGTAGGCTACCGACCCGGGGGGACGCAACAACAAATTCACGGATGTGAATTTACGCATTGTCGCACCCGGGGCACCCTGCCCCGGCGATACGCCCGCTTTTGTTAAGAAAGGGTTATTCGGAACAAGGCGATGGCAGGCCGGCCGCGGCCGGCCCGCGGATCGACGGTTCAGTCGAATTTCTTGTCCGAGTCGGCGCGGTTTGCATTGCGCTCCTGGATTCGCCGTGCGTGGTAACGCTGGAAATCCTCGCCGGTCTCGTCTTCGATCTCGTAGCGCTTTTCGGCCACCCAGGTGAACATGTCGAGCGAGGTGCCCTTGCTGAACGCGCCCGGCATGACCGCCACCGACGCCTCGATCGCCGAATCGCCCTCGGCCACCTCTTCTGACAGAAAGACGATGCTGGGCGTGAAGAGCACCCGCCATTTCCGGGCCATGTCCTTTTCCGACAGCGCCTCGCCGTCGAAATCCACCACCTCGATGTCGCCATGCAGGTTCAGCTGCACGACGAAATAGTTCTCGTCGATATACTCGGAGACTTCCGGGTCGCTGAACACTTCCTCGTGCATCTTGCGGCAGTAGATGCAGCCGCGCTGCTCGAAGAACAGCACCAGCCGCTTGCCCTCGGCATTGGCCTCGCCCAGGTCCTCGCGCAGGTCCTTGAAGGTGTCGCGCATCCAGGGCTGCTTGTGCAGCCCGTCATCGCCCACCTCCTGCGCCATGACGGGCAGCGCCATGGCCACGGCCAGCGCCACACCGATCCAGGTTTTCATGATCCGTCCTCCCCGTTTGTCAACTCAGCTTCGACCAGTTCGGGAACGTGTCCAGCATCCACTGGCCGATGGCATTCACGCTACCGGTGACGATGAGAATCGCAAACAGGATCAGCATCGCCCCCATGACTTTTTCGACATAGTGCAGCTTGGCCCGGTGCCGCGCGGTCCAGCGCAGGAAGGGCCCGGAGAACAACGCCGCAACCACGAAGGGTGCGGTCATGCCGATCCCGTAGACCAGCAGCAGCACCCCGCCCCGCCAGATGTCGCCCATGCCGCTGGCAATCATCAGGATCGAGGCCAGCGCCGGGCCCACGCAGGGCGTCCAGCCAAAACCGAAGGCCAGCCCCATCAGGTAGGCCCCCAACACCGTCGTCGGCTCGGCCTTCGAATCGAGACGGGCCTCGCGATAGAGGAACCCGATTCGCACGACGCCCAGAAAGTGCAGCCCGAACGCCACCAGGATTGCCGCGGCAACCCAGGTCAGTTGGTCGAGATAATCGGCAAACGCCCGGCCCAGCGCCGTCGCCCCCATGCCCAGCAGCACAAAGATCGTGGTGACCCCGGCGGCAAAGAACAGTGCCGACACGATGAGTCGCCGCTGCGCCCCCGGCGCGATCCCGGAATCGTCGCGCAACTCGGCCATGGAAATCCCGGCCATGTAGCACAGGTAGAACGGCACCATGGGCAGGATGCAGGGGGTGAAAAAGCTCAACAACCCCGCAAAAGCGGCGCCTGCAAACGAAATGTCCAGCATTCGGGCCCCGATCCTTGATCAATTCACATATTCAGATTACGTTGTCCGTCAGGCAATCGTCAATCGGTGTAAGCGCATGTTCAGACGGCTGATCATTGCGGCAGCTGGCCTTGGGCTGATGCTGACCGTTCCGGCCTTCGCGGCAGACTTCCGGCTCATCATGGTGGAGCAGCCCGGCTGCACCTATTGTGCCATGTGGGATCACGAAATCGGCCCGGCCTATCCCAACACCGCCGAAGGCCGGTTCGCGCCACTCGAGCGGGCGCAACTGCGCGACGGCGCGCCACAGGGCGTGACCTATGACCGCCGCGTGCTGCTGACCCCGACCTTCATCCTGGTGCGGGACGGCTCCGAGATCGCCCGCATGGAAGGTTATGTGGGCGAGGATTTCTTCTGGCCGGTCTACGCCCGGTTCCTGGAACAGCACACGGACTTCCAGTCCGCGAAATTCTAGGAGCGCGCGCCATGGCCCTGCCGGTCCTGCATGACGACCTCACCGAAGACGAGCTGGACGCCATCGTCGACAAGGCCACGACGGCCTCGTCCTTTCTCAAGGCGATCAGCCACGAGGGTCGGCTGATGATCCTGTGCCACCTGGTCACCGGCGAGAAGTCGGTGACCGAGCTCGAAGAGCTGCTGTCCGCCCGCCAGGCCGCGGTGTCGCAACAGCTGTCGCGGCTGCGCCTCGAAGGGCTGGTGGTGCCCCGGCGCGACGGCAAGGCGATCTATTACCGCCTCGCCGATGACAGGCCGCGCAAGATGCTCGAATGCGTCTACGACCTGTTCTGCCGCGACGACGCCTGACCTGCCTTCCGTCTGCCTGCCGCTCTCCCGGCACCGCTTGCGATGTGTCGCACACCGGGGCATACTGCCCCGGCGAGGCTCGAGTCGGGGCAGGAGGAGGGCCCGGACATGCTTGATATCATTGGCGAGACCAACGCCGTTGCGCTGATCGGCCTGGCGGGTGGCATCCTTCTGGGCCTGGCGGCGCGGCTCGGGCGCTTCTGCACGATGGGTGCCATCGAGGACGCCTTGTACGGGGCATCCACCTTGCGTCTGCGGATGTGGGGCATTGCCATCGGCGCGGCCGTGTTGGGCAGCTTTGCGCTGATGGCCTCCGGATGGCTGGACGGGGCCGACACCTATTACCTCTCGATCCGCTGGATGCCGCTGGCCTCGGTGCTGGGCGGGCTGATCTTTGGGTATGGCATGGCGCTGTCGGGCACGTGCGGCTTTGGCGCCATCGCCCGGCTGGGCGGTGGCGACCTGCGCAGCTTTGTCATCGTGCTGGTGATGGGCGTGTCGACCTATGTCGTGCTGTCCGGCCCGCTGGCACCGCTGCGCGACGCGCTTTTTCCGCAGGCCGGTGTCACCGTCTATGACACGCCCCCCGGAATCGCCCATCATCTGGGTGCCATTACCGGTCTGTCGGTCAACGCCATCGGCATGGCGCTGGGCGCGCTGATCCTGGCCGGATCGGCCTGGTCCCGCGCGGTCTTGGACAAACCCGGCCAGATCGGCTGGGCGCTGGCGGTGGCGCTGGCGGTGCTGATCGGCTGGGGCGGGACTGCCTGGGTCGCACGCACCGGGTTCGAAGCGCTGCCGGTGGTCTCGCACAGCTTTGCCGCGCCCCTGGGCGAATCGATCCTGTGGTGGATGACCGGATCGGCGCGACCGCTCACCTTCGCGGTGGGCTCGGTGGCAGGGGTCTGGACGGGGGCCTTCATCGGCTCGCTGATCAAGGGCCATTTCCGCTGGGAAGCCTGCGAGGATCCGCGCGAGTTGCGCCGCCAGATCCTTGGTGCCGCGCTGATGGGGGCCGGGGCCGTGCTGGCGCTGGGCTGTTCCATCGGGCAGGGTCTTTCGGCGTTTTCCGTGCTGGCGGTGTCGGCCCCGGTGACCTTTGCGGCGATCTTTGCGGGCGCAGCGCTGGGCCTGCGCCAGCTGATCATGGGGTTCCAGCCGGCGGAATGATCCCGCCCCGACTGCAGGCTGACAGGCCAAAGAGACGCTGCAAACCGCATTGCGCCAGAACAAGGACGCAACATATCCACAGGCGGGAAGCGTTTTCGTCGAAAACGCTTCCCGTAGGGCACGATTTTCGCAGAAAATCGTGCCGCCTCAGCCCCAATCCTGCAGGCGCGCCACGTAACGTGCCAGAGTGTCGATCTCGAGATTCACCCGGTCGCCCACCGTCACATCCCCCCAGGTCGTCACCTGTCGCGTATGCGGAATGAGGTTGATGCCGAAATCGCCGCCCGCCACCTCGTTCACCGTAAGCGACGTCCCGTTCAGCGCCACCGAGCCCTTGGGCGCGACGAACCGCGCGAGCGCCTCGGGCGCACGGAAGGTCACGCGGGTGCTGTCACCCTCGTCCTCCATCGCCACGATCTCGGCCACGCCATCCACATGGCCGGACACGATGTGCCCGCCTAGCTCGTCGCCCACCTTGAGCGCGCGTTCCAGGTTGACCCGGTGCCCTTCGGTCCAGCCCGAATTGGACCCGGCGGCCCCGATGGTGGTCTTCGACACGGTTTCGGCGCTGATATCCACGTCGAACCAGTCCGGCCCCAGCGACACCACCGTCAGGCAGACGCCGTCGCAGGCGATGGAGGCACCGATCTCGATCCCGCTTGTGTCATAGCCCGTGCCGATCCGCGCCCGCAGGTCGCCGCGGCGCTCCATCGCGCGGATTGTCCCGATATCGGTCACAATTCCCGTAAACATCGACGATTTCCCTCGATTCAGCAGCAATGTGGGCCTTATTTTGGCCGAACTGCTGCGCTATCTGACACAACAGACTTCAACAGATATGATGGCGGCATGACCAAGGCAACCGGCTCCCGACGGGTCTTTCTGTTCCTTCAGGGACCACACGGGCCGTTCTTTCACCGGCTGGGGGCCATGCTGCGCAAGACCGGGGCCGAGGTCTGGCGCGTGGGATTCAACGCCGGCGACCGCGCCTTCTGGTTTCACCCGCGCTCCTACATCCCCTATCGCGGCCGCGCTGCCGACTGGCGCGCCACCTTCACGCGGCTGATCGAGGAAAAGCGCGTCACGGATATCGTGCTCTACGGCGATGTCCGCCCCGTGCATGCCGACGCCATTGCCGAAGCCCGCGCCCGCGGGCTGACGGTGCACGTGTTCGAGGAAGGTTATCTGCGCCCCTACTGGGTCACCTACGAGCGGGGCGGCACAAACGGGCATTCGCGGCTGATGCAGATGTCGGTGCCCGAGATGCAGAAGGCGCTGGAACTGTCCGACATGGAAGCGCCCCTGCCCCCCGCGCATTGGGGCGACATGCGCCAGCACATCTTCTACGGCGCGCTCTACCACTGGTTCGTCATGTTCCGGAACGGCGACTACCGCAACTTCCAGCCGCACCGGTCGCTCACCGTGTTCCAGGAATTCCTGCTGTATCTGAAACGGCTAGTCCTGATGCCGCTGACCTGGGCCGGGCGGATCGTCGCCACCCAGCGGATCCGCCTGGGCGGCTTTCCCTATCACCTGGCGCTGATGCAGCTGGAGCATGACTCGAGCTTCCAGAAGCATTCGCCCTTCACAACCATGACCGAGTTCATCTCGCTGGTGGTGGACGGTTTTGCCAGCGGCGCGCCGGGCCATCACCACCTGGTGTTCAAGGCGCACCCGCTGGAGGATGGCCGCGTCAATGTCCGCCGTGCCATTCGTGCCGCCGCGCGCCGCGCCGGGGTCGCTGAACGCGTGCATTACGTCCGCGGCGGCAAGCTGGCGCAACTGCTCAACGATGCACGCAGTGCCGTGACGGTCAACTCCACCGCCGCGCAGCAGGTGCTGTGGCGCGGCATCCCGATCAAGGTGTTCGGCGACGCGGTCTATGCCAAGCCGGAATTCGTCTCCACCCAGCCCCTGCCCGACTTCTTCGCCCTGCCCTCGCGCCCCGACAACCGCGCCTACAAGGACTACCGCCGCTACCTGCTGGAAACCTCGCAGATCCCCGGCGGGTTCTATTCTGCGCGCGGCCGCAGGCAGCTCTTGCGCCAGGTGGTGGACATGATGTTGTCCCCGGACGACCCGTATGACGCATTATCTCGTGGCACCGCGGCCCCTCGGCAACAGTTGCGCCTGGTGCGCTGAGCCGCCAAACCCCGGGACTGGCTTTTTTGCCCGCTTCCCGGTAGGTTAAAGAAAAAACCTGAGGCAGAAACATAAGGTCGAGGAGACCGAGCAGTGAAACACTCCCCCTCCCGGTGGGCGCGGTCCGTCGCCCTTCTGGCTGCGGTGTCGATTCTGGCATCCTGCGGCCTGCCCCGCGTTGGCCCGAACAAGCGCGAGATCTTTGCAGGCTCCGTCCAGCGCGAAGGTGACGCGTTCATCGTCGCCGTGAACGATCGCGTGACCCGTGCCACCGCCGTCGTCCCTGCCCTGGGCTTTTCCGATGCGTTCAAGACTGCGGGCATCGTCGGCTCTGACACCATCCGCCCGGGCGACACGCTGGGCCTGACGGTGTGGGAAAACGTGGATGACGGGCTTCTGGCCGGCGAAGGGGCCAACGCCACAATCCTCGAAGAGGTGCAGGTGGACGGCTCCGGCTTCATCTTCGTGCCCTATGCAGGCCGGATCAAGGCGGCGGGCAACACCCCCGAACGCATCCGCCAGATCATCACCGACCGCCTCGAGGACCAGACGCCCGACCCGCAGGTCGAGGTGCGCCGTCTTGCCGGCGACGGATCGACCGTCAGCCTCGTGGGCTCGGTGGGCGGTCAGGGCGTCTATGCCATCGAGCGGCCCACCCGCACGCTGTCGGCCATGCTGGCCCGCGCGGGCGGCGTGACGATCGAACCCGAGATCGCCCAGATCACAGTGATCTGCGGCAACCACAAGGGCAAGATCTGGTTCCAGGACCTTTACGACAATCCGAAATTCGACATCGCCCTGCGCGGCGGCGACCGTATTCTGGTCGAGGAAGACACCCGCGCCTTCACCGCGCTGGGCGCCACCGGCGCACAGGCCCGCGTGCCGTTCGAGACGCAGACCCTGTCGGCGGTCGAGGCCATCGCCCAGGTCGGCGGGTTGCTGTCGGCCAGCGCCGATCCCACCGGTGTCTTTGTGTTCCGCAACGAACCGGCAGAGATCGCCAACCAGGTGCTGGGCCGCAGCGATCTGGTGGGCGCGCAGCGCCTTGTCTACGTGCTGGACCTGACGGAACCCAATGGCATGTTCATGGCGCGCGATTTCGTCATCCGCGACCAGGACACGCTGTATGTCACCGAAGCGCCGTTCACCCAGTGGAACAAGACCATCGCTGCCCTGACCGGCACGCTGGGCGCGGTCAGCACGCTGACCACGGCAAGCGACACAATCGCCGGCACGGGGGGCTGACCCCCTTGCCGCTGCCCCATGAGGGACAGGGGACCGCCGGGGCCACCACGCCCCGGCGTCTTTTTGTCTACAATGGCGGCTTTCTCTGGCAATCGCGCCTGCGCCGTATCCTGTCGCTGGCGGGCTACGACATCTCTCTGGGGCGTCCGGGTGAGGGCGACCTTGTGGGCGTCTGGGGCATGTCGCCCACCGCCCAACGCGGCGAGGCGATGGCCGCCCGCCATGCCGCGCCGCTTGTCCGGATCGAAGACGCCTTTCTACGCTCGCTTTTTCCCGGCCGGAGCGGTGAGCCGCCGCTCGGCCTTCTGATCGACCATGCGGGCCTGCATTTCGACCCCGCGCATCCCTCTGATCTGGAACGGCTTCTGGCCGAACACCCGCTGGATGACAGTGCGCTTCTGGCGCGGGCCCGCGCGGGCATCGCGCGGATGCAGGACGCCCATCTGTCCAAGTATTCCGCCACGCGGCTCGATGCCGACCATCCGGATCCGGGATTCGTTCTCGTGATCGACCAGACAGCAGGGGATGCCTCTGTCACCGCGTCGCGCGCCGACCGGTCGCGCTTTCTGGAGATGCTGACCTTTGCCCGGCAGGAAAATCCCGGCCAGCGCATCGTGCTGAAAACCCATCCCGAAACCGCCCGTGGCTTTCGCCCCGGCCACTTTCGCGATGACGACGCGCAGCCCGGCATCACGCTCTACGCCGGTGACGCCTCGCCCTGGCAGTTGCTGGAGAGTGCCACGGCGGTCTACACCGTGTCGTCGCAGATGGGGTTCGAGGCGATCCTTGCCGGCCACCGTCCCCGCGTCTTCGGCACGCCGTTCTATGCCGGATGGGGCCTGACCGACGACCAGGATCCCCTGCCCCGCCGCCAGCGCAAGCTGACGCGCGCGCAGCTTTTTGCCGCCGCGATGATCCTCTACCCCGTCTGGTACGATCCCTATCGCGACGCGCTGTGCCATTTCGAGGACGTGCTGGCCACGCTGGAAGCACGCACCCGCGCCTGGCGCGAGGATCGCGCCGGTTGGGTGGCCGAGGGCATGCGCCTGTGGAAACGCGCGCCTCTGCAGAAAGTGTTCGGACAGGTCAGGCGCTTGCGCTTCGAAGACGATGTGGACAAGTCCCGCGCGCTGGCCGAACGCCAGGGCCGGAACCGCATGGTCTGGGCGTCGAGGGCACAGGACGACCGGGCGGTGCGCGTCGAGGACGGCTTCCTGCGGTCGCGCGGACTGGGCGCCGAATTGATCCCGCCGCTCAGCCTTGTGTGCGATCCTGTGGGCATCTACTACGATCCGCGCCGCCCGTCGCGTCTGGAACAGCTGATTGCCCACAGGGCGGCACGTCTGCGGCCGGACCAGACCGAACGTGCCCACAGGCTGATCGCCGCCCTGACGTCAAAAGGCTTGTCGAAATACAACCTGTCCGGAAATCTGCCCACATTGCCGCAAGGTCATCGCATCCTTGTGCCGGGACAGGTGGAGGACGACGCCTCGATCCTGCACGGCAGTCCCGACATCACCTCCAACGCGACACTGCTTCAACAGGTTAGAGCACGGAATGAAAGTGCCGTGATCATCTGGAAACCGCACCCGGATGTGCAGGCCGGGTTGCGCCGCGGCGCCGTGGATAACCCTGGGGAGTACGCGGATTTGACCTTGGAGCGCTGCGACATCGCGCAGGTTCTTGAAAACATGCATGAGGTCTGGACCCTGACCTCGCTCACCGGGTTCGAAGCGCTCTTGCGCGGTGTCAATGTCACAACCCTGGGCGTGCCCTTCTATGCTGGATGGGGGCTAACCCGCGATCTGGGGCCGGTGCCCGCCCGTCGCCTTGCCGGACCGCGCCCTTCGATCGAAGCGCTGGTGCATGCCACGCTGATCGACTACCCGCGTTATTTCGATCCGAAGACCGGGCACGCCTGCCCGGTCGAGGTGGTGGTGGACCGCCTTGCCAACGGCGACATCCCCCGTCCCGGCCCGTTCAACCGGACGCTGTCGAAATTGCAGGGCCTGTTCGCGTCGCAAGCCCATCTCTGGCGGCGCTGAGACCTGCTGGAAGACCGCCCGACAACAGATTGCATGCACTCGGAAACCCGGGTTCTCCACAGGATTTCGCAGGATGTACACAACCGGGGCGAGCGACGGCAACACGCTGAAGATGCAGCATTTCCGGCCTAACCGTCCAGATCCTGCTCCTGCACCGACCGACGCGCCCAGATGTGGCGGACGTCTCCGGCTTCCACCACCACATCCTGCAATTCGAACCGAGGTGCCGCGCTCAGCCGGTCCACACCCAGCGCGCCGATGCCGGGATGCCCTTCGGCCCCCAGCGTCAGTCCGGCGGAAAACACCTGCAATTCGTCCACCAGGTCATTTGCCAGAAGTGAGGCGGCCAACTGCCCGCCGCCTTCGCAAAAAACGCTGTTCAGCCCCGCGCCGCCCAGCGCCTGCAGCATCGAAACGGGGTCGACACGGCCAGCCGTCAAACGACAGGCGATCAGCCGCGCGCCAAGTCCTTCCCAGGCCTGACGCGTCTCGGGCCGCGCGTCGGGGCCATGGCAAAGCCAGACCGGCACCTCCGTCGCCGTCCGCGCCAGTTGTCCCATCAGCGGCACGTCCAGCAACCGCGTGACCACCACGCGCACCGGCTGCGGCACTGCACCAAAGCCGCGCACCGTCAGCGCCGGGTCGTCCATGCGCGCCGTCCCGCCGCCCACCATCACCGCGTCATGGCGCAGACGCAGGCCGTGCACGGCCCGCCGCGCGCCCGGCCCGGTGATCCAGCGGCTTTCCCCGGTGGCCGTGGCGATGCGCCCATCCAGGCTCATGGCCAGTTTCAGCGTCACGAAGGGACGCCCCAACGTGGTGCGCATGAGGAAGCCAGCATGATCGCGCCGCGCCACATCCGCCATCACGCCGGTTTCGACGGTGATCCCTGCGGCGCGCAGGATGGCATGGCCGCGTCCCGAAACCCTCGGATCGGGATCCTCCAGCGCCGTCACGACGCGCGCAACACCCGCCGCGACCAGCGCTTCGGCACAGGGCGGCGTGCGGCCATGATGCGCGCAGGGCTCCAGCGAGACATAGGCCGTGGCCCCCCGCGCCGCCTCTCCGGCGGCGTGCAGGGCGTGCGCCTCGGCATGGCCGTCAGCATCGGTGCGACCGCGGGCAATCACCCGTCCGTCGCGCACGATCACGCAGCCCACCGACGGCCGGGGCCAGGTCCGGCCCAGCCCGCGGCGGCCCAGCGCAAGCGCGTGGGCCATGTGGCGGGCGTCGGCCTCGGTCACTTCTTCGCCGCCGCCTCGTTGGGGTCGGGGCGCAGCTCGCTCACGAATTTGTCGAAATCATCTGCGGCCTGGAAGTTCTTGTAAACACTGGCAAAACGCACATAGGCCACGGTGTCGATCCGGGCCAGCGTCTCCATCACGATCTCGCCGATCATCTTCGAGGGGATGTCGGTTTCGCCCATCGATTCCAGCCGCCGCACGATGCCGGAGATCATCTGGTCGATGCGCTCCGGGTCGATGGGGCGTTTCTGCAAGGCGATGCGGATCGAGCGTTCCAGCTTGTCGCGGTCGAAATCCTCGCGCCGTCCGCTGGTCTTGATCACCACCAGGTCGCGCAACTGCACGCGCTCATAGGTGGTGAAGCGCCCGCCACAGGCGGGGCAAAAGCGCCTGCGCCGGATCGAGACGTGATCCTCTGCCGGGCGTGAATCCTTGACCTGGGTGTCGATATTTCCGCAAAACGGGCAGCGCATGGGCCGTCCCCCTTATTCTTCTCTGCCTCTGGGCGTGGGGTTGCCCCCCACTTATCCACACTCACTATAGGGGAACCGCCAGAATTTGGGTAGGGGGGAAATGCAGCCCCCAGATCATGGTGGTGCCGCAATGTCAAACCCGGAAAATCCCGTGCGCAGAAGGCACTAGAAGCCGATATGCCAGTGCCGCCCGCGCACGGTTTCCACGTATTCCGGCCAGGGAAGATCGATCGGCGCGGGGTAATCGGCCAGCGGCGGGATCGGCGCGGCGGCGCGGCGCGTCTCGAACTCCTTCCAGGCGGCCGCGCGCGCGGCTTCGTCCGTGAGCAGCCGCAAGGCGCTGCGCGCCAGCACCCGCGCGGCGCAGACCACCGTCGGGTCGATCAGCGCCGGCATGCCGCCCAGCGCGTTCATCGCCCAGGGCGGATAGGGCCCGCCACGCAGGGCGGGCCGCGCGATGTAGAACCGCGCGGTGGGCGCGTGCCAGGTCATGTCGGTGTAATCGTCCGAAGTGCTATGCGCCTGTGCGGGCGGCAGATCGCGGCGCAGGCGGGCCTCGGCCTCCTCCGGCGCGATCAGGGTCGTGCATTCGGGGATCAGCGGTGCGTCGTCCGGAACGACGCCGCAGGCCGCCTGCACCTGCCGCGCAAGTGCCAGCGCCGCGTCGGACCAGACCGGCGGCCCCACCTGTTCCAGCGCCTCCCAGACAAGGCGCGCCATGGCGTGGTTGGTCAGACCCGGGCGCGATTTCGACACCCAGCGTTTCTCGACCGTGCAGCCTGTCATCTGCGCCGCGTGCTCGGCCAGACGGTCCAACTGCGTGGTGATCTGCCCGGCCATCTCCAGATCGGGCACGCGGATCATGTATTGCAGGTCTGCCGCGCGGGCCGGCAGGTTGTCGGCAGTGGCCTGCCCGGTCGCCAGGATCGCCTCGGAGACAGACCAGCCGCCCCGATGCGGCAGCATCGCGTCGCGCAGCATCCGCCCGGACTGGTACATCATCACCAGCGCGTCATTGGCGCCAGGGGCGCGGATTTCGGAATGGCTTTGCGGGATCGGCGCGCCATCCCGCGCCCCCCACAGTTCGGGCGCGTCGCACCGAAAGCGGTAGACAAAGGCATAGGCCGCACCGCATTGCGTGTCCCACCGCACGGTGTTGCACAGCGGCAGCATGTAGAACGGATGAAAGGACAGCATCCCGGCCAGCCCGTCATAATAGCCCGCCATGGCGTGCAAGGGCTTGGAGCCGCGCAGTTTTTCCGCAGGCTCACCGGTCATCTGCAGGCTGCCGGGGATGCCTTGGGCCTCCATCGCGGCCTTGGAGGCCAAGAGCCCCGCCAAGGCCCCGATGCCCAGGGCGGAATGCGGATCGGTATGGCCCGCCGCTGCCGCCGTCAGCCCTGGGCGGGGTCCGGGTTCGGGCTGCGCGGCCTGGCAATTGCCGGGCACCGCGTCGTATTCGGCGTAGAAGCCGATGCGCGGCCCGTCCCCTTGCGACCAGCGCGCGCAAAACGCGGTGGGCATGCCGGCGCTGCCCTCTTCGACCTCGAACCCCTCGGCGCGAAGCCGCGCCACGTACCACGCGGCCGAGCGGTATTCGCGCCAGGCCGGTTCGGCAAAGTCGAAGATCTGCGCCGTCCAGTCGGAAAACGCCCCGGCGCGCGCCGCGATCAGCGCATCGGCCTGCGCGACGGCGGCGCGCAGCGTGTCAGAGTCCCCTCGGGTCTCCTGCATCATAGACGGGCTCCTTTGCCGTTCCGGCCTTGAGCGCGATCTCGCGCTCCCGCATCCATGACACGATCTCGTCGGCGTCGGGATCGGTTTTCTCGATCCACTCTACGCACCAGTCCAGTTCCCGCAACAGGTCTGCCGCGCTGACCCCTTCCAGCGACCGCTCCGGATCGTCCCAGCGCGGCCCGCCCAGATAGACGGCGGCGAACATGATCTTGGCGGTGCGCTCGGGCGTGCCATCGGCCACCAGCGCCTCGAAGAACATGCGGTGCACGGCTTCCCAGGGGCGGGTCTGGTAGGTGGGCAGGTCCTCGTTGCCCACGCCGCAATAGGCATCGTGCAGCGCCGCGGCGATCAGGTATTCGCGGCGCTGGCGGTCGCCCATCACCGGGGTAAACAGCGGCGGGATCGTCGCGCCGTCGGTGAGGGTCTGTTCCGGCGCCGTCCAACGCAGGCCGTTGGCATCGGTAAAGTCGATCCGCACGCGGGTGGGCAGAAAGGCCTGCTGGAAGTTCTCCAGGAAAACCGGTGTGCCCGCCACCTCCAAGGGCCCGCCGTCGAACCTGCACAACCGCCGGTCTCCGCGCAGGTCAAGGCAACTGCCGCCGGGCAGATGCGTGCGGGTGGCCAGGTAATCCGGCAGGCCAAGCCCCGCCGCAGCCGCAGCCACGACAACAAGCACCAGGGCAAATCTGAATAGGCGCCGCAGCATTCCAGGGCCTCCGCAACCGGACAGGCGAGTCGTTCCAAGGGTAGCAAAGTCATGTGACGCCTCAAGTAGGGGAATACCCGACTATTTTGTCAGGTGTCGCGCCGGATGTGCACGATCACCTGGCGCATATGCGGCCGGGTGCGGTGTTCGACGAGAAAGATGCCCTGCCACGTCCCCAATCCGAGACGCCCGCCCGAAAACGGGATCTGCAGCGACACGGGCAAGAGCGCGGCCTTGATATGGGCGGGCATGTCGTCCGGCCCTTCGGCCGTATGCCGCAGGTAGGCCATCGCCGGGTGGTCGGCGGGCGGCACCAGCCGGTCAAGCCATGCGAGCAGGTCGCGCGGCACGTCCGGATCGGCGTTTTCCTGGACCAGGAGCGAGCAGGAGGTGTGCCGCACAAAGACGGTGCACAGCCCCTCTCCGGCAACCTGCTGCGCCACTGCGCCGGTGATGTCGTACAGGCCCGGCCCCTGTGTGGGAATGTCGAGGCGCGTTTGCACGATTGCGGACTCCCCTTGAAGCGGATGCGACCTATCCTGACTGCCATTCGGGATGCCTTTGCACAACGCCAACGCCCCGGGCAGACAGGGAGCGTCTCATGAACGATCTGACACCGCAGCGCCGCATGACCGCGGCGGATTTCGACCAGGAACTGCTGGACCTTTACGATTTCTATGCCCATGGCAAGATCTCGAAGCGTGAATTCCTTGATGGCGCGGCGAAGTTCGCCGTGGGCGGGCTGACCGCCGTGGCGCTTCTGGACATGCTCAGCCCGAATTACGCGATGGCCGAGCAGGTAAGCTTCAATGATCCGGACATCCTGCCGGAATACATCATGTACCCCTCGCCCAACGGCCATGGCGAGGTGCGCGCCTATCTGGTGAAGCCCGCCAACGCGCAGGAACCTCTGCCCGCCGTGGTCGTGGTGCACGAGAACCGCGGCCTGAACCCCTATATCGAAGACGTGGCGCGCCGCGTCGCCAAGGCGGGGTTCATCGCACTGGCACCTGACGGTCTGACCTCGGTCGGCGGTTATCCGGGCAATGATGCCGAGGGGCGCGACCTGCAGCGCACCGTGGATGGCGTGAAGCTGATGAACGATTTCTTCGCCGCCTACGAATTCCTGGCCGACCACGCGGACACCACGGGCAAGGTGGGCTGCGTCGGCTTCTGCTATGGCGGCGGCGTGTGCAACGCAATGGCCGTGGCCTATCCCGAACTGGGCGCATCGGTGCCGTTCTACGGCCGCCAGGCCAGCGCCGAGGACGTACCGAAGATCCAGGCCCCGCTGCTGCTGCAATATGCCGAACTGGACACCCGCATCAACGAAGGCTGGCCCGCCTACGAGGCTGCGCTGCAGGAACATGGCAAGACCTACACCGCCCATATCTACCCCGGCGTGAACCACGGCTTCCACAACGATTCCACCCCGCGTTATGACGAGGCGGCGGCGGAACTGGCCTGGGAGCGCACCATCGCCTTCTTTGGCGAACATCTGCGCTGAAAGGTGCCGCAAATGAAAAGCGCCGCCGGATACCGGCGGCGCAACGTCCGTCACAGAACGCGTGTGGCGCTCAGTCTTCGTTTTCCTCGGCGGCCAGGCCGTTCGGCGCGGTGATCACTGCGCCTTCCTTTTCCAGCGCACCCAGCGCGGCGATGCCGTACTTGGTCCACTTGCGGTGTTCGGCCTTCCAGCCTGCGGCCATTTCTTCCTTGGTCGCATCGGGGTTGGTGGCCTTGAACTCGCCGCGCCAGATGGTGCGGCCGATCGTGCGGGCTACCCGGCGCCGCATTTTCTGCTCTTCGGTGAGCGGGGTATTCGACTCGGTCATGTGACAATCCTGTCTTCAAAGTTGCGCCGGCCCGCGGGCCGGCCTGCGGGGACGTCCCGCGAGACCCACATATTGACAAAGTATGTTGAAGACAAGCCCTGCCGCGCATGACCCCCTTGAAACGGCTTAAATTCGGCGATTCAGCGCCGAATTTCGCTGAAACCGCGCCTTTCCCGCAACCGGGATGCCGTCTCAGCCCCGCAAGGCCAGCTTGGCGCACAGCAGCAACCAGGGCAGCGCGTGCAGCGCCAGATCGGCAATATCCACCGGCTGGTCCAGGGTGCCGGTCCAGAGCAGGCGCAGTTTTTCCAGCAGATGCGGCTCGGGCACAAAGGGGGCGAGGCCAAGCGTCAGGCACAGCACCACAAGCACGGGCAAGGACAGCCCGTTCAGCCCCCGGCGCAGCCAGTTCATTCGAACAGGCGCAGCCCCTGCTGGTCGATCAACTGTTTGGCCTTGTTGACCGAGGCTTCGACCGCGTCATCCGGATCACGCAGCACGTCGGCACGGATCAGGGTGTGCGACTTGGCCTCGCCATGAACCTCGCCTTCGATCACGGCACAGATGCGGTAGCCGCCATCCGCCTTGATCGGCTGAGGCATGACGCGGAAACCCTTGTATTCGGTCGATGCAACCGCAGCGGGCGCAGCGGCTTCACCGCCACCGAATAGTTTGGAAAGCCAGGACATTGTTCTCCATCTCGGTCACAGAATGAAATTCAGGACTCGTTGAGCGTCCTTGGGCGACGTGATCTTGACCCATATCTCTTGCGCCCGCGGGTTTTCAAATGGCGACAGATCAGCGAACTGAGACCGGACCGTGTTGCAATCGACAAGCTTCATATCGAAAGCCGGTTTGCGGAAATACCAGGCGATCCATGCACGCGTGCCCCTGAAAGCATAATACCGTCTGCCGTCAAGACGAAGGTTTATCTCGGAAAACGCACCGCGCGGGCTGGCCGCCACATCAAACCTTGATTGGTCCCGCAGTCCTTGCATCATGGTTTCGAACGCCGCGCGAACTGCCCTCTCGGACAACCGGTCCGCGACACACCGGGCGTGAAATCGACCCGTTTCACTGTCCAGCGACATCGCGTTGCCCCGTCACTGATCCAGGAACGACCGCAGCTTCCGGCTTCGTGACGGATGCTTCAGCTTGCGCAGCGCCTTGGCCTCGATCTGGCGGATCCGTTCGCGGGTCACGCTGAACTGCTGGCCCACCTCTTCAAGCGTGTGGTCGGTGTTCATGCCGATGCCAAAACGCATCCGCAACACACGCTCTTCCCGCGGGGTGAGCGAGGACAGGACGCGCGTCGTCGTCTCCTTCAGGTTCTCCTGAATGGCCGAATCCAGCGGCAGGACGGCGTTCTTGTCCTCGATGAAATCGCCCAGCTGGCTGTCTTCCTCGTCGCCGATGGGCGTTTCCAGCGAAATCGGCTCCTTGGCGATCTTCATCACCTTGCGGACCTTTTCCAGCGGCATCTGCAGCTTTTCGGCCAGTTCCTCCGGCGTCGGTTCGCGCCCGATCTCGTGCAGCATCTGGCGCCCCGTGCGGACCAGCTTGTTGATCGTCTCGATCATGTGCACCGGGATACGGATCGTGCGGGCCTGATCGGCAATCGAGCGGGTGATCGCCTGCCGGATCCACCATGTCGCATAGGTCGAGAACTTGTACCCGCGGCGATACTCGAACTTGTCCACGGCCTTCATCAGGCCGATATTGCCTTCCTGAATGAGATCAAGGAATTGCAGCCCGCGGTTGGTGTATTTCTTGGCAATCGAGATCACCAGACGCAGGTTCGCCTCGACCATCTCCTTCTTGGCCTGCCGCGCCTCCTTCTCGCCTTTCTGCACCTGGTTCACGATGCGGCGGAATTCGGTGATGTCGAGCCCGACATACTGGCCCACCTGCGCCATGTCGGCGCGCAGTTCCTCGGCCTTGTCGGCCGAGCGCTCGATGAACATCTGCCAACCGCGGCCGGATTTCGCCGCCATCCGCTCCATCCAGTTGGGATCCAGCTCGTGCCCGCGATACTCGTCGACGAATTCGCGCCGGTTGATGCGGGCCTGGTCGGCCAGCTTCACCATGGCACTGTCGATGGACATGATGCGCTTGTTGATGCCGTAAAGCTGGTCGATCAGCGCCTCGATCCGGTTGTTGTGCAGGTGCAGCTCGTTCACCAGCTCGACGATCTCGGCGCGCAGCTTCTGATAGCGCGCCTCGTCCTCGTCCGAGAACGATCCATCCTCGTTCAGCGTCGCCGACAGGCGGCTGTCCTGCATCTCGGCCAGTTCCTCGTAATCGCGGGCGATCCGGTCCAGCATCTCGAGCACTTGCGGCTTGAGCGCGGTTTCCATCGCAGCGAGGGACATGTTGGCCTGTTCGTCCTCGTCCTCGTCATCTTCCTTGACGATGGGGTTGCCGTCGGCATCATAATCCGGCTCGGACGACTCCGCAGGTTTTGCCGCGGGCTCCACCCCGGCATCCACCACCGGCTCGCCCAGTTCGCCATCTTCGCCCAGCTGGTTGCCAAAGGTGGCTTCCAGATCGATCACGTCCCGCAGGAGAATGTCCTCGGACAGCAATTCCTCGTGCCAGATGGTGATCGCCTGGAAGGTCAGCGGGCTTTCGCACAGCCCCGCGATCATCGTGTTGCGTCCGGCCTCGATGCGTTTCGCGATGGCGATCTCGCCCTCGCGGCTGAGCAGCTCGACCGAGCCCATCTCGCGCAGGTACATGCGCACCGGATCGTCGGTGCGGTCCAGCTTTTCCTGCTGTCCCGATGCCAGCGCCACATCGCCCGCGCGCTTGGTCTCCACCAGATCGGTGGTGCCCTTGCTGTCGGGCTCCTCGTCGGGCTCTTCCTCCTCGGTGACCTGGATGCCCATTTCCGAAAGCATCGACATCACGTCCTCGATTTGGTCGGAACTGACCTGATCCGGAGGCAGCACGGAATTCAGCTGATCATAGGTGATGTAGCCCCGCTCACGCGCCTCGGCGATCATCTTCTTGACCGCCGTCTGGCTCATGTCGAGCGAGACTTCCTCTTCCTGAACCTCGGTTTCGGCGTCTTCGTTGTCTTTCGCTGCCATGCAACGCTCCTTACACGTGGACCGGAGGCTTATGATTCGCCCGTCCCGAATCAATAGCGCATTTGAGTGATTCGGCCATCGCTCCTAGCCCGAATTTGTTAAGCATCCTTGCCGGAACCGCCCGGAAAGCGCTAGGACCGGCCCGGTTTTTCAAAGCGGATCTGGTCCAGCAGGGCCTCCAGCGCCCCGCGTTCACGGCGATCCACCTGCGCCCCGTTGGGCGCAATGTCGTATTCGATGCGGTCCTCGTTGGACCCGCGCATGACCTCGTCTCGTTCACGGGCAGACTGCCCCAGCCTGTAGGTCAGGCTTTCCCCGGTCATGTGGTCGATATCTTCTTCCGCTTCAAGAAGTTCAAGATGCGCGGCGCGATCCGCGGTCACCCGGGCGATGTTTTCCGCCAGTTCGGTCAGCAGGATGTCCCTGGGAAGCGCGCCGCGCACCCCGGGATGGATGCGCACGAACCCGTCGTTCAGCACGCCCGCCACCACATCGGGCCCCAGCGCCCGGGCCAGGGCCTCGCGACAGGCCTCGCGCTCGGGCAGGCTGTCCCAGCCCAGCACCTGCGACAGCACCGCCTGCGCCCCCGGATCGGCGCAGTCGAACTGCTCCAGCCCGTCGCGGAACGCCTCGGCAATGGCGGGATTGCTGGCGACAAGCGCGGCCACGATGCGCTCGCGTGCGGCATGCAATTCGCGGGTGCGCAACTGCAGCAGGTTCGCAGCCCCCTCGCCACTGGCCAGAAGCGAGGCCTTGGTGGTGGGAAGCGGCCCGTCGACCGCCGCCCTGCCCCGCTTGCGGCCGCGATATTCCGGGGCCCAGTTGCGCGGACGGAACGCCTCCCACCGGAACTGCTTCAGGGCCTCGCCATAATAGCGCTTGATGTCGGCATCGGGGATCTGCCCCAGCGCCTGGCGCAGGCGCTTGTCCAGCGCGGCCTTCTGTTCGGGCGTCCCGGTGGGGGCGGCGCCAAACTCCCGCTCCCAGAGCGCGCGCACCAGCGGCACCTTCTCTTCTTCGATCAGCCTGGCCAGCGCGATCTTGCGCGCGGCGCGCACATCCGCATCCGGGTTGCGCGTCTCCAGGAAATCATCCGGATCCTGCCCCCCCGGCAGGCTGAGGAAGAACAGCGAATTCCCCCCGCTAAGCAGCGGCAGCGTCAGATCGACAAGCCGCCCCGCCGCGCGCTGCCCCGCCTTGTCGCCATCCAGCGCGATCACCGGCTCCGGGCTCAGCCGCCACATCAGGCGCAGCTGCGCCTCGGTGATCGCGGTGCCCAGGGGGGCCACCGCCCCCGCAAACCCCGCCTCCGACAGCGCGATCACATCCATGTAGCCCTCGGCCACGATCAGCGGATGCCCCTTGCCGCAGGCCGCCCGCGCAGACCCCAGGTTGTACAGGTTGCGCGACTTGTCGAACAGCTCGGTTTCCGGCGAATTCAGGTACTTGGCATTGTCCTCCGGGTCCATCGCCCGGCCGCCAAAGGCAATCGCCCGCCCGCGCCCGTCCCGGATGGGAAACATGATCCGGTTGCGGAACACGTCATAGGGCGCCCGCCCCTTGTCCGAGGCCCTCACCAGCCCGCAGGCCAGCATGTCCTCCACCGAAACGCCCCTGGCCGCCAGCGCCTCGCGCAGGCTCTCCCAGCGCGGCGGCGCAAACCCGATCTCCCAGCGCTCCCGGGTCTCCGGCCCCAGCCCGCGCCCGGCCAGGTAGGCCCGCGCCTCGGCCCCCGCGGCGCTCTGCAATTGCAGGCGAAAGAACCGGACCGCCTGCTCCATCACCCCGGTCAGGATCTCGCGCCGGTCCGCCTTCTGCTGCGCCTGCGGGTCGCGCCGGGGCATCTCCATCCCGGCCTCGCCGGCGAGGATCTCCACCGCCTCCATGAACCCGACATTCTCGGTCTCGCGCACAAAGGAAATCGCATCCCCCTTGGCGTGGCATCCGAAGCAGTAATAATAGCCCTTTCGGTCGTCGACATGAAAAGACGCGGTCTTTTCCTGGTGAAACGGGCATGGCGCCCACAGGTCACCCTTGCCCTGGTTCGACTTCCGGCTGTCCCAAAGTACCTTGCGCCCGGCCACCTGGGCCAGGCTGGTGCGGGTGCGCAACTCGTCCAGAAATCCGGGGGGCAAGCTCATGCGCAAACATACCCCGCACGCCCGCCGCCCTCAAGAGAGACTGCTGCTTCTTCTTGGGACAAATACCCCTGCGGGGAGCGCGAGGGGTGCAAAACCCCTCGCTCCTGCCCGCGTCACAGGCCGCAGCATTGCCGCGGGGCACCACCGCGCCACAGACGCGCCGGTTTCAGGCCACCGGGATCGCGGCACGGGTCACGCAACCCGGATCACAGCGCCTCGCACTGCGCCTGCCAGAGCTTGCCCACCTCGTCGGTCAACTGCGCTTCGGGCAGGCCATAGATCCACTCTGCCAGCATGTCGCCCGCCGTGCGGTCCAGCTCGGCCCGCAGCATGCGCCGGGTCTTGCGCATGGGCTCGCCCTCCACCCGCGCCGTCACGGCCTGCATCACCAGCGCTGCCTGCGCCGCGCAGTCCCGCACGGCGGGTGTTTCATCCGCCAGCGCCGACCCGGGCGCAAGCAAGACCAGAACCATCAGATACCGCATGACCTCCCCCCGTCCCGACCGGCCCAGACCTAGCCTGCGTCCCGCCGCGCCGCAACCAGGGCCATGGCGGTGCCGATCTCATGGGCAAGAGTCCGCGCCATGGACCGGAACGCCATGATGCGGAATGCCCCCGACCCGCTGCGCCAGAGCGTGACGGTCATGTGCTGCAGCAGGCTGCGCGCCGCCCAGCCCGGCGGAAAGGCGGCCGGACGCAGGTCCAGCGGCACCAGCCGCGCCAGCACATCCTCCGCCCCGGGACCGGACAGCTCCACCACCGCCCAGGCGTCGGACTGGTCGGTCAGGACCGCCCTCGCCGCAAGACCCGCATCCGGGGCCGGTCCGATCAGAAAGGCCTGCGCCCGCCCGGACCAGATGCAGGCGGTCTCGCCCGCCTCCAGCGCCTGACCGGCCGCGGGAAAGCCCAGCCCATACGCCGCCTGAAGCGCCGAGGACAGCGCCGCCTCTCCGCCGCGAAAGGGTGCCAGCGCCGTGATCACGCCCGGCGACACCTCGTCCAGCGTCACCCCGCCCCGCACCAGCGGCAACAGACCCGCACAGGGGCTCGATGCTCTCAACTCAGCCACGCAACCGCCCTCCATCCGGATCATACGCCACCACGTCCGTCACCTCGCACAACACATCCCGTTTGCGCAGGTGGTCGATCAGCATCACCTTCTGCCCGTGCCGCGCCCGCCCGTTGCGCAGAAAGCCCAGCGCCAGGTAGGTCTCCAGCATCGGCGAATAGCCCACCGACGTCACATACCCTTGCGCATTCTTCCGCACCGCCTCGGCGTCCGGCTCGAACAGATGCGCTCCCGCCGTCAGTTCTGTCCCGGCCTTGACCGGGCGCAGCCCCACCAGCTGCTCGCGGCTGTCCGCCACCATGCCGGGCCGGGCCGCCATCACCTTGCCCACGCAATCCTTCTTCGGCGACACCATCCGGGCAAAGCCGCAGTCAAACGCCGTGGTCCGCCCGTGGATCTCGGCATGGGTGATATGCCCCTTCTCGATCCGCATCACGTTCAGCGCTTCCATCCCGTAGGCGCAGCCGCCCATGCCCTCGGCCCGCGCCACCAGCTCGCGGAACAGCGCATCGCCGTAACGCGCCGGCAAAGCGATCTCATAGGCATGCTCCCCCGAGAACGAGATCCGGAACAGCCGCCCGGGCACGCCCATAACGGAGACGGGCCCGCATTGCATGAACGGAAAGCTTGCGTCGTCGATGGGATCGTCGAGCAGACCGTTCAGAAGCTCCCGCGACCGGGGCCCGGCGACGGCGAACTGCGCCCATTGCTCGGTGACAGAGACGAAGCGCAGGTCCAGATGCGGCACCAGCGCCTGGTGCACCCAGTCGAGATGCCGCATCACCTGCCCGGCAGCGGCGGTGGTCGTGGTCATCACCCACTGATTGTCGGACAGGCGCGCCGTGGTGCCGTCGTCCATCACATGCCCGTCCTCGCGCAGCATCAGGCCATAGCGCACCCGCCCCGGCGTCAGCGTGCTGAAGGTGTTGGTATAGACGAAATCCAGGAACGCCCCCACATCCGGCCCCTGCAGGTCGATCTTGCCAAGGGTCGATACATCGCAGACCCCCACGCAGTCGCGCACCGTCCGCACCTCGCGGTCGCAGCTGTCGCGCCAGGTCATTTCGCCGGGCCGCGGAAAATAGCTGGGCCGGTACCACAGCCCCGCCTCGATCATCGGCGCGCCCCGCTCCTCGCTGGCGGCGTGCGAGGTGGTGAAACGCTGCGGCGCAAAGCCGGCACCCTGCCCACCCGATCCCATCGCGGCAATCGCCACCGGCGTGTAGGGCGGGCGAAAGGTCGTGGTGCCGGTCCCGGGGATGTCGCGCCCGGTGGCATCCGCCAGGATCGCCAGGGCCGCCACGTTGGAATTCTTGCCCTGGTCCGGTGCCATGCCCTGCGTGGTATAGCGCTTCATGTGCTCGACCGAGCGATAGTTTTCCTGCGCCGCCAGCCGGACATCCTTCACGGTCACGTCGTTCTGGAAATCGAGCCACGCCCGGCCCTTGCCCGCCACGGCCCAGAGCCGGCGCAACCGGTAGGGCGCATCCTCCGCCTCGGGCAGCGCCATGTCGCGCCCGGCAAAGCCACAGGCCTCCGCCGCCGCGCGCCCCGCATCGGCCCCGTCCTTCAGGCAGCCGGCGGTGTCAAAGACGCCGCGCGCGGCCCCTGCGGCCTCCAGCCCCGGCACCATTCCCGACCTAGGCACAAAGGCCGCGATGTCCTCCGACCATTCGGGCCGTCCGTTCATGTGGCAGGCCAGGTGCACCGACGGGTTCCAGCCACCCGACACCCCAAGCGCCTGCACATGCAGGTTGGTCTCCGCCCCGTCCGGGGCGCGCAGGGTAATGCCCTCCAGCCCCTTGCGGCCCGTCGCCCGCGCCACCTGGAAACCGGGATAAAACGGCACGTCGCCGGCCAGGTTTTCCGCATCGTGACGCGAATCGATCAGCGCCGCCACGTGCAGCCCCGCCGCCGCCAGATCCCGCGCCGTGCGATGGGCGTTGTCATTGTTGCCAAAGACCGCCACCGCCTTGCCCGGCACCACGCCCCAGCGGGTGACACAGGCGCGCAGCGCCCCGGCCATCATCACGCCGGGCCGGTCGTTGTCGCGAAACGCGACATGCCGCTCCAGCGCGCCCGCACAGAGCACCGCGCGCCGGGCGACGATACGCCAGAAACACTCCAGCGGCCGCCCGCCCGGATCAGCCACATGCTGCGCCACCCGCTCCAGCGCGCCATAGGTGCCCTGGTCATAAGCCCCGGTCACCGTGGTGCGTGTCATCACGCGCACATTCTCCATCCCGGCCAGATCGGCAGCCATCCCGTCCGCCCACAGATGGCCCTGGACGCCGCCGACCTCCTCCACCTCGGCCCGCAACCGCCCGCCGGGGCGCGCGTTTTCATCGACCAGGATCACATCCGCCCCGGCCTCTGCCGCCGCCCGCGCCGCCATCAGCCCCGCGGGCCCGCCGCCGATCACCAGCACGTCGCAGAACGCATAGGCCTGTTCATAGCGATCCGTGCAGCTTTGCCCCGACAAGGCCCCCAGCCCCGCGGCGCGGCGGATGAAGGGCTCATAGACCTTCTCCCAGAAGGCCCTGGGCCACATGAAGGTCTTGTAATAGAACCCCGCCCCCAGGAACGGCGCAAAGAGGTCGTTGACCGACAGGTAATCCATCTCCAGCGTCGGCCAGCGGTTCTGGCTGCGTGCGCTCAGCCCCTCATGCAGCTCCACCATCGTGGCCCGCACATTGGGATCGGCCTGCGCCCCCTCGCGCAGCGTCACCAGCGCGTTGGGCTCTTCCGACCCGGCGGTCATCACGCCGCGCGGACGGTGATACTTGAACGACCGCCCCACCACATCGACGCCCGCCCCCATCAGGGCCGAGGCCAGCGTGTCGCCGGGAAAGCCCGCAAACGCCTTGCCGTCAAAGCGGAATTTCAACCGCTGCGACCGGTCCAGATCGCGCCCTGCGCCCTCAATCCGCATGACCGGCCTCCACCAGTTCGGCGCGCAGCACGTCATGGGTGACCGTGTCGCGCGTCACCTTCAGCCACGCCCCGCAGCCCGCCTCGTGATACCACAGGTCCTGCGTCTGACCCGCCGGGTTCTCGCGCAGGTGCAGATAGCCGTCCCACGCCGCCTCCCCGGCCTCGGCCGCGGGCCGTTCCAGCATCACCGCATGCCCCTGGTAGTAGAATTCGCGCCGGTCGCGCGGCCCGCAGATCGGACAGGGTATCCTCATCTCGCCCCCTCACCGCAAGAGCCGCGCCCCTGCTTCTTCTTGGTAAAAATACCCAATTCCAGCCTCATCACGGGCGCCTCAGTGCAGGTTGTGCTGGCTGCCGGTGCCTTCCTCGTCGAGGATCCCGCGCCCGGTGCGGAACCGGTCCAGACGGAACCCGGTGGCCACCTCGTGCGGCTGGTCCGTCGCCATCAGATGCGCCATGCACCAGCCCGAGGCGGGCACCGCCTTGAAGCCCCCGTAATTCCAGCCGCAATTGACATAAAGCCCGTCCACATGGGTGCGGTCGATGATGGGCGAGCCGTCCACCGACATGTCCATGATCCCGCCCCAGGAGCGCAGCACCCGCGCCTTGCCGATCATCGGCATCAGCGTCATGGCGGCCTCCATCACATGCTCCTTCATCGGCAGGTTCCCCCGCGCGGCATAAGACGCGTAGAAATCGATGTCCCCGCCGAAGACCAGCCCGCCCTTGTCGGACTGGCTGATGTAGAAATGCCCCATGCCAAAGCTGACCACGTGGTCGATGCAGGGCTTCAGCCCCTCGGTGACAAAGGCCTGCAGCACGTGGCTTTCGATGGGCAGACGCATCCCCGCCATCGCTGCCACCTGTCCCGACCGGCCGGCGACGATCATGCCCACCTTTTTCGCGCGGATCGCGCCGCGCGTGGTCTGCACGCCCTTCACCACGCCGTCCTCGATGTCGATGCCGGTGACCTCGCAGTTCTGGATCAGGTCCACACCGCGCGTGTCGGCCCCGCGCGCATAGCCCCAGGCCACCGCATCGTGCCGCGCGGTGCCGCCGCGCGGATGCAGCAGACCGCCATAGACCGGAAAGCGCACATTGTCGAAATCGAGATAGGGCAGATGCTTGCGCACGCCGTCGCGGTCCAGCAGGATCGCGTCGTCGCCCTGGTTGATCATCGCGTTGCCGCGCCGCACAAAGGCGTCGCGCTGGCCGTCGGAATGGAACAGGTTGATCAGCCCGCGCTGCGAATGCATCACGTTGTAGTTCAGGTCCGCCTCCAGCCCTTCCCAGAGCTTCAGGGAATGGCTGTAGAACTCCGAGTTTCCGGGCAGAAAGTAGTTCGCGCGCACGATGGTCGTGTTGCGCCCCACATTGCCGCCGCCCAGATAGCCCTTTTCCAGCACCGCCACATTGGTGATCCCGTGGTTCCGAGCGAGGTAATAGGCCGTCGACAGGCCGTGCCCGCCGCCGCCGATGATGACGATGTCGTATTCGTCCTTGGGCGCGGGATCGCGCCAGTGCGGACCCCAGCCCGTGTTGCCGGTCAGGCCTTCTTTCAGGATCCGCAGGCCGGAAAAGCGCATCGACACCTCCACATGAGAACGGGGCCAGTGAACCAGCCCCGTTCCTCAGTATCAATGCCTTGCAGGCCGCGGCCCCTGCATTTTCGACATGAACCCGTCCAGCCGCGACAGACGGTCAGTCGTCGTCTTCGTCGTCACCCTCTTCCCAGACCAGTTTCGGCGCAAAGCGCGGACGGGTGAAGGCAAAGTTGTAGAACAGCTCGGTCGTGTCGAAGCCCGGCACCGGGATGGGCGGTTCGTATTCGGTGGCAGTTTCCACCACGATCACGCGTTCATTGTGCAGCAGCGTGGGCAGCTGGTCCTCTATATCCTTGAGGTCCTTGTTCTCCAGCGGGCTGAAATCGCCCCGGGTCTTTGACCAGTCGCGGACATATTTGTCCTTCTTGCCGTTGTAGCGCACCATGGTCACCCGGATCGAATAGGGCCCTTCGGAGCGGGTGAGGTACTCCATCACCTCCACCATGCCGTCCAGATAGGCGTTGTTGATCGGATCGGTCTCGCGCGACAGGGCGTCCGAGATCGTATAGGTCGCCTTGGTGTTCAGGCTCTTGTATCGGAACCCGTCATAGAACGAAAAGGTGGCCCCGAGGATCGACAGGATCAGCGGCACAAAGATCAGCGCCTCGATCGACATGTTGCCGTCTTCGTTGCGCGCAAAGCGGCGCAGTCGGGCAAGGAACGTGTTCAGCATCGGTCTTACCTCGGTTCCTGGACAAAGGCGGCCGTCACCACAAGGTGGGTATAGCCGTCATCGTCGATTTCAAGCTCGGCCCCCAGCCCGGTCGAGGGGAAGACCGGCTTGAACTTCATGCAGGCGCGCAGCAGCATCAGCTGGTTGTCCTGGCCATGCTGGAACGTGCGCACCGGGCGCGGCTCTTGCGCGGCGCTGATGCAGTCCACGTCCGATGGCAGCCCGGCAAAGGCCCGCGGGTCGATCTGCTTCATCTCGAGCATGAGGTTGTCCTCGCACGCGTCGATCACGGTGGCCTTGTCGCAGATATCCTCGCGCACCTGAGTGTAGCTGGGGATATGCCCGGTGGACAGGCGGATGTCCCGCACCACCTGGTCCACCGCCCGTTCCAGCATCGCGTGACGCAGGTTCATGTAGGCCAGTTCGATCCCGGCAGCGAGGATGACGAAGAGCAGCGAGAAATAGAGAACGAATTCGATGGTTGCGGTGCCGTCCTCGTCCCGACGGAAGCGGCGCAGCAAGGCGTTCAGACGACGGGTCATTGCACCAACCTCAGGCTGTTGATCTGACGCGCGATGGCGTGGAAGGTTTCGGTGATCTCGACGCCTTCGACGTCGAAATAGTGAGAGGGCGAGGAGGCGCAGTCCAGCAGGGCATCCCGGCCGCGCTGCGGGGCCTCGAAGGCGATGGCGAAGACAACGATGCCTTTTTCCTTGGCGGCGTCGCAGACATCCGACAGCCGGTTGTCCGCCTGGTCGGCACCCACGATGGCCTCGTAGCCATAGTAGATGTCGTAATAGTCGTTGTAGCTGACGAAACCGTCGTAATACGGGCGGACATAGAACTTCTGCGCCACCGCCTTCGTCCCGAACCTTGCATACAGCTCGGCATTGGTCATGCGGCGGGCATCGTTGCCGCCGTCGGGGTAATTGCGGTTGCGGTCGTTCCAGCTGGAGTATTCGTAGCGGTGCCAGAAATACACGTCGTTATACGTTCCGCTCCAGTCGCGCACGAGGACCGAAAAGCGGTCGTCATGCGGGTTGGAATTGCCGCGGTCGTCGATCCAGACATTCGACATGCCGTACTTGAACTCGCTCTTGAGGTCGTACTGCGTGGTGTTCTCGCCATCCGTCATGACCACGACGAACTTGATCGCCTCGGGATCGTTGTAGCCGGCCGGGCGCTGGGAGGCGTCGGCCGTCACCAGCCCGTCGCTTGCCATCTCCGAGATCGCCGGGCGCATCTCGGGGTCCAGCATGGCCACACCCCATTTCATGCCGATGTCGATGGCGGTGTTGCCGCCCGCCTGCAGGCTCTGGATGTGGGCGTTGAGCGTGGTCTTGTTCGAACCATGCGCGATGATCGCCGAGGTGTCGCCGGTGGGGCACCAGGGGCTGGGGATTTCGGTCGTGTATTCGTCGGTCGACCACAGGTCGAAATGTGCCAGGCGATCCAGCTGGTCGTCGGGATCGATCCACGCGCGGTCAAAGTCGTTCGCGTCGAAGATCGCGCAGTAGGAATAGTCCTGATGCTCTTCCCAGTCGAAATAGGGGGCCAGGGTCTGCCCGACATTGACGTTGGCGTTGTAGGGCACGATGGACACCGTCGTCAGGCCGGGCGAACCGGCGGGCTGGATCACGGTGTCGACGAATTCCTCGGCCGCGTCGCGCATGTTCTCGATCCGCGAACCGCCCATCGACCCGGACACGTCCAGCACCATGGCAATCTCGACGTTCGAGATCTTTTCCTCGGCCGTGCTGGCCGCAGGCGCGGTCAGCGTGTCGAACCCGGACATGTGCAGGAACAGCGTGTCCAGGGTGGCCGACCCTTCGGCCGCCACCGTACGGTAGTTCAGCCCCTCGTCGACGGTGACATTGGCCAGAATGTCGATGATCCCTGCCTTGGTCATGTAGTCGATGACCACCGCCTCGGGATCCTGTTCCTGGTCGAGATCCGCGGCAGCCAGAACCGCACGGTCCATCGTGCTTTGCATCTTGGCCCGAGTCGCCTCGAACCGCATGATATCCACTGCCGCACCAGTGATGATGAGGATCAGCACGATCATGAAGATTGAGAAGATGGTGACGTTGCCATCTTCTTCACGACGGAATGCGGGTAACCTGTCCGCAGCGCAATGCATCGTATCACTCCTTCTTGAGCCACCGGGCACACGGTTGGCCAAGGAAAGGTGTAGGACGGGAATCCGGCGCGATTGGGGCAGGCTCGGGGCAATTCCACAGGCCAAATGTGACAAATTCAGGAAATGTTAAGTGATCACGCCATTGGCTGCGCCTGTCAGGTGCTGAAAAAACAGGCGGTCATGAAACAATCCATGGTGGATGCCGCGCTACGAATGCAATTCAGGCCAGATCGGCGGTCCCCGTGATCGGGCATGCCGCAGGGTCCGGCTCAGGGCGTCAGAAGCCGCCGGAACACCCTGTCGAGATGCGCCGCCGCGCCGTCGAAATCGTCCTGCCCCAGCACGCTTTGCACCTGCGTCGCGAAATCCGCGTAGTGCTGCGTCTGCGCCCAGATCGAAAACAGCAGGTGGCGCGGGTCGACCTCGGCCAGCCGGCCTTCGCCCTGCCAGCGCGCAATCAGCGCGGCGCTGTCGTCCACCATGCGGCGCAGTTCCGTTTCCAGCACAGGGCGAATCAACGGCGCGCCGCGCAGGATTTCACCGGCAAACAGGCGGCTTTCGCGCGGATAGTCCCGCGCCATCTCCAGCTTGCGCCGCACATAGGCCAGGATCTCCTCGACCGGATCGCCCTGCGGGTCGAGCGCGCGCAGCGGATCCAGCCAGGTGGTCAGCAACCCCTGCAGAAGCGCCTCGTAGATGGCGTCCTTGGAGGGGAAGTAATACAGCAGGTTCGGCTTGGACAGCCCCGCCTCGGCCGCGATCCGGTCCAGCGTCGCGCCGCGAAAGCCCTCGCGGGCAAAGACCGTCAGCGCCGCTTCAAGGATCACCTCGTTCTTGGCGCGCTGAATCCGTGTGCGCGGCGTGCCGGAGTCCTGTGCGGGTGACTTGTTCATGGCGTGTTTCCTTGCACATTTTTCCATGGCTGCCACAATGGTGCCGCAACGCGCTTGACTGGTCCCTTCCCTCTGATAGCCTTGTTTTGACCGCTTGGTCAAATAACCGGAAGCGCCCGCACAAAACGGGGCCAACAGGGGAACGAAGGCATGGCGGCACCGGCTGCAAACCTCACGATCAATCCCGACCGGCTGTGGGACAGCCTGATGGAGATGGCCAGGATCGGCCCCGGCGTGGCGGGCGGCAACAACCGCCAGACGCTGACGGACGAGGATGCCGAGGGCCGCGCGCTGTTTCAGCGCTGGTGCGAAGAGGCGGGCTGTTCCATGGGCCTCGACCAGATGGGCAACATGTTCGCCCGGCGCGAGGGCACGGACCCGGACGCGCTGCCGGTCTATGTCGGCTCGCACCTGGATACCCAGCCGACGGGCGGCAAGTATGACGGCGTTCTGGGCGTGCTGGGCGGGCTCGAGATCCTGCGCACGTTGAACGACCTGAACATCCGGACCAAACACCCCATCGTCGTGGTGAACTTCACCAACGAAGAAGGCACGCGCTATGCGCCGGCCATGCTCTCCTCCGGGGTCTTCGCGGGCATCCACAGCCAGGACTGGGCCTATGACCGGGTGGATGCCGAGGGCAAACGCTTTGGCGACGAGCTGGAACGGATCGGCTGGAGGGGCGAGGAAGAGGTGGGCGCGCGCAAGATGCACGCGTTCTTCGAACTGCATATCGAACAGGGCCCCATCCTGGAGGCCGAGGGCGTGGATATCGGCGTCGTCACCCATGGCCAGGGGCTCAGCTGGACGCAGGTGACGGTGACGGGCAAGGACGCGCATACCGGCTCTACCCCCATGCCGATGCGGCGCAACGCGGGCCTGGGCATGGCGCGCATTCTGGAGAAGGTCGAGGAAATCGCGCTCAGCCATGCGCCCCATGCGGTGGGCGCGGCGGGCCATATCGACGTCTTCCCCAACTCGCGCAACGTGATCCCGGGCAAGGTGGTCTTTACCGTCGATTTCCGCTCGCCCGAGCTGACGGTGATCGAGGACATGGAGGCGCGCCTGCGCACCGAGGCGCATACGATCTGCGACGAGATGGGGCTTGCGGTCGAATTCGAGAAGGTCGGCGGCTTCGATCCCGTGGCGTTCGACGCAGGCTGCGTGACGGCCATCCGCAACGCCGCCGAACGGCTGGGGTACTCGCATATGAACCTGATCTCGGGCGCGGGGCACGACGCCTGCTGGATCAACCGCGTGGCGCCGACGGCGATGGTCATGTGCCCCTGCGTTGACGGTCTGTCGCACAACGAGGCCGAAGAGATCAGCAAAGACTGGGCCAAGGCGGGGGCGGACGTGCTGTTCCACGCGGTGGTCGAGACGGCGGAGATTGTGGGGTGAGCCAAACCGTATCTCGCACCGCAGTCCCGGACCTGATCCGGGACCTCTTGGGGCAAGTGAGAGGTCCCGGATCAAGTCCGGGACTGTGTTTCCCATTTGTTAACCGGGGTACTGCAATCCTCACCCATGGCCTTCTTCACCTATATCGCCGCCTGCAACTCCAACACGGCGATCTATATCGGCGTGACCGGCGACCTCCAGAAACGGATAGCCGAACACCGCTCGGGGCACGGGTCTTCCCATACGTCGAGATACCGCATCAAGAAGCTCGTGTACTTCGAACGGCACGAGACCTTGCCGGAGGCCATCGCGCGGGAACGCAAGCTCAAGCGCTGGCGTCGCGCGTGGAAAGACGCCTTGATCGAAGACAACAACCCAAACTGGTCCGATTTGGTCATGGAGGCCTCGTTTCTCTGAGGTCCCGGATCAAGTCCGGGACTGCGTCACGCAGGGAGAACGCCACATGACCACCACCATCATCAAGAACGGCACCGTCGTCACCGCCGACCTCAGCTGGAAGGCCGATGTCGCCATCGAGAACGGCATCATCACCGAGATCGGGGATAACCTGACAGGCGACACCACCCTCGACGCCACCGGCTGCTACGTCATGCCCGGCGGCATCGACCCGCACACGCATCTCGAGATGCCGTTCATGGGCACCTACTCCACCGACGATTTCGACAGCGGCACCCGCGCCGCGCTTGCCGGTGGCACCACCATGGTGGTGGACTTCGCCCTGCCCGCTCCCGGCCAGGGCCTGCTGGACGCCATCCAGATGTGGGACAACAAGTCCACGCGCGCGCATTGCGACTACTCCTTCCACATGGCGATCACCTGGTGGGGCGAGCAGGTCTTCAACGAGATGAAGACCGTCATTGAAGACAAAGGCATCACCACCTTCAAGCACTTCATGGCCTACAAGGGCGCGCTGATGGTGCAGGATGACGAGATGTTCGCCTCCTTCCAGCGGATCGGGGAACTGGGCGGCATCGCCATGGTCCACGCCGAGAACGGCGACGTGGTGGCCGACCTTCAGGCGAAACTCTTGGCCGAGGGCAACACCGGGCCGGAGGCGCACGCCTATTCCCGCCCCCCGCAGGTCGAAGGCGAGGCCGCCAACCGCGCCATCATGATCGCCGACATGGCGGGCGTGCCGCTCTACATCGTGCACGTCTCCTGCGAAGAGGCGCACGAAGCCATCCGCCGCGCGCGTCAGCAGGGCAAGCGCGTCTGGGGCGAACCGCTGATCCAGCACCTGACGCTGGACGAGAGCGAATACGCCCATCCCGATTGGGACCACGCCGCCCGCCGCGTCATGTCGCCCCCCTTCCGCAATGCCAAGCACCAGGAAAGCCTCTGGGCGGGGCTTCAGGCAGGCTCGCTGTCGGTCGTGGCCACCGATCACTGCGCCTTTACCACGGAACAGAAACGTTATGGCGTCGGCGATTTCACCAAGATCCCCAACGGGACGGGTGGGCTCGAGGACCGGATGCCGATGCTCTGGACCCACGGGGTGGAAACCGGCCGGCTGACGAAGGAAGAGTTCGTCGCCATCACGTCGACCAACATCGCCAAGGTGCTGAACTGCTATCCGCGCAAAGGCGCGATCCGCGTCGGCTCGGACGCCGATATCGTGGTCTGGGACCCGGCGAAGACCAAGACGATCACCGCGTCGGCGCAGGTCTCGGCCATCGACTACAACGTGTTCGAAGGCCACGCGGTCAAGGGCCTGCCCCGCTTCACCCTGACCCGAGGCCAGGTAGCGGTGACGGATGGCGCGCTGACCAGCCAGGAAGGCCACGGGCAATTCGTCGCCCGCAAAGGCGCCACGCCGACAAACACCGCTTTGAGCACCTGGAAAGAGCTGACAGCCCCCCGCCCCGTGGAACGGAGTGGTATTCCGGCAAGTGGGGTGTGATGTTTGGGGCAATGTTTGTATCAATGCTGATCCTGCCTGCGCTGTTCATTGGCGTAGTCTGGGTATTGATGTGGACATCGCGTCGGTGGCTGAATGCTTGGGTTTCAATCGCAATCGGCGGATTGGCGGCTTTTTGTCTCCTCCAGTCCATCGTCCGAGGCTTGATCCATTGTGCACAACCTCCGCAATTCATCCCACCGGAATCAGGTTCGGGAGGGGAGGGCCGCATATTGTTCAACTGCGATTCCGCCGGGGGTGTTCTGGATCGAATCTACCTTTATGGTCTGGGTCCGGCGACAGTTGTGGCGCTGCTGTGGTTGTGCTGGCGTTTCTGGCCTCGAAGCGGCCATGAGGCAAAGCCCGCATGATGCCCGACGCAATCACCAGTCTTTCTGCCAGACCGCCCCGCGCACTGTGCCGCGGTCATAGTCAAAGCTACACAATACGTGGAGCCACCGATTGACGACCCCAGTGACCGATACTCCCGGAGTACCCGACGCCAAGGTGGCCGTGCCTGTCATCTCCGCCTCCCACCTTGATCTCACCTTCCAGACCGCCGACGGGCCGGTGCACGCGCTCAGCGACATCACGCTCGACATCGCCAAGGGCGCGTTTGTCAGCTTCATCGGGCCGTCGGGCTGCGGCAAGACCACCTTTCTGCGCTGCATGGCAGCGTTGGAGACGCCCACCGGCGGGGCGCTCAGCATCAACGGGATGCCCCCGGACGAGGCCCGCCGCGCGCGTGCCTATGGTTATGTCTTCCAGGCCGCGGGGCTTTACCCCTGGCGCGACATCGGGCGCAACGTGGCGCTGCCGCTGGAGATCATGGGCTATTCGAAGGCCGAGCAACGCGAACGCGTGGCGCGGGTGCTGGACCTGGTGGAACTGTCGGCGTTCGAGAACAAGTTCCCCTGGCAGCTTTCCGGTGGCATGCAGCAACGCGCCTCCATCGCGCGGGCGCTGGCCTTCGACGCCGATATCCTGCTGATGGACGAACCCTTTGGCGCGCTGGACGAGATCGTGCGCGACCGGCTGAACGAGGAGTTGCTGCGGCTTTGGGACAAGACACACAAGACCATCGCCTTTGTCACCCATTCGATCCCCGAAGCGGTCTATCTCAGCACCCATATCGTGGTGATGAGCCCGCGCCCGGGTCGCATCTCGGACGTGATCGAAAGCCCGCTGCCGCGGGAGCGCCCGCTCGACATCCGCGACACGCCCGAGTTCATCGAAATCGCCCACCGCGTCCGCGAGGGCCTGCGCGCGGGGTACCAGGAATGACGGCCCGCATGTTCACGGCCCTCCGGACCGAGGGCGCCCTCGGCCCGGAGACACCGGCCTTTGCTTTGGGCAGAGACAAAGGCACCTCTTTCACCTTTCACGGTCATCGGCTCTCCAGCCTGTACCGTGTCCCAAGCGTGCCGCGCATGTCTTTCATCTTTCTTAAAATACTCAAAAAAATCCGTCGCGCGCCGGGAGAGGGCCGGTTTGAGTATTTGCAGAAAGATGAAAGACAGGACGAGTTGCCTCGTCTGAGTGTAGGTGCAACGGGGAAGCAGACATGACCCGACCCCGCCGCGCCACCCGGTCCGACATTCCCGCCTGCGCGCAGATCATCGCGAACTGGGAGGCCGAGACCGACTACCTTCCCGAGGGCCCCGGGGCCGTGCGCCTGGTCGAGATCATCGGCGAGGCCTTCGACAAGCGCGAGATCTGGGTCACCGGCGATCCCGTCGACGGCTACATGTCGATCGATCCCGAAGCGTTGAAGATCGGCGGGCTTTACCTTGCACGGCGGGGTCAGGGGCTGGGCAAGGTGATGCTCGACACGGCCAAGCAGAGCCGTGATTTCCTTTGGTTGACGGTGTTTGCGCCTAACACGCGGGCCTTTGCGTTCTACCGGCGCGAAGGGTTCCGCATGGCCTCGCGCATGCCCTCCGGGGCAGAGGGCGAGCCGGGCGTGATCCGCATGGAATGGGAACGGGGCGCGTGACGGGACTTCATCTGGACCGTACTCCGGGCTTGACCCGGGAGCTTGCCCCGGACCTGATCCGGGAGCTTGCCCCGGACCTGATCCGGGGCCTCCCGCCGGGAGACCGCCATGACTGACGCAACCGCCCCGACCGGGAAGCCCCGGCGCAAGGCCGGGGCGCGGTGGCGCGTACCGCCGCTTCCGGGCATGATCCTGGGCCTGATCGCCGTCTGGTACCTTGCCGTGATCCCGATGAACGTGCAGGAGACCCTGACTGCCGCCGAACGCGCCGGGGCCGAGGTCTCGCCCCCCTCGGCGGTGGAGCGGCGCGACATGGGGGCCTGGGCGCTGGTCGCGCGCAACCCCGGCGAACTGGGGCAAAGCTGGTCGCTGGACCGGCCGCGCCTGCCCAGCCCGCACCAGGTTCTGGTCGAGCTTTACGACAGCACCATCGACGAGGAACTGAACGGCCGCCGCGGCCTGCTGCGCTCGGGCAGCCTGTCGAACCGCGGGCTGGCGCATCACGCGCTGGTCACGCTGAACGCCACCTTCCTGGGCTTCCTGATCGGCACCGGCCTCGGCATCCTGCTGGCCATCGGGATCGTGCATTCCCGCGTCATGGACATGAGCGTCATGCCCTGGGCCATCGTCAGCCAGACCATTCCCATCGTGGCGCTGGCGCCGATGATCATCGTGGTGCTCTATTCCGTGGGCATCCAGGGGCTTTTGCCCAAGGCGGTGATCAGCGCCTACCTGTCGTTCTTTCCCGTGGTCGTCGGCATGGTCAAGGGCCTGCGCAGCCCCGACGCCATGCAGATGGACCTCATGCGCACCTACAACGCGCCCACCGCCGCCATTCTGTGGAAACTGCGCCTGCCCGCCTCTGTCCCCTATCTCTTTGCCTCGCTCAAGATCGCCATCGCGGCGAGCCTCGTGGGCGCGATCGTGGGCGAATTGCCGGTGCAGAAAGGCGGGCTTGGCGCGCGGATGCTGGCGGGCAGCTATTACGGCCAGACCGCGCAGATCTGGGCCGCGCTGTTCGTGGCCGCCGCCCTGGCCGCGACGCTGGTCTGGGCCATCGGCGCGGCCGAGCGGCGCACCCTGCGCAAGATGGGGATGGCGGCATGACCTTCGTGCTTTTCGCGCTGATCCTCTGGGCCGCGGGCTGGGCGCTGAACGTGCGACTTGCCAACGGCCCGGCACGGCAGACGCGCGCGGTGCAGCTTGCCGTGCCGCTGATCTTCGGGGCGACGGCTCTGGGCATGTGGGAACTGCTGGTGCGCGGACTGGAGGTCTCGCCCGTCATCCTGCCGCCGCCCAGCATGATCACGCAGAGCTTCGGGACCAATCTTGGCCTGCTATGGGGCGATTTCACCCAGACCATCCTGAAAGGCGCGCTGTCGGGCTATGCCATCGGATGCGGCGCGGCCTTTCTGACCGCGCTGGCCGTCGACCGGTCCGACTGGCTGCGCGAAGGGCTTCTGCCGCTGGGCAATTTCATGGCGGCGCTGCCCATCGTCGGCACCGCGCCCATCCTCGTGATGTGGTTCGGCTTCGGCTGGCAGTCCAAGGCCGCCGTCGTCGTCCTGATGGTGTTCTTCCCGATGCTGGTGAACACCGTCGCGGGTCTGTCGGCGACAGACCGCATGCAGCGCGACCTGATGCACACCTATGCCGCGACCTGGCCGCAGACGCTCATGAAGCTGCGCCTGCCCGCCGCCCTGCCATTCATCTTCAACGGGCTCAAGATCACCTCGACGCTGGCGCTGATCGGGGCCATCGTCGCCGAATTCTTCGGCTCGCCCACGCTGGGTCTGGGGTTCCGCATCTCCACCTCGATCGGGCAGCTCGACCTTCCCATGGTCTGGAGCGCCATTGTCGTTGCCGCGCTTTCGGGCACCGCGTTCTACGGGCTCGTCGCGCTGATCGAAAACCGCACAACGTTCTGGCACGCCTCGCAACGAGGCGGGTAATCTATGCCCAAGCTCCCGGCAGACTCAGGGGGCACACAACCAACGGAGAGAAGCATGAAGAAGATCCTGACCACCGCCTCGCTGATGGCCCTGGCCGTGCCGGCCCTTGCCCAGGACGACGTGACGCTGCAGCTGAAATGGGTCACGCAATCGCAGTTCGCGGGCTATTACGTGGCGCTCGAAGAGGGCTTTTACGAAGAAGAAAACCTCAACGTCACCATCCTGCCCGGCGGGCCGGACATCGCCCCCACGCAGGTGATTGCCGGCGGCGGCGCGGATGTCGTCGTCGAATGGATGCCCGCCGCGCTGGCAGCGCGCGAAAACGGCCTGCCGCTGGTCAACATCGCCCAGCCGTTCAAATCCTCGGGCATGATGCTGACCTGCTGGGGCGATGTGGGCATCGAGGCGCCTGCAGACCTCGCCAACCGCACGCTGGGCGTGTGGTTCTTCGGCAACGAATACCCGTTCCTGTCGTGGATGAGCCAGCTGGGCATTGCCACCACCGGCAAGGCCGAAGGCTCGGTCGAAGTGCTGAAACAGGGATTCAACGTGGACCCGCTGCTGCAGCGCCAGGCCGATTGCATCTCGACCATGACGTATAACGAATACTGGCAGGTGATCGACGCAGGCGTGACACCGGAAGAGCTGGTGACCTTCAAGTACGAGGATCAGGGCGTCGCCACCCTTGAAGACGGGCTTTACGTGCTGGAGGAAAACCTCTCGGACGCGGCGTTCACCGACAAGATGACCCGCTTCGTGCGCGCCTCGATGAAGGGCTGGAAATGGGCCGAGGAAAACCCCGAGGACGCGGCGATGATCGTGCTCGACAATGACGAGACCGGCGCGCAGACCGAAGGCCACCAGATCCGCATGATGGGCGAAGTGGCCAAGCTGACGGCAGGCTCGAACGGTGCATTGGACCCGGCGGATTACGAGCGCACGGTGGCCACGCTGCTGGCGGGCGGCTCCGATCCGGTGATCACCGCCGCCCCCGAAGGCGCCTGGACCCACGCGATCACCGACGCCGCGCTGAACTGAGGCGCAGTTTGACCTCTACGCATCCTGGCGGCGCGGGCCTGACCCTGCGCCGCCCTTCCCGGTGGTGAGCCTTTGGCCTGACAAACGACGCGTTCCAGATCGGGAACGCCTCTTCTTCTTTCATCTTTCTCAAAATACTTCCGGGGGCTGCCAGTGACACGCCACTGGTCCGAGTGTCCCTGGCAGCGGGCTGGCCCCCGGTCCGCCGCCGGCCGCAAGCGTGCCCCTTGAAGGACGCGCCTCGCCAGCCACGTCCGTAGGGCGGGGTTTACCCCGCCGCCCCTTCGGCCCAGTCCACACCGGCCTCCGCCTGCGCCATGCGCGCCGGGGCCGCGGCCAGCCAGAGCTGCAACGCCGGGTCGGCCTCCGCCGACGCACCCAGCATCCGGCGCGCCAGCCCGGCGCTCACCACGCACCACCCCGCGCGCAGCATCGCGTCCGCCGCAAGACGCCGTGCCTGCGGACCCGCCGCCTGCATCCGCACGACCAGCGCCCGGAACCGGTCGGCCAAAGCGTCGCCTTCCAGCCCCGCCCGCGCGATCAGGGCGTCGGCCGCCCCGGCCTCCTTCAAAACCCGGCGGAGCAGGAAGTCCTGCGCCTGCATGCCCGTGGTGCCTTCGTAGATCGTCATGATCCGCGCGTCGCGGTAGTGCCGCTCGGCCGGCCATTCGCGGGTAAAGCCGGCACCGCCCAGCACCTGGATCACGGCGCTGGCATTGTCCTGGCCCAGCTCGCCGCCAAAGGTCTTGGCCATGGGCAAGAGCATCGCGGCCAGCTGCGCGGCCAAGGCGTCGCCGGTCCGTGCCGCATCCAGAAGCACCGCGGTCTCCAGCACCAGCGCCGCCAGCACGAGCGCGCGCGCCTCAATCGCCCAAAAATGCCGCTTCACGTCCGGATGCGTGTCGATCGGAACCGGCGGTGCATCCGGCGCGCCGCCCTGGCGGCGCTCGGCGGCATAGGCCCGCGCCAGCATCATGAAGGGCAGCGCCGCGCCCTCCATCGGCAGCGAGGCCGCCACGTGCAGCGCCAGCGGCAGGCCCATGCCCCCCAGATCGGGATCGAGATCGACGGCCAGCCAGCCGCCCTCGCCCATGGCGCGATAGGCCTCGGCATAGCCTTGCGGCACCTGCACGCGGCCCGCGACCACCCGACAGCCTTCGGCATCGGCGCGGGCCGCAAGCGGGCTCAGCCGGTCCTCGGCCAGCCGCGCGGCCTCGTCCAGAACCTGTGTCACGGCGGTGTCGTCCAGCCCCGCCGCCTCGGCCTGCGCCGCCCAGCCGGGCGCAAGCGCAAGCGCAAGCGCAAGCGCAAGCGCAAGGATCTGTGCCAGCCCGATGCTCATGACGCCACCCGGATCACCCGCAGATCCTCGGCCCAGAGCGCCGCCACAAGATCGGTGCGGTGGCGCAGCACGGCGCGCTGGTTGATGGAGCCCTTGTCGGTCACCTCGCCCTTGTCGAAATCAAGCGGCGCGGCGAGGAACATCATCCGCTTCACCCGGCTGACCGACCCGGTGGCGCGCGCTGCATGCGCCGCCAGCCGCTCGGTCGCAGCCGCGCGCACTGCCGGGTGCGACAGCAGTGCCTCGCCCTCCAGCGCCTCTCCCGCGATCTCCTGCAACGCGGCCCAGTTCGGCACCACCAGCGCGCCCAGTTCGGTGTGGCCTTCGCCCGCGATCACGCAATCCGAGGCCAGCCCGCCCAGATCGTTCGTCAGCGTCGCGCGCAACGGCCCCACGGCGACCCAGGTGCCCGAGGCCAGCTTGAAGTTCTCGGCCAGCCGCCCGTCGAACATCAGCCCCTTGGCCGGATCGTCCGGATCGGCGAACTTGAACGCATCGCCGAAGCGGTAAAAGCCTTCCTCGTCAAACGCCTCTGCCGTCAGCTCGGGATTGCCCCAGTAGCCCGGCGTGATCGACGGGCTCTTGATCCGCGCCTCCAGCTTGTCGCCTTCGGGCACCAGCTTGATCGTCACACCCGGCGCGGGCAGGCCCAGATTGCCCGACGCCTCCTGCCGCGTGTTGCAGACCGTGCCGAACGGCCCGGTCTCGGTCGAGCCGAAGCCGGTGGTCAGCAGCACGCCGCCCGGCACCATCTCGTTCGCGACGCGGGTCAGGCGATCCCAGACCGGCTGGCTCATGCCCGCACCGGCATAGAACAGCATCTGCAGGCGCTTGAAGAACGTCTCGCGCAGGGCTGTGTCCGTCTCGAACGCATCGAGCAGCATCTGGAAGCCCAGCGGCACGTTGAAATACCAGGTGGGCGAGACCTCGCGCAGCGTTTCGATCGTGCGCCCGATGGCCTGCGGGGTGGGGCGGCCGTCGTCGATGTAATAGGTGCCGCCATTGAACAGCACCATGTTGAAGACCTTGTTGCCTGCCGCGGTGTGGTTCCAGGGGGCCCAGTCCACCACCACTGGCGGCGTATCCTTCAGGAACGGCCAGGATTGCTGGACGATCTGCTGGTTGGAGCACAGCATCTGTTGCGTCTGGATCACCGCCTTGGGCGTTCCGGTCGTGCCGGAGGTAAAGAGGAACTTGGCCACCGTCTCGCCCGTCAGTGCCGCGTGCGCGGCCTGCAGCTGCGCGCTTGGCTCCGTGGCGGCGAGGGCGTGAAAGGACAGAACCTCGCGCCCCGGCACATCGCCTGTCAGCGCGACGACGGGGATGTCCTCGGCAAAGACCGCCGTGATCGCGTCGGCAAAGCGGCTGGCATCGTCGGCAAAGATCATCCCCGGCGTCAGCTGCCGGGCGATGTCGCGCAGCTTGAGGTAATCGCCCCCCGTCAAGGCGTAAGCCGGGGCCAGCGCGGCCGAGGGCACGCCCACATGCTGCGCGCCAAGCGCCATCACCGCATGGGCAATGGAATTGCCCGACAGGATCAGCACCGGGCGGCTCTCACCAAGGCCCCGCGCCACCAGCGCCGCGCCGATGCCTTCGATCTGCGTCATCGCCGCGCCATAGCTCAAGCTGCGCCAGCCGCGGCCCGGCCCGCGTTCCGCGATCCAGAGCGCGTCGGGCGTCGCCCTGGCCCAATGGGCAAAGCGTTCGGTAATACAGCGCGGATAGGCGTCCAGCCTGTCTTCGGGTGTCAGAAGGATCGTGCTGTCGGCGCGGCGCTCGACCTTCAGGACCGGTTGCCAGAGTGCAACCTCACCTGCGGCGTCGGTCATGTCTCCTCTCTCCATGACCGGGCCCGGAGCGAGCCCATTTCGATGTCGCGGGGATGTTGACTCGACTCGCGAATTTTGTCCACATGGAAACAATCAAGACCAGGAACGCCGGGAGGAGAGGCACGGATGTCCGAGAATGACGCGCTCGTTACCTATGAGCTGCGCGGCAAGGTGGCCGTGATCGGCCTCAACCGTCCGGCCAAGCGCAACGCGATCTCCGACCGCTTCGTCGAGGCGATCAACGAGGCAGTGCTGCGCGCCCGGGCCGAGGCACGCGCCGGGGTGATCCACGGCCATGGCAAGCATTTCTGCGCCGGGCTGGACCTGGCCGAGCATTCCGAAAAGCCGCTGTTCGAGGCGGTCAAGGGATCGCGCCGCTGGCACACGGTCTTTGACCATATCGAACGCGGCACCATTCCCTTTGTCGCCGCCATTTCCGGCGCGGCCGTGGGCGGCGGGTTCGAACTGGCGGCCTCCACCCATATCCGCGTGGCCGAGGACAGCGCGTTCTTTGCCCTGCCCGAAGGGAGCCGCGGCATCTTCGTGGGCGGCGGCGGATCGGTCCGCATCGCGCGGCTGATCGGGCCTGCGCGCATGGGCGACATGATGCTGACCGGCCGCGTGCTGAGCGCCGAGGCGATGGAGCGCTGGGGCGGCGTGTCCTATGTCGTGCCCGAAGGCACGGTGCTGGAGCGCGGCGTCGAGATCGCGGGCCAGATGGCCACCAATGCCGAGTTCACCAATTACGCCATCATCAACGCCCTGCCCCGCATTGCCGACATGTCGTCCGAAGACGGGCTTTTTGCCGAAAGCATGGTCGCCTCGCTGGCGACCATGACCGACGACGCAAAGGAACGCCTGCGCGATTTCCTTGAAAAGCGCGCCGCCAAGGTGAAGGCCCCGGGCGATGGCTGATACGCTGGACGACACCAGGCTGGATTACGGCACGCTGGGCGAAAGCCTGGGCTTTCTGTTGCGGCTTGCGCAGTTGCGCAGCTTCGAGGAGTTCTTTGACGGGCTTGGCGAACTGGACGTCCGGCCCGGAGAAACCACGGTGCTGATGATGCTGGATGACAATCCCGGGATACGGCAGGGCGTGCTGGCGCAGGCGCTGATGATCAAGCGCGCGCACATGGCCAAGATGGTGCGCGCCATGGAAGGCGACGGCCTGATCCGCCGCACCGTCCCCGACGATGACAAACGCGCGATGGAACTGTGGCTGACGCAGGCGGGGGCCGGCCATGTCGCGGCGCTGCGCGGCCCGTTCGACGCGCATGAACGCAGGTCGTTCGACGGGCTTACCCCGCGCGAGGCGACAGAGCTGAAGCGCCTCTTGCGCAAGTATATCGGGTTGCACCCGAAAGGAGAAACGCCATGAATTTCGACGACCTGGTCGCTTTCGACATCCACACCCACGCCGAAGAACCCTGCTGCGGCCCGCGCGACGACGGCTATGACGACTTTCAGGCCGGGATGGCGAAGTATTTCAAGAACCCGGCGGGCGCGTCGGGGATGCTGCCCTCGGTCCAGCAGACGGCGGACTACTTTCGCGAACGCAAGATCGGCGCGGTGATCTTTCCCGTCGATGCCGAGCGCGAGACCGGGTTCCGCCGCTATTCCAACGAGGAAGTGGCGCAGATCGCGGCCGAGAACAGCGACATCCTGATCCCCTTCGCCTCCATCGACCCGGCCAAGGGCAAGGCCGGCGCGCGCGAGGCGCGACGATTGGTGCGCGAGTTCGGCGTCAAGGGGTTCAAGTTCCATCCCACCATGCAGGGCTTTTATCCCAACGAACGCTGGGCCTATCCGCTCTACGAGGCGATTGCCGAGGAAGGCGCGGTGATGCTGTTCCACACCGGCCAGACCGGCGTCGGCAGCGGCATGCGCGGCGGCATGGGCATGCGGCTGAAATATTCGAACCCGGTGCATGTCGACGACGTGGCGGTGGATTTCCCCGACACGCCCATCGTGCTGGCCCATCCCAGCTTTCCCTGGACCGAAGAGGGCCTGATGGTCGCCCAGCACAAGCCCAATGTCTATATCGACATGTCCGGCTGGTCGCCGAAATACTTCCCGTCGATCTTCGTGCATTACGCGAATTCGATCCTGAAGAAGAAGATGCTCTTCGGCTCCGACTGGCCCGCGATCACGCCGGACCGCTGGCTGTCGGATTTCGAGACGATCGGCATCAAGGACGAGGTCAAGCCGTTGATCCTCAAGGAAAACGCCCGCCGCCTTCTCAAGATGTAGGGTGCGCTACAGCGCACCTTCCCCGCACTTCACACGCATGGAAACTCAGGGAGGAGACCCCATGAAACTGACGACCCTCACCGCCGCCGTCGCCACCGCGATGGCCCTGGCCCTGCCGGGCACCGCAGACGCGCGCGACCTGCGCATCGCCTCGGGCGCCCCGCCGCCGCACCCGGCGACCTCGCACCTCTACAACGCCCTTGGCGAATACCTGCCCGAGGAATCCGGCGGCGCGCTGAACGGCATCTTCCTTGGCCCCGAGGTCGTGGGCCTTGGCGGCATGAAGGACGGTCTGCAGACCGGGCTTGTGGACGTGGGCAACCTCTTGCCGCTCTACTTCCCCGCAGAACTGCCGAATTTCGCGCTGGCGGGCGAGCTGTCGCTGTCGGCCAAGGTGCCGCATGCCGTCGCCGCGGCGCTGACCGAATACACAGTCAACTGCGCCTCCTGCCAGCAGGAACTGACCACCTTCGGCACCATCTACCTCGGCTCGGGCTCGTCCGATCCCTACATGCTGCTGACCAAGACCCCGGTGCAGACCGCCGAAGACCTGCAGGGCCTGCGCCTGCGTTCGGGCGGCGCACCCTACAGCCGCTGGGCCGAGAATTTCGGCGCGGTGCCGGTGTCGATCTCGGTGCTGGAGACCTTCGAGGCCATGAGCCAGGGCACCATCGACGGAACCATGGCGTCGATCGGCGACCTTCTGGCCTTCCGCCTCGTGGAGCTGGTCAAGGGCGTGACGGCGGTGCCGCTGGGCACCTATTTCTCGACCTCGAACTTCGCCACCGCCAAGGCAACCTGGGACGACATGAGCGTTGAAGAGCGCACCGCGCTTGCCCGCGCTGCCAACCGGGCCAACGCGAACTTCACCCAGCGCTGGGGCTATGACTTTGCCGGCATCGCCACCAAGGCCGCCGAAGAGGCCGGCATCACGTTCGTCGAGGCTGATCCGGCCCTGATCGACGCCGCCGCCGCCTTCAACGATGCGGACCGCGCCACCGCGGCCCAGATCGCGGCGGACCGCTTCGGCATGACCGATGCGCCGGAGCGCGTCGAGGAGTTCATGGCGCTTGTCGCCAAGTGGGAAGCCATCGCCGCCGAGGTGGACAATGACCGCGACGCGATGATCGAACGGGTCTGGGACGAGGTCTGGTCCAAGGTCGATTTCGCCACCTACGGCATGTAAGCGCCGCTGCGCGCTCCGGGCCTGCCCCGGGGCCGCCACGGCCAGACACCGCGATGCGCCCCGCGCCCGGCGCATCGCAGCCCCGGGCCTGACCCGGGGCCTCTCCCCCTCTTTCAGCCGCAAAGCCGCCATGGACACCCTCGACCGCCTTGCCGACCGTATCAGCCAAACGCTCGCCCTGATCGGCGCGCTGGGGCTTCTGGCCCTGCTTCTGCACGTCTCCGCCGAGGTGGTCGCGCGGAACCTTCTGGGCCGCCCGATCCCCGCCACCAACCAGATCGTGTCGCACTATTACATGGTTCTGATCGCCTTCCTGCCGCTGGCCTGGGTCGAACGCTCGCGCGCGATGATCTCGGTCGAACTGATCGAGAGCTTCCTGCCTGCCCCGGTCAAGCGCGGCTCCGACGTGCTGGTCGCGCTCATCGCCTGCGCGATCTACGCCGCCATCGCCTGGGTCACCTGGGGCGACTTTACCAAGAAATATGCCGTCGGCAGCTTTGTCGACGTGCTTGGCCGCCGTCTGCCGATCTGGCCCACCTATATCCTGCCGCCCGTGGGCTTTGCGCTGGCCAGCGCCGTCACGCTGATGCGCGCCATCCGAACCGCAGGAGGCCGGGCATGAGCGTCGAGACAGGGTTCTGGGGCATCGGTGTCCTTTTTGCGTTGCTGTTCCTGCGCGTCCCCGTGGCGCTGGCGCTGATCGCGGTCAGCTTTGGTGGCATCGTCTCGCTTCTGGGGATCAAGCCGGCGTTTGGCATCCTGTCGAACACGCCCTACGCCTTTGTCGCGTCCTGGACGATGTCGGCGGTGCCGATGTTCCTGCTGATGGGCTTTGTCGCCTATCACGCCAAGCTGACCGAAGGCCTGTTCGACGCAGCCAAGGCCGCGCTCTGGCGGGTGCCCGGTGCCCTGGCCGTGGCGTCGATCTTTGCCTGTTCGGGCTTTGCCGCGGTCTGCGGCTCGTCGCTTGCCACCGCCGCCAGCATGGGCCGCATCGCGATCCCCGAAATGGTGCGCGCGGGCTATTCTCCGTCGATCTCGGCCGGGGCCATCGCCGCGGGCGGCACCATCGGCGCGCTGATCCCGCCGTCGATTCTGATGATCCTTTATGGCGTCTTCTCGGAAACCTCGATCACCAAGGTCTTTCTGGGCGGGATCACCGTGGGCCTGCTGACGGCTGTCAGCTACGCGCTGGTGGTCTGGCTGCTCGCGGCGCTGCGCCCCGACTGGGTGCCGCGCGGTGCGCCCGCCGGCGCGCGCGTCTCGGGGCGCGAGGCGCTGCGCAAGGTCTGGCCGGTGATGGCGCTGGTCCTGCTGGTCTTCGGTGGTCTTTTCTCGGGCTATTTCACCGCGACCGAGGCGGGAGCCATCGGCGCGGGTGGCGCGATCCTCTGCGCCGCCGCCATCGGCACGCTGTCGCGGCAGGTGATGAAGAATTCCCTGCTGGAAACGCTGCAGACCACCGCCTCGCTCCTGATCATCGGGATCGGGGCGATGATGTTCACGCGCTTCCTGGGCATCACCGGCCTGTCGGGCTTCATCGCCAAGCAGGTGGGCGCGGCCGACATCTCTTACCTGCAGCTGATGCTCATGGTGGTGCTGGTCTACCTTGCGCTTGGCATGGTGATGGAGCCCTTTGGCGCGATGCTCGTCACCCTGCCGGTCTTCCTGCCGCTGCTGAATGCCGAAGGCATCAGCCTGGTCTGGTTCGGCGTTCTGGTCGTGAAACTGCTCGAGATCGGGATGATCACCCCGCCGGTCGGGCTGAACGTCTTCGTGATACGAAATGTCGCCTCGAATTACGTGTCGACGGCGCAGATCTTCGCGGGCGTGCTGCCTTTCTTCCTGGCAGACCTTGCGGTAACGGCACTGATCATCGCGGTGCCGGGGCTGGTTCTGGCGCTGCCCGCGCTTTTGTGACGGAGAGAGACATGACCGAGGTTCTGATCGCCGGTGGCGGCATCGGCGGGCTGGTGACGGCGCTGACCCTGCACCAGATCGGGGTGCCCTGCACCGTGTTCGAAAAGGTGCACACGCCGAAACCGCTTGGGGTCGGCATCAACCTGCAGCCCAACGCGGTGCGCGAACTGTATGACCTGGGCATCGGGGCCGAGGCGCTGGACAGCGTGGGCCTGCCCGCCCGCGAATGGGCGCTGGTGGGGCTGAACGGCAACGACATCTATGCCGAACCGCGCGGGCTGGAGGCGGGGTATGACTGGCCGCAATACGCCGTGCATCGCGGCCAGTTGCACATGCTGCTGCTGGAGACATTCGTTGCCCGCGCCGGCCCCGATGCGCTGCGCACCGGGGCCGAGGTCAAGGGCTACCGGCAGGATGCAAACGGGGTGACGGCCTGCCTTGCGGGGGGCGAGGAGGTCACGGGCGACCTGCTGATCGGGGCCGAGGGCATCCATTCCGCGATCCGCGCGCAGATGTATCCCGACCAGCCGCCGATCCACTGGGGCGGCGCGATCATGTGGCGGGGCACCACGCGGGCCAAACCGATCCGGACAGGATCGTCCTTCATCGGGCTGGGCACGCATGAACACCGAATGGTCATCTACCCGATCTCGCACCCGGATGCGGACGGGCTGGCGACGATCAACTGGATCGCGGAACTGACGCTGGACGCCTCGCACGGATGGCAGGAGTCCGGCTGGTTCAAACCGGTCGAGATCGCCGATTTCGCCCATCATTTCGATGGCTTCCGCTATGACTGGCTGGACGTGCCCGCGCTTCTCGCCGGGGCGGACATCGCCTATGAGAACCCCATGATCGACCGCGATCCGATCCCGTCCTGGGTCGAGGGGCGCGTTGGCCTTCTGGGCGACGCGGCGCATGCGATGTACCCCACCGGCTCCAACGGCGCGAGCCAGGCGGTGATCGACGCCCGCACGCTGGGCGCCTGCCTGCTGACACATGGCGTGGGCCCCGAGGCGCTGGCGGCCTATGATGCGCAACTGGCGGAGCCGGTCGGCGCACTGGTCCTGCGCAACCGCGGCGCGGGGCCGTTCGGGCTGTTGAACCTCGTGGACGAACGCTGTGGCGGGACCTTCGACAGGATCGACGACGTGATCCCGCCCGAGGAACGCGCCGCCTTCATGGCGGGCTACAAGAAAGCCGCCGGATTTGCCAAGGACGCCCTGAACGCCGCCCCGCGCACGATCCCCGAGGGCGCGCGGGTTGGTTAGGGTCACGATGAACCAGGGTCTTTCTTTTCGAGGCATCAGACATGCCGAGAAGACTGGGCCAGTCTGCCGATTGCCTGGCTTATACCGATGAACTTTCCTTCGCCGCCTGCATGCCGGAACAACGGCATACGACCACACGTGTCGCGAACGGGAATAATCTGCCGAACGAATTGCAGGGTTCAAACGACAACGACACGATCATCGGCCGTGGGCGGAGCGATACGATTTATGGCTATGGCGGCGATGACCGGACAATTGCGGGGAACGGTGCCGACTATGTCGTCGCCGGACCGGGCAATGACACCATTCGCGGCGGCAACGGCAATGACACGCTGGGCGGCAATGCTGGCAACGATCTGTTTGGCGGGGATGGCCGGGTCATTCTGTACGCGACCGGCGGAGACAACTTCTTGGGTGGCGACGCCGACGATACATTGGTCAGCGGTCCGGGAAGCGACTTCATCGCAGGAGGTGTGGCGGACTACAGCCTCGCCACCGGCCCGATACGGTTTTTGCTGGCAGTCGATATGGTCGAAGTATCCGGTGAAGACAACGACGTGGTTCTGGCCGGTATCGGAGCTGGCCTGAGCCTGACGGCATCCGACTTCGACGTGTTTTGGGACTTCACTGAAACATGGCCGGGCATCTGACAATTGGTCTTCCCGGGGCTTCAGGGACGTCGACTTTCCGATCGCCCCATATCTCCCCGGACGCCGCGTTCGACACCATTGGCGTGCCGCGGGCCTGGGTCTAGGCGATCTCGTAGAACGAGATCTCCACGCTCGAGGCGCGGCGTCCGCCGATGCCGATGAAAAGCTGGCGGTTCACCCAGGCATAGCGCGCGTCGCCGGTTTCCAGCCGGCATTGCGTGCGCATGTAATACGCGCGCGGGTCCACGTCCTCTCCGGCCGCCACGCGGGCCATGACCTCGGCCGGGCCGTGGCGAAGGCCGAAATTCAGCACCTCGATCACCGCGCCGTCATGGGTGCGGATGCCGTACCGGGTGTCGAGCTGGGCGAGGCCGTCGGCAAAGATCGTCTGCCAGTCCGCGCCGAGGTTCATCACCTCACCCCGGATCCGTTCGCCCTCGACGGTGCCACCGATGATCGGGATGATGCGCCGCTTGCCGCCGCGGCCCTCGCCCATCTCGATGATGGGGGCCAGGTCTCCGACCAGGTCGAAGGCGTGGATCAGTTCGGGCGGGTCGAAAAAGGGCATGGGCTCACCGGAAGGCTTTGGCCGTCTCCGGCAGCCAGGTCGCGATCTCTGGCAGCAGGAAGACGGCGGTGATCAGAAGCATCTGCCCCAGCACGAAGGGCAGCACGCCCGCATAGATCGCGGACAGGCGGACATCCTTTGCCATCCCCTTGATGACAAAGACATTCATCCCGATGGGCGGTGTGATCAGGCCCAGTTCGGCCACCATGACGACGATGATGCCGAACCAGACCGGATCAAAGCCAAGCCCGGTGACGATGGGAAAGAAGATCGGCACGGTCAGCAGAATCATGGCAAGGCTGTCCAGAAAGCAGCCCAGCACCAGGTAGATCAGCAGGATCACCGCCATGATCGCCATCGGCGACATCTCGAGCCCGCTGACAAAGCCCCCCAGGGCACCGGCGAGGCCGGAAAAGATCGTCAGGTTGTTCAGCGTGATCGCGCCGATCAGCACGGTAAAGATCATGGCCGAGGTCTGCACCGTCTCGGACAGGCTCTCGCGCACGGTCTGCAGGCTTAGCCGTCCGCGCACCGCGGCCAGCGCAAAGGCCCCCACGGCGCCGATGCCGGCGGCTTCGGTGGGGGTGAAGACGCCAAAGTAGATGCCGCCGATCACCAGCGCGAAGAGCAGCAGGATCGCCCAGGTGCGCGACAGCGCGGCCAGCTTATCGGCCCAGGTGGTGCGCGGGCCGGCGGGGCCCAGATCGGCACGCAAGGCGGTGACGGCAGAGATCACCAGCATGAAGACGATCACGGTCAGCACGCCGGGGATCACGCCCGCGATGAACAGGTCACCGATCGAGGTTTCGGTCAGGATGCCATACAGCACCAGGATCACCGAGGGCGGGATCAGGATGCCGATCACCCCGCCCGAGGCCACCGCCCCGGTGGCGAGGCTGTCGGCATAGCCCATCCGCTTCATCTCGGGCAGAGCCACCTTGGACATGGTCGCGGCGGTGGCCAGCGAGGAACCGCAAATCGCCGCGAAGGCCCCGCAGGCCCCCACGGTGGCAATGGCCAGCCCGCCGCGAAACCGGCCCAGCCAGGCGTTGAACACGTCATAAAGCTCGCGCGACAGGCCGGAGCGCGCGGCGACGGCCCCCATCAGCACGAAAAGCGGCACAATGGACAGCTCGTAGGTGACGGTCGTCTCGTAGACCGTCGTGGCAAAAAGCGAGATCGCGGGCTTCAGCCCGATGATCATCGCGATCCCGCCGATCCCGCACAGCGCCATGGCAACCCCGATGGGGATCGTGGCGATCAGCATCACGAACAGCGTGACAAAGGCGTAAATGCCGATGGCGGTGTTCATCTTGCGCCCCCCGCCAAAGGCCGGATCAGCAGCACGGTCGCAACCACCAGCGCCGCTGCGGCGGCGAAGCTCATCAGGAAGACGACCGGGTAGACGGGCAACTTCAGAATCTGGGTGAAGATGCCGTCGCCCATGGTCTGCCACGCCTTTTCAAAGATCTTCCAGGCGATCAGCGCAAAGAAGACCAGCGTGGCCGCGTCGGCCAGCCAGTCCAGCACCTGGCGCAGCGGTCGCGGGCTGACCTGGGTCACCAGGTCGACTCGGATATGCCCGCGATGCAGCGTGGTCAGGGCAAAGCCGAAGGTGATGGCCAGCCCCATGCACAGTTCCACCAGTTCCACCGCAAAGGTCAGCGGCGCGCGGAACAGGTAGCGGCCCAGCACGTCGGTAAACATGATCGCCATGACGATGACAAGCATCGCCCCGGCAATCCCGGCCAGCACGGCGGACAGGCGTCGCGCGAAAGTTTCCATGGCACCTCGGGGGTCAAGGCGGGCGGCCCGGGCCGAGCCGCCCCGGATCAGGCTCAGCCCGCGTATTTCGCGATGGTGGCCTTCAGATCGTCCAGCAGCGCCGCGCCATCATGACCACGCTCGGTGGCCAGGGCGACCCACTCGTCTTCGACAAAGGCGACCTTTTCGGCCCAGCGCGCCTGTTCGTCGGCGGACAGCGTGGTGACGGTCGCGCCTTCGGCCATCGACTTGCGGCCCTCTTCGTCGGCCATGTCCCAGCCGCGGCCCAGGATGCGCGCGCCTTCGACGCCGCCCATTTCCGTCAGGGCCTGCTTGTGGTCGTCCGACAGGGCGTCCCACTTGGCGCGGTTCATGATGACGGCAAAGAAGGTGGTGTAAAGACCGCCCGGAATGTCCAGGTGGTGATCCACCAGTTCGTACAGACGCCAGCCGCGCAGGCCTTCCCAGGGCATCAGGATCGCCTCGGTCACGCCCTTCTGCAGCGACTCGTAAGCCTGGCTTGCGGGCAGAGCCACGGGGGCGGCGCCCAGCGCTTCGGCCATCTTGACGCCGCCACCGCCGACCCGGACCTTGACGTTCTGGAACTCTTCCAGCGTGGTGATCGGCATCTTGGAATGCAGCGTGCCGGGGCCGTGGACAAAGATGGTCAGCACCTTCACGTCGTCGAACTCGGTGTCAAAGCCGATATTGCGCTCGTACCAGTCATAGGCGGCCATGGAGCCGACCTCGGCCGAGGGCGACAGGAACGGCATCTCGATCCCGCGGGCCACTTCGAACGGGCCAGGGGTGTAGGCCGCCACGTGATAGGCAATGTCGGCGGCGCCGTTGCGTACCAGGTTGTACTGCTCCGGCGGGCCGGCGATGGGCGCGGGATCGACATTGAGGCTAAGTGTGCCGCCCGAAGCCTCGTCCACCGCGGCAATCCAGGCCGGCAGCGTGTGGGCGGCCATGTGATGGGTCGGCGGCACCTAGGTGGAAATCCGCAGGCTGGCGGATTGCGCCAGTGCGGCGGTGGGGTTGATGGCCACTACGGACAGGCCCAGGGCGCTGGCCGTCTTCAGAAAGTCCCGGCGATCCATGCTGTCTCCTCCCTTGACGATGGACATGGTCTTGGAGGAGCGAGCCAGCCGCGACGGCGCGCCGCTCTGACGGCGGACTTCCCCGTGCAACAGCCCCTCCCCCGGCTGAGTCGCATTGCCAGTGTAGCGCAGAAACTGTTTCCGCGTAGACATTATTTGCAGGCCAGAAGCAGCCCCGCATTTGCGTGCGGGGCTGCGTGGGGCCTCACTTCTTCAGGTTGGTCCAGATCTGGTCATAGACCTCCTGCGTGGCCTGGTCGCACACCGCGATGAACACGCCCGGCCCGGCCTCGGCAGGCGGGTTGCTTTCGGGCTGGGTGGCCAGTTCCGGATCGAGATAGGGGGCCACGCCCTCTACACCCGCGACATAGCGGGCATAGTTCGACACCGCCGCGATGTTCTCGGGCTCCAGCAGGAAATCCATGAATTTCAGTGCGTTCTCGCGGTTGGGCGCGTCCTTCAGCAGCACGACATTGTCCATCCAGACAACATAGCCCTGGGTCGGAAAGGCGTATTCGACATTTGCCCCCTCGGCCCGCGCCTTGGCGCCAAAGCCGTCATAGATCTGACCCACCGCGGCATCACCCGACACCAGCACCTCCTTGGCGGTGTCCGAGTTGAACGAGGCCCAGTGCGTCTTGGCCTCCTGCAGCATGGCGTTGAGCGCCTTCAGCTGCTCGCGGTCGGTCGAACATTGCGGGATGCCCATGTGCAGCGCCGCCATGGCCAGCACCTCGCCCTGGCTGTCCAGCATGTTGATCTTGCCCGACAGCTCTGCCGGCGGGTTGAACAGGATGTCGGTGGTGTTGATGTCGCCCTGCCAGACATCGCGATTGACCATGAAGCTGGTCGAGCCCCACTGGTACGGGATCGAATGGGTGCGGCCGGGATCGAAGGCTGGATCGGCCCATTGCGGCTGGATGTTGCCCTTGTTGGCCAGTTCGCCCTCTGCAATGGTGTCCAGCAGGCCTTCGCCCGCCATGATCTGCACCATGTAATCGCCGGGCACCGCCACGTCATAGGTGCCGATGGCCCCCGCCTTGAGCGCGGCCAGCAGCGCCTCGTTGCTGTCATAGGTGTCCATGACCACCTCGACATCATGCTCGGCGGCGAACTTGTCCAGCAGTTCTTGCGGGATGTATTCGAACCAGTGATAGATCACCAGCTTGCCCTCGGCCGAAGCCGCGCCCGCGGCAAGGCTCAGCGCCAGGGCGCTGGTTGTCAGCAGTTTCTTCATTGTCGAACTCCTCTGTTGGTCATCTTGTGGTGTCGCGGCGGCTGATCAGCCAGGACAGGGTCACCATCACCACCGAAACCGCCAGAAGCATGGTGGAGATGGCCATGATATTGGGACGGATGCCCTGCTTGACCGAGCCGAAGATCGCCGTGGGCAGGGTTTCCACCCCGGCACCCTTGACGAAATTGGTGATGATGAAATCGTCCAGCGAGACGATGAAGGCCAGCAGGAACCCCGAGACGATCCCCGGCATCATCAGCGGCAGCAGCACCCGTACAAAGGCCTGCCGGCGCGTGGCGTAAAGGTCCATCGCGGCCTGTTCATAGGTGTCCTCGATCCCCTGCATCCGGGCCGCGATCGGCAGATAGGCAAACGGGATGCAGAAGGCGATATGCGCCAGCAGGATCGTCAGGAGCCCGCGGTCAAAGCCGATGGCATTGAAGAAGATCAGCGTGGCCACGGCGGTCACGATCTCGGGCACCATCAGCGGCAGCGAGATCAGACCGAAGGAGACCAGCCGCAGCCGGAACCGCCCGCCGCGCAGGATTGCCGTGGCCGACAGCGTGGCGATGGCAGTTGCGACGCTGGCCGCCACCAGCGCGATGACAAAGCTGTTGCGCGCCGCTGCCTTGAACTTGGCGCTTTCCGGGCCGGTGAAGACATCGGCGTACCAGCGCAGCGACAGCCCCTCCCAGTTGGTGATCGAGGGCGAGGCGTTGAAGCTGTAGACCATCACCACCACCAGCGGAGCATAAAGCACGAAGAGACACAGGAAGGTCACCGCGCGAAAGCCGGGATAGACCCGCAGATCGTACCGCTTCGCCATCTCAGCGTGACTCCCGCGATTGTGCGCGCGCAAAGGCCAGAAGCAGGATCAGCACCAGCGTCAGCAGGATCATCGAGGCCGCCGCGCCGAACGGCCAGTTGCCGGCATTGCCCTTGAACTGCTCCTCGATCAGCGACCCGATCATGAAATTGCGCGCGCCGCCCAGCAGGTCCGGGGCAAGGAAAGAGCCCAGCGAGGGCACAAAGACCAGCACGCAGCCCGCGATGATGCCGGGCCGCACATTGGGCAGCAGGATCCGCCGCAGGATCACCCAGCGCGTGGCGTAAAGATCGGCCGCAGCTTCGGAAAGCGCAAAGTTGTAGCGCTCCACCGCGGCATAGATCGGCAGCACCATGAAGGGCAGGTAGGAGTAGAACAGCCCCAGTTGCACCGCCAGGTTGGTGTTGACGATGGAGAGCGGCGCGTCGATCACCCCAAGGCCCAGCAGCGCGTCGTTCAGCGGGCCCTGGTCGCGCAGCAGGAACTTCATCGACACGGTGCGGATCAGCAGGTTGACCCAGTAGGGAATGGTGATCAGGAACAGCCAGACCGCGCGCTGCCGCGCCGGGCGGGTGGCGATGTAATAGGCCGTGGGCAGGCCGATCAGCAGGCTCAGCAGCGTCGCCGCCCCCGCCTGCCAGATCGAGCGCCAGAAGATCAGGATATAGGTCCATTCGATCCTGGGCGGTTCGTCTCCGAACAGGCCGCGGTCAAAGAAGAACTGGTCATAGGCGGCCAGGCTGAATTCCCAGATCACGCCGCCGCGGAATTCCTTGGTGAGGAAGGAATAGACCAGCATCATCGCCACCGGTGCCAGCACCAGGATCGACAGGGTCACCCAGGCCGGCAACAGCAGCCAGGTGCGGTCGGCGGCGTAGGTATCGGCACGGGGCCCGCCGCCGCTGGCCGCACCGCCGGCCATCAGTCCACCAGGAGGCGCCCGGCCCCCTGCTCCATCGTGACATGGACCGCCGCGCCGGGCTCGAACATCTGCGCGCTCGCACGGGCGGAATTGGCGCTGCGCACCCGCAGGCTGATCCCGCCCGCCAGATCCACCAGCGTGGTGATGTCGGTCCCGACAAAGACATGCTCGCGCACCGTGCCCGCCAGGCTTTCGTCGCCCTGCGCCGCAGCCGACAGCGCCAGCCGTTCGGGCCGGACCGAAAGATGCACCCGCGCGCCCACGCCGACCCCGTCCACCGCGTCGCAGCTCAGCGCGTGTCCGCCGCCCAGATGGCACAGCGCGCGGCCCTCGGCGATGCGGTCGACATGGACCTCCAGCAGGTTCGTCTCGCCGATGAAATCGGCCACGAACATGTTGCGCGGACGCTCATAGATGTCGCGGGCCGTGCCCAGCTGCTGGACCTCGCCCGCCGACATCACGGCAATGCGGTCGGACATGGTCAGCGCTTCCTCCTGATCGTGGGTGACGAAAATGAAGGTGATGCCGGTGTCGCGTTGCAGGTGCTTGAGCTCCAGCTGCATCGCCTTGCGCAGCTTGAGGTCCAGCGCCGACAGCGGTTCATCCAGCAAGAGGACCTTGGGCTGTGGTGCCAGCGCGCGGGCCAGGGCCACGCGCTGCTGCTGCCCGCCCGACAGCTGCGCCGGCTTGCGCGCCGCGAATTGCGACAGCTGCACCATCTCCAGCATCTCGCCTGCCCGCGCCCGTGCCTCGGCCCGGGAGCGGCCCAGCATTTCCAGCCCGAAGCCCACGTTCTCCTGCACCGTCATGTGCGGGAACAGCGCATAGTTCTGGAACACCGTGTTCACCGGGCGCTTGTGCGGCGGCAGGGTCTCGATCTCGTCGCCGAACAGGAAGATCGCGCCTTCGGTCACGTCCTCGAACCCGGCGATCATCCGCAACAGCGTGGTCTTGCCGCAGCCCGACGGGCCCAGGAGGGTAAAGAACTCGTTGTCGGCGATGCTGAGCGAGATCCGCTTGAGGGCCGTGAAGTCGCCATAGCGCTTGACCGCGTCGCGCACGTCGATGGCTGCGGCTCTTTCATCGGACACACGTCTCTCCCTGCGTCAGGCCCCCGGTCCGCAAGACCATAGGAACCGCTGCGGGCCGGGATAAGAAACGACTTCCTCAGCCCTTGTTAGCCTCAGCCTAACGCGGGCCGCGGAACAGGAACAGGGGGCTGGTGCCCGATCCGACGCGGCAGCGCGCCAACGCCTGCATTTCGGGCAGTTCGGCAGGGTCAGGCCAGCCCGTCCAGCAACCGGTCGAGAAAGCCGTCGCAAAGGGCCAACTGCTCTTCGGCGATGTATTCGTCGGGCTTGTGCCCCTGCTCCGCCATGAAACCGGGCCCACAGACCAGGCTGGGCACGCCCATGTCGGCAAACACCCCCGCCTCGGTGCCGAAGGCGACCTTGGTCAGGCGCGCATCAGGCAGCGCGGTGCGCAGGACATCCACGGCGGCCGCGCCCGGATCGGTGTCAAGCGCGGGGTAGCCGCCCAGCCGCTCGATGTGCACCGGTCCACCCGCGATCCCTGCGGCCATCGCGTCGATCCGTGCGCAAAGCGCAGCGGGATCGTCCCCGGCCAGGTGGCGCAGTTCGAACACGACCTCGGCCCGGTCCGGCACGATGTTCAGCGCCCGCCCGCCCGAGATCATCCCGGCATGAACGGTGCTGTAGGGCACCTCAAAGGCCGCGTCGCGCGCCCCCTGCCGCGCCAGATCGTCCTGCAGCGCGCGCAGGCCCAGCACGACATCCGCCGCCGGATGCAGCGCATTGGCAAAACGCGGGGCCAGCGCGGAATGCCCGGCCTCGCCGGTGGTCACGGCCCTCAGCGCCATCTTGCCCTTGTGCCCGGTGGCAATCTGCATCCCGGTGGGTTCGCCCACGACGCACAGACGGGGCGCGCCCAGCAGGGGCTGCAGCCGGTCGCGCATCCGTGCGATGCCCACGCAGCCCACCTCTTCGTCATACGAGATCACCAGGATCAGCGGCGCGCGCAGCCTGCGCGGCTCCAGCCGGTCGGCCAGCGACAGCATCGCGGCCAGAAAGCCCTTCATGTCGGTGGTGCCGCGCCCAAAGAGCCGCCCGCCCTCGCGGGTCAGGCGAAACGGCGGGCGGGTCCAGTCCTGCCCGTCCACCGGGACCACATCGCTATGCGCCGACAGCACAAGGCCCGCGCCCTCGGGCGGCCCGATCCGTGCCATCAGCCCGGCCTTGGGGGCGTCGGGATCGTCCAGCCGGGTGACGGCAAAGCCGCGCGCCGCCAGCCTGGCCTGCACCCAGTCGATCAACTCGAGGTTGGACCTTGCGCTGACCGTGTCGAAACCGACCAAACGGTCGAGGATGTCCGGCGTGGTGCTCATCCCGGCAGGCTGTCCAGCACCGACAGCACCTGCGCCGGATCGGTTTCGGGGTTCACGATGCACAGGCGGAACACCATCTCGCCCCGCCAGCGCGTGGGCAGGCACAAAAGCGCGCCGGAGCGGCGGTGGGTTTCCGCCCAGCGCACCATGTCGGCCTCGGCCATGGCGCGCGGACGGAACAGGATCACCGTCAGTTGCGGGCCCAGCAAGAGGTCGAGCGCGTCCCGCGCCGCGATGCCCCGGGCGATCGCCTCGGCAATGGCGCGGGTCCGGGCGATGGCCTGCGCGTAGGCGTCGGTGCCGTGCACCGCCAGCGAGAACCACAGCGGCAGTCCGCGCGCACGCCGCGTCAGGTGCAGCGCATAGTCGGACGGGTTCCAGTGGGTCTTGTCCACGGTGTCGAGATAGACCGCCTGCTGCCCGTGCGCCGCGGCCCCGTGGCCCGCATCGCGATAGAGCAGCGCGCAGCTGTCATAGGGGGCAAACAGCCATTTGTGCGGATCGACGATCAGCGAGTCCGCCCTCTCGATCCCGTCGAACAGCCCGCGCTGCTGCGGATCGGCCAGCGCCGCGCCGCCATAGGCTCCGTCGACATGCAGCCACAGCCCGTGCGCCGCGCACAGCCGCGCCAGCCCGGCCAGATCGTCCACCGCGCCGCAATTGGTGGCCCCGCCATTGCCCACGACGGCAAAGACCCGGTCCGAGACATGCGGCGCGGCGGCCTCGGCGGACATCCGGCCACCGGCATCGGTCGGCACTGCGATCACGTCCACATCCATCACCCGCGCCACCGCGTGGATCGAGGAATGCGCCTCGACCGAGCAGATCAGCGCCCAGCGTTCGGGGCGCGGTACGGCCTGCGCGCGGCGGTGGCGCGCGGCATGCAGCGCCGACAGGTTGCCCAGCGTGCCGCCGGCGACAAAGACGCCACCCGCCGTGGCGGGCCAGCCGGCCAGGTCCGCCAGCCAGCGCAACGCCTGGTTCTCGGCATGGATGGCGCCTGCGCCGCCATCCCAGTTGCCCGCAAAGATCCCAGCCGCACCCAGCGCCGCGTCAAAGCTCAGCGCCGCGCGCGACGGGGCGGCGGCGACAAAGGAGAGCGAAGTGGGATGCCCGAAAGGCCGCGTGGACGGCACGATGGTGTCGGTGAACAGCGCAAACGCTTCCCGGGCCCCGATCCCTTCGGCCGTTATGGACCCGCCCAGCACCGGCTCCAGCGCGGCAAAGGCCTGCGCGCCGTGCTTCGGGTCCGGACCGTCGGCAATGCGCTGCGCGGTCCAGTCCAGCATCGCCGCGGTCGCCCCGGGATCGAAGGGAAAGGGCGTGTCGGTCATTCCGGGGCAAGTTCTGCCAGTTCGCGGCGAAATGGCAGCGCGTCGCCGATATCGGCCGCGTCCAGTTCGCGCGCATAGCGGTGGCCGGCATAGGTGGCCCAGGCGATGGGCCCCGGTGCCTCGGCATCGCCGATCACCCGCACCGACCGGAGGCCCGCCGCGTCCCAGTCGGCCCAGCGCGCCGCCAGCGCGCGATACAGCCCGTCCTCGGCCAGACGCGAGGCCACCATCACCACCGCGTCGCAGCCGATCTCGCGCCGCGCATCGGTATAGCTGCAGTTGCTTTCCACCCCGGCCGCGCCGATGGCGGTCACGCCGCGGTTGAGCACCAGGTCGACCCCCATCTCGATCAGGCGGCGCTGGATGCTGTGCTGTTCCAGCGTGTTCATCGTCCAGTCCGACACATGGGCCGAGCTGGTGACAAAGGTGACCCGCGCGCCTGCCTGCACCAGCAGTTCCGCCAGCACGCCGCCCATGTAGTAGTGATCATCGTCCCAGACCACGACATGCCCCTCCGGGCGCGCGCCCGCCATCAGGTCGTCCGGGGTGTAGAGCGGCATGGCCGGGTTGATGGGGAAAGGCACCATGTGCTGGCGCGCCACGCCATCGCGCCGCCAGGTCGCCCCGGTGGCAAGGCAGACATGCTCGAAGCCGAATTCGAGGATGCCCGCGGCGTCCAGAGCGCTGTCGAAATAGACCTCGACATTGGGTTTCTGCCCGATCTGGTAGGCGCGGTAATCCGCCACCCGGCCCCAGGCCGACAGGCCCGGCAACAGCCTTTCGCGCGCCACGCGGCCGCCCAGCGCGGTTCCGGCCTCGGCCAGCGCCACGTCATAGCCGCGCTCGGCCAGCGCCCGTGTCGCCTCCAGCCCGGCGGGCCCCGCGCCCACGACCAGCACCGACCGGCTGGGCCCCTTTGGGTTCATCCGCTCCGGGTGCCAGCCCTTGCGCCATTCCTCCATGAAGGTGGGGTTCTGGGTGCAGCGGCTGGGCGACATGGTCATGTCGCCGGTGATGCAGATATTGCAGCCGATGCACTCGCGGATGTCCTCGATCCGGCCCTCCTCGATCTTTTTCGGCAGGAAGGGATCGGCGATCGAGGGCCGGGCGCAGCCGATGGCGTCCAGTGTGCCCGACCGGATCATCCGCGCCATCACGTCGGGCGAGGTAAACCGCCCCACGCCCACCACCGGACGCGACGACAATTCGCGGATGCCACGCACCAGCACCTCTTGCGCGGCCTCTTCCTTGAACCGCGACGGGCCCGAGCAGTCTTCCCAGGTGCCATGCGCCAGGTCCCACAGATCGGGCAGATCGTGGTGCATCGCGATGAAGTCGCGCAGTTCGGCATTGGAAAAGCCCAGGGTTCCGATGGTTTCGTCCAGCGACACCCGCATCGTGATCCCCATCGTGTCGCCCACGGCCTCGCGGATATCGGCCACCACCTCGCGGGCAAAGCGTGACCGGTTTTCCAGGCTGCCGCCATATTCGTCATCGCGGTGATTGGTGGCGCGCGACAGGAAATGCTGGAAAATGCCGAACCCGTGCGCGCCGTACAGGCAGATCAGGTCGAACCCCGCCCCCTGCGCGCGCCGCGCGGCGGTGACGAACCAGCGGCGCAGATCGGCGATCTCGGCCTTGTCCAGCGCGCGCGCCTGCACCGGATCGTTGGTGAAGGTCAGGATCGGACCGGGAGACACCGCGCGCGGCACCTCGCGGCTGTAGAAATTCGGGCCGTTGATCCCGGAATAGGCCAGCTGGATGCCCGCCAGCGCGCCATGGTCCTTCATTCGCGCGGCCATGCGGGCCAGCATCGGCATGTCGCGGTCTTCCCACAGCCGCAACTCGATGAACGGCGTGATTTCCGAACTGTGGTGCATCTCGCACTGTTCGGTAAAGATCACGCCCCAGCCGCCTTCGGATTTCACCCCGCGCATGGCCGCCGCCGCCGACGGATCGCGATAGCCGCCGCCATTGCAATGCGGCACCTGGTAGAACCGGTTGCGGGCCGTCACCGGGCCGATCTGCAGCGGTTCGAAGAGGATATCGTAGCGGGGATCGCGCATCCTGACCTTCCCTTCCTGGCCCTGTCCGTGTCGTCGGGGCAGGATAGCGGCAGCGCCCCGGCCCGAAAGACAAGGCTGCGAAACCACCGCTTAGGCAGGGGCTAAGCGCGTTCAGGCGGCGGGAATGCCCTCGATCCCGCGCAGCTTGCCGCCCAGAACGGCGTCGCGAGCATGATCGACAAAGGCGCGCACCGCGTTCGACCGGTCGGCATCGCGCGCCATCAGCAGACCCATGCGCATCGCGCGGACCGCCCCGGTGATGGGCACGCAGCGCACCGGCTTGCCATCGGGCGACAGCGGGTTGAGCGGGCGCACATTGGCAATCGAATAGCCGAACCCGTTCGCCACCATCGACCGCATCACCGCCATGTCGCGGGTGCGCTCGACAATCCGCGGCCGGGCCCCCACGGCGTCGAAGAAGGACAGGAAGTAATCGGCGCTCAGCGGCAGGTCCAGCAGGACCATGGCATGGTGCTTGAGCTCGTCCATGCCCACGCTGTCGCGCCCGGCCAGCGGATGATCCTCGCCCATCAGGGCAAAGGGGGGCAGGCTCAGCAGGGCCACGAAATGCAGATCCGCCGGCACGTCCAGGTCATAGGTCAGTGCCACGTCGATCTCGGACCGTCGCAGGGCGCTGAAGATTTCCAGCTGGTTCAGCTCGTGCTGGCGCAGGCGCACCTCGGGGTGATCCGCCTCGAAGCTGCGGCGCAAGGCGGGCAGCACCAGCTGGGCAAAGGTCAGCAGGCAGCCCACCGAAAGCGGCCCGCGCACCAGCCCCGAGATGTCGCCGGCCACGTCCATCAGCGCCGCCGCCTCGCGCAGGACGGTGCGCGCCTGTTCCATCATCTGCCGCCCGCCCTGGGTCAGCGACAGGCCCTGCGCATGCTGACGCACGAAAAGCGGCAGGCCGAACTCCCGCTCCAGCTGGGTGATCGCGGCCGAGATCGAGGGCGAGGACACGTTGATGCGTTCGGACGCCTTGGCAATGCTGCCGGTCTCACCCACCGCGACGAAATATTCCAGCTGTCTGAGGGTGTACCGCAACATCCGCCCGGGCCTGTCAGTGACGCAGGCCGCAGGATTGCAGGACCGGGCGGGCACGGCAAGGGGCGTTGCCCGCGCCGCGCCCCGGCCCATCCGGGTCACATGTCGCCGGGCACGCCGTAGGACGGGGCCGCGCGCGGGTCCAGCGCGCGCTGGACATAGGCGTCCAGCTGCGGCTTGTAGACCTCCCACGCCGTGGCGACGGTCTCGATCGGGCAGTCTTCGGTCCAGTCGCAACGCAGATCGGCCACCGGCCAGGCGACCTTGTCCACCAGCATCAGGCCCGCCGAATGCACCGGCCCTGCCTCGCCGCCCGCCTGCAGCCCCGCGCGCAGCGCGGCGATCAGCCGGTCGCCCAGATGGCCGCCGGACGCCAGGAACCCCGCGACGATGGCCTGCGGCACGCCGTCATGCGCCAGCAGGTTCCCGCCCGAGGCGACGTCGGGGGCCTGCGCCTCGGCCCAGATCCCCAGGGCGTTGGGGCCGGAATGGATCGCCGTGCCGCCCGCGCCGTCCACCGCAAGCACCTGCCGGTACGCGATGAAGGCGCCGCGGCGGCGGACCTCGTCCATGGCCTCGGCGGCGCTGTGGCCCGCCGCCATCAGGTCCAGCGCCATCGGGCCCAGCGACGGGTCGGTGACGTTCTGCGACGCCACCGCGCCCGCGTGCGCGCGGGCATGCGAACAGCGCGCCGCCACCGCCGGGGACGAGGACGAGATCGCAACGCCGAACATGCCCGTCTGCGCGCAGCGCGCCACCAGCGAAAAGGTCATGCGCCGTCCTCCTCCTCGGGGATCACCGCCGTGGCGTCGATCTCCACCAGCCATTCCGGACGCGCCAGCGCCGTCACCACCAGCCCGGTGCAGACCGGATGCACTCCGCGGATGTATTCGCCCATGACGCGGTAGACCGCCTCGCGGTGGCGCACATCGGTCAGGTAGACCACCAGCTTGACCAGATGCGCCATCTCGCCTCCCGCTTCGCCGATCAACTGGCGGATGTTCTGCATCACCTTGTGCGCCTGCTCGGCCGGATCGTGGCTGTCGAGGTTGACGGCGTCGTCCAGGTTCTGCGGGCATTGCCCGCGCAGCCAGACGATGCGGCCGCCGCGCGTGACCACGGCCTGCGCCAGATCGTTGTCGAGATTCTGTTCGGGATAGGTGTCCCTGGTGTTGAACGGGCGGATGCGCGTATGCGCCATGTCTGTCTCCCTGCTGGCACGTCCTGCCCATCATCGCCGCCGCGTCCCCGCCCGAAAGCACGGAGTGCCTCAGTGCCGCTTAGCCACAGCCTAAGCGCGCTTAGCGTGAACCCAAGCAAGGCTTCACCAAAACATGTTTTTCACCCCGGCGCGCGCGGGCCTAACCTGCCCGGCAGGGCGGTGACGGGAAGGGAGCGCGGCATGGCGACAGAGACCATCGACACGGTTGTCGTGGGTGGCGGACAGGCCGGGATCGCGATGAGCGAGCATCTGGGCGCGCATGGCATCCCCCATGTGGTGCTGGAGCGGGACCGCATCGCCGAACGCTGGCGCAGCGCGCGCTGGGATTCGCTGGTGATGAACGGCCCGGCCTGGCATGACCGCTTTCCCAACATGACCTTTGACAGCGCCCCGGGCGGCTTTCCCGGCAAGGACGAGGTGGCCGCCTATTTCGAGGCCTATGCCCGGCGGATCGACGCGCCGCTGCGCACCGGGGTCGAGGTGCTGTCGGCCCGGCGGCAGGCGGGCCGGTCGGGCTTCGAGGTGCAAACCAGTGCCGGAACCATCGAAGCGCAAAGCCTTGTTGCCGCCACCGGACCGTTCCAGACACCGGTGATCCCGCCGCTGGTGCCGGCAGAGGCCCCGGTGGTCCAGATGCACTCCAACACCTACCGCAACCCCGATGCCCTGCCCGACGGCGCGGTGCTGGTTGTCGGGGCGGGTTCTTCCGGGGTGCAGATCGCCGAAGAACTGATGAGCGCCGGGCGCAAGGTGTTCCTGTCGGTAGGCCCGCATGACCGCCCGCCGCGGCGCTATCGCGGGCGCGATTTTGTCTGGTGGCTGGGTGTGCTGGGCAAGTGGAACGCCGACACCCCCAGCCCGGGCACCGAACATGTGACCATCGCCGTCAGCGGTGCCGGTGGCGGCCACACGGTGGATTTCCGCCGGCTGGCCGCGCGGGGCATCCAGCTTGTGGGCATGACCGAAGGCTATGCCGACGGCATCCTGCGCTTTGCTCCCGACCTCGCCCGCAACATCGCGCAGGGCGACGCCAATTACCTGTCGGTGCTGGACGAGGCGGATGCCTATGTCGCGCGCAACGGTCTCGACCTGCCTGAGGAACCCGAGGCGCGCGAGATCGGGCCCGATCCCGACGGCCTGCGCCATCCGCTTGCCACGCTGGACCTGGCGCAGGAGGGCATCGGCACGATCCTCTGGGCCACCGGCTACCGGCAGGACTACAGCTGGCTGCAGGTCGACAGCTTCGACGCCTCCGGCCGCCCGCTGCACCAGCGCGGCGTCTCGCGTGAGGCCGGGGTCTATTTCCTGGGCCTGCCCTGGCAGACGCGGCGCGGCTCGTCATTCATCTGGGGTGTGTGGCACGATGCAAGGTTCATCGCCGACCAGATCGCCATCCAGCGCGCCTACCGGGCGCATCACGACGAAACGCCACCCGTCGGGCCGGGGCTGTGAAGCTGGCGCTGTACCAGGGCCCCTCGCCCGCGGGGGATGTTGACGAGGCCCTGCAGCGGGTCGACACCATGCTGGCCGCGGCGGCGGCTGCCGGGGCCGGGATGGCGGTGTTTCCCGAACTGTTCCTGCCCGGCTACAACCAGCCCGACCTGCAGCGCGCCCTGGCGCAGCAAGCGGGTGGCGCGTGGGAGGACCGGCTGGCCGGGCTCTGCCGTGCGCATGGCTGCGGGCTGGCGATCGGCTGGGCCGAACGCGACGGGGACCGCCTCTACAACACCGCAAGCTGCCTTGACGCCGGCGGCACGACGCTGGCGCGATACCGCAAGATCCAGCTGTTCGGCCCGGTGGAGCAGGCGACCTTTGCCCCCGGCGCAGCCTATGTCACCTTTGCGCTGGGCCGCTACCGGGCCGCGCTGCTGATCTGTTACGACGTGGAGTTTGCCCATCACGTTTCCGCTCTGGCGGATCTGGGCGTCGAAGTGCTGCTGGTGCCCACCGCCAATCCCGCAGGCTTTGACGCCGTGCCGGATTTTCTGGTGCCTGCCCGCGCCGCCGAGGCGCGGATGATCATCGCCTATGCCAATCTTTGCGGGCACGAGGCCGGGCTGGACTATGGCGGCCGCTCGCTGATCGCCGGGCCTGACGGGGTGGCGCTGGCCTTGGCCGGGCGGGGCGAAACGCTGCTGGTGGCCGATCTGGCGCAGTGCGACGGCCTGGACAAGGCCCGCCTCAGCACCCAGGCCGCCGACCGGCGCGTGATCTGACCCCGTCAGAAACTGTCAAGGCGCAAGCCGCGCGCCGCTTGCATCGAAATGATAGGCCCGCGCCGGATCGAAGCCCAGCCGCACCGCCGCCCCCGCAGCAATGTCGTGCTGGCCAAACAGCCTTGCGGTGATCTGGTGCCCGGCCACCTGCACGATGACGTTGGTGTCGCCGCCCAGCCGTTCGACATGGCACACATCGGCCTCCAGCGGACCGTCGGCCGACAGGTACAGGTCTTCGGGCCGCACCCCCATCTCGCGCCCATCGCCCGGCTGCACCAGCCCGGCGGGAAAGAAGTTCATCGCGGGCGCGCCAAGGAACCCGGCGACAAAGCGGTTGGCCGGGTTGTTGTAAAGCTCCATCGGCGCGCCGATCTGCTCGACCTGGCCGTCGCGCAGGACGACGATCTTGTCGGCCAGCGTCATCGCCTCGGTCTGGTCATGGGTGACGTAGATCATCGAGGCGCCCAGCGCGCGGTGCAGGTTGGCGATCTCCAGCCGTGTATTCATCCGCAGCGCTGCGTCGAGATTCGACAGCGGTTCGTCGAACAGGAACAGCCGCGGCTCGCGCACGATGGCGCGGCCGATGGCGACGCGCTGGCGCTGGCCGCCGGACAGTTCCGACGGGTAGCGGTCAAGGTAGGGATCGAGGTTCAGCATCCGGCTGGCCTCGGCCACGCGCTCGGCGATCACCGCCTTGCTGCGGCCTTCCTGGCGCAGCGCCAGCGACATGTTCCCGCGGACGTCGAGATGCGGGTAAAGCGCGTAGCTCTGGAACACCATGGCGATGCCGCGTTTCGACGGCGGGGTCATGTTCACCGGTTCGCCGCCGATGCGGATGTCGCCGGAACTGGCATCCTCCAGCCCCGCGATCACCCGCAGCAGCGTGGACTTGCCGCAGCCGGACGGCCCGACAAACACGACGAATTCGCCATCCTCCACCGTGATGTCGATGTCCTTCAGCACATGCACCTTGCCAAAGGACTTGTTCACGTTGCTCAGGGTCAGTGCGGTCATGTCGGTGCCTCCAGCGAAACCACCCCGCCGGTGCGGATGCTTTCATCCGCCGCAAGGCAGATGGCCAGCGACTGCACGGCGTCGTTCATGTGGCGGGTCAGGTCGATATCCTCGGCGATGGCGCGCAGCACATAGGCCTGTTCGGCATCGCACAGCGCCTGGTGCCCGGGTTCGTCCGGCAGCGCGATGTGTTCGTCACCGTCCAGGCGGTGCACCAGAAGACCGCCCACGCTGGTGTGCCCGTCGATATCCGCCGACGCGCCGGTATTGCCCCCGGCGATCGAGACCGCGCCGCCGGGGCTGACCACATCCTTGACGAAAAACGCCGTCTCGGACATCATCGGCCCCCACCCGGCCTCGTACCAGCCGACCGAGCCATCGGCAAAGATCACCTGGAACTGGCCGTAATTGTACATGTCGGGCGCGATCTCGTCGCTCAGCCGCAGGCCCATGCCGTGCACCCGCAGCGGGGCGGCATCGGTGATCTGGCACATCACGTCGACATAATGCACCCCGCAATCCACGATGGGCGAAGTGGTCTGCATCAGCGCCTTGTGGGTGTCCCATTCGGCACCTGTGGATTGCTGGTTGAGGTTCAGCCGGAACACGTAGGGCCCGCCCAGTCCACGCGCCTCGGCGATCAGGCGCTGCCAGGACGGGTGATGGCGCAGGATGTAACCCACCACCAGCTTGCGCCCGGTGCCCCGGGCCGTCTCGACGACGCGGCGGGCGTCCTGCACGGTGGTGGCCAGCGGCTTTTCGACAAACACATGCGCCCCCGCCTGCATCGCCGCGCAGGCGTAATCGGCATGACTGTCGGAATAGGTGGCAAGGACCACAAGGTCGGGCCGTGTGGCCATCCCCTCGTCAAAGCTGGCAAAGCGCGGATAGGCCTGCAGCTCTGGCGGCAGGTCCACCGGCGAGCGGTTGACCAGGCCCACGATCTCGGCCTCGGGGTGGTGGTGATGGGCCAGCGCGTGGCTGCGCCCCATATTGCCCAGACCGGCAATCAGAACACGGGTCATTTGACAGCTCCCGACGTGAGACCGCGGATCAGTTGCCGCGAGAAGATGACGTATAGCACAAGCACCGGCAGGATCGCCATGGACAGCGCCGACAGCACCGCGTTCCAGTCGGTGACGAACTGCCCGATAAAGACCTGGCTGCCCAGGGTCAGCGTCTTGGTGGCCTCGGAGGGGGCGAGGATCAGCGGGAACCACAGGTCATTCCAGATCGGGATCATGTTGAACACCGCCACCGTGGCCAGGGCGGGCCGCACCAGCGGCAGCACCAGGCGAAAGAAGATCGTGTATTCGCTCAGCCCGTCGACCCGCGCCGCGTTCTTGAGATCGTCCGAGACCTGGCGCATGAATTCCGACAGGATGAACACGGCCAGCGGCAGTCCCTGCGCGGTATAGACCAGGATCAGCGCCCAGAGCGTGTTGACCAGCCCGGTGGCCACCATCATGTCGAGGATGGCCACCGTGCCGATGCGGATCGGGATCATGATCCCCAGCGCCAGGTACAGCCCCATCAGCATGTTGCCGCGAAAACGGTATTCCGACAGCGCAAAGGCCGCCATCGCCCCGAACAGCAGGATCAGGCCCAGCGATCCCACGGTGACGATCATCGAGTTCTGGAAGTACAGAAAGAAATCGCCCTGCTTCAGCACCGTCTGGTAGCCGATCAGCGAAAAGCTGTCGGCATCGGGCAGCGCCAGCGGCTCGCGAAAGATCGCCCTGCGGGTCTTGAAGCTGTTGATCAGGATCACGAAGACCGGAAACAGCGCAATCAGCGTGTAAAGGATCAGCGCACCATGCATGGCGGCGGCGTTCACCGGGTTGGCGCGGGCGCGGCTCACAGCTGGTACCTCCGCATGCGGGTCTGGATCCCGAAGAGGTAGAAGCACACGCCCACCAGGATGATGGCGAACATCGCCCCCGCGATGGCCGATCCCATGTGCGGATCGCCCAGCTGCAGCTGGAAGCCGAAGAAGGTGCGGTACATGAACGTGCCCAGGATGTCGGTCGAGAAATCGGGCCCGGCCAGCGCGCCTTGCGCCGCATAGATCAGGTCGAAGGCGTTGAAATTGCCCACGAAGGTCAGGATCGAGATGATCCCGATCGAGGGCAGGATCAAGGGCAGCTTGATCTTCCAGAACGCCGCAAGCCCGGTGATGCCGTCCACCTCGCCCGCTTCGAGGATTTCCTCGGGGATCGACAGCAACGCGGCATAGATCAGCATCATCGGGATGCCGACGAACTGCCAGACCGAGATCAGCGCCAGCGTGGTCAGCGCGTATTCCTCCTTGCCCAGCCAGGGGGCGAACAGCGCGCGCAGCCCCACCGCGTCCAGCATCGACGGCGCGATGCCCCAGATCGGCGACAGGATCAGCTTCCATGCAAAGCCCACGATCACGAAGCTGAGGATCGTGGGGATGAAGATCGCCGAGCGGTACAGCGCGGCAAAGCGCAGACGCGGATGGCTCAGCAGCGCGGCAAGCGCGATGCCGATGGGATTCTGCACGACCATGTGGATGAGGAAGAACCAGAAATTGTTGCCCAGCGCGTTCCAGAACTGGTCGGCCCAGACCGGATCAAGGAACAGCCGGCGGAAATTGTCGAGCCCGACAAAGACCCGTTCCTGTTCGATCCGGCTGTACAGCGCCAGACGCAGCGTGTTGAACAGCGGAAAGATCATTACCGTGGTATAGACCAGCACCGCGGGTGCCAGGAACACCACGATGTGCCAGCGGACTCTTCGGATCTGCATGGGCGTTCTCCGGGGATGTCCGGGCGGCGGCAGCGCGGCCGCCCGGGAACGTGGATTACTGGTGCGGTGCGTACCAGCTGGCCAGGCCGTCCTGCAGACGCGCGCCCAGCTCTTCCGGCGTGGCCGTGCCCTTGATCGCCGCCACCGAGGCGCCCCAGGTCTCGTTTTCCAGGTTGGGCGTGCCGCGCGACAGGATCTGATAGGTCGAGCGAATGGTGGATTCGCATTCGCCCCGCCAGCTTGCGAACTCCTTGGCCAGCGGATCGTCAAGCTCTACCGGCGTGTTGGACAGCGGGAAGAAGCCCGGCAGCGCGTTGCCAAAGATCGTGGCGAATTCCGGCGAGCCGACCCAGGCCAGGAACGCCTTTGCCGCTTCGGGGTGCGCGGTGGCCGCGTTCATGCCGATGCCGATATCGGTGTGGTCCGAGATGTAGCAGGTGTCGCCCGCCGCCTGCACCGGCGGCTTGAAGGCGCCCATCTCGAATTCGGCCAGCGCGTTGAAACCCGAGATTTCCCAGCTGCCCGCCGGATAGATCGCGGCACGGCCCAGGGTGAACAGATTCTGGCTGTCGGGATAGGTCTGCGCCTCGTAGCCCAGGCCCATGTAGTCGGCCCAGCGCGCCAGCGTGGCATAGGGTGCCACCCATTGTGCATCGGTCAGCTTCTGTTCGCCCGCGATCAGCGCGCGGCGGCCTTCTTCGCCCTTCCAGTAGTTCGGGCCGATATTGTTATAGCCCATGGTGGCCGCTTCCCACTGGTCGTTGGTGCCCATGGCCAGCGGGATGTAAAGACCGTCTTCCTTGATCGCGTCGAGCACGGCAAAGAAGTCGTCCTCGGTCTGCGGCACGTCCAGACCCAGTTCGGCAAAGGCGTCCTTGTTGTAGATGAAGCCATGGATCACCGAGGCCATGGGCACGCAGAAGGTCGCCGCGCCGTCATCCGTCTGCCAGGCGGATTTCGCCACGTCCGAGAAATTGCCCATTGCCTCCATGTCGCTCAGATCGGCGAGGTGCCCGGCCTCGTAGAGCGCCAGCGACGCGTCGAAGGGGCGGCAGGTGATCAGGTCGCCGGCCGAACCGGCTTCGAGCTTGGAGTTCAGCGCGGCGTTGTATTCGGTGGGCGCCGAGGGGGTGAAGCTGACCTTGATGCCGGGATGCTCGGCCTCGAAGGCGGGAATGATCTGGTCCTGCCAGAGGGTCAGATCGTCGTTGCGCCAGCTTTCGATGGTCAGCGTGACGTCCTGCGCCTGCACGGCACCGGCCGCCAGCGCCGTGCCCAGCAGAGCGAGTTTCAGGGTTTTCGTTGTCATTTGGTCCTCCCGTTTGGATTGGTCTTGATCGTCATGTCAGCGCCGCGCGCAGCCGCCCGCCTGCGCGGTCCAGCCGTGCCGCGGCCTCGTCCGGGTCAAGGCCCCGCGCGGCCACCAGCACCGCCGGCTTGACCGTGCCGCCCGTGACCTGCAGCGCCCGCGCGGCGGTGTCTTCGTCCACCCCGGCCACACGCGCCACGATGCGCCGGGCGCGCGCGCGCAGCTTGGCATTGTCGGCGTACAGGTTGACCATCATGCCGTCATGCACATGGCCCAGTTCCATCGCCATCAGGCTCGACAGGACGTTCAACGCGATCTTCTGTGCCGTGCCCGCCCCCATCCGGGTCGAGCCCGAGATCAGCTCGGGCGGGGTCGGCAGGGCAACGGGATGGCTGGCGATGGTCAAAAGCGGCGAGGGCGCGTTGTTGGCGATGCCGATCAGCGCCGCCCCCTGCGCCCGCGCCAGCCGCGCTGCTTCCAGCGTATAGGGCGTGCTGCCGCTGGCCGAGACGGCGATCAGCGTGTCCCGCAGCGACACCCCCGCCAGTGCCTGCGCCAGCCCCGCGGTCTCGTCTTCGGTGGCACCGGGCATCTCCACACCCGTGGGCAGACCCCCGGCCATGTAGATGCGCAACTGCCCCGGCGGGATCGAGAAGGTGCCGCCCAGTTCCTGCGCATCCGCCGCGGCCATCAGCCCCGACGACCCGGCGGCCGCGTAATGCAGCGTGCCGCCCCGGCGCAGCGTGTCCGCCATGGCCAACGCGGCGGCGGCCAGGGCATCCGCCGCCCCGCGCACCACCATGGCCGCGGCAACCTGCGCCTCGGCCAGAAGCGCCGCAGCCTCGGCCCGCGGCCGGGTGTCGATCCCTTCGGCGTCGTGATGCAGCTGTTCCGTCGCGATGTCGGACACGTGATTCCCCCCGGATTTCCGTCAGAATACCTTTTTGATACCATTAGTCTACCATTTTGTTCCGACACCCTGGAGCAAGGCTTTCCCCGCAGGAAATGATCGGTTTGGCGCGGCATTGGCGTTGTTTGGGTCTTTCCGACAGCCCACAGGTATTATAAAGGTATTCACATGACCGACTCACCCGACCCCCCTGTCCTGGCCATCGACGGCGGCGGCACGCGTTGCCGGATCGCTTTGAAACAGGGCGGCGCGGTGACGGTGGTGGAAACCGGTCCGGCCAATGTCTCGACCGATTTCGACGGCGCATTGGCCGAGATCGAAACCGGGTTGACGCAGCTTTGCGCCCGGACCGGGCAAAGCCGGGACAGGCTGGCGGCGCTGCCGGCCTTTGTCGGGCTGGCCGGGGTCACCGGGCCGGAGATCGCGGCGCGGCTGCGCGCCGCCCTGCCCTTTGCCCGCGTCCGGATCGAGGATGATCGCCCCGCCGCCCTGGCGGGGGCCCTGGGCGAACGTCACGGCGTGATCGCACATTGCGGCACCGGGTCCTTTCTGGCCGCACGCATCGGCGGGCAAATGCGGTTCGCCGGGGGCTGGGGATCGGTGCTGGGCGACGAGGCCTCGGCGCAATGGGCCGGACGGCGCGCGCTGACGCTGACGCTGGACCGGGTCGACGACCGCCTTGCACCGTCACCGCTGTCCGAGACACTGCTGGCCCGGTTCGGCGGCGCGCCGGGGATCGTGCGCTTTGCCGCCACGGCCCGGCCCGAGACCCTTGGCGCGCTTGCCCCCGAAGTCACCGCAGCTGCTGCGGCGGGGGATGCCATCGCCTGCCGCGTGATGCGCGAAGGCGCGGCATACATCGCCCGCGGGCTGTCCGATCTTGGCTGGCGCCCCGGCCTGACCCTGTGCCTGACCGGCGGCATCGGTCCGCACTATGCCGGCTGGCTGCCGGGGGACATGCGCCCCTACATCGCCCCGGCCGAGGCCGAACCGCTGTGCGGGGCGCTGGCGCTGGCGCGCGCCGAGGCTGCGGAGACAAACCATGACCGCGGCTGAGTTCCTGCGCCCCGAGGCCTGGCTGGGCCAGGACACCGGACCCCGCTACGTGCAACTGCGCCGACGCCTGCAGGACGGGATCGAGCGCGGCATCCTGCCGCCGAATTCCTCGCTGCCGCCGGAACGCGAAATCGCCGAGATCACCGACCTGTCGCGCGTCACGGTGCGCAAGGCGATCCAGGAACTGGTGCGCGAAGGGCTGGTCGAGCAGCGTCAGGGCTCGGGCTCGTTCATCCGCGAACCGGTGCCGCGGGTCGAACAATCGCTGTCACACCTGACCTCGTTCACCGAAGACATGCGGCAGCGCGGCTTCGACACCACCTCGACCTGGCTGGAGCGCGGCATCTTCATGCCCTCGGCGGACGAGGTCCGCGCCCTGGGGCTGCAGCCGGGCGAGCAGGTGGCCCGCATCCACCGCCTGCGCGAAGCCGGCGGGCGGCCGATGGCGCTGGAGCGCGCGGCGCTGCCGCTGGACATCCTGCCCAACCCGATCGAGGTCAGCACGTCGCTTTATGCCGTGCTGGACCGGCTGGGCCACCGCCCCATGCGCGCGGTGCAGAAGATCGCCGCCGTCAATCTCGACGCCCACGAGGCCGGCCTTCTGCGCGTTGCCGAAGGCGCGGCGGGGCTGAACATCGAACGCGTGTCATACCTTGCCAGCGGACGGGTCGTGGAACTGACCCGGTCGCTTTACCGCGGCGATGCGTATGATTTTGTCGCCGAACTGCGCCTGTGACAGAAAGGGGCCCGGACATGCCGCCAGACACCACCCAGATGCGCCGCGAGATCTGCGAGATCCCGCAGGCCGTCGACCGTTTGCTGAGCGAAGGCGCGGGGCAGATTGCCGAGGCGGCCCGGCTGGCCCGGGCTGCCGAGCCGCGCTACCTGCTTTCGGTGGCGCGCGGGTCGTCGGATCACGCCTGCACCTTCCTGAAATATGCCAGCGAATTGCTGTTGCGGCGGCCCATGGCCTCGGTCGGGCCATCGGTGAAATCGATCTACGGCACCGATCTGATGGCCGACGGCGCGCTGTGCCTGTCGGTTTCGCAATCGGGCCAAAGCCCGGACATCGTGCAGATGACGCAATCGCTGTCGGCCTCCGGTGCGCTGACCGTGGCCATCACCAACGATCCCGCATCGCGCCTGGCCGGTGTGGCCGACGCCGTGCTGGCGATCCATGCCGGGCCCGAGCGCAGCGTGGCGGCGACCAAGACCTTTGTCACCTCGCTGGTGGCCGGGCTGTGGCTGGTGGCGGACCTGGCGGGCGATGACGCCCTTTTGGCGGCGCTGCGCAAGCTGCCGCGGCACCTCGAGGCCGCCACCGCCTGCGACTGGTCTGCCGCGGGTGCTGCGGTGGGTGCGCGCTCGCTGTTCACGCTGGGCCGCGGGCCGTCCTGGGCGATCTCGAACGAGGCGGCGCTGAAGTTCAAGGAAACCTGCCTGATCCATGCCGAAAGCTATTCCTCGGCCGAGGTCCATCACGGACCGGTCTCGATTGTCGAGCGCGGCTTTCCGGTGATCGCCTTCGGAGCGGGCGATGCCGCCGAACAAAGCCTGGCCGACACCGCCGATGCGTTGGCCGCCAAGGGGGCCGAGGTGTTTGCCACGACCCCGCTGGTGGCCCGCGCCACCTGCCTGCCGCATGTGCGCACCGATCACTGGCTGACCGATCCGGTGGCTGTCATCGTGTCGTTCTACGGGATGGTCGAGGCGGTGGCGCGCGCGCGCGGGATCGATCCGGACCGGCCGCGGCATCTCAACAAGGTGACACAGACGCTATGACCCGCGACACGGTGACCTTTGTCAACGGACCGATCTTTGACGGCACCCACCTGCAGGGCGGTGCTGCCGCACGGTTCGAAAACGGCCGGTTTGCAGCGCTGCTGCCCGGGATGGGAGAGGCGCGGGACGGACAGATCGTCGATCTGGAGGGCGACATCCTCAGCCCGGGATATGTCGATCTGCAGGTCAATGGCGGCGACGGCGTGATGTTCAACGACGCGCCCGACTGCGCCACACTGGCGCGCATTGCCCGGGCGCACCGCGCCCTGGGGGTGGCCGCGCTGCTGCCCACGCTGATCACCGACACGCCCGAAACCACCCGCGCCGCCATTGCCGCCGCCATCGAGGCGGTGGCGCAGGGCGTGCCCGGCATCGCAGGGCTTCACCTGGAAGGGCCGCACCTGTCGGTGGCGCGCAAGGGTGCGCATGACGCCGCGCTGATCCGACCGATGCAGGCGGACGATCTGCAGGCGCTGCTGGCGGCCGCGCGCGCGCTGCCGGTGCTGAAGGTGACGGTGGCGCCCGAAAGCGTCTCCGAAGCGCAGGTCGCCGCGCTGGCCGGGGCCGGGGTGCTGGTCTCGCTGGGTCACACCGATGCCGATTACCACACCTGCCTGCGCCATGTCGCGGCGGGGGCGCGCTGCGCCACACATCTGTTCAACGCCATGAGCCAGCTGGGCAACCGTGCGCCGGGGCTGGTGGGGGCGGTGCTGGACCAGGGCGCGCTGTCCGCCGGGCTGATTGCCGACGGCATCCATGTGCACCCCGCCACCCTGCGCGCCGCCTGGGCGGCAAAATCCGGCCCGGGACAGCTGTTTCTGGTCAGCGATGCCATGGCCGTGGCGGGCAGCGACCGGCAGGAGTTTCTGCTGGGCGGGCGGCGCATTACCCGGCGGGACGGGCGGCTGACCCTGGCGGACGGCACCCTGGCCGGGGCCGATCTGGACCTGACCACGGCGCTGCGCGTGCTGGTCGAGGAAGTCGGGATCGGGCTGGCCGAGGCGCTGGCCGCCGCCACAAGCGTCCCTGCCGCGCTGATCGGCCAGTCGCACGGGCTGCGCCTGGCCCCCGGCCCGGCACTGGACGAGATGATCCGCATCGCGCCCGACCTGCGCTCCGTCCGCCCTGCCCTGCCCGGTGCCTGACCGGCCCCGCGACCGCTCTCAGGACGGGCAGGCACCACCGGCAAGCTGCACGCCGCCGCGCCCCGAGACCGCCTGCGCCCCCAGCCGGTTGCCCGCGGCAAGGCAGGCGCGCAGCGGTTCGCCCGCCAGCCAGGCCGCCAGGAACCCGGCATTGAACGCGTCGCCGGCACCCGTGGTGTCGACAACCTGCACCGGCAGGGCGGGGTCTGCGGTCACCTCTGCGCCGCGGATGGCCTGCGCGCCGTCCGCCCCCATCTTGACCACGGTCAGCGGCGCGGCGCACCGGCCCGGGGCCTGTGCGGCCAGATGCGCCGCCTCGGCGGCGTTGGGCAGGAACACGTCCACCCTTGCCAGCAGGTCGGGCACCGGGGCCAGGTCCATCCCGTCATCCCAGCCGCAATCGACCGAGATCGTGGCCCCCGCCTCTCGTGTCGCGGCGATCAGGCCGGGGCTGTCCAGCAAGGTTGCCAGTTCGCCCACATGCACATGGCCGATGGCGGCGGCGCGCAGATCCTGCGCCGTCAGCGGCGGGGCGGCGGGGCCTGCCCGGCGGGTCAGGAAGGCCCGGTCGTCCGCCCCTGCGATGGCGACGGTGATCTGCGGATCCGTCTCCGGCCCGGGATCGCGGCAAAGGCCAAGGTCCAGCCCGGCGGCGTCCAGTTCCGCCCGCACCGTTGCGCCAAAGGGCGCGCCGGGCAGGTGACAGGCCAAAGCGGCCTTCAGGCCCAGCTGCGCCAGATAGGCCGCGGTGATGTAGGCCCCGCCGCCGGCATGCAGGCCCAGCCCGCCGGCATAGACCTCGGTGCCGAAGCTGGGCAGGCGCGGCACGTCGGTAAAGATCAGGTCGCAATAGACCCGCCCCACGCACAGGATCCGCGGTGCCGCGCCCCTGCCTGTCATCCAAGCGCCTCGCCGGTGGCGGCGTCGAAGACATGCACGTTCTCGGGCAGCGCGCCCAGCTGCACCGTCTCGCCCACTTCGGGCGGGACACGGCCATCGGCCTTGGCGATGATCTCGCCCGACGGGGTGCTGACATAGATCAGCGTTTCGTGCCCCAGCGGTTCGCGCACCGCCACCGGGCCTTCGATCAGCGGCTGGGCGTGGTCCGGCATCAGGTCTTCGGGCCGCAGGCCCAGCGTGACCTTGCGCCCCGGCGGCAAGGGCTGCGGCAGGCTCAGCATGCCGCCGGTGTCCAGCCGGATGCCGCCTTCCGCGGTCTCGCCCCCGATCATGTTCATCGACGGCGCGCCGATGAACTGGGCCACAAAGGTGTTGGCGGGCTTGTGATAGACCTCGGACGGCGTGCCCACCTGCATGATGTGGCCGTCCTTCATGATCACGATCCGGTCGGCCATGGTCATCGCCTCGACCTGGTCATGGGTGACAAAGACGATGGTGGAGCCGACGCGCTGGTGCAGTTTCTTGATCTCCAGCCGCATCTGCGTGCGCAGCTGCGCGTCGAGGTTGGACAGCGGCTCGTCGAACAGGAACACCGCCGGGTCACGCACCATGGCGCGCCCGATGGCCACGCGCTGACGCTGCCCGCCGGACAGCTGGGCAGGCTTGCGGTTGAGCAGGTCGGTCATGCCGAGCAGCGCCGCAACCTCTTCGATGCGCCGTTCCTTCTCGGCCTTTGGCGCGCGCGAGCTGCGCAGGCCAAAGCCGATGTTCCGGCGCACCGTCATGTGCGGGTAGATGGCGTAGTTCTGGAACACCATGGCGATGTCGCGTTCCTTGGGTTCGAGATTGTTCACCACGCGGCCCGCGATCTCGATACTGCCCGAACTGACCTCTTCCAGCCCGGCGATCAGCCGCAGCGTGGTGGACTTGCCGCAGCCCGAAGGCCCGACGAAGACGACAAACTCGCCGTCGCGCACGTCGAGGTTGATGCCGTGCAGGACCTCGGTCTTGTCGAAGGTCTTGACGAGGTCGCGGAGGATCAGATCGGCCAAGGGTCAGGTCTCCAGAAGCGAGGCAAATACGGTGTCGAGCGCGCGGGCCGCGGCGGCGTGGCGTTCGGCGCGGGCGGCACTGACGGCGCGGGATGCGGCCAGCGTGTCGCGATAGCCTGCCAGGGCGGCGTCCAGCGCGGCCGGGGCGGGCCCGCCGGGACGGTCGCGGCGGGCAACGAACGTTTCCGGGGCCACGGCTGTGGCAAAACCCGTCTCGGAAAGCGCGGGGTCGCGGCCTGTGGCGGCGGCAAAGGCCGCGGCAAAGGCCGCGTGGCCCGCCGCCAGCGGCTTTTCCGCGGCGATGACGGCGCGCGCGGTGGCCGCGGCGATCTCGTGCGCCTGGCGAAAGCTCAGCCCCTCGTCGCGCACCAGCGTGTCGGCCAGTTCGGTGATGGTGACGCAGGCGGCGTCCATGGTCCGGCGCACCCGGTCGGCGCGGATCGTGCAGACCGGCAGCATCGCCGCCAGCAGCTCCAGCACCCGCCCGCCGCTTTCAAAGGCGGCATAGCCCGCCTGCTGCACCTCGCCCTCGCTGTCGTTCATGTCGGTGAAGGGGGTGTTGTGCATGGTGTTGACGATGACGTCGCAGCGCCCGGCGGTGACGCTGGCCAGGTGGCGCATGTGCTCGATGGGCACCGGGTTGCGTTTCTGCGGCATGATCGACGAGATCTGCACCAGGCTGTTGGGCACGTAAAGCTGTCCGACCTCGAAGGCCGACCAGAATTGCAGATCCTGGATCACCCGGCCAAGATGCAGGAAAACCAGCTTGATCGCCGAATACAGGCCGGTCACGTAATCCACCGAAGCGATGCAGCCATAGGCGTTCAGCAGCGGCGCCTCGAACCCCAGCAGCGTCGCCACGCGGGCGCGGTCGATGGCAAAACCCGACGTGGTGATTGCCGCCGCCCCCATCGGGCAGTGCTCCAGCCCATCCTGCGCCGCCTGAAGCCGGGCAGTGTCGCGCTGCAGCACCTCGATCACCGCAGCCAGGTAATGCCCGAAGGTGGTAGGCTGGGCGGGCTGGCCATGGGTATAGGCAACGACAAGCGTGTCGCGTTCGGCCGCGGCCTTGTCGATCAGCCGTTCGGTCAGGATCTGCAGCTGCGCCATCAGACCCGCCGCGCGCGCCCGCAGGGCCAGCTTGAACAGGGTGTGATCCATGTCGTTGCGCGACCGGGCGGTGTGCAGCGCCCCGCCCAGATCGCCCAGGCGGGCGCGCAGTTCGGCCTCGACCAGAAAGAAATAGTCCTCGTGCTCGCCCGTGTAGCGCAGCGCCGCGATGTCGGTCTCGGCCTCGATGGCGGCCAGCGCGCGGGCGATCTGCCCCGCCTCGGCGCGCGGCAGGATGCCGGTTTCGGCCAGCATCACCAGATGCGCGCGGTTGATGGCCCCCATATGCGCGGCGTAATGCGTCTTGACCCCCTCGAACAGCGGCGCAAGCACGGTGTCGCGGTAGGTGGGATCGGGAAAGGTGCTCTGATCGGTCATGCCCGCATGTCCTGCTCTGCCAGCCAGGTCCGGACCGGCGCGTGATCGTAGGTTGCCAGTTCCAGATGATTGCCGTCGGGGTCGGCGAAATAGTAGGAAAAGGCCAGCCTGTGGTCCTGCGCGTCGCCGGTCTGCAGCAGGCCGGTGCCGCCACGGGCCGCGATGTCGGGATGCGGCAGAGCCGCGCCGAACTGGCGAAAGACCCGGCCGGGCACGCGGAAGGCGGCGGTGTGATCCCCATCCGAAGGCGGTGCGCCGCGGAACAGCGTCGCGCAATAGTGACCGCGTGCGGTGGCCATGTAGCGGGCGTCCAGCCCGCGTTCCGCCAGCGAGGCCGATTGCGCCATCACCTGCAGGCCCAGCACCCGGCCATACCAGCCCGCCGCCGCCTCCGGATCGGCCACGTAGAGATGCACGTGGTCCAGCGCCGAGACCGCGATCCCGTTCACTTGACGTCACCCTCGTTGCGGGACAACAGCCCCCACATCTCGTTCTCGCCCTCGCCGCCAAAGGCCACCGCCCCCGCGCGCAACAGCGCCATGCGCAAGTCGTCATCCGAGGCAAAGCCGCGCACGTGGTACTTGATCTTCTTCAGGCTGCGCTTTGCATAGGCGGGATTGGTCAGCAGGTGGCGCAGCGCCGCCTCGACGGAATAGTCCAGCTTCATCTCCTCGCGCAGCTGCGCGATCCGGTGCCGCGTCGTCAGATAGGCCGTGGCGAAGGCGAGGATCAGCGAGGCAAGCAGGCTGGCGATCCAGTCCATCGCCTCAGCCCTTCAGCCCGGCCATCACCACACCGCGGATGATGAAGCGCTGGAAGATCAGGAACACGACCAGTGTCGGCAGGGTCGAGATCGCGGCCCCGGTCATGATCAGTTCCCAGGCCACGTCTGCCTCGTCCCCGAACGAGGACAGGCCCACCGGCAGCGTGTACATCTCGACCGAGTTGGTCACGATCAACGGCCAGATGAAGGCGGTCCAGTTGCCGAGGAAGACAAAGATCGCCAGCGCCGCCAGCGCCGGGCGCACCAGGGGCATGGCCACCGTCCACCAGATCTGCAGCTCGTTCAGCCCGTCGATGCGCGCCGCCTCGATGAAATCGTCCGGCACGGTTTCAAAGAACTGCTTCATCAGGAAGGTGCCGAAGGCGGTCATCAGCCCGGGGAACATGATGCCCCAATAGGTGTCGAGCCAGCCGAACTGCTGGCTCATCAGATACCACGGGATCACCAGCATCTCGGTCGGGATCATCAGCGTCGACAGGATCGCGATGAAGACGATGTAGCGCCCGGGAAAGCGGAACTTGCACAGGGTATAGCCGACAAGACTGTCGAAGAAGACGTTCGACAGCGTGGTGATCGTGGCGATGATCAGCGAGTTGACGAACCACCAGTAGAACCGCCCGTCTTCCAGCACATAGGTGTAGTTCTCGATCGTCGGTTCTTCGGGGATGAGCTTGAGGTTGTAGACCTCGTGCGGCCATTTGAGCGAGGTCGAGATCATGTAGGCGATGGGCATCACCATCAGCACGCCGCCCAGGAACAGCAGCGTCCAGCGCGTCAGCTGTCCGGCATTGGCGGGCCTGCGCGGCCCCTCCGTTGTCAGCAGGCTGTCGGATGTGGCGCGGATCTCGTCGGTGGCGGCCATCTCAGCGGTCCCTCAGGATGCGCAGCTGCAGCAGGCTGACCACCAGCAGCACCAGGAACAGCACCACCGTCTGTGCCGCGGCATAGCCCATGTCGAACGAGCTGAAGGCGGTCTGGTAGATCATCAGCACCAGCGGCTTGGTGGAATTCAGCGGCCCGCCCGGGTTCTGGCTGGTCATGTTGAACACATGATCGAAGATGCGCAGGAACCCGATGGACGAGAAGACGACGATAAAGACGATGGTGGGCTTGAGCAATGGCAGCGTGATCTCCCACAGCACCGTCCAGGTCGACACGCCGTCGATGCGCGCGGCCTCGTAATAGCTGCGCGGAATGGCGCGCAGCCCGGCCATGAAGATGATGATCTGAAAGCCCAGCCCGGCCCAGACGGCGGGTGCCAGGATCGAGGGCAGCGCCCAGGTGGTGGAGCGCAGGAAGGGAAATTGCGGCACCCCCACCGAGGCCAGCGCGTTGTTGAACAGCCCGATGGGCACCGGCTGGTAGAACCAGCGCCAGACCCAGGCCATGGCCACGGCCGAGGTCATGAAGGGCAGAAAGTAGAGCATCCGCAGGAACCCGTGCATGAACCGGGTCTTGTCGAGATGGTAGGCGATCACGAAGGAAATCACGAGGCTGACGGGCGTGCCCAGCAGCAGGTAGACAAAGGTGTTGCGGAACACCTGCCAGAACACCGGGTCGGCGGCGAGCTTGCGATAGTTTTCCAGCCCGGCCCAGGTGCGATCGCCCAGCAGGTTCCAGTCCTGGAACGAGATCACGATGGCGTTGCCGGTGGGGTAGAAGCGGATCACGCAGTAAAACAGGACCGGCAGCGCCAGGAATGCCCAGGCCCAGACGATCTGCTTCTGGCGGATCGTGAGATTTCGATACATGCGGCCCGCCTCCGGCTGGGGGCCCGCGCGCCGGTTGCCCGGGCGCGCGGGCTGTCACGCGTCAGTCGGCGTAGTATTCGTCGAGCAGCTTCTGCTCGGCCTCGGCGGCGATGGCGATGCTGTCGGCAGCGCTCATGCCCTGCAGGGTCATGCGCTCCACCATCTCCACCATCAGCTGACGCTGGCCGCTTTCATTGGCGAACTTGGTGGTGTTGGCATAGGCCAGGCCGCGGATGAAGGCACCGAAGACCGGGTCGTTGGCGTTCGCTTCGGTCAGGCCGACCGAAGGCTTGGCGGGCAGTTCGCCCACGACGTCCAGCCAGATCTGCATCGCCTCGTCCGAGGTGACGTATTGCATGAACTTGACGGCGGCGTCGTACTTTTCGCCTTCGGCCTTGGTGGTGATCGCGTTCACCCAATAGGACGAATAGTTCGACCGCACGCCGTCGGCATTGGCCGGCAGCTCGGTCACGCCCCATTTCAGGCCGCGCGTGTTGTTGAGCGAGCCGATGCGGAAAGAGCCGTCGATATGCATGCCCGCGCGGCCCGCCTTGAACGCGGCCTGCGGTTCATCCATGAAGCCGAAGGACGAGGCCGGAGGCTCGCCTTCCGTCAGGCCGACATAGAATTCCAGCGCCTCGATCCCGGCGTCGGAATTGTAGTTCACCGTCTTGTAGTCGTCGACATAGGGCGTGCCGCCCATCTGACGCACCAGCACCTCGCGCCACCAGTGGTGATCCTGCGCGGTCATGCCCGCGGTCAGCCCCACCTGCGTGACGTTGCCCGCGCTGTCGAGTTCCGTCATCGCCTTGGCAGCGGCGATCATCTCGTCCAGCGTCTCGGGCGGCGTGATGCCGGCGGCGTCCAGCAGGCGTTCGTTGTAGAACAGTGCCAGGCTGCGCACGGCGGTGGGCAGCGCCCAGTACTGGTCGCCCTCCTTCATCGCCTGCACCATGGGGAAGAAGCTGGCGTCGATCTCGGCCGCCGGGAAGGCGTCTGCGGGCAGCGGCTGGATCAGATCGGCGGCGACATAATCGTTCAGCCAGCCATAGAACAACTGCACCACGTCCGGGCCTTCGCCCGCCGGGATCGCCGCGGCGACCTTGGTGCGGTAGTCGGCATAGGGGAAATGCGTCATCTTGACGGTGATGTCGGGGTTGGCGGCCTCGAAATTGGCGATCAGCTGCTCCATCGCCTGCACGCGGGCGTCAAAGAAGTACTGCCAGTACTCGATCTCGACCGCGTTTGCCGCCGAACCGACAAGCGCTGCCGCGCTGGTGGCCGTTGCAAGTGCCAGCGCCTTCAGTCTGCGAAATTCCATGGAGGGTCTCCCTGTTTCTGCGGCCGGCTGCGCGCCGGTCCTTGTGCGGTCAGGCCGCTGTCCCCAAGGATTAACTCAAGCTTGTTGAGCTTTCAAGACAGTTGAGTTAATCCCGCACCATGATCGCCATCTCCGATATCACCGTGGGGGCCAATGCCGGGCGCTCGCGCAGCCACAACCGCAAGCTGGTGCTGGGACGGGTGCGCAGCGCCGGGCCGATCGGCCGGGCCGAGATCGCCCGCGTCTCGGGCCTGTCGACCCAGGCGGTGTCGAACATCATCGCCGATCTTCTGGCCGACGGGCTGATCGTCGAACAGGGCCGCCGCACCGCCGGGCGCGGGCTTCCGGCGGTGCAATACGCGCTGAACCCGCAGGGCGGCTTTGCGCTGGGGATCGAGATCCGCCCCGACGCGGTGTTCGGCGCGGTGCTGGATCTGTGCGGCCGGACCGTCAGCGCCGAACGCCACACGCTGGCCGCGGCCGACCGCCGGGGTGTGACCCGCGCGGTGCGCGACCTGCGTCGGGCGGTGCTGGACGGCACCGGCATCCCCGGCCCCCGCCTGCTGGGCGCGGGCATCGTCATGCCCGGCCCGTTCGGCGCCACCGGCATCCGCGGCAGCGGATCGGACCTGGCGATCTGGGAGGACGCGGCCCCCGACATCTGGTTCTCGGAGGCGCTGGGCCTGCCGGTGCTGATCGAGAACGACGCCAACGCCGCCGCCATTGCCGAACGCATCTCGGGTGTGGCGCGGGGGCTGTCCACCTATGCGTTCATCTATTTCGGCTCGGGTCTTGGGCTGGGGGTGGTGCAGGACGGGCGGCTGATGGCCGGCGCGTTCGGCAATGCCGGCGAGATCGGGCACATCCCGGTGCCTGCAGCGGGTCGCAGCCTGAACCTCGAACGCGCGGTCAGCCGCCTGTCGGTACAGCGCGCCCTGCGCGCCGCCGGAACCGAGGCGGGCGGCGTCGACGATCTGGACCGGCTGTACCACCAGCGGCACCCGGCGCTTCTGGCCTGGCTCGACCAGGCGACAGAGCCGCTTTCTGCAGCGGTGACCATCGTCGAGAACCTGTTCGACCCGCAAGCGGTGATCCTGGGCGGGGCCATGCCCGACAGCGTGCTGGATCATCTTCTGGCGGCGATCCGGCTGTCCGACCGGTCCGTCGCACATCGCGCCGGGCGCGACTCGCCGCGCCTGATGCGCGGGGCGTCGGGGCGGATGACCGCCACGCTGGGCGCCGCGGCGCTGGTGCTGAACCAGGCCTTTACCCCGCAGATCACGGTGCAGCCATAGGAGCCCGCCATGCCCACGCCCGACCAGACCCGCCTTGCAGAAGACCGCGCCATGCCGCGGGTGATGGCGCTGTGGTGGGCGCTGCGGCCGCTGGGATCGGTGCTGCGCTTCATGCAATCGGGCGCGCATCCCGATGACGAGGACAGCGGAATGCTGGCCGCGCTGGCGTTTCGCGACGGTTTGAACCTGTCGTATGCCTGCTCGACCCGCGGCGAAGGCGGGCAGAACGACATCGGCACGGAATCCGGGGCCGATCTGGGCGCGCTGCGCGCCCGCGAGATGGAGCGCGCCTGCGACGTGCTGGGGATGCGGATGTACTGGCATTCCCAGAGCCCCGACGATCCGATCACCGATTTCGGCTTTTCCAAGAGCGGCGAAGAGACGCTGGCGCGCTGGGGCCATGCCCGCACGCTGGCGCGCTTTGTCGAGATCCTGCGCACCGACCGGCCCGACATCCTCTGCCCCACCTTCCTCGACGTGCCGGGCCAGCACGGCCATCACCGCGCGATGACCCGGGCCGCGCACGAGGTGATGGCAGCCGCCGCCGATCCGGCGTTCCCGTCGAACCTGCCGCCCTGGCAGGTCAGAAAGCTCTACCTGCCCGCCTGGTCCGGGGCCGGACAGGCCTATGACGACGACCTGCCGCCGCCGCCCGCGACGCTGGTGATCGACGGCAGCGGGCGCGACCCGATGAGCGGCTGGAGCTGGGATCGCATTGGCCAGCAATCGCGCGCCTTTCACCGCACCCAGGGCATGGGCCGCTGGGTGCCGCCCGGTCCGGGGCGCGACTGGCCGCTGCACCTGGCGCAAAGCCATGTGGACGGGCCGGACACCGCGCTCTGGGACGGGCTGCCGCGGCGGCTGGGCGATCTGGCCCTGCTGCCCGGGGCCGATGGCATGGCGCCCGACCTGCGCACCGCACAGGCGGCGATCGAGGCGGCGCAGGTGGCCTTTCCCGAATTCGACGCCGTGGCCCGCGCCGCCGCGGACGCGCTGGCCGCCGTGCAGCGGGCCGTGGCCGCCTGCCCCGAGGCGCTGCGCGACGAGGTCCTGCACCGGCTGGAAGCCAAGGAGGTCCAGCTGGGGCACGTCCTGCGCCATGCGCTGGGAGTCGAGTTGCGGGTGCGCACCGACGCGGTGTTCCTCAGCCCGGGCGACACCACGCCGCTGGTGATCGACTCCGATCCCGGCGCGGCGGACGCTCTGGAGGTGGAGCTCGACCTGCCCCGCGGCTGGCAGGTCGCGGACGGACGCCTGCAGATCGGCGCGGACGCCGTGCCGGGGGATCCCTACCCGGACTGCTACGATCCGGCCCGCGCTTCCCTGCCCGCGCTGCGCGCCACGCTCTGTCTGGGCGAGGTCCGGGCCGGGCTGAGCCTGCCGTTCGAGGCCGCACCGGTGATCCTGCCGCCGCGCCGGGCCGAGGTGTCGCCCGCCGCCCAGGTGATCAACCTGGCCCGCCCCGCCGCCGCGCCCGAGGTGACGCTGCAGGCGATCCACCCCGCGTCCGCCCCGGCCCGGCTCGACCTGCCCGACGGCTGGACGGCCGAGGGCAGCGCCGAACGGCTTGTCCTGCACCCGCCCGCGGCGCTGACCCCCGGGCTGACCCGCGGGCGGGTGCTGGTGGACGGGGCACCGGCCGCCAGCCTGCGCCGCATCGCCCATCCGCACACCGCGCCCACCGCCTGCAGCCGGCCCGCCGAGCTGCGGCTTTGCGCGCTGGAGGCGGAACTGCCAAAGGCCCGGGTCGGCTATGTCGGGGCCGGCAATGACCGGGTGGCGCACTGGCTGCGGGCTCTGGGCGCCGATGTCACCGAACTGGACGACGCCACCCTGGCCAGCGACAGCGCGCTGGCCGGGTTCGACAGCCTGGTGATCGGCATCTTTGCCTTCCGCTTCCGCGCCGGGCTGGCCGCCGCCGCCCCGCGCCTGCACCGCTGGTGCGAGGCCGGCGGCACGCTGGTGACGCTGTATCACCGGCCCTGGGACAACTGGAACCCGGACCGCGTGCCGCCGCGCCGGCTGGAAATCGGCCAGCCCTCGCTGCGCTGGCGCGTCACCGACGAAACCGCCGCGGTGCGCCCGCTTTGCGACCATCCGCTCTTGCGCACCCCGAACCGGATCGGCCCGGCCGACTGGGAGGGCTGGGTCAAGGAGCGCGGGCTCTATTTTGCCAAGAGCTGGGATTCCGCCTATGTCCCGCTGCTGGAAATGGCCGATCCCGGCGAAGCGCCGCATCGCGGCGCGCTGCTGGCCGCCGATATCGGGTCCGGACGCCACGTGCATTGCGCGCTGATCCTGCATCACCAGATGGAACACCTTGTGCCCGGGGCGTTCCGCCTGATGGCGAACCTGATTGCACCGCGCGAATGACGCCCGACCCGGCGCGCGACCAGATCCGCGGCGGGGCCTGGCTGATCGCCGACATGTCGCTGAACATCTGGGCGCTGTCGATCGTGAAATGGCTGGGCGCGGGGTATCCCTCGGTCCAGATCGTTTTCCTGCGGGCGCTGGTGGGGCTGGCGCTGATCGCGCCGCTGATCTGGCACGGGCGCGCGCGGTTTCGCGCGCTGCCCGACATGCGCCTGCACCTGGCCCGGGTGGGTTTGTCGGTCATCACCCTGTCGGCCAGTTTCTACGCCATTGCCCGGGTGCCGCTGGCAGTGTTCACGGCGGTGGGGTTCACCCGTCCGCTGGTGACCATGGTGATGGCCGCGCTGCTCTTGCGCGAAGAGATCGGACGCCGCCGCTGGATCGCCGCCTGCATCGCGCTGGCGGGTGTGCTGGTCGCGGTGGAGCCGGGCGCGACGGGCTGGAGCCCGGGGCTTGCCGCGCTGGTCGTGGTGGTGCTGGCCGGGTCCGGCGCGGTAATTGCCACGCGGAGCCTGCGGGACGCCCCGGCAGTGGTGATGATGACCTTCTACACCGCGGGTCTGGCGCTGGTCACCGCCCCGCTGGCACTGGCGCGGTGGCAGCCGGTGGAGACGGGCCACCTGCTGCCGCTGCTGCTGGTCGGTGCCTTCGCGCAATCGGCGCAGCTGTGCTTTCTGCGCGCGCATTATCACGGCTCGGCCGGCGTGCTGTCGGTGCTGGGCTATCTCAGCCTGGTGCTGTCGGTGGGCACCGGGTGGCTGGTCTTTGGCGAGGTGCCCGGCCCGGCCTTTGGCCTGGGCGCGGCACTGGTGATCGGCGCGGCGCTCTGGGCCAATGCCGATCTGCGCCGCCGCCGGTGAGGCCCGCCGCGCGGCGCTTTGCATCCCGCCCGAATCTTGTGCACTTGTCGCAAGAACTGCCCGGTTTTTACTCAAAACGCCGGGAGCGCACGCCTCTGCCAGATCGCGCCGCCTGACCTTTCCTGCGTGCCATGCTGCGGTCGCGCCACAGCGTTGCGCTGCAAGAGGGAGCACAGCATCACCGTTCAGCCGACATATGCCGCATCCGCGCAGCCCCGCGCCCGGGGCGATGTGCTGCTGTCGTCCAAAGCCGGTCACCGGCTGGACCGGCTGCGCCAGTCCGGCTCGTTCAAGGTGCTGTTTCCGCGTGTCGAGGACCAGGTGCAGGCGGTGCTGCTGAACACCGCCGGCGGCATCACCGGGGGCGACAGGTTCACGCTGCAGGCCCATGCCGGGGCCGACAGCACGCTGTGCCTGACCACCCAGGCCGCCGAGCGCGTCTATGCCGCCCGCGCGGGCGAGACCGGCCGGGTCCGTAACCGCCTGTCCGCCGCGCCCGGCGCGCGGCTGCTCTGGCTGCCGCAGGAGACCCTGCTGTACCGCAACTGCGCGCTGGTCCGCAGTCTCGAGGTCGACCTGGAGCCCGGGGCCGAACTGACCCTGTGCGAACCGCTGGTCTTTGGCCGGGCCGCCATGGGAGAGCGGCTGACCGCGGGCCATCTGCGCGAACAGATCTCGGTGACGCGGGCCGGCGCGCCGCTTTACCACGACCGGATGACGCTGGACGGCGACATCGCCGGCCATCTGGCGCGCCCCGGCGTGGCCCGCGGCGCGGGCGCGATGGCGACGCTGGTGCATGTCTCGCCCCGCTCCGAGGCGCTGCTGCCGCAGTTGCGCGCGCTGCTGCCCGTCAGCGCCGGGGCCAGCCTGATCGGCGCGGACCTTCTGGTGCTGCGCGCGCTGGCCGATGACAGCTTTGACCTGCGCCGCTTTCTGATCCCCGTCCTGACCCGCCTTGCCGGTCAGGCCCTTCCCCGACCCTGGACGCTTTGACATGAACCTGACCCCGAGAGAGAAAGACAAGCTGCTGGTGGCCATGGCCGCCGAGGTGGCCCGCCGGCGCCTCGCCCGCGGCGTGAAACTGAACCATCCCGAGGCGATCGCCCTGATCACCGACGCGGTGGTCGAGGGCGCGCGCGACGGCCGTTCGGTGGCCGACATGATGCAGGCGGGGGCCGAGGTGATCACCCGCGCGCAATGCATGGAGGGTGTGGCCGAGATGATCCCCGAGGTGCAGGTGGAGGCGACGTTTCCGGACGGCACCAAGCTTGTGACCGTGCACCAGCCGATCCGGTGAGACGGGGTATTTTGACCAAGAAGAAGCAGGGAGTTTCGCAGATGATCAAACGTGGGTTTCTGGCGGCTTGCGCCATGGGGGGCGCCGGTCCGGCGCTGGCGCATGCGGGCGCGCATGTGCATCCGCATGACGGGGCCGCCTGGCTGGCCGTGGTGGCGGCGCTGAGCGTGGCCGCAGTGGCGGGCGGGCTGGCCCTGATGCGGGTGAGGCGGCGGAAATGATCCCGGGCGAGGTGATGCCAGCGCCGGGCGACCTGGTGCTGAACGAGGGGCGCGCTGCGGTGACGCTGATGGTGGCCAATACCGGCGACCGGCCGGTGCAGGTGGGCTCGCACTACCATTTCGCCGAGACCAACCCGGCGCTGGAGTTCAACCGGTCCGCGGCGCGCGGGATGCGGCTGGACATCGCTGCCGGGACCGCGGTGCGATTCGAGCCGGGGCAGCGGCGCGAGGTGGCGCTGATCCCGTTTGCCGGGACGCGCAGGATCTATGGGTTCAATCAACAGGTGATGGGGGCGCTCTGATGCCGGCCACGATTTCCCGACGCGACCATGCCGCCATGTTCGGCCCCACCACCGGCGACAAGGTCCGGCTGGCCGATACCGATCTGATCATCGAGGTGGAGCGCGACCTGACCGGGCCTTATGGCGAAGAGGTCAAGTTCGGCGGCGGCAAGGTGATCCGCGACGGGATGGGGCAATCCCAGGCCACGCGGGCCGAAGGCGCGGTGGACACCGTGATCACCAATGCGCTGATCGTCGATCACCAGGGCATCACCAAGGCGGATGTGGGTCTGAAGGACGGGCGCATCTTGGCCATCGGCAAGGCGGGCAACCCCGACACCCAGCCCGGCGTGGACATCATCGTTGGCCCCGGGACGGAGGCCATCGCGGGTGAAGGCCGGATCCTGACGCCGGGGGGCTTTGACAGCCATATCCACTTCATCTGCCCGCAGCAGATCGAGGACGCGCTGCATTCGGGCCTGACCACCATGCTGGGCGGCGGCACCGGCCCGGCCCATGGCACGCTGGCCACCACCTGCACGCCCGGGCCCTGGCATATCGGGCGGATGCTGCAGGCGGCGGATGCGTTCCCCATGAACCTGGCCTTTGCGGGCAAGGGCAATGCCTCGCTGCCCGCCGCGCTGGAAGAGCAGGTCAAGGGCGGGGCCTGCGCGCTGAAGCTGCACGAGGATTGGGGCACCACGCCCGCGGCCATCGACTGCTGCCTGTCGGTGGCCGATGCGTTTGACGTGCAGGTGATGATCCACACCGACACGCTGAACGAGAGCGGCTTTGTGGAGCACACCGTGGCCGCCCTGAAGGGCCGCACGATCCATGCCTTTCACACCGAAGGCGCAGGCGGGGGGCACGCGCCGGACATCATCAAGATCTGCGGTGAGGCGCATGTGCTGCCTTCGTCCACCAATCCGACACGTCCCTTCACCGTCAACACCGTCGAAGAGCATCTGGACATGCTCATGGTCTGCCACCATCTCGACAAGTCGATCCCCGAGGATGTGGCTTTCGCCGAAAGCCGCATCCGGCGCGAGACCATCGCCGCCGAGGATATCCTGCACGATATGGGTGCGTTCAGCATCATCGCCTCGGACAGTCAGGCCATGGGCCGGGTCGGAGAGGTGATCATCCGCACCTGGCAGACCGCCGACAAGATGAAGAAGCAGCGCGGGCGGCTGAGCGACGAGACCGGCGAGAACGACAACCTGCGCGTGCGTCGCTACGTGGCGAAATACACCATCAACCCGGCGGTGGCGCACGGGATCAGCCACGAGATCGGCAGCGTCGAGGTGGGCAAGCGGGCGGACCTGGTGCTGTGGCACCCGGCGTTCTTTGGCGTGAAGCCGGACATGGTTCTGCTGGGCGGGACAATTGCCTGCGCGCAGATGGGCGACCCGAACGCTTCCATCCCCACCCCGCAGCCGGTCTATTCGCGGCCGATGTTCGGGGCCTATGGCCGGTCCGTCGAACGCTCGTCGGTGACCTTTGTCAGTGCCGCGGCGCAGGACGAGGGGATCGGCGACGCGCTGGGGCTGGCGAAAGAGACACTGGCGGTGCGCAACACGCGGGCGATCGGCAAGGCCGACCTGTTCCTCAACGACGCCACGCCGCGGATCGAGGTCAACCCCGAGACCTACGAGGTGCGCGCCGATGGCGAGTTGCTCACCTGCCAGCCTGCCGAGGTGCTGCCCATGGCGCAGCGCTATTTCCTGTTCTGAGAGGCCCGGATGGACACCCTGCCCCACAGCCGCACGGTGCGTGCGCATGGCACCTGGCAAGACGCGCACGACCTGGTGACGCTGACCTATGAAGATCGCTTTCTGCGCCGCAAGGTGCTGGCCACGGCGCGGGAGGTGCGCTTTCTGGTCGATCTGGCCCATACCACCAGTCTCAACCACGGCGACGCGCTGGAACTGGCCGATGGCCGCCTGATCGAGGTGATCGCCGCCGAGGAGGCGCTGCTGGAAGTCACCGGTCCCGATCTGCCGCGGCTGGCCTGGCATATCGGCAACCGCCACACGCCCTGCCAGATCGAGCCCGGGCGGCTTCTGATCCAGCGCGACCACGTCATCCGCGACATGCTGGAGCGGTTGGGGGCCGGGGTTCGCGAGGTCTGCGAACCCTTCTGCCCCGAAGGCGGGGCCTATGGCCACGGACGCACCCATGGCCACAGCCACTGACGCCGCGTTCCTGACCGTGCTGCAATGGGTCTCGCCGCTGTTTCCGGTGGGGGGCTTTGCCTATTCCCACGGGCTGGAAGCCGCCGTGGAGGCCGGAAAGGTCGCGGATGCCGCCGACCTGGAGGCCTGGCTGGAGGATGTGCTGCGCTTTGGCGGCGGGCATGCCGACGCGCTGTTTCTTGCGGCGGCCTACAAGGCACCGGACCTGGCGGCGCTGCGCCGGATCGACGCGCTGTGCCGCGCGTTTGCGCCCTCGCACGAGCGGTTGATGGAAACCGATCTGCAGGGCGCGGCCTTCGGGCAGGTGGCGCAGGAGGTCTGGCGGGCCGGTGCGGGGGCTTGCACCTTTCCGGTGGCGGTGGGCCACGCGGCCCGCGCCGAGGCGCTGCCGCTGGAGATGGTCGGGCCCGCCTTTCTGCATGCGTTTGCCGCCAATCTGGTCTCGGCGGCGCTGCGGCTGATGCCGCTGGGCCAGACCGCAGGCCAGCGCGTGCTGCGGACCCTTGCACCGGTGATCCGCGCCGTGGCGCAAGACACCGCCCACGGCGATCCGGACCGGCTGTCCGGCACCGCCTTTCTTGTCGACATCGCGTCGATGCACCACGAAACCCAGAGATCGAGGATCTTTCGCACATGACCGCCAGCAACGGACCCTTGCGCATCGGCATCGGCGGCCCCGTGGGGGCCGGCAAGACCACCCTGACCGCCGCGCTGGCCACCGCCCTGCGCGACCGCCTGTCGCTGGGGGTGATCACCAACGACATCTACACGCGCGAGGATGCCGAGGCGCTGATGCGCCTGCAGGTGCTGCCGCAGGACCGGATCATCGGGGTGGAAACCGGCGGTTGTCCGCATACGGCCATTCGCGAGGATGCCTCGATCAACCTTGCCGCGGTGGACGAGATGGTGCGCCGCCATCCCGGGATCGAGGTGGTGCTGATCGAATCCGGCGGCGACAACCTGTCGGCCACCTTTTCGCCGGAACTGGCCGACCTGACCGTCTATGTCATCGACGTGGCGGCGGGCGAAGAGATCCCGCGCAAGGGCGGCCCGGCGATCACCCGCTCGGACATCCTTGTGATCAACAAGACCGATCTGGCGCCGCATGTCGGGGCCGATCTTGACGTGATGCGGCGCGATGCCGACCGGATGCGCGCCGGGCGGCCCTATGTCTTTGCCAGCCTGCGGCACCGACGCGGGATTGCCGAGATCTGCACCCTGATCGCCGGGATCGGCGGGCTGGCGCTGGACGACAGGACCACGGCCATGGCCACGGGCTGACCCGCTGGGCCGCGCCTAGCGCTGGATCACCGCCGCCGCCCATTCCGACAGGAAGTTGCGCCGCTTGACCGGATCGACATAGACCAGCAGGCCCAGATCCAGCCGGATCGGGCGCAAATGCGGGGCCGCCGACAGCGCGGCTTCGTCGATGGGCGGCAGACCGGTGGTCTCGGCCAGCCGCTGCTGGCCTGCCTGCGAGATCATGAAATCCAGAAACGCCGCGCCCTCGGCCGGGCGCTGGGCGGCGGCGGGGACAAAAGCGGTGCGCAGCAGCACATGGGTGTAGTCGCGCAATTCCACCATGCCGCCATCGTCCCATCCGCGCAGCTGGCCCGAAAGGTACGAGCCCAGAACGTTATAGGCCAGTGCCAGCCGCCCGGCCTTGAGATCGCCGATCATCTCGCCAGTGGACTGGTAGAGGCGCGGATCGAGCCCGCCCATCACCTCGGCCAGCCGCCAGTAGGTGTCGGATTGCCGCGCGTCCTGGGTGGCAAAGAGGTACCCCGCCCCCGAGGCGCGTGGATCGTAAGTACCGATGCGCCCGGCAAAACGGTCCGGATACTGCCGCAAGAGCCGGATCAGGTCGCCCCGCGTCGCGGGGCGCGGCAGCCCCTCCAGCGCCCGGTGCGAAAGCGCCAGCACCACCGGCTCCTGCGCAAAGGCAAAGAGCTGGTCGCGCCAGCGGGCCCAGCCGGGCAGCGCCGCGGTTTCGCCCGAGCGGTGGGTGCGGGCAAAGCCGTCATTGACCAGCTTCATCTGCAGGTCCATCGCCGAAGAGATCGCCAGGTCGAACCCCGCCTCGCCGTCGCGCAGCACCCGGAACAGCTCTTGTGTCGAGGCCACCACATAGCGGATCGTCACGTCGGGCGCGCGCTGCTGGTAGGCGGCGATCAGCGGGGCAAAGACATCGGTGTCGGTGGTCGACAGGATGTGCAGTTCGCGCGCCGCGCCGGCGGCGCGGAACCAGGTCTCTTCCTCGATCTCGACCCCCGCCGCGGGCAGCAGCGTGGCAAGCCAGATCACAGCGGCATGGAAAATCGCGCGCATGCGCCGCCCCCTTCGCGTTGCGACAGCGTGAAGCTGCCGCCATAGACCTGCGCCACTTCGGCCACGATGGCCAGCCCCAGCCCCGAGCCCACCACGTCGCCGACATTGTCGCCGCGCTCGAACCGTCGTCCCAGCGCCGACAGGGCGGCACCGGCCAGACCGCGCCCGCGGTCGCGCACCTCGATCACCGCCTGACCGGCGGCCTGCGTCAGCTGCACCTCGATGCTGCCGTCCTCGCCGGAATACTTGATCGCGTTGTCCAGCACGTTGCGCAGCACGGTTTCCAGCAACAGCGGATCCGCCTGAAGCACGATGGGCCGGTCGGGCACGTCCAGAGCGATGGTCAGGTCGCGCAACTCGGCGGCGGGGCGAAAGGTTTCGCAGATGCCTTGCACCAGCCGCGCCAGATCCACCGCCTCGTCCGACCGCTGGTCGGAACGGTACATCACGGCGGCATGGTCGAGCAGCTGCCCGGCCGAGCGCGCGGTGTCGTCGGCCAGCCGCACGATGCGCCTCAGCCGCGCGCGGGCGGCTGCGTCCGGGGTTTCGCGCAGGGCGATCTCGGCCTGTGCCCGCAGCGCGGACAGCGGGGTGCGGATGTGATGCGCGGCCTCGGCGATGAAGGTTTCAGAGCGCGACAGCGCCGCCGACAGCCGCGCGATAAAGCCGTTCAGAGCGCTGACCAGCGGCTGCAGTTCCTTGGGCACGGGTCGCGCCACCCGCCGCAGATCCTGCGGCCCGCGGCGCGCCATGGCGCCCGCCAGGTCGTTGACCGGCCGCAGCACGAGGCGCGCCAGCAGCACCGCCAGCCCGGATGCCGTCAGGAAAAACCCCAGCCCGAACATCGCCGCCCGGTTGGCCAGTCCGGCGACGATGCTTTCCTGCGCCGTGCGGGTCTGCGCCAGAAGAATCAGTGCCTCGGCCGGGCGGGCCTCGACCAGCACCGACCGCATCACCGCAGCCACGCGCACGGTCTCGTCGAGGTAGGTGGTGGAATAGAACAGCGGGTCCAGCCCGCCGGGGCGCTGCGGCGGGCCCGGCAGCGCCTCGTACCCCGTCACCAACGTGCCGTTGACCTCGATCCGGTAGAAGATCCGGTCGTTTCCGGTGGCCCCGAGGATCGAGAAGGCGGAATAGGGAATGTCGATCTCGACCCCGTCCTCGCCGCCGCGCAACTCCTGGGCAATGGCCAGCGTCGCCGCACCCAGGATCCGGTCCTGGGTCTGCTCGACCGCGTCATGGGCGACATTGCGGGTCGAGACGTAAAGCAGCCCGGCCAGCAACCCGGCCACCGCCAGAAACTGCCAGATCAGGCGGCGGCGCAGCGACGGCGGGGCGGCGGCGGTCATGACCGCGTCAGCCGGTAACCCACGCCGCGCACCGTTTCGATCCGTGCGCCCGAGCCGTCCAGTTTCTTGCGCAGGCGGCCGACATAGACCTCGATGGCATTGTCGCTGACCGCCTCGGAGGCCGAAAACAGCCGGTCGCACAACTGCGCCTTGGAAAAGATGCGCTCGGGTGCCGAGATCAGGATTTCGAACAGCCGCAATTCCCGGTTTCGCAATTCGCGGGTTTCCCCCTCGAAGCGCAACGCGGCCTGTTGCGGATCGAAGGTCAGTCCGGCAAAGCTCTGGCTGGGCAGCGCCTCGGCGGCACCGCGCCGCAGTACCGCCCGGATGCGCGCGGAAAGTTCCAGGAAATCGAAGGGTTTGGTGATGTAGTCATCCGCCCCGGTATCCAGCAGCGCCACCCGGTCGGACACCGCCGACCGCGCCGTCATGACGATCACCGGCGTGGTGCGCCGGGCGCGTCGGTGGGCGGCCAGAAAGTCGCGGCCGTCGCCGTCGGGCAGCATGATGTCCAGCAGGATCAGATCGTATTCGGCCACCGCCAGATGATCTTCGGCCTCGTCCAGCCCGCGCGCCCAGTCCACGGCATGGCCATCCAGCGACAGGCGGGCCAGAACGGTTTCGGCAAGGTCGGCATTGTCCTCGACCAGCAGGAATCTCATGACCACCCCGGTTGGTGACAGGTTGCTGTCAGGTTGGCGCTGAACAGTCTGCGATGCAAGACGCCGTGGCCGGGGAGGGCCGCGGCCCAATTTGGGAGGACACCATGAACACAACCTTCAAGGCGCTCGTTGCGGGTGCCGCCTTCAGCCTTGCCGGTTCCGCGGTGATGGCCGCCGAATGCATCGCCCCGGCCAACCCGGGCGGCGGCTGGGACTTCACCTGCCGCCAGATCGGCAAGATCCTGTACGATATCGGCCAGGTCGACAGCCCGGTCCAGGTGACCAACATGGCCGGCGGCGGCGGCGGTCTGGCCTTCACCCACGTAGTGAACGAGCGCGGCGACGATGCCGATCTGATCGTGGCCGCCAGCCAGGCCACCGCGACGCGTCTGGCGCAGAACGCCTATGCCGGGATGAAGGCGGACCAGGTCCGCTTTGTCGGTGCCATCGGTGCCGATCCGGGTGTGATCGTCGTGGCCGCCGACAGCCCCTATGGCGACCTTGCCGCGCTGGTCGACGCGATCAAGGCCGATCCCGGTTCGGTCGCCTTTGCCGGCGGCTCGGCCGTGGGCGGGTTCGACCACATGAAGCCGCTGATGATCCTCAAGGAAGCCGGCTTCACCGACATCACCAAGGTCAAGTATATCGGCGTAGATGGCGGCGCGGACGCGATCACCCAGACCGTCGGCGGCTTCACCCAGGCGATGACCGGCGACATGTCGGAAATCGTAGGCTTCATCAAGTCGGGCGAAGTGCGCGCGCTGGCGGTGCTGACCGAAGAGCGAGTGCCGGGCTTCGAGGACATCCCCACCGCCAAGGAGCAGGGCTTTGACGTCGTCGCGGTGAACTGGCGCGGGCTGTACGTGCCCAAGAACATCTCGGACGAGGATTTCGAGGCCTGGGGCGCCAAGCTGCAGGCGGTGGCCGACAGCGACGAATGGCAGGCGGCGATGCAGGCCAACGGCCTGGCCCCCTTCACCAAGGTCGGCGGCGACTTCCAGTCCTGGGTTGACGGCGTGATCGCCGACACCGTGGAGCTGTCCAAAGAACTGGGTGTGATCCAGTGATGAAAAGCGACCGCGTCTTCGGACTGGTCGTGATCCTTGCGGCGCTCGCGTATATCGCGAGCGCCCTGCAAATCCAGTCCAGTTTCATGTCGGACCCGGTGGGGTCCAAGACCTTCCCGATCCTGGTCGGTGCCGTCGCCATCCTGTGCGGCCTGACCATGCTGCTGCGTCCCGACGAAGAGCCGGACTGGCCTGAACCGATGACCCTTGTGCATATCGGCATCGCGATTGCAGTGATGGTGGGATATGCCTATGCGCTCAAGCCCTGGGGCTTTCTTGGACCCACCGCGATCTGCGCGGCCGTGCTGAGCTATCAGATCTCGCCCCGCGCGCTGCCCGCGGCCATCACCGGGATCGGGCTTTCGGCGGGGCTATTCCTGATCTTCAAATACGTTCTGGGCCTCGGATTGCAGCCGCTGCCCAAGGGGCTTCTGGGGTAGGTACATGGAATTGCTGTCAAATCTCGCGCTCGGCTTTTCCGTCGCGCTCAGCCCGTACACCCTGATGCTGGCGGTGATCGGCTGTTTCCTGGGCACCGTCATCGGCGCGCTGCCGGGGCTTGGCCCGTCCAACGGCGTGGCGATCCTGATCCCGCTCGCCTTCACGCTGGGGCTGGACGCCACCAGCGCGCTGGTGCTGATGACCAGCGTCTATTACGGCGCGATGTATGGCGGTCGGATCAGTTCGATCCTGCTGAACATCCCCGGCGACGAACCCGCGTTGATGACCACGCTGGACGGCTATCCCATGGCCAAGGCGGGCCGCGCGGGCGAAGCGCTGGTGCTGTCGGGCTTTGCCAGCTTTGTGGGCGCGGTGCTGGCCACCGTGGGTCTGATGCTGCTGGCCCCGCTGCTGAGCCGCATCGCCTACCAGTTCGGCCCGGCCGAGTATTTCGCGCTGTACCTGCTGGCCTTTGCCACGCTGGGCGGCATTGCCTCCAACAACCAGGCCAAGGCGGCGCTGGCCTCGGCCATCGGCCTTGGCATCGCCATGGTGGGAGTGGACCACACCACCGGCATGCCGCGCCTGACCGGCGGCAACCTGCACCTGTTCGACGGGATCGACTTTCTGGTGGCCATCGTCGGGCTCTTTGCGGTGGCCGAAGTGTTCGTGTTCATCGAAAGCCACGGCAAGGGGTCTTCCATCGGGGTCAAGCTGGAAAAGGTCACGATCCCGGTGCGCGAATTGCTTGGCGGCACCTGGACGATGCTGCGCGCCTCCCTGATCGGGTTCATCGCGGGCATCCTGCCCGGCGCGGGTGCCTCGCTGGGCTCGTTCCTGGCCTACATGCAGGAAAAGAGCGTTCAGGGCCCGGATGCGGGTTTCGGAACCGGCAACCCCAAGGGCGTGATGGCCCCCGAAGCGGGCAACAACGCCGCCGCGGGCGGCGCGCTGGTGCCGATGCTGACGCTGGGCGTGCCCGGATCGGGCACCACGGCGGTTCTGCTGGCGCTGTTGATGACGCTCAACATCACCCCCGGCCCGACTCTGTTCACCGACAATCCCGACGTGGTCTGGGGGCTGATCGCCTCGCTGCTGATCGCGAACTTTGTCCTTCTGGCGCTGAACGTGCCGCTGGTGCGGATCTTCGTCAAGATCCTCAGCGTGCCGCCCTGGGTGCTGCTGCCGGGGGTGATGATGATCTCGTTCGTGGGCATCTATTCTCTGTCGGGCAGCTATTTCGACCTGCTGCTCATGATCCTGTTCGGTGTGGTGGGCTGGCTGTTCCGCAAGCTGGACATTCCCACCGTGCCGATCATCCTGGGCATCCTGCTGGGCAGCCACATGGAAAGCGCCTTGCGCCGCGCCATGGTGCTGTCGGACGGGGAGTGGACCTATCTGTTCAGTTCGCCCATCGCGATCGGTCTGTGGATATTCGCCGTTGCAGGCTTCATCGCGCCGATGTTCCTGCGTAATGTGCTGCGGAAACCGCAGCGGATCACCGATTGATGGCCACACGCATCCTCATCCCGTCCGGCGTCCTTGGGCTGGGCTTTGACGAAGCCGCGCTCTGGCGCGGCGTCGCCTCGGGGCCCGACCTCATCGCCATCGACGGCGGCTCCACCGACAGCGGGCCGGCCTCGCTGGGCACCGCGACGTCGAAATACTCGCGCGCGGTCTGTCTGTCGGAATGGCGGGTGCTGATGCAGGCGCGGGCACGCGCCGGAGTGCCCCTGGTGATCGGCACCTGCGGCACCGCCGGGGCGGATGCCTGCGTGGACTGGATGTACGACATCACCTGCGAACTGGCCCGCGAACTGGGCCAGACGCTGCGGGTGGCGCGGCTCTACTCGGAACAGGAGCCGGCCGCGCTGGCCCGGGCCTACGAGGCCGGGCGCGTCAGCCCGCTGGACCCGGCCCCGGCGATCGACGCGGCAGCGATCGGGACGATGGCCCATATCGTGGCGCTGGCCGGGGCCGAGCAGATCCAGGCGGCGCTGGACAGCGGGGCCGACATCGTTCTGGCCGGGCGCACCACCGACACCGCCATCATCGCCGCCCTGCCGCTGGCGCGGGGGGCCCATGCCGGAGCGGCCTGGCACGGGGCAAAGGTGGGGGAATGCGGCGCGCTGTGTTCCACCAACCCCACAAGCGGAGTGATCCTGCTGGATGTGGACGAGACCGGGTTCACCGTCACGCCGCTGGCCGACAGCGCGCAATGTACGCCGCATTCCGTCTCGGCGCACATGCTGTACGAAAACGCCGACCCGTTCCTGCTGCATGAACCCGGCGGGCATCTTGACGTCACCGCGGCGCGCTACAGCGCTGTGGACGACCGCGCGGTGCGGGTGGAGGGCGCGGAATGGGTGCCGGCCCCGTCTTACCGGGTCAAGCTGGAGGCGGCGCGCGTCGCGGGCTATCAGACCACCTTGCTGGCGATCCTGCGTGATGCGCATTACGTCCGCCACGCCCGTGCCTGGGCCGACCGGCTGGAGCGCTTTCTCGAGGCCGAAATCGCCCGCCGCATCGCCCCCGACGCCTATACGATGGAATTGCGCCTGATCGGGGTGGATGCGACGCTAGGCACGCTGGAAACCACCTCGGGCGATCCCACCGAAGTGGGTGTGCTGTGCATCATCACTGCGCAGGACCAGGCGCAGGCCACCGAGATCGCCAAGCTGGTCAACCCCTTTCTGCTGCACTACCCGCTGACCGACAACGAGGAACTGCCCACCTTTGCGTTTCCCTATTCGCCGGTGCATTCCGAACGCGGGGCGCTTTATGCCTTTGCGATGAATCACGTTCTGACGCTGGACGATCCAATGCAGGCCTTCCGCCTGCAGATCGACGAGGTCGCGCATGGCTGAACTGGGAACGCTGGTGACCAAGATACGCTCCAAGAATGCCGGGCCGTTCTGGGTGACCGTCGACGTCTTCTGCGGCAGCGCCGCGCGTTTTGCCGAACTGTGCCAAACGCTCGACACGCCCCGGCTTGCCACGTTGTACGGCGTGGCCCCGGAGCGTCTGAAGCGGTTCGAGATCGCCGATCTGAACGTGATCAAGCTGTCCTTCCCGCGGCCCGTGGTGCAGGGTGCGCCCGAAGACCGCGACCAGCACGGCGCGCAATACGCGGTGCTGCTGCAGGAACTGGACATCTGACACCCCCGCCGGGGGTGGCGTCTGGCCTCTGGCACGCGCCGGGACCGGTCCGGCCGCCCCCGGCGCAATTCGGATCTACGACAGATAGTCGAGCCACGGGCCCTGTTCGGCGATCATGTGATCGACCAGGTGGGGGATGCCCTTCGACACGGTCACCACCGGATCGACCAGAAGCGCCTGGACCACAAGGTCCTTCTTCTTCTGCAGGATCGCCTCTGCGGTCAGGTTGTGCACGCCGATCTGGTTTGTCAGCAGGCCGCGGATGCCTGCGGGCACGTCCACGGCGATCCCCCGAACCCCCGAGGCGTCGACCGTGGCCGGCACCTCGACCGCGATCCAGTCGGGCAGATCCCGGATGAAGCCCGCATTGGGAATGTTCACCGCCGCCTCTTCATAGGCATTGCCGGTCAGCATCCCGTCGATGATCGGCACCACGCGTTCGTGCAGGCTGGATTCGATCCGCGGCGTCACGGTGCCAAGGTAATTGCGGTAATAGGTGTAGAAATCCAGAATGCCGCGGTGATCGGAACAGTCATGCGCCCACTGGATGTATTCGCCGAAATGGCTGTCATAGGTGATCGGCAGCACGCCGAACCGGTCCAGGATCACCTTGAACAGCCAGCGGTCCGACCAGGGGCGCACGTCGGTCACGTGGCTCAGGTCGATCTCCATCCAGCCTTCGGTATCCACCGCCCGGCCCGTGCGGCGGCTGGCCTGCAGGATTTCGGAATAGCCCGGCTGCGTGCCGAAATAGCCTTCGGCCCGGGCGCGCACATCGTCATAGGCGGACGCACCGCTGTCGACATAGGTCACGTCGGTCATGACCGAGAAATGGTTCAGCCCGCCCGCGCGATAGTGGATGTTCTCGCGCGGTTGGCCCAGCATGGGCGGCAGGTGACGCTCCAGCGAGGCGATCTCGTGGCACATGCCGATGAACCGGATGCCGGGAAAGGCGCGGTGCACCGTGGTGGTGATGCGGCTCATCGGGTTGGAATAGTTGAAGATGGTGGCGGTGGGCGCATGTTCCATCACCTTGCCGCAGATCTCCAGGATCGGCGGGATGATCCGCAGGGAATGGAACAGCCCGCCCGGCCCGCCGTTTTCGCCATAGACCTGCGCGATCCCGTATTGCTGGGGGATTTTCCAGTCCATGTCCCAAAGCGCAAACCGGTCGCCGACCTCGATGGAGATCACGACGAAATCCGCACCCGGCAACGCCCTGGCCAGGTCGCTTTCGACCCGCACCGTCTGCTTCAGCCCGTTCTGAGAGATGAACGCGTTGGCGACCGCTTCGGTCCGCCGCGCGGCGGGCTCGTTGATGTCGTTGAGGATGATTTCGGCCTCGGTCAGGTGGCGCGACTGGAACACGTCCCCCAACATGCCCGCACCGAACTGCAGGCTTCCGGCGCCGACCAGAACGATCCGGGTCATGGGCGATTCTCCTTGTGCTGCCCCGGCCTGCGGCGCGGGGTGAAGTGATCTGTCATCCCTCCGGCTTGTCCGGGTCGAAATCGAACCGGTCGGGCAGGGAAAGGCCGTTGGGCAGGTGGTGCGCAACAGCCATGACGGAAATTCCGTCCCTGTAAAGCCATGGATCGCGCGTGTCGCGCTGCCAGGCTTCCATCTGGTCGCGAAACCCCTGCAACCGCGGGCCCTGCGCCGGATCATCGGCCAGATTGTTCACTTCGTGCGGGTCGGCGTCCAGATCGTACAGTTCTTCGGGCGGGCGGCGGACATAGTTCCCAAGCGGCCGCTTGCCGATCATCACCGGCCTCGTGCGGCGGATGCCCTCCCAAGACAGCGATCCGTAGAGATCGCCGGAGAACGGGAAATCCAGCTGCCAGGCGACATTGCGGTGATACTTGAACCGCGGCGTGCGCAGGAAACGCGTGGGCCAGTAATTGGTCACCTCGTGGAAGGTGTGCGAACCAAAGACCACGTCCCAGCCCGGCTGCCTGTCGGTCGCCTCGAGGATCGGCAGCAGGGACCGGCCCCTGCGCTTGCCCGGCGGTGGCGTGGCCCCGGCCAGATCGAGGAAGGTGGGCAGCAGATCGGTGAAGGACACGAGGTTGGGATTGGCGATCCCCGGGCGCTGTCCGGGGCGGTGGAGGATCAGGGGCAGATGCACGCCGGCATCGAACAGCGTCGTCTTGGAGTTCAGGAACGGCGCGCCATTGTCCGACAGGAAGACCACCAGCGTGTCCTCCGCCAGGCCCGCCCGGTCGAGCGCCGCCAGAACCAGCCCGATCCCGCGGTCCAGCCGGTGGACCGAGCGGTAGTAGGAGGCCAGTTCCTCGCGCACTTCTGCCAGGTCGGGCAGAAAGGGCGGCACGTGCACGTCTTCCGGGGCAAAGACCGGATCGGCGTCAAAGCCGTCATTGCCGAACCCGCCGCGGGTGGCGTCGCGGTGCGGATCGACAAAACCGATGGTCAGAAAGAACGGCTCGTCTGCAGAGGCGCGGGCGGTGAAATAGGCCTGTGCCCGTTCTGCAACCCAGGTCACGTCGCGGGCGGCGCTTTCTTCGCGGTGCTGCCACGGATAGACCTCACGGGGGCCGACATGCACCTTGCCGATGATGCCGGTGTGATAGCCCGCCTCGGCCAGAAGCGCCGGGGCCGTGGGCACATCGGCGAAGGTCATGAAATGGTGGTAGTCGTGGTGCAGCCCGTATTGGCCAGTCTCGTGTGTGTGCAGCCCGGTATAGATCACCGACCGGCTTGCGGAACACGAGGCCGTCGAGGTGAAGGCCATGTCGAACCGTGTTCCCCGTGCGGCAAGGGCATCGATGTTCGGCGTCCGGATGGCGGGTTCGCCATAACAGCCGGCCATGCGGCCCAGATCATCGGCGATCATCAGAAGAATGTTCATGGCGCGCGCCCTTCGTGCAGCAGGGTGTCAAGGAGCAAGGGGCCGGTCCCGCGCGGGAATTCCCGGATCACGGCGCTGGCAACGCGGCACCCCGCGCCAAGGCAGGCTGGAATGTCGTGCCCGGCCTGCAGCGCCGCCAGATAGCCTGCGTTGAACGCGTCCCCTGCCCCGATGGTGTCGAATATCTCGGCCTGCGGGCTTGGTGCGGAAAAGCGGTTGCCGTTCCGAACGGCGACCGCGCCATCGGCACCGCATTTGACGACAAGCACCGTGTCGCCGGGCAATCGCGCTGCAAGACAGTCAAGCCCGTGGGGCACGCTCTTGGCACCGGTCAGTCCTTCGAGTTCCTTGTCGTTGATCAGAACAACCGCGCTGAGGGCGATCCAGTCCATCATCAGACCGCGCGTCTCTGCGGTCCAGCCATCGCCGGGCCAGCCCGGGTCGATGGCCGTCCGGGCCCCGCGGTCGATCAGGTGCCGCAAGAGGCCCTGGCAATCCCGCGTCAGTCCGGGCAGGGCAAATGCGCCGGACACCAGCGCCAGCGCGCCCGCCAGCGGCCAGCCCGACAGGCCGTCGCGAATCTGCGCGCTGTCGAAATGATCCAGATGCCCGGGGGCGGAAAAGAACGTGCGCTCGGCCCCCGGATGCAGGACCCCGAACGTGACCGAGGTGGGGCCGTCAAGCCGCGCGATCCGGTCCAGATCCGCATCAAAGGTTTCAAGGATCATCGCGCCCACCGCATCCTTTCCGACGGATGCGATCAGGCCGGACGCTGCGCCCAGGCGCCGAAGGACCAGACCGGTATTGGCCGCCGATCCGCCGATCCTGCTGTCGGCGCGGTCGAGAAAGGTCTCGGTCCCCTTGTCCGGCCAGTCGGCCAGCATCCCGCCGACGATATCCAGATTGGCGTTGCCGATCACGGCAATGGGCGCGGCGGCCTGCATCATGTGTCCCCGGCTGCGACCGGCCAGGAAACCGCCGGCCCCGCTGGTGGCCGCGGTGCCATGTCAGGCCACGGCGCGCGTGCTGTCGTCATTGCCCTGTCTCAGCCCGCCAGGGGCCGCCCCCGGTTGTCGAACAGATGCACCGATGCCGGGTCGGGCGTCAGGTGCACGGTATCGCCGCCATGGATTTCCGAACGGCCCTCGATGCGCACATTGACGGCGCCGACAGCTTCGACATCCACATGCACGAACGTGTCGCTGCCCAGCCGTTCGGTCAGCACAACCCGCCCCGTCCAGTCGCCCGACTCGCGCGACAGGGCGATATGCTCGGGCCGGATGCCATAGACCGCCGCGCCATGCGCCTTGGCCGGCGGTCCGGTCAGGAAGTTCATCCGCGGGCTGCCGATGAACCCGGCGACAAACTGGCTGGCAGGCTTTTCGTAAAGCTCCATCGGGGTGCCGACCTGCTCCACGATGCCGCCGTTCAGCACCACGATCCGGTCGGCCAGGGTCATCGCCTCGACCTGGTCATGGGTGACATAGATCATCGTGGTGTCGGGCAGACGTTCGCCGAGACCGGCAATTTCCAGCCGCGTATCGACGCGCAGGGCCGCATCCAGATTGGACAGGGGTTCGTCGAAGAGGAACACGCGCGGATCGCGGGTGATCGCCCGGCCGATCGCGACGCGCTGGCGCTGGCCGCCGGACAGCTGTTTGGGCTTGCGATCCAGCAATGCCTCGATCTGCAGCATCTTCGAGGCCTCGCGGACCCGCGCCTCGATCTCGGGCTTTGACAGCCTGGCCTGCTCCAGGCCAAAGGCCATGTTCTCGAACACCGTCATGTGCGGGTAAAGCGCATAGGACTGGAACACCATGGCGATGCCGCGCTGCGCGGGCAGCACATCGTTCATCGGCTTGCCGTCGATCCGCAGTTCGCCGCCCGAGATGTCCTCGAGCCCCGCGATCATGCGCAAAAGCGTGGACTTGCCGCAGCCTGACGGGCCGACAAAAACGACAAACTCGCCCTTCTCAAGGCTCAGGTTGATGTCCCGCAGGACTTCGACGTTTCCATAGGACTTGGAGACATTGGTGAGTTCGACGGTTGCCATCCCCTACCCTTTCACGGCGCCGGCGGTCAGACCGGACACGATTTTTCGTTGGAAGACGAGCACGAGGGCGACAAGCGGCAGCGTCACGATGACGGACGCGGCCATGATGTTGCCCCACGGAATCTCGAATTCGCTCCGCCCCGAGATCAGCGCAATGGCCACGGGCACCGTGCGCTGGCTGTCCGTGCTCATGAAGGTCAGCGCGAAAAGGAACTCGTTCCAGGCATGAATGAAGGCCAGAAGCCCCGTCGTCACCATCGCCGGCCACATCAGGGGGAGGAACACGCGGCGGATGATGGTGAGCGACGAGGCCCCGTCCATGATCGCCGCTTCCTCGATCTCCACGGGCAGGTTGCGCATGAAGGTGGTCAGCACCCAGACCGTGAAGGGAAGCGTGAAGATCATGTAGGAAAAGACGAGGCTCCACAGCGAATTGAACAGCCCCAGAAAGCGGATCACCTCGAACAGGCCGGAAAGCACGGCAATCTGCGGGAACATCGACACCGACAGCACCGTCAGAAGCAGCAGGCCGCGTCCGCGAAACCGGATGCGCGACAGGGCAAAAGCAGCGGTGACGGCCAGACACAGCGACAGGATCACGACCACCGTGGCCACGAAGACCGAGTTCAGGATCTGCTTGCCGAACACGCCCCCGGTCAGCATCGCCCGGTAATTTGCCAGGTCGAGCGCCTTGGGCAGGTAGTTCACCTCGAACAGCGCCTGGCCGTCTTCCAGCGATGTCAGGATGGCATAGTAGAACGGAAAGACGGCCTGCAGGACGATGATCGCAACGAGGGCATAGAAGCCGACGGTCTGCCAGACGGGCGGTTTCATGAGCGCTTGCCCTCCAGATCCATGCGCGTCGCCATGATGAAGGTGATCGTGATCAGCGCGATGATGAGGAACAGCAGTGTCGAGGCGGCCGAACCATAGGCGAACTGGTCGTAATCGAACAGGTTCTCGCGCGCATAGACCGACATGGTGCGGGTGGCGTCGGTGTTCGGGGTCAGGACATAGACGATGTCGAAGACCCGCAGGGCATCCAGTGCGCGGAACACCACCGCCACCAGGACGGCGGGCATGATCAATGGCAGGGTCACTTTCCGAAAGACGCGCCAGGCGGGGATGCCGTCAAGCTTTGCCGCCTCGTAGATGTCGCCCGGCACCATCTGCAGGCCGGCCAGGATCAGCAGCGCCATGAAAGGCGTGGTCTTCCAGATGTCGACGATAAGCACGGCGATCATCGCGGTATCGGGCGAGGCCGTCCAGGCGATCGGTTCGGCAATCAGGCCAAGCCCCTGCAGCATGTCGTTGATGATGCCGAACTGATCATGCAGCATCCAGGCCCACATCCTGGCGGAAACGATCGTGGGAATGGCCCAGGGGATCAGCACGGCTGCCCGGACAAGGCCGCGGCCCCGGAATTGCTGGTTCAGCACCAGCGCGATGATCAGTCCGAACACCGTTTCGAACGACACCGAAACCACGGCAAAAAGGACGGTGTTCCAGACCGACCGCCACCAGCGGGCATCGGCGAGAAGCCCGTAATACTGGCCCTCGCCACCTCCGAAATCGACATATTCCAGATAGTTGCGGATGCCGACCCAGCGCGCTTCGGACATCATGTCCAGCGAGGCGTCGGTAAAGCTGAACCACACGGTGCGCCCCAGCGGCCATGCCGCGACCACGAAGAGCGTGACCAGCATCGGCAGCAGAAACAGCCAGGCCGAACGTGTCCGGTTGCGGGACAGGCGCGATTTCACCGGGTTTGCCGACATCTGAGACCCTCTTCGTCATCGGGAGGGCGGCGCTGCCGCCCTCCGTGCCTGGGTTCGCCTTACCAGCGCGGACCCTTGAGACGCTTGAGCTCGTTTTCAAGCTGGGCGAGGTTCTCGGCACCGGTGCCGTTGCCCGAAAGGGTCTTGTGCGCGGCGGTCCAGAACGCGGCCGAAACCTCGTTGTACTTGCGTAGGGTGGCCGCGGACGGGCGCGGCAGGGCGTTGTCCACCACCGGCTTCCACAGCGGGATGAACTCCTGCTTCTCGGCCACTTCCGGGTCGAGATAGACCGCCGAGACGGTGGGCGGGCGCGAGGTCACGATGGCGCGCTCTTTCTGGTTGTCGTAGTTGTTGAGGAACCGCACCAGTTCGATCGCCGCTTCCTGGTTCTCGGAGTATTTCGAGACCCCCAGGTGCCAGCCACCCAGCGTTGCCGTGGACTGGCCACCGTCGCCGGACGGCAGGATGGCCACGCCGAACTTGCCCTTGATCGGGCTGTCATCGCCATTGCCCAGCGCATAGGCATAGTTCCAGTTGCGCATGAAGACGGCATTGCCCGACTGGAACACGCCGCGCGCATCCTCTTCCTTGTAGTTCAGCACACCTTCGGGGGTGATGGTGCCCACCCAGCTTGCGGCCAGGTCCAGCGCCGCCGCGGCCTTTTCGTTGTTGATGCTGATCGCGCCGTCCAGATCGACGATGCGGCCGCCGCCCATTGAGTTGGTCCATTCCTGCGCGTTGCAGGTCAGGCCCTCATACGCGGCACCCTGCCAGACAAAGCCCCACATGTCGTCATTGCCCGCGGCGCGTTCCGCATCCATCACACGCTGTGCTGTGGCGGTCAGCTCCTGCCAGGTGGTCGGCACCTCTTCGCCATGCTTTTCCAGCAGGTCCGAGCGATAGTAGAGCGCCGGCGCGCCAAGGAACATCGGCAGCGCCACAAGCTTGCCATCCACGGTCTGGCTTTCGACCGCCGCCGGAACGAAGCCGTCGATGATGTCTGCCACGTGCGGGGTCAGATCGACGAAATGCGCGGCCAGCTGCGGTGCCCAGATCACGTCCATCCGGTAGACATCGACATCGGACGACTGCGCCGCAAGCCACAGCTTGTACTGGCCGAACTGGTCGGTCGTGCTTTCCGGCATCGAGACGATGGTCACGGTATGGTCGGTTTCCGCCTCGAACCTGTCGAGTTGGCCGCGCAGCACCTCCTGGTCGCGCCCGACCGAGCCGTGAACGATCGTCAGGTCGGCAGCCATGGCCCCGGTGGCCAGAACGGCAGTCGCGGCAATGCCCGACATCAGGTGTTTGAGTAGTGTCATCTTATCCTCCCTTGGATTGGTGATTGTCGGTTGTGAGCCTCAGGTGACGAAGAGGGGCGAGGTCCACGCCATCTGGCCGCTGGCTTGTCGCAGCCTGAGATAGATCGTTTCGCCGGCGGCAAGCGCGCCCAGCGGGATATCGCCCTGCCATTGCCAGTCTGCCGCGGCCGGCAATTGATGAAAACGCCAGGCCGGGGTGTCGATGACGCCCAGATTGCCGCTTTTGGCACCGTCGAACAGACGCGCGGCCGGGATAACCACCTCCTGCCCGCTCAGGCTTGCATGGATCACGGCCTCTGGCGTCAGCGTCGCGCGCAGCATGAATCCCTGCGTGGCGGGCGTGGTGTTGTTGGGGTTGGCCTCTGCCGTGACGGCAAAGCGCACCTTGCCATCGTCGATATCCAGCCAAGGGATGGCGTGGCCGCTGTCCTGGCCTTCCAGCGGCGAGACGATCTCGGGCCCGCGAAAGCGCGGCTCCACCGCGTGCAGCGTGCCGCCCTCGATCCGGACCTCGCCCTCCCAAAGGTGACGTTTGCCGCGTGCGCCCCAGCCCAGTTCCAGGTGGATCAGCGTTTCCGGCCCGTCCTCGATCGGGGCGGGCGTCAGCGCCGGGCTGATACGGTGCCAGAGCCTGCCGTTCCGGATCACGTCGATGCAATCGATGGCACCACCCGCCACGGCCTCGATCCCCAGGGTCGCCGTGTTCCGCGCCGCGATCCTGTCTCCCTGCACGGCACCGTCCAGCTCGGCCAGCAGGTGAATGCGGTCCCCGGTCAGCGCGTTGGTGTGGCGGTCCTGCATGGCGCGCCAGAACGCATTCCGGTCATGCGCAGGGGCATACAGCGCCATCCGCCCGTGCCCGTATGAGCCCGGGAACCCGCTGTGGTGGTCGGTATTGGCAACGATGCCAAAGACATACCCGCGCGCCAGCCCGTGCGCCATCGTCGAATGCCCGTCAACCGGCCCCATGGAGTGCAGATAGCCGCGCTGGGTTTCGGACGCCTCTGCACAGCCATGCATCGAGAACATCTCGACAAAGGGCGACAGGCCTGCATCGAACGTATCCCAGTTCAGCCCGCGCGCGCCGGTGCGATAGCCGATATGATGCGGAAAGGCAAAGGCCCGGTCGCCATAGCGCGCATGCAACGCGGCCTTCAGCGTGGCCGGATCATCTGCCAGTTCCAGCGGACCGCCATCCAGATCGGCCAGGACGATGGTGTAGTCGCCATGCGCGCATGAATGGATCTCGTAGCCCGGGAACACGGTGAACATCCCGGGGCGGTCGGCGGCGCGCAGGGTTTCGAAATGCCCCGGCCATGCGGCCCGCAACTTCGCGAACCCCTTGACGTGAAAATCCACGATATGCGCCACCGAAGGGTCTTCCACCGGCATGTCTGGCCAATACGCATGGCCGGTGACCGACACGAAGTCCAGCTGAAGGGCCGCCTTTGTCAGCGCGTCGGGAAAGGGCCCGTGTCCATAAGACAGGTCGGAATGGTTGTGAATGTCGCCGTAGAACGGACGCAGCCCCAGCCGTGTCGCCCGGGGGGCAAGGCGATCGGGAAGCGCTGCGTTGATCATTGCGCGGCCTCCGCCAGCACCAGTTCGCGCGGATCGACGGGACGCCCGTCCTCGGCCAGGCTGATCTGGGCCGCCTGCACCAGACGCAGCGAGGCCAGCCCCTCGGCAACGCCCACGGGGGGCGCCTCGCCGTTCATGAAACGCTCGATCTTGCGCACAAGCTCCCGGTCGGCACCATAATGCGACGAGCCGCGATCCGGGTTGGGAAACCGGATGTCGGACCGCGCCCGCCCGTGCTGCTCGACAAGGTCGATGCATCCGCTGTGCCGCTCCATCCTCAGCCGCCCGCTGTCGCCGATGATTTCAAGCGTTTCCTGATCGGTCGCCCAGGGTCCGAAGATGGCAAAGAACAGCGTTGCCACGAGACCGCTGTCATATTTCACGGTCACGACGGCATGGTCGTCGATATCCGCGCCGGGCTGGTAGACGCAGGTGTCGTTGCGGTCATGCACGGCGGCCGCATCGCTCCAGCTGCGGTTCGGCACGCGGCCGATCCCCTCGAACCGGTCGATCAGGGTCTCGTGCCGGCGATAAGGGCAGTCGCGGTCGCACGCGCTGCAGCGGACGGGGGCTGTGGGATCGGGGGCAAAGATCCCCGAGACACCGCCCATGGCCGTGACCCGCACCGGTTCAGCCCCGTCCGCAATCCAGTTCAGCACGTCGAAATGGTGTGATCCCTTGTCGTTCAGCGCACCGCCAGAGCGGGCCTGGTTGCGATGCCACAACTGCAGGTAGCGGGTATAGGGGATGACCGACCGCAAGAGGACCATGCGCGCGGCCCCGATCCTGCCGGACCGGGCAAGGCGCACGGATTCGATCCAGGGCTGTTCGTACCGCCGGGTAAAGCCCATCATGATGGGCCGGTTCGATGCGCGCTCGGCCCGGGCGATGGCCTCGGCATCCTCCAGCGTGACCGAGATCGGCTTGTCCAGATACACCCGCTTGCCATGCGCCACGGCCCGCTCTACCGGCACGCGGTGGCTGTCGGTATGGGTCGTCACGATGACCAGATCCACCGCCGGGTCGGCGGTCGCCTCGTCCAGCGTGTCGAAGACGCGCACGGCCTGCGGCATCCCGGTCTGGTCATAGACCTCTGTCAGGTGGCGGGCCGCCTGTTCGGCGCGATCCCCGAGCCGGTCATGCACGCCGACGATCCGAAGGCAGCTGTCCGGCGCGGCCTCGGCAATGCGGCTGCCGACGAAATAGACACCGCGCTCTCCTGCGCCCACGATTGCAATGCCGATTTCTGGTCTGGACTGCGCCATCGAAGCTCCACAACAGCTGTGACGCGATGGTATGTGAGTATAATTCACCCCGACAACGGGGCTTGTACCCACCTCACGGATCGAGGGTCGCGTCCAGCACCCGGATGGACCCGTTCACCAGGGTATAGATCGGGAGGTAATGTGTGCGGGGCGGGATCTGGCTGCCCTTGATGCGGGACATCACGATGCTTTCGAACAGATCGAGCTTTTCCGCGTCCGAGTTCCCCACGATATCGAACTGGCTGACATGCTCGGACGGCACGTCGACACTGCCGAGAAGCAGCAGGCTGATATCCTGCCCCGATCGCAACCCCTTGTTTCTGAGTGCTGAATCCATCAGGTACCCATCGACCAGCCCCCAGACGATCAGCGCGGTGATGCTGTCCCGGCACGCGTCCGGTACCGGCAAGGCGGCCTCCAGCTCTTCGCGGACGTAAGAGCCCGGCAGGCGGGGCACGGCGTGCAGCCTCGGGTAGGGCAGCGGCCCTTCCCAGCCGCTGAGCAGCAGGAATTCGCGCCGTGCCATGGCGATCTGTCTGGCATCATGATCCGATGTCAGGAACCCGATCTTTTCATGCCCCCGGGCGCGCAACATGCGGTAACCGACGGAAAGGGCCTCGCGCCAGTTCGTGCCGATCACGTCGGCGTCGATCCCGGTGACGGACACCCCGTCGATGACCAGCGCATCGGCACGGGCCTTGATCGCCGCGAGGAATTCGACGGTCACCGTTTCGAAATTCACCTGCAGAAGGCAGCAGCGAAACCGGCCCTGCGTGGCAAGAAACGCCGTGGCGCTGGCCTCGTCCCCAAAGGCCCGCATCACGATCCGCCCCCCCTGTCTGAGCAGCCGCGCGTTCAGCTCGATCAGCAAGGTCCGGGCAAGCCGGCTTTCAGAGCCCCGATAGAGGATGAGACAATCGCCCGAATAGGTCACGGGCGGTTCCGCGGACGGCAGGGCAATGCGCAATCCGACCCCGGGGCGCGCCTCGATCCGGCCGCTTTCGATCAACGGTGCCAGGGCGCGCTGCACGACACGCTGCGACGTGCCGAACTCGGTCATCAGATCACGCACCCGCGGCAGCCGCGCGCCGGGTTCACCGGCTTGGGCAAGGTGCTCGACCTTCTGCCGGATGCGGTGATCCTTTGACGTGTCGCGCCTGTCGTCTTGTGTCATGTCCCTCACCGCCCCCGGGATCACGCTGCCTAAGGCTCAGGGGGCACGTCCATTGAAGGCCCGCGCGGCCCTGCCCGCAAGCACCAATGCCGTCCCGGGGCGCGTCCGGGTGTCTGGCGGCGCGACCCTGCAGCTTTGGCCCCGGCCGTCAGCCCGGAAAGGCAAGCGCCCCCAGCAAGGGCCCGTCATGGCCCAGGGTGGCCGCGCGGACCGGGCGGCGAAACACCTCCGGTTCCTTCCCGAGATGCCGCTCGACACGGTCGAGAAACCCCGGCGCAAGGCCGATGCTGCCGCCGATGGCGATCCGTTCGGGATCGACCATGGCCGCGATGTCGGCGATCAGGCTGGCGACAGCCTGTGCCGACAGGTCGATGATCCGATCCGCCCACGCGGCCCCCGCTGCCGCCTGCGCAAAGACGTCCCGTGCCGAAAGCCCGTCATGGCCAAGCTCCCGGGCCATGCGGGCGATGGACATGCCCGAGGCATTGGCCTCGACCGTGCCCCAGCGGCCCGACCCGCAGGGCGTCGGCGCATGCCGGGACGTGGCAAAGCCGAAATGCCCCGCCAGCCCCCTGCCCCCCTGCACCGGGTGGCCGTTCAGGACAAGACCGCCGCCGATCCCCGTCGACACGGTCAGGTAGGCAAAGTCGCGGCACCCCTGCCCTGCGCCGAACCAGGCTTCGGCCAGGGTCGCGGCCAGCGCGTCGTTGCAGCAAGTTGCCGCCCCGAACCGGTCCACAAGGGCTGCGCGCAGCGGCGCGTCGACGATGGCGGGCAAGGTGGCGGCATTGACCGCCGACCACAGACCATCGCGCGACACGAGGCCCGTCACCGCGACGCCCAGCCGCGCGCCGGGTCCGTGGCCGAGATCCTGCAAAAGCCGCGCGATACGGTCCAGCTGATGCGACAGATCGCCGGACCGGCTTGTCGCTTCGGTCCGGGTTTCGACGACGTGCCCGGCCTCGATCCGCGCGGCCGTCAACTTGGTGCCGCCAAGGTCGACCGCAAACCCGGCAAGCACTGCGCGCGTCATTCGCGCGCGGCCTGTCGCAGCGCGTCGCAAAACCAGCCGGTGGTTATCTCCAGCCGGGTCAGCGCGCTTCCCACCGTCACGGCGTCGGCCCCGGCCCGAATGGCCCGGGCGACAAGGTCCGGCGTGTTGAACCGCCCCTCGGCCATGACGAACCGGTCCAGCGCGCCCAGCGCGGTGACCAGAGCGAAATCCGGCGTGTCCGCGTCGCGGACGGTTTGCGCGGTGTAACCCGACAGCGTGGTCCCGAGTATCTGCGCGCCCCGTTCCGCCGCGCGGGCGGCATCGTCGAACAGGGCGCAATCCGCCATGGCAAGCCCGTTTGCAGACAGGATCGCGTCCAGGATGGCCCCGTGCGGCTCCGGTCGCGGGCGGTCTGTCGCGTCATAGGCCACCACATCCGCCCCGGCCCCGATCAGGGCGCGGGCATCGGCGGCCAGCGGCGTGATGCGCACCGGCGTCGCCGGGTCGTCCCGCTTGACCAGCCCGATGATCGGGACCGAAACCATGGGCCGGACGGCGCGCAGGTTGGCCACCCCCTCGATCCGCAGGCCCGCAGCCCCCCCGGCCACGGCCGCCTGCGCCATGGCCGCGACGATCTCGGGCCGGTCCATCGGGCCGCCGGTGACCGGCTGGCAGGACACCACAAGACCGTGCCGCAGTGACTCGAGCACGTCCATCGTCAATCCATCAGCCCCGGCAGCCCGGTGGCAAGGATGGGAAAGGCGCAGACAAGGACCAGAACGACGATGGGCGGGATCAGCCAGGGCAGGATGGCCCAGGCCAGCCGCTGGAACGGTATGTTGCCCACCTGGGCGACGACAAACAGCGCCATGCCCATGGGGGGTGTCAGGATCGAGATCATCAGGTTGAGAACGACGATGATGCCGAAATGCACCGGGTCGATCCCGAAATTCAGTGCGATGGGCACGAGGATCGGCACCACGATCAGCAGGATCACCAGCGACTCGATGAACGCGCCCAGCACGAAGATCATGATGTTGACGGCGATCAGGAACGAGACCGGCCCATCGGCAATCGCCAGGAACAACTGTGCGATCTGCTGCGGTGCCTGTTCGCGCGCCAGCACCCAGCCCAGCAGCCCGACGCCGGCGATGATGGTGCCGATGGCGGCGGATGTGACGGTGGTTTCATAGATGGCGTCCCACAGGCGGCGCCAGGTCAGTTCCCGATAGAACAGCAGGTCGATCAGGATCGCGTAAAGCACCGTGATCGCGGCGGCCTCGGTCGGCGAGAACCAGCCCGAAAAGATGCCACCCACGATCACCGCAGGCGTCAGCAGGGCCGGAAGCGACTTGAGAAACAGCCGCCCCACCTCTGAAAGCCTGGGGAACGGGTCGCGCGGGTAGTTCCGGTTGCGCGCGGTCCAGTAGACCATGACCATCAGGCTGACCGCGCAAAGCACGCCCGGCACGATGCCACCCAGAAAGAGCCGGCCGATGGAGGTGTTGGAAATCACGCCATAGAGGACCATCGTGATGGATGGCGGCACAAGCGGGCCGATCATCGACGACGCGGCGGTGATCGACCCCGCAAATGCGTCATCGTAGCCGGCCTTGCGCATCGCCTCGATCTCCATCTTGCCAAGCCCGCCGGCATCGGCGATGGCCGACCCGGACATGCCGGAAAAGAACAGCGAGGCCATGACGTTCACGTGCCCCAGCCCGCCGCGGATATGGCCGACCAGCGCGCGGGCAAAGCCGAAGAGGTGCTGGGTGATCCCTGCGGAATTCAGGATCGCCGCCGCAAGAATGAACAGCGGCACCGCCAGCATCGGAAAGCTGTCCAGCCCGTCGACCATGCGCCGCGTCGCAAAGCTGAGCCCGATGCCGGACCAGTAGAAATACCCCATCGAGACAAAGATCATCGCCAGCCCGATGGGCACGTTCAGCAGGACAAGCAGCAGCCAGCCCAGGACAATTGCGCCAAGCACCATCAGGCGTCATCCTCTTTGGGCGCTGTCCAGCCTGTCCCGAGCCGTTGCAGGATGCGCAAGAAGATCAGGATCATCGCAAACAGAGCCGACGCGTACAGCACGCCATCGGTCATCGGCAGGGTGACGGACGCGTTGTTCCAGGTGCGCATGACCGCCTTCCAGGCGATCCAGATCAGGTGCCCGGCCAGCGCCAGGTACAGCAGGTCCGTCGCGATGCCGATCACCCGCTGGATACCCTTGGGCAACAGCTCGACCACGAACCCCATGCGAAGATGCGCGCCGTCCCGCTCCACCGTGCCGATGCCGATCAGCGCCATCCAGACCCAGATCCAGCGGGCAAGCTCTTCGGTCCAGACCGGCCCCCGCACCAGGGACGTGCGGCCAAGGATCTGCAGCAGGATCACCCCGAACAGCACGATGAAAAGAACAGAGGCGACTGTCGCCTCGACCCCGTATTTCCGTGTCATCGCTTCCCCGGCTCATGCCAAGGCGGGGGGCTGTGCTGCCCCCCGCCGGTCAGGTTCACATGTCGTCGCCACGGACCCGGGCGATGGCGCCTGCGCCGAACTCGGCTTCAAGCTCGTCCCAGTAGGGCTTCATCGCCGCGCGGAACGGCGCGGTGTCGGGCATCGTCACGGTCAGCCCGCGCTCTTCGAAGACGGCGACCAGATTGGCCTCGTCCTGGAAGGTCATGGCATCCGACACCTCGCCGCCGGCATTCACCGCCGCCTCGACCCAGGCCTTTTCCTGGTCGGTCAGCGACTCCCAGGTCGATGTGCCGATCTGGATCGCGGCCGACGCGATGAAGTGATTGGTCAGGGCGATGTGGTCCTGCACTTCGTAGAACTTCATCGCCTCGATCGTGGGCAGCGGGTTTTCCTGTGCATCGACCTGGTTGGTCTGCAGCGCCAGATAGACCTCCTGGAAGGCGACCGGTGCCGGGGTTGCCCCGGTGTTTTCGGCATAGGCGATGAGGAACGGAACACCCGGCGTGCGCAGACGCAGCCCGGCCATGTCCTCGATGGAGTTGATCGGGGTGTTCGACGTGGTCTGGCGCGTGCCCTGGTACCAGACATCCACGAGGTGAATGCTCTGCTCGGCCATCTTGGCGTTCATCTCCTGCCCCCAGGGGCCGGCGACGATACGCTGCAGATGGGCAAAATCGTCGACGACATAGGGCGCGCCCACCAGCGTCAGTTCCGGGATGATGTAGGACATGTCGGGATAGCCCGTCATCACCATGTCCAGTTCACCCGCCTGCACCTGTTCGACCATCGCCTTGAAGTCGCCCAGCGAGGCATTGGGGAAGATCTCGACCGTCATTTCCCCGCCGGACAGCGCCTCGAGCGTTTCCTTGAACGCAACGACGCCCTGGTACAGGTTCGACGCCTCGTTGTTCTGCAAGCCGAATGTCAGGCTGCGCTCTGCCTGCGCCGCGGTCGCCATGATGGCAAGGGCCGCGACACCCGTCATGAATTTGTTGAACACGTTCTATCCTCCCGTTTTCAGTTGAGTTTGATCATGCCGCGATGCGTCAGTCGGGACGCTCCGCTGCCTCGCTGCGCATCCGTGCCACCGTCTTCGGGGCGGCCAGCCTGGACTTGTAGGATCGCAACAGATGGTGGTCGATCAGGGCGCTGGCCTGCGCGACGTCGTTGTTCAGGATCGCTTCGTAGATCTTGCGGTGTTCTTCATAGACCATTTCGTCGTGCTGCAGCCGGTCCCGGACCTGCGGTCGCTGGGCCAGAAGCGAACTGACGAACATGTCGTGCAGCGTCAGGATGATCGGGTTGCCGATCACGTCCACGATGGCGCGGTGAAACGCGACATCCGTGGCCGCGAAATCCTCGGTGCCGATGGCATGCAGGTTGGCTTCCAGCGCGGTCTGCATCTTGGCAAGCTGGATGTTGCTGGCGCGTTCCGCCGCGCCGCGCACGGCCCCGGCCTCGATGAACTGGCGCATCTGCTCCAGATGGGCACCCGATTCCGCATCCCCGAGGATGTCCCGGATCAGCTCCCCCGCAGATGCCAGCACGCGATCCAGCGACGGCTTGGTCGCGCGCGGACGCTTGCCGCCTCCAAGTTCCGCAAAGCCCCGCATCTGCATGAGCGACAGCGCCTCGCGCACGGTCGGGCGTGAGGCGTCGTAGGCCTCGCACAGCTCGCGCTCGGGCGGCAGGGGATCGCCCACCTGCAACGCGCCGGACTTGATCCGCTCGATCAGGTCCGCGGCGATGCGGCTGGGCGCAGGGGCGTGCCCCGCGTGATCCCGCGCCCCTGCTGCGGACCCGTCTGCTTCGCCTGTCACGAGCATCGCTTGCCTTCGGTTCGAAACTGTCTCACCCGTTTTTGTATGACCAGAACTCGAATTCTGTCAAATCATCTTTACCAAAGTGTGCGTTTAGCCTAACAATCAGGATCACAACCCGTTGCGCACAATCGGAAAAGCAGATGAAAACTCCTTTGGACGGCATGTATGCGGCCTTGTTGACCGGATTCGACGACGATGGCGGGTTTTGCCCGCGACGCCAGTCGAGCATTGTCGACTATGTCGCCAGACAGGGTTTGCATGGCCTCTACATCGGCGGCAGCAGCGGCGAGTCGGGCCTGATGTCGCCCGAGGAACTGCTGGAACAGCAACGGGTCATCCACAGCCTGAGGGACAGGATCCCCGGCAACATCATCGCCCATGTCGGCGTGGCCTCGGTCCGGGACACGGTGCGCCTGGCCAGACAGGCCAAGTCGCTCGGGTTCGAGGCGATCTCGGCCCTGCCACCACATGCCTATCCGTTCTCGGATGCCGAGATCCTTGCGTATTATGCCGAACTCGCCGCGGCGACCGACCTGCCGCTGATCGTCTACGAAATCCCGGTCCGGACAAACAGGCCGCTGCCCCTGCCGCTTCTGCTCGATCTGCTGGACCTGCCGCATGTGGCCGGGATCAAGTTCACCTCTCCCGATCTCTACAAGCTCTCGCAACTGCGCCACCAGCGCCCTGACAGGACCTATTTCTTCGGGTCGGACGAATTCTATATCGCGGCGGCGGCCCTGGACCCGCTGGGCGGGATCGGGACCACGTACAACGCCCTGGGCAAGCTCTATGTCGCAGCCTACGAGGCCATGCAGTCCGGAGATCTTGCGACCGCGCGGACCCTGCAGCGGATTTCGCAGGATTACGTGGACATCCTGCTTGTCACCGGCGTCGTCCCCGGGGTGAAACTGACGCTGGACCTGCTTGGCTACGATGCCGGCCCCGCAAGACGTCCCATGGCGCTGAGAGCGGAAGATGCCCGGGAGGTTCTTGCGGCGTTCCTGGCCAGGCCGGATGTGAAACCCTGGCTTGGCTAGGGCCGTCATCCCCCGCCGCGTGACGGCCTATCCGGCGGTGTCCCAGCGCGACCTTCGTTCCAGATGGCGCAACCCCTTCTCAAGGCCCCAGGCCAGCGAGAGATAGATGATGGCCGCCGACAGAAAGACCTCGTAGGGCGCAAAGGTCTGTGCGGCGATGGTCTCGGCAATGCCGGTCACCTCGGCCAGGGTGACGGTGCTGGCCAGGGCCGTCGTCTTCAGCATCCCGATCACTTCGTTGGAGTAGGGCGGCAGCGCAAGCCGGAGCGCCTGCGGCCAGACCACCAGACGGAAGATCTGTCGCGACGACAGGCCCAGCGCGCGGGCGGCCTCGCGTTGTTCGGCTGCCACGCCATTGATGGCGCCCCGCAGGATCTCGGCGGTATAGGCCCCTGAATTGAGCGAGAAGGCCAGGACGCAACACCAGAACGGCTCGCGCAGGACCACCCAAACCGCGGTCTCCCGCAGCCAGGCGAATTGCGCCAGCCCGTAATAGATCAGGAACAGCTGCACCAGCGCCGGGGTGCCGCGAAACATCCAGACATAGAGGCGCGCGGCCTTCCGCACGACGGGGACTCCGGCCAAAAGCGCCCAGGTCGTCGGCGCGGCAAGGCATGCGCCGCCCGCGAGGGACAGCCCCAGCAGCGCCAGCGTCAGCCCCAGCCCGGCCAGCAGCCGCGGCACCGTCTCGGCGATCAGTCCCAGATCGAAACTCATCGGACCAGATGCCGGTGGGCGTGGCGTTCGGCCCATTGCAGGGCGGCGGTCAGGGCGGTGGTGAACGCAAGGTAGATCAGGGCCACAACCGCGAACATCGTAAAGGGGGCCTGGGTGACCGACATGGCCATCTTGGCGGTGAACATGATCTCGTTCAGCCCGATGACCGAGACAAGTGCGGTGTCCTTCATCAGGCTGACCAGGTGATTGCCGAAACTCGGCAAGGCAATGCGCCAGGCCTGCGGCAGACGCACCAGCAGCAGGACCATCAGCGGTTTCAGCCCCAGCGCCCGCGCCGCATCCAGTTGCCCCGGATCGACGCCAAGAAAGGCGCCGCGAAAACTTTCCGTCGCATAGGCCCCCGCGATCAGCCCCAGCGCGAGCGACCCGGCCCAGAATGGCGGGATGTCGACAAACCCGGCCCCCGGGTCGATCCACCGGGCGATGGAGGTCAGCGTGACCGCCGCTCCGAAATAGAACAGCAGAAGGATCAGCAGTTCCGGCGTGCCGCGAAAGAAGGTGACATAGGCCCCGGCCAGCCGAGACGCCACCCCGCCGCGCAATCGCGCCGCCGCGCCGAGGACGCCAAAGACCAGCGTAAAGACGGCCGCGACAAGAAAGACGCGCAGGATGACCCACGCGCCCCATGCATATTCGTCCAGCCAACCCGCCAGATCAGCCATCGGACGGGCTTAGTTGGTGCCCTTCCACTCTTGCGGGTGGATGGTGAAGGGGAAGTACTTCATGCCGAATTCGCCCAGGCTGCCATCTTCGGTCATGCCCTTCAGCGCGTCGTTGATGCTGGCCTTCAGCGCGTCATTGCCCTTGCGCAGGCCGACACCCACACCGATGCCGAAATACTCTTCTTCGGCGATCTGCGGGCCCAGCACGGCAAAGTCCTGGTTGCCGTCCTGCGACAGGAACGACAGGTAGGCCTTCATCGGGTTGGTCATGATCGCGTCGACGCGCCCGGCGGCCAGGTCGAGATACATGGCTTCGTTGCTGTCGTAATAGGCCACGTCGGCGTCGGGCACGTTGGCCTTGATCCACGCTTCATAGGTGGTGGCGCGTTCCAGACCGATCTTGACGCCTTCGAAACCCGCCGGGTTCAGCGCGTCGCCGTCAAACAGCGCCAGGTCGGGCTTGCCCACGAACTGGCCGATGGACACGCGGTAGGGGGCGGAGAAGTCGATCTGCTCCAGACGTGCGTCGGTGATCGACATGGACGCGACGATCAGGTCGAACTTGCCGGCGAGCAGCGCGGGGATCATGCCCTTCCACTCCTGGCAGACATATTCGATCTCGGCACCGATGCGCTTGCCGATCTCGGTGGCCACGTCGACGTCATAGCCGGTCAGGGTGCCGTCGGCGGTGCGGTAGTTGAACGGTGCGTAGGTGCACTCGGTTCCGACCTTCAGGGTCTCGGCAGAGGCGCTGGTCAAACCAAGGCAGGTCGCGGCGATTGCAAGCAGGATGCGCATTTTGGGTCTCTCATGAGAAGATTGCGTATCCGTCGAGCAATTCACCGCAGAGAACACGGGACAAAGATGGTTTTGCGAAGGTTTCGTGAAATTGCGCCCGTCACGCCAGGAGCGCAAGCACCCGGTCATGCAGGCCGGGATTGGCCGACGCCACGATCGCTCCGGAGGAATGTGCATCCAGAGCATCGCCCCGCCAGTCGCTGATCACCCCGCCCGCCCCGCGGACCACGGGGATCAGCGCGGCGATGTCGAACGGCTCGAGGTTCGGGCCGTTGAGATTGAGGCCGACCAGACCGCGCGCCAGCGAGGCGTAGCCAAGACAGCCGCCGTCGTAGACGTTCCACAGGCTCGCCTTCTGCACGGCTTCGAACCCGGCTTGCGTGTCGTTGTCGAAGGCATCGGGGTCCGACAGGCAGGCGATCACACGGGCCGGGTCTGTCGCCTCTGCCGTGCGGACCTGTTCCCCGTTGACCCGGGTGCCAAGGCCCTCGACCCCGATGCAGACAAGGTTCGTCCACGGTTGCAGGATCACCCCGATCACGGGCGTCCTGCCCCGGCACAGCGCGATCAGTGTGCCGAAATTCGGCAGGCCTGCGGAAAACTGCCGCGTGCCGTCGATGGGGTCGATGATCCAGACATGGTCCCGGTCTTCGTTTTCGGCCCCGAACTCTTCGCCGACGATGCCGTGATCGGGGTGCAGACGGCGGATTTCCGTCCGGATGCCGTGTTCGACCGCGCGATCGAACGGCGTCACCGGCGTTCCGTCGGCCTTGAACTCGAAGGCGATGCCCGCGCAATCCTGCAGGGCGCGCGCGGCGACATCCGCCAGATGCTGCGCCGTTCCGGCCAGTTCGACAAGTGATGACGACATTCTGCGCGACCTCTCAATTCCCGTGTGCGTGTCCCGCAGCTATGGCGTGAGACCGTCCCTGAGTCGAGTTGCCGGCTTCGACATCTCGCGCGGATCGGGGGCGGTCAGGAGAGCGCCCAGATGCGCAGCTGCGCACCGGCCCTGCCCACGTCCAGCGGGTTTTCAAACCCCGTTGCATGGGACGCGCGCGCCGGGAGAACGGCCGTCCACCAAACCCGCGGCAGCCCGATCCTTCAACCTCACAACATGGCATGAAACACGCGTCACGCCTTGTCCGCGTCGATCGGCGGGGCGGCCCCGTGGCGCAGCACGGCATAGCTGGCCCCGACGATAAGCAGCATTCCGGCGATGCCCAGCGCGGTGGGAAGCTCTCCGAAGGCGATGTAGCCCGCCAGAACCGCCATGATCAGCCGGGAATACTCTACCGGTGCCAGGGCCGAGACCTCGCCCAGGCGGTAGGCGCTGATGAAACACCACTGGCTGAGCATGCCCAGCACCACCATGGCGGCAATCGGCCCGATGGCAGACGGTGCCAGCGGCTGCCAGGTCATGATGGCCGGTACCGCGAACAGAACGGTTATGCCGCAAAGCGGGAAGAACATCATGCGGATCGTCGGTTCCGTGGCGGACATCCTCTTGATGACCACGGTCAGAAGCGCGCCGAACAGGGCGCCCAGAATGCCCGCAACCCCCGCCGCGACAGACCCGCCCCCGGACGGGTCGAGCACCAGCAGCACGCCGCAGAACCCCACCAGAGTTGTCAGCACCTTGACCGAGGTGATCCGCTCTCCGAGAAACAGGGCCGCAAGCCAAAGCACAAAAAGCCCCTTGGAAAAGCTCAAGGCGCTGGCCACACCCAGGGGAAGATAGGCAATCGAGTAGATCCAGCACGTGATACCCCCCGCGGCCAGGGCCACGCGCAAGGCGTAGAGCCGGATCAGCCCGCCCTGGGTCGGCAGAACCGGGATCCGGGCAAGGCGAAAGACCGGCAGGACAATGAGCGCGGCCAGACCGGCCCGGATCACCATGACCTGCCACAGCGACATCTGGCCCGACGCCAGTTTCAGCGCGGTCATCATTCCGGCCATGGTGATCCCGCTGAACAGGATCAGTCCGACAGCGATCTTGTGGCGTTCCGCCGCCGAAAACGTCTCGGCCGCGGCGCCGCCATCGACCACGAGCCGCGCAAGACCCATCGCCTTGCCGGGGCAGGACGCGGTTGTGGACTCGCCCGGTGGCACGTTCACTGCGCCAGTCCGCGTTCCGCCAGCCAGGCCGCCGAGCGTTGCACCGCCGCTTTGTCCTTGATCTCGATGATCAGGCGCGGGTTTGACGACAGCTTGGCCAGTTCGGCGAAGATCGCGGACCACGGCAAGGTGCCATCGCCGATGGCCCAGTGCCGATCCGCGAAATGGTCGGTGTCCTGCAGGTGCACATGCGCCAGTTGGTTGCCTGCGGCGCGCACGTAGCGGTCGACGGCCGGTGCCTTGCAGATGCCGTGCGCATAGGCCGCGTGGCCGGTGTCGATGGAGACGCGCAGGGCGGCAGAGCCGAAATGCTCCACCAGCCGCACACGCGCGGAGGGGTCACGGTCTTCGATGTTCTCGACCACCAGTTCGATGCCCATCTCTTCGGCACGGGTGACTGCCGGACGCAGCGCCAGGTCGACCCGCTCGACAAACTTTTCCCAGCCGTCGTCCTGATTGTCGAGGTTCTCGTGATGCCAGGCCTTGACGGGGCTGTGCACCACCATCTGTGTGGCCCCCAGCCAGCCGCAGGCGTCCAGCCCTTCGTTCAGGCGCTGGTGGATCACCGCGCGCACACCTGCGTCTTCGGTATCCAGTGGGAACCCGCGAAACGGCCCGTGGATGCCGATGCGGCCTTCGAGCCCGTCCAGCATCGGGCGCACAGTTTCGGCCTTGGCCTTGACGTCGATGCCTTCGACGGCGGGGCCGTGGAAGCCCTGCAGCTCGAGGTCACGGGGCTTTTCGCGCAGCCAGTTGTGATGCGCGGGCAAATCTTCGGGGCGCAGCGCTGCACCAAGAATGGGGAGCATGAACAGAGGTCCTTCCTGTGCGGCAGAGCGCCGGTCTTCGGGCTTTTCGGGGACTGGGGTCGGGATAGAGGCAGGAGGCCGCTGGACGCGGCCTCCTGCACAAGATCAGTTCTGGGCGATCATGTCGCGCATGGTGGCGGCGAAACCGGTCAGCGCTTCCTCGGCGGTCTGCTGCTGAAGCACGATGGATTCCCAGACCGAAGGCTCTTCGGAACGGATCGCGGGCATGGCCGGCGGACGGGCGCGGGCAAAGGCGACCTCAAGCTGGTTGTTTGCCACCAGATACTCGGGATGCTCGGCGATTCGCTCTTGGGCGATCTCGGTCTCGATGGCGCCCTTGATGATCGGCAGGTAGCCGGTGCGCACAAAGACAAAGCCCGAATTTTCCGGCGTGGTCACGTAGCGGATGAACTCCCACGCGCCGTCCTTGACCTCCTGGTCGGCGGAGGCAACGATGCCCAAGGTCGCGCCGCCGATGGGCGCGGCACAGACGGCCTGGCACGGCAGGGGCGCGACGCCAAGGTCGAAGGGCAGCGCGAGATTGCTGGTCAGACCGCCGGTGGAGTTGAACTCGATGGCGGTGCGGCCCTGGTCGAACCACTGGCTGGCCGTACCTTCGTCGAGGGCTGCCTCGAGCGAAGCCACGCCATGCACGTTCACCCAATCGGCAGCATACTGATAGGCGTAGATCGACTCTTCCATGTCAAGCTGCACGGCGTTGTCGGCGGGATCGACCCAGCCGCCACCGGCCTGGTTGGTCATGGCCCAGCGCACCCATTGCGGCGGGGGCGACACACCCCACTGCGTGACCTCGTCGCCTTCCTTGATGGTCAGGGCCTTGCCGGCCTCGGTGACCTCGTCCCAGGTCTTGGGCGGCATTTCGGGGTCAAGGCCTGCGGCGCGGAACAGGTCCTTGTTGTAGTACATCACCGGGGTCGAGACGTTGAACGGGATCACGTAGCTTTCGCCGAGGTACTTCGACGCTTCCAGCGCAAACGGGCGGATCTGGTCGGTCCAGTCGCTGCCGGCGGCGTCGATATAGGGCTGCAGCGGCTCCAGCGCGCCGCGGTCGGCGAACAGACCGTAGCGGGTGATTTCAAGCATCACGAGGCCCGGGGCGGTGCGGCCGGCGATGGCCGCCGTCAGCTTCTGGGTGCCTTCGGTGTAGTTGCCGGTATAGACCGGAACGATCTCGTAGTCCGACTGGCTGTCGTTGAACATGGCGGCCAGCTCGTCCACGGCGTTGCCGTTGTTGCCCGAGAAGGCGTGCCAGAATTCGATCTTGGTCTGCGCGTAAGCCGCCGAGGACATCAGCCCGGCCACCAGCGCGAGGCATGCAATACGCATGGGTCTCTCCCTGTTAGGTGAATGCGGGTGGAGTTTAGGCAGGGGCTGTGACGCAGGTGCGAAGGTCCCGTAACAGAAATTTAGCCGCCGCGACTCCGTTCTGTCATGAAACCTTGATTTGGAGAGAGCCATGCGTCTGGCCCGCCATTACCTCTTTCTCCTGCCTGCCCTCTCGGTCCTCCTGGCCTTTGTCTACTGGCCGGTGGTCTATTCGGTATGGCTGTCGCTGCACCGCTGGGACTGGCTGATGCCGGAGCCGCAATTCGTCGGGTTGAAGAATTTCACCGTGATGCTGAGTTCGGCGCAGTTTCAGGCGGCGCTGTGGCGCACGACGCTCTTTACCCTTGTGACCGTGCCGCCGACGCTGGGGCTGGCGCTGGTCGTGGCGGTCTGGGTGGCGCCGCCGTCGCGCACCAACCGGCTGCTGCGCTCGGTCTATTTCATGCCCACGGTGATGTCGGCGGTGGCCATCGGCGTGGTCTTCGACTGGATGATGAACACCGAGGTGGGAACCTTCAACCGCGCGCTGCGGGCGCTGGGGTTTTCCGGCGTGCGCTGGCTGACCGATCCCGACCTTGCGCTCTATTCCATCGCGCTGGTGGAGATCTGGAAGCAGTTCGGCTACGCTGTGGTGATCTATGCGGCGGGGCTGCAGGCGATCCCGCAAGCGCTTTACGAGGCGGCACGGATGGATGGCGCGCGGGGGCGGCGGGTGTTCTGGGACATCACCTTTCCGCTGGTCATGCCCACGACGTATTTCCTGCTGATCCTGTCGATCATCAACGGGTTTCAGGTCTTTACCTTCGTCGAGGTCATGACCGAGGGCGGCCCGGCGCGGGCCACCGAGGTGATCCTGTACTACCTGGTGCGCACCGGATTCGATTCGGCCAATGTCGGGCTGGGTTCGGCCGTGGCGCTGGTGCTGTTCGTGATCCTGATCGGGATCACCCTTCTGAAGATGGCAACCCTCGGACGGCGTGTGCATTATGGCTATGACTGACGCGCGGCCCTGGAGGCTGGCCTTTCTGGGGCTGCTGGCGCTTTCCGTGCTCTACCCTCTCTGGGAGATCTTCCGGATCTCGCTCATCGAACCGCATGAGGTGGCGCTGCCCGGCACCAGCATCTGGCCGTTGGACCTGGGGGCCTATGGCCGCGTCTGGACCGGGGTTCCCTTCCCGCGGTATTTCTTCAACTCGATCCTGATCACCGGGGCCGTGACCCTTGGCAGCACGCTGACGGCGATCCTGGCCGCCTACGCCTTTGCCCGGGCCAGCTTTCCCGGACGCGATGCGCTGTTTCTGGTCGTGATCGGCACGCTGATGATCCCGGGCCATATCACGCTGATCCCCAACTACCTCACCTTTGCCCGGTTCGAGATGCTCGACACCTTCGTCTGCCTGATCCTGCCGTTTCTGGCCTCGGGCTTTTCGGTGTTTTTCCTGCGACAGCACATGCTGACCATCCCGCAGAGCCTGGACGAGGCCGCAAGGATGGACGGGGCCACCACCTGGCAGATCCTGTGGGACATCATCGTGCCGCTGTCCTGGCCGGCCATTGCGGTTGTGGCGATGTTTTCATTCATGGGATCGTGGAACGAATTCATCTGGCCCCTGCTGGCCACCACCTCAGAAGAGATGCGCACCGTCCAGATCGGCCTGCGCTATCTCCTGCGCCAGGAAGGCGAAGGCGCAAGCCCCGATTGGCCGCTGGTCATGGCGGGAACGATGGTCACGCTTCTGCCGCTGCTCGTGGCCTATATGGTCACCGAGCGGCACCTTATCCGCGGCATCACCATGGGGAGTTTCCGATGACCGAGATTGCATCGCACCGGGGCGGCGCCGCCCTCTGGCCCGAGAATTCCGAAACCGCCTTTCGCGAGACCGCAAAGCTGCCGGTGGAGCAGATCGAGTTCGACGTGCAGCTTTCGGCCGACGGGGTGCCGATGATCTTTCACGATGCCACTCTGGACCGCGTGACCGACGGCACCGGGCCTTTGGCGGCCAGGACGCTGGCCGAGTTGAAATCGCTGGAGATCTTCAACGGCGGAGGCCGGATCCTGACCCTGCAGGAAGGGCTGGAGATCCTCGCCCCCACCCACCTCGTGCTGCGCTGCGAAATCAAGCCCGGGGTCGATCTGGTCCCCTATCCCGGCATCGTCGACAAGACGCTGGACGCGATCGGTGAGGCGGGTCTGACCGAACGCACGGTGATCACCTCGTTCCATCTGCCCACCCTCACGCAGGTGCGTGACCGCGCGCAGCCGCTGCGCGATCTGCTTTGGCTGGTGGCCGATCCGATCCTGCGGCTGACCTCGGCCCGGCATGTGGCCGATCTGGCCGTGGCCGAGCGCATCCCCAGCGTCTCGCCCCGCCACACCGAACTGCGCGGCGAGGCGCTTGCCACATTGCGGGCGGCGGGCCTGAACGTCGGGGCTTTCGCCGTTCTCGAGGATGACGCGATCCAGTGGGCGCTGGAGGCAGAGCTTGCGGTCTTTACCACCGACCGCCCCGACGCGGCCCTGCGCCTGCGCGACGCGCGAAGCGCGTAGCCTGTACAATCCCGCCATAAGGAACTGGAACCTGGCCGGGTTTCCCTGCCGTTCCTGCGAGCCTGGCCGACGACCCAACACGCGCCGCGTTGCCCCGCACTCCGGGGAAGTGGCAACGCATGCGCGGCTTACGAACCTCGCCTTCGAAATCGCGGGGGCGCGGTCGGCGACATCTTCCGTTTGACGTCTGCCACGCGCGTGCGGTTAGATCGTGCCCGTGATGCAGCTCATCGACATCGAAGCCTTTCTTGCCACCGCCCGGGCGGGAAGCTTCTCGGCTGCGGCCCGTGACATCGGCGTTGCACCGTCGGTCGTGACAAAGCGGGTCGGGCGGCTCGAAGCCGAAATCGGCTCTCGGCTGTTCGTCAGGTCCACCCGGCGCCTCACGCTCACGACCGAGGCCGAGCGGCTGCGTCCGCGGTTGCACCTCCTGATATCCGAATTGGAAGACGCGCTGTCGGGCGCGCACCCTCCGGAGCGCGGGCTGCACGGGCATCTGCGAGTCAAGGCCCCCACCACGCTGGGCACCCTCTTTGTCGGGCAGTCGATTGCGCGGTTTCAGGCGGCAAATCCCTCCATCACGACCGAATTGCAACTGATCGACCGTTCCGTGAACCCGCTCGAAGAGGGGCTCGACATCGCTCTTGGGGCATTGCCGCAAAGCTATGCCAGCGTGATCGAAACACCGCTTTGCCCGTATCAGCGCGTGCTGGTCGCCGCACCGGACTACCTGGAGCGTGCCGGGACGCCGACGGCCCCGTCGGAACTGGTGCAGCACAAATGCCTTGCCTTTGTGCCGGTCGGGCTGACCTGGTCATTCGAGAGCGAACAGGGCCCTGTCCGGGTGGACGTGCATGCGACGTTCACGGTGAACGACAGCCGGCTTCTGGTGGCGGCGGCAGCGGAAGCCCTGGGCATCACGGTCGTGCCCAGTTTCCTTGTCCGCGAGGAACTGGCCAAAGGGCGGCTGGTCGCCCTGCTGGAGGACTTCCCGATCTCTCCGCTCTGGTTCAAGGCCATGGTGCCGCGCAACAAGGCGCACAGGCCCGAGGTCGCGGCCCTGCTGGAGCACCTCAAGACGGAATTCACCGATCCGCCCTGGAACAGATAGCGGGTCAAGCCTGCCCGCCAACGGCCGGGCAGGCTTGACCCGGCCCGCGGGGCGTCAGCCGGCCCTTTTCAACTCGGGGGCCTGGTCGTCAAGCGTCGTGGTGCGGCGCAACTCGCGCGGTTCGTCGAAATCGTAGTGCCGGCCGCGGTGCAACGTGGCGCGATTGTCCCAGATCACGGTGTCGCCGACCTGCCAGTGATGCAGATAGCGGAACTGTGGCTGCGTCGCATGCTCCAGCAGATCCAGCAGGATCATCCGGCCCTCGGGCACCGTCAGACCCTCGATGGACCTTGCATGTACCCCGATGAAAAGGTGCCGGCGTCCGGTGCGCGGGTTTTCCCGCACGATCGGCCAATGCGCCGGCGGGATCGCGGCGACCTGCTCGGGCGTGTAGCTGTCGTCACCAAGCAGGAAACGCGAATGCACGGCGAAGTGCTCGGCAACCTTGTCGTCGACAAAGCTTTTCATGCGGTCCGGCAGCGCGTCATAGGCCGCCTTCATGTCCGCAAACTCGGTCTCGCCGCCCCAGGACGGGTTCTGCACCGAGTGCAGCATGGAGTATTTCGCAGCCGGCATCTGGAAGGACGAATCCGAGTGCCAGAGCTGGTTCGCCACGTTGTTGAGGATCCGCTTGTCGGTGCGCTTGGCGACGGTACCGTCCGTCGAAAGGTTCGAAATGTCGCCAACCTCGTCGTATTTCTGCGGCGCGCCGCCTTTCGAGATCACCTTCTTGAAGCCGATGTCGAGCGGACCGAACTGCCGGGTCCAGGCAAGCTGCTGGTCCACGTCCATCGGCTGGTTCCGGATCACGATCAGCGAATGCTCGTCCATCAGCCGGTCGATTTCCTGCACCTGTGCGGGGTCGAGCGGCGCCAGCACGTCGATCCCGCCGGTGATTTCAACGCCAAAGGCGCCGTCCAGGGGTTTTGTCGCAATCATCTCTCTTCTTCCTCCTGTCAGGGGGCAACGCCATCGCTGCGGTTCAGATTGTCGGAGACCCGCGCCTGCAACATGCCGATATCGATCTGATGCACCGAGCCCGCGCCCGCGAGGTCAAGCGCGTTCGCGGCTGCCATGCCCTGCGCCATGCAGGGGCCCATCACGCGGACCGAGCTGAGCGCCGCCGGGTCGCCGTCGATGCAGCGGCCCACGGCAACAAGGTTGTCCGCCTCGGGCGAGATCATTGCCGAGAACGGGATGTAGTGCACGTGGTCCTCGTCAAAGACCTCCCAGACAAAGCCCTCGGGCGCGTTGTGCAACTCGATCGGCCATGAGGTGCGGCCGATGGCGTCGTCGAACTTGACCTGGTTCACAACCTCGTCCACCACGAGATGGTGCTTGGCCTTGATCCAGCGGGTCTGGCGGATGCCGGGGAAGCCGTAGCTGCGGACCTTGATGTTGCCGAAAACCTGCGGAAATTCGTCGCGCAAGAGCCGTACGCCACGATCCACCTGGTCCTTGCCGATTGCCGACGTTTTCGAGGCCTCCAACGGGTCGAGCGGCGTTTCCACATGGGTCATGTTCATCACCGCAACCTCCTTGCCGGGGAAGTAGAACATGAGGCCGTTCTTGCGGATCAGCCCGTAGGCCTCGGCCTTTTCGGCGATGCGCGCGGCAAGCTCCTCGCGCTGCGGCGGTTCGGCGTCGAGGTTGATGCCCTCGACCACGGCCTGTTGCGAGCCATAGACCTTTTCATCCGGCTCGCGGCACGCGTAGCCGGCCAGATAGGTGAGCGCGGCGTCGCCCGAGCAGTCGGCAAAGCCCTCGGCCCGGATGGTGACATCGCCGTAGCGGGTCACCAGCCGTGCGGCGTTGACGCGGCGGCCTTCGGTCTCGACGCTCCGCAGGATCGCGCCGGTGACAGGGATCACCCCGGCGGCGTCAAGCGCGGTTTCCACCCAGCGGGACAGCGCGATCTCGTTGTAATGCACCACGGTCGTCGTCGGGCCGTGGCGGTAGTAACACGCGTCATGCCGTTCCAGATAGGCCAGCATCTCGTCGACGATGCCAAAGGTCAGCCGGTGCCCGTGGGTGCCGTTCCGGTAAAGCCCGCAGAACGTGCCGATGATCGAGTTGACCGCCTGACCGCCCAGCGCGGGCAGGCTGTCGGCAATGGCGACCGTCTTGCCAAGGCGCGCGGCCTCGAGCGCCGTAGTGGTGCCCGAGATGCCGGCACCGATGACGCACAGGTCCACGTCAAGTGCGCGGTGCAGGACGTCGCCGGAATGGCGCACGATGGTCGTGTCGGGATTGATCGGGCGGCCGTGCGACATGGCGGCGGTCTCCTTGGATCTACTTGGGGGATCGGGTTGGCGACGGACGGCGGATCATTCGCGTGCCTCGGAGGACAAGGGGACGGCGTGCCGCGCAGCGCCGGGGATCGCCAGCGTCGCGGCAACCACGGCAAGTCCGGCAACCGTGCTGACCCATTCCGGAAACCCGATGAACAGCCCGGCAATGAAGAGGATCGCTCGGCTCCAGACGCTGAGCTTGCCGAAGTACCAGAACTGGCCTTCGGACGCGGCGGCGATGACGATGATGGCCACCACGTTCATGGCGGTCCAGAGCACTGTCAGGGCGAACGGCCCTTGCAGGATCAGCGCCGGTTCGAACAGGAAGAAGATCGGCACGAAGTAGAGCACGATCCCCAACCTCGCGGCGTGCAATGACGTCTTGATCGGGGGTGAATCGCTGATCCGCGAGGCAAGGAAGGCCGCCAGCGCCACCGGCGGCGTGATCGCCGCAAGCGACGCGTAATAGGCGATGAACAGGTGGATCGCGACGGTATTGAGCCCGGCGATCTGTTCCAGGGCCGGGGCCAGTGTCAGCGCCAGCATCAGGTAGGCGGCAACGATCATGCCGAGCATGCCGAAGATGATGCACACACCGATCCCGATGGCGAGCACCGGGACGATCGCATCGCCGCCCATGCGCACCAGGCTTGCCGCGACGACCGGCGCGACCCCGGTGGCCATCAGCCCGCCCAGGATGAAGCTTGTCGGCAGCAAGAGGCCCATGGTCTGCGAAAGCAGCTTTGATATCTGGAAGAGGATCTCGGGGATCGTCTTCAGCTTCAGCCGCAGTTTCGGGCTGAGGAAGGTCAGCGCGATCAGCAGAGCCGAGGCGTAGAACGGCGTCAGCCGCTCCCAGCGCATGAAGACGAGGCCCCAGACGAGAAAGCCAAGAACGACAAGAAAGGGCCAGCCCTCCTTGAGCGTCTCGCGCACCTTCGGCAATTCGGCGCGGGGCAGCCCCTTGAGGTCGTTGCGGGCCGCGAAGCCGTCGACATGGCAGTAGAGCCCGAAATAGTAGAGCACCGAAGGGATCAGCGCTGCGAGCACGATCACCCGGTATTCGGTGTTGGTGAAATCCGCCATGATGAAGGCGACCGCGCCCATGACGGGGGGCATCAGCATGCCACCGGTCGAGGCACAGGCCTCGAGCGCCCCGGCATAGTGGCCCGGAAAGCCCGAGCGCTTCATCGAGGGGATGGTGACCGATCCCGTCGAGACCACGTTGCCGAAGATCGACCCCGAAAGCGAGCCGAAGAAGCCGCTGGCCAGCACGCTGACCTTGGCCGGTCCGCCCCGTGCCGTGCCCATCAGGCCGAGCGCGAGCTTGAGGAAGAAATCCGCCGCCCCGGTGGCGACCATGAGCGCGGCGAGGACCAGAAAGCCGATGATCGTCTCTGCCACGACCCGGGTGACGACGCCCAGCATTGCGTCTCCGGAAAACACGTTGAAGGCGATCGTGCGCGACAGGGTCGTGGGTGGCCCCCACAGGATGCCCGGCATGTGGATGGCGAAGACCGGGTAAAGCGCCAGGAAGGCGACGATGACGAGGAAGATGTAACCGCCCGAGCGCCGCGCCGCCTCCAGCACAAGGACAAAGATCGCGGCGGCTGTCACCAGTTGCCAGGTCTCGCGCACGGGGATCCAGGTGCCGAAGATGAGGCTGCGCGAGTGGTACGCCATGAAAAGCGTCAGAAACAGGATGCCGGCGGCGGGCAGATAGCTGGCCCAGCCCGCCCGGTGTTCGCCGGGATAGGCGGGCAGCAGCAGAAAGACCGCCGGCAGGTAGCAGGCCATCAGCAGGAAGTAATAGGTCAGGTCCAGAAGCGGCACGAGCGCAAAGATGTACATAACGGCCAGCGCGACACCTGCCGCCGACGAGGCCAGCAGGTACCAGCGCATCGGCGCCGGCAGCGTGTGATAACGCTCGAGCGTGCGGTCGAGATACGCCTCGGGCACGCGCGCGTCACCGGCGTCGGCGGTGGCGTGGATCTCTGATCGGGTCTCGGCCATCGGGGCGGATCCTTGCGTCTGCGCCGGGTCGCCGGGACAAGTCCCGGGCGGCGGCCTTGTCGCGGGAGAGCCGGGTTTCATCGACCTCCGGCGCGCATGCTTCTGCGAAGTGCATGGCCCCCCGGCCGACCGTGGCGCGGCCGGGGAGCGCTGTGGCTCAGTCGGCCATCACCATTTCGCCGTAGCTCATGGTGACACCGTTCGCGGCCTTGTAGTCGTCCCAGAAGGCGTGCCACGCCTCGTTTTCGGGCGAGATGTCGATGCCGTCGGCCTTGGCCGCCTCCATCGCCGCGTTATAGAGGGCCACGCGGTCCCCGGCGAGCGCGACCAGCTTGTCCTGCCGCGCCTGGTAGGCGTCTTTCCAGAGGCCCTGCTCGGACAGGTACTTGATCGTGCCTTCGTGCAGCGGCTGCAGGTGCCCGGCGTCGAGGAAGGACACCATGCTGGCGATCGACATCATCGGCGCATGGGTGAAGTCGTCCTTGAAATCCTCGTAATGTTCGTCGAGCCATTTCTGCAGGTTGTAGACAAAGTCCGGATCGGCATCGGCGCGCACGTGGTTCGCCTGATAGGCGTGGTCCATGTAAAGACCAAGCGCCGTCTCGACACCGGACACCGTGCTGGCGGGCACATAGCCGGACATAATCGCCCGGTAACGATCGAATGCCTCGGGATCGGCATCGCGCCGCGGCAGAGCGAGCCAGCGGATCCCGTTCGGGTTCGCCTCCGCCTCGTAGCTGGTGCCCGAAAGCGGCGAGGTAAAGGCGACATCGGCCCGGCCCTCGGTCACGACCTTGGTGTTGGCACCGTAATTGCCAACCTCGACGATCTCGACATCGTCGCGGGTCAGCCCGTTATAGGCCAGCAGGGCATCGACGCCCGACATGAGGAAACTCGAGGACGAGGCCAACGCCACCCTTGTGCCGGCACCAATATCCGTGAAGCTCTGGATGTCGCTGTCACCGCGGACGATGTAGCTCCAGGGGGTGACCATGTTCATCACGGCGACCCGGGTGTCGGTCGGTCCGCCCGCGTCGACGGCAAAGCCCTCGACCGCGTCCATCTGGTCGAAATAGTCGGACGCCTGCAGCATGGCGATGTCGCCTTCGCCGGTGGCCAGCCACTGGGCACGCGAGTAGCCGTTCGGCGCCGGCAGCACGCGGGCGCGGCTTTGGGTCTGGGCGCTGAACTCGCTGGTCCAGGCGACGCCGAGCGAGTGGTTGGCGGTGCCGACGATCGGCGTGATCACGGTGAAGAAATCGGGCCATTCATAGTCCTGCGCCTGGGCCGGCGCGACGGCAAGCCCGGCAGCGACGGCGAGGCCCGTCAGGATAGACCAGCTTTGTTTCAGCATCTTGAATTCCTCCCTGGAAGTGCGGTTGTCCATCATTCGGTTGCGCGGCCAGTTGTCCCGGCCTGCTGGGGTTGGGGCATCTCAGCCCGGTTTCGTCACGGTCACGGTGCCTGCGTCGGCGTCGACCTCCACCAGGTCGCCGGTTTCGATCACCTCGAACGGGTCGCGGTCGAGCTCGGTGATCGTCGGGACCCGGCTGACCACCGCGCCCAGCGCAATCTTGGTAGACATCCGGGTAAAGATCATCGCCGCCGGCGCGGTGCCGTTGAGGCGCAGCATGTGCCAATACGCGGACCAGCCGGACGAGCCCTTGGCGCCGGGAAACACCAGCACCTTGCCCGCGAAACTCTGCCCGCGCAGCTCGTGGCGCAGCTCGATCACCGTGCCTTCGCGTTCGTTGATGCCGCCCCAGCCGGAAATCGTCTGCCGCGTGGTCAGCGCCTCGGCCGTGGCCTTGCCGGGAACGATGCCCCGTCCGCGCAGCACGATGGTGTTCGCCTTTTCGGCGGTGTCGGTCATGTCGGCCCCCCTGTCCACGTGCCCGTGACGGCGGCGTCGACGCACTGCGCCAGCGACCCGAACCAGCCTTGCCGGCTGGAGATGGCGGGCAGGTAATGCGCCTGCTTTGCACTGTCGGTTGCGATCACCCGCACACCTTCCGGCAGACGGCGCGAGATCGCGGGGCAGGTATCCGACATCACGACGCCGCCGGCGGCCTCGATGATCTCGGTGTAGCCCGAACGCCGGGCCACCTCGGCGATGGCCCGTGGCGTGTGGACCCAGAGCGCGACGTCGGGATGTATCCGCTTGCCGTCGAGCCGCTGCGCCACCTCGGCCATCTGCTCGATCGAATTGTGCGGGCACCCCAGCATGATGAAATCCACCTTGCGGTCCTGCGCCGACTGGAGGCTTTCCCAGGTTGCGATGCGTTCCTTCGCACCATAGCGTATCGGCTGCGGTCGCGCGGACCCGCCAAAGGCGTGGTCCAGCGTTTCGGCCTCCGGCGTGATGCCGGGCATGTGAAACAGCTCCACGCCGCCCGAGGACGCTGCCGCCGCGCCAAAATGCTTGAGTTTCCAAAGCGTCGGCGTATGGCCCAGGCCCGAAATCGCGGGTTTGGCGTCCTCGACCGCATGGCCGACGAAGTAGCCCAGCAGCCCCCAGTCGGCCATGTCGTCAACGTCGATCTCGACCTCGATCAAGCGGTCGGCAAACCGGTTTTCATCGAGGTGCAGGCCCCAATACGGGATCCGCCCGGTCAGCCCGGCGGCACCAGCGCTTTCCTTGCCCTCGACATTCGTCCGCGCGCCGAGAACGGAATTGGCGTAGATCACCGCCGAGCTTTCCATCCAGGCCAGATGCTCCCCCCGCACGGGCACGTTGCCCACCTGATAAGGCGTGCAGGTGCACATCATATTGATGCCGCGGCGGCCGAAAAAGCGCTCTCCCGCGACCTGCATCTCGGCAAGCGCGGGGTCGACGCCCTGCAATGCGTAATTCTCGGTGTCGATGCCGGTGATCAGCTGGCAGGTCGGCACCGCCATGTGCGGGATCTCGACCACGTCGTCGCTGTCGAGGTTCAGCTCGCTGAAGACGCGGTCAAAGCCGTCTTCGGCCATGTGCCGCACGCTTGGGGTCGAGGCGTTGAACGCGCCCGCAACATTCCGCGTCTCGATCAGGCATTCGGCCCCCAGGGCCTCGCCGTAACGGACAAGGAGATCCATGGCGCGGGAACAGGCGTCACCTCGTTCGCCGTCAAGCATGGCCCTTTCGGCGTCTGTCAGACGCATGGTGAACCTCCTCCCGGATGTGCTGCGGGTCCGTTGCCAGCCGAAGCCGGAAACGATTTTGGCAGCGCCACCTCGCTTGCGTCAGGTTGCCACACGCCAATTCGCGAATAAATCCACCTTTTCCCGGGATCAGCTTTCTCGATTTGAGAAAGGCAGGAGGTCTGAAGGCCGCTGTTTCCTTCGGGGGGCTGCTTGATTGTTTTCCACGTGTTTTCGGGCTTTCCGCGGGCACCCCGAGTACGGAACTGCATGTGAAGCAAACTTTGGCCAAGCTGGAACTGCGTGTCCGGCGCAACGGAAAGCTCAGAGTTCCGTGGCAGACGCCGATACCCTGCGCGTACGACAGAACCTTGACGTTCCCGGGCGAAGGCGGGTCCGGGATGGGCAACATCGCCTCCCGGCGAATGCCCTCCGGCTGGTTTTGACACAGCGGAACGGGCCGGGTTTCGCCACGAGCGACGGCTACCCGGCGCATTCGGCGGCCTTGTGCGAGGTTCCTTCGAGACGACCGCCCCGCGAACCGCAAGGGCATTGCATATTTCACAGGGCGTCGCGTATACAATTATCCCATGAGCGTATTACAGATCCCGCCGGGGCAGTTTGCCCTCAGCGCCCGGCTGGACGACCGGGTGCGGAGCCTGTCACGGGCGGCCCCGCGTGCAAGCGACGTCGCGTTCCCCATATTCGCCTTTGTCGGCGCGCTTGGCGGGATGGGATGGAAGATCATCGACGTGGCCGGGGCACTTGGCCTTGATTTCTCGAAAGCGCCCGTGCTTGCGCGCTGCCGGCTGAGCTTTGAGCGCCCGCTTCTGGTCGAACGGACCTACACGGTCACGGCGCGCGTCGACAGCCTGGAACGAAAGCCAAGCCGCACCTACGGGTCCGCAGATCACATGCACTTGACCGCCGAACTCTGTGCCGAAGCGCCCCATAGCGCGGCGCGACTTCACATCATCTTTCCAGGATCCTGAACACATGAAGGAATTCAAGAACATCTCGGGGCCGGACATGGCGGAATGGTGCGAATACCTGGCCGACGACAACGCGATCCACCTGTCCAGGGACGCGGCAGAGGCCGCAGGCTTCGGCCCGAATCGCGTGAACCCGGGGCCCGCAAATCTGGCCTATGTCCTGTCCTGTCTTCCGGTGGACGCGGAGGCGACCGTGACGGAAATCGACGCGCGTTTTCTTGGCAATGTTCTGGAAGGCGACACGCTGGACGCCAGTCTGGAGGATGGCGCGGGACGGCTGGACCGGGACGGGTCTCCGGTTGTGTCCGCGCACATCACGTTCAAGCCATGACCCCGCAGGTTGCCGCCCAGACCACCGTCTACCGGCTGGTGGCCATGCGGGCCAAGGCGTCGCCGGACGCCCCGGCGGTCCGAAGTCGCGTGCTGTCTTACACCTATGCACAGCTGATCGCACAGGTCGACCGGGTGGCGGCCGACCTTGCCACGCGCGGCATCGGCCGGGGCGACCGCATTGCCGTGATCTCGGAGAACCGCGTGGAGTACACGGTTCTGCAACTCGCCGCGGCGAAGCTTGGCGTCATCTGCGCCTGCCAGAACTGGCGGCTTGCCGCGAAAGAGGCCGCCTATTGCGTCCGGTTGATCGAACCGAGCCTTGTCGTGGCGTCCGAGCGGTTCCATGCCTATGCAACGGAGGCGGCGGGGGAAACGCCCGTCGCGGCCATCGACACGCTGGACGCCGGCGGCGCCACCGACTGCGTCGCCGAGCCCGAGGACGGCCTGTTCATCATCTACACCTCCGGGACCACGGGCCTGCCGAAAGCCGCCGTCATCTCCCACCGCGCGCAGATCGCGCGCATGTCGGCGTTGCGGCTTGATCTGGGCATTCTACCCGGCGATGGCTACATCTCGTGGGCACCGATGTTCCATATGGGCGGCACCGAGCATTTGATTTCAACCCTGATGTCGGGCGCATCCGGCGTTGTCATCGACGGGTTCGACGCCGACGCCATCATCGACGCGCTTGAGGCGCAGCCCATCGGGTGGTTGCTGCTTGTCCCCGCCACGATCGCGCCGCTTGTCGCCCGTCTCAGGGAACGGCGGCCTGGCATCAAGTCGGTCCGGGCCGTGGGATGCATGGCGGATCTGGTCCCGCGCACGGAAATCGAGGAGATCTCGACCCTGCTCGACGCGCCCTTCCTGAATTCATTCGGCGCGACGGAAACTGGGATGCCGCCCCTGTCGGGCGATCTGATCCGCCCCGGGCAGGACCGTGACGTTCTGGCCAAGCGCCTGTCCATCCTGACCGAGCTTCGCCTTGTCGGACCGGACGGCAAGGACGTGCAGGACGGCGACCCCGGAGAAGCCTGGGTGCGCGGGCCGACGCTTTTTTCGGGCTACTGGAACAATCCCGAGGCCAACGCGAAGGACTTTGCCGATGGTTGGTTCCACATGGGGGACATGTTCAGGAAAACCGCGCGGGGATACGCCTTTGCCGGTCGGTCCAAGTACCTCATCAAGACCGGTGGCGAGAACGTGTATCCCGCGGAAATCGAGCGGGTCTTGCTGGCCGACCCGCGCGTGTCCGATGCCATCGTGGTCAAGAAACCCGATGCGCACTGGGGGGAGATGCCCGTGGCGGTGATCGCCCGCAACACGCCCGACCTGCAGGCCGACGACGTGCTGGCGATCTGCCGGGCCGAGATCGCCGGGTACAAATGCCCCAGAGAGGTTGTGTTTGTTGCAATCGAAGACCTGCCCAGAAACGTGTCCGGCAAGATCCTGCGCGAACAGGTCGAGGCGCTGGTGGCCGGTTGATGGGCCCCCACGGTCCTTCTCCGCACGCGCGCCCGGCGGCGTCTCACGGACAGAGGCTGGCGGGACGGGTCCAACCGTTTTCGACCGGCGGGTATTGACCGCCGCGGCCTGTTTCAAGGCCCGCGTTCGACCTTCGCGGCTGTCTGGCCCCGGGTTGCCGGGTCGAAATACGTCATGGTCGCGGCAAGCAATCGCTGCGCGCGCTCCAAGGGTGTCAGACCGGCCTCCGCCAGCCGTTTGAGGGGGACTTCGATATCCACAGGGCAGTCTTCGGACAGCGCCGCCAGGAAGTCGGCCAGGGGAAACGCACCTTCGCCGGGAATGCCCCGGTCCTCCACGGCTTCGGCAAAAGCGTTGGCGGGGGCCGAAAGCGGACCGTCACAGAACTGGGCGGCCCCGATGAACGCCGGGTCGATGGCCTGCACGTCAGAGATCGTTCCACCGGTGCGCATCAGGTGCAACGGATCCACAAGCAGGCTCAGGTTGGGATGTCCGGCATTCGCCACGAAGTCGGCCCCGGCCCTGATCGAGCGCAGCGCCGAGAACTTCATGAACTCGATGGACACCTTTATCCCGCGGCTTTGCGCGGCCTCGGAAAGCTCGGCCGAAATTGCAGCCGCGCGCCCAAGGTCCGGATCCTGCACAAGGGCGGTCAGGCGGTCCGCGCCGATCTCTGCGCCCAGATCAAGTGCCGCGGCGAATGTCTCGATGCGCGTCTCCGGCCCCAGAGAGAACACGTCGATGTTGTGAACCGACACACCGGTCGCGCGGCACGCCTCGGTAAAGGCCAGGAGACCTCGACCCGGTTTGACACGCGGAAAAATGTCCAGGTCTGCCGACGGAGGTGCCACAAAGACCGAAATGCGCGACAGCCCGACGTCCCGCGCGATCCCCGGCAGGTCTTGGGGCGCGATGTCGCGCAGTGACAGGTGGTGCAGGGCCAATGGATGCGGCATCGGAACTCATCCTTGTCTTCAGGGTCTGCGTCTGCAGTGTCTGACCCGGTCGGCGCGCCCGGGGCGCGAGACTTTGCGTATATCTCCGGTCCGTGAAAGTATACACAGCGACAATGGAAATGCTATGAGTCGGGCCGGGCGCACAGGCGCGCTGCACAGGTGGCGCGGACGACGTGGCGGGCTGGCCTGTCCACCAAAAGGGCGTGCGCCGGGTGACGAGCTCACGGCGGGAGGATGAAAATGCTTGAGTTCCAGGATCTTATCGCCGTGACCACAGTGGGCGACCTGTTGCTGCACGCGGCAAGGAAACACCCCGACAAGCCGGCCCTGGTCTTTCCGGACCAACAGCGCAGCTTTTCGGAACTTCAGGAGGGTGCGATGCGGATGGCGTCCGGCCTCTGGGCCCTGGGTGTTCGTCCCGGTGATCATGTCGGCATCCTCCTGCCCTCTTCCATCGAGTCGGCAGAGGCGTTTTTCGGCGTCGCCCTGCTGGGTGCCGTGTCGGTGCCCATCAACGCGCGGTTCAGGACGCGGGAACTGACCTATCTGACGGAAAACGCCGACCTGTCCGTTGTCATCACAAGCGGAGAAATCGCCGAAGGCGTCGACTTTGTCGCGCGGCTGAACGAGAGCTTTCCAACCCTCGCCGAACATGCCGAGGATGCCGACCTGACGCTCGACCGCGCGCCGACGCTGCGGCGTCTCGTGCTGATCAACGACGAACGCGCACCGGGGTTCACATCGCGCGACCCGTTCTTTGCGCTGGCCGACAAGGTCGACCGCGCTGACGTGTCGAAACTGCGGGCGCGTGTGCGCGTCTCTGAAACCGCGCTGCTTCTTTATACATCCGGCACAACGTCTTATCCGAAAGGTTGCATGATCTCGCACGAGGCGCTTGTGCGGACCGGTCAAGCCATGGCGCAACGCTATGCCATGACGGAAGACGACAGGTTCTGGTCACCCCTGCCGATGTACCATATCGGCGCGATGTTCCCCCTTTGCGCGACCTATTCGGTCGGCGGCACCTATCTTTCTATGCAATATTTCGAAGCCGGGATCGCGCTGGAACAGATCGAACGCGAGCGGGCGACGGTGACATATCCCAGCTTCGGCACCTTCATTGCCGACATGATCTATCACCCCGATTTCGACAAACGCGACCTGGGTTCTGTCCGGATCATGAACTCCAACATGGCCATGCAACCCGCGAGTTTCGCGAACGCCATTCAGGAAAAGATCCCGAATATCATTCAAGTCGGGACCTACGGCATGACAGAGACGTCGGGCACCGTCACCACAAGCCTTCCCGGTGACAGCTACGAGTCGCGGACGCGCCGCCTTGGCAAGGTCTTTGACGGTCTGGAACTGGAAATCCGGCGCCCCGACGGAACAGTCTGCGAGACCGGTGAAATCGGTGAAATCTGCGTGCGCGGTTTTTCGATCCTCACCGCCTATTACAAGGACGAGGAAAAAACCGCCGAGGCCAAGAAGAATGGCTGGCTCCACACCGGGGACCTTGGGGAACTGGACGCCGAAGGCACCCTGATGTTCCATGGGCGATTGAAGGACATGCTGAAGGTTGGTGGAGAGAACGTCGCCGCCCTGGAAATCGAGGCGCTGATCGGCACACATGACGCGGTCAAGCTGTGCCAGGTGGTGGGCCGTTCGGACGCGAGGCTTCAGGAAGTTCCCGTGGCCTTTGTGGAGTTGAAGCCGGGTGCCACGGCGACGCCGGGCGAGATCATCGACTTCTGCAAAGGCAAGATTGCAAGCTTCAAGGTACCAAGGGACGTGCGGTTTTTGACCGAATGGCCGATGTCAGCGTCGAAAATCCAGAAGTTCAAGCTTCGGGAAATGGCCGAGGGGTCGCTGCAGGAAGGATAGACGCCGCTGGAAAACGATCCGCGGCGTCGGCTTCGTCCAGGACCAATTGAGGCGTCCGGCGATCCGGTCCCTACTCTTCCGGTGCCAGGGTCACGCGGATGCCGTCCAGTGCATCCGACATCTCGATCTGACAGGACAGGCGGGAATTGTCCCTGTAGTGCTTGGAAAACTCGATGAGTTCGAATTCGTCCGGGGACTGGTCGTCAAGCTTCGGCATCCAGTCGGCATCGACATAGACATGGCAGGTCGCACAGGAACACATGCCCCCGCAAATCGCGGCGACGTCCATGCCGCCATTGTCGCGCAGGTTCAGCATCAGAGAGATGCCGGCTGTCGCGTCGATCACCTTTTCCGCCCCGCTCCGATCGACGGCATGAATCTTCGGCATGGTCTGGTTCTCAGCTCCCGTTCGTTTTCTGCGTTATCACGGCGCGCTTTGCGCACACAATCCGATTGCGCCCCTCACCCCAGATCGATCCGGGCCGTCGCGCCATCCCATGACGCGCTGGCGGCTTCGATCTTTTCGAAAAAGCGCAACAGCCCTTTCGACGGTTGAACAAGCTCCAGCACCCGCCCCTGTTGGTCCGGGTCCGTGTCCAGATAGGCGAACGGAACACCGGCGGTCGTGACGCCGCCCATTTCGACGCGCACGCCCCGGGCGCTCCAGGCCGCAAGCTCGGCCTCCAGATCCTCGCACAGCGCGCAGAAGTGATGTAGCCCGCCACCGGTCCTGGCGATGAAGTCACGGAACATCGAGGCCCCGCCGGCGATCTGCTGGATGATCTCGATCTGCAGGCCATGATGACTGGCCAGGGCAACCGAAATCTCGGCGTCGCAAGGCTGTCCGCGATAGTGGACCTCGGCATAGGGCACTTTCGACGCAACGAAGAACGGGCCGACGCCAAGGACAGTCGCCCAATGATCGACCGCGGCGTCCAGATCCGGCACCACGTACCCCATTTGCACAATCTCGCCAAAGCGGGCTGTCACGTGGCCTCCGCGGAAAATACAAAACTTGCCCTTTTCATATACGAAGGGGCGGCTTAAAATACAATCAATCTCGTAGGGGATGCGCCCTGCTGTCCGCTCAGGCCGGGAGAGAGCCATGAATTCCAGCGAAGTCCAGAAGATCCTCGATCAGCAAGCCTATGAATCCGGGCGCACGGGCCCGCCAGAAGGTTTTCCGACGCTTCCGGACATTCCCGGCGATCGTTATGTCGACCCGGAGTTCAACCGGCTTGAAATCGAACGGATGTGGCACCGGTCCTGGGTCTATGCGATCCATGCCGACGAAGTGCCCGAGGTGGGCTCCTACGTGCAATGGACCCGGCTGGGCGAGCCGCTTTTCTTCATCCGCGGCGAAGACGAACAGGTCCGGTGCTTCTACAACACCTGCCGACATCGCGGGGCACCCGTCGTCACCGAACCATCGGGCAAGTCGCGCGGTGTCTCGTGCAAGTATCACGGCTGGACCTACAACACGCGGGGCGAGCTTATCAATCTCAGAGACCGCCGCGACTTTGTCGATCTCGACCTGACCTGCCGGTCGCTGATCGAGGTGCGGTGCGAGAACATCGGCAATCTCTACTTCGTCAATCTCGACGACTCGGCAGAACCGCTGCGCGACTATCTGGGGCCCATCGCGGACAACATTGACGAATTTCGACCGGATACGCTGATCCTGGTGGACAAGACGACCATCCAGGTGAACTGCAACGTCAAGATCCTGCTGGATGCGTTTCTGGAAGTCTACCATCTGAAATCGATCCACCAGAACACCGTCGACCGGTTCCTCAACCACCGCGGCAGCGCGATCACGCTTTGGCCCGGCGGTCACAGCCGGATGGTCACCCCCTACAAGCGCGAAGGCTGGACCGACCCCGGCGTCAAGGGACTGCCCGAGGTCGAGGGAATGGATCCCTGGTTCAAGAACACCAATTATTCGGTGCTCGCCTACCCCAACCTCGTGTCGCCCGTCGCCAATGCCGGCGTGCCGATCCTGTGTTTCTGGCCCGACACCATCGACACGATGACGATCGAGGTGCACTGGTTCGCCCCGTCCTGGGGCGAGGGCCCAAGGCCCGAAATCTGGGAGACGCGGCTGAAGAACTTTCTCGTCATTCTGGACGAGGACCTTCAGTTCGCCGACAAGATCCAGAAATCCGTCGAGAGCAAAGGGCTTCGCGGTTTCCCGTTGAACTACCAGGAGCGGCGGATCTACCACTGGCACGAGGAACTGGACCGCCGCATCGGGGCCGGGGACATCCCGGAACGGCTGCGCGTTCCCGAGCGGCTGGGAGACTGGGTGGAGACGCCGGAAGCGGCCCACCCAAAAGAAGCCGAAGCCTGACCCGTCCGGCGCGATCCGATGCCCGCCTCTCCTCCGGTTCTGACTGAACGCCGCGGTGCCGTTCAGATCATCACCTTCAACCGGCCGAAAGTGGCGAACGCCATGGACGCCGAAGGCTCCTACCTGGTCGACCGGTTCGTCCGCGACGCCGAGGCCGATCCCCGCGTCGGAGCGATCGTTCTGACCGGCGCCGGGGACCGCGCCTTTTGCTCGGGCATGGACCTCAAGGAAGCCGCGCGCACCGGTCCCGGGCGCGGGCTCGTGCCAGGCGCGGGGTTCTGCGGTGTCACCGAACGGGTCATCGAAAAGCCGGTGATCGGGGCCATCAACGGCGCGGCAGTGGCGGGCGGGTTCGAGATCGCCCTGGCCTGCGACATGCTTGTGGCGTCAGACCATGCGGTGTTCGGCCTGCCAGAGGTTAAACGTGGCATGGTGGCCTTCACCGGGGGCGTTCAGCGGCTTGCGCAGCAATTGCCGCGCCAGTTCGCCATGGAGATCGTGACGCTGGGCCGCCTGTTTCCCGCCGAACGGATGCAGGCCCTGGGCGTGGTGAACCGCACCGTCCCGCGCGGTCAGCTGATGCAGGAAACGCTCTGCCTTGCCGAGGCGATGCTGGAAAACGCCTGGGATACGATCGCCTTTGCCAAGGACCTGTTCAATCGCTCCATGGACGAACCGCTGGGTGAAGCCATCGCGCGCGGGCACGCCGACGCCGACCGGCTGATGCGGTCAGAGGCCAGCAAGGAAGGCATCAAGGCCTATGCCGAGCATCGCACCCCCCAATTTCGGAAGGAAGAACCACAATGACGTCCGACACCGCACCGCGTTGGGGCATGACGCCTGAGGACATGGCCACCCGGACAACCGTCTTTGCCCCCGGTCTTCTGGCGGGTTATCGCGTGCTGGTGACCGGCGGCTCGCAAGGCATGGGCAAGGCGATGGTGTTCCTGCTGGCGCGGCTGGGTGCAAAGGTGATGACCTGCGGTCGGACCGAGGCAAAGCTTGTCCAGACCCAGGCCGAGGCGAAGGAACTGCTTGACGCCGATATTTCCTACCGCGTCATGTCGATCCGGGATCCGGAACAGGTCGACAACCTTCTGGACGATACCTTCGAGGAATTCGGCGGGCTGGACACGCTGGTCAACAATGCCGGGGGCCAGTTTCCGCAAGACGCAATCGATTTTTCCAGGAAAGGCTGGAACGCGGTGATCGATCTCAATCTGAACGGCACATGGTGGATGATGCAGGGCGCGGCGCAACGGTGGCGCGACCGCGGCGAAGGCGGGCACATCGTCTCCAATGTCGCCCATGTGGAACGCGGCATGCCGCAGGCGGCCCATACCTGCGCCGCGCGCGCCGGTGTGATCTACCTGTCACGCACCGTCGCCACGGAATGGGCCCCGCTTGGCATTCGCGTCAACTGCGTGGCCCCCGGGGCCATCGCGACCGAGGGGCTGTCGCAGTATCCGCCAGAGGCCACGAAACGGTTCAACAACGTCAATCCCATGCGCCGCATGGGCGATGCATGGGACGTGGCAGAAGGTGTGGTCTATCTCTCCGCCCCCTCAGGCGGGTTCATCACCGGCGAGGTTCTGACCATCGATGGCGGCATGCGGATGTGGGGCACCGTCTGGCCCGCCGGCGTCCCACCGCATTTCCAGGTCTACTGACGTTTGATCATCGACATGGTGCCTTTGGTCAGGCCGCCATCCACCACCAGTTCGTGCCCGTTGACATAAGACGCCGCATCCGAGGCCAGCCACATCACGGCTTCGGCGATGTCGCGTTCTGTCCCCAGGCGGCGCGACGGCACGCCTAGCGACCTGCGCTCGGCAATGCCGGGTTCCTTGTAGATGTCCGTCGACATCCCGCCGGCGATCATGCCCGGTGCCACGGAATTGATCCGCAGCCCCAGCGGCCCCCATTCCTGCGCCATCATTTCGGTCATGGCACCAAGGCCGCGCTTGGCCGCCGCGTAGGCATGCGTTCCCGGCGACGTGGCGATGCCGCCCGAGGAGGTGATGTTCACGATGTTGCCGGACCCGCGCGGGATCATCCGCTCGGCGCACAGGCGGGCCACGGTGCAGGCCGCGATCAGGTTGATCGAGATCGTTCTTGTGAACTCTTCGGTCGATGTTTCGATCAGCGGCTTGAAGGTGACGATGCCCGCATTGTTGACCAGCAGATCGGGAACCGCGCCCAGTTCGTCCAGCACGGCGACGACGCGTGCCTCGTCGGTGACATCCCCCTCGAAGAAGCGCGCATTCGGCACATCCTTCAGAACCTCTGCCGCCTTGTCCCGGGAAAGGTCGAAGATCGCGACGTCCCAGCCTGTCTCATTTGCCTTGCGCACGATCTCTGCGCCAAGACCGCGTGCCCCTCCGGTTACGAATGCCAGCGGCATTGCCATGCTCCTTTGTATAATTTAGACACTCATCCAAACACAATTTTCGCCTCCGGAAAAGAATTCGATGCCTGAGAACGATGCCTGAGAACACCGTGGCGCTGCAGATTCCGACGGCTCCTGTGGTCTCGATTTTCCGCATGGTCGACGACCGGGCGCAGGCGGCACCGGATGCTATGGCGCTTGGGCCGCATTGCTATGCCGACCTGAAGGACGCCTGCCTGCGGCTCAGGACCGCCGACGATCTGGCCTACGTCGATCCCTCCGATCCGCTGCACGCCATACCCGCGACACTTGGCAATCTGACAAACGGGTCCGTCCATTTCGCCAAAGGATCGGCCCACAAGCATCGGAAATCCGGCGAGTTCCTGTTTCCCGTGCACGATGGCGACACGGGCCCCGAGGCGATGCGCCTGCCCCAGCACCGGCTGGTGAAGATCGCGAGGGCGTTGGCAAGGCGCTACCGGTTCAGCGCGACGGACCGGATCCATGTGGACGGCGCGCTGGACGATCCGGGCAGCTGGCTGGCCTTGACCGCCGCGTTCTGCGCGGGCGCGCCGGTCGTCCTGTCGCCCGAGGACGCGACCATTGTCTGGAGCCTTGCCAACCCGGCGCCCGAAATCCCGGAAACGGCCCGGTTGGTGCATCTGCGCACGGAACCCGAGACCCTCTCGGAGATGCAGCGCAGGCACCCGGCGATCACATGGGTCAACGGCCTGTCGCTTGCGCAGGGTGGCGGCCTGCCCGTCTGTTCAGACCCGCGGGATCCGCCGGAAACCGTGACCGCCACGCTAGGTCGGCCGCTAGGCGATACCGAGGTCATGATCGTCGATCCCGAAACGGGGCTGGACAGGCTTCTATACGAGACCGGAGAGGTCTGGCTCAGACGCGGCGGCACGATAGTCGGATACACCAATGGCCGGTCGGCGTTGGCCGAAGCGGATTTTCTGCCAACCGGGATCATGGGCTATCTCGACAGCGAAGGCCGGCTGGTGCCGGGCGCCGCGCCCGAGGACGAGACGTAGCGTCGCCTTCGCGCCCCGCTATCTCCCTCTGAAACTTGGATTTTCCCGGTTCGCAAACGCCGTCACGGCCTGTCGGAAATCCTCGGTCTGGGCCGCCGCGACGAAAGCCTGCCTCTCGGCGTCAAGCTGCGCGGCAAGCCCCGCCTCCGACGCCTTGTCCAACAGCCGCTTGAAATGCCCGAAGCTTTTGGTCGGCCCGTCCGCGATGCGCTGCGCCAAAGCGCGCGCGCGGGTGTCCACCTCGTCGGCCGGGCAAATCTCGGTCACCAGCCCGATCTCAAGCGCTTCGGCGGCCGAGAGCGCCTTGCCCAGAAGCATCATTTGCGCCATGCGCTGGCGGCCGATCCGTTGGGAAAGGAACCACGACCCGCCACAATCCGGCACGCCGGCAACCTTGTCATAGGCCATCACAAGTTTCGCGGCCTCGTCCAGAACGCAAAGATCTGCGCCCGACAAGAGGGACAGTCCAGCGCCCGCCGCAACGCCGCGGGCCGCGACGATGACAGGGGCGTCGCACGCCCGCAGCGCCAGAACGGCGGGGTTCAGCACCTCCAGCAACTGGTCGACAATGACATGTCCCTGCGCGGGATCGACGGCCATCTCGGACACATCTCCACCGGCGACAAACCCTTTGCCCTCTGCCGAAATGACGATGGCGCGCACCGTGTCGCGCGCCGTGACATCGGCAACGGACGCCGCGAAAGCCTTGGCCAGCGCAAGGTTCAGCGCATTCAGGGCCTCGGGGCGGCAAAGCCGGAGCTCCGCAACTGCGCCGTCAACCCTGGCTTCGACAAGTTCCCGGTTCGTCATGGGCGTTGATCCTTTCGCGCAAGGCGTGGCGTGCAAGGCAGCTTGCGACGAGAGATTTCTCGCACTCTGTGTGTCCAAGCGGCGTCGTTTACATACAATACACCGCCACCGACCCAAGATCAAAGCCCTGCAATTACGGCTTTTTCCTGGTACAGCCGCGAAACGTATTTCGTGGTGGCTCCTTTGTGGACAGTAAATGCGGGCTTCTGTATACACAAACCATCACTGATCAATAATTCGCGGCGGGGAGAAGAGCCATGGACTTGGGGCTGAAGGGCAAGAAGGTCATCGTGACAGGCGCAACGAAAGGCATCTGCCGATCGCTGGTGGAAATCCTTGCGGCGGAAGGCTGCGATATCGCGTTTTGCGCGCGCAGCCAGGATGACGTCGACGCCACGGCGGAGGCCCTGAAATCCTACGGCACGAAGATCATCGGCGGCACGGCCAATGTCAAGGACGGCGAAGGCTATCAGAAATGGCTGACCGACGCCGCCGAAGAGCTGGGGGGCTGCGACATCTTCGTGCCCGGCGTCTCTGCCGGCGGCGGCATGGAGGGCGAAAAGTCGTGGTACAAGGCCTTTGAAATCGACCTCATGGGCTGCGTTCGCGGATTTGACGCGCTGTTCCCGGTGTTCAAGGAAAACGGCAATGTCAGCGTCATCTTCATCTCGACCACCGCGGCGGTGGAAACCTTCATCGCGCCGATGGCCTATAACGCGCTCAAGGCGTCCCTGATCACCTACGCCAAGCAGCTGTCGCAGGCCCATGCAAAGCGTGGCATCCGCGTCAACGTCGTGTCGCCGGGGCCCATCCTGATCGAAGGCGGCAGCTGGGACCAGATCCGCCAGAGCGACGAGCCGTTCTTCAATTCGATCCTCGCGCAGCAGCCCAGCGGCCGCATGGGCGAAGCGGACGAGGTTGCGCGCTGCATCGCCTTTCTGGCCTCGGACGCGTCCAGCTGGGTCACGGGCGTCAACCTTGTTGTGGACGGGGGCTTTACCAAGCGCGTTCAGTTCTGAGGTGTCCAGGTGGTCATCCGCTATGACGCCCCGTTGAACGTCCTTGTCTCGACCAAGGGGCACCCGTTCGACACCAAGGCCTTTCGGAAGCTGTTCGACAGTCTGCGCGGGATGACGTGGACGCATGTCGAACAGCCGGCCACCGTGGCCCTGCTTTCACCTGCGGGCTGCGCGGACTTTGGTGCCATCGTCTTCTACGATGTTCCCGGGCTGCAGTTCAGAACGCCGGACCCGCCCGACCTGATCGACCCGCCCGAGGCGATGAAAGCCGGTTTCGAGGCGCTTCTCAATGCGGGCAAGCCGATGATCTTTCTGCACCACGCCATGGCCGGCTGGCCCACCTGGGACCGCTACGCCGAAACCATCGGGGCACGGTTCTTCTATCAGCCCGGGTCCTACAAGGGCCGGCACTATCCCGACAGCGGCTACCTGTTTCCGGTGACCTATCGGGCCAAGGTGCTGGGCGACCACCCTGTGACATTGGGGCTGGGCGACGGTTTCGACGTCACGGATGAGCTCTACCTGTTCGAGATCCTGGAAGACGGGGAGGATCTGGTCCCGCTGCTTGCGGCCGATCACGCCTTTGCGAAGGACCAGTTCTATTCGGCCCGGAACGCCCTGGAGGCGCGGATGTGGACGCGGGACAACTGGGACCATGGCCCCGGCACGGCTCTGATCGCCTGGGCAAAGCGGAGCGGCAATTCCCCGACGGTCACGATCCAGATGGGCAATGACGGGGCGACGTTCGCCAATGAAGGCTTTCGCACGCTGTTGCGGAACGCGGTGGATTGGGTAACAAGCGAAGAGGCCGCGAGATGGGCGCGGCGTGCAACCTGAACCGGTCCCGGTCGGAATTTGCCGTGGCCGTGCGATCAGCGCACAAGTTTGGACAAAAGCGATTGGGTCGTCTTGACCACCTGTGCCCCCGGCTGATCGCCATCGGCCCCGGTCAGCGCGCATGTATTACGCCTGCGTTAATTGTACAAACCGGGGCATTCTGACGGCGCATGCAGTCTGAACCCGCGCACGGGGCCTGCAGAAAAAGATATGCTCACCCAACATATTGACGGTACTGCATGAATTCGGGCTAGAAATCGATGTATCCAGACTGCTATCATCAGTATACAACCCGGCCCCAAGGACCCTTTGAACTGAAAGATTGACGGCATGGTCAGAGCTGCAGGCAAAACACACGCCGAATCCGTGCGCTTCTCCCTGGAAGGGGAGATTTTCTCGGGCGTCTTGCCGCCGGGCGCCGCGCTTGACGAAGAGGCCCTGGCCAGACGTTTCTCGGTCTCCCGCACGCCTGTGCGAGAGGCCATGCTGCAGCTGATACAATCCGGCCTTGTGGAAAAGAAGCCGCGGCATGGCGCGATCGTCGCACAGATCGACCTGCCCGACATGATCCGGCTTTTCGAGGTCATGTCGGAACTGGAAGGTATCTGCGCCAAGTTCGCGGCACGACGGATGAGCCAGAAGGAACGACAGGCGCTGCGAGCACTACACGAGGAATCGGCCGAGGCCTTTGCAGCCGGCGATCACGACAAGTACTACGCGCTAAGCCGGAAATTCCACCTGATGGTCATCGACGGCACCTATAACCAGGAGCTGATCGACACCACGAACAGGCTTGGCATCAAGCTGGTGCCCTATCGCCGGTTTCAGCTGAACTACCCCGGCCAGAGCGAAAACAACCTGCGCGATCATGAGGCGATCATGGAAGCGATTGTGGCCGGAGACTATGAACTGGCCGCCGACCTGTTTCGCAAGCACACGAATGTGCAAGGCGATGTCCTCGCCGAATACATCGCCATCGGTGATCACAAGGCCAAGCAAGTCAACTCTGCGGACTAGCAGCCCGCCTGGCCTGAGCGGTCGGGAACCGGCTTTGTCGGTGGAACCGTCAGTCGATCAAGCCGCGCGGGTTTTCGACATGGTTCTTGACCGTCGCCAGGAACCTCGCGGCAAGCACACCGTCAATGGCACGATGATCCGCCGAAAGCGTCGCGGAAATCTCGGTTGCAAATGCGATGCCGCCACCCGGGTTTTCCACCGCCGACCGCCGCGGACCGCCGACGGACAGGATCGCCCCTTGCGGCGCGTTGATGATCGCATCAAAGCTGCGCACCCCGTGCATGCCCAGGTTGGAAATGGTAAAGGTTCCGCCCTCGAGGTCGGGGGCCCGAAGCTCTCGCGACCGGGCCCGGGCGGCAAGATCGCCCGAGGCCGCGGCGATGTCGTGGAGCGACATGCGCCCAGCATCCCGCAACACCGGGGTCAGAAGACCGTCCTCGATTGCGACCGCGACAGAGATATCCGCCGTCTCGAACCAGGTGACCGCATCGTCGGAAACGTGCACATTCACCCCGGGATGTTCGTGCAGCGACAGCGCCACGGCGCGGATCAGGAAATCGTTGACCGAAACCTTCGCACCGCCGCCTTGCGCGTTCATCATGCGGCGCTGCTCCATCAGCGCGTCGATCCGGATATCCACGGTCGTGTAAAAATGGGGAACGGATTGCTTGGACACGGCCATGGCCCTGGCGATCGACTTTCGCATGCCTGTGAAAGGCTTGGCTGTCGGTTCCTTCCGCGCGGGCAGGGACGTCTGACGTTTTGGCGCTTGCGGCGCGGTCCAGAGCCCGGCCGCCTCTGCCGCCCGTTCGGCATCGTTCAAGGACACACGCCCCTTTCGTCCGCTGCCGGACAGGCCCATCAGGGACAGGCCGACGTCATTTGCGAACTTGCGTGCGATCGGGCTGGCAAAAACGGTGCCATTTTCGGCCCGGATTTCATCCGCCGACTTGGTTGCCCGGGCGGCCCGTTCCACGTCGTCCTTGGTGACCTTGCCCTTTGCGCCTGTCCCCTTCACAGCCGAAACATCGACGCCGGTTTGCTCGGCCACCCGCATGGCCAAAGGTGTTGCCTTTGCGGTCGGGACAGGGTCTGCGCCCCCGGACGGTTGATCCGCTTTCTCCGACGCCACCGCATCCGAAGGTTCGAAACTGGCGTCCACGGGTTGGTAGCCTGCGATAAAGGCGTCGATGTCGCTCTCGGACACCGAAGGATCGGCCAGCACGGCGATCAAGGCACCGACAGGTGCCACATCGCCCTCCGGAACCACGATGCGCCGCAGGGTTCCGGGTGTCTCGACCTCCATGCTGTTGACGATCTTGTCGGTTTCGACATCCACAAGCTCGGCACCCGCCACGGCCTCGTCCCCGACGGAGAGCCGCCACGCGGTCACGGTGCCCTCGGACATTTCGAGGCCCCATTTGGGAAGCGTTACTGGAATGATCTTCGCCATTTTACCCGTCCCTCAACGTGGCACGTATTGCAGCCTCGATCTGCGCCGGGCTGGGGACATACATGCGTTCCAGCTCGCGCGCGAAAGGGACCGGGGTGTGGGGGGCCGTCACCTTCTGGACCGGGGCGACCAGGTCGGCAAAGCCCCGCGTCGCCGCGAGCCCGGCAATCTCGGACGCGATGGAGCACATCGGGTTCGACTCGTCCACCACCACCAGCCGCCCGGTCTGCGACAGGCTTTCCAGCACCGTGTCCTCGTCAAGCGGCGAGGTCGTGCGCAGGTCGATCAGGTCACAGGTGATGCCTTCCTCGGCAAGCTTGTCGACCGCCTTCGTCGCGAAGGTCACCATCCGCGCCAAGGCGACAACCGTCACATCGCGACCCTCCCGCAGCAGCGCGGCTTCGCCAAAGGGCGTCAGGTATTCCCCCTCGGGCACCTCGCCCTTGCGCGCATAAAGCGCCTTGTGCTCGAAGAAAATGACCGGATCGTCATCGCGGATGGCCTGTTTCAGCAGGCCCTTCGCGTCCGCGGGACAGGACGGAACACAGACCTTCAGGCCCGGAATGGCGGACAGGATCGGATAAATCGTCTGACTGTGTTGCGCGGCGGCGTTCATGCCCGCGCCCATCGCCATGCGCAGCACAACCGGGGTCTTCGCCTTGCCGCCGAACATGTAGCGGAACTTGGCCATCTGGTTGAAGATCTGGTCAAAGGCCACGCCCACGAAATCCGCGAACATCAGTTCGGCCACGGGCCGCATGCCGGCAAGGGCCGCGCCGTTGGCCAGCCCGACAATGGCGCTTTCGGAAATCGGGGTGTCGATGACGCGATCCTCGCCGAATTTCGGCAGCAGTCCCTTGGTCACCCCGAACACGCCTCCTGCCGCATCGCGGCTGCCGGACGTGCCCCCTGCCCCGCCCGACACGTCTTCGCCCATCACGATGACCTTGTCGTCGCGTTCCATTTCCTCGAACAGGGCTTCGTTCAAGGCGTCTCGCATTGTCATGACCGTCACGAGCGCACCTCTCAGTAGTCGATATAGACGTCGGACATCAGCACGTCCGCATCCGGTGTCGGCCCGCTTCGGGCGCTTTCCACGCAATCGTCGATAAGCGCGAGCACCTCCGCGTCGATTGCATCAAGCTCTTCATTTGTGAAGATCCCCGCCCCGGTGACCTTTTCACGGATCTGCTTGAGCGCATCGACCGTGTCGCGAAAATTCTGCACCTCGTCCTTGGCGCGATAATTCTGCGGGTCGCCTTCGAAGTGGCCGAAATACCGCGTCGCGGTTGCCAGGATGGCGCTTGGCCCCTTGCCCGCGCGGGCATGCGCGCCGGCCTTTTCCGTCGCCTCGTAGACCGAGAAATAGTCAAACCCGTCCGCCTCCCAGACCGGGATGCCGAACCCTTCGATCCGCGTCTTCAGATCGCCTCCGATCCCGTAGGATGAGCCGGTATGTTCGGAATACCCGTTGTCTTCGAACACGAACAGTTTGGGCAGTTTCAGGACCACCGCCATGTTCATCGCCTCGAACACCGTCCCCTGGTTCGAGGCGCCGTCGCCGGTGAAACTGACCGAGATCGACCCGTCCTTGCGCGCCTTGCACGCGACGGCGGCACCGACGGCGATGGGTTGGCCAGCGCCCACGATCCCGTTTGCGCCCAACATGCCCTTGGTCAGATCCGCGATGTGCATCGAACCGCCGCGGCCTTTGCACAGCCCGTCCGCCCGGCCATAGATCTCGTGCATCATGTCCCTTGGGTCGCACCCCTTGGCCAGGCAATGACCGTGCCCACGATGGGTCGAGATGATGTAATCGTTGTCGCCCAGGGTCTCGCAGACGCCGACCGCGATGGCTTCCTGTCCGGAATAGAGATGGGTGAAACCCGCGATTTCGCCTTTTGGGTTTTCGATGTGCAGCCGCTCTTCGAACTCTCGGATCAACCTCATCTGCCGGTAGGCGCGGCGTATCTGGTCGGGGCTTTGTTGCATCGGCGTTCCCTTGGGCCTGCGCGGGAGGACCTGCTCGCCTGCGCCGTCGGATTTTCTATACCAATCCCAAGTTCGATTGTATATGTAAAGTTCAATTTTGTATTCACAGACAGGCCGAGGAGTGACCAGATGGATTTCCAACTCACGGATGACCAGCGCAGTCTGCAATCCGCCGCGCGTCGCTTCGCGCAGGAACAGCTGCCCGATCTGGCCAAGCAGCTGGAGGAAACGAACACCGCGGTGCCGCATGACTGGCTCAAGCGATATGCCGAGCTTGGCTTTCTCGGGATCAATGTCGGCGAAGCTTATGGCGGGCTTGGCCTTGGCAATCTCGAAGCGCTGCTTGTGGTCGAGGAATTCGCCAAGATCAGTTCCGCCGTGGCGTTCCCGGTGTTCGAATCCTGCGTCGGCCCGGTCCGCGCCATCGAACATTTCGCCCCCGAAAGCCTGCGCCAGCGGGTCATTCCAAAGGTCTGCGCCGGCGAATGCGTGGTCGCGGTGTCGATGTCCGAGCCCGATGCCGGCTCGGCCCTCACGGATCTGCGGACGCATGCGCGCGTCGAGGGCGACAAGATCCTCCTGAACGGGACCAAGCGTTGGTGTTCGGGCGGCGGTCATGCCGACGGCTACGTGGTCTATTGCCGGTTCGACGACGTGCCGGGGGCCAAGGGCATCGGCGCGGTCTATGTCGAGAAAGGCACGCCCGGCCTCAGCTTCGGACCGCAGGAAGAGCTGATGGGCTTCCGCGGCATCCCGTCGTCCGACCTCAACTTCGACAACGTGGAACTGCCGCTGGACGCAATGATCGTTCCGGGCGGCGGCTTCAAGAAGCTGATGGAGGCCTTCGATCTCGAACGCTGCGGCAACGCCACCATGTCGCTTGGCCAGGCGTCGGGCGCGCTGGAGGATGTCGTGGAGTACGTGCAGGAAAGAAAGCAGTTCGGCCGCCCCATCGTCGAATTCCAGGGGGTGCAGATCAAGCTGGCCGAGATGAAACTGCGGGTCGAGGCGGCCCGCCTGCTGATCCACCGGGCGGCCAAGAACGCCGAGGACGGCATGCCCTCGATCCTCGACAGCTCACTTGCGAAGTGTTTCGCCAATGAAATCAGCCGCGAGGTCACCGGAACGGCGGTGCAGCTCATGGGCGGCTATGGCTACTCAAAGGAATACCCGATGGAGCGGCGCCTGCGCGACAGCTGGGGATGGGGCATCGCCGGCGGCGCCATCGACATCCAGAAGGTCAACATCGCATCGGCGATGGTCGGACGCCGGTTCAACCAGAGAGCGGGGTAAGGCGCGATGAGCGCGGCGGACAACCAGGGCTACCGGGACGCCTGTTCGACGATGCAGGTGCCGGCCTCCGGCATCTACTTCACCACGCTGGGCGCGCAGGAGGTCATGCTGTCCCGCGACAAGGCGGGCGACATCGTCGCCGTCTCGGGGTTTTGCACGCACAGCATGGGGCGGCTGGAAGGCGGCACGGTGGAAGGCGACGTCATCATCTGCCCCCATCATGGCGCGCGCTTCAATTTCCGCACGGGACGCGCGATGACATCCTGCCCGAACCTGGCGACATTCGACGTGAAGATCGTCGGCCACCGGGTGCTGGTGCGGTTGGGGGGCTAGCGTGGCCCGTCCATCACTGAGAGGTCAGCCATGGACGCCCGACTTCATGGCCCAGGAAATGCCACGCCGCACCAGCTCCCGAAACACGGGGTGCGGCCAAGATCCCCGCTCGACGAAAGGATAGTCGTCCATGAGCGGCTGCATGTCGTAGCGCCCGCGCGCGTGTCCAAGCGTGAGGTACAGCACTGCGCCCGCGCGTACATCTCGCACATACATGACCTGGTGATCCGCCGCCGGCCATTCGGTGGTTTCGAAAAGCGGCGTCGCCCCTTCGAACCGGGTCGTAAGAAGCACTTGGTTGCCGGGAAGATGGCGCTGAAGGTACTGCTCGTCCGTGACGCGGAACGGCTCGATTCCCGCCACCAGTGGGTGATCGCTGTCACAAGGTGTCACCTTGAACCCGTCCGGCGCAGGATGGGCCGCGAACTGGCTTCCAAGGATGTCCAGAAGGCGACCGGGCAGTGGCGGACACAGGACGCTGCGTTCGGTCTCAAGAACAATCCGGCTGTTGGTTCCGTGAAGCGCGAACCACCGGCCGCCCGCTTCGAAAAAGGCGTCCAGCGCATCCAGCGCCGGGTCATCCGCCACGATGTTGCAGGTGTAAGAGACGATCATGCGCGCGTTGCGGATGTCACTGGCCTGATAGGCGTCGCGCACGGTCACGCGCAGCCTGTCGTGTTCACCTAGAAACGTCAGCAGCTCGAGCCGCGCGAAATCCATGTCATGCCACGGGCCGCCCACGACAAGCAGCACGTCGATGCGTCCGCTCACAAGCTTCTCCGATAGACAAGATCCGTCGATGTGAACGAAAACACGGTCTCGCCGTTCTGGTTGTCGACCCAGTGATCCAGGACCGCGATACCAACCCCGGGCCGGCTTGCCGAAGGGCGTTTCGACATCACCCGGGAATGCGCGGTCAGCGTGTCTCCGACGCGGACCGCGCGCCGCCAGCGGACATTGTCCCATTGCACGCCGCACACCCAGTCGACATTGCCGTTCACGCCATGATCCATGATCCGCCACAGCGCGGCGGTGTGGATGCCGCTGGCGACCAACTCTCCGAAGATCGAGGACTTCGCGGCTTCGGGATCGGCGTGAAAGAACTGCGGATCATAGGAATGCGCAAATCTCAGAATATCCTCTTCCGACACGGTGAGCGAGGCCGATGTGGTTTCTTCGCCCAATTCAAGGTCTTCCCATTTTCGGGTCGGGCGCGGGTCAGTCGTCACCGAGGTAGTCCATCAAGACTTTGTGGAAATGCCGGATGCGCAACTCCTGATCGCCAAGCCAAAGCCCGTCGAACGCAGCAGAGTGCATGCCCCGCTGCACGCCGGGCAGGTTGGCGGCGTCCTGATCCAGCACCAGCCCCAGACTGCGTTCGCCGTGCTTCCAGCGTTCGTTTCTGGGTTTGCGCGGGCGCTCTTCGTCCTTTTTCAGCAGCCGGAACATCTGCACGTCAAAGTACATCTTGTCCGGATCGGTCTCGTGCGGCCTTTGCCGGAAGAGCATCAGATCATCGGCGTGGATGTTCATCGTGATGTTCGGGAAGATCATGTAGTGATAGTCGTCGGTCAGCTGGTCGTCGTTGAGGTCCGAGTAGTCCAGGCCCATCTCGGGGCCGTTCTTCCGCTTGAACTCTTGAAGCGCAAGGCGCACCTCACCGACCCGGCCATCGAAATCGGCAGGGTCCATCCCGGATTCCTTCATCGCATGCTTGATCAGATGGGGGATTTCCGTCGTCTCGTTCACGCGGTGCGAAATCGTCGAGAACGGGATCAAGTAGCGGTTGTGCCGTTCATAGGTGTCGATCTGGAGGAATTTGTCCTCGATGAAGTAAAGCAGTTCGGGGTGGATGCCCTGGACGTGATAGCTCTCGTTGAAGGCGTCCACGCTGGTCTTCCAGTTGCAGTCCCATTCGACGGTCCAGTCCGTGACCTTGACCATCCGGTCGAAATGGTACGGCCCCAGATGTGTGTCGAGCGGGTCGAGAAACTCCAGCAGAGGTTCGGCATCGGGGTTCAGGGTGAAGAAGACAAAACCGTTCCATTCCTCGACGCGAACCTGCCTGAGGCCACCGCAGGGCGGCGCGCCCTGGGGGAAGGTCTCGGCATCGGGGATGTTCTCGAACTCGCCCGAAAGCCGGTATTCCCAATGGTGGTAGTTGCAGCGGAAACTGGTTGCGTTGCCCTGCCCCACCATGACCCGGTTGCCGCGATGCTGGCAGACGTTGAAAAAGCCGCGCGCCGTGCCGTCCGCTTGCCGGACAAGAATGATCTCTTCCTTGCCGATGGCGGTGACGATGTAGTCGCCTTCTTCCTCGATATCCTCGGACGCGCAGCCCCAAAGCCAGATCTTGGTCCAGAGGCGGTCCCACTCCCGCGCCATGAAGGCGGCGGATGTGTACCGCTCTTTCGGGATCAGATCGTAACCAAGACCCGGGTCTTGGGTCTTTTCGATGGGAGTCTTTGTGAATTCACCAGGTTTGACACGGCTAATATCCATTGGACTGCCTCTCAGAACTGCACGCCTTTGGTGTATCCACCATCGACGAGAAGATGGGACCCCGTACACCAGCTGGCGGCCGGGCTTGCCAGAAACACGGCGGACCTGGCGATTTCGTCGGCTTCGCCCAAGCGCCGCGTGGGTTGTTTGCGCACGACCGAGGCATAGGTGCGCGAGCGGGCGACCTCGATCATTTCCCAGTTCGAACCGGGAAACATCGTCGGCCCCGGAGACAGGCAATTCACCCGGATGCCTTTGGCCATGTAGTGCTCGGCCAACTGCTTGGACCAGGTCACCAGCGCCGCCTTGATCGAATTGTAGGCCATCGGGGCGACGAAGGTCTCGCGCGCGGCCATGGTCGCGATGATGAGGATCGAGGCGTTGTCGCTTTTCTTCAGGGCCGGGTAGGCCTCCTCCACGGCCCGCGTCGCGCTCATGAGATCGATTTCGAAGTTGCGGTACCAGTAGCGCTCGTCATTCGTGCCGCCCCCGGCCGACAGGTTGGCCACCAGAATATCCAGTCCATCGAACTCGTCGATTGTCTGGCGGATCCAGCCGCGGACGGCGTCTCCGTCCCGGCCCTGCAGCGACCGGCCCATGGCCCGGACGCCCCTGGCCCGGAATTCGGCGACGGCGGCGTCGATGTTTTCCTGCCCGCGGGCGCAGATGGAGACGTCGCAGCCTTCTTCGGCCAGAAGCGATCCGATCGCCCGGCCGATGCCACGGGATCCACCCGAAATCGCCGCTTTCAAACCCCTGAGGCCCAGATCCATAGGTTGCTCCTCCGTGTTCGCCTTCGCGATTCCAGAAGGCCGACGCCGAGGCGCGGCCCCAACACCTCGAAATAGCTTGTATATGCTTGGGCGGCGATTGTATATTGTGAAAACGCATATGCATAAAAGATGCTGAACCCAGCACCGCTCGATCATCTGGAGAGGCGACGTGAACGACAATCATTCTCCGTCTGCAGACATGGCGCCCGGGTCGGACAAGCAGGGCGATGGCATCCTCTCTGGCATCAGGGTTCTCGATCTCACGCGTGTCGTCGCCGGCCCTCTGGCCGGCCAGACGCTCGCCGATCTGGGGGCGGACGTCATCAAGGTGGAGCGGGTGGGTGAAGGTGATGACCTCAGAACGCTTGGCCCGCCCTGGGTCACGTCGCCGGACAAGACACATGAGCAGTCCACCTATTTCCAGACCGTCAATCGTGGCAAGCGGTCCCTGACGCTCGACTTCTCGCAACCCGAGGGGGCCGGGATCCTCAAGGAGCTTGCCCGGGACACCGATGTCGTGATCGAGAATTTCCGCGCCGGAACACTTGACCGCTACGGGCTGGGCTACGCTGCCCTGAAGGCGATCAACCCGCGGCTCATCCTGTGTTCGATCACCGGGTTCGGTCAGACCGGACCTTATTCTGATCGGTCCGGCTACGATTACCTGGTGCAGGCCATGGGCGGGCAGATGGCGGTGACCGGTCTGCCCGAAGGCATGAAGGGGGCCGGCCCGATGCGCGTGGGCGTTCCCATCGCGGATATCGCCGCCGGCAAGAACGCCATCATCGCCATCCTTGCGGCGCTGCTGCACCGGCACAGCACAGGCAAGGGACAGCATATCGACATCGCCCTCTTCGACTCTCAGGTGGCGATGCTGTTGAATTCCCTGTCGGCCTGGATGAACGCCCGCGCGCCCCTGCCCCGCACCGGCAACGACCATCCCACCGCCGTCCCCAACGGCGTGTTTGCCGTGCAGGACGGTCATATCCTGATTGCGACGTTCAACGACCGCGAGTTCGCGCGGCTGGCCGAGGTCCTTGGCCACCCCGAATGGGCCGACGATCCGAAATACGCCCGTTCGCGCGACCGGCTGGCCAACCGCGCGGAATTGACCCGCGACATGACCAAGGCTCTGTCGCAGCATTCGAAACAACACTGGATGCAGGTCATCAATGCGGCCAAGGTGTCCTGCGGACCGATCAACGACATGCCCGATATCGAGCGTGACGCGCAGCTTCAGGACCGCGAGATGTTTGTCACCCTCACCCACCCCAAGCTGGGCGATGTGCGGGTGGTTGGCAGCCCGCTGAAATTTTCGGACGCGCGCGTGACCTATTCCCGCCCGCCCCCGCTTGCCGGGGAACACACCGAGGCGATCCTGAAAGAGCGGTTGTCGATGACGAACGAAGCCATTCAGGACTTGCGCCGCAAGAACACCATCTGAGGAACCGGGATCTTGGAAGAGACCTTGCATGCGGAAAAGCGGTTTCTGGCGCTTCTGGCAGACGGGTCGTTCTGGCTCCAGCGCGACCCTGCAACGGGCCTCGCGGTTTTTCCGCCCCGGCTCCGGGCACCGGGGCATGGCGGCCAACTGACAGAGTTTCAGCCGGTGTCCGGCCGCGGCACGATCCACGCCGTGACCGTCCAGCCCAATCGCCCGCCCAAGCCCGCAAGGATCATCGTGCTGGTCGACCTGGACGAGGGCGCACGGATGCTCTCGCACATGCCAGACGCATCGCCAGAGGACGTGGCGATCGGCGATCCCGTCGTGGCGCGCATCGTGACAGAGGGTGAGACGCCGATGGTCGTCTTCGACCCCGCGCCATGAGCTGGGAGTCGCGCTTTCCGCGCGGGCGCACCGCCGTCGTGGGCGCGGCCACCTATGGCCTGGGGGAATGCGCCGGTGCGTCGGCCCTCGAAATGGCGGCACAGGCGGGCTATCTGGCGCTGGACGACGCCGGCCTCTCGATCGCCGATGTCGATGGCCTGTTCGTGGCGCTGCCCAGCGACTTGCTTGGCGGCTTGGCGATGGCCGAATATTTCGGCATCCAGCCAAGCCTTGTCGACAACAACCGGACAGGCGGGTCGAGCTTTCTCTGTCACGCGATCCACGCCGCGCTTGCGCTCGATGCCGGGCTGATCGACGTTGCCCTGATCACCTATGGATCGAACCAGCGGACCGCTTCGGGCAAGCTCGTCTCTGCACTGACCGGCTCCCCCTATGAGGCGCCGCATGGCGCGCGTATGCCGGTGGGCGGCTACGCGCTTGCCGCCGCTCGCCACATGCACGACTTCGGCACCACCAAAGAAGACCTTGCCCATGTGGCCCTGGCCGCGCGCGGCTGGGCGAAACTGAACCCCGAGGCGTTCCGCCGTGAGGATACAACGCTTGAAGAGCTTCTTTCGACAAGGATCGTGTCCTCGCCCCTGTCGGTGTCGGATTGCTGCCTTGTGACCGATGGCGCGGCGGCTGTCGTCATGACCAGAACGGATCGGGCGAAATCGGCCCGCCGCCCGGTCGTTCCGCTTCTGGGCGGCGCTGCCAGCGTCACCCACAAGGAAATCGCCGCGATGCCCGATCTGACGGTTACGGGCGCGGCGATTTCGGGACCAAGGGCGATGGCGGCGGCCGGCGTATCCCCAGCTGATATCGGCGCCGTGCAGCTCTATGACGCCTTCACGATCAACACCGTCCTGTTCCTTGAGGATCTCGGCTTTTGCCCCAAGGGCGAAGGTGGGCGTTTCGTCTCCTCGGGCGCCATTGCGCCAGGCGGCGCGTTGCCGGTGAACACCAATGGCGGCGGCCTGTCGTGCAACCATCCGGGAATGTACGGGCTTTTCACCATGGTCGAAGCGGTGCGGCAACTGCGCGGCGAGGCGGGCGACCGGCAGGTCCCCGGGATCGACATTGCGCTGAGCCATGGCAATGGCGGCGTTCTTTCCAGCCAGGCGACGCTGGTATTCGGGACCGAGGCCACAGTTTAACCCAGAGGAGACACAGCACCATGAGCGACGACATTCTCAGACGCCTAGACAGGATCGAAAGCCGGTTCGCGATCCTCGAGATCATCTCGAAATACTGCAAGGCATGTGACGACCGGGATGTGCCTCTCCTGCGGTCGCTCTTTACCGAAGACGCCGAAGTGCATTCGGCGGACGGCATGATGACCGGGATCGGCCTTGACGGAATCATGGAGATGTACCGCACACGGTTCGAGGTTCTCGATATTTCGGTGCACTGGACCCACGACACCATCATCACCTTCGACGAAACCGACGCCGACCGCGCGACCGGAGAGGTCTTCTGCCATGCCGAAGCGCATCGCAACGGGCAAACGCTGGTCGGCAGCCTGCGCTACGAAGACGCGTTCAGCCGCGAGGACGGGGTATGGCGGTTCTCTCGCCGCTTGCTGAAGTTCCTCTACTACGTCCCGGTCGAGGAATACGGCGAAGCGCTGGGGTCCAAGCTAAGGATGCGCGGATACGGCGATCAGCGCGCGGCCGACTACCCCGAAACGCTGGATTGCTACAACACCTGGGCAAAGCACTACACCGGCTGACAAGGCTTTGACAGGCGGCTCAGCCCGGCGCATCTATCGGGACGCGCTTGGCTTCCGCGGCCACCAGATAGACCGAGGTTGGGAGGCCCAGACCTTCGATGTGCCGCAGGATCGGTCCCTGTGGCTGCAGCAGGTCGCGCGCCGCATCGTTGGGAAGCTCGACGAAGAGAAGCGCCCGGGGCCCGGCCTCGGGATCGTCGGCGGGCGCTCCGGGATCCGGCTCCACTGCCTGAACATGACAGGGCACCAGTTGGGAAATCGCGGCGGTAGCGGCGGACAGCGCCGCGTCATCGGGGGCGTGCGCCCCCTCGCCCGGCTGATCGAGCGTCGCGATGAGGCGGCGCGGATGAAGCCCCGGCGGACTTGACAGTGCGCGGGTCACAAAGGTGAGCTTGTCGCCAAGGAACACGCGTTCATCCTCCAGCAACTCGCCCACGCGCGACCAGCCTGTGATGGGTCCGCGCAGCCTTTCGGGGTCCTGAAACGCAAGTTCGGCAATGCCGTGGACCTCGCCAAAGCGGCCCTGCGGCGGCGTCAGACAATCGACAATGTGGTTCTGCACATACCAGATCAACCCGGGCAGTTCCTTGGCTAGTTCGCCATGCGGGCCCGACCAGTGCGCGTCGAAATCCGCCGAAGACATCCCCGCCTTGGCCTTGATCAGGGTCACCCGTTTTCTGAGGATCGTCATGATGGGTCTTGCTCCGTTCAAAAGGCCCCAAGCGGAAGCGTCTGCGCCGCGGCCCAATCTTCAAGCGAGGTCAGGGTCACGGGCATCTCCTTCAACACCGGCGCCATGTCGACAAGGAACGGCTTTTCCGTCTCGTCGTTGTACCACGCGTATTTCAGCGCCATCTCGCGCGCGAGCGTGTCGAGGTCCAGCGTGGCCGAGCCCTTGAAAACGCTCGCCATGATCTCTCCGCAGGTCTCCATCGGCATCGACTGGAACCGCAGCGGAAGGCCCCAGACCTTCGACAGCCGCCGCGCCAGATCCGGGCCACGGATCGCCTCTGGACCGCCGACGGGAAACACGCGGCCGGCAAGATGCGGGCGTTCCGCCGCGGCGACCATGAGTTTCGCCAGATCCGCGTGACAGATCCACGATACGTCCAGCGTTTCGCGGTGCGGGTAATACAGCAGTCCATCCCTCTCGATCTGCGGCCAGGCCCAGGCCTTGAGCAGATTGTCCAGATAGACGACGGGCTGAATGGCGATGGCAGGCGCTCCAGACCCCATGATCCGGTTGCGCATCTCCAGCCGCGCATCCTGCGCCGCGATCCCCATCATGCGGTCCGGCACGGGCATGCTGGTGTTGAACACAAGGGACTGGATTGTCCCCGACGCAGCCGCCGCCTGTCCGATGATCTCGGCGGCCTCGATCTGCGGCTGGGCCGCGTGGAACGATGTCGATGCCAGGTTCAGAAGGACGGCATCAACGCCGTCCATTGCGGCCACAAGGCTGGCGTGATCGGCATACTTTGCGGACCTTAGCTCCACGCTGGCAGGGAACCCGGCCGCGCCCGGATTGCGCGAGATCGCGACAGGCTGGTGCCCGGCCTCAAGCAACGCCATGACCTGCGCGTGCCCCTGATCTCCGGTGGCCGAGAAGACAGCGACTTTCATACCCACATGCCCTTTCTTGCTGGTGTCAGGCCCGATCCCCTGCCGGTGCGCGCCGGTCTTCTTCTGTCGTCCCTGCCCGATCTCACTGCATGATCTGGGGCAGGAACAGCACGATCCCGGGGAAGACGATCATGACAAGCAACACGACCATATCCGTCGCCACGAAGCGCCCGGTGCCCCGGAAGATATCGCCAAGAGTGACGTCCTTGCCCACGATCCCGTTCAGCACAAAGACGTTCAGGCCGATGGGCGGCGTGATCATGCCGACCTCCAGCAGCTTGGCGATGAAGATGCCGAACCACAATTCGTTCACGCCAAGCGCGCTGGCCACGGGCAGGACGATGGGCAGCGTGATGATCATCGCGCCTGTGGGTTCCAGGAACATGCCAAGGACCAGGTAAATCAATACGACGCTGGCCAGGAACAGGTAGGTGGATGACCCCAGGGCGGCGATGACGTCCGAAATATAGTCATCCACACCGCTGAGCGCGACGAACCGCGCCAGCAGGTTCGCGCCGATCACGATAAACAGGATCGCGGCGGTGCTGGTGAACGACTCGGTCACGGACACCCGGAACCTTGCCCAGGTCAGCCGCCCCTGGAACAACGCGATCAGGGCGCAGAAGGACGCGCCGACCGCGCCGGCCTCGGTCGGGGTGAACAGGCCCGTGAACAGGCCGCCAAAGACCATCATCGCAAGCAGCAGGACCGGAGAGATCTTCTTCAGGACGCGAAGGCGTTCGCCGAAGGTGAACGTCTCGGTCGTGCGGGGCGCGACATGGGGCCAGAAGGTCGCCCAGCCGATCACCAGCACGACATAGGCAAAGGCCGACAGCAGCCCCACCCCGGCCCCCGCCACGAAAAGCTGGTTGATGGGGACTTCGGCGATCACGCCATAGAGGATCAGCAGGATACTTGGCGGGATCAGTGCGCCAATGGTACCGGCCGCCGCCACGGTGCCGGTCGCCAGCCTTTTGTCATAGCCGACGCGCTGCATCTCGGGCACGGCGATCCGGCCCATGGCCGCCGCTGTCGCGACCGAAGACCCCGTCACCGCGGCAAATCCCGAAGCGCCGAAGATACTGGCGACCGCAAGGCCGCCGGGCAATCGGGACAGCCAGACCCGGGCGGCCTCGAACAATCCCCCGGTGATGCCGGTGTGATAGGCAAGATAGCCCATCAGCAGGAACATGGGGATGGAGCTGAGCTCCCAGGTCGCGGCGAACCCGTAGGGGATCACCTTGAGCGCGCCAAGCGCCGGCTTCCAGCCGAACATGGCGTAGATGCCGGCAAGCGGCACTGCAAACAGGCTGATCGCGATCGGAACGCGCAGCGCGATCAAGAGAAGCAGGACGCCAATGCCGGTCAGGCCAATGTCAATGTTGCTCATTCGTCTGATCCGCCAAGATCGCCCAGGGCGCCAAGGGTGTTTTTCTGGGTCCGAAGGACGTCGCTTCCAAGGATGTAGGCGATGAACTTGAACAGGTAGAGGACCGACAGAAGGCCATAGGCCAGCGGCGCGGCGAACCGCACGGGCCAGGTCGGGACAGCCACGCCGCGCTCAAGGCTGAAGGAGCCCACGCGGAACTTGCTGACCGCTTCCAGCCAGGTGGCATAGGTGAGCAGAACGCAGATCCCCAGGCAGACGAGAAAGGTCCAACCGTAAAGATGCCTCTGCGCGACCAGCGGCAGAAACTGCGTGGCGACATCGACCTTCACGTGATTGTCCAGACGCTCCACAAAGGCCAGGGGCAGGAAGGCCACAAGCGGCATGTAATAGTTGGACACGATCACCAGCGTCGCGGGGATCGGACGGTTGAACAGCACATCCAGCACCACGTCGAGTGTGACATGCACCATCATCAGCACCACCGCGGCCGCCGCGATGTACCCGATATAGACCGTAATCGTGTCGATAATGCGCAGGGTCTGATACATTGTGCCTGACTGCCTCGTTCTGTTGCCTGTCGGTCTGGCTGGCCAAGTTCAATCTCTCAAACGAACTGCAGGTCAGCCCGCCTGCTCGCTCGGAAGCCCGTTGCACCACCATCCGTGCCTGACCGGCAGGCACCCCGGACCCCGGACGTTGCAGGAAAGAGCGCCCCGCTTGCCTGAGCAGGGCGCTCTGCGTCGGTCAGACTACTGGATGCCGTAGGTTGCCACGTCGATCTTGGAATAGATCTCGCGCTGGTAGAGTTCGACGAAAGCGGCAAGCTCCATCTCCTCGACCTCGTTCGTCAGACCGATCCACTTGTTGATCAGCCCGGTGATGACCTCGATCTTCTCGTCGACATTCGGGACGCCGTAGGTGTCCGCGAACTGGCTGCGCACGACCGCCAGGTCCTCCTGGGCGAAGGTGGCGATCCGCGCCTGGTCAGCTTCGGAAACCGTGATCACGGAATTGCCGGCGGACGAGAACGCGTCCAGCGCCGCCTGGTTGAGGCCGCGCACGTTGATCCAGGCGTTGATGCCCATCTGTGCAGCGGCGTCGAGCACCACCTGACGCTTTTCTTCGGAAAGACCCGCCCAGGTGTCGCGGTTCATGTTGGCGATGCCGATGCCGGTGAACATGTTGCCGGGGATGAGGTGGCTGAAGCTGTCGGCGACCTCCATCAGGCGCATGCCGACAAGCGTTTCCGGCGGCACGGTGGTGCAATCGATGTTTCCGGTGCTCAGCGCATCATAGATCTCGTTGCCGGAGATCGCGACGCTTGTGCCGCCGAAGAACTCGATGAAACGCCCCGAATCCGCCGCGCCCGTCCTAACCCGCAGACCAGCGATGTCATCGAGCGTGTTCACCGGCGTGTTGCAGGCCAGCCCGTACTGGACCGCGGCACCGCTGGCCAGGTACACCGTGTTGAAGCCTTCCAGCTGCGCCTGGCAGTCGGGGCAGTTCAACATCACGTATTCAGCCGACGCGCCGATCATCGCAGCGCCCGGCCAACGGGCACCCGATCCGCTGGACGCAAGCCACGACAGGTTGGCCGGCAGGTTCAGCTCCGAAAATTCCGCGGGGAAGTACGGGAACAGCGAGAACCCGAAATCCGCCAGACCGTCGCGGACGCCGCCGGGAATCTCCCCCAGCGTCAGCAGCGACAGGGGATAGACCTCAAGGGTCATGTCGCTGTTCTTTGCGATCTCGTCCGCAAAGAATCTGGCCGCATCGGTGTTGTAGCTGGTTTCCGGCAGCCCGACTGCATAACGCATCTCCTGCGCCACCACGGGCCCGGCGGCGGCAAGCATGCCCGCCGTCAGCACGCCGGCCAGGCCGATGCGTGCTTGTTGTGTGTTGATGACTTTCATCTTTTCCTCCCTGTTTGTTCGATCGCTGAATTCTTTTCGCGCCACTTTCCCCGTGTCCGCGCCCGACCGTTTTGCGCGCGGCCGGGCCAAGAGACGGAGTTCCGGGCCCTTCAGCGCGCTGACGCCCCGGCGCGCCGTCGCGTATTCCAGATGCCGCCGGACCATCTGGCGGCTTATCTGACGACTTCGGGCTTCCTCCCAAGCCTGACGAGGAGGCCGGTTTTTCCGGCCTCTCGCCCCTTTCGAAACACCGCTTTTGCATCTGGCGCTGTGTGCGCAGCAACGCGTCGATTATGCAAATTTGTTCCGAAATTATACAAAAGGCAAGCATTTATGTACACGCCTCGCGCCGTCCCGTCGAAGCGCCCGGGCGTTGTTCCGGGCGGCTGCCGACCTTGGCCTTCATACGGTGCGCGGCCTTCGACACCACATCCCGCCGCCGGGCCGTTTGCCGTGCCGGACGCGCGCCCCTTGTGCCTGGCCGGAACGCGATCGTTGCGCTTCTGAATATTTTGGATAGCCTCATTGCGTACAACAAGAGGAACATTCCCATGAGCCGATTTCTTGGTGAGGTCCGGCAGGTCGCGTATGTGACCCATGACATGACAGCCACGCTGGACTTTCTGACAGACACCTGCGGCATCGGACCGTGGTTCGTGGTGGACGACTTCCGCATCGCCGACGTGCGCCATCGCGGCATGCCGACCGAGCTTTCCATCGGCATCGCGCTGGCCAACTCGGGCGGGGTGCAATTCGAGGTGATCAAGCCGCATGGCCCCGGCCCGTCGATCTATCAGGAATTCCTCGAACGCTATCCGGGCGGGTTCCTGCCACAGCATCTTTCGTCCTGGGTCGCGGATTTCGACGGGGCGGTCGCCAATGCAAGGGACCGCGGCTTTGTTCCGGTGCTTGAAGGCAAGTCGGGGTTCGGGGGGTTCATCTACATGCAAAACCCGGCGCAGCCTGACTTCACCTTCGAAATCACCGAACTCACCCCGGCCCGGCGCAGCGTCTTTGACCAGATCAGGCTGGCCGCTGTCGATTGGGACGGATCGGACCCCGTGCGGGCCGGTCTTCCCGAACCGGACCTGGGATAGCCGACATGGGACGTCTCAGCGGCAAGCGCGCGATCATCCTCGGGGCGGCGGGCGAGGGAAACCTTGGCTGGGTCACCGCACGCCGTTTCGCAGCCGAAGGCGCGCGCGTACTTGTCGCCGGACGCCACGACGCGCCGCTGAAGGCGCTGGCCGACGAGATCGGCGGAGCATGGTGCATTTGCGATATCACCAGTGACGCCGACCTCGCTGCGATGGTCGACGCCTGCTGCGACGCCTTCGGCGGGGTCGACCTTGCGGTGAACTCCACCGGATGGGGGCTTCTGACTCCGTTTCTCGACACAACGCGCGACGAGCTGGAACGGATGTGCGCGGTGCAGTTCACCGGCCCCTACCAGTTCTTCCAGGCCGTGCTGAGACGCATGAACGACGGCGGATCGCTGGTGCAGGTGTCCTCGGCCACGGCAACGATCATGATGGAGGACCACGCCGCCTACATGGGCACCAAGGCGGGGATCGACCATGTCATCCGGTGTATCGCCAACGAATTCGGCGCGCGCGGCATCCGGGCAAATTCGGTGGCGCCCGGCTTCACCGCGTCCCCGATGACGGCGCGGGCGGCGCGCAACCCTGCCGTGGTCGGCGCCTTTGCGCGGGAATACCCGATGGGACGGGTCGGGACGCTGGACGACACCGCGGAGGCGATCACCTGGCTTTGCACCGACGCCTGTTTCCTCACCGGGGAATGCCTGCAGGTCAACGGCGGGCTGACGCTGCGGCGCAACCCGACCAATGCCGAAATCGTATCGGCGGCAAAGGCGGCGAAAGCCGCGCGGGAGGCCGGTCAGGGCTGAACCGTCGGCACCGCCTTCGGGTCGATCTTTTCCGCGTTGGTGAAATCGCGGGGCAGACGGAACTTCTGCACCTTCGTCGCGCTCATGGGCCAGTCCGACACAATGCGGACATAGCGGGGCACCTTGAAGCTCGCCAGCCGGCTGGCACACCACGCGACAGCGTCTTCCGGCGTCAGGGACGCTCCCGGCGCAAGTTCCACGTAGGCCGCCGCCACCTCGATCAGATGGTCGTCCGGCACCGCGATCACCTGAGCGACCTGGATGGCCGGGTGGGCGCAAAGGACCGTCTCGATCTCCAATGCCGCAACATTCTCGCCCCCAATCTTCAACATGTCCTTGAGTCGCCCCTCGAAGCGGATGCGCCCGCGTTCATCCACGCAACCGAGATCGCCGGTCCGCAGCCAGCCGTCCGCCGTCACGGCCAAAGCCGTCGCCTCGGCATCCGCATAATACCCGGCGAAGAGGCACCAGCCGGCGATCCAGATCTCCCCGCGTTCGCCCGGCGCAAGGTAGGCCAATGTCTCGGGGTCGACCGCCTTGGCCGACACGCCGTCGAACGGACGCCCGCTGATCGTGAGCGTGTCCTCCTCCGGATCCTCGGGGTCGGTGTAACACGGAACACCCGAGGCTTCGGTCAGCCCGTAGGCATTGACATAGTGCGCCTGCGGGAACGCGGCCTTGTACTTGCGCATCAGATCCGCCGGACCGACGCAGTGCAGAAAGCGCAGGGCCGAAAGATCGCGCTGCGCGAAGTCCGGCTGCGCGATGACCTGGTTGACCAGCGTCGGGAAGGAGAGATAGCCGAAACTCACACGCTCGCTTTCCATCTGCCGAAGCGTCCGGACCGGATCGAAATGCGCCGTGCAGATCTGCGCCGCGCCGGACATCCGGCACGCCGCCATGGGCAGCATCGTCGACATGTGGAAGAAGGGCAGCGGGTTCATCACCCGGTCTTCGGGCTCAAGGCCGAAACGCTCGGCAAAGGCGGCACCGACCATCGACAGGTTGCGGTGTGTCAGCATGCAGGCCTTGGGATGCCCGGTTGTGCCGGAGGAAAACATCATCAGGGCGGGTGAATCCGGAGAAATCGCCGCCGCATCTGCCGCTTCGACAGTTTCCGCACCGGCCAGAACGTCGCGTTCCGTCGGCCAGTCGCCGCCGCGCGGGTCGCGCAGGTTGAAGATGCGTTTCAGCCGGGGTGCCCCCTCCAGCGCCAGCGGGCCGCCGGACCACGTGGCGAGTTCCGGGTATATTCGGGTCAGCGCCGCCCGGAAGTCCTGATGCGGCAGGCTGTGCCCGCCGATGAAGAGGCAGTCGATATCGGCATGGGCTATGGCGTAGGCAAGCTCGGGGTCCTTGAACCGGGCATTGATCGTGACCGCCACAGCCCCGACGATGCCGGCCGCATAGAACAGGCGCACATAGTCCACGCAATTGGGCATCAACAGCCCGACATGACACCCCTCGCCGACCCCTGCGGCTTTCAACCCCCGCGCCCAGGCCAAGGCATCTGCATGCAGTTCTGCCCAGGTCAGCCGCTCGTCGTCAACGATCAGGGCAAGGCGTTCCGGCCACTGGCTGGACGCGTCTGCAAGTGCCACGGCACTGGTCAAGGCGCCAGCGCCAGAGACCCGCTCGGAGGGATGGTTCGGGTTCATGCCAGTCCTTTCACACACTGCACGCCGCCGCGCGCTGCAAGGATACAGACGACAGGGGGTAATCCCCCTGAACCGCGCCGGGTTTGCCGGAGGCTTATTGATGTTAGTTACGCGGCCATATCTACGATCCGTCGACTCTGCCTTAGGTTACCGCTTTGATGATGCCGAGTTCGGCAATTGGTATCCCGATAGGTCGCCCGGGCATTCTCATGGTTTCAGAATGTCCCTCAGGCTTCCGTTTGTCGCTTTCACCTCACGCAGATCGAGGGCCGTCAGGATGTCCAGAAGATGGCTCTTCATCAGCGCCTCGGCTTCCGCGCCGTCGCGGCGGCGAAACGCATCGACAAGCGCGTGGTGGGCGTGCTTTTCGCAAAGGGCGCTTTGTCGACGCCAATAGATCGCGATGATGAGAGAGGAGCGCGCCACGAGCCGCTCGATAAACCCCGCGATGGTCGCCTGATCGGCGATGCGCGAAATCTCTATGTGAAAATGGCCGGACAACCGCAGCGCCTTTCCGGGTTCGCCGGATTCGAGCGCATCGTGTTCTGCCGCGATATGGGCTTCCAGCCGTACGAGCGCCGCGTCGGTCATGCGCTCGGCGGCCGAGTTCGCGGTGCGCGGTTCCAGCAGGGCCCGGGCTTCGAAAACCTCGCGGGCCTCCCGGACGGAGGGTTGCGAGACAAATGCCCCGCGATTGCGCTTCAGGTCCACGAGTTGCGAATGGGACAGGGATTGCAGTGCCGTCCGCACGACCGTGCGCGACACGCCGTAAATCTCGCTTAATTCGTCCTCGCCAAGCTTGGTCCCGGGCAAAAGCCTGTGCTCGTGAATGGCCAGGCTGAGCGCGCTTTCGAGATCCGCGCTCGGGCCGTTCAGGGTGGGCTGGATAAAGTCCAGGCGATCATGTGTCAGTGGCATTCATTCATCCTCGCCCCGCAGCATGTGTCCCTTGCGAATCCGATTCAAGAGGGGAGTGGATTACATGCGGCTAAGCAGCAGATTGTATACAATATTGTGCGCAAATTTTCCAATCTGCCCCCGATTTCTGCCGAAACATTGGGCGTTTCCGGTTTGACGGGAACAAACAGGCCCGAAAAGGGTCGTCTCGGGTCGGTGTGAATTGTCTGGTGCCCTTAACGACCACAAAGGCGCGACATGGGCACGGAACCTGATCTTGAACTGGTAAAGCTGACCAAGCGGTATGGCGACACGACAGCGGTCGACGCGATTTCGCACAGGTTCAAATCGGGCGTTTACGCCTGTCTGCTTGGGCCGTCCGGTTGCGGCAAATCCTCGACCCTGCGAATGATCGCGGGGCATGAGGATGTGTCCGACGGTGCCATCGTGCTGTCAGGGCGCGACGTCTCTCATTTGCCGCCGGCCAAGCGCGGCACGGCGATGATGTTCCAGAACTATGCGCTGTTTCCGCATCTCAGCGTGCGCGACAACGTCGCGTTCAGTCTGCGTATGGCCGGCGTCGACAAGACCGAGCGGCACAGGCGCGCAGACGAGATGCTGGAGCTTGTCGAGATGACCGCGCTTTCAGACCGCAAGCCAGACCAGCTTTCGGGAGGGCAACAACAGCGCGTCGCGCTGGCCCGGGCGTTGATCACGCGCCCGCAGGTTCTTTTGCTTGACGAGCCGCTTTCCGCGCTCGATCCCTTCCTGCGCATCCGCATGCGGGCCGAACTCAAGCGCCTGCAACGCGAGCTGGGGATCAGCTTCATCCACGTCACCCACGGTCAGGACGAGGCGCTGGCCCTAGCGGACGAGATCATCGTCATGAACAACGCGGTCATCGAGCAGGCGGGCTCGGCACGCGAGGTCTACAACACGCCGAAAACGGCCTTCGTGGCGCGTTTCATGGGCGGGCACAACGTGCTTGAGCTTCCCGAAGGCCATATCGCCCTGCGCTCGGACGAGATGACAGTCGAGGCGGCGGGCGCGGGCCGGATCGACGGCCGTGTCACCGGCATTGAATACCAGGGCACGCATGTCGCCCTGACCGCCGAAGTCGTCGGCGGGCAGGAAGTCACCGCGCTTCTGCCGGACGCCGCATTTCTGAAGACGCCCAAGGATCTTGGCGAGGTCATTGGGCTCAATTGGGAGGACCGGGTCGCGCATCCGGTTTCCGCCTGACAGTCGCTGCTTAACAGAGAGGACATCCTGATGACGACAATTTCGAAAGTTCGCTACAGCCGCCGGTCGCTGCTGAAAACCGGCGGGGCCGCGCTGGCCGCAACGACGCTTTCCGCGCCCATGGTCTGGGGCCAGGAAAGCCGCAACATCACCCTGCGCCAGTTCGGCACCGGCGTGTCGAACCTCAACGAGGTCGCGGCCAAGGTGAAAGAAGACCTCGGCATCACGCTGGAAATGACCGCGTTGGATACCGACAGCGTGACCCAGCGCGCGGCGACACAGCCGAACAGCTTCGACATCGCCGATATTGAGTATTTTGTGGCCAAAAAGGTCTGGCCGACGGGCAATCTGCAAGCGATGGATGCCAGCAAGATCACCAACTACGACAAGATCGTGGGCATCTTCCGCGATGGCAAGCTGACCCCGGAAAGCACCATCGCCCAGGGCACCGCACCGCACACCGTCGGCTTTGTCGAAGGGCCGAACGGCACCGATTTCGTGGACAATGAATCCGGATGGATGACCCTGATCCCGACGATCTACAACGCCGACACTCTGGGCATCCGGCCTGACCTGATCGGCCGTCCCATCGAGTCATGGACCGAGCTGCTGAACCCCGAGTTCAAAGGCAAGGCGTCGATCCTCGACATCTCGTCGATCGGAATCATGGATATGGCCATGGTCTGCGAAGCCATGGGCGAGATCCAGTATGGCGACAAGGGCAACATGACCCGCGAGGAGATCGACAAGACCATCGCGATCTTCACCGAAGCCAAGAAGAACGGCCAGTTCCGTGCCTTCTGGAAGACGTTTGACGAATCCGTAAACCTGATGGCCTCGGGCGAAGTGGTGATCCAGTCCATGTGGTCGCCCGCCATCACGGCCGTGCGCTCGCGCGGGATTCCCTGCGTCTACCAGCCGCTCAAGGAAGGGTATCGCAGCTGGGGCGGCGGCATCGGCCTGTCGGCCAGCCTGTCGGGCATGGAGTTGGATGCGGCCTACGACTACATCAACTGGTATCTGTCCGGCTGGGTCGGCGGCTTCCTGATGCGTCAGGGCTACTACTCCGCCGTTCCCGAAACCTCCAAGGACTTCATGACCGAGAACGAGTGGGGGTACTGGTTCGAGGGCAAGGAAGCGACCGACGTCATCACCTCGCCCTTCGGCGATCCCCTTGCCCAGGCGGGTGAAGTGCGCGACGGCGGGTCGTTCCATGATCGCATGGGCGCCGTGGCCTGCTGGAACTCCGTCATGGACGAAAACCAGTATATGGTCCGCAAGTGGAACGAGTTCATCGCCGCATAATCCAACACCCGTGCGGGGGCCGTCCGGCCCCTGCGCACCCCTTTCCCGTGCGGACAGTCCCATGACGAAACAGATGACAGCGTGGATACAGGCAGCCCCGATGGCGGTGGTCCTGCTGGCGTTCCTCGTAGCCCCTACTGTCATGATCGTGATCGTCAGCTTCTGGGGCGCGACCGAGTATTCGATCTACCCCGACTTCCAGTTCGACAATTACGAGTTTCTCTTCGGCTCGCCCGTCACCTACACGGTGTTCTTCAACACCCTCAAATACACGTTCATCACGTGGGTTCTCACGCTGGTGATCGGCTTCACCGTCGCCTACTTCCTCGCCTTCGAGGTGCGAAGCCTGAAATGGCAGATCGCGCTGTTCCTGCTGTGCACGATCCCCTTCTGGACTTCGAACATCATCCGGATGATTTCCTGGATCCCCTTCCTTGGGCGCAACGGGCTGGCCAATTCCACCCTCATGTCATGGGGCGTCATCGACGAACCGCTCGAATGGCTGCTGTTCAGCGATTTCAGCGTGATCCTTGCCTTTGTGCATCTCTACACGCTGTTCATGGTCGTCCCGATCTTCAATTCCATGATGCGCATCGACCGGTCCCTGATCGAGGCGGCGCGCGATGGCGGGGCCTCTGCCTTCCAAACCCTGCGCCATGTCATCATCCCGCTGTGCAAGCCTGGCATCATGATCGGCACGATCTTCGTGACCACGCTGGTGATGGGCGATTTCATCACCGTCCGCTTCATGTCCGGCAGCCAGCGGGCCAATGTCGGGCGCCTGATTTCCAACGATATCAGCCTGCTGCAATACCCGTCGGCCTCGGCCACGGCGGTGGTTCTGCTGATCACCGTGCTGATCGTGATCGGCCTGCTGCTGCGCCTCGTCGATATCCGAAAGGAGCTTTGAGATGGAAAAGCGCAGTCGCAGTTTCTACATCCTCGGCGCCTTCTTCGCCCTCTTCGTGCTGTTCCTCTACGGGCCGATCCTGACCATTGGAATCCTCAGCTTTCAGGGACCGCAGGGCGGCCTGACCTTCCCGATGAACGGGGTCTCTCTGCACTGGTTCCGGGACCTCTTCGAGGAACAGGCCGTGGGTGATATCTGGGGCAGTTTCCGCCGCTCCTTTGCGCTGGGACTGATGGTGATGGTCACGACAGTCGTGGTCTCGGTGCTTGGCGGCCTTGCCTTCCGCAAGCGCTTCAAGGGGTCCACGATCCTGTTTTATATGGCCATCGCATCGCTGGTGATCCCCTCGATCCTGATCTCGCTCGGCGTCGGGCTGATCTTCAACCAGCTTGGCCTGCCGGTGCACTGGGCAAGCTCAGGCTATGGCAGCCAACTGACATGGACGCTCCCCTTCGGACTGCTGATCATGTTCGCCGTCTTCAACCGCTTCGACAAAAGCTACGAGGAAGCCGCTCGCGACCAGGGCGCAACCGCCTGGCAGACCTTTGCCCATGTCGTGCTGCCGATCATCGCGCCGTCGCTGCTGGGCGTCGCGCTCTTCGGTTTCACGCTCAGCTATGATGAATTTGCTCGCACCCTGCTGACCGCGGGCAGTTACAATACGCTTCCGCTGGAGATCTTCGGGATGACCACGAACGTGACGACGCCCGTGATCTTTGCGCTCGGGACCCTGACCACGCTCTTCTCTTTCTGCATCATCGCTGTGTTCTTCCTGGCGGTCTGGCTTCTGTCCCGCCGCAAGGACAAATCCTCTGACGCGGGCAAGGGTCTGGTCTGACACCATGACGGTTATCCTGATCAACCCCAACAGCACAGAGGCCATGACGCAAAGCGCGGTGGAGGCCGCGCGTGCAACCTCCCCCGGGATCGCGTTCGAAGGCTGGACATCGACCCTGGGCCCCGCCGCGATCGAGGGGGCGCAGGATGGCGCAAAGGCGATCCCCCCGCTGCTGGATCTCGTGCGGCAGGCCTCTGCCGAAGGGGCGGACGCAATCATCATCGCCTGTTTCGACGACACCGGTCTGGCCGAAGCACAGGAACTCGCCCAATGCCCCGTCATCGGGATCGGTCAGGCAAGCTTTGTCATGGCGGCCCTGCTTTCGGGCCGAACAGCTGTCATCACGACCGTTCAGGCGGCGGTGCCGGTGATCCGGTCGAATATTGCGGCACAGGGCTTCGCGTGCCATGTCAACCTGGTCGAGGCGGCGGATGTCCCTGTCCTGACACTCACCCTTGAACCGCCCGTCGCGCTGGCCGGGTTCCGCGCTGCGGCCCGCAAGCTCCCGGCGGAAACGAAGAATTTGATTGTCGGCTGCTCCGGGGCTGTCAGCATCATCTCGTCCCTGCAGGAAGATCTAGACCTGAGGGTTCTAGACGGCGTCTCCTCTGCCGCCCGCCTGGTCAGAGCTTTCGTCGAAGACGAATAGCTCCTCCGAAAGCCTGATCCGCTCCTTTCCTTTCGGAGGCCGTTAGACTGAATGGCTTGATACAGGCTGTGCACACGAACCGAACTTGGCATTGATCGCCAGACTTGTTCTCCGAAGAATACCGAACCAACGCTTTGGGTTCTCAACACGGCTGCCACCTTGAGCTTGCATTCCACTGCTTTCGACGCGGACATGAACCAGGCCGAAGACGGCGCGCAGTTCATCGAGGCACCCGCAAAAAATGTATCAAATGGGCCTTTACTTGCCTGCGACCCCGTAAGGCTCATCCAATGCGCGCGCATCTTCAGCGGTTTTCCGGATCTGTCATGACTGACGCATCTGGCCCGGCACGGCGAGATCACCCGTTTTCTGACTATTTCGAACGAGGCAGAGACACTCGCGGGACTCTTTGAGGATGCCCTGAATCTGTGGGCTCATGACCTCAGTCTGCCTGCCCTCAAGAAGATCTCCGTCAAAGCCGTTTCGACCTCGGGATCTAGGGTCCAGACTCATTGTCGGTCAAAGCCAGAAGATGACCGCTGCGGCGAGCGCGATGGCTGACAGGAAGACCTTCGGGCATCTGTCGTAGCGGGTGGCGATGCGCCGCCAGTCCTTCAATCGG
>JAUHZO010000024.1 GCA_030425925.1 Alphaproteobacteria bacterium | reverse complement strand
CTGCGCGACGCGCTGTGTTCGGAATCCGAACTGGGCAAGCCGGTGGGGCAGGACGATCTGCTGGGCCGGCCCAACGCCGTGGCGACCTACGGGCTGGAAGGCGCGGCGCAGCGGCTGCGCGACATCCTGGCCGGGGCCATTGCGTCGATCCCGTCCTGTCCGGGCGAGGCGGCGCTGGCGCAGATGGTGACCTATACCGCCCGCAAGATCATGCCTGACGCCGCCCGCGAAATGGCGCGCGGCTGATGGCGGCCTTTGCGCCTGCCTCCTGGCTGCACCGGCTGATTGCCCGCCCGGGGGTGCAGCGCGCGGCGTCGCGGCTGCCGGTGGCGCGGCGGCTGGCCCGGCGCGACGGGGCGGTGCTGTTCGACATCGTGCAGGGCTTTGTCAGGGCGCAGGTGCTTCTGGCGCTGGTCGAGCTGGATCTGCCGCGGCGGCTGCTGAACGGGCCCGAAACGGTGGACGTGCTGGCGCGATTCGGCGATGTGCCCGCGCCGCGGATGCAGATCCTGCTGCAGGCCGGGGCCGGGCTGGGGCTGCTGCGGCGGCATCGCGACGGGCGGTTCGGGCTGACCCGGCAGGGCGCGGCGCTGGTGGGTGTGCCCGGGCTGGCGCAGATGATTCGCCATCACGGGGCGTTCTACCGCGACATGGGCGATCCGCTGGCGTTGCTGCGCGGCGAGACCGAGACCGAGCTGGCGGCGTTCTGGCCCTATGTCTTTGGCGCCGGAGGCCAGGCCGATCCCGAGGTGGCGGCGGTCTATTCCGACCTGATGGCGCAGTCGCAGCGCCTGGTGGCGCAGGACGCGCTGGCCCAGCTGCGGCTGCGCGGGGTGCGGCGTCTGCTGGATGTGGGCGGCGGCACGGGGGTGTTTCTGGAAGAGCTGGCCCGGGTTGCGCCCGGGGTGCAGCGGGTGCTGTTCGACCTGCCCGAGGTGGTGGCCGGGGTGCGCGATCCCGGCATCGAGGTGGTGGCCGGGTCGTTCCGGCATGATCCCCTGCCCGAAGGCGCGGACGCGATTTCGCTGATCCGGGTGCTGTATGACCATGCCGACGACACCGTGGCCGCGCTGCTGGAGCGGGTCTTTGCCGCGCTGCCGCCGGGCGGGCGCGTGATCGTGTCGGAGCCGATGTCCGGCGGGGCGCGCCCCGATCCGCAGACCGATGTCTATTTTGCGTTCTACACGCTGGCGATGCGCACCGGGCGCACGCGCTCGGCGGCCGAGATCGGCGCGGCGCTGCGGCAGGCCGGGTTCACCGGCGTGCGGATGCCGTCTCCGCGGCGGGCCTATGTCACCGGCACGGTGACCGCCGTCAAGCCGGGCTGACGCGGGGGAACATGTGATTGTCAGATATGATTGACAGGCAAAACTGTCAATGTAGACTGACAGTCAACCGTAACGACTTCCGGACGGCGGAAACGATTCGACAACGGTGGGGGGAGCCATGCACACAGACGCGATCCTGCTCAAAGGCCCCGGAGACCTGGCCCTCGACAGCCTTGCGCTGTGCGATCCCGGCCCGGAGGATCTGGTGGTCGAGATCACCCATTCGGGCATTTCGACCGGTACGGAAAAGCTTTTCTACACCGGTGCAATGCCGCCCTTTCCGGGCATGGGCTATCCGCTGGTGCCGGGGTACGAGGCCTGCGGCCGGGTGGTCGAGGCCGGGTCGGGCACGGGCTTTGCCGTGGGCGACGCGGTCTTTGTGCCCGGGGCCAACTGCTTTGAAGGCGCGCGCGGGCTGTTCGGCGGCGCGGCGCGCCGGTTGGTGACCGATGCCGCACGGGTGGCGCGGATTGATGGCGGCATGGGTGCCGAAGGGGCGCTGCTGGCGCTGGCCGCCACGGCGCGGCACGCCATGGCCGGGCTTGACCGGGCGCTGCCCGAACTGATCGTGGGCCATGGTGTTCTGGGCCGGCTTCTGGCGCGGCTGGTGCTGGCGGCGGGGGCCCCGGCCCCCACGGTCTGGGAAATCGACCCGGCGCGGCAGGGCGGGGCCACCGGCTATGAGGTGATCCATCCCGACGACGACCCGCGGCGCGATTACCGCGCGATCTACGACGCCTCGGGCCAGGGGGCGCTGCTGAACGATCTGGTGGGCCGCATCGCCAAGGGGGGCGAGATCGTGCTGGCGGGGTTCTATACCGAACCGCTGAGCTTTGCCTTTCCCCCGGCCTTCATGAAGGAGGCGCGATTCCGCGTCGCCGCGGAATGGGACCGGGACGACCTGCGCGCCACGCGCGGATTGATCGACGCGGGTGCGCTGTCGCTGGCCGGGCTGGTCACGCATCGCGCCCGGGCCGCGGACGCCGCCGATGCCTATCGCACGGCCTTCGAAGACCCGGCCTGCCTGAAAATGATCCTCAACTGGGAGACGGCCGCATGAAGGACGACGTGAGACCATCCGACGCCCCGAACCTCAAGGACTTTGACCAGAGGTTGCGCGACGAGGCCGGGGAAGACCTGGCCGACATCCTGCCCGGCGAGGCGACGAAGAAGACCCAGATCATCGCGATCTATGGCAAGGGCGGCATCGGCAAGTCCTTCACGCTGGCCAATCTCAGCCACATGATGGCCGAGCAGGGCAAGCGCGTGCTGCTGATCGGCTGCGACCCGAAATCCGACACCACCTCGCTGCTCTTCGGCGGCAAGGCGTGCCCCACGATCATCGAGACCTCGACCCGCAAGAAACTGGCGGGCGAAGAGGTCAAGATCGGCGACGTGTGCTTCAAGCGCGGCGGTGTGTTCGCCATGGAACTGGGCGGACCCGAAGTGGGCCGCGGCTGCGGCGGACGGGGCATCATCCACGGCTTCGAACTGCTGGAAAAGCTGGGCTTTCACGACTGGGATTTCGACTATGTCCTGCTCGACTTCCTGGGCGACGTGGTCTGCGGCGGCTTTGGCCTGCCCATCGCGCGGGACATGGCGCAGAAGGTGATCCTTGTCGGCTCGAACGACCTGCAATCGCTGTATGTGGCCAACAACGTGTGCTCGGCGGTGGAGTATTTCCGCAAGCTGGGCGGCAATGTGGGCGTCGCGGGTCTGGTCATCAACAAGGATGACGGCTCGGGCGAGGCGCAGGCCTTTGCCGAGGCCGCAGGCATCCCGGTGCTGGCCTCGATCCCGCAGGATGACGACCTGCGCAAGAAATCCGCGAACTACCAGATCGTCGGCACCGCCGCGAGCCCCTGGGGCGCGCTGTTTGCCGAACTGGGTGTCAACGTGGCCGACGCGCCGCCGGTGCGGCCCACGCCGCTGTCGCAGGACGGGCTTCTGGAGCTGTTCGACGGCTCCGAGACCGGGGCCGGCATCAAGCTGGAGCCTGCCACCGATGCCGACATGCGCGGCAAGCAGGCCGCGCCCCGGGCCAGCCTGGAGGTGATCTATGACGATGCCTGAGCGGAACGGAGACGATCTGCGGGCCGAGATCACCCGCATGCTGGACCGCGCCACGCCGGAGCAGATCGCCCGGCTGCTGCGCGACATCCGCCAGAGCGGGGAGCGCGCGGCATGAGCGAGCAGGTCTATGACAGCGCGGCGAGTGCCGAGGTGCTGACCGGTCCCGACCGGACAGACCCGCTGCCGCAGACGGGCGATGCGCCCGAAGGCCTGGGCTGCCATTCCGGTTCCGAGATGGCGCGCGCCGCGCGCATGGCCGGTCAGTCCGAGATGCTGGACCAGTTTGCCCGCGATTATCCGCAGGGCCCGCATGACAAGCCGCAAAGCATGTGCCCTGCCTTTGGCAGCCTGCGTGTCGGGCTGCGCATGCGCCGGGTGGCGACGGTGCTGTCGGGTTCGGCCTGCTGCGTCTACGGCCTGACCTTTGTCAGCCATTTCTACGGCGCGCGGCGGTCGGTGGGCTATGTGCCCTTCGATTCCGAAACGCTGGTGACGGGCAAGCTGTTCGAGGACATCCGCGAAAGCGTGCACCAGCTGGCCGATCCGGACCGGTTCGATGCCATCGTGGTGACCAATCTGTGCGTGCCGACCGCGTCGGGCGTGCCGCTGCGTTTGCTGCCGGACGAGATCGACGGCGTGCGCATCGTCGGCATCGACGTGCCGGGCTTTGGCATTCCCACGCATGCCGAGGCCAAGGACGTGCTGGCCGGGGCGATGCTGGACTATGCGCGGCGCGAGATCGAGGCGGGGCCGGTGGCCGCGCCCGAGGGCGGCCGGTCGGACCGGCCCACCGTGACGCTGCTGGGCGAGATGTTTCCCGCGGATCCGATGATGATCGGGGCCATGCTGGCGCCGCTGGGTCTGGCGGCGGGGCCGGTGGTGCCGTGCCGCGAATGGCGCGAGCTGTATGCCGCGCTGGATTGCGGGGCGGTGGCGGCGATCCATCCGTTCTACAGCGCCGCGGTGCGCGTGTTCGAGGCCGCGGGGCGGCCCGTGGTGGGATCGGCACCCGTGGGTGTCGAGGGCACGCGGACCTGGCTGGCCGAAATCGGCGCGGCATTCGGGCTTCCGGCCGACCGGGTGGCGGCGGCGCAGAACGCGTTCCTGCCCGCGATCCGCGATGCGCTGGACAAGGCGCCGGTGCAGGGCCGGATCACGGTGTCGGGCTACGAGGGTTCGGAACTTCTGGTGGCGCGTCTGCTGATCGAAAGCGGGGCCGAGGTGCCCTATGTGGGCACCGCCTGCGCGCGGTCGCGCTGGTCCGAGGCCGATGCGGCCTGGCTGGAAGGGCAGGGGACCCGGGTCACCTTCCGCGCCTCGCTGGAGGACGACCTGGCGGCGATGGAAGGGCTGCGCCCGGACCTCGCCATCGGGACGACACCGGTGGTGCAGAAGGCCAAGGCGCTGGGAGTGCCGGCGCTGTATTTCACCAACCTGATCTCGGCGCGGCCGCTGATGGGGCCGGCCGGGGCGGGGAGCCTTGCGCAGGTGATCAATGCCGCCATCGCCGGCAAGGACCGCATGGACGCCATGCGCGCCTTCTTTGACGGCGTGGGCACGGGCGAGACGGCGGGGGTCTGGGAAGGCGCGCCGAACCTGCATCCGGAGTTCCGTGCGCGCTATGCCAAGAAGCTGGAAAAGCAGGCCCGCGCCGCCAAGGCGGAGCAGATGATATGACGGTTTTCTGCACAGCAAACAGATGGTGGCGCGAGGCAGCGTCTGACGCAGCCAAACGCGGTCCCGCACCTGTGGCGGGTTTGGCAGGCAGCAACCGGGGGGCGCGGCAATGCTGATCCAGGATCACGATCGCGCGGGCGGCTACTGGGGCGCGGTCTACGCCTTTACCGCCGTCAAGGGCTTGCAGGTGGTGATCGACGGTCCGGTGGGCTGCGAGAACCTGCCGGTGACCTCGGTGCTGCATTATACCGACGCACTGCCGCCGCACGAGTTGCCCATCGTCGTCACCGGGCTGGGTGAGGAAGAACTGGGCCGCGACGGCACCGAAGGCGCGATGAAGCGGGCCTGGCAGACGCTGGATCCGGCGCTGCCTGCGGTGGTGGTCACGGGCTCCATCGCCGAGATGATCGGCGGCGGCGTCACGCCCGAGGGCACGGCGATCAAGCGCTTTCTGCCGCGCACCATCGACGAGGACCAGTGGGAAGCCGCCGACCGGGCGATGACCTGGCTGTTCACCGAGTTCGGCCAGACCAAGGGGCGGATGCCCAGGGAAGCCGCGCGCGAAGAGGGTGCCAGGCCGCGGGTCAACATCCTTGGCCCGATGTACGGCACCTTCAACATGCCGTCGGACCTGGCCGAGATCCGCCGGCTGGTGGAAGGCATCGGAGCCGAGGTCAACATGGTGATGCCGCTGGGCGCCCACCTGGCCGAGATGCGCAACCTGGTGAATGCGGATGTCAACATCTGCATGTACCGCGAATTCGGCCGCGGCCTGTGCGAGGTGCTGGGCAAGCCCTATCTGCAGGCACCCATCGGCATGGACAGCACGACGCGCTTCCTGCGGCGGCTGGGCGACCTGCTGGGGCTGGACCCCGAGCCGTTCATCGCGCGCGAGAAGCATTCGACGCTGAAGCCGGTCTGGGATCTGTGGCGCTCGGTCACGCAGGACTTCTATGCCACGGCGAATTTCGCCATCGTGGCGAACGAAACCTATGCCCGCGGCGTGCGGCATTACCTTGAGGGCGATCTGGGCTTTCCCTGCGCCTTTGCGGTGGCGCGCCGGGCCGGGTCCAAGACCAACAACGAAGAGGTGCGGGCGCTTCTGGCCGAGCACCGTCCGCTGGTGGTCATGGGGTCGATCAACGAAAAGATGTACCTGGCCGAGATGAAGGGCGGGCACGGGCCGCAGCCGGCCTTCCTGCCGGCCAGCTTTCCCGGGGCCGCGATCCGCCGGCACACCGGGACCCCGTTCATGGGCTATGCCGGGGCGGCCTATCTGCTGCAGGAAATCTGCAACGGTCTGTTCGATGCGCTGTTCCACATCCTGCCGCTGGGCACCGAGATGGATGCGGCCGAGGCGACGCCGACGCGGCTGCGCCGCGACATGCCCTGGGATGCCGATGCGCAGATCGAGCTGGACCGCATCGTGGCGCGCCACCCGGTGTTGACCCGCATTTCCGCCGCCAAGCAATACCGCGACGCCGCCGAGCGCGCCGCCCTGGAACAGGGTGCCGAGCGGGTGGCGATCGAGACCGTGACCGCCCTGTTCCGCGGGGCGTCCGAAACCTCCGCGCCACCGCGCGCGGCTGCCGAAACCGCTGCCCCGGCCCCGACCGGCGCGGCATCCCATAGCAAGGAGGGCTGACCCATGGCCAACATCACGACGAACATGCCGCGCATGCACGCCCGCCGCCGCGGGGCGGAGTTCCACTTCTACTTCGCTCTGATCTTTCTGGCGGCGCTGCCCATCGAGACGGTGCGCTATGTCCTGCAGGTTGCCAAGCGTCGCACGCTGAACCTGCGCGGCCCGCTGGCGCGGGCCTGGAAAGAGGCGGACGCGATCACGCCGCTGATCTTCTCGGTCTGAGGCGTCAGCCCGGACCACCGTCATTCGGCCCCCCGGGGCCGTCCGATCTGAATGCCCCGCGGGGCAGGCAGACGGGGGACGCGTTCCCCCAACCCCGCCGCAGGGGGTGCGGCGTCAGGCAAACGTTCCGGAGGAAAGTACATGTCTGATAATGGTGACCTGTCGTTCACAGGTCTGACCGACGAGCAGGCTCAGGAGCTGCATTCCGTCTACATGAGCGGCCTCTGGCTGTTCTCGGCGGTTGCCGTGGTCGCCCACCTGGCGACCTACATCTGGGCACCGTGGTTCTGAGGAGACGGAAATGGCAAAGTTCTACAAGGTTTGGCTCATTTTCGACCCGCGCCGTGTGTTTGTGGCACAGGGCGTCTTCCTCTTCCTTCTCGCCGTTATGATCCACCTGGTGGTTCTGTCCAACGGTGTGAACTGGTTCGAGAACGCTGCCGCGTCGCGCGCAGCGGTCGCGGGAGAGTGACAGCCACAGGCGGGCCCGGACGCTCCGCCCCGAGAAAGCGCTGCGGGCGGTCCACCTGCCCGCGGCGACACCGACCAAGTATTGACTGACCGACTTACAGACATGACGGCCACGAGTCCCGCATGGACCGGCCGCCAAACGCGGAGAGATGAAGATGGCCTTGCTCAGCTTCGAAAAGAAATATCGCGTCCGCGGGGGGACGTTGATCGGCGGCGATCTGTTCGACTTCTGGCTTGGCCCGTTCTACGTGGGCTTTTTCGGGGTCACGACCGCCTTTTTCGCCGTGCTCGGCACGATCCTGATCTTCTGGGGGGCCGCCCAGCAGGGCACGTTCAATCCCTGGCTGATCAACATCGCCCCCCCGGACATTTCCTATGGCCTGGCCATCGCGCCGCTGAACGAAGGCGGGCTGTGGCAGTTCATCACCATCTGCGCCACCATGAGCTTTATCTCCTGGGCGCTGCGCGAGGTCGAGATCTGCCGCAAGCTGGGCATCGGCTATCACGTGCCGTTCGCCTTCAGCTTTGCGATCCTGGCCTATGTCACGCTGGAAATCTTTCGCCCGATCCTGATGGGGGCCTGGGGGCATGCCTTTCCCTACGGCATCTTCAGCCATCTCGACTGGGTGTCGAACACCGGCTACGCCTACCTGCATTTCCACTATAACCCGGCCCACATGCTGGCGGTGACGCTGTTCTTCACCACCACGCTGGCGCTGGCCCTGCACGGTGCGCTGATCCTGTCGGCGGCAAACCCGGAAAAGGGCGAGATCATGAAGACGCCGGATCACGAGGACACGTTCTTTCGTGACTTCATCGGTTATTCCATCGGCACGCTGGGCATTCACCGCCTGGGCTTTCTGCTGGCGATCAACGCCGTCTTCTTCAGCGCCGTCTGCATCATCATCTCCGGGCCGGTCTGGACCAAGGGTTGGCCGGAATGGTGGAACTGGTGGCTGGAACTGCCCATCTGGGCCTCGCAAATCGGGATGTGAAGCACATGTTTAGCGTCGAATATCAGAACATCTTCACCCAGGTTCAGGTGCGCGGGCCGGCCGAACTGGGCACCGACGACAGCGGCACGCTGGCGCAGGAGCGGTCGGACTGGACCGGCTTCTGGGGGCTGCTCGGCTGGCTGGGCAACGCGCAGCTGGGGCCGATCAACCTGGGCATGGCCGGGGTGGCCTCGATCGCGTCGGGGATCATCTGGCTCAATATCGTGGGGATCAACATGCTGGCGCAGGTCGGCTGGTCGATCCCGGAATTCATCCGCCAGCTGTTCTGGCTGGCGCTGGAGCCGCCCAGCCCGGAATACGGTCTGCGCATCCCGCCGCTGAACGATGGCGGCTGGTACATCGTGGCGAGTTTCTTTCTGCTGGTTTCGGTGATGTTGTGGTGGCTGCGCAGCTACCAGCTGGCGGCGGACCAGAAGATGGGCAAGCATGTCTTCTGGGCGTTCGGCTCGGCCATCTGGCTGTTCCTGGTGCTGGGCCTGTTCCGGCCGGTGCTGATGGGCAGCTGGTCCGAGGCGGTGCCCTACGGCATCTTCCCGCATCTCGACTGGACCACGGCGTTCTCGATCCGCTACGGCAACCTCTACTACAATCCGTTCCACTGCCTGAGCATCGTGTTCCTTTATGGCTCGGTCCTGCTGTTCGCCATGCACGGCGCCACCATCCTGGCGGTGACCCGCTATGGCGGCGACCGCGAACTGGAGCAGATCATCGACCGCGGCACCGCCACGGAACGCGCGGCGCTGTTCTGGCGCTGGACCATGGGCTTCAACGCCACGATGGAGGGCATTCACCGCTGGGCCTGGTGGTTTGCGGTGCTGACCCCGATCACCGGCGGCATCGGCATCCTGCTGACGGGGACCGTGGTGGACAACTGGTTCATCTGGGCACAGGAACACCATTTTGCGCCCATGTATGACGGCAGCTACGGCTACGAGGCCTACGGGACCTACGAAGCCTTCATCGGCAAGGAGTGAGGCCCATGTTTCCCAAGTGGTTCGACAAATGGAACAGGGAAAACCCCACCGACATCTACGGCCCGGCAATCTTTGCCGGGGCCATCGCCGGGGCGGTGCTGGTGGCCGCAGGGCTGGTGGCGCTGGGGCAGCCCTATCCCACCGACAGCATGCAGACCGGCCCGCGCGGCACCGGCATGCACGTGCCGGAGTTCAAGTCCGACCTGGCCACGCCCGATCCGGACATTGCCGAGGTCTATCCCGATCCGCCCTATGTTCCGGCAGGGGATGAGCCGCTGGCGCGCGATCTCTATCAGAACGTTCAGGTGCTGGGCGATCTGACCGAGGACAATTTCAACCGGCTGATGAACGCCATGACGCTCTGGGTGGCGCCGGACGAGGGCTGCGCCTACTGCCACGGGGACGTGGATCTCGAAGAGTACGGCAAGGACGACCTCTATACCAAGGTCGTTGCGCGCCGGATGATCGAGATGACCCAGAACATCAACGAGAACTGGGACGGCCACGTGAACGCCAACAAGCAGGTGGGGGTGACATGCTTTACCTGCCACCGCGGGCAGAACGTGCCGTCGGACATCTGGTTCCGCATCGCGCCGGTGGAAACCGCCGCGGCGGCGGGCTGGGCGGCGATCCAGAACCGGGCGACGCTGCGGTCGCAATACACCTCGTTGCCGGTGGATGCGCTGGAGCACTTCCTGGTGGATTACAACCGCATCGGCGTGCACGATCTGGAAAGCCGGGCCGAGGGCAATCCCTCTGATCCGGGCGTCCCGACGATCCAGGACACCGAGCGCACCTATGCGCTGATGAACTACGTCGCCAATTCGCTGGGGGTGAACTGTACCTTCTGCCACAACACGCGGGCCTTCTACGATATCGAGCAGGTCACGCCGCAGTGGTCGACGGAACAGCTTGGCATCTCGATGGTGCAGGAGTTGAACAACGACTACCTTATCCCGCTGGAAAGCGAATACCCGCAGGAGCGGCTGGGCCCGATCCATGCCGACGCGCCCAAGGCCGCGTGCAAGACCTGTCACAAGGGCTATCAGCAGCCGCTGCAGGGTCTGAACGTGATCGCCGACTGGCCCGAACTGGCGACCAGCGGCACCCCGGTCTACCAGACCGACGAGTGAGCGAAGACGTGGCGGGCACGCAGGTGCCCGCCGCTGCCGTTTCGGTCCCCTGGTCCCATGGGGGTCGGAAAGCGGGGGTTTTCATAACCTTCGTCCTTCCTGTTGGCGACAGGAACCGGCGCCGTACGCGGCGGGCCCTCCCCTCCGACGTGCGGCGCCAATCCGCCGCCCTGCGCCGACAGACGCCGGGCCCGTATACACCCCACGGAGGCTCTGATGACCCGTCCCCATACCCCGCATCTCGACCGCATCGCCGGACCGGCGGATCTGCGACATCTGGACGACCGGACGCTGGCCTGCGTGGCGGACGAGCTGCGCGCCGAGGTGATCGACGCCGTCAGCCAGACCGGCGGGCATCTGGGCTCGTCACTGGGTGTGGTGGAGCTGAGCGTCGCGCTGCACGCGGTCTTCAACACGCCGATGGACAAGCTGGTCTGGGATGTCGGCCACCAGTGTTACCCGCACAAGGTGCTGACCGGTCGGCGCGACCGCATCCGCACCCTGCGCCAGAAGGACGGGCTGTCGGGCTTTACCAAGCGGGACGAAAGCGAATTCGATCCGTTCGGCGCGGCGCATTCCTCGACCTCGATCTCGGCCGCTCTGGGCTTTGCCGTGGGGCGCGACATGGGCCGGCCCACGGGCGACGCGATCGCGGTGATCGGCGACGGGTCGATCAGCGCCGGCATGGCCTACGAGGCGCTGAACAATGCCGGGCACGAGGGGCGGCGGCTGTTCGTGATCCTGAACGACAACGAAATGAGCATCGCGCCGCCGGTGGGGGCGATGTCGGCCTATCTGTCGCGCCTGTATGGCAGCGATCCCATGGCCCGGCTGGCCGAGGGCATGGAGGCGCTGATGCCGCCGCCGATGCGCGCGGGCGCGCGCCGCGCCCGCCAGCTGGTCACCGGCCAGTCCGAGGCGACGCTGTTCGACGAACTGGGCTTTGACTATGTCGGGCCGGTGAACGGGCATGACATGGAAGCGCTGCTGGCGGTGCTCCGGGCGGCACGCACGCGGGCCCGCGGGCCGGTGCTGATCCATGTCTGCACGGTCAAGGGCAAGGGCTATGCGCCCGCGGAAAGCTCTGACTGCAAGTATCACGGCGTGTCGACATTCGATGTGCCCACCGGTGCGCAGGCCAGGAAGACGCCGAACGCGCCCAGCTATACCAAGGTTTTCGGCACCGCGCTGACCGATCTGGCGGCGCGCGATCCCAACGTGGTGGCGGTGACGGCGGCGATGCCGTCGGGCACCGGGGTCGACCTGATGGCGCGGCGCTTTCCGGGCCGGGTGTTCGATGTGGGCATCGCCGAGCAGCATGGCGTGACCTTTGCCGCCGGGATGGCGGCCAGCGGGTTGAAGCCGTTCTGCGCGATCTACTCCACCTTCCTGCAACGCGGGTATGACCAGGTGGTGCATGACGTGGCGCTGCAGGGCCTGCCGGTGCGTTTTGCCATCGACCGGGCCGGGCTGGTGGGTGCCGATGGCGCCACCCATGCCGGGGCGTTCGACATCGCCTATCTGTCGAACCTGCCGGGCATGACGGTGATGGCCGCCGCCGACGAGGCCGAACTGATGCACATGGTGGAAACCGCCGCGGCGCATGATGCGGGGCCCATCGCCTTCCGCTATCCGCGCGGCAACGGCACCGGCGCGGCGCTGCCCGAGCGCGGCACGGTGCTGGAGCTGGGCCGCGGCCGGGTGCTGCGCGAAGGCACCGATCTGGCGATCCTGTCCTATGGCAGCCTCTTGCCCGAAGCGCTGGAGGCCGCCCGGATGCTGGAGGCCGACGGCGTGTCGGTCACCGTGGCCGATGCCCGGTTTGCAAAGCCGCTGGACCTGGCGCTGCTGCGTCAGCTGTCGCGCCACCATGCCGGGCTGATGACGCTGGAGACCGGGGTCGAGGGCGGTTTTGGTTCGGTCGTGCTGCACGCCATGGCGCGCGAGGGGCTGCTGGACATGGGTCTGAAGGTGCGTGCGATGACGCTGCCCGACCGCTACATCCAGCAGGCCAGCCCGGCCGAGATGTATGCCGATGCCGGCCTGACGGTGACGGACATCGCCGCCACGCTGCGCCAGATGGCGGGCCTGGGGCAGCCGTCGCGCGTGGTGCCGCTGCACCGGGCCTGACTTACCATAATTCGGCTTACCGGACGAACGCGTAGTGTCACGGGATTGATTCATGTCAACTCGAATTGCCGTGAAATCTGTCACTCTGGATTGACAGATCGGCCCTCACCCCGAGTCGGCCGACCGCGCCAATCAGGGAGGCCACGCGATGCGAATTCTCTTCGTCCATCCGAACTATCATTCCGGCGGTGCCGAGATCGCCGGAACCTGGTCTCCGGCCTGGGTGGCCTATCTGACCGGGCATCTGCGCCGCGCGGGCTTTGACGACATCCATTTCATCGACGCGATGACCGACGATATCGACGACGCCACGCTGGGTGACAAGATCGCTGCGCTGCAACCCGACATGGTCGGGGTCACGGCCATCACCCCGTCGATCTACCGCGCCGAGGATGTGCTTAAGGTGGCGCATGCCGTGGTGCCTGATGCGCTGCGCGTGCTGGGCGGTGTGCACGCCACCTTCATGTACAAGCAGGTGCTGTCCGAAGCCCCCTGGGTCGACGTGATCGTGCGTGGCGAGGGCGAGGAAATCTGCACCAACCTGGTGCGCGCCGTGGCCGAGGGCCGCTGGCCGCAGGACCGCGGCGCGATCCACGGGCTGGCCTATCGTGACGGCGAAGAGATCGTCGCCACCCCCGCCGCGCCCACGGTGAAGGACCTCAAGTCGATCCAGCCCGACTGGGCCATTCTCGACTGGGAGAAATACATCTACATCCCGCTGGGCACCCGCGTCGCGATCCCCAACCTTGCCCGCGGCTGTCCGTTCACCTGTTCGTTCTGTTCGCAATGGAAGTTTTGGCGCGATTACCGCGTGCGCGATCCCAAGGACGTGGTGGACGAGATCGAGGACCTGGTGGAAAACCACGGCGTCGGCTTCTTCATCCTCGCCGACGAGGAACCCACCATCAACAAGAAGAAATTCGTCGAGTTCTGCCAGGAACTGATCGACCGCGGCCTGCCGGACCGCGTGAAATGGGGCATCAACACCCGGGTCACCGACATCTACCGCGACCGCGACCTGCTGAAATTCTACCGCAAGGCGGGGCTGGTGCATGTGTCTCTGGGCACCGAGGCGGCGGCGCAGCTCAAGCTGGACCAGTTCAACAAGGAAACCAAGGTCGACGAGAACAAGACCGCCATCCGCCTGCTGCGCGAGGCCGACATCTTTGTCGAGGCGCAGTTCATCGTCGGGCTGGACAACGAGACCGCCGAGACGCTGGAGGAAACCTATCGCATGGCCTGGGACTGGCAGCCCGACCTGGCCAACTGGTCGATGTACACGCCCTGGCCGTTCACGCCGCTGTTTCAGGATCTCAAGGACCAGGTGGAGATCTTCGACTTCTCCAAGTACAATTTCGTCACCCCGATCATGAAACCCGCCGCGATGGAACGCGGAGAGTTGCTGGACGGCGTGATGAACAATTACCGCCGGTTCTACATGAAAAAGGCGCTGTTCCACTATCCGTGGCGCGGCACGGGGTTCCGGCGGCGCTATCTGCTTGGCTGTCTTTATGCCTTCCTGCGCGCCGGGTTCCAGCGCACCTTCTACGATCTGGGCAAGGCCGGGTATTGGGGTCCGCAGACCAGGAAGAGCGTGGATTTCCATTTCGACGAAACCCGGCAACTGGCCGAGGCGCAGCTGGAAGACTGGGAAGCCGCGGCAGACCGGGCGGCGCGGGCGGCAGAGCGCCGCGAGGCGCTGCGCGGCCAGATGAAGGAACGCGCTGCCACGCGCCGCGACGACGGTTTTGTCATGCCCAACGGGGCCGAAATCCGCGCCTGCGGCGGCGGCGACCAGCAGCTGGAAGATGCCTGAGGCCGCGCCCGGCCGCATCGGGCCAAACGCGATCCTGCAATACCTTCCGGTGTTGCAGGCCGTGGGGGCCCGGCATGACGCCATGGCCCAGGCCGGGCTGGGGGCCGCGCCGGGTGACGATGCGATGATCCCCGAGGCGGACGCGGCGCGGCTGCACCGCGCGGTGCGTGCGCTGCGTCCGCAGGATGCGCCGCGGCTGGCCGCCAAGGCCGGGCAGCGCACGGCCGATTACATCCTGGCCCACCGCATCCCCCGCCCGGCACAGCGCCTGCTGCGCGCCCTGCCCGCGCCCCTGGCCGCGCGGCTTCTGTCGCGGGCGATCGCGCAACACGCCTGGACCTTTGCCGGATCGGGGACGTTCCGCGTGCTGTCGCCCTGGAGCTTCGAGATCGCCGACAACCCGCTTTGCCGGGACGAGCCGTCGGATCACCCGCTGTGCCACTGGCACGCGGCGGTGTTCCAGCGGCTGTACCGCGTGCTGGTGGCCCCGGACGTGGTCTGCGTGGAAACCCGATGCGGCGCGATGCCGGGAGAGACCGCCTGCCGGTTCGAACTGCGCCGCAGCGCGACGGCCCGGACCGCGCGGGAACGCGTCGTGCAGCCCTGAGCAGGACGCGGTCCGGGGGACAGGTCTGGGCGATGAAACGCGACTTGCTCTAAACCGTTTTTATCGCTGGACAATCCAGGCGCGCGCGCCACCTCTTGCGCGGCAATGCAAGACCAAGAGGAGACAGACCATGAACGACAGGCCGGATGAGGCAGTCCTGCAAGCGCGCTATGCCGCCGCGCGCGCCCAGTTCGAACGCAACCGCGCGCAGCAGGCCGGTGAGGGTGCCGCGCTTGGCGTGGTGTTCGAAGGCTATGCCGACATGATGGCGGGCTCGCGCCTGATGCAGCGGGGGGCCCATCTTGCGCAGCTGTTCGTCATCGCCTTTGCCTTCATCGTGCCCAACCTGCTGATGATCTTCGTCATCATGTAAGCACGCTCAGGCGGCGGCAAAGACCATCTCGGCATGGTCGGCCAGGTAGATTCGCAGCCAGGGCGTGAACCGCTCCGGTGCCGCCGCCACCTCGCGCGCCAGCGCGTCGCGCGGGACCCAGCGGGTCTCGCTGACCTCGTCGGGATTGAGCGCAAGCGTCATTGCCGGCGTGGCCTGGGCGGTAAAGATTTCCACCACCTCGTGCTCGATCAGCCCCTGCCCCACCTCGGCGCGGTATTCCACCTGCCCGGCATGGCGCAGGGTGACCCCGGTCAGGCCCAGTTCCTCGTCCAGGCGGCGCAGCGCGCAGGCCTCTGGGGCCTCGTTCCAGTCGGGATGGGTGCAGCAGGTGTTCGCCCAGAGCCCGGGGGTATGATACTTGCCAGCCGCGCGACGCTGGATCAGCACCGCGTCGCCCCGCAGCACGAAGACCGACACCGCCTTGTGCCGCAGCCCGCGGCGATGCGCGTCCAGTTTTTCCACCGGGGTCAGCCTGCCGTCGACCCAGGCCGGGATCATGATCGTCATACGTGTTCGGGCCTCACCAGCCCCGTCAGATGTGCCAGGTTCTTGAATCCGATCTTGATATGCGCCAGCGGGCGCGCCTTGACCAGTTTCTTGTTCATGTAGGCTTCGAAGGTCAGCCGTTGCACGTCGATATCATGGCACAGGCTGACAAAGCGTTCACGGCGCATGTCGGACTTGTAATAGGCGTCCTGCATCTGGCCCAGCACGCGGAACACTGTCTTGTGCTCGCGCATGAACAGCCGCCGCGCCAGCGCCAGTTTCGACGCCTTGCCGCTGGCCAGCGCCGCCGAGACCGCCGCGGCGGCCACGCGCCCGCCGATCATCGCGTAATAGATGCCCTCGCCCGAACTGGGGGCCACCACCCCGGCGGCATCGCCGGCCAGCACTACGTCGCGGCCATTGTCCCACTTGGCTAGCGGCTTCAGCGGGATCGGCGCGCCTTCGCGGCGCAGCGTCTCGCACCCGGCCAGGCCCGAGGAGGCGCGCAGCGCGGCGGTGGCCTGCTTGAGATCCACCGATTTCACATAAGTTCCCATCCCCACCGAGGCCGAGGCCCCGTGCGGGAACACCCAGCCGTAGAAGTCCGGGCTGATGGCACCGTCATAGACCACGTCGCAGCGCGCCGGGTCATATTGTTCGGACGCCTCGGGCGCGGCGATGATCTCGTGATAGGCAAAGACCAGCGGCGTGGTGCCGCCCGCCGGGATTTCCTGTTCGGCCACCCGCGAACGGGCCCCGTCGGCCCCGATGACATAGCGGCTTTCCAGCCGCCGTTCCTCGCCCGTGGCCTTGTCGCGGTAATGGGTGAAGGTGCGGGTGCCCTCACGCTCGATCCGCAGGAAGGTGCCGGTATGGCGCACCGCACCCGCGGCTTCGGCCCGGTCGCGCAGGAACGGATCGAAATCCTTGCGGTCGACCATGCCGACAAAGCCGTTCTCGATCCCGATATCCACCTTGCGCCCGGTGGGCGAGATCATCCGGGCGGTGGTGATGCGCGCGATCAGCTGGTCGTCGGGGATGTCGAAATCGGCGATCAGCCGCGGCGGGATCGCCCCGCCGCAGGGCTTGATCCGCCCGTCGCGGTCCAGCAGCGCCACACGGTATCCGGACCGGACGAGGTCTTCGGCAGCGGTGGCCCCCGCCGGGCCTCCACCCACGACAATCGCGTCATACATCAGTTCACTCCCCTGGAACGAGGCCGCCGGGCGTTTCGGATGCGCGCCGGGTCTGGCCAAGCGTCAGCGCCATTGCGGCGGCGACCATGAATATCACGCCTTCGGCGGCAAAGACCACGCCATAGGCATAAGCGTCGGTGTCGATCAGGCCGCGCATCACGTCGACGGCGGCGGTGCCCAGGAACGACCCCAGGCCAAAGGCGATGGCCTGCGCCGCACCGAACAGGCCCATGCGGATGCCCTCGCGCCGCGCGCCGCCTTCCCGCGCCAGGCCCATCATCGCGCCGATGGCGGCCACGGCAAAGGCACCGTTGGCCAGGCCCAGCGTGAAGATGTTGGCGGCCAGCGGCCAGGTCGCGGCGCGGGTGCCGCCCCAGGCCAACGCGATCAGCGCCGCACCCGACAGCACGCAGCCGCCGACGATCCAGACCCGCACCGGCACCGTGACCCAGCGTTTCAGCGCGGTGCCCGACACCAGCACGGCCACCATCCCGGCCAGCGCGCCGGCGTGGTGCATCCCGCCAAGCGCGGTGCTTTCGCCGACGCTGAGCCCAAAGACATGCCCGGCAAAGGGCTCCAGGATCAGATCCTGCAGGTTGTAGGCCAGCATCGAGGCAAAGACGAACAGCGTGAAGCCGCGCACCCGGGCATCGGCCCAGAGCGCCCGCGCCGCGCTGCGAAAGGCCGTCGGGCCATCGTCACCCGGGCGGGTGGCGGCGCGGGGTGCGGGGCTGTCGCCCTCCTGCCCCCAGGTGCCGAGGATCGCGAAGGTCAGCGCGATGGCCGACACCCCGGCGGTGACCGCCAGAAGCCGTCCGGCGCTGTAGGGATCCAGCAGCTGGCCGGCGGTGATGCCGGTGACCGCCAGGCCGAAGATCATCATGATCCAGACCGCCGAGCCCGCCGCGGCCTGCCGGTCTTCGCTGACACGCGCGGCCAGCAGCGCCAGCAGATTGGTGCCCCCGGCCCCAATACCCAGGCCGATCAGCAGGAAGGACGGCACCGCCGCCGCGATGCCAAGGGGGGCCGACCGTTCCATCAGCCCCACCGAAAGCGCGGCCCCGATCGCCCCGAGACCCAGCACCGCTACACCGCCGGTGATCCAGGGGACACGCCGCCCGCCGGCATCGGCACCATGGCCGAATTTCGGCCGCAGGAACTGTGTGCCGTAATAGATCGACACCAGCAGCCCGGGCAGGATCGCCGGCAGCGCCAGTTCCACCACCATCACGCGGTTCATGGTGGCCGTGGTCAGCACGACGATCATCCCCAGCGCCATCTGCACAAGGCCCAGACGCAGGATGTTGAACCAGGACAGGGTCATGACAGCGCCTCCAGGCTGCGCAGGGCAAAGGCGGTGACCATCATGCCCGAGATGTACATCAGGACGCCGGTGCCGTTGTACCAGGGCGCGCGGGCCTTGGGATCGCGCAGCAGCACGCGGATCGCCCAGACCTGTCCCAGCACCAGAAGCGCCACCGCGCCCGCCTGGAGCGGCAGCCCCCAATAGGCCAGTGCGGCGATCACCAGCACCTGCGGCACCAGCATCACCCAGGCGGCCACGCGTGCCGCGCGCCCGGGCCCCAGCGTCACCGGCAGCGAGTTGACGCCCATCTGCCGGTCGCCTTCCAGCGCCTTGAAATCGTTCAGTGTCATGATGCCATGCGCACCGATCCCGTACAGCAGGGCGATGCCCAGGATGCGGGCGTCCGGCGCGCCTGCGCTCAGCACCGCGGCGCCGGTGATCCAGGGCAGCGTTTCATAGCTGAGCCCCACCAGCCCCGGCCCCCAGAGGCCCGATCGCTTGAGCCGCACCGGCTCGGCCGAATAGGCCCAGGCCGCGGCGACACCCAGAAGCGTCGCGCCAAAGCCCCAGGGCCCCAGCTGCCAGCCGATCAGCAGCGACAGCGCCGACATGGCCAGCGCGATCCACAGCCCCCAGCGCCCCGGGATGCGCCCCGAGGGGATCGGCCGGTCGGGTTCGTTGATCGCGTCCACGTGACGGTCGCACCAGTCATTGGCGGCCTGGCTCATGCCGCAGACCACCGGCCCGGCCAGAACGATGCCCAGGGCCACAAGGCCCCAATGCCCCGCCAGCGGTGCCCCGACCGAGACGGTGCCGCACAGATAGGCCCACATCGGGGGAAACCAGGTGATCGGCTTGATCAGGCGCAGCGCGGCGGCCGGTTCGGGCCAGCGGCGCGGCTGTATGTCTGTGCTGACGCTCATGTGTCCAGCTTGCCTGACACATCGCGCGTAATCAAGTGAGTCGGTGAGGCAGGGTGACGCGGTCAGGGCGCGGCGGGGTGCCGGGCCTCAGTCCTCGTCCTTCTTGAGCAGCCCGTACTTGCGCAGCTTGACATACAGGCTTTGCCGCGACAGGCCCAGCATCTCGGCGGCGGCGGCACGGTTGTTGCGGGTCAGGTCCACCGCGGTCTCGATGCAGATCTTCTCGATCACCTCGTTGGTCTCGGCGACGATCTCCTTGAGCGTGGCCGATCCCACCAGTTCCGCCACCCCGCTGTCGATCTGCTGCGGCCCGGCGGTATTGGGGGCGGCAACGCTGCGCAGCGCCTCGACCCGGCTGGCATCGCGGATCACGAAGCCCACGGCAGGGCGTTCGCGGTTGTTGAGATGGGTCGCCGACATCTCGACCGGGGTCTGGATGCCGAATTCGTTGGTCAGCCGCGTGGCATAGACGCGCATGTGGCCCGACCGGGTGGCGTTTTCCAGCACCACGCTCAGATCGATCTGCGAACGGGCCATGAAATCGCCCAGCGAGCGGCCCTTGACGTCCGAAGGCCGTGCGCGGTTGACCAGCTCCAGAAAGGCGTCGTTCGCCGTCTCGATGACGCCGCGGGTATCGGTGAAGACCACCGCGTCCTTGCCTTGCGTATACAGCGCGTTGAGGTTCTGCGACAGCCGGTCGTCAATGTGCTGGGAGTCGGAATCCGGGGTCAGCCGGCACAGGATCAGCTGTTCGCCCGCGGCGCGGAACACCATGGGCGTGATGGTCACGTCGCGGCGCGTGCGCTTGGTCTGCACCGCCAGTTCCGAGGCCATTTCCGAAAACGACAGGCTGACCAGGTTCTCGATGAACTCGCCACGTCGGCGGTCCTTGAACTCCTGCGCCACGGGGCTGCCCACCAGCTCTTCGCGCGAGGTTCCCAGCAATTGCGCGGCGGCGCTGTTGAGGTCCTTGATACGCCCGTCACGGGCGGCCACGAACAGGAACGGTTCGGTGCTGGAGGCCAGCAGCATGCGGTAGCGCGCATCGTATTCGCGCCGCTCTTCATAGCCGCGCTCCAGCACGATCTGGGCGTTGACCAGCTGTTTCTGGGTTTCCGCCACCGCGCTCTGGTCGCGGCCCATCAGCAGGATGTCGCCATCGGCACCGATGGGATGCACGGTATAGCGCACCGGATAGGGCCAGGACGAGTCGTCGGAATGGTTCAGCTCCACCGGCATGTCGATGCGTTCGCCATCGGCCAGCCGGGTCAGGATGTCGTCCAGCTTTGGCACGCTGTCCATCGCCAGGAAATCGCGCAGCGACCGGCCCTGCCAGTGCTTCAGCTCGTCGCTTTCCTTGCGGACCACCCGCTGCACCACGCCGGTCTTCGAGATCACGAAGGCCACGTCGGACGCCGCCGCCAGGATGCCGGGAAGGTCCTCGGGATCGACAAGCGGCAGATAGCCCTGTGCCCGTTTCGGATAATCGCCGGCTGAGGTCATTCAGCGGCCCCGCGAAGCCATTCCGGCTCTCGGGTTTCCAGCAGGGCAAGTACGGTCGAGATGTCGTTTGTCGCCAGATCCACGCCGGTCTTTTCCATCAACCCGTCACTCTGATGCACCACGCCGCCGCCCAGCACGATCATCGGCTGGACACATGCAGACGTCCGCAGGTGTCTAACAGTTTGCTGCACGGTTTCAAGGCTGGCCGCGGTGGAACAGGACAGAAGCAGGCAGTCGAACCGGCCATTGTCCAGTTCGTCGACGATTTCGGCGGCAGACAGCTGTGTCAGGCAGCGCACCGAATATCCCGATTGCCGCAGCCGGTAGGTCAGAACCGAAGTGCCGATCAGGTGATCCTCGATTTCCGGGGTGACCAGCAGAAAGCTGGCGCCATGCTGCACCGGGCTTTCCAGCGACCATTCCGGCACCGCGCTGCGGCACAGGCCGAACAGCCGGGCCGATCCGATGGAGACATGGGCAAAGCCGGTGCGGTTGCAAGCCCAGCGGTGACCCAGGATGGCGGCGGCGCGCGGCACGCTGTGCAGGATCAGGTCATCCGTGGTCATGCGCAGCTTTGCCTGCTCGGCCAGAACGGCGGCCTGGTTGTAATCCGGTCGGATCACCGCATCGGCCAGCCATTCCGCGAAATTCTCGGCCCGTGCGTGGCGGGCATGCGAGGGATTGCGGCTGACCTGCTCCAGCACCTTCGAGGCGAATGTGACGACCCGCGGTCCGTCCGTCTTCGGCTTCCTGTCCTCGTCCATCGGCGTCCGCCCCCTTGCCCGTCCGGACGCGGGCAACAGCCCCTAGGCCGAAAACCGATCCTGACAAGTCCAGTGTCATCGAGTCCCTTTCAAATGTCAAAGACAATGGACAGTCGTCCGTTTCCGCGGCGGGCAAATCCGTGGATCGGGAAATTAGGTAGGAAAATCAGAAGGACAGCGCAAGTTGTTTTTCACAAATAGGTTTTCCGGCCCGGGGTGGGGCATCGTGTGTCACTCACGATCTGTAAATTTGGATTGACACATTGCGATTCTCGGACCTAGGCTTTCGGGCAAAGGCAGAGGAGTCGGTGATGGCCGGAAACGATGGCAGCCAGGGGGGTGGCGGCGGCCTTTACACCCCGGAACAGCGCGCAAGACGGGACGCGACGGTGTGGACGCTTGTGCAGGGCGTGCTCGCGCCGCTGCAATTCGCCGTGTTCCTGGTGTCGCTTGGGCTGGTGCTGCGCTACCTCGCCACCGACGACGGTTACACCGCCGCGTCGGTGTCGGTGGTGATCAAGACGCTGGTGCTTTACCTGATCATGGTCACCGGCGCGATCTGGGAAAAGGTGGTGTTCGGCCAGTACCTGCTGGCCCCCGCCTTCTTCTGGGAAGACGTGGTCAGCTTCCTCGTGATCGCCCTGCACACACTGTATCTTTATGGACTTTTTGCCGGGGTCATGACGCCGGCGACGCTGATGGCGGTGGCGCTGGCGGCCTATGCGGCCTACGTGATCAACGCTGCGCAATTCCTGTGGAAACTGCGCCGCGCGCGTCTGGAAGACCCGGCCCCTGCGGGAGTGACGGCATGAGCGCGCAGGGATGCACAGCCACGCCGGTGCTGCGCGAGCGCGGCCAGCGCGAGGTGTTTTGCGGGCTGACCTCTATCGTCTGGCTGCACCGCAAGATGCAGGATGCGTTCTTTCTGGTGGTCGGGTCGCGCACCTGCGCGCATCTGCTGCAATCGGCGGCGGGGGTGATGATCTTTGCCGAACCGCGCTTTGGCACCGCGATCCTCGACGAAACCGATCTGGCCGGTCTGGCCTGCGCGCAGGACGAACTTGACAATGTCGTGACACAATTGCTGTCACGGCGGTCTGACATCCGTCAACTTTTTCTGGTGGGCTCCTGCCCGTCGGAAGTGATCAAACTTGACCTGGAAAAGGCCGCAGAGCGTCTTTCACAGCAGTTTGCGCCGCGGGTGCGTGTGATCAATTTCTCGGGCTCGGGAATCGAAACCACCTTTACCGAGGGCGAAGACGCCTGCCTTGCGGCGATGGTCCCCACCCTGCCGCAGAGCGACGCCGCGCAATTGCTGGTCGCAGGGGCGCTGCCGGACGTGGTGCAGGACCAGATGCTGGGGCTGCTGGCCGATATGGGTCTGGCCGATGTCGCCGTGCTGCCCGCCGCCCGCGCCGATGACCGCGTCACGGTCGGGCCGAACACGAAGGTGGCCATGGTCCAGCCCTTCCTGGGCGAAACGCTGGCCGCGCTGACCCGGCGCGGGGCGACCCATATCGCGGCACCCTTCCCCTTTGGCGAAGAGGGCAGCACCGCCTGGCTGCGCGCCGTGGCGCGGGCCTTTGGTGTCTCCGATGCCGTTGTCGACCGGGTGACCGAAGCGCCGCGCGCCCGCGCGCGCCGCGCCGTGGCGCAGGCGGCCGAGGTGCTGTCGGGCAAGTCGGTCTTCTTCCTGCCCGACAGCCAGCTGGAAATCCCGCTGGCGCGCTTCCTGACCCGCGAATGCGGCATGCAGGCCATCGAGGTCGGCGCGCCCTTCATCCACAGCGGGCTGATGGCGCCGGATCTGGCGCTGCTGGAGGCAGGGCCGGTGATTTCCGAAGGCCAGGATGTCGATCTGCAGCTGGACCGCGTGCGCGCCGCGCGCCCCGATCTGACGGTCTGCGGCCTGGGGCTGGCCAACCCGCTGGAGGCCGAAGGGCTGACCACCAAATGGGCCATCGAACTGGTCTTTACCCCGGTGCACTTCTACGAACAGGCCGGCGATCTGGCGGGCCTGTTCTCGCGCCCCCTGCGCCGCCGGGCCATCCTGCAACGGGAGGCGGCGGAATGAAGCTGGCTGTCTGGACCTACGAAGGCCCGCCGCATGTCGGGGCCATGCGTGTCGCCACCGCGATGAAGGGCCTGCACTACGTGCTGCACGCGCCGCAGGGCGACACCTATGCCGATCTGCTGTTCACCATGATCGAGCGGCGCAACCACCGCCCGCCGGTCAGCTACACCACCTTCCAGGCCCGCGATCTGGGCTCGGACACCGCCAACCTGTTCAAGACCGCCTGCCGCGACGCCTATGACAGGTTCCGGCCCGAGGCGATCATCGTCGGGGCCTCGTGCACCGCCGAACTGATCCAGGACGATCCCGGCGGCATGGCCGAGACCATGGGCCTGCCGGTGCCGGTGATCCCGCTGGAGCTGCCCAGCTACCAGCGCAAGGAGAATTTCGGCGCGGACGAGACGTTCTTCCAGATCGTGCGCAGCCTCGCGCGGCCCGTGCCCCGGACCGAGCGGCCCTCGGCCAACCTGATCGGCCCCACCGCGCTGGGGTTCCGGCACCGCGACGACATCACCGAGGTCACCGCGCTGCTGCACGAGATGGGCATCGACGTGAACGTCACCGCGCCCTACGGGGCCACCCCGTCCGACATCGCGCGGCTGGGTGCGGCGCATGTCAATGTGCTGATGTATCCCGAAACCGGCGAATCCGCCTGCCGCTGGATGGCGCGCGAACTGGATGTGCCGCACACACGCACGGTGCCCATCGGCGTCGGCGCAACCCGCGATTTCGTGGCCGAGATCGCCGGGCTTCTGGACGTTGCGCCGCGGCTGGACGACTCACGCCTTCGGCTGCCCTGGTATTCGGCCAGCGTCGACAGCACCTACCTGACCGGCAAGCGTGTCTTCCTGTTCGGCGACGGCACCCATGTCGCCGCCGCCGCCCGCATCGCCCGCGACGAGATGGGGTTCGAGGTGGTGGGCCTGGGCTGCTACAACCGCGAACAGGCGCGCATGCTGCGCGCGCTGGCGCGGGATTTCGGCGTCGAGGCGCTGATTTCCGACGATTATCTCGAAGTCGAACGCCGGATCGAGGACCTTGCCCCGGAACTGATCCTCGGCACCCAGATGGAGCGGCATATCGCCAAGCGTCTGGGCATCCCCTGCGCGGTCATCAGCGCGCCGGTGCATGTCCAGGACTTCCCCGCGCGCTATTCGCCGCAAATGGGGATCGAGGGTGCCAACGTGATCTTCGACACCTGGGTGCACCCGCTGGTGATGGGGCTCGAAGAGCACCTGCTGACCATGTTCCGCGAGGATTTCGAGTTTCACGACGCCGCAGGTGCCAGCCATCACGGCGGCAAGGCCGCGCCGCGGCCGCAGGTCGATCCTGCCCCGGCCCCGGCTGAAAGCGGGCCCGAGGCCCGGGGTGGCGCGGTCGACATCGTCTGGCTGCCCGCCGCCGAGAAAGAGCTGAAGAAGGTGCCCTTCTTCGTGCGTGGCAAGGCCCGGCGCAACACCGAGGCCTTTGCCGCCCAGCAGGGCGTGGCCGAGATCAGCGTGGACACGCTTTACGAGGCGAAGGCACATTATGCGCGGTGACGAAATCCATAGCGGGGCCCGCCCCTACAGCATCGTCATCCTGACGCTGGACAGCCATGCCGCCGGGCCCGTGGCCCGCATGGCACCGCGTCTGGCGCGGGACTTCCCGGGCCTGCAGGTCAGCGTGCACGCCGCGGCGGAATGGGGCGAGACCCCCGGCGCGCTGGACGCCGCCCGCGCCGCCATTGCCGGGGCCGACATGGTGCTGGCCAACCTGCTGTTCCTCGAAGAGCACATCGCCCCGGTGATGGACGACCTGCGCGCCGCCCGCGACCGGGTGGATGCCATGGTGGGTGTCATTGCCGATGCCCAGATCGTGCGGCTGACCCGGCTGGGCAAGCTGGACATGACCGCCCCGCCTTCGGGCATGGGCAAGCTGATGAAGCGGCTGCGCGGCTCGTCCAAGCCGTCGACCGAGGACGGCGCCAAGAAGATGAAGATGCTGCGCCGGCTGCCGCGCATCCTGCGTCTGATCCCCGGCAAGGCGCAGGATCTGCGCGCCTGGTTCCTGGTGATGCAGTACTGGCTGGGCGGCTCGGACGAGAATATCGAGGCGATGGTACGCTTTCTGCTGGGCCGCTACGCGGTGTCGCGGCCGGAATGGCGGGGGGTCACGGGGGCCGCACCCATCGACTATCCCGACGTCGGGCTGTATCACCCCGACCTGCCGGGCCGCATCACCACCGATGCCGCCGCCCTGCCCGCCCCGGCGCAGCCCGTGGGCACCGTCGGTCTGCTGATGATGCGCTCTTACGTGCTGTCTTCGGACACCGCGCATTACGACGCGGTGATCCGGCAGCTGGAGGCCCGCGGCCTGCGGGTGTTGCCCGCCTTTGCCGGCGGTCTTGACGGACGTCCCGCCATCGAGGCCTATTTCCGTGATGCAAACGGCCCGCGCATCGACGCGCTGCTGTCGCTCACCGGGTTCTCACTGGTGGGCGGCCCGGCCTATAACGACAATGCGGCGGCCATCGAGGTGCTCAAGGGGCTCGACGTGCCCTATCTCGCCGCGCACCCGCTGGAATTCCAGACGCTGTCGCAATGGGCGCAATCCGCCCAGGGGCTGGGCCCGATCGAGACGACGATGCTCATCGCCCTGCCCGAGCTGGACGGCGCCACCTGCCCCACGGTCTTTGCCGGGCGGCATGGCGACGGCATCTGCACCGGCTGCACCCACAGCTGCGCCCGGCCCCGCGACCGGGCCGATCACAAGGCCATGGCGCCCTGTCTTGAACGCATCGAAAGCCTGGCGGAAAAGGTGCTGCGCCAGGTCACGAACCGCCGCCGTGCCAATGCCGAACGGCGGGTGGCCATCGTGCTGTTCGGCTTTCCGCCCAATGCCGGGGCGACGGGCACCGCGGCCTATCTGTCGGTGTTCCGCAGCCTGCTGAACACGCTGCGCGCCATGGCGGCGCAGGGTTATGACGTTGCCGTGCCCGAGAGCGTCGAGGCGCTGCGCGCCGCGGTGCTGGGCGGCAACGCCGCGCAATACGGGCAAGAGGCGAACGTCGCCGCCCATGTCGATGCCGACACCATGGTGCGCGAAACCCCGCCCCTGCGCGCGATCGAGGCCGCCTGGGGCCCCGCCCCGGGCAAGGTCCAGTCCGACGGGCGCGGCGTCTTCGTGCTGGGGCGCGATTTCGGCAATGTCTTTGTCGGCGTGCAGCCCGCCTTCGGTTATGAAGGCGATCCCATGCGGCTGCTGTTCGAACGCGGCTTTGCCCCCACCCATGCCTTCGTCCAGTTCTATCTCTGGCTGCGCAACACGTTCCGCGCGGATGTGGTGCTGCATTTCGGCATGCATGGCGCGCTGGAGTTCATGCCGGGCAAGCAGGCCGGCCTGGGCGCGCAGGACTGGCCCGACCGCCTGATCGGCGAGATGCCCAACGTCTATCTCTACGCCGCCAACAACCCGTCCGAGGCCACGCTGGCCAAGCGCCGCTCCGGTGCCGTCACCGTCACCCACCTGACCCCGCCGCTGGCGGCCGCCGGTCTCTACAAGGGCCTGGCAGAGCTGAAGGACAGCCTGACCCGCTGGCGCGCCCTGCCGCCCGGGGCCGAGGAACGCGCGGAACTGGAACTGCTGATCGAGGAACAGGCCGCCGCGGTGGACCTGAGCGGCGCGCCCGACACGCTGTGGCTGAAGCTGCTCGACACCGAAGACGCGCTGATCCCCGAAGGCCTGCACGTGGTGGGCGCGCCGCTGCCCCCCGAAACCGTCGAGGCCTATCTCGACGCCGCCCAGGTCACGGGCGAGGCGCGGGCCGAGATGGCCGCCCGCCTGCGCCAGGAGGGCGAGATGACGGGGCTTCTGGCCGCGCTTGCGGGGCACTTTACCCCGCCCGTGCCCGGCGGCGACGTGATCCGCAATCCCGACATCCTGCCCACCGGGCGCAACATCCACGCCTTCGATCCGTTCCGGATGCCCACCGAATATGCCTGCCGCGACGGGGCCCGTCAGGCGCAGCTTCTGCTGGACACCCATGCGACCCTGCCGCGCTCGGTGGCGCTGGTGCTGTGGGGGTCGGACAACATCAAGTCCGATGGCGGCCCCATCGGGCAGGCGCTGGCGCTGATCGGCGCGCGGCCGCGCTTTGACAGCTTTGGCCGCCTTGCCGGGGCCGACCTGATCCCGCTGGAGGAGCTGGGCCGCCCGCGCATCGACGTGATGATGACCCTGTCGGGCATCTTCCGCGACCTGTTGCCGTTGCAGACCCGGCTGCTGGCCGAGGCGACGCTCAAGGCCGCGCAGGCCGACGAACCGCTCGGGCAGAACTATCTGCGCGCCCATGCGCTGGCGCATATGGAGGCCACAGGCTGCAGCATCGAAGAGGCCGCGCTGCGCGTCTTCTCCAATGCCGAAGGCGCCTATGGCTCCAACGTCAACCAGCTGGTGGACAGCTCGGCCTTCGATGACGAGGACGAACTGGCCGACGCCTACGAGGCGCGCAAGAGCTTTGCCTACGGCGTCGACGGCAAGGCGGCGGCCAATCCCGGGCTGCTGCAGGCCACGCTGAAACGGGTCGAGGTCGCCTATCAGAACCTCGAAAGCGTCGAACTGGGCGTGACCACGGTGGATCACTATTTCGACACGCTGGGCGGCATCAGCCGCGCGGTGCGCCGCGCCCGCGGGGAAGAGGCCAAGGTCTATATCTCGGACCAGACCCGCGGCGCGGGCAAGATCCGCACCCTGTCGGAGCAGGTCGCGCTGGAAACCCGCGCCCGCAGCCTGAACCCCAAGTTCTACGAGGCGCTGCTGGATCACGGTGCCGAAGGCGTGCGCCAGATCGAGGCGCAGGTGACCAACACGCTGGGCTGGTCCGCCACGACCGGCACGGTAGAGCCCTGGGTCTACCAGCGCCTGTCGGAAACCTTCGTGCTGGACGAGACCATGCGCAACCGCCTGGCCGAGCTGAACCCCACCGCCTCCAGCCGCATGGCCGGGCGGTTGCTGGAGGCCTCGGACCGCGATTACTGGCGCCCGGACGCGGCCACGCTGGCGGCGCTGCAGGACGCGGCGGACGCGCTCGAAGACCGCATGGAAGGGGTGGCCGCCGAATGACACCGCCCCTCCACGATCCCGTCCCGGCCCCCGGCCGGAACCAGGTGCCAGAGGCCCCGGCGCAAGGCCAGGCCAGGATGCGCCGCAACGCAACAGGAGCAACGACATGAGCCCACGCGACGACATTCCCGATCTGGGACGCGGGCAGGACGGCGAAGGCTCTGTCCAGGTCCACCAGGATGCCACGATGAAGATCGAGGGGGCGCAGGTGTTCTCGGTCTACGGCAAGGGCGGCATCGGCAAGTCGACCACCTCGTCGAATCTGTCGGCGGCCTTTGCCAAGCTGGGCAAGCGGGTGCTGCAGATCGGCTGCGATCCCAAGCATGACAGCACCTTCACCCTGACGGGCCGGTTGCAGCCCACGGTGATCGACATCCTCAAGGAGGTCGATTTCCACCCCGAGGAACTGCGCCCCGAGGATTTCGTGACCGAAGGCTGGGGCGGCGTGAAATGCGTCGAGGCCGGCGGGCCGCCCGCGGGCACCGGCTGCGGCGGCTATGTCGTGGGCCAGACGGTGAAGCTGCTCAAGCAGCATCACCTGCTGGAAGACACCGACGTGGTGATCTTCGACGTGCTGGGCGACGTGGTCTGCGGCGGCTTTGCCGCGCCCCTGCAGCATGCCGACCGCGCGGTGATCGTCACCGCCAACGATTTCGACAGCATCTACGCGATGAACCGCATCATCGCGGCGGTGCAGGCCAAGTCCAAGAACTACAAGGTGCGGCTGGCGGGCTGCGTGGCGAACCGGTCGCGCGACACCGACGAGGTGGACCGCTACTGCGACACCGTGGGGTTCCGCCGCATCGCGCACATGCCCGATGTCGACGCGATCCGCCGGTCGCGTCTCAAGAAGAAGACGCTGTTCGAGATGCCCGACGAGGACGACATCGTCATGGCGCGGGCCGAATACATCCGGCTGGCCGAAACCCTCTGGCGCGGGACAGAGCCTCTGGCCCCCGCCCCGATGGAAGACCGCGACATCTTTGAACTGCTGGGGTTCGATTGATGGCACCACGCCGGACAGTCCGTATCCCGGCCTCGCGCCGGACCACCGCAGCGGCCCCGGGCCGGGGCGAGGGGCGCGCATGAGCTACGAGGCCACCAGATCGCGGGTCGAGACCTATTTCGACCGCACCGCCACCCGGGTCTGGGAACAGCTGACCTCGGATGCGCCGGTGTCGCGCATCCGGCAGACGGTGCGCCGCGGCCGCGACGAGATGCGCGCGCGCATGCTGGACTGCCTGCCCGCCGACCTGACCGGGCGGCGGGTGCTGGACGCCGGCTGCGGCACCGGCCTGATGACCGCCGAACTGGCGGCGCGCGGGGCCGAGGTGGTGGCGGTGGACATCTCGCCCTCGCTCATCGGCATCGCCGAACGCCGCCTGCCCGAGTCGCTGCGCGGTCGGGTGAACTTTCACGCCGGCGACATGCTGTCCGAAGACCTGGGCGGTTTCGATCACGTCATGGCGATGGACAGCCTGATCTACTACCATCAGGACGACATCCGCCGCGCCATCGACGGCCTGGCCGGGCGCACCGGCACCAATATCGTCTTTACCGTTCCGCCACGCACCCCGCTTCTGATGGCGATGTGGCATTCCGGCAAGCTGTTCCCCCGCGCCGACCGCTCGCCCGTCATGGTGCCGCACGCCACACGCACGCTCGGCCGGGCGCTGGCGCAAAGCGGGACGGTGCGCGACGTGGGCCGGGTCTCTGTCGGCTTCTACATCTCTCACGCGCTGGAGGTGCGGCCGTGATCCTGACCGCCAGCCAGATCAAGCGCCTGTCGACCCGCCTGCTGCCGTTCTCGGACGCGGCCAGCGACGAGTTGCCGCTGGGACAGCTGCTGCGGCTGTCGCTGTTCCAGATCTCGGTGGGCATGGCGGGCGTGATGCTTCTGGGCACGCTCAACCGCGTGATGATCGTGGAAATGGGCCTGGCGGCAACGCTGGTGGCGGTGATGATCGCGCTGCCGGTGCTGATCGCACCGTTCCGCGCGCTTCTGGGCTTCCGCTCCGACACCCATCGCAGTGCCATCGGCTGGAAACGCCTGCCCTATCTGTGGTTCGGCTCGCTGTGGCAGATGGGCGGGCTGGCGGTGATGCCCTTTGCGCTTCTGGTGCTCGAAGGCAACACCGTCCACCATGTTCCCTTTGCCGGCGAGGTGCTGGCGGCGCTGGCCTTCCTGATGACCGGGCTGGGCATGCACATGACCCAGACCGCCGGGCTGGCGCTGGCCGCCGACCGCGCCACCGATGCCACCCGCCCCCGCGTCGTCGCGCTGCTTTACGTGATGTTCCTGATCGGCATGGGCGTCTCGGCCATCGTCATCGGCTGGCTGCTGAGCGATTACACCCCGCTGACGCTGGTGCGCGTGGTGCAGGGGGCCGCGGCGGCGACGCTGGTGCTGAACCTCGTGGCGCTTTGGCGGCAGGAGCGGCTGCGCCCCATGAGCCAGGCCGAACGCGCAGCACCGCGCCCGCTGTTCCGCGATGGCTGGGCCGACCTGACCCGCGGCGGCGAGGCCGGACGCCTGCTGGTCACCGTGTTTCTGGGCACCATGGCCTTCAACATGCAGGACGTGCTGCTGGAGCCCTATGGCGGCGAGATCCTCGGCCTGTCGGTCTCGTCCACCACGCTGCTGACGGCGCTGTGGGCCGCGGGCGCGCTGGCCGGCTTTGCCGTCGCCGCGCGCGGCCTTGCGCGGCAGGTCAACCCCTACCGCATCGCCGCCTCCGGGCTGCTGACCGGGCTTGTGGCGTTTTCCGCCGTGATCTTTGCCGCGCCGCTGGGCTGGGCCGCGCTGTTCTTTGCCGGGGCCGCGCTGATCGGCCTGGGCGGCGGGCTCTTCGCCGTGGCCACGCTGACCGCCGCGATGACGATGTCGTCGGGCGGCCTCGCCGGGCGCGGGCTGGCGCTGGGGGCCTGGGGGGCCGCGCAGGCCACCGCCGCGGGCCTCGCCATCGCGCTTGGCGGTTCGCTGCGCGACAGCGTCAACGCCATCGCCGCCTCGGGGCAATGGGGCGAGGTCATGGCCACCCCCGCTACCGGATACTCCTTTGTCTATCACACCGAGATCGCGCTGATCTTCGCCACGCTCGTCGCACTCGGCCCTCTTGTCCGCCGCAGGATCCTGTCCTGGGGACCGGCGGATCCCACCAAAACCCGGATCGGCCTGGCCGATTTCCCGACCTGATCCCCGGAGGACATGATGATTGACCCCTTCTTTGCCAATTTCGATCTTGCAAGCCTGACGCTGTGGCTGTTCTGGCTCTTCTTTGCGCTGCTGATCTACTACATCCAGCGCGAGAACATGCGCGAAGGCTTCCCGCTCAAGGACGAGGAGGGCAATGAAAACGCCTCCCTGTCCGGCTGGACGCCGCCCGCGGACAAGACCTTCAAGCTGCCCCATGACCGGGGCGAGCTGAAAGTGCCGTCGGGCCAGGCGCCCGATCGCCCCAACGACTCGCTGGCGCTGCGCCGCACCAATGCCGCCGACGGCTTCCCGTGGGAGCCGACGGGCAATCCGCTGGTCGACGGTGTCGGCCCCGCCTCCTGGGCACCGCGCCGGGACGAGGCCGAACTGGACGCCCACGGCCATGCCAAGATCCGCCCCATGGCGCAGGTCGACGGCTACATGCACGCCGCCGGGCGCGACCCGCGCGGGCTGCCGGTGATCTCGGGCGACGGGCAGGTCATGGGCATGGTCACCGACATGTGGGTCGACGTGCCCGAACAACTGGTGCGCTATCTCGAATACCGGCTGGACTCCGATGGCAGCACCCGGCTGGTGCCGATGACCCTGGCCCGCATCTGGGGGCCCAAGGTGATCGTCAAGTCGCTGTATGCCGAGCAGTTCGCCGACGTGCCGCAGATCGCCTCTTCGGCGCAGATCACCAAGCTCGAGGAAGACAAGGTGTCGGCCTATTACGGCGGCGGACATCTCTACGCGACGAAATCGCGGCTCGAACCGCAGATCTGAGCCGCTCTCACCGTGCCGCCCCCTTCGCCACGGGGCGGCATCACCCGCATGGAGGACCACCATGAGCCACGATGACTTCAAGACCGAGCCCGTCCCCGGACTGCCCGAACGCCCCCCGGAAGGAGAGCGCATTCTCTGGCAGGGCCGCCCCGACTGGTGGGCCCTGACCAAGAGCGCCACGGCGTTCTGGTGGGTGATGGGCTATTTCGTGGCGCTTGGGCTGTGGCGTTTCGTGGCGGTAGTGGATCTGGTGCCGCTGGGCCAGGCGGTGGCGCTGTCGGTGCCGTTCCTGATCCTTGCGGCCATCGTCGCGGTGCTGCTGGTCTTTACCGCCTGGGTGCAGGCGCGCGCGGCGCTTTACACCGTGACCAACCGCCGGGTGGTGCTGCGCGTGGGCGCGGCGCTGACCCTGACGCTCAACCTGCCCTACAAGCAGATTGCCAGCGCCGATCTGGACCTGCGCCGCGACGGCACAGGCACCATTGCCTTCGACACGCTGGGCGAGACCCGGCTGGCCTATCTGGTGCTCTGGCCGCATGTGCGCCCCTGGCGCTTTCCGGCGCGTCCCGCGCTGCGCTGCATTCCCGACGCGCAGGACATCGCCAACCTTCTGATGGTCAATGCACGGGCCGTGCAGGGCCTTGCCCCTGCGCCTGCCCCGATGCAGGCCGTGGCCGCGGAGTGACCCGGCCATGACCCAGACCGAAATCCCCCGCATTCACGCCGACAGCAACACCATGGTGCCGCGCGTCATGGTCCGCGCGATGTTCGGACTGGTGCTGCTGGTCCTGGCCATCACCTCGTGGGCGGTGTTCACCGGCCGCCCCGTGGCCAGCACCCCGCCCGCCGCACCGATACGCCACGAGGCGCTGTTTCACCTCGCCTCGGACATGACCGGCGCCGTCACCGTTCTGGACGCCACCGGCAGCCTTGTCGCCGATCTGGGCCCCAAAGAGGGCGGCTTTGTCTCGGGCGTGCACCGCGTGGTGCTGTTCGAGCGCCGCAAGGCCGGGGCCACCCTGTCTGCGCCCGTTCTGGTGCAGGCCTTCGAAAACGGCCGCATGGCCATCACGGATCCCGAAACGGGATGGAGCGCCGACCTGATGGGGTTCGGTGCCGACAACGCGGCAGCCTTCGCCAAGCTGCTCGCACATCAATGAGCCTTGGGAGGGCTTGTCATGGGACTGCTGACACGAGAGGTTGAACGGGCACCCTGCACCGTTGAAATCAGCCACAAATTCGAAAGCCTGCACGCGCATGTGCGCTTCAACAACGGAGCCGTGATCTATCCCGGCGACGAGGTGCAGGTGAAGGGGCCGGAAATCATGGCCCCCTTCGGCGAGATCGTCGTGGAAGACCGCGAAGCGGTGATCATCCGCGCCTCGCGCCTGGAACGGCTCTGGACCCGGATGACCGGGGATTTCGAAGTGATGGAGCTGTGCGAATTCTCCTTTTCCGAAGAGGTGACGCTGTGAACATGCATGCCGGACAACACACCGCCGACGCCACGACCGCCGAAGAGGGGCTGGCGATCCAGGAGGAACAGGCCCGCTTTGACAGCAAGGCGGCCACCGAGGTGGCGATGCAGAACACCCTGCTGACGCCGCGCTTCTACACCACCGATTTCGACGAGCTTGACGCCATCAATGTCGACGGAATCCGCGCCGAGTGGGACGAGCTGATCGCCCAAATGGTGGCCGACCCCAACAAGGGCCATTTCCGCAAGAACGAAGACTGGGACCATGTCGACTGGGACGGCATGGAGCCGCAGCTCAAGAAGGAATTCATCGATTTCCTGATCTCGTCCTGCACCGCCGAGTTCTCGGGCTGCGTGCTGTACAAGGAAATGAAGCGCCGCGGCTCCAACAAGGACATCACCCAGCTGTTCCAGCTGATGGCACGGGACGAGGCGCGGCACGCCGGTTTCATCAACGACGCCCTGCGCGAGGCAGGCGTGGCGGTGAACCTCGGCTTTCTGACGCAGAAGAAGAAATACACCTATTTCCGGCCCAAGTTCATCTACTACGCCACCTACCTGTCGGAAAAGATCGGCTATGCGCGCTACATCACGATCTTCCGCCATCTCGAAGCGAACCCGCAGCACCGTTTTCATCCGATCTTCAAGTGGTTCCAGGAATGGTGCAATGACGAGTTCAGCCATGGCGAGGCCTTCGCCCTGCTGATGAAGACCGATCCAAAGCTCACCTCGGGCGGCAATGTGTACTGGATCAAGTTCTTCCTGACCGCCGTCTATGCCACGATGTATGTGCGCGACCACCAGCGCCCGGCCTTCCACGCCGCCCTGGGCGTCGATACCGACTGGTACGCACACGAGGTGTTCACCAAGACCTCGAAGCTCAGCGAACAGATCTTCCCGATCACGCTCGACATCGACCACCCGCGCTGGCAGCGCAATCTCGAACGGCTCTGGCATGCCAATGTCCGCATCGCGAAGGCGGACAAGGCCGGCGGGATCGGCGGGGTCTTCGGGCGTCTCCTGGGCAGCGCGCAGGCCGCGCTGGCCTTCGTGTCGCTCTACACCATCCCGGCCAAACGCCACGAGGTGCCCGAACAGACGCGCCTGCAGCCGGCCTACTGATGGACCGCGCCCGCGCCCTCCCTGTCCCGGGCCCCGCCCGGGACACCCGGACCGGCCCCGCCCTCCCTCCGCGGCGGTGCCGGATGGAGGGCGCGTGATGTTTGCCGATCCCTGGATTGCCGCCCTCTCGGCGCTGTTCCTGTGGTGGTTCTCCACCGGGGCCATCCTGGTTGCCGTGCGCGTCGCCGACCGGCTGAGCGGGCAGGTCCCGCGCGGCGTCACGCTGGCGGCGCTGCCGCTGCTTGTCGGCGGTGTCTGGCTGCTGTCCGCCACGCTGCACCGCAGCGATGTCGCCGGGGCCTATCTCGGCTTTCTGGCGGCGCTTGCGGTCTGGGGCTGGATCGAACTGGCGTTCCTGACCGGTGTCATCACCGGCCCGGTGCGCCGCCCCTGCCCCGCGGACCTGCCGGAATGGGAACGTTTCATCCGCGCCTGGGGCACCGTGGCCTATCACGAACTGGCGCTGCTGGCCGCGCTTGTCGGGCTGGTGGCGATCGCCTGGGGCGCGATCAATCCGGTTGGCCTGTGGACCTTCATCATTCTCTATTTCGCCCGAATCTCGGCGAAACTGAACCTCTATCTCGGCGTGCCGCGGATCAATACCGAGTTCATCCCGGCCCAGCTGGCGCACCTGCCCAGCCATTTCCGCATCCGTCAGCTGAACTGGCTGTTCCCCGTCTCGGTCAGCGCGCTGGCCTTTGCGGTGGCCTGCTGGCTCGAACGGCTCTGGGCCGCCGGCACCCCCGGCGGCAGCGCAGGCTTTGCCCTGCTCACCGCGATCACGGCGCTGGCCCTGGTCGAACACTGGCTGATGGTTCTGCCACTGCCCGACGCGAAACTCTGGCGCTGGATGCTGCCTGCGCCCAACGAAACGACTGGAAAGACCACGGAGGGGACGTCATGACATACGACGCCATGTTCACCGCGCAGCTCGATGCGCTCAAGAAAGAAGGCAATTATCGCATCTTTGCCGAACTTGAACGGCAATGCGGTGCCTTTCCGCGCGCAGCCTCGCATGATGACGGCACGCCCGACGATGTCACCGTCTGGTGCTCGAACGACTATCTCGGCATGGGCCAGAGCCAGACTGTCATCACCCGGATGAAAGAGGTGATCGACAGCTGCGGCGCCGGGGCCGGCGGCACGCGCAACATCTCGGGCACCAATTGCCATCACGTCGCGCTCGAAGCCGAACTGGCAGACCTGCACGGCAAGGAAGCGGCGCTGCTGTTCACCTCGGGCTATGTCTCGAACTGGGCGGCCCTGGGCACGCTGGGCAGCCGCCTGCCCGATTGCGTCATCCTCTCGGACGAACTCAATCACGCCTCGATGATCGAAGGCATCCGCCATTCCCGCGCGGCCAAGCGCATCTGGAAGCACAACGATCCCGAGGATCTGAACCGCAAGCTGGCCGACCTGCCTGCCAACACGCCCAAGATCGTGGCCTTTGAATCGGTCTATTCCATGGATGGCGACATCTGCCCGATGGAAGAGATCCTCGACGTGGCCGAGGCGCATGGCGCCATGACCTATCTGGACGAGGTGCACGCCGTGGGCCTGTACGGCCCGCGCGGCGGCGGCATCTCGGAAGAACGCGGGCTGGCGCACCGGATCGACCTGATCGAAGGCACCCTTGGCAAGGCCTATGGCTGCATGGGCGGCTACATCACCGGCAGCCACGCGCTGTGCGATTTCGTGCGCAGCTTTGCCTCGGGCTTCATCTTCACCACCGCCATCCCTCCGGCGGTGGCGGCGGGGGCACAGGCGGCGATTGCGCATCTCAAGCAGTCCGACACCGAACGCCAGGCGCAGCGCCGCCAGGTGGAGCGCCTGCGCGCACGGCTGGACGAACGCGGCATTCCGCATCTGAGGAATGACAGCCACATCATCCCGGTGATGATCAAGGACCCGGTCAAGTGCCGGATGCTGGCCGACATCCTGATGCGTGACTGGGGCATCTATGTGCAGCCGATCAACTATCCCACCGTGCCCAAGGGCACGGAGCGGCTGCGCTTCACCCCCGGCCCGCTGCACAGCGATGCCGATATCGACCATCTGGTCGATGCGCTGACCGTGCTGTGGAAGCAGTGCGCCATCGCCCACGCCGTGGCCTGACCCTTTCCGGCCTTGCCTCGCGGGGCAAGGCCTTTCAGGCGCGGCCCAGGTGCCGCGGCAGGTCCATCGACTGGTGCAGCACGCGGATCACCATGATCCGCGTGGCATCTTCCTCGTAGAACACCAGGTGACGTCCGGTGACCTGCCGACGCGCGCCGGGCAGCAGGTCCGGGCATTCCGCGCCCCTGCGCGGATTCCGGGCCAGAGCCTTCAGCGCCGTGTCGATCTCGTCCAGGTAGCGGTCGGCCTGATCCGGGCCCCAACGCTCGGCCGTGTCGCGCCAGATGTCCATCAGATCGTCCCGCGCGGCGACGCTCAGACGGATGTCAGGCACTGTCCGCGTCCTGCCGCGCCCGTGCGGCCCGCTTGATCGCGTCCATGTCCAGCGGCCCGGCGTCGCCGGACTCCCGCCCCTCGTGCAAGGCGGCGCGCAGGCGGGCGCGCTGGCCTTCCTGCTCTTCCATCAGGCGAAGCGCGGCGCGGATCAGTTCGCTGGTCGATCCGTACCGTCCGTCCTTCAGCATCAGGTCGATGAACGCCTCCCAATGCGGCCCGAGCGTGACGCTTGTGCTGGCCATGACTCCCTCCGTGACTACGCATAAACAGGATATATGAATAGCGTTTCGGTCTCAATCCCGGGCTTTCATCGGCGTCCGGTGCAGGCTGGCGATTCGCGTCAGGCGAGTCCGCGTCATGGTCGGGAGCGGAGTCCGCGCTTTGGGGCGCGGCAGGCGGGCCATAGGCAAGCCTGCCGGGGCTGATCGGAAATTTTCGATATATATCATCGCGTTAAACGCCACCTTGCGTCCATCACCTTAACATCCCCCCATATCTTGCGCCCTGCGCTGCGCGCTCCGGCAACAGGAAACAGTTGCCAACCCCCCTTCGCATTGCGTAAAGAAACGGAAAACAAGGCGCTGGCGGAAAACAGCGTTTCTGACGAGGCGGCAAGACGATGACGGGATCCCCATCCATCCATATCAATACCCGCATCCGGGAAAATGCACAAAGCCTGGCCGGGGCGCTGGAACAGCATCTGCTGAAAAGCTTCGCCCCCGATGCCCGAAAACAGCTCCGCCTGTTTTCCGCGGGCGAGGCGGCCGAGCTTCTGGGCATCTCGCCCAGCTTCCTGCGCAAGCTGCATTTCGAGGAACGGCTGCCCGACGTGCACACCACCGCCGGCGGGCGCCGTCACTACTCTGCCGCCGATGTGCAGGTGATCCGCGACGTTCTGGAAGACGGCGCCAAGACCCGGGGCACCTACCGCAAGGGCCGCCGCGACGGCGACAAGGTGCAGGTGCTGGCCTTCCTCAACTTCAAGGGCGGCTCGGGCAAGACCACCTCGGCCATCCACGCGGCGCAACGCTTTGCGCTCAAGGGGTACCGCGTGCTGGCGGTGGATATCGACCCGCAGGCCTCGCTCACCTCGCTGTTCGGGTTCCAGCCGGAATTCGACTTCCTGCAATCCGGCTCGATCTACGATGCGATCCGCTACGAAGATCCCCTGCCCTTCTCGCAGATCATCCAGCGCACCTATTTCAACGGGCTCGACCTCGCGCCCGGCGGGCTGATCCTGCAGGAATTCGAACACGAAACCCCCCAGGCCCTGCGCCACAACATCCAGCCGCCCTTCTACGCCCGCATGGCCGCCGCCCTGCAGGAGGTGGAGGCCGATTACGACATCATCATCTTCGACTGCCCCCCGCAGCTGGGCTATCTGACCATGTCCGCGCTGTGCGCATCGACCGGGGTGATGATCACCGTGGTGCCCAACATGCTCGACGTCGCCTCGATGAGCCAGTTCCTGCAGATGTCCGCCGACCTGCTCGACGTCGTCTCGGAGGCCGGCGCGCGGATGGAGTTCGACTTCCTGCGCTTCCTGATCAACCGCTACGAACCCGCCGACGGCCCGCAGCAGCAGGTGGTCGCCTTCCTGCGCCAGCTGTTCGGGCGCGAGGTGATGACCTCGCCCATGCTGAAATCCACCGCGATCTCGGATGCCGGTCTGACCCAGCAGACTGTCTACGAGGTCGAGCGCACCGCCTTTCACCGCGCCACCTATGACCGCGCCGTGGATTCGCTGAACGCGGTGAACGACGAAATCGAAACTCTCCTGCAAATGGCATGGGGCCGCTAGCCATGGCACGCAAAGGCATCCTTTCTCCCTCGTCCGACCAGCCCGCCCCGTCCGGCACCCGGCCCAAGCCCGACAGGCTGATGCCCCGCGGCGCGGTGGGCGCGCTGCAAAGCTCGCTCAGCCGTCTGCAGGAAAACGCGGTGCAGGAGCTTGACCCCAACGTGATCCACGATGCCGGGGTTGCCGACCGTCTGGGCCATGACGAAGAGGCCGACGCGGCCCTGATGGAAAGCCTGCGGGTCTATGGCCAGCAGGTGCCCGTCCTGGTGCGCCCGCGCGCCGGGCAGCCGGGCCATTTCGACATCGTCTATGGCCGCCGCCGCGTTCTGGCGCTGCGCGACCTGGGCCTGCCGGTCAAGGCCATGGTCCGCCATCTGGATGACCAGGCGCTGGTGCTGGCCCAGGGGCAGGAAAACACGGCGCGCCAGAACCTGTCCTTTATCGAAAAGGCCAGCTTTGCCGCACAGCTGGACGCGCTGACTTATGACCGCACCACCATCGCCGCCGCCCTGTCGGTGGACATGCCGATGATCAGCCGCCTGCTCAAGGTGGGCCGCGCCTTCGACATCGGGTTCCTGCGCCAGATCGGATCGGCTCCCGGGATCGGACGCGACCGCTGGATGTTGCTGGCCGACGCCATGGCGGACGAGACCGCGCGCGACCGGGTCGAGGCGCGGCTGCCCGCGCTGGCCACCCTGCCGGACTCAGACACCCGGTTCGAACAGGTGCTGGCCTGGGCCACCGGGGCCCCCGCGCCCCGGGCCGCCCGGGCTCCTGCCCCCGCCGCGCGCCGGATCACCAGCCGCAACGGCTTTGCCCTGGGCCGGGTCCGCCGCACCGACAAGGCGTTGACCCTGACCATCGCCGCCGACGACGCACCGGATTTCGCCCGCTGGCTTGACGCGCAGGCCGAAGACCTTGTGCAGGATCTGTACGACCGCTGGACCGCCAGCCGGTCGGACAGCTGAACCAAAAAACGAGCAGACAAGAAAAGGAGGCACGAGCAGAGGCAAGGAAAAAGCCCCCCAGGACGGGTCCCGGAGAGCTCTCTCATTTCTCGCACCTATGAGTTAGCCGCCTTCCCCCGATCCTGTCAATAACACCGATTCGGTGAACGGGGATTTTTTGTCTTTCGTGAAGCAAACCATGACAGACCTGTCCCGGATTTCCGGCGGACAGCCTGTTGGCCTGTGTCCGAAGGCACCGACCGACAGCGCCGCGCCGGACAAGTGGGCTGTGCTCGACGCCGCAACCCGCGGCGCCGAAGAGCTTGGCCTGAACCATCGCACCCTTGCGGTGCTGCGCGCGCTGCTCAGCTTCCTGCCCGGGCGCGCCCTGCCCCGGACCTCGGGCGCCGCGGTGGTCTATCCGTCCAACCGCACCCTGTCGCACCGCCTGAACGGCATGCCGGAAAGCACGCTGCGGCGGCATCTGGCGACGCTGGTGCGCCTGGGCCTGATCGCCCGGCAGGACAGCGCCAACCGCAAACGCTTTGCCCGGTTCGGCGGGCTGGCCTTCGGGTTCGACCTTGGCCCGCTGGCGCATCGCGCGGATGATCTGAGGGCCACCGCGGACCGGGCCGAACGCCGGGCGCAAGAGGTCAGCGCCCTGCGCGCCCGTCTCGCCGCCACGCGGCAACGCCTGCTGGAGGCAGGCAGCTTGCCCGCCGACACGCCCCTGATGGAAGAGGCCCGGCTGACCCTGCGCCGCAAGGCCGGTATCGACAAGCTGCGCCAGCTTTGCGACGCGCTGGAACCACATCTGGACAACACCGCCCGGCTCCCCTGCCCTGCAGAGGAAATGGACGGCAGACACAGCGAAAATGAGCGGCACATACAGAAGACAGTTGAATCTGAATCTGTAAGGAGGCCCGCGGTGGAAAACCCGGGCGCGGCTGAACTGCCGCCGCTGGCGCAGGTGCTGGAGAAGTGCCACGAATACCGCAGCTACTTTCCCGATACCCCGCCCGACTGGCCCGGGCTGATCCGGGTCGCCGACCGGCTGCACCAGATGATGGGGATCGACAGGCAGGTCTATGAAACGGCGTCTGCAGTGATTGGTCCGCCCGGAACGGCCACGGTGATCCTGTGCATGCTGGAACACCTTCCCCGTATCCATCGGCCCGGCGCCTATCTGCGCGGTCTGGTACAACGGGCCAAACGCGGGGCGCTGAACCTGGCGGGCATGCTGCGCTCGGTGGGCAGGTCCCGGGTGGCCTTTGGTTAAGATCGGGTATGCCCTGCGGGTGGGTCGTCAGGACCGCGTTGAAATTGTCAGCTGACAATTCCGCCCGTTCGCGCCGCGTCAAACCCTCCCAGCAGCTCGGCCGCAACCCGCTCCGGCGCTTCTTCATGCGCCAGATGGCCCAGATCCGGCAGGCACGCCACCCGTGCATCGGGCATCCGCGCCGCGGCATCCTCGGCCACTTTCGGGGCGACCGCCCTGTCCTGTCCGCCGGTGACAAAGCGCACGGGGGTGTCCAGCGCGGGCAGATTGTACAGAAGGGGCTTCAGGTCCCATCTGGCCATCATCTGCAGCGCCCCGTTGACATGCGCCCGGTCGCGCAAGAGCCGGGCGTAAAGACGATAGCCCTCGGGATCCAGCCGCGATCCGGTGCCTTCGATCAACCGCCTTGCGGTGTCCTCCTTTGCGCTCATGGCAAAGAGCGCGGGCACAAGAGGGTTCAGCGCCAGCGTCCGCGCCATCAGCGGAAACAGCCACCCGGCCACGCCGTCGAAAGGCGCCAGAGCGGGATTCAGACCCAGGCAGACCGGAGCGCCCTGCCCCGCCGCCAGCGCCTGCTGCGCCAGCCGCAGCCCGACGGCCGCACCGGCGGAATGGCCCAGAACCACGTCGAGCCGCCAGCCCTGCGCGGCGATCAGCCGGGCAAGATCCTGCGTCATCGCCTCCAACCCCAGCCGCGCAACGCTGCCCGAACGGGTAAAGCCATGGCCGGGAAGATCCAGAATTGTCAGCTGACAATTTTCCGCCAGCAGCGGTGCCAGTCCGCGCCAGCTGTGCGTCGCGCCGCCTGCGCCATGCAGCAGCAGCCAGTGCGGCCCGTCCGCCTTGCCCAGCCGCTGCACATGCCAGCGATGCGGCGACAGGTCGATCCGTTGCGAATGGGCGGCCAGCGGCCAGTCGGATGGCGGGGGCCAGTCCATGGCGCTCAGCCCAGACTGTCCTGCAGCACGCGGCTCATGGCCACGGCCTCGGCCCGCGGCAGCGGGACGTAATGCGCGCCCAGCAGCCCGGCCAGCCGTGCCAGCGCCGGATGCGGGCGACGACCCACGTCCAGCACGGTCCCGGGCAGGCCAAGTCCGGCCAGCCAGCGCGCCATCTGCTCGGCATCCTCCATCGCCCGCGTGCGGTCGGCCTGTCCGTCCAGCGCGATGTTGGCCCGGCCATCCGTCAGCAGCGCCACCGCCGGGCTGAGCCCGTGACGGCGGGCGTGATCGGCGGTGTCTCCGGCCAGCCGCAGCGCCGAGGCCAGCGGCGTGCCGCCGCCGCCGGGCAGGGCGGCCAGTCGGCGTTTGGTCTGCACCAGCGAACGGGTCGGCGGCAGCAGCAACTCCGCCTCGGCCCCGCGAAAGGCGATCAGCGCCACATGGTCGCGCGCCGCATAGGCCGCGCCCAGCAACAGCTCGACAGCACCCTTGGCCTCGGACAGGCGCGAGAGCGCAGCCGAGCCGGAGGCGTCGACGGCAAAGATCAGCAGCCGGTCCGAGCGGTCTTCGTAGCGGCGGACATGGATGTCCGACGGCCAGATCGTCACCCGCCGGGACAGGTCGGCATCGCCCGCGCGGCGCAGGCGCTGCCAGGGTGCGGCGGCGCGCAGCGTTGCGGTAAGATCGAGCCTGTCCTGCCCCGAAAGCCGTTTCCGGCGCGAGGGCAGGGGGCGGCCGCGTCGGTTGCCCTTGCGCCGTTGACCGGCCCCGGAGCCGGCCCCCGGCGCGGGCCGTCCGCCTGCCGAGAGCCGGGCAAGAAGATCGGGCGGCAGTGCCGCCTGCACCGCGTCCACCAGCAGCGTGTCGGGCAGCGTGTCACGGCCGGTATCGCCATCGCTGTCCGGCGCGTCGTCCGGCGGAGGCGGGGGCGGCGGGGTGTCATCCGGGCCGGTGTCTTCGGGGTCTTGCGGCAGGCAGGTGGCGCGCGGGGCGTAAACCAGCGCAGCCGCCGCGGCAAGATCGCCGGGACAGAGACTGTTCCGGCCCGAACGGCCTGCCAGCGCCTGCGCGGCGCGCAAGGCGAATTGCGGCGCGCGCAGCGTGTCGATGCCGAACCGCGCCGCCAGCGCCACCAGCGCCGGAATGACATCCGGCCCGGCAGAGGCGCGATCGGGGCGGCACAGAGACGGTTCCGGCACCAGGGGCAGGGGGGACGACCGGTAGGGCGTGCCATCGTCCAGAGCGACATGGCAGGCCAGCCGTTCGGTCAGCGCCCGGGGCGGGCGTTCATCGTCTTCGGCCCCTTCGTCGAGCAGCAGGAGCGGGCCTGTCCTGCCCGACTCGATGGCCTGCGCCAGCAGCGCGGCCAGTCCGGGCGGGCAGCGTTCGGCCATGCTCAGCACGATCCAGCCCGGACGGGACAGCAGACCGGCGCGATGCACCGGGCGGGCCTGCGCCAGCGTCTGCGCCAGGTCGAGCCCGCCCAGCAGCGCCTCGGCTTCCATCGCCGGATGCAGGCGGGTGGTGTCGCCGGGCAGGCAGGCGAGCAGCGCGTCGCGCTGCGGACCTTGCCGCGCGCGCAGCACGACCCCGCCCAGACCCGCCGGATCCCGGGCCGCGAGGCAGAGCGCCAGGTGCGCCCGGCCCAGAGCCTCGTCCGGCAGAAGATCGGTGTCGTCGCTCACCCCAGGACCTCGGCCGCCATGCGTTCGACCCGTGTGGTCGAGCCGGCCTCGTCCAGCGGATCGCGGCGCAGGCGGTGGGCCAGCGCGATGGGGGCCACGCGGGCCAGATGCGGCCGGTCTACCGCGTCGCTGCCTTCGAAAGCCGCCAGCGCCCGGGCCGCGCGGATCAGGGTCAGTTCGCCGCGCAGCCCGTCAGAGCCAAGCGCCAGGCACAAGGCCGCGGCGTCGCGCAGTGCTGTGTCGCCGGTTTCGACCGATGCCAGCCTGGCCCGCGCGGCAAGGATGCCGTCGCGCACCCGGGCGTCTTCGGGTTGCCAGCGGGCAAGAAACCCGTCGGGATCGGTTTCAAACGCGTCGCGGCGGCGGATCACCTCGATCCGCTCCTCGATATCGGTAGGAGAGCGCACCTCGACCGACAGGCCGAACCGGTCGAGCAGCTGCGGGCGCAATTCGCCCTCTTCGGGATTGCCCGACCCTACCAGCACGAACCGCGCGGCGTGACGGATCGACAGGCCGTCGCGTTCCACCAGGTTTTCGCCGGATTGGGCCACATCGAGCAGCAGGTCGACGACGTGGTCCTCCAGCAGGTTGACCTCGTCGATATAGAGATAGCCGCGATTGGCGCGGGCCAGCAGGCCGGGCTGGAACGCCTTTTCGCCATGCACCAGCGCGCGTTCGATATCCAGCGCACCGGTCACCCGGTCTTCGGTCACACCCAGCGGAAGATCGACCACCGGGGTCGGGCGCGTTTCGGTTTCTTCAGTCTCTATTCCGGCCCAGTCGGGGCTGTCCGCACGGCTGGCGGCGTTCACCGGACAGCCGCGCAGCACCGTGATGGGCGGCAGCAGCGCCGCCAGCGCGCGCACCGCCGTGGACTTGCCCGTGCCGCGATCGCCAAAGACCAGCACCCCGCCCAGGCGCGGTTCCACCGCGGTGAGGATCATGGCGGTCTTCATCGCCTCCTGGCCGACGATGGCGGAAAACGGAAAGGCGGGCATGTCAGGTCTCCTTTGCGAGGGGCAGGGCGCGGCGTCCTTCCCATGTGCCATCCTCGCCGAGGATACGGAAGCGGGCATAAAGCTCTTCGCGAAACCAGTTTCCGTCGCGCACCGCCTGGATGGCGCGGGCATGCGGCCCGTCATGGCGGGCGAACTGCGCCATGCTGTGCCGGTCGGGCCAGATCGAGAACGTCACCTGGTGCAGCAGCGGCACCTCGCCGATGCCGATCTTGAACAGCACGTTGGGATCGGCGCCGATCACGTCGGAGATGTCGGGCACGCGCCGCCAGAAGCGCAGGGCGCGGGCGGGGCGCACGGTGGCGCGGGTGAGCGCGGCGAGCGGACCATCGGGCAGGGCGCCTGACGGATCGAACGGGGCGGTGCCGGCCCAGGCCCCGCGGGCCGAGACCGGCTGCAGGAACACCGTCCAGCATTCGCTGGCGCGGCGGCGGTACCAGGGGAAGGGGCGGCTGTCGGCCAGCCCGGCGCGGGCGGTCGCCTCGTCGGGCCAGGCGCAGAGGATGGCATAGGCGTCGGGCCAGGCGCGCGGGGTAAAGCCCTGCCCGGTGCCGGTGCCGCAGAGCTTCCAGAACTGCAGGCCGGGCACGCGGGGCAGAAAGGCGCGCGCGCCCCCCATCATGGCAAAGGCCCAGGCCCGGGTCAGCGGGCTGTCGAATCGGAACAGGCTGAGCGTGACGCATTGCATCGGCGACTCTCCCTCTGGTCTGTCAACCGAGTGTGACATGGGGGCGCGGCAGAGAAAAGGTGTGCACGGGGCAGATTGTCAACCTGACTTGACAGTGCTACCTTTTGTCCATGATGACACGCGTTGATCCTGATCTTGCTTCGAGGGCCGCGCGGCCGGTTTCCGGCCTGGCTCCGGGCGCGCCGCATGCCGTGGTGATCGGCGCCGGCCTGGGCGGCCTTGCCTCGGCGATGCGGCTGGGGGCCAAGGGGTACCGCGTGACGGTGCTTGACCGGCTGGACGTGCCGGGCGGGCGCGGTTCGGCGCTGTGGCGCGACGGGCACCGGTTCGACCTGGGCCCGACCATCGTGACGGTGCCGCAGGTGTTCCGCGAGCTCTGGGCGGCCTGCGGGCGCAATTTCGATGCCGATGTGGACTTGCGGCCGCTGGACCCGTTCTACCGCATCTGCTGGCCCGACGGGTCGCATTTCGAGATGTCCGGTGACGAGTCGCGGGTCAAGGCCGAGATCGCGCGGCTCTCGCCCGGGGACGTGGCGGGCTATGACCGCTTCCTGCGCGATTCGGAGGCCCGGTACGCGTTCGGCTTCGAGGATCTGGGACGGCGTTCCATGCACCGGCTGTGGGATCTGGTGAAGGTGCTGCCGCGATTCGGGATGCTGCGGGCGGACCGGTCGGTGCATGCCCATGCCGCGCGGCGGTTCCGCGATCCGCGGCTGCGGATGGCGTTTTCCTTTCACCCGCTGTTCATCGGCGGCGATCCGTTCCGGGTGACGTCGATGTACATCCTTGTCAGCCACCTGGAGAAGGCCTTTGGCGTGCATTGCGCGATTGGCGGCGTGGCGGCCATCGCGCGGGCGATGGCGGATGTCATCGAAGGGCAGGGCGGCCGGGTGCGGATGGGCACCGAGGTGGACGAGATCGAGGTGAGCGGGGGCCGCGCCAGCGGGGTGCGGCTGAAGGACGGCGCGCGGCTGGCGGCGGATGTGGTGGTGTCCAACGCGGATGCGGGCCACACCTATGACCGGCTGCTGCGCAACCATGGCCGGAAGCGCTGGACCGCGGCGCGGCTGAAGCGGTCGCGCTGGTCGATGGGGCTGTTCGTCTGGTATTTCGGCACCAGGGGCACGGCGGGAAAGTGGCGCGATGTCGGGCATCACACCATCCTGAACGGGCCGCGCTATCGCGGGCTGGTCGACGACATCTTTCTGCGCGGCAAGCTGTCGGAGGACATGAGCCTGTATGTCCACCGCCCCGCCGTCACCGATCCCACGGTGGCGCCGGAAGGGGATGACACGTTCTATGCGCTGTCGCCGGTGCCGCATCTGGGCTTTGACGATCCGGTGGACTGGGCCGAAGCGGGCGCGCGCTATCGCCAGAAGGTGCAGGCGGTGCTGGAAGAGCAGTTGCTGCCCGGGCTGGGCGCGCATCTGACCGCGTCCGAGGTGTTCACGCCGCTGACCTTCCGCGACCGCTACCTTGCGCCCTACGGGTCGGGCTTTTCCATCGAGCCGCGCATCCTGCAAAGCGCGTGGTTCCGGCCGCACAATGTCAGCGAAGAGGTGCGCGGGCTGTACCTGACCGGGGCGGGCACACATCCCGGTGCCGGGCTGCCCGGCGTGGTGTCCAGCGCCGAGGTGCTGGCGCAACTGGTGCCGGATGCGGTTGCGGCACACAGGCCCGTGATGGCGGAGGCGGCAGAGTGATAGCAGAGCGCGACATGGCCCATTGCCGCGAAGCGATCCGGCACGGATCGCGCTCGTTCCACGTGGCGGGGCAGTTGCTGCCGCGGCGGGTGCGCGACCCGGCGATGGCGCTGTATGCGTTCTGCCGGCTGGCCGATGACGAGGTCGACCTGACCCAGGCCAAGGCGGATGCGGTGCTGGACCTGCGCGACCGGCTGGACCTGGTCTATGCCGGACGGCCCCGCAACGCGCCCGAGGACCGTGCCTTTGCGGCGGTGGTCGAGGGATTCGGCATGCCGCGCCAACTGCCCGAGGCACTGCTGGAAGGCCTGGCCTGGGATGCCGAGGGGCGGCGCTATGCCGATCTGTCGGACCTGACGGCCTACAGCGCCCGGGTGGCCAGCGCCGTGGGCGCGATGATGTGCGTGCTGATGGAGATGCGTGACCGCGACGGGCTGGCCCGGGCCTGCGATCTGGGCGTGGCGATGCAATTGACCAACATCGCCCGGGATGTGGGCGAGGACGCCCGCGAGGGCCGCGTCTACCTGCCGCTGGACTGGCTGGCAGAGGCCGGGCGCGATCCCGAGGCGCTGATCGCCCGGCCCGAGGCGGACCGTGTCCTGAAGCGGCTGGTGCGGCGGCTGCTGGACCGCGCCGACACGCTGTACGCAAGGTCCGAGGCCGGTGTGAAATGCCTGCCCTCCGGCGCCCGCACCGGCATCTTTGCGGCGCGCTACATCTATGCCGGGATCGGCCGCGACCTGCGTCGCGCAGATTGCGATTCGGTGAACCGCCGGGCACATACCGGCGCGGCGGGAAAGCTGGGCTGGCTGATGGTGGCGGGGCTGCGCGCCGGGGCCAGCCATGTCATGCCGCGGTCGGCGCTGCTGTATGCGCCGCCGCTGCCGGAATGCGCCTTTCTGGTGGAGGCCGCGCAACAGGGGGCTGCGGTGCGCCAGGGCTGGTCCGACGGGCTGATGGCCACCTTTGCGCAGCTGGCCGAACGCGACCGGGCGCGCCGCGACGCCTTGCTTGATCTGCAGGACCGTACTAGGTCCCCCTCATGACATTCTTGCTGTTCAGCATCTTTCTGGCGGCCTGCCTGTCGGCAGGGGCCACGGGCGGGTTGTTCCAGCCCGGAGCATGGTACCGGTCGCTGGCCAAGCCGGTCTGGACCCCGCGGGACTGGATGTTTCCCGTGGCCTGGTCGGTGCTGTATCTGTGCATGGCCTATGCCGCCGCTCGGGTTGCCCCGCTGGAGGGCAGCGCGCTGGCCATGGCGTTCTGGGCGCTGCAGATCGCGCTGAACACGCTGTGGACCCCGGTCTTTTTCGGCCTGCGCCGGATCCGGTCGGGGATGTATGTGCTGGCGGGTCTGTGGCTGGCCGTGGCGGGCTGCATGCTGGCGATGTGGCAGCTGGACCGCATCGCCGGAGCGCTGTTTGTGCCCTACCTGCTTTGGGTGACGACGGCGGGTGCGCTGAATGCGGCGGTCTGGCGGCTGAACCCGGAAGAAGCGGCGCGCAACGGGGCGGCGCCTGCCGCCTGATCCTTAAAGACAGGTGAACGGACCGTGCGGGCTGTAGTCCCCCGTCCTCCCGCCCCTATCCTCCATCCGATTCGCAGAATATTTCGTGAACATCTGGCTGCTGTTCCTTGTCCGCTGTCCGATGCTCGGGACGGGTTCTGCTTGTCCGCGACGGCCCGGAATGTGGCGTCGGGTTTGCATCACCACATGTCTGGCCTTGCGATGCAGCCCGCCGGGGCGGCGCAAGGGCAGGGCCACCTCGGGCCGCGGCCCTGCGCGTCAGTCGGGGAACGTCCAGCCTGCCCGCCGCGGCACCCGCACCGCCAGCATCGGTTTGAGCAGCGGCGAGCGGAAGCGTGTCAGGTCCAGCGCTTCGTGCACGCCGGTGCAGTCCTCGTCGCCGATCCGGGTGGTGACGGCCGAGCGGGTATAGAACGGTGCATCCAGCATCGCCAGCGCCTGCCGGGGCCGGTGCCCCGGCTCGCACCGGGTTTCGCGGCGCACGGCCCAGAGGCTGCGGGGCAGGGACGCCCGCGGCGGGGCGGCCACGGCCCGGGCCGTGCCGTCGCGCCCGAAGCGCACCGCCTGCGCCAGTTCGGTGCCGTCGCGGCGGGTGGCATCGTAAAAGCACGTGGCCCCGTCGGTCGTGGGGAAGCGGCCCCAGGTCCAGAAGGCGAAATCCGCCTCCAGCGCGCGGATGCCGAAATTGGCGTCGAAATAGCCATGGCCATGCCAGCGCGCGCCTTCCAGGTCCACCTCGACATCGGCCACCGGGGCGAAGGGCCGCCAGATATGCGCGCCGTCCGGTGTCAGCGCCATGTCGACATGGCTCAGCGCTGCGGGGGTGAGCGTGATGCGCCCGCGCAGGCGTCCGAAATGCGGCGGCGCGCCGCATTCGTCGACGTCGATCTGCAGCGCCCGCCCGGTCCAGCGCAGGGACGAGGGACCGACCTGCAGGCTGTGCGGGCTCTGGCGCAGGGCGCTCTGGCCGCGATCGGTCATGCAGAAGCGTCCGCCCGGGCCATAGGTGACGACGTTGATGCAGACATGGTTGTCCGGGTTGCGGCGTCCCGACCAGGCGTACCAGGGCGAAAAGACCGAGCCGATGAAGGCGATCACCGACACCGCGCGGGTGCCGCAGTCTGACAGCGCGTCCATGTACCACCAGGCGTAGCCGTCGGGCGGGACGCTCAGGTCAAAGCGAGGTCCGTCATGATCGCTTCGGCCGCGTGCCGGGCGGAGAGGGTTGCCATGGGCACACCCGCCCCCGGATGCGCCCCCCCGCCCACCAGGTAGAGGCCGCGCAGCGCCGTCCGGGCCCGCGGGCGGCGGAGCGAGGCGGTCAGCCCGTGCGGGCTCTGCCCGTAGAGGGATCCGGCGCTGCCCGGGAACAGGTGGTCGAAGCCCGTGGGCGTGGTCAGCGCCTCGGGTCCCGGTTCGGGCGAAAAGCTCAGGCCGAAGCGGGCCAGCGCCCGGAAGGTCCGTGTCAGGCATGTCTGCGCCTCCTGGGGGGGTGGGTCTGCCCGGGTGAGCGGGGCCGCGTTGAGGATGATCTCGAACCGCTCCGGGCCGCGCGGCACCGGGGCGCCGGTGCCGCGATCTTCGGCGCAGAGATAGACCGACGGGTCGGCGGGCATGTGCCCGGCGGCGAGATCGGCGAATTCGCGGCCGGGATCGGCGGCGAAGAACACGTTGTGATGCGCCAGGGCCGGGCCGTGGACCCGGGCGGCAAAGCTGAGCACGCGGGCGGAATGGCTGCGCGGGACGCGGGCCGTCACCCGGCCCAGATGGGCCACGTCGGGGCCCAGAAGCCCGGTGGCCAGCGCGCGGGGATCGCCGTTGAACACCACCACCGGCGCGGTCAGGCGGGTGCCGTCCTCCAGCACGATGCCGGTGACGCCGCTGCGCCCGGCCTCGATCCGGGCCACCCGGGTCGACAGGCGGATCCGGCCGCCCATGGCGGCCAGGCGGTCGGCCATGGCGCGGGCCAGCTGGTGCATGCCGCCGCTGACACGCCAGACGCCGCGGGCCTCGGCCTCCCAGATCAGGCAGAGCAGGGCAGGGCAGGCGGCGGGTGCCCCCCCGACATAGGTGGCGTAGCGTCCGAACAGCTGCGCCAGCCGCGGCTCGGACGCGAAGCGGCGTGCCAGGTCCGCCGCCATGCTGCGGCCCGGGGCCAGCATCGGCAGGAGCCGCGGCTGCGACAGCGCCGCCTGCGCCAGCCGGGGCAGGCGCGGATCGGCGGCGTGCAGCATCGGGCCTTCGAAGGCGTCGAACAGCGCGCGGGTATCGGTCCAGAACCGGGCAAAGGCCTGCCGTGCGGCGGGGCCCGCAAAGGTTTCGATCGCCGCCGCGCTGCGGTCGGGATCGTCGAACAGGTCCAGCCTGCCGCCATCGGGCCAGAAATGCCGTGCCAGCACCTCTTGCCGCGTCAGTGTCACGTGATCGGCCAGCCGGGTGCCGCAGGCGTCGAACAGGTCTTCGAAGACCTGGCGCAGCGTCAGCACCGTGGGTCCGGCATCCACCGGCCCGGCGGCCGAGGGGATGGTGCGCATCTTGCCGCCTGGCGCGGCGTGGCGGTCCAGCAGCGTCACGGCGAGGCCCGCGGCCTGCAGCCGCATGGCACAGGCCAGCCCGCCGACGCCGGCGCCCACCACAAGCGCCACGCGGCGATCGAAGCTATGGGGAGGAATGGGTCTCATGGGGGAATTGTTGACTCGATCCCGAAATCTGTCCAGTCTGGTTTACAGTCGGATTGTCACATCAGGGTGACGGCTGGGCGCAAGGCCATCCGGCCGGACCCGGTAAGGGACGGTCCGCAAGCTCAACGGGGCAGGAGGCATGCCGGAATGGACCTGAAGACACGCATCGATACCGCAATGGGCGCGGCCATCGCACATGGGCAACGCGGCGGCGGGGTCGTCAGCCCGGCGCGGCTTTCGGCGGCGCTGGACTATGCCACCAGCCCGGGCGGGGCGCGCATCCGGCCCACCATCCTGCTGTCGGTGGCCATGGCCTGCGGCGACGACTGCCCCAGGCTGAGCGATTCGGCGGCGGCGGCGCTGGAGCTGATCCATTGCGCCAGCCTGGTGCATGACGATCTGCCCTGTTTCGACAATGCCGATCTGCGCCGCGGCAAACCGTCGGTGCATCGCGCCTTTGGCGAACCGCTTGCGGTGCTCACCGGGGACAGCCTGATCGTGCTGGCATTTGACGTGCTGGCCCGCGGCGGCACAGAGGCGCCCGAGCGCATGGGACGGCTGATCTCGGCACTGGCGGCGCGCACCGGCATGCCGGGCGGCATCTGCGCCGGTCAGGGCTGGGAAAGCGAGCCGTCCATCGACCTTGATGCCTATCACCGCTCCAAGACCGGGGCGCTGTTCATCGCCGCCACGCAGATGGGGGCCGTGGCCGCCGGGCAGGATGGCGAACCCTGGTTCGAACTGGGCGACCGCATCGGCCAGGCCTTTCAGGTGGCCGACGATCTGCGCGACGCGCTGTGTTCGGAATCCGAACTGGGCAAGCCGGTGGGGCAGGACGATCTGCTGGGCCGGCCCAACGCCGTGGCGACCTACGGGCTGGAAGGCGCGGCGCAGCGGCTGCGCGACATCC
>JAUHZO010000004.1 GCA_030425925.1 Alphaproteobacteria bacterium | reverse complement strand
CGATTGAAGGACTGGCGGCGCATCGCCACCCGCTACGACAGATGCCCGAAGGTCTTCCTGTCAGCCATCGCGCTCGCCGCAGCGGTCATCTTCTGGCTTTGACCGACAATGAGTCTGGACCCTAGTCTCCAAGGCCTTAAACCGACGACGACGAACAAAATGCGCTTGGTTTGTATCCGTTTTGATCATGCTTTGTTTTTCCGGCAGCGTAAGCAAGCGTAGGCACGGGTGTTGAACAGAACCTCCTTGGATTCGCCGAGTTCAGAATAGATCCCGGCAGCTACTTCCAGCAGAGTTTTCAGGCGCTCCGTTCCCTCCGCCACATCAAGACACTGAACCCCTCGGAGGGCCGCGGTCGGGGCCCTTTCGTTTCAAACAACGTCAGCATCTTTTTCCGCCCTTCCGAGGCCCGGTGCCAGACGCAGAACGGATCTCCGGATGTCGGAGGAGGATGGCAGCGGCGCGCGCTTTGGCATCGCGCTTTTAGCCCCGGTCGGGTTGGTGCCGGACTCCGGAGCGACAAACCGCAACCGATCGCACACCCCCGACGAGGCCATGGAGATGCCCGATCTGCGCGCCGGGATCGCGATCCTCTACGACTATCTGATGACAGGCAACAGGTAGGCGGCAGCGCGTGATCCAGATTTCGCTTTACTTGGCGCAAGCCGCGGTTTTCAAGGGGCCCCTGTATTGGCCCGGCCTCCGGTGCCTGCCGCCTTGACCCACATGAACCGAGGGGATACCGCACATGTTCACAAACACCTTCCCCGAACGGGAGCTGATCGCCGAGATGACGGCGCGCATGCTCATCGAGATCAACGCCATCCATTTCAACGCCGATGAGCCCTATACCTTCACCTCCGGCCTTGCGAGCCCGGTCTATATCGACTGTCGCAAGCTGATCTCCTACCCGCGGATCCGCAACGCGGTGATGGATTTCTCCGTGTCCGTGCTGCTGCGCGATGTGGGTTTCGAACAATTCGATGCGGTGGCCGGGGGTGAAACCGCCGGCATTCCCTTTGCTGCCTGGATTGCCGACCGCATGGGCCTGCCGATGCAATATGTGCGCAAGAAACCCAAGGGGTTCGGGCGCGACGCGCAGATCGAAGGGGATATCGTCGAAGGCCAGCGCGTGCTGCTGGTCGAGGATCTGACCACCGATGGCGGCAGCAAGATCAAGTTCTGCGAGGCCCTGCGCCGGGCCGGGGCCGAGGTGAACGACACCATCGTCGTCTTCTTCTACGACATCTTCCCCGAAACGCGCCAAAGCCTCGCCGCCCATGACCTTCGGCTGCATGCTCTGGCGACGTGGTGGGATGTGCTGAAGGTCTGCAAGGACAATGGCTATTTCGATCCGCGCACACTCGACGAAGTCGAACGCTTTCTGAACGAGCCGCTGCGCTGGTCCGGCGACCATGGCGGCGTGACAGAGATTCTGAAATAGACCTTCGCCAATGGGCAACCGACATCTTGAGGGGCCGGGTGGTCCCTCACGGATGATCGCAGGGCATCTGGCCTGTCAGCCAACGCTCGACCGGTCGCAGCACAGGCTCCTGTTCGGCTTTCTGCACAATTGAAGCACAGACCGGATTGTATTCGAAAGATATTCAGAGAAGCTGGATATAACCCGGACGCCGCCGCATCAGGCAAAGGCTATCAAGGGGGACAGTGGCGGACCGAGGAGGATTCGAACCCCCGACCCCTTGATTCGTAGTCAAGTACTCTATCCAGCTGAGCTATCGGTCCGTGAGGGGTGTAGTTACCGTCGAACCTGGCGCTTTGCAAGGGCGTTGGGCAAAAAACTGAACGCCCAGGTCCGCCGGGAAAAGGCTTGACCCGGCCCCGGGGGCAGGCGCGAAACCTGTGGGGGTCAGGGGCAGGCGGCAAGGGTGGATCATGACAGGCAACGAGGGACATCTGGGCGCGTCCGAGGCGGCGCGACATCTGGGCGTATCGACCAAGGCGCTGCGGATCTACGAGGCGCGCGGCTGGCTGAACCCGGTGCGCAACGCGGCGGGCTGGCGCTGCTATGGCCCTGACCAGATGCGCCGCGCCGCCGAGATCGTCGCGTTGCGACGGCTGGGGCTGAACCTGCATCAGATCGGAAAGGTGCTGGGCGGCGACCGCGTGGCGCTGGCCGCAGCGCTGGAGGCGCGGCAGCAGGCGCTGGACGCCGAGGCACAACAGGTCGCGCGCGCCACGGCCGAGATTGCGGCCTTGCGGGCGAGGTTGGCCGGGGGGGAAGCGGGCGCACTGGACGATCTGGCCCGTACCGTAACCGGCCCCCGGGCCACCTTGGCGCTGCCCTGGCCATGGGACGGGGCCCCGTTTCACATGCCGCTGGCCTCCGCACTGACCTTCCTGACCGGCCCGCTGGGCAGCGGCAAGACGCGGCTGGCGCGGGCGCTGGCCGTGGCGCTCGACGCACCGTTTCTGGCGCTAAAGGACCGTCAGGCCGAAACCGTGACCGCCCGGGCCGGGGCGGCGCTGGACTGGATCGTTGGCGAAGGCGGGCGCGACAGCGCGGCGCTCAGATCCGTGCTGAATGCCCTGAGCGGACCCGGTCCGCTGGTGGCCGATCTGGTCGAGGACGGGATGGATGCCGGGACCCAGACCGCCCTGGGTGCGTTTCTGGCGCACCGGTTTGCCCCCGCCGCACCGGTTGTGCTGATGACCCGATCCCGCGCGGTGATCGACCCCGACAGCCCGATGCCGGATCGGCGCGTGCTGTTCTGCCCGGCCAGCCACGATGCGCCGTTCTGGATCACGCCGATCCCCGGCGCGCCGGGGATCGAGGCGCTGCGCACCTGCCTGGCCGATCCGGCGGTGCGCGCCCGCGTCGGACCGTTGCGGGCCGTTCGGGCCTGACACCGGTTCCGGACAGGCCGCGGTTCAGCCCATCGTGCCCATGGGCAGGCGGATTTCGAAACAGGTGCCGGAGTCGTCGCTGCGCTGCAGGGCGATGCTGCCGCCATGGCCGCGCACCAGGTCTGCCACGATGGCAAGGCCAAGCCCCGAACCACCCTTGCGCACGCCGCCCTGGAACGGCTTGAACAGGTTTTCCCGGGCCTTGGGCGGCAGGCCGGGGCCGGTATCGTCGACATGGATCACCCAGTCGCTGTCGTCGGCCCGGGCCGAGACGCGGATCTCGCCCGGACGCCCGCTGGCGATGATGGCCTGCCGCGCGTTGCGGACCAGGTTGCCGATGGTGCGATAAAGCTGTTCGGGATCGCCGCGCAGCATCAGCCCGGCCGGAATGTCTTCGGACAGGCTGACATCATGGTCGCCGATGGCCAGCCGCTCTGCCTCCAGCACCTCGTGAACCAGTTCGGCGATGTTGAACAGCGTCAGCGTCGGGGCCGGTTCCTCGGCCCGGCCAAAGGCCAGCGTACTTTCGCACAGCGACACGGCCCGGGTGATGGAATTCACCAGCTTGGGTGCCATGCGCCGCACCAGCGGATCTTCGGACATCTCGATCCGGTCGGTAAAGAGCTGCGCCGAAGTCAGGATGTTGCGCAGGTCGTGGCTGACCCGCGCCACCGCTCCGCCCAGTTGCGCCAGCCGTTCCTTCTGTTTCAGCGCCTGCGTCAGCTGGGTCTGCAGCGATTGCAACGCCTCCTCGGCCTCGCGCAGTTCGCGCACCGAGGCCGAAGGCTTGATCACCCGGTGCACGTCTTCGGGTTGGGCGGCGTAGTTCTGCATGTGATCCACCACCCCGCGGATCGGCTTGACCAGCAGCACCCGCACGGCAAGGAACAGCAGGACCGCCGTAAAGATCGAGATCACCGCCGACAGCACCAGGATGCGCAGACCGTAATCCAGCATCGCCGCGCGCAGCGGCGTGCTGTCCATCGTCACCTCGATCAGTTCGCCGCCGCCGCGCAAGGGGCTGCCCATGACGCGGATCACCTGATCCTGCGGGTCGAGCAGGCAGCCGATGGCATCGCGGATCAGTTCGAAGGGGCCGGGATCGCGCAGGTCGAACGTCTGCCCCACCGCGCCGGGCATGGGGGAGGACAGCACCAGCTGGCGCACCTCGTCGCGGCGCAGCACCACGTTGTAGACACCGGCATTGGCCAGAAGCTCGGCCTCCAGGTCTTCTTCGATCATGTCGTCGGCCAGCAGGGCCAGCGATGCGATCTGCGCCCGCTCCAGCCGGGCCAGAAGGTAATCCTCGCGAAAGCGCGCGACCGAGGGCACAAAGATCAGCACCTCGGCCACCATGACGAAGATCACCGTCAGGATCAGGAACCGGCCGGAGAGGGAGTTGAGCATCGTCACGTCGTCACATTGGTTACGGCAGCCATCGCTGAACGAAACGGACCACTTTCTTGACCGTGTCGTTTTCAAACAGCCTGGGCGTGAAATAGGCACCGGCGGCGCGTTTGTTGATCTCGCCCACGGTCGGATACGGCGACACCATGTTCGACACCGCGCTCATTTTCAACCCGTTGGCGATGACCAGCGACCACAGATTGATCAGCTCGCCCGCCTGATGGCCGGCGATGGAGACACCCACGGGCTTGCCCCTGACCACCATGACCTTGATCAGGCCCTTGGTCTTGCGCTCGGCGATCAGGCGGTCATTGCCTTTGAACTCGAACCGCGCGACCTCCAGCCTGTCGCCATGCCGCTTGCGGGCCTCGGCCTCGGTCAGGCCGACCTGCGCCAGTTCGGGCTGGGTGTAGGTGGCCCAGGGGATGTGGTCTGTCCGGGTCTTGGCCGGCAGGCCGAACAGGGCAGAGCGGATGACGATCCCGGCATGATAGCCCGCCACATGGGTGAACTGCAGCCCGCCCGCGGCATCGCCGATGGCATAGACGCGGCGGTTGGTGGTTTTCAGGCAGGCATCGACCTTGATACCCGTCTTCGTCGTCTCGATCCCGGCGGCTTCGAGGTTCAGCCGGTCAAGGTTCGCCTTGCGCCCGACGGCGACGAGCAGGTGAGAGCCCTTGAACACGCGGCCATCCCTTGTTTCCACCTCGATGGCCCCCGCCACGCCGCGGATGTCCTGTGCCAGCGCGTCCTCGGCGATCTCGATGCCCTCGGCGCGCAGGCTGTCCAGCACGATGGCGACCATTTCCGGATCGTCCTTGCCCAAAGCCTTGGCACCTTCGATCACGGTCACGTTAGACCCGAGGCGGCGATGCGCCTGCGCCATCTCCATCCCGATGGGACCGCCGCCGATGATCAGCAGATGCGCCGGCCGCTCGCGCAATTCCCACAGCGTTTCGTTGGTCAGGTAGGGCACTTGGTCCAACCCGGGGATCGGCGGCACGAAGGGCGAAGAGCCGGTGGCGATCACGATGCGCCGGGCGGTGATGCGGTGATTTTCTGTCTCCACCTCGGTTTCCGAGACGAAGCGACCGTAGTCCTCGATCACCCGCACACCCAGCCCTTCGAACCGCTCGACGCTGTCATGCGGCTCGATGGTGGCGATCACGTCGGCGACATGGTCCTTGGCGGCGGCGTAATCCACCTGCGGGGCCGCGTCGGCCACGCCATAGGGTGCGGCGTGCGCCATGGCAAAAGCGGACTTGGCCGAGGCGATCAGCGCCTTGGACGGCACGCAGCCGTAGTTCAGGCAGTCTCCGCCCATCTTGTGGCCTTCCAGCAGGACCACGTCGGGCCCCATCTGGCTGGCCCCCGCCGCCACCGACAACCCGCCGGAGCCCGCGCCGATGATCAGCAGATCGGTCTTGATCGTTTCCATCGCTCAGACCTCCGGCTTTGTGTTGCGGCGCAGGGCCTTGAGGGCAATGGGCAGCGCCGAAAGCGCGGCAAGGCCAAGGATCGGGCCGATCACGTGCGGCTCGAAGATGATGCCCAGGTCCGGCGTCTCGCCGCGTGCGAACACCTCGCCAAGGCCTGCGCCGACCGAGGTATAGACCAGCGTGCCCGGCATGATGCCGAAAAACGTCGACACGACGAACCGGTGCAGCGGCACTTCGAGAAAGGCGGGCACGAGGTTGGCGATGAAGAACGGCACCGCCGGCACGAGCCGGATCAGGAACAGCATCGACCACTGGTTCTCGTCGATCCCCTCCTTGATGTATTTCACGGCACCCCTTGAGTTCTCCAGCCGCGCGCCCAGTTGCGCGCCCAGCCCGTGCCGCGCGGCCAGAAAGATCGCCGTGGCCCCTACTGTTGCCGCAACGACGATATAGAGCGCACCCGGAAACAGCGAGAACAGGAAACCGCCCGTCAGCGTCGCAATGGTGGCACCGGGCAGCGAGAAGGCGACGATGGCGATGTAGGCCAGCATGAAGACAGCCAGCGTCAGCACGTAGTGCGTATCGCGGAATGCCAGCAGTGCCTCGCGGTTGTCGGCCAGCGTCTGGAAGCTGAGGTAATCCCGCAGGGTAAAGATGCCCACCACCGCCACCGCCAGGATGGCGATCAGCGGCAGGTGGCGGCGCAGCCCGGGGGGCGAGGATTGGGTCATGTCGGTCATGTGTCTCAGGGCTTTCGGGGTTGCAAGGGCGTTGGCCAAGAGATGCCCCCTGCGGCGCCCCGGCGAAACGCCGTTCACGCCCGGTTGATCATCCGCCGCCCGGGCGTGAGCATTCGGGGCGCTGCGGGCCGAACTGAAACATTTGCGCGGCCTGCGGCGGCGGAATTGTTGCAGTCACGGCGGCATCGACGTTTGACATATCTGTGACACGTCCCTATAGCACGGGCTTCGAATACCACTGGCCGGGCGAATCCGTATGTCGCAGGGGCCAATGACACGGAGTAGCCGCGATGACCAAACGCACCTTTCAGCCGTCCAACTACGTTCGCAAGAAGCGTCACGGCTTCCGCGCCCGCATGGCGACCAAGGGGGGCCGCAAGGTCCTGAACGCGCGCCGCGCCCGCGGTCGCAAGCGGCTGAGCGCCTGATCCAAGCCAGCGCCATGACAAGCGCGCTGCAGGCCGCCCCGGAATGCTCCGCGGCGGCCTTCGCTCCCTTGGGCATCCTGTCGAAAAGGGCGGATTTCCTGCGCGCCGCCCGCGCCCGCCGCGCGCCCTGCGAAGGGTTCCTGCTGCAAGCGCGCCAACGTGGCGCAAGTGAGGCCGAGGGCATCCGCGTGGGCTTTACCTGCTCGAAAAAGGTCGGCAATGCCGTGGCGCGCAACCGGGCCAAGCGGCGCCTGCGCGAGATCGCCCGCATGATCCTGCCCCGTCACGGCAAGCCGGGTTGGGATTATGTCCTGATCGGGCGGCCGCATGTCACGGCAACGCGAGAGTTTGCCGCCCTGCAGCAGGACCTGCACCGCGCCCTGCGCAAGGTGCATGGATGAGCCCGCTGGCCCGTGTCGTGGCGCTGCCGATCCGCGCCTACAGGCTGCTGTTCAGCCCGTGGGTGGGCCATGGCTGCCGCTATCACCCCACCTGTTCGGCCTATGCGCTGGAGGCGCTGGAGCGTCATGGCGCCTTGCGCGGCACCTGGCTGACCCTGCACCGGATCGCGCGCTGCCATCCCTGGGGCGGGTCCGGCATCGACAACGTGCCGGACTGACGACGCCTTGCAGCGGTTCTGCCCGGGCGACGTGGACAATGCCTAGTTGTCCACGTCCTCGAACGGCTTGATGCGGCGCAGTTTCCAGTAGCGTTCGAAACTGTCCTCTTCCAGCACCAGATAGGCCGTGTCGATCTGCGCCACCTCGGTCCAGGCCGCCGGTGTGATCTCGTAGCGGTCAGCGCGGAAACTGCCGGGCAGGGCGCTGTCCGCCAGCAGCTCGAGAAAATCGCCGCTGGTGACAAAGGCCCCGTCAAAATCCACTGAATGCAGCGCGGCCCCGTCAAAGGTCACCGCGTGCAGCACTGCCCCGCGGAACGTGGCACCGCGCAGCGAGGCCTGCGAGAAATCCACCTCGACCAGCAGCGCGCGGTCGAAATCCGCCAGGGTGGCCTGCGCGCCCGTCAGCGCCACCTGCCGCAGCGCGGCTTCGGCAAAGCGCGTGCCCACCAGCGAGGTCTGCGGTGTGTAGCCCAGTGCAGCATAAGGTCCACGGGCGACTTCGCCGGTCAGGGTCGAGAACAGCGCGCGCGAGATGAAGGCGCGGGTCAGGTCGGCATTGTCCAGCGTGGCCCCGCGCAGATCGGTTTCGATCAGCTGTCCGCGACGCAGGCTGGCATAGCTCAGCGCCGCGCCCTGCATCACGGTGCCCAGCAGATAGACGTCATCCGCCCAGGCATGGGACAGGTCGAGCCCGTAATAGTTCAGCGCGGCATGGTCGGCGACCCCGGACCGCACCAGCACCTCGAGCAGCTGCCCGCGTTCGGGGCTGAGCGGCGACGGCACGAGGCTGAGCGTCTCGGGCGGGTCCTGCCAGCGAAAGGCGTCGCGGATCGCGGAATGGAAATCCGGCAGTTCCGCCTGCCGCCGCGCCGCGGCGACGCGCTGGCGGTCGCGCTGGTCGGCCGCCACGATCATCGGCCGCAGAAAGCGGTAGGGCTTGGCCCCGCGCGAGGCCGCGATGATCCGCATCCGCAGGCTGTGGCCGATGTCGTGCAGGCTGTCGAGATAGGGGATCGCGTCCGGCCCGTCGCCGCGCGCCAGCCCGGCTTCGTCCAGCGCTTCGCCCAGAAGCGCCGCGATCTCGGTGATCTCGCCGGCCAGGATGGCGTTGCGCGCCGCCTCGGCCAGTTCCACCTGCTGTTCGAACAGCGCGGTCTGTTCGGTCAGCAGCCCGGCCTGCGTCTCGATCAGCTGATTCTGCTTGAACAGCAGCGCGGTGCCCGCCAGCGCCGCCATGGCCGCGATCAGCCCGGTGAGCGAGGCCAGCATCCAGCGCCGCGCCGACAGCCAGGCATAGCGCGCAAAGCTGAGCTTGAGCACGTCGCGCGCCGCCCGGACGGCCCCCGGCGGATCGCGTTCCGCGGTCCGTTCCGCCACCAGCGCCAGCGGGCCCGCCAGTTCCTCCAGTTGCGCCTCGGCCACGCCGAAAAGCTGCCGCAGCAACGGTTTGCGGAACAGCACCAGCAGCGCCGACAGCAGCATGACGCAGAAGATCAGCGCCAGAAAGACCGTCACCACGAGGCCTGCGCTGTCCTCGATCCCGTAGCCGGAAAAGGCCAGCAGGATGCCGGCCAGCAGCCCGAACCCGAACAGGATCACGCCGAACAGGAAGGGCGGTCTGGCAGAAGGCGGGGGCGGGTCGGGCGCGTCCATGTCGGGATCCGGCGGTTCGGGCGGGATGCCGCCAGTTTGGCCATGGCGGCGGCATGATCAAGCCTTGCAACGCTTGCTTTGGCGCAGGGATCGACTAAACCCCCGCCATGCTGGACGAAAGCGACGACATCCACCCGCTGTTTCACGGGGCCCCCAAGACGACGGAGTTCAAGAAGCTCCGCAAACGCATCGTGGCCAATGTGCGCGAGGCGGTGGCGCAATACGGCATGGTGGAACGCGGCGCGCGCTGGCTGGTCTGCCTGTCCGGCGGCAAGGACAGCTATACCCTGCTGGCCGTGTTGTACGAGCTGAAATGGCGGGGCCTGCTTCCGGTGGACCTTCTGGCCTGCAATCTGGATCAGGGCCAGCCCGGCTTTCCCGCCACGGTGCTGCCCGAGTTTCTGGCCGCCCGCGGCGTGCCGCACCGGATCGAGTACCAGAACACCTATGCCGTGGTTGTCGACAAGGTGCCGCAGGGGCGCACCTATTGCGCGCTGTGTTCCCGGCTCCGGCGCGGGCATCTCTACCGGATCGCGCGTGAAGAGGGGTGTTCGGCCGTGGTTCTGGGCCATCACCGCGACGACATCCTCGAGACGTTCTTCATGAACCTGTTCCATGGCGGGCGGCTGGCCACGATGCCGCCCAAGCTGGTGAACGAAGAGGGCGATCTGTTTGTCTACCGCCCGCTGGCCCATGTCGCCGAGGCCGATTGCGACCGGTTCGCGCGGGCGATGGACTATCCCATCATCCCCTGCGATCTGTGCGGCAGCCAGGACGGGCTTCAGCGGCAGCAGGTCAAGGCGATTCTCGACCAGTGGGAACGCAACAGCCCCGGGCGGCGCCAGGTGATGTTCCGCGCGCTGATGAACATCCGTCCGTCACACATGCTCGACCCGGGCCTGTTCGACTTTGCCGGGCTGGTGCGACAGTCAGACGCGGAGAATGCCACGGAAAAACCCGTGCCGCGTTAAGAGTCGGGTTACCGCCCCGGCCCTAGGCTGCCCCCGCCGGAAGGAAAGGGGCAGTCCAATGCGCACCGACATCAAGGCACGTCTCGCCACGCTTCGCCACATCCTGCGCCGCGGGCTGTTCGGGCCTCAGGCGCTGGCCTTCCTGCCTGCGCTGGCGCTGGGTGCGTTCTGGATCGGGGGCGAGGCGCTGCTGATCTTCGTCGCTCTGGGCCTGCCGGTGGTCTTCGTTCTGGTCGGGGGCTTCGGCGATACCCCCGCACGGCTGGACGTGCCGCAACGGGTGGCCGATGTCGTCAACCTGACCCATGCGCTGGCAATGGCCGACAGGGCGCTGGTCCGCGCGCGAGAGGCCAGCCTGCACACCGCCTGCCTGCTGATCGAGATCGACGGGCTAGATGACATCGCCCGCCGCGCCGGGGCCGCCACGGTGGATGCCATGCGCGAACTGACCCTGTCGCGCCTGCGCAACATGCTGAGGCGCGACGACGTGGCCGCACGGCTGGGTGACAATCGCTATGTCGTGCTGATGTCGCCGTCGCTCCGGCTTGATCTCGAAGCGCTGCTGCAACTGTCCAGCCGCCTGCAAAGCGGGCTGGAAGAACCGGCCTCCGTGGACGATTCCACACGGTATCTTTCGGCCAGCATCGGCTTTTGCGGCAGCCAGCGGCTGGCCGACGGTGCCACGGGGCGCGACATGTTCGACGCCGCGCAGGTCGCGCTGGACGAGGCCGCCGCCAACGGCCCCTCGGCCATCCGCGCCTGGACCGAAACCATGCGAAAGGCGCATGCCGCGCAGAAAACCCTTGCGGCCGAGGTCAAGGCGGCCCTGCAGAACGGCCAGATCCAGCCCTGGTTCCAGCCCCAGCTCTGCACGTCCACCGGCACTGTCAGTGGGGTCGAGGCGCTGGCCCGCTGGCTGCATCCGGAACGGGGGATCGTACCGCCCGCGCAATTCCTGCGCACGCTGGACGAGGCGGGCGAGATGGCCAGTCTGGGCCAGGTGATCCTGCGCCACAGCCTGACGGCGCTGCGCAGCTGGGACCAGGCGGGGCTGGACATCCCCCGCGTCGCGGTGAACTTTTCGGATGCCGAACTGCGCGATCCCAAGCTGGTGGAGCGGGTCGAATGGGAGCTTGACCGCTTTGGCCTGACCCCGCCGCGGCTGGGGATCGAGGTTCTGGAAACCGTGATTGCCGACGCCCCCGAAGGCGTGGTGGCGCGCAACATCACGGCTCTTGCGGAACTGGGCTGCCATATCGATCTGGACGATTTCGGCACCGGCAACGCCTCCATCGCCGCGTTGCGGCGGTTCCGCGTGCACCGGCTCAAGATCGACCGCAGCTTTGTCACCCGCATAGACCGGGACGAGGAACAGCGCCGCATGCTGGCCGCCGTCCTGGGCATGGCCGACCGTCTGGGTCTCGAAACGCTGGCCGAAGGGGTTGAAAGCGTTGGGGAACACGCGCTTCTGGCGCAGCTGGGCTGCGACCACGTGCAGGGCTTCGGCATCGCCCGGCCCATGCCGGGCGAGCAACTGGCCGACTGGGCACGCGCGCATGACGACCGCATTGCCGGCGCGCGGCAGCTTGGGCGCGGCACCATGTAAGGCGACTGCGGCGCAGGACCGCGCGCCGCCCTGCGAGCCCCGGAATCCGCTTGACCTTTGGGGCGCGGATCGGTTGAACCCAGGCTTGACCTCCACAGCAGAAAGCGGCCCAGTTCATGGACGATCAGAACAAGAACCTGCTCCTCGCGACAGCGCTCAGCTTCCTGGTCATTCTGGTGTGGTTCGTCCTGTTCCCGCCACCCGAACCCCCGGCCGAAGACCCCAACGCCCCGGCCGTGACCGCCACCGACGCCACCACCGGGGCAGACGTGGCCGCCGCACCCTCCGCGGCCGGACCGGCCGCGCAGCGCGGCGATGCGCCCGTCATGGCCGACACCACCGAGGCGCCGCGGGTCACCATCGACACCCCCCGCCTCGAAGGCACGATCTCGATGACCGGCGGGCGGATCGACGATCTGCGTCTCAAGGACTACCGCGAGGAACTGCCCGAGGATTCGCCCATCGTGCAGTTCCTCGATCCGGTCGGCAGCGCCTCGCCCTATTATGCGCTTTATGGCTGGGCCCCGGGGGCCGGTCTGACGCTCGAAGACGTGCCCGGTGCCAACACCGCGTGGCAGCTGGAAAGCGGCGAGACGCTGGGCGTCGACAGCCCGCTGGTCCTGCGCTGGGACAGCCCCGCCGGATTGATCTTCCGCCGCGAGATCGCGGTCGACCGGGACTATCTGTTTACCATTCGCCAGAGTGTCGAGAACCCGTCCGGCAACACCGTGTCGCTGGCCCCTTATGGCGTGCTGGCGCGGCATGGGATCCCCGACAACCTCAAGAACTTCTTCATCCTTCACGAGGGTGTTGTCGCCATGGCCGATGGCGAACTCGCCGAGATCGACTATGACGACATGCCCGATTTCGAGGTGGTGCCCTCGGAAGGCGCGCGCGCCCAGGTGACCCAGGTGGCCGAAAACGGCTGGATCGGCTTTACCGACCATTACTGGATGGCCACGCTGATCCCCGAGCCCGGCAACGCCTTCAAGCAGGTCGCCAAATATGACGACCGCCGCGACATCTACCAGACCGAAGCGGTCCTGCCCACGCTGACCCTGGCTGCCGGGCAGAATGCCGAGGTCACAACCCTGCTGTTTGCCGGTGCCAAGGAATGGGAGACGATCCGCGACTACCAGACCGCCGGTGTCGACCGCTTTCTCGACTCGATCGACTGGGGCTGGTTCTTCTTCCTGACCAAGCCGATCTTTGCCGTCCTGCACTACATCAACCAGGCGATCGGCAACATGGGCTGGGCCATCATCGGCCTGACCCTGCTGATCAAGGCCCTGCTGTTCCCGCTGGCCTACAAGTCCTACGTCTCGATGGCCAAGATGAAGGAACTGCAGCCCGAGATGGAAAAGATCAAGGAGCGCGCGGGCGACGACCGTGAAAAGCTCCAGAAGGAAATGATGGAGCTTTACAAGAAGGAAAAGGTGAACCCGGCCTCGGGCTGCCTGCCGATCCTTCTGCAGATCCCGATCTTCTTCAGCCTGTACAAGGTGATCTTTGTCACGCTGGAACTGCGCCACGCGCCCTGGCTGGGCCCGTTCAGCGATCTCAGCGCGCCGGACCCGACCTCGTTCTACAACCTCTTCGGCCTCTTGCCCTGGGCCGCGCCCGATCCGCAATCGATCCTGGCACTGGTCTTCATCGGCATCCTGCCGCTGCTGCTGGGCGTGTCGATGTGGCTGCAGCAAAAACTGAACCCGGCCCCGACCGACCCGACCCAGGCGATGATCTTTGCCTGGATGCCCTGGGTGTTCATGTTCATGCTGGGCGGGTTCGCCAGCGGGCTGGTGGTCTACTGGATCGCCAACAACCTGATCACCTTCACCCAGCAATACCTGATCATGCGCAGCCAGGGCTACAAGCCGGATATCCTGGGCAACATCCTCTCCAGCTTCAAGCGTTCGCCGCCGGAGGAGAAATGACCATCCGCCTCACCGCCATCTGGCGCTTTCCGGTCAAGAGCCATGGCCGCGAAACCCTGCCGGAGGTGACGCTGCAGGCCGGGCAGACCCTGCCCTATGACCGTCACTGGGCGGTGGCGCATGATGCCTCGGACGCCGATGGCAGCACATGGGTGCCGTGCCGGCATTTTTCCATCGGATCCAAGGCGCCGATGCTGGCCGCGATCACGGCGGAGCTGGACGAGGTCACGGAAACCGTCACGTTGCGCCATCCGGACAGGGAGCCGCTGGTCTTCCGTCCCGACGACGAAGGCGCGCGTCTGATTGACTGGGCCGGCGATTTCATCCCGGAAAACCGGGCCCGGTCCGCAAGGGTGCTGCGCGGCCCGGGCCGCGGCTTTACCGACAGCGACTTTCCGTCGGTGACGCTGTGCAACCTGTCCTCGCACCGGGCGGTGGAACAGCGACTGGGCCAGCCCCTGTCGATCCACCGCTGGCGCGGCAACCTGTGGTTCGACGGCGGTGCCCCGTGGGAGGAATTCGACTGGATCGGGCGCGAGGTGCAGGTGGGCGAAGCCGTGCTGATCCCGCGCGAACGGACCGACCGTTGCCTCGCCACGCACAACAACCCCGATACCGGCACACGCGATGCCAATGTTCTGGGCGCGCTGGACAGTTGGGAGCACCGGGATTTCTCGGTCCGGGCCGAGGTCGTGCGCGGCGGCCGCATCGCGCCGGGCGATGAGGTGCGCGCGCTGTGACGGCCCTGCCCTTCCCGCTGGCCGAAGCGCCGGACGACGCAGCGCTGGAAGCGGGGCGCAAGCTCTTTGCAGGCGAGGTGGGTTTCCTCAAGGGCGTGGTGGCCATGGACGGCCTGCCCCCGGGCGACCGGCCCGAGGTCTGCTTTGCCGGGCGCTCCAATGTCGGAAAATCCAGCCTGATCAATGCGCTGACCGGGCGCAAGGGGCTGGCGCGCGCCTCCAACACCCCCGGTCGCACGCAAGAGATCAACTATTTCACCGCGTCCGACCGGTATTACATCGTCGACCTGCCCGGATATGGCTTTGCCAATGCGCCGGTGGCGGTGGTCGCCCGCTGGCAGGCGCTGCTCAAGCAGTACCTGTCGGGCCGCGCCACCCTGCGCCGGGCCTTCGTGCTGATCGACAGCCGCCACGGCGTCAAGAAGGTGGACGAAGAGATCCTGACCCTGCTGGACCGCGCCGCCGTGACCTTCCAGGTGGTTCTGACCAAGGCCGACAAGATCAAGGGCAAGCACATGGACGACACGCTGGCCCAGGTGCGCGGCGCGCTGGCGAGGCACCCGGCGGCCTATCCCGAACTGGTGGTGACCAGCAGCGAAAAGGGCGATGGCATCGGCACCCTGCGCGCGATCATCGCGGGACTCGCCTAGAAATCCGGCGCGGCGCGGGGCAAGGTGGCGCGGACCGCCCCGGAGACAGAAAATGAAAACACGGACCATGAACAGAGACTGGATCGCCACCGCCCGCACCCTTTCCGAGGCCCTGCCCTATCTGCAGCGCTATGCCGGCGCGATTGTCGTGGTGAAGTTCGGCGGCAACGCCATGGGGGACGGCGACGCCATGGCAGAGTTTGCCCGCGACATCGTGCTGATGCGCCAGGTCGGCGTGAACCCGGTGGTGGTGCATGGCGGCGGTCCGATGATCAACGATCTGCTGGGCCGTCTGGGCATCGAAAGCCGTTTTGTCCGCGGCAAGCGGGTCACCGATCAGGCCACCGTCGAGGTGGTCGAGATGGTGCTGACCGGGCTGGTGAACAAGCGCATCGTGCAGGCGATCATGGACGAAGGCGGCCGCGCCGTGGGGCTGTCGGGCAAGGATGACGACCTGATGGTGTGCGAGCCCGACGATCCCGAACTGGGCTTTGTCGGCCGCCCGGTCGAGATGAACGTCCAGGTGCTGCGCGATCTGTTCGACGCGGGCATCATCCCGGTGGTGGCCCCCGTGGCCACGGGCATGCAGCCGGGCGAGACGTTCAACGTCAATGGCGACACCGCCGCCGGGGCGATTGCCGGGGCGCTGAAGGCGGACCGCCTGCTGCTTCTGACCGACGTGCAGGGCGTCAAGAACGCGGCGGGTGAGGTGGTGACCGAACTGACCCCGGACGAGGTCCGCCGCATGACCGACGAGGGTGTCATCGCCGGCGGCATGATCCCCAAGACGGAAACCGCGCTGAAGGCCATCGAGGACGGCGTTCGCGGCGTCGTGATCATCGACGGGCGCGTGCCGAATGCCTGCCTGCTGGAACTGTTCACCGAACATGGCTCCGGCTCGCTGATCCGCGCGGCGCGGGCGTGACACCCGACGCCCTGGCGCCAGAGGCGCGCGCGGTCGGTCTGGCGGTGCGCGGCGCGTTTCACCCCGAAGCAGCGGACGACGCGCCGGAGGGCTGCGGCACGCTGGTCTTGCTGGGGCCGGACGAGCCGGATTTCTGGGCGCTGTTCACCGGGTCCGACGAATACCGAGACGGCCTGCCCGACCCGATGAACCGCTGGTCGGAACGCGTTGTCGGCGGGCTGGCCGCAGACTGGGGCGGGAGTGCGCTGTTTCCCTTTGGCGGCCCGCCCTGGCGGCCCTTTCTGCGCTGGGCCACGCGGGCGGGCACCGCTCATGCCTCGCCGGTGGGGCTTCTGGTGCACAACTCGGCAGGCCTGTTCATCAGCTATCGCGGCGCGGTGGCCCTGCCCCGACGGCTGGACCTGCCCCGGCCCGCGGCCTCGCCCTGCATCGACTGTCCGGCCCCGTGCCTGACGGCCTGCCCCGTCGGCGCGCTGGGCGCCGGTCATGACTATGACGTACCTGCCTGCAAGGCGCATCTGGCCACACCCGCCGGGGCGGAGTGCAGGAACGGATGCCTGGTGCGACGCGCCTGCCCGGTCAGCCAGGGCTTTGGCCGCCGCACGGAACAATCCGCCTTTCACATGTCGGCGTTTCTGGGTACGCAGCCGGCATGAAACGCCTGATCCTGATGCGCCACGCCAAGTCCGACTGGGCGTTTTCCGAACCGGACATCGACCGCCCGCTGAACCTGCGCGGCCAGCGCAGCGCGCGGCTGCTGGGGCGGTGGCTGAAGGCCCGCGGCCACCTGCCGGACGAGGCGCTGGTTTCGGCCGCGCGGCGCACACGCGAAACCTGGGAGGGGCTGGAGATGGACGCGCCCATGTGCCTTGTGCCCGCGCTGTACCACGCCGAACCCGGGACCATGCTGGATGTGCTGGGCGATGCCGCGGGCGACAGCGTTCTGATGATCGGCCACAATCCCGGCATTGCCGAATGCGCCGCGATGCTGCCCGCCATCGCCCCCGACCATCCCCGTTTTGCCGACTATCCCACCGGGGCGACCCTGATCGTGGATTTCGACAGCCAGACATGGCACGACCTGCCCGTCGGGAACGGGCAGGTCGTCGATTTCGTGGTACCGCGCGAACTGATGCAGAAATAGGCCGCGCCGCCGGGCTCAGTGCCCCAGGATCTGGCTCAGGAACAGCTTGGTGCGTTCGTTCTGCGGGTTCAGGAAGAACTCTTCGGGTTCGTTCTGCTCCACGATCTGGCCCTGGTCCATGAAGATCACACGGTTCGCCACCTGCCGGGCAAAGCCCATCTCGTGCGTCACGCAGAGCATGGTCATGCCTTCCTCGGCCAGTGACACCATGGTATCCAGCACTTCCTTGATCATCTCCGGGTCCAGCGCCGAGGTCGGCTCGTCGAACAGCATGATCCGCGGGCGCATGCAGAGCGAGCGGGCAATCGCCACACGCTGCTGCTGACCCCCCGACAGCTGGCCGGGATATTTGTTCGCTTGTTCGGGGATCTTCACCTTTTCCAGGAAATGCATCGCCGTTTCCTCGGCTTCGCGCTTGGGCACCTTGCGCACCCAGATCGGGGCCAGCGTGCAGTTTTCAAGAATGGTCAGATGCGGGAACAGGTTGAAGTGCTGGAACACCATGCCAACCTCGGACCGGATGCGGTCGATGTTCTTGATGTCCGAGGACAGCAGCGTCCCGTCCACCTCGATCCGGCCCTTCTGGTGCTCTTCCAGCGCGTTGATGCAGCGGATCAGCGTGGACTTGCCCGACCCGGACGGGCCCGCGATGACGATGCGTTCGCCGGCATAGACCGTCAGGTTGATGTCGCGCAGCACGTGGAACGTGCCGTACCACTTGTTCATCGCCTCGATCTGGATCGCCACCTCGTCCGAGACGGTCATTTCCACGTTGTGCGTTTCGGGGAGAACTTCGTTCATGGGGTGGTCTCCTTAGCGATGGTCTGTGGCGAGCTGCCGCTCGAGCCATTGTGAGTACTGCGAGATGCCGTAGCAGATCGGGAAGAACATCAGGATGGCAAAGCCCCAAAGCTCCCAATAGACACCGTTCCATTCGGTCGAGGCCAGGATCGGCCCGCGGATCATGCCCACGAGGTCGAACATCGAGATGACCGAGACCAGTGTGGTGTCCTTGAACAGCCCCACCGCCACGTTCACGATGCCGGGGATCGAGATCTTGAGCGCCTGCGGCATGATGATCAGCCGCATGGACTGTGCATAATCGAGGCCCAGACTGTCCGCTGCCTCGTATTGACCGCGCGGCAGGGCGGCAAGGCCCCCGCGGATCACCTCGGCGATGTAGGCGGCCGAGAACAGCGTGATCATGATGATCACCCGCAGGATCAGGTCGAAATTCGTGCCCGGAGGCAGGAAATAGGCCAGCACCACGTTCGCGACGAACAGCAGCGTGATCAGCGGCACGCCGCGGATGAACTCGATGAACACCACGCAGATGATGCGGATGATCGGCATGTCCGATTGTCGCCCCAGCGCCAGCACGATGCCCAGTGGCAACGACAGCGACACGCAGACCACACCCAGGATGAAGTTCAGCATGAACCCGCCGATGTCGCGGCTGGGCACCTCGGGCAGAGCGACGAAGCCCGACAGCGCTCCGCTGACAAATCCGCCGATCCACCAGGTCAGCGCCGCCGCCACCACGGCCGCGAGCAGCCCCATGGCAAAGCTTTGCCGCTCGACCCGGGTGAAGGCGAGATAGCCCACCACGAACCCGGCAATGGCCACGATGGGGATCAGGATGGTGCCGCCCCAGATCAGCCAGTAGGCGAGGAAGGGGTACAGTGCGGTAAAGTACAGCACCTGCCGCGGCACATACATGGCAAAGAGCAGCGGCGCGGCGGCCACGAACAGCAGGACAAAGGCCAGCGTGGGACGCCAGTATTCCTCGGTCGGGTAGGTGAAGCCGAACAGCAGCTGGTTCCAGCGTTCCGTCAGGACCGAAAAGCAGCCCCCCGTCGCGCCATCAAGGATTTCGCGGCACTCGGCCAGCGAAGAGGTCGTCCAGATGCCGTTGGAAAGCCACGGCCACGCCCCGGCCACGATCTTGTAGATGAAGTAGAGCGCGACCAGGGTCAGGATCGAGTTCAGAACATCGGGAAACAGGTTCTCGCGCACCCATTTGATCACGCCGCTTTGCGAGGCCGGCGGGGCCTGTTGCGGCAGCATCTCGGTGCGCACGAAGGCGATGGATTTGTCGGCCATGGCTCAGCGCTCCTTCAGCTTCACGGAGTTGTTGTAGATGTTCATGATGAACGAGATCGACAGGCTGATCGTCAGGTAGAACAGCATCAGCAGCAGCACCGCCTCGATGGCGCGGCCGGTCTGGTTCAGCGTGATGCCGCCCAGCGTGCCAGTCAGGTCCATATACCCCACCGCGATGGCGAGCGAGGAGTTCTTGGTCAGGTTCAGGTATTGCGAGATCAGCGGCGGGATGATCACCCGCAGCGCCTGCGGCAGGATCACAAGGTTCATGATCCGGTTCGGCCGCAGCCCCAACGAGGCCGCCGCTTCGGTCTGGCCCTTCGAGATCGCGAGGATCCCCGCGCGGACGTTTTCAGCGATGAAGGCCGCGGTGTAGATGGCCAGCGCGAAGGTCAGCGCAATCAGCGAGTTGCGCATGAAGATGCCGCCCTGGAAGTTGAAGCCCTTCAGCGCCGGAATGTCCCAGGCCAGCCCCATCACCAGCAGCACGAAGGCCAGCGGCACGAACCAGATGCCAAGGGTGAAATACCAGGTGGTCGGGCGCTGGCCCGTTGCCTCTTGCGTGGCCGTCGCCCATTTCGCCAGCGCGCGCGCACCGAAGAAGCTGCCGACAAGCACCGCCAGAACCACCAGCCAGCCGGTGCCGCCGCTGGCCCATTCCACGGTGAAATAGGGGCGGGGCAGGTAAAAGCCGCGCCCGGTGAAGGCAAACAGGTCAAGAACCATGCTGGCGGCGGGATCGTCGCCGCGGAAATCGCGCGGCTGCGGCAGGATCGCCACGAACACCGCCATGATGATCAGGATCCAGATCAGTACCGGCACGTTGCGGAAGATCTCGACATAGATGGCCATGATCTTGCTGACCAGCCAGTTCTTGGACAGGCGCAGCACGCCGACGACAACCCCGATGACCGTGGCCATGAAACAGCCCAGAACCGCCACAAGCAGGGTGTTCAGCACGCCCACGATGGCCGCGCGCCAATGTGTGGACTGGCTGTCATACTCGATCAGGCGCTGGTTGATGTCGTAGCCGGCGGGCTCTCCGAGGAACTCGTAGCTGATGTTCAGGCCCGCGGCGGCAAGGTTCTGCGCCAGATTGTATCCCAGCCAGGCCATGGCCAGGATCAGCAGGATCAGCGCGATGAACTGGAATGTGTAAGAGCGGTATCTCGTGTCATTCAACAGCTGCGACAGCTGGAACGACTCCGCCGGAGGGTCGGAGAGGGTCGACATACGGATTTCCCTGTTGGGCCATGTGCACCGGGGCTCCGCACGCTCTCCGTGTCTGTTGCCCGGCGACGGCGCTTATTGTTGTTTCGGGATAGCAAAAGGGCGCGGTGTGACCGCGCCCTTTCCTAATCGGATCAACGGAACGGCGGGCTGTAGAGCAGGCCGCCATCGGTCCACTGCGCGTTCAGGCCGCGCGCCAGGCCGATCGGGGTGTTTTCGCCGATGTTCTTTTCGAACAGTTCGCCATAGTTGCCGCCGGCCTTGATGGCGCGCACGGCCCACTGGGCGTCCAGGCCCAGCATTTCGCCCAGGGTGCCTTCGGTGCCCAGAAGACGATTGATTTCCGGGTTGTTGGTGCCGGCGGCCAGTTCGTCGATATTGGCCGAGGTCACACCGAGTTCTTCGGCTGCGATCAGCGCGTTCAGGGTCCAGCGCGCGATGTCGCCCCAGTCATTGTCGCCATGGCGGACCAGCGGGCCCAGCGGCTCTTTCGAGATGATTTCCGGCAGGACGACGTGATCACCGGGGTTCTCGAACGCGGCGCGGGTCGCGGCCAGGCCCGAGGCGTCGGTGGTGTAGACGTCGCAAGCACCTTCCAGGTAGAGCGGCTGCGCTTCGGCGTTGGTTTCGATCGGAACCGGCTCGTAGCTGATGTTGTTGGTGCGGAAGAAATCCGCCAGGTTCAGCTCGGTCGTGGTGCCGGTCTGGATGCAGACGGTGGCGCCGTCGAGTTCCTTGGCCGAGGACACGCCCAGTTCCTTGGGAACCATGAAGCCCTGGCCGTCATAGTAGTTGATGCCCACGAATTCGAACTTCAGGTCGACATCGCGGCTGAAGGTCCAGGTGGTGTTGCGGGCCAGCAAGTCGATCTCGCCCGAGGCCAGCGCCGTGAAACGGGTCTTGCCGGTGGTCGGGACGAATTCGACGGCGCTCGCGTCACCCAGAACGGCGGCGGCCACGGCGCGGCAGACGCCGACGTCAAAGCCCTGCCATTCACCATCGGCATCCGGAGCAGCAAAGCCCACCAGACCGGTGGTCACGCCGCAGTTCAGCTTGCCGCGTGCCTTGACGTCATCGAGAGTGGCAGCAGCAGCCGCACCAGCCGCAAGGCCGGCCACGGTCATTGCGCCGAGCATAAGAGTGGTTTTCATCTTTACCTCTTCCTGTTGTTCCGCACTTCGGCGGATTCCCCGCCCGGGGCCGGGCGGCTACAAGCGTAGAAGGGCCATGCCCCTTCTGCGTGTCAAAGAATGCTAGCAATCTTTGGACGAGGTCAACCCGACTTGCCCGGAAAACAGGCGCGATTTTTGGCAGGTCGGTGAGAAAGAAAGCGGTATTTCCTAAACCTGTTTACCAGTTGCAAGGCCGTGGAAACGGAACGCGTGCACAAACGCCTGCCGCTTCAACTCCGCGATATCGCGTGCTTCTTCGTCGAAGCCCCATTGCTCTTCCTGCCAGGTTTCGTCGACACGCGACAGCGCCCAGATCTCTTCGGGACGGTCTGTTTCCGCGATGGCGGCAAATCCCAGGATCAAGGACCCGGTGAGCGAGACAAGATCGTGAAAGGCCGCGAGTTCGAAATCGCTTAATGCGTGTACCTTTTGCGAAAGCGCCTCAAGCGCGGCCCTGTCCTGGGGGGCGTGCATGATGCCGGTGCGCGGCACCAGCCGCGCGCCCAGCGCGTCGGCGGCCCAATCCAGCATCGGGTCCCAGGCGGTCTGTTGCCGCAACACCAGTTCTTCGGGATGGTCGGCGCGGTAGCACAGCAGATCGCTGTCGCCATAGGCTGCCAGCATGTCGGCGACCTCGGCATGCTGGACCGCGACCTTGTCCAGCGCAGAATTGGACATTCGGGTAAAGGGCATGGTGGCCGGGTCTACCTTTTCCACCTGCGCGGCCCATTCCGCGGCGATTTCTTCGGCCAGCCCGCGGGTCGGCACCGCAAGCAGCGCCTTGGCCGGGGTCTTGACCGACCGCCCGTCCAGCGTGACCGTAAAGCCGGTGTCGGCCTCGGCCACCTCGGCCCTGGTCCAGAACCGCCGCATCGCCCATTCGCTCATCCCGTCTGATCCCATATCTGCTGCAACAGCCCCGGCAGAAGGCGGATATCGTCGATCACAAGATGTGCGTCACCCAGCCGGTCGCGCGGGTGATAGCCCCAGCTGACGCCGATGGCCAGAAGGCCCGCGGCGCGGGCCATCTCCATGTCATAGCTGGTGTCGCCCACCATCACCGCGCGTGCGGCCTCGACGCCGGTGTCGGACAGGGCGGCGCGCAGCATCGCCGGATGCGGTTTCGACGGGTGATCGTCGGCGCATTGCAGCGTGACGAAAAGCCGGCGCAGGTCGTGCCCGTCGACCAACGTGTCGAGGCCGCGCCGCGATTTGCCGGTGGCGACGCCCAGCAGCGTTTCCGGCTCGGCATGCAGCGCCTCCAGCACGCCCCGCACATGCGGGTATAGCGGTGAGGACACGGCCACGCCGCCTTCTGCGCGCAGGCTGGCATAGGTTTCCTTGTAGCGGGCAACCATGGCGCGGCGCGTGTCGCGGTCGGCCTCGGGGGCCAGCTGGCGCATCGCTTCGGACAGGGACAGGCCGACGATGGCCAGCACGTCTTCGCGCGCAGGCGCGGGCCGCCCGGCCCTGTCGAACGCGGCGCTCATGGCGGCAAGGATATCGCCCTGGCTGTCCACCAGGGTCCCGTCGACATCGAAGATCACGAGGCGCAGATCGGTCACAGCAGGCTCTCGAACGGGTCTTCGTCGGCGAAATCCTCTTCCCAGCCCAGGGTCTCCCAACTGGCGGCCATATGGGCGGGCAAGGGCGCGGTGATCTTGACGGGCTTGCGTGTGACGGGGTGTTCAAAGGCCATCAGGCGGGCATGCAGGTGCAGCTTTTTCGAGATCACACCACCCAGCTGCGCGCCCCAGCCATCGCCCAGGTTCTCCTGCCCCGAGCCGCCGTATTTGCCGTCGCCGATGATGGGATGGCCGATCTCGGCCATGTGCGCGCGCAGCTGGTGGGTGCGGCCGGTGATCGGCTCCATCGCCACCCAGGCGGCGCGGCTGGCGACGCGGTAGAGCGTGGCGTAGAGGGTGTGCGCGCGTTTTGCGCCCTCGGTCTCGTCTACCTCGCGCGGGTGCACGCAGCGCATCTTTTCGCCCTCGCCACCGCGCCCGTGACCGGGCGCCTTGACCAGACCATAGCGGATTTCGCCCAGATAGGGCGTGGGCACACCGGCCACGAGCGCCCAGTAGATCTTGCGCGTGGCCTTGTGCCGAATCGCCGCGGTCAGCCCCGCCGCCACCTCGCGCGAGCGCGCCAGGAGCAGGACGCCCGAGGTGTCCTTGTCGAGCCGGTGCACCAGCCGCGGCTTGTCGTCCTTGCCAAAGGTCAACGCCTCGGCAAGGCCGTCCACATGACGCGTCTGCCCGCTGCCGCCCTGCGTGGCGAGGCCGGGGGGCTTGTTGAGGGCGATGATGTGATCGTCCTGCCAGATCACCGCGTCGCGGATCAGCCGCGCATCGGCCTCGCCGACCCTTGGTTTCGGCGCGGCCTCCACCTGCCCCGGTTCGGGCAAAGGCGGGATGCGCACCTGCTGGCCGACCTCCAGCCGGGTCGAGGCCTTGACCCGGCCACCGTCCACGCGCAGATCGCCCTTGCGGCACATTTTTTCGATACGGCCTTGCGCAACATGCGGGAACAGCCGTTTCAGCCAACGGTCGAGCCGCTGGTCGCCATCGCCCGGACCGACCGTAATGGTTTGAACGCGGCTCATGTCAGGCTCCTTGTCAGGGCGACGCCCAGGGCCACCGCCGCAAGGCAGGCCAGCACCGTGCCAAACACATAGGCCGCCGCAGCGAGGCCCTGGTCTGCCTGCACCAGTTTCAGCGTGTCGAGTGAGAAGGCCGAAAAGGTGGTGAACCCGCCCAGAAGGCCGGTCATCACCAGCGGCTGCCAGCGCTCGCCGCCCGCAACGGCGGTCTCGGCCAGAAGGACAAAGGCCACACCCATGACGAAGCTTCCCACCACGTTCACGATCACGGTCGCGTAGGGAAAGGTCACGGACAGGGCAAAGAGGTATCGCAGGACGGCACCAAGCGCGCCTCCGGCGGCGACATGCAGCAGGGTCATGCGCGCGGGATGACGCCGTGCCCGCGCCTTGTCAAGCGCCGCTCATCCGCCCTGCCGGGCGGCCTCGCTAGGAATTGCGCTTGTCCCGAAGCTTTGCGAAATACTCCACACGCTTGCGCATGTCGCGCTCGAACCCGCGATCCACCGGATCGTAGAACCGGGCGCGGTCCATGCCGTCGGGAAAGTAGTCCTGCCCGCTGAACCCGTCCTCGGCATCGTGGTCATAGGCATAGCCCTTGCCATAGCCCTGTTCCTTCATCAGCCGGGTCGGGGCGTTCAGGATGTGCTTGGGCGGCATCAGCGATCCGGTCTGTCTGGCCGCCGCCCGCGCAGCCTTGTAGGCTGTGTAGACGGCGTTCGACTTCGGGGCGAGCGCAATGTAGACAAGCGCCTGCGCGAGGGCCAGTTCGCCCTCGGGCGAGCCCAGCCGCTCGAAGGTCTGCCAGCCTTGCAGGCAGACCGCCTGCGCCTGCGGGTCGGCAAGACCGATATCCTCGACCGCCATCCGCGTGATCCGGCGTGCAAGGAAGCGGGGATCTTCGCCCGCCTCCAGCATCCGGGTGAACCAGTAAAGCGCGGCATCCGGGTCCGATCCGCGCACCGATTTGTGCAGGGCCGAGATCAGGTTGTAATGCCCGTCGCCGGACTTGTCGTATTGCGCCGCGCGCTTCATCAGCCGCGCCGTCAGGGCGTCGGAGTCAAGCGTGCCGTCGACCTGCCAGGACATCACCTGTTCCACGAGGTTCAGGCAGGCCCGCCCGTCGCCATCGGCCATGTCCAGCAGAGCCGCGCGCGCCCGAGCGTCCAGAGGTAGGGTGCGCTTCAGCGCACCTTCCGCCCGCAGAACGAGGCCCTCCAGATCCGCCAGCGACAGCCGCTCCAGCACCAGCACCTGCGCTCGGCTGAGAAGTGCGGCGTTCAACTCGAAAGACGGGTTCTCGGTGGTCGCCCCCACCAGCAGGATCGTCCCGTCCTCCATATGCGGCAGGAACCCGTCCTGCTGCGCCTTGTTGAAACGGTGGATCTCGTCGACGAAAAGCAGCGTGCCCTGCCCCTGCCGGAGGCGCAGCCTTGCCGCGTCAAAGACCTTGCGCAGCTCGGCCACGCCGGAGAAAATCGCGCTGATCTGGACGAAATGCCGGTCGGTGGCGTCGGCCAGAAGCCGCGCGATGGTGGTCTTGCCCACACCCGGCGGCCCCCAGAAGATCACCGAGCCCAGGCTGCCCGCCTTCAGCATCACCGAAAGCGGCGCGTCCGGCCCCAGCACCTGCGCCTGGCCGATCACCTCGTCCAGCTTTTGCGGCCGCAGCCGGTCGGCAAGCGGACGGGCGGTGGGATCGGCCTCGGGCGCGGTGTCAAAGAGATCAGCCATGTTCAGACCCGGAACCGCAGGGAAACCCGGCTGTTGCCGCGCAGGATCTGCAACTGGACGCGCGGCGCGGCGCGGCGCAAGAGCGGGCCCAACGCCCGCGGCTCTTCCAGAGGCACGCCGTTGACGCCCAGCACGATGTCCCCCACCTGCAGCCCGACGCGGCCACCAAAGGCGCCCAGGTCCAGCACCACGATCCCTTCGGCACTCAGCGGCAGGTTCAGCTCGGCGATCAGCGCAGGATTCAGCCGGGCGATGCGCAGCCCGGCCAGAACATCGCGGTCGCTCAGCACCGTGTCCTGCCGGTCGGGACGGTCCGGGGCAGCGATCATGGCGACCTGTGCCTCGGCCTCCTGGCCGTCGCGCGCATAGCGCACCCGGGCCTCTGCCCCGATGCCGCGCACCGACATGCGGAACAGCGCCTCGGCCGGCGTGTTGACGGGCGCGCCATCCACATCGAGGATCACATCCCCCACCTGCAACCCGGCCGCCGCAAAGGGGCTTGCGGGATGCAGGTCGACGATCACCACGCCGCCGGGCAGGCCAAGCCCCAACCCTTCGGACAGGGCCGCGTCCACCGGTTGCCCGGTCATCCCCGCCCAGGGCCGTTCGAACCGCGTGTTGCCCGCCTTGGCCTGACGCACGAATTCCGCCACCAGCGCCGAGGGGATGGCAAAGCCGATCCCGTTGGAGCCGCCCGACCGCGTCAGGATCGAGGTGTTCACCCCGATCAGCCGCCCGGCCACGTCGATCAGCGCGCCGCCGGAATTGCCCGGATTGATCGGCGCGTCGGTCTGGATGAAATAGCCGCGCGCATTGCCCGTGGCCGTGCCCGACCGCGCCAGCCCCGACACGATGCCCGACGACACGGTCTGCCCCACGCCGAACGGGTTGCCGATGGCCAGCACCAGTTCGCCCACCTCGACCGTGTCGCTGTCGCGCAATGCCAGATGCGGCATGTCCGCAGCCCCCTCCAGCTGCAGGATGGCCAGATCGCTTTCCTCGTCCCCCAGAAGCACGCGGGCCGAATATTCGCGCCGGTCGTTCAGCACGACACGGATGTCGGTGGCCTGGCCGACAACATGGTAGTTCGACACCACGATCCCGTCGGAGGACAGGATCACGCCTGACCCAAGCGAGTTCTGCACCCGGGGCCGCGACCGGAAGTCGCGAAAGAAATCCCGAAAGAACGGGTCGTCGGCAAAGGGGCTGCGGGTCTGCACCACCCGGCGAGCGTAGATGTTGACCACCGCCGGCGCGGCCTCGCGCACCAGTGGGGCGAAGCTGAGCGAGATCTCGGTCTGGCTTTGCGGCACCCGAGGTTCGGCCAGGCTCGCCACCGGCCAGACGCACAACACAAGCAGCAGGATGCGGATCATGGGGTCTCTCCTTGCGGTGTTCCCCAGCATATGCTGCGCGACAGGCGGGCATGCAAGCCATGCCCGCCGTCTCGCCCATGTCAGCTGGCGCGCTGCAGGCTTCGGCGACGGCGCTGGGCCACGTCCTGCGCCAGCAGATGCAGCGCGGCTTCGGTTTCCGCCCAGCCGAGGCAGCCATCGGTGACCGACTGGCCATAGACCAATGGCCCGGCACCCAGGTCTTGCCGACCGCCCACCAGATGGCTTTCCACCATCACGCCCATGATCCGGTGATCGCCGCGCGCGATCTGGCCGCCAACGAATTCCAGCACGTCGGGCTGCCGCTCCGGCGACTTGCCGCTGTTGGCGTGGCTAACATCGATCATCACCTGCGGCGTGATCCCGTCGGTGGTGCACAGATCGCAGGCGGCATCGACCGAGGCACCGTCGTAATTGCTGCCGGCCCCGCCGCGCAGGATGATGTGGCAATCGGCGTTGCCCTGCGTGCCGATCACCGCGGCCTGGCCATCGTCGCTGAGCCCCATGAAGTGATGCGGGCGCGCGGCCGAGCGCACGGCATCCACCGCGATCTGGATGTTGCCCCGCGTGCCGTTCTTGAACCCCACCGGGCAACTGAGACCCGAGGCCATCTCGCGGTGGATCTGGCTTTCGCTGGTGCGCGCGCCGATGGCGGCCCAGGCGACCAGGTCGGCCACGTATTGCGGCACAGCGGTGTCGAGGAATTCGGTGGCGGCGGGCATCCCCATATCGTTGAGGTCGATAAGCAGCTTGCGGGCGGCGTGCAGCCCGTCATTGATGCGGAACGTGGCATCAAGACCGGGATCGTTGATCAACCCTTTCCAGCCGCCAATCGTGCGCGGCTTTTCGAAATAGACCCGCATCACGATCTCCATCCGGTCGCCCAGCGCGGCGCGCAGCGGCAGCAGACGGCGTGCATAGTCCAGCGCGGCGTCGGGATCGTGGATCGAACAGGGGCCGACGATGGCGATCAGGCGGTCATCCTGCCCTGACAGGATGCGCTGGATCGCCAGACGGGCGTCCTGCACGGTCTGCAGCGCTCGTTCGGACGGTGCCAGCGTGGATTTGAGAGCGTTGGGGGCGATCAGTTCCTGTACGGTCTGAACGCGAAGATTGTCGGTGGTGAGGGTCATTTCCGGGGATCCTGGATGCGGGCCCCAGCTGCGGCAGACATGAAAAAACCGCCTCTGGGGCGGTTCGGTTTGGTGTCTCGTTCTTGCGTCTTGTCAGAACGCGCAAACCCCTCCCGCCGCCATATGGCTCGAGCGATAGAAATACCAAAATGCGGCATAGGTGCGGGTCATGGCCCGACGGTGCGGCAAAGGCGGCCGCCCTGTCAACCCCGGGCAAAGAAAAAGCCCCGCCTGTCGGGCGGGGCCGGGTCCGTGCGTGGCGGCGCGGGATCAGTCTTCGGCTTCGGCGGCTTCCAGCCGGGCCTTGTCGGCCGCGCCCTTGGCGGCAACGTCGCGGTCCACCAGTTCGATGATCGCCATGGGTGCCATGTCGCCATAGCGGAAGCCCGCCTTCAGCACACGGGTATAGCCGCCCGGACGGTCCGCATAACGCGGGCCCAGCACCTCGAAGAGCTTGACGACGTCCTTGTCTTCGTTCAGCTGAGCGGCCGCCTGGCGGCGGGCGTGCAGGTCGCCACGCTTGCCCAGCGTGATCAGCTTGTCGACGATCCGCTTGAGTTCCTTGGCCTTGGGCAGGGTGGTCTTGATCTGTTCGTGTTCGATGAGCGAGCCGGCCATGTTCGCCCACAGCGCCTTGCGGTGCTCATGGGTGCGGTTGAGGCGGCGATAGCCTTTTGCGTGACGCATCTGTCTTACTCCATATGTGCCGTCTACCGGCGGTTTTGCTTTGTCCGGCACCCGATGCGTGTCAGGTGCTCACCTTGGGGCGCTTGCCCTTGACCCACGGAAGTTGCGCTGTAGCGCACCCTACGGCGATTCCCTGAGGTAGGGTGCGCATCAGCGCACCGCACCGGTCAGAAGTTGTCTTCCAGCTTCTTGGCCAGATCCTCGATATTGTCCGGCGGCCAGTCCTCGACATCCATGCCCAGATGCAGACCCATGCCCGACAGCACTTCCTTGATCTCGTTCAGCGACTTGCGGCCAAAGTTCGGGGTGCGCAGCATCTCGGCTTCGGTCTTCTGGATCAGGTCGCCGATATAGACGATGTTGTCGTTCTTCAGGCAGTTGGCCGAACGGACCGAAAGCTCCAGTTCGTCCACCTTCTTCAGCAGCAGCGGGTTGAACTCCAGCCCGTCATCGTCTTCCTGGCGGGAGGCCGATTCCGGCTCGTCGAAGTTGACGAAGATCGACAGCTGATCCTGCAGGATGCGCGCGGCATAGGCCACCGCGTCCTCGGGCGTGATCGAGCCGTCGGTTTCCACCTTCATGGTCAGCTTGTCATAGTCCAGCACCTGGCCTTCACGGGTGGGCTGGACGTCATAGGCGACCTTCTTGACCGGCGAATAGATCGCGTCGATCGGGATCAGGCCGATGGGCGCATCCTCGGGCTTGTTCTTGTCCGCCGAGACATAGCCCTTGCCGGTGTTCACCGTCAGCTCCATGTAGACCTCTGCTCCCTCGTCGAGGTGGCAGATCACGTGGTCGCGGTTCAGGATCTCGATACCCGAGCTTTCACTGATATCCCCTGCCTTCACGACGCCCGGGCCCTTGGCATTGATCGCCAGACGCTTGGGGCCCTCGACCTCCATGCGCAGCGAGACCTGCTTGAGGTTCAGGATGATGTCGGTGACGTCTTCACGCACCCCGGCCACCGACGAGAACTCGTGCAGCACGTTGTCGATCTGCACGCTGGTGATGGCCGCGCCCTGCAGGCTCGACAGCAGCACGCGGCGCAGCGCGTTGCCCAGCGTCAGGCCGAAGCCGCGTTCCAGCGGTTCGGCGATAACGGTGGCGGTGCGCGACGGATCGGCGCCCGGCTTGACGTCAAGCTGTGTCGGCTTGATCAGTTCGGCCCAGTTCTTGTGGATCATGCGTCCCTCCATTCTTGCCTGCCCTCCATGTCCAAAAAGGGCAGACGCCCGAGGTTAAAACGACGAATCGAGGCCGTGCGCGGAACGCCACGGCCTCGACGAAACAGAAACTGGATCAGACCCGGCGGCGCTTTGGCGGGCGGCAGCCATTATGGGCGATCGGAGTCACGTCGCGGATCGACGTGATGTTGAAGCCCACGGCCGCCAGCGCACGCAGCGCCGATTCGCGGCCCGAGCCGGGGCCCTGCACCTCGACCTCAAGCGTCTTGACGCCGTGTTCCTGCGCCTTCTTGCCGGCGTCCTCAGCCGCCAGCTGCGCGGCGTAGGGCGTCGACTTGCGCGAGCCCTTGAAGCCCATGGTGCCGGCCGACGACCACGAGATCGCGTTGCCCTGCACGTCCGAGATCAGGATCTTGGTGTTGTTGAAGGTCGAGTTCACATGCGCCACACCGGCGGCAATGTTCTTGGAAACCTTCTTCTTTCCGCCACCGCGGCGGGTATCGCGTGCCATATCGCTGCTCTCCCCTTACTTCTTCTTGCCGGCGATGGGCTTTGCGGGGCCCTTGCGCGTGCGCGCGTTGGTGTGGGTCCGCTGACCGCGGACGGGGAGGTTGCGGCGATGGCGCAGACCGCGATAGCAGCCAAGGTCCATCAGGCGCTTGATGTTCATCTGCGTGTCGCGGCGCAGGTCACCTTCGACGGTCAGGTTCGCGTCGATGTATTCGCGCATCGCCAGAACTTCGGCGTCGGACAGTTCGTTCACACGGCGGCTGACGTCGATGTTCACGGCTTCGCAGATTTCCTTTGCGATGGCCGGTCCGATGCCGTGGATATAGGTGAGTGCGATGGGCACCCGTTTCGCGGTGGGGATGTTGACGCCGGCAATACGTGCCACGTGGATGGTCCTTTCGTTGCGGGCCCGTGATGCCAGGCCCTTTTTTCACAACGCGCGGCCCGCGAGGGGCCGGCAGATGTCAGGTGATCGCGCGCAAACGGATTCTGCGCCGCAAAGACAATTCTCTTGTCGAGATGGTGGTGGGTATGAAGATTCGAAAGGGGCGTCAAGCCCCTTCGATCAGGCGTCCAGCAGGGCGGCGATCTCGGCCTTGACCGCGTCGATGGTGCCCAGCCCGTCCACCGCGTGCAGATCGCCCTTGGCGTGGTAATACCCGATCAGCGGCGAGGTCTTCTTGTAGTATTCCATCAGACGGACCTTGAGGCTTTCGGCGTTGTCATCCGCCCGGGCCGTGCCGCCTGCGGCGACGGCCTCTCTGGCGCGGTTGACGATGCGGTCCACCAGAACCTCGTCGTCGACCCGCAGCTCGATCACCTTGTCAAGGCTCTGGCCCACCTCGGCCAGCAGCTCGCCCAACGCGTCGGCCTGCGCCAGCGTGCGCGGGAAGCCGTCAAAGATGAACCCGCCTTCGGACCCGGCTTCGAGCTTTTCACGGATCAGGCCGATGACGATCTCGTCGGTGACAAGCTCGCCCCGGTCCATGACATCGGCCACGATCTTGCCCATCTCGGTGCCCGACGTGCGCGCGGCGCGCAGCATGTCGCCGGTGGACAGCTGGACCATGTTGCGCTCGGTCACCAGCATCTGTGCCTGCGTGCCCTTGCCCGCCCCCGGCGGTCCCAGAAGAATGATGTTCATCGCCGCGCCGGAGCCCCCCGTTTCTTGCGTCCCTTGCCCTTGCCGCGCAGTTGCGACTTCTGGATCAGGCTTTCGTACTGGTGTGCTAGCAGATGGCTCTGGACCTGTTGAATGGTATCCATTGTCACACTTACCACGATAAGCACCGAGGTGCCGCCGAAGTAGAACGGGATGGCAAACTGCGCACGCAGGATTTCCGGCAGCAGACACACGGCGGCCAGATAGGCCGAACCCAGCACAAGCACGCGGTTCACCACGTATTCCAGGTATTCCGCCGTCTTCTTGCCGGGCCGGATGCCGGGCACGAAACCGCCATGGTTCTTGAGATTGTCGGCCACGTCATCGGGTTTGAACGACACGTTGAACGTGTAGAAGTAGGCAAAGAACACGATCATCGCCGCGAAGAACAGCAGGTAGAGCGGCTGACCCGGGCCGAAATAGGCCAGGATCGTCGACATGATCGGCCCGGTATCGGACCCCGAGAAGGTGCTGATCGTGATGGGCAAGAGCAGCAGCGACGACGCAAAGATCGCCGGGATCACGCCCGCCGGGTTCACCTTGACCGGCAGGTGCGATTGCTGCGCCTCGGTCATCTTCATGCCCTGCTGGCGGCGTGGATACTGGATGGTGATCTTTCGCAGCGCCCGCTCCATGAAGACCACGAAGGAGATCACCGCCACCACCATCACCATCACGCCGATGATCACCGCGGGGCTGATCGCGCCGCTGCGGCCCTGGCTGAAGAACTGCGCCAGCGCTGCCGGCACCTCGGCGATGATGCCGACAAAGATGATCAGCGAAATGCCGTTGCCCACGCCGCGCGCGGTGATCTGTTCGCCCAGCCACATCAGGAACATCGTCCCGCCCACCAGCGTGATCACGCAGGCCGCGCGGAAATACCAGCCGGGATCCGTCACCAGATCACCCGCCTCAAGCGAGGCGGCAAGGCCATAGGCCTGGAACGTCGCCAGCAGAACCGTGCCGTAGCGGGTGTACTGGTTGATCTTCTTGCGGCCCTGTTCGCCCTCTTTCTTCAGCTGCTCCAGCTGCGGCACCATGGCCGTCAGAAGCTGCACGATGATCGAGGCCGAGATATAGGGCATGATCCCCAGGGCAAAGATCCCCATCCGCCCCAGCGCACCGCCGGTGAACATCGACACGATCCCGGCGATCCCCTGCCCTGCCTCGGCCACGAATTCGCGCAGCGCGCCACCGTCGATGCCCGGCACGGGCAGGAAGGTACCGATGCGGTAGACGATCAGCAGGCCAAGGGTGAAGAGGATGCGGTTTCGCAGGTCGGTGGCTTTGCCAAGCGCCGCCCAGCTTGTGTTGGCGGCCATTTGCTCTGCAGCGGATACCATGCGGGTCTCTCTTGTCAGGCGAACGCCGCCGTCGGGTGTCTTCCCGCGGCGGCGTTCATGGAAAACTCATGCTCATGTAAGCGGGGCACTGCCCGCCCACAAGCCGTTATTCTGCCGCTGCCGCAGCCGTGACCTTGAGAGAGCCCCCGGCTTTTTCGACCATGTCGATGGCGGCCCTGGACGCGCCAGTCGCCTCGATGGTCAGCGCGGCGCTGATCTCGCCCTTGGCCAGCACGCGGATGCCATCCAGCTTGCGGCGCACAAGACCCGAGGAAACCAGCGTTTCTTCGGTGATGCTGCCTGCGTCCAGCTTGCCCGCGTCGACGAATTTCTGGATCAGGCCCAGGTTGACGACGGCATAGGATTTGCGGTTCGGCTTGTTGAAGCCACGCTTGGGCAGGCGCTGGTACAGCGGCATCTGGCCGCCTTCATACCCGGCAATGGCCACACCCGAACGGGATTTCTGACCCTTGATGCCGCGGCCACCCATCTTGCCCCGGCCCGAACCCGGACCGCGACCGATGCGCTGCTTGCGTTTCGTTGCGCCGGGATTGTCCCGGAGATCATTCAGTTTCATGTCGCTTCTCCTTGGCCGGAACACCTCCCCGGAAGCGAGGGTGGGAGGGACGCGGCGTTTCTTGGTCTTGATGAATCGGGCCAATGGCCACCGCGGGCGTATAGCGGGCGCGCGCCTGTGGATCAAGGCCCTACCAGCGCACCCGAACCGAGACCGGACCCCGAAAGGCCCATCCGTGAAACCGGACATCGCCGTCAAGGCGCAGGTCGGGGAACCGCTCGAACAGCATCGGCAGGGCAACCTCGGCCACCAGTTCCCGGCTGACCGCGGCCCCGGCGCAGAAATGCGGGCCTGCGCCAAAGGCCAGGCTGGGCGCCGTGTTGCGTGTGATGTCGAAGTCGTCGGGGCTATCGAACACCCGCGGATCGCGGTTCGCGGCCGAATACATGAAAAAGACGCGGTCGCCTGCCTGCACCGCGATGCCCTCGACCTCTTCGTCACGCGTCACCTCGCGCGGGACCATGCCGACGGGCGATTGCCAGCGGTTGAACTCTTCAAACGCGTCCTTCCACGACGCCTTGCCCTCGCGGATCAAGGCAAGCTGCGCGGGATGGGTCAGAAGCGCCCAGACCGTGCCCGCGATGGCATCGCGCGGCTCGTTCTGGCCGCCGGAGATGGCCAGCCGGATATTGGCCGCCGCGGCATCCCGGGACATGCCGGAGGCAAGCTGGACCTTCAGCAGGCTGTATTCGGGCAGGTCGTCCATCTGTTTGTCCACCGCCGCGTTGATCCGGGCCACTGCCGCCAGCGCTCCCTCTTCCAGCCTGGGGTCGCCATGGTAATTGGCCACGCCGTCGATCATCGCCTGGCTGGTCTGGTCGATCTCCTGCCAGCTGAGATCGTATAGCCCGGTCACGTCGCGCAGCGCCTCACCCGAGACGCGCATCGCGTAGTCGCGGACCAGATCGCAGCCGCCCTGCGGGGCAAGATCATCCAGCGCCTCGGCTGTGCGGGCGCGAAAGCGCTCTGACCAGTGATCGCGGACGGTCCGGGGCGAATAGCTGGGAAAGGTCGCCTTGCGGTCGGCGGCGTGATCGTCCCCGTCCTTGCGCAGCATGTTCTCGCCCATCAGCCGCACCATCAGCCCTTGGGGCTGGCGCGAGGAAAACAGGTCGACGCGCTTTTCCTCGCGGTGGATCGTGTCCCGGCGGCAGAACAGCGTGGCGCGCAGCTGCGGCACAAAGGCCGCGCCAAGGCCTTCGCGGATCGCCGTCAGATCGGGATAGGGGTCCGCGGTGAAGGACGCGATGTCGATGTCGTGATGTGGAGCGTTGGACATTAGCGTACTCGTGTTGGTAGGGTTGCATAGCCGCGAAACCGCGCCAAAGGCACACGGGTGCGGGGGCCGTTCGGGGCGATCTTCGGGAAGCGCTGCACCAGACGGCCCAGCGCGATGCGGCCCTCGACCCGCGCCAGCGTCGCGCCAAGGCAGACATGGATGCCGGTGATGAAGGCGATATGACGGTTGGGCTTGCGGGTGATGTCCAGCCGGTCGGGTTCGTCGAATACCTCCGGATCGCGGTTCGCCGCCGCGATGGACGTATGGATATAGGTGTCTTTCGGGATCACCCCGGACGACACTTCGATATCCTCCCCCGCCAGCCGGTTGCCGATCTGCAACGGGCTTTCCACGCGCAGGAATTCCTCGACCGCCGTTGCGATCAGCTCGGGCTGGTCCAGCAGCATCCGGTGCTGGTCGGGGTTGTCGAAAAGCAGCCCCATGGAATTGCCAACAAAAGACGTTGTCGTCTCGTGGCCCGCGTTCAGCAGGAAGATGCAGTTCTGGATCAACTCTTCCTGCGTCAGCCGCCGCCCTTCGTGTTCGCCGAAGATCAGCGATTCCAGCACTTCGCCCTGCATGGCACCGCCCGGATTGGCGCGGCGGTGGTCGATCAGGTCGTTCAGGATCGCGCCGAATTCCTCGACCGCGCGGTTCCCCGCCTCCAGCCGGTCGGCAGGCACCACCGGGTCCAGCGCACCCAGGATGGCGAGGCTGTAGCCGCGCAACCGCGCGCGGTGCTCTTCGGGGATGCCCAGCATGAAGCTGATGATCTCGGTCGGCAGCACCTTGGCGAAATCCTCGATCAGGTCCAGTTCACCAAGATCCTCCACCCGGTCCAGCAACCGGTCCACGATGTCCGAGATCAGCGGCTCGAACTCCGCCAGCTTGCGCGGTGTGAACGCGCCCGAGATCAACTTGCGCACCACGGAATGATAGGGCGGGTCGTTGAAGATCAGCGAGGTGGTGTGATGGGTCAGCAACGGGCACTGGCCGAACTTGCGCCCGAATTCCACCCGCTTGTCCGACAGCATGTCGCGCGACTGGTAGACCTTGAGCACGTCGTCATAACGCGTCAGGTAGACCGACCCGTCGGCGTTGCGGTGCACCGGGCTGTCGCGGCGCAGCGCGTGCAGAACGGGATGCGGGTTCTCGATGAATTCCGGCCCGATCGCATTCAGATCGAACCCGGCGATGTCCAATGCCATATGATGTCCTCCCGCCGCCATGGTGACCTGCGGCCGGGGCCTGTGCAAGACCCGCGCGGTTGGCCCCTGCGCGATTGGTTCGACGTGATTGACCATTGACAGATGGCCCGCCAGACCGCATGTGCCTGTCACCGCCTCGCCCGTCGCGTGACCGGGCCTGCTGATGCAAAAAGGCATCGCGGCGGTTTTCTCCCTTGGGTTCCCCTCACGCATGGGCCTGACGTCTGGACGGCACTGGCGGCAATTCGGCCCCATGCGGCCCCGGCGCACCCGGCGTCTGCCTGCGCAGGATCGCAGGCCCCGCTGACTTCGGCTGCCCCCTGGGCGGCCCGAAAGGATTATGATGACCTTTACCGACCTCGGCCTGCCCGCGCGCCTGTGCACCAATCTCGACACGCTTGGCCTGACCGATCCCACCCCGATCCAGACCAAGGCGATCCCGCTTGCGATGGAGGGCCGCGACGTGATGGGCCTTGCCCAGACCGGCACCGGCAAGACCGCCTCCTTTGGCTTGCCGCTTCTGGCGCATCTGATGCGGATGGAGGGCCGGCCCGCGCCGAAAGCCGTGCGCGGCCTCGTGCTGGCCCCGACCCGCGAACTGGCAAAACAGATCCACGACAACCTGCGCGACTATGCCGAGGGCACCTCGGTGCGTGTGGGCCTTGTGGTGGGCGGTGCCTCCATCGGTGCCCAGATCAAGCGGATGGAGCGTGGCATCGGCATTCTGGTCGCCACGCCTGGCCGCCTGATCGACCTGATCGACCGCCGCGCCGTGCGGCTTGACCAGACGAGGTTCCTGGTGCTGGACGAGGCCGACCAGATGCTGGACCTGGGCTTTATCCACGCCCTGCGCCGCATTGCGCCGCTGCTGGCATCGGACCGGCAGACCATGCTGTTTTCCGCCACCATGCCCAAGCAGATGGCGGAACTGGCCGAAACCTACCTGACGGACGCGGTTCGCGTGGAAACCGCACCTCCGGGCAAGCCTGCCGACAAGATCGAACAATCGGTGCATTTCGTGACCCAGGGGTCCAAGGCATCGCTGCTGGTCGAACATCTCGACACCCATCGCGACCAGGCCGCGCTGGTCTTTGCGCGCACCAAGCACGGGGCTGAGAAACTGATGAAGTTCCTGTGCGAACGCGGCTTTGCGGCAGGCTCGGTGCATGGCAACAAGAGCCAGGGGCAGCGCGAACGCGCGATCCGGGCGTTCAAGTCGGGCGAGTTGACGGTGCTGGTGGCCACGGATGTGGCGGCGCGCGGGATCGACATCCCCACCGTGCGCTACGTCTACAACTACGATCTGCCGAACGTGGCCGACAACTATGTGCACCGCATCGGACGGACCGCACGGGCCGGGCGTGACGGCACCGCGGTGGCCTATTGCGCGCCGGCCGAAATGGGCGAGTTCAAGGCGATCCAGAAGCTGTTGAAGAAGGACATCCCCGTCGCGTCGGGCCGGCCCTGGGAAGGCGAGGCCGAAGACAAACCGGCGGCCCGCCGCCGCGGCAAGCCGTCCGGCAAACCCGCGGGTGCCGGTGCCCGCTCCGGCAAACCCCGCCGCTCCCGCCCGAGACGCGCCAAGGCCGCCTGAGCAACTGAACCGACCAACGCGTCCTTTGGGGCGCGTCAGATGGTTTGCGCCGTCCTCAAAAGCATTTCAAAGGCCTGGTCATAGTTCTGCGACAGTGCCGCCCGCGCCGCGTGTTCGGGCAGAGCAAAATCCATTGCAATCTCGCCAGCGCTGCGCCGACCTTCTTGCCAATCCTCGAGCGCGCGGTTTCGAAACGGCATGGGCATGGCCAGCAACAGGGCCGACCACCGCGCAACCTGTTCGCTGACCGACACCGGGTGTCGTTCGAGTGGCCGGAAGGACAAGTCGCTCAGCAGAGTTCGAAAGCGCGGGTGGTCGAATACCTTCTGATCCTCGCTGTCAAAGCAGTGCATCATTTCTTTCAAGCGGACGTAGCGGCGTTCTTGCCGCGTCAGTCCGGCCTTGGTGTGAATGTCCGCCCGGTTGCCCAACAACTTGAAATACCCCAGAGGATCCCCGTCTTCCGCCTCGACCTCAAAGATGTCGATGTGATCAAGGGCCCGGTTTCGCAGCAGCCAGACACGCACGTCACCCTCTGGAATAGCGAAGGGCTTTCCCGAGGCCTGCCGACGCTCCATATAGCGTTCCGCGAACGCATAGAGCTCTGAAAACTTCTTCACTACCCCACCCGCAGCGTTTGGTCTTTCTCTCCGCCAGGTGACGTCGTCGAAAGCGTAAACAACTGAGGCGCCGCCCTCTCGGCAGCGCCTCTGACAAGACCCGATTACAGAAGGTCTTCAAAGTCGGACAGGTCCGACTGTGGCACATCCGTGCTTGGCAAGAGCGTGCCGTTTTTCTTTGCAGCCTCGACCCGTTCGACATAGGCCGCCAGCTGTTCCGGCGTGTAATCGCCGCAATCATGATCCAGCATCAACTTGATGTCGGCGACCCGATCCGGGCCGTCGGCGAAGACGCTGTTAGCGACTTTCTCGATGATATCGGCCATGGGAGGACTCCAAAAATTCATTCGAACGTTACGTAATTGTCACACGACTCGCATGCAAGATCAATCAGGTCAATAAACCTCACCCGATTGATCTGCGCGGTGTGGCAGCCGGGTCAGCCCCGCTCTTCGACGATCTCCACCAGGTGCGGAATCTTGCGGATCATGCCGCGGATCGACGGCGTGTCTTCAAGCTCCCGCGTGCGGTGCATCTTGTTCAGGCCGAGACCGATCAGGATCTGGCGCTGCACGGCGGGGCGGCGGATCGGCGAGCCGATCTGTTTGACGACGATGGTCTTGGCCATGGATCAAGCCTCCTCGGTCTGCGCTTCGGGCGCGTCGGCATCGGTCTGATCACCCTGCACCACGTCATCGCGGCGCGGCAGGATGTCGGCAACTTTCTTGCCGCGGCGCTGCGCCACCTGGCGCGGCGACTGCTGGTTCTTCAGTGCGTCCAGCGTGGCGTGGATCATGTTGTAGGGGTTCTGCGTGCCGGTCGACTTGGCAACCACGTCCTGAACGCCCAGCATCTCGAACACGGCGCGCATCGGGCCGCCGGCGATGATCCCCGTCCCCGTCGGAGCGGTGCGCAGGGTCACGCGGCCTGCGCCGTGATGGCCCTTGCCATCGTGATGCAGGGTGCGGCCCTCTTTCAGCGGCACGCGGAACATCTTTCGCTTGGCCTGCTCGGTGGCCTTGCGGATCGCTTCGGGCACTTCCTTGGCCTTGCCCTTGCCAAAGCCCACGCGGCCCTTCTGGTCCCCCACCACGACAAGCGCGGCAAAGCCGAAGTTCTTGCCGCCCTTGGTGGTCTTCGACACGCGGTTGATCGCGACGAGGCGATCGGCGAATTCGGGCGCCTGTTCTTCGCGGTCACGGCGGCCACGGCCGCCTTCGCGTCGGTTGTCACGTTCTGCCATTGCGGCACTTCCTTCACTTCGATGGCGCGCTGCGCCCGGTTGTCCAATCCAGGTGAGCCTGACACTCCCGGATCATCGAGGCCCTGCGGCCTGCAACTTGTGGCGGGGTGCCTCCCCGCCCTGCCGCACCTGTGCGGGTCGTCGTAGGGCGGGGTTTACCCCGCCGCACGCTCAGATCTTCAGGCCGCCTTCACGCGCGGCATCGGCAAGCGCCTTGATCTTGCCGTGGTAGAGAAAGCCGCCGCGGTCGAAATACGCCTCTTCCACGCCGGCGGCCTTGGCACGCTCGGCAATGGCTGCACCCACCTTGGTGGCCGCTTCGACGTTGTTCTTGCCCACGACGCCCAGGCCCGGCTCCATCGAGGACGCGGCGGCCAGGGTACGGCCGGCAACGTCGTCGATCAGCTGGACGCTGATATTCTTGTTGGAGCGGTGCACGCTCAGCCGCACGCGGCCGGCGTTCACCTTGCGAAGCTTGTTCCGGACGCGCAGGCGGCGCTTGAGGAACAGTGTCCGTTTGCTGTTTGCCATCTGTCAGGTCCTTACTTCTTCTTGCCTTCCTTCTGGAAGATGTACTCGCCCTTGTAGCGGATACCCTTCCCCTTGTACGGCTCCGGACGGCGCCAGTCGCGGATATTGGCCGCGACCTGGCCGACCTGCTGAGGGTCATGACCCTCGACCACGATCTCGGTCTGCTTGGGGCAGGTGATCGTGATGCCGTCGGGGATCTCGAAATCCACGTCGTGGCTGTAGCCGAGGTTCAGCTTCAGGACCTTGCCCTGAAGCGCCGCCCGGTAACCCACGCCCTGGATTTCCAGTTCCTTCTTAAAGGTGTTCTGCACGCCGTGGACCATGTTGGCCACAACCGTGCGCGACATTCCCCATTGCTGGCGTGCCCGCTTGGACATGCCACGGGGGGTGACCTTGATGACGTTGTCCTCGACCACCAGCGTGACGTCATCCGTCGCTGTAAAGCTCTGGGTGCCCTTGGGCCCCTTCACCTCGATGGTCTGGCCAGACACGCTGGCCGACACGCCCGAAGGCAGTTCAACAGGCTTCTTGCCGATACGAGACATACCAGACCTCCTCAGAACACCTGGCAGAGCACTTCGCCGCCAACATTGGCTGCGCGCGCACTGGCGTCAGACATCACCCCCTTGGGCGTCGACACGATGGTCACGCCAAGGCCTTGACGGACCTGCGGGATTTCCTTCACGCCCATATAGACGCGGCGACCGGGGGTCGAGACACGCTTGAGTTCGCGGATCACCGGGGTGCCATCGAAATATTTCAGGCTGATTTCGAACACCGGATGACCGCGGTCATCGGTCTGCGCCTCGTAACCCCGGATGTAGCCTTCGTCGCTGAGCACGTCGAGCACGCGGGCGCGCTGCTTGGAGGCTGGCGTCATCACGGTGGACTTGCCGCGCATCTGTGCGTTGCGGATACGGGTGAGCATATCGCCGATAGGATCGTTCATCTGTTGCCCTCCCTTACCAGCTCGACTTCACGATGCCCGGCAACTGGCCGGTGGAGCCCAGTTCGCGCAGCATGATCCGGCTGATCTTGAGCTTGCGGTAATAGGCGTGCGGACGGCCCGTCAGCTGGCAGCGGTTGTGCAGGCGCGTCGGCGCGGAATTGCGCGGCAGCTTGGCCAGCTTGAGGCGGGCCTTGAAGCGCTCTTCCATCGGGCGGCTGTCGTCGTTTGCGATCTCTTTCAGCTCGGCACGCTTGGCGGCGTAACGCTCGACCAGGCGCTGGCGCTTCTTCTCGCGTTCGATCATGGATTTCTTCGCCATGTCTTCAGCTCCTTACGCGTTGAACGGCATGTTGAAATGCTTCAACAGCGCCTTGGCTTGTGCATCAGCGGTATGCTCGCCGAACGCCTTCGCATTGGTGGTCATGATGATGTCCATGCCCCAGACCTCGTCGACCTTGTCGAATTCGATCTCGGGGAAGACGATGTGTTCCTTCAGGCCCATGGCAAAGTTGCCGCGGCCGTCAAACGAAGGCTTCACCCCGCGGAAGTCGCGGATACGCGGCATGGCGATGGTGATCAGGCGGTCCAGGAATTCGTACATGCGCACGTCGCGCAGCGTCACCTTGGCCCCGATGATCATGCCCTCGCGCAGGCGGAACGGCGCGTGGCTGTTCTTGGCCTTGGTGCCCACGGCCTGCTGACCCGCGATCTTGGACAGTTCCTCGACCGCGTTCTTGGCCTTCTTGCTGTCGCGCACCGCTTCGGCACCGCAGCCGATGTTCAGCACGATCTTTTCCAGACGCGGGATCTGCATGTCGTTGGTGTAGCCGAACTCTTCCTTCATCGCTGCACGGATCGTGCCGCGAAACAGCGCCTTGAGGCGCGGGGTATAGTCCTGAGCGTCAAGCATCGATCACGTCCCCCGTGGTCTTGGCAAAGCGGACCTTCTTGCCCTCTTCGGTGATGCGAAAGCCCACACGCGTCGGCTTGCCATTCTTGTCGACGATGGCGAGGTTCGACAGGTCGATGGGCATCGCCTTGGGCAGGCGACCGCCCTGGCTGGTCTGCGACTGGCGGGTATGCCGGATCGCCATGTTCAGCCCGTCGACCACGGCCTTGCCGGCCTTGGGATCGACGAGGGTGATCTCGCCGGTCTTGCCCTTGTCCTTGCCGGTCAGGACCATGACCTTGTCACCTTTGCGGAGTTTGGCAGCCATCACAGCACCTCCGGAGCCAGCGAGATGATCTTCATGAAGTTCTTGGCCCGCAGTTCGCGCACCACCGGGCCAAAGATACGGGTGCCGACAGGCTCGCCCGCGTTGTTGAGGATGACGGCGGCGTTGCGGTCAAAGCGGATGGCGGTGCCGTCTTCGCGGCGAACTTCCTTGGCGGTGCGCACGACGACGGCCTTGCGCACGTCGCCCTTTTTCACGCGGCCCCGCGGAATGGCCTCTTTCACCGACACCACGATGATGTCGCCGACCGAGGCATAGCGGCGGTGGGAACCGCCCAGAACCTTGATGCACTGAACCTTTCGGGCACCCGAATTGTCAGCGACATCCAGATTGGTCTGCATCTGGATCATTGATCTTCTCCTGACTGCCCGAGCCGCACCAGACCTGGCGACATTGACCCGGGGTTTCGAATGAAACCGGGGCCGCGTGAACGGCCCCGGAGGTCGCCCTTACTGGGCGGTTTCCGCTTCGGCTTCGGCGCGACGGGCCAGGAACGCTGCGCGCTCCCGCTCGGCGGCTTCGGCACGCATCTTGTTGTGCTCTTCGAGCATCGCCTCGGTCATAACTTCCCAGCGCTTGGTCTTCGACTTCGGCGCGCATTCGCGGATCAGCACGGTATCGCCGACATTGAACACCTCGGCCTCGTCATGGGCGCGGTATTTCTTGGATTTCTTGATCGTCTTCTGCAGCACCGGGTGCTTGAAGCGGCGCTCGACACGCACGGTGACGGTCTGCGCGTTGGCGGTGGAGGTGATGGTGCCTTGCAGGATTCGCTTGGGCATCTCAGGCCTCCACGGATGCGGCCGCGCGGGCCTTTTCGTTCAGGATCGTCTTCACGCGGGCCACGTCACGGCGGACCTGGCGCATGCGCGCGGTATTCTCCAGCTGGCCCGAAGCCTGCTGGAAGCGGAGGTTGAAAGCCTCCTTCTTCAACTGGACAAGCTGGTCCCGGAGTTCGTCCGGGGTCTTGTCACGGAGTTCCTGGGCGTTCATGCGCCTCTCCTTTATACAACATCACCGGAAGGCCCCTGCCTGCATGGCCTGCAAGGTCACCCTGATTCCGGTGGAGTCCGTGGATGAGCGCGCCGTATAGGCCGCCTGCGACGCATTGACAAGCCCCCAAGCCCCTGATTTCCCGAGATCCGAGGCATTATCCCAGTGATAGTGTCGGCGCGCCGGTCGGGCACAAGGTCTGCGCCGCACGCTCGGCAAGACGGACGCGGCCCCCTGCGCAAGACTTCGCCACGACCGCTTCTGTCACTATTTCTCGCTTGATCAACCCGGGTGGTCTGGCGTTTTTTGGTCAAATACCAGACGGAAGACGGATCACCTGCCTTGCAAGATCACACCAAAGACGCCGCCACCATCGCATCGGACTTGCTTGAGCGATCCGGCAACGCATTGATGTCAGGGGACTTCCAGGCCTTCGCTGACTGCTTCAACCTGCCTCAGCAATTCGAGACCTATCAGGGCCCGCAATGCGCCGAGACCCTCGACGACCTGCGGCGCGTATTTGATCAAGTGCGCGCCCATTTTGCCTGCACCGGCGTGACCGACATGGCGCGCACCGTGGTACATGCCGAGTTCAAGGGCCAGGACATCGTCGAAGCCGTCCACGAAAGCCGCCTGCTCAGCCGCAACACGTTGCTGCGCGGCCCCTACCCGGTGTTTTCGACGATCAAGCGCACAGACGGCGTCTGGAAGGTGGACGGAGCGTCCTACGCGATCACCAACGATCCCCAGCACGAACGCGCCCTGTCGACCCGGAAACTGCAGAAGAGCGCCTGAGCGCCCGGCAGGGCGCGCGTGGCACAAAAACCATCTTGATCACGCGTGCAGGACAACCCAGCATACACTCCTGAAGGGTCAACGTTCGGGTTGCACGAGCAGTCGCAAGGAGCCGCCTTGGTGGGACATCTCGGCATGTCGGCAATCGACGTCGCAGACGATCTCTTGCAGCGCACCGGCATGGCGATGCTGACCGGAGATACCGACGGTTTCGTGTGCTGCTTTTCGCTGCCGCAGGTCTTCCAGACCGCGCTTGGCCAGGTCCATGTCGAAACCCGGAATCAACTCGCGCGGATGTTTGAAACGGTGCACGGGCAGTTCAGGTCGCTGGGTGTGACCGACATGGCGCGCCACGTTCTGCATGCCGAGTTTCGCGACCCCGAAACGATCTATTCCACGCATGAAACGCGGCTTCTGCACGGCCATACCCTGCTTCAAGAACCCTTCCCGGTGTTTTCCGTCCTGAAGGCCTTTGGCTCTCGCTGGCTGATCCGGTCGAGCGCCTATGGCGCGCGGGATGACAGCCTGGCCGGACGCGCCTACAACGCCGCGCTGACACTGGACGAAGGTCAGGCCTGAACACTGGAAGATGCCGCGGCAACTGGCCTTGCCCGCAAGGCCGCACACTGACGGCGTCTTTCGAGGAGCCCCCCGCTACGTTGGCTCCATGGAAAAGATCACTCCCACCGGTAGTTGAAACTGACCGAGATGCGGTCTTCTTCGGCCATGTTCATCGGCACTTCGTGGCGCAGCCAGGATTCCCACAAGAGCACGTCACCGACCTGCGGTTTCACGTAGACAAAGGTCTTCAGATCCTCCGGGCAGTCCTTGGTTCGCGGCGGCGCGGCCATCATCATGGGCAGGCGCGGGTCTTCGAGCTTCAGCGCCGAGGTGCCTTCGGGCATCGCCACATATGTCGTGCCCGAAATCACCGAATGCGGGTGGATGTGGCTGCCATGCGTGCCGCCCTGCGGCAGGATGTTGATCCAGATGTCTTCCAGCACCAGGTTGCGCCCGCCCAGATCAAAGGCGAGGGCCGTCGCAAATTCTGCAACGTGGTCGTCCAGCACTTTCACGACATCCGCAAAGATCGGAAAGCGCCAGGGCAGATCGGTGAGCGACGCATAGGAGGTGTAGCCAGGATAGCCCTCGGTCTCGCACCAGTCCTGTCCGGCCTCGTCATCTTCGGCAATGGAGTAGCAGGCCGCTTCCAGATCGGCGGGTGCAATCCGGTCGGACAGGCGCGCGCGGTAAAGGCGGGTGGCAAAGAGCGAGGTCAACGGCACGGCGAAACTCCTTTCCCGATGGTCCGGCGGAAGGTTCTGCCGGTTGGAAAGGAAATGGCAAGGGTTTGCGGGCAAGGATGCGGACGTGACGCAGTTTTCCAGAAAGGAACATGGCGTGCGGCCCTGGGTGCTGACATTGCTGCTGATTGTCGTCGGCCTGGTACTGCCGCGGCTGGTCTGGGCGGAAACCGGTTTGCTGCGCGGCGCGCGCACGCCTCTGGTCGCGCTGACGGCCGACAGGGCCACGCCCGCACGCCCCTTGTACGGCCCGCGGCAGGATGCGTCGCAGACCGGCCCCAGCCTCTTTGCCGGTGCGTCCGGTGTGCTGGCCCCGATGCCGGCCCGCCTGTCCGCACCGCTGATGCCCCGAAAGCACGCCACCGGCCCGGTGGCCGGCATTCTCGACATCATCGCCCGGGCCGAAGCCGGGCCTTCGGGTTATGACGCGGTGCAATACGGGGCCCGGACAAAACCGCCCAGGCCCCCCACCCGCATGACCCTGGCCGAGATCGAGGCCTGGACCAGGGACACCCCCGGCCAGCCGCATGCCATCGGGCGCTACCAGTTCATCCCCGCCACCCTGCGCCGCCTCACCCGCGCGCTGGAGCTGCCCGCCGACACGCGATTCACGCCCGACATCCAGGATCGCCTGGCCGAACGCCTGCTGATGGAGGCCGGGCTAGACAGGTTCCGTGCGGGCGAGCTGGGCCGCATCGCCTTCATGAATAACCTCGCCCGGATCTGGGCGGGCCTGCCCACCTCGTCCGGTCGGTCCCATTACCACGGCTATGCCGGGAACAAGGCCACGATGAGCTGGGCGCGGTTCGAACGGGAAATGGCCGGGCTGTTCGGCGGCACCTGACCGGCGTTGCCGAGGGACCATGAACAGAAAACCCCCGCCGATGGCACGACGGGGGTGACAGGTGTAGGGCGGGGTTGACCCCGCCGCACGTTACCAGTCTTCGCGAACCACGACGCGAGTCTTGATCGGCAGCTTCATCGCCGCCAGGCGCAGGGCCTCACGTGCGATATCCTCGCCGACGCCGTCGATCTCGAACATCACCCGGCCGGGCTTGACCTTGCAGGTCCAGCGGTCGACCGAGCCCTTGCCCTTGCCCATCCGAACTTCGATGGGCTTGGCCGAAACCGGGGTGTCCGGAAAGATGCGGATCCAGACGCGGCCCTGACGCTTCATGTGACGGGTCATGGCCCGGCGGGCGGCTTCGATCTGGCGCGCCGTCACGCGCTCCGGTTCCGTCGCCTTCAGACCAAAGGTGCCAAAGTTCAGGTCCGAGCCGCCCTTGGCCTCACCCTTGATCCGGCCCTTGAACATCTTGCGGAATTTTGTGCGCTTAGGCTGCAGCATGACGCTTACCTCCGATCATCGCGACGGCCGCCGCCTGCCCCGCGGGGGGCCGGGCCGTCCTGGAGTTCCTGGGACTTGCGGTCGCGGGCCTGCGGATCATGTTCCATGATCTCGCCCTTGAAGATCCACACCTTGATCCCGATGATGCCATAGGGCGTTGCGGCCTCGACCGCGGCATGGTCGATATCCGCACGCAGCGTGTGCAGCGGCACCCGGCCCTCGCGGTACCATTCGGTCCGCGCGATCTCGGCCCCGCCAAGCCGCCCGGCCAGGTTCACCCGGATGCCCAGGGCCCCCATGCGCATGGCGTTCTGCACCGCGCGCTTCATCGCGCGGCGGAACGACACGCGGCGCTCCAGCTGCTGGGCAATCGATTCGCCCACCAGACGCGCGTCCAGTTCCGGCTTGCGCACCTCGACGATGTTGAGATGCAACTCGCTTGCGGTCATCCGGGCCAGCTTCTTGCGCAGCACCTCGATATCCGCACCCTTCTTGCCGATGATGACCCCCGGACGCGCCGTGTGGATCGTCACGCGGCACTTCTTGTGCGGACGCTCGATGATCACGCGGGCCACACCGGCCTGCTTGCACTCTTCATGGATGAACGCGCGGATCGCCAGGTCTTCCAGCAGAAGGTTCCCGTAATCCTTGGTGTCGGCGTACCAGCGGCTGTCCCAGGTGCGGTTCACCTGCAGGCGCATGCCGATCGGATTGGTCTTGTTTCCCATCAGGCTTGCTCCTCGACTTGACGCACTTTGATGGTCAGTTCACTGAACGGCTTGTTGATGCGCCCGAACCGGCCCCGCGCCCGTGGACGGCCGCGCTTCATCACCAGGTTCTTGCCCACATAGGCCTCGGCCACCACCAGTTCGTCCACGTCCAGGCCGTGATTGTTCTCGGCGTTGGCAATCGCGGATTGCAGGCATTTGCGCACATCCTCGGCGATCCGCTTCTTCGAGAAGGTCAGATCGGTCAGCGCCCGGTCCACCTTCTTGCCGCGGATCAGTTGCGCGACGAGGTTCAGCTTCTGCGGACTGGTGCGCAGCATGCGCAGCTTGGCCATCGCTTCGTTGTCCGCCACGCGGCGGGGATTCTTATCCTTGCCCATGGCTTACTTCCTCTTGGCTTTCTTGTCGGCGGCGTGACCGTAATAGGTCCGCGTCGGGGAATATTCCCCGAACTTCTGGCCGATCATGTCTTCGGTCACCAACACGGGCACGTGCTTTTGCCCGTTGTAGACGCCAAAGGTCAGACCCACGAATTGCGGCAGGATCGTCGAACGGCGCGACCAGATCTTGATGACTTCGTTGCGGCCCGAATCGCGGGCTTTCTCGGCCTTCTTGAGGACATAGCTGTCCACAAACGGGCCTTTCCAGACGGAACGTGCCATGGATTACCGCCCCTTCTTCTTGGCGTGGCGCGAGCGGATGATCAGCTTTTGCGAGGCCTTGTTGGTGTTGCGGGTGCGCTTGCCCTTGGTCGGCTTGCCCCAGGGCGTCACCGGGTGACGGCCGCCCGAGGTCCGGCCTTCACCACCACCATGCGGGTGGTCGATCGGGTTCATCACGACACCCCGGACGGAGGGACGCTTGCCCATGTGGCGGACGCGGCCCGCCTTGCCCAGGTTCTGGTTCGAATTGTCGGGGTTCGACACTGCGCCGACGGTCGCCATGCATTCCTGGCGGACCATGCGCAATTCGCCCGAGCTGAGGCGGATCTGGGCATAGCCCCCGTCGCGGCCCACAAACTGGGCATAGGTGCCCGCGGCGCGCGCGATCTGGCCGCCCTTGCCGGGCTTCAGCTCGATATTGTGAACGATCGTCCCGATTGGCAGGCCCGAGAACGGCATCGCGTTGCCCGGCTTGATGTCGGCCTTCGACGACGACACGATCCGGTCACCGATGCCCAGGCGTTGCGGTGCCAGCACATAGGCCTGCTCGCCATCGTCATACTGGATCAGCGCGATGAAGGCGGTGCGGTTGGGGTCGTATTCGATGCGGGCCACGGTGCCCTGCACGTCGAACTTGTTCCGCTTGAAGTCCACGATCCGGTAAAGGCGTTTCGCCCCGCCACCGCGGCGGCGTGCCGTGATACGTCCGGTGTTGTTCCGGCCGCCCTTTTTGGTCAGACCCTCGGTGAGGGCCTTGACAGGGCGTCCCTTGTACAGCTCCGAACGGTCGATCAGCACCAGCCCGCGCTGGCCCGGCGTCGTAGGTTTGTACGACTTGAGTGCCATGCTTTCTGTCTTCCGTTGTGCGCGACCTAATCCGCCCTGATGGGCGGCCTCGGCCTATGTGGTTAAGGCCCCCGCAGGTGCCCGGGTTCGTATTCCGCAAAAACAGAGCCCCGGACGAATCCGGGGCTTTGCGGATGTGGCTTGGTAGGGGATCGGTCTCTCCCCGTCAAGCCACGCAAACGGTGTTGCGCCGATCCAAAAGCAAAGGCCCCCGCATCGCTGCGAGGGCCTCTTTCTTGCGGGGGGGGCCTGTAGCGTAGGGCGGGGTTTACCCCGCCGCAGGTCACAGCCCGGTGGCGGTGTCGATCGTGTTGCCCTCTTCAAGCGTCACATAGGCCTTCTTGACGTCCTTGCGGCGGCCCAGGCGGCCGCGGAAGCGCTTGACCTTGCCCTTGGTGATGGTGGTGTTCACCGCCTTCACCTTGACGCCGAACAGCGCCTCGACCGCTTCCTTGATCTGCGGCTTGGCCGCGTCGATGGCCACCTCGAACACCACCGCGCCATGCTCGGACGCCATGGTGGATTTCTCGGTCACGATCGGCTTGCGGATCACGTCGTAATGTTCTGCCTTGGCGTTCATTTCAGGCGTGCCTCCAGTGCTTCGACCGCCGCCTTGGTCAACACGAGCGTGTCGCGGCGGAGGATGTCATAGACGTTTGCGCCCTGGCTGGGCAGCACGTCCAGACCTTCGATGTTGCGCGCGGCCTGGACAAAGCTTTCGTTCACCTCGGCCCCGTCGATGATCAGCGCGCGCTTCCAGCCCAGCTTGGCAATCTGGCTGGCCAGCGTCTTGGTCTTGCCGTCCGACGCCGCCATGTCGATCACCACCAGCGCGCCTTCCTTGGCCTTGGCCGACAGCGCGTGCATCAGGCCCAGCTTGCGGACCTTCTTGGGCAGGTCATGGGCGTGAGACCGCGGGGTCGGGCCCTTGTAGATGCCACCCTTGCGGAAGATCGGCGCCTTGCGCGAACCGTGGCGTGCGCCGCCGGTGCCCTTCTGGCGATAGATCTTCTTGGTCGAATAGCTGACCTCGGTCCGGGTCTTGACCTTGTGGGTGCCGGCCTGCGCCTTGTTGCGCTGCCAGCGCACCACGCGGTGCAGGATGTCGGCGCGCGGCTCCAGCCCGAACAGGGCCTCGTCCAGCTCGACCTCACCAGCCGATGCACCGTCAAGATTGATCACATCGAGTTTCATTCTTCACCTCCCTCGGCGGGCGCTTCGGCGGCCTCAACAGGGGCTTCGGTCACGCGGATCGCGGCGGGCAGGGGCAGGTTGTCCGGCAGCGGCTTCTTGACCGCGTCCTTGATCGTCACCCAGCCGCCCTTGGGGCCCGGCACCGCGCCCTTGATCATGATCAGGCCACGGTCGCTGTCGGTGCGCACCACCTGCAGGTTCTGCGTGGTCACGCGCACGGCCCCCATGTGGCCTGCCATCTTCTTGCCCTTGAACACCTTGCCCGGATTCTGACACTGGCCGGTCGACCCGTGCGAGCGGTGGCTGATCGAGACACCGTGCGTGGCGCGCAGACCGCCGAAGTTGTGGCGCTTCATGCCACCGGCAAAACCTTTACCGATCGAGGTGCCCGCCACGTCGACAAACTGACCTTCAAGGTAATGCTCGGCCGAGATTTCGGCACCCACGTCGATCAGCTTGTCCTCGTCCACGCGGAACTCCACCAGCTTGCGCTTGGGGGCCACGTTGGCGGCGGCAAAATGCCCGCGCATCGCCTGGCTGGTGCGCTTGGCCTTGGCCGTGCCCGCGCCCAGCTGGACGGCGGTATAGCCGTGCTTGTCATTGGTGCGCTGGCCGACAACCTGAAGGTTGTCCAGTTGCAGCACGGTCACCGGGATCTGCTTGCCGTCTTCCATGAAGAGGCGCGTCATCCCGATCTTCTTTGCGATCACTCCAGAGCGCATCTGTCGAGCCCCCCTCAGACCTTGATCTCGACATCCACGCCGGCGGCGAGGTCGAGCTTCATCAGGGCGTCCACGGTCTGCGGCGTCGGGTCGACGATGTCCAGCAGGCGCTTGTGGGTGCGGATCTCGAACTGGTCCCGAGATTTCTTGTTCACGTGCGGACCCCGCAGAACGGTGAACTTCTCGATCTTGTTCGGGAGCGGGATAGGCCCGCGGACCTGGGCCCCGGTGCGCTTGGCGGTGTTGACGATCTCCTGGGTGGAGGCGTCCAGCACGCGAAAGTCAAACGCCTTGAGCCGGATACGGATGTTCTGGTTCATAGAACTATCCTTCTTCACGATGTGGAGGTTGAGAGGAAGGGAGCCGCGCATCGACCCGCTTCATCGAACCTAAAAGGCGGGGAATCACCCCGCCTTGGTACGGTCGTTGGACCGTTGGGCGCGTATAGGTCTTTGACCCCGCACTTGCAAGTCCAAACCCCTCTTGCAAAAGTGTTAAGCAGCAGATGCCCTGAAAAACCGTCACATTTGGAGTATGATTTTGCCCCTTGCTGGAAAGACCACCGAAGAAATCGTTGAGCTTGCAACCAGGTGTCACATCCCGGCAGGTAGTATGGCCGTTTTGTGAACAGCTCTGGCTTGAGTTTGTGCCAGTCCTTCATCGCCTGAGCGCTATATTAAGCCAAGATATCGTTAACTCAACGATAACCTCACCCTTGCAACGGCTTCACCACCAACTCTCCCTCTTCCCGCGCCTTCATCGCCTGCGCCGCGGCATGTGCTCCGGCGGCGGTCGTGAAGTAGGGGATCTTGTCGTACAAAGCGACGGAGCGGATTTCGCGGCTGTCGGCGACGGCGGCGGTGCCTTCGGTGGTGTTCATCACCAGGTGGATGCGGCCGTCCTTCATCAGGTCGACGATGTTGGGGCGGCCTTCGTAGACCTTCTTGACCCGCGCGCAGGCCAGCCCCTCGGCCTCCAGGAAATCCGCGGTGCCAGAGGTGGCGACCAGTGCAAAGCCCAGATCCGTCAGGGTGCGGGCGGTTTCGATCAGCAGGGGCGTCTTGTCGTCGTCCTTGATCGACAGGAAGACCGCGCCGGACGTGGGCAGGTGCGTTCCGGCCCCCATCTGCGCCTTGAGGAAGGCGCGCGGGAAGGAGCGGTCCCAGCCCATCACCTCGCCGGTGGAGCGCATCTCCGGCCCCAGAAGCGTGTCGACGCCGGGGAAGCGGGCGAAGGGCAGCACGGCTTCCTTCACGCTGAACCACGGCATGTTCGGGTCGGCCAGCGTCAGAGGATCGGCGAGCGGCAGGGTGGTGTCGTAATCGGCCTTCTCGGGATAGGGCGCGCGCAGGGGGAAGGTGGACAGCGGCTCTCCGGCCATGACGCGGGCGGCGATGGAGGCGATGGCGCTGTCGGTGGCCTTGGCGACGAAGGGCACGGTGCGCGAGGCGCGCGGGTTCACCTCGATAAGGTAGATCTCGTCATCCTTGATGGCGAATTGCACGTTCATCAGGCCGACCACGTTCAGCGCGCGGGCCAGGGCTTCGGTCTGGCGGGTGATCTCGGCGATCAGCGTGTCCGACAGTGAATAGGGCGGCAAGGAACAGGCGCTGTCGCCGGAATGCACACCGGCCTCTTCGATATGCTGCATGATGCCCGCCACATGGACCTGCGTGCCATCACAGAGCGCGTCCACGTCCAGTTCGGTAGCGCCGGAGAGATAGCTGTCCAGCAAGACCGGGCTGTCGCCCGACACCACCACGGCCTGCGAGATGTAGCGTTCCAGTTGGTCCATGTCGCGCACGATCTCCATCGCGCGGCCGCCCAGAACGTAAGACGGGCGGATGACCAGCGGGAAGCCGATCTCTTCGGCGATGGCCAGCGCCTGGGCGTCGGTGGAGGCGATGCCGTTGCGCGGCTGTTTCAGGCCCAACTGGTTGACCAGCGCCTGAAAGCGTTCGCGATCTTCGGCGAGGTCGATGGCATCGGGCGTGGTGCCGAGGATCGGGATGCCTTCGTCATGCAGGGCGTTGGCCAGCTTCAGCGGCGTCTGCCCGCCGAACTGGACGATGACGCCGTGCAGCGTGCCGTTCGACTGTTCGACGCGCAGGATCTCCATCACGTGCTCGAAGGTCAGAGGTTCGAAGTAGAGCCGGTCCGAGGTGTCGTAGTCGGTGCTGACGGTTTCGGGGTTGCAGTTGACCATGATGGTCTCGTAGCCCGCATCCGTCAGGGCAAAGCAGGCATGACAGCAGCAATAGTCGAACTCGATCCCCTGCCCGATGCGGTTCGGGCCGCCGCCCAGGATGACCACCTTCTTGCGGGCGCTGGGCCGCGCCTCGCATTCGACCTCGCCCATCATCGGGGCCTCGTAGGTGGAGTACATGTAGGGGGTCTGCGCCTCGAACTCGGCGGCGCAGGTGTCGATCCGCTTGAAGGCGGCGGTGACGCCCAGATTGTGGCGCGCGCGGCGCACCTGGCCTTCGTCCCGGCCGGTGAGCCTGGCGAGGCGGGCATCGGTGAAGCCCATCATCTTGAGGTCGCGCAGGCCCTGTTCGTCGAGCGGGAGGCCCGCTCGCCTCACGGCGTCCTCGGCGTCGACGATCTCGCGGATGCGCGCCAGGAACCAGGGGTCGAAAGAGGTGACCGCGTTGATCTCGTCATCGCTCAACCCGTGCCGCATCGCCTGCGCGATCACGCGCAGGCGGTCGGGCGTGGCCTCTGACAGCGCCTTGACGATGGCGGCGCGGGCGGCATCGTCCAGCGGACCGGGGGCAACGCCGGGGATCGCGATATCGTCAAAGCCGGTCAGACCCGTCTCCATCGAGGCCAGCGCCTTTTGCAGCGATTCGTGGATCGTCCGGCCGATGGCCATGGCTTCGCCGACGGATTTCATCGCGGTGGTCAGGTGCGGTGTGGAACCTGGGAACTTCTCGAAGGCAAAGCGCGGGATCTTGGTCACGACATAGTCGATCGTCGGCTCGAAGCTGGCGGGGGTGACCTTTGTGATGTCGTTGTCGAGCTCGTCCAGCGTGTAACCCACGGCCAGCTTGGCGGCGATCTTGGCAATGGGGAAGCCCGTGGCCTTGGACGCCAGCGCCGAGGAGCGCGACACCCGTGGGTTCATCTCGATCACAACCATGCGGCCGGTTTCGGGGTTCACGGCCCATTGCACGTTCGATCCGCCGGTCTCTACCCCGATCTCGCGCAGCACGGCGATGGAGCCGTTGCGCATGATCTGGTATTCCTTGTCGGTCAGCGTCAGCGCCGGGGCCACGGTGATCGAATCGCCGGTATGCACGCCCATCGGATCGACGTTCTCGATGGCGCAGACGATGATCGCGTTGTCTGCCTTGTCGCGGACCACCTCCATCTCGAATTCCTTCCAGCCCAGCAGGCTCTCGTCCACCAGGATCTGCCCCACCGGCGAGGCGTCCATGCCCGAGCGGCAGTAATGCAGGTAGTCGTCGCGGTTATAGGCGACCCCGCCCCCGGTCCCCCCAAGGGTAAAGGCCGGGCGGATGATGGCGGGCAGGCCGATCCCGTCCAGCGCGTCCAGCGCCAGCTGCACGCCTGCGTCCAGATCGCGCTTGCCGTCGGCGCGCTTGGGCGCGGTGACGATGGTGGCCTTGGGGTTTTCCAGCCCGATCCGGTCCATCGCCTCGCGGAACAGCTTGCGGTCTTCGGCCATCTCGATGGCCTCGCGCCGTGCGCCGATCATCTCGACGCCGAATTTCTCCAGCACGCCCATCTCTTCGAGCGCCAAGGAGGTGTTCAGCCCGGTCTGCCCGCCCATGGTGGGCAGCAGCGCGTCGGGGCGTTCCTTTTCGATGATCTTGGCCACCACTTCGGGCGTGATCGGTTCGATATAGGTGGCGTCCGCCAGCCCCGGATCGGTCATGATCGTTGCCGGGTTGGAGTTGACCAGGATGACGCGATAGCCCTCTTCCTTCAGCGCCTTGCAGGCCTGCGCGCCGGAATAGTCGAACTCGCAGGCCTGCCCGATCACGATGGGCCCTGCGCCGATGATCATGATGGAGTTGATATCGGTGCGCTTGGGCATGTGAAACCTCGTGGTCTGTGTGTCAGGGCAACAGTGTGTCAGGGCAACTGTGTCAGGGCAGCAAGCGGCAGCGGGGCGCAGAGTTGCGCCCCGCCCGCAAATTGACCCGGGTTATAGAGATGCGCCGGGCACGTTCAAGCCCCATGCGCCGCAGTGCGGCACGCGGGGCCTTTGCGCCAAAAACCGGCCCTTCCCTTGACTTCACCGCCCATCACCTGTGTATCGGCGCGTGACCTCCGAGATCATGCAAAGGGCCCGACACATGCATGCCTATCGCAGCCAGACCTGCGCCGAGCTGAACAAGACCCATGTGGGTCAGACCGTCCGCCTTTCGGGCTGGGTGCACCGCATCCGCGACCATGGCGGCGTGCTGTTCATCGACCTGCGCGACCATTACGGCATGACCCAGGTGCTGTGCGATCCCGACAGCCCGGTCTTTGCCGAGGTCGAGAAGGTGCGCAGCGAATGGTGCATCCGGATCGACGGCGAGGTGAAGGCGCGCGACGAAAGCCTGATCAACCCCAAGCTGCCCACCGGCGAGATCGAGGTCTTCATCCGCGACATGGAGGTGCTGGGGCAGGCGTCGGAACTGCCGTTGATGGTCTTCGGCGATCAGGAATACCCCGAGGAAACCCGCCTGCGCTATCGCTATCTCGACCTGCGGCGCGAGGCGATGCAGCACAACATGACCCTGCGCTCGGACGTCGTGGCCTCGATCCGCAAGCGCATGTGGGACAAGGGCTTTCGCGAGTTTCAGACCCCGGTCATCACCGCCTCGAGCCCCGAGGGCGCGCGCGACTTCCTGGTGCCGTCGCGCCTGCATCCGGGCAAGTTCTATGCGCTCCCTCAGGCCCCGCAGCAGTTCAAGCAGCTGATCATGGTGTCGGGCTTTGACAAGTATTTCCAGATCGCGCCCTGCTTCCGCGACGAGGACCCGCGCGCCGACCGCTCGCCCACGGATTTCTACCAGCTCGACATGGAGATGTCCTTTGTCACCCAGCAGGACGTGTTCGACACGGTCAGCCCGGTGATTGCGGGCGTGTTCGAAGAGTTCGGCGGCGGCAAGAAGGTGGACGCGCCGGACAGCTGGCCGCAGATCCCCTATGCCGAGGCCGCGCTGAAATACGGCACCGACAAGCCCGACCTGCGCAACCCGATCGAGATGCAGGACTGCTCCGAACATTTCCGCGGCTCCGGCTTTGCGATCTTTGCCAAGCTGCTGGAGCAAGAGGGCACCGAGGTCCGCGCCATCCCCGCGCCCACCGGCGGCTCGCGCAAATTCTGCGACCGGATGAACGCTTTCGCGCAGAAAGAGGGCCTGCCGGGGATGGGGTACATCTTCTGGCGCGAGGCCAATGGCGAGATGGAGGCGGCCGGCCCCCTGGCCAAGAACATCGGTACCGAACGCACCGAAGCGATCCGCCAGCAGCTGGGCCTTGGTGTCGGTGACGCAGCGTTTTTCCTCGGCGGAAAGCCTGCCAGCTTCCAGCGCGTCGCCGCCAAGGCGCGCGACGTGATCGGCGAAGAGCTGGGGCTGACCGATCAGGACCGCTATGCCTTTGCCTGGATCGTGGATTTCCCGATCTACGAGAAAGACGAGGAAACCGGCGAGATCGACTTTGAACACAACCCCTTCTCCATGCCGCAAGGCGGCATGGAGGCGTTGCAGGGAGATCCTCTGGCGGTGCGCGGGTTCCAGTACGATCTGGCCTGCAACGGCTACGAACTGGTCTCGGGCGCGATCCGCAACCACAAGCCGGAGGTGATGCTGAAGGCCTTCGAAATCGCGGGTTATGGCGAGGACGAGGTCAAGGCGCGCTTTGGCGGGCTTTACAACGCGTTCCAGTACGGCGCCCCGCCGCATGGCGGCTGCGCGGCGGGCATCGACCGGATCGTGATGCTGCTGGCCGGCACCACGAACATCCGCGAGGTCATCATGTTCCCGATGAACCAGCGCGCCGAAGACCTGATGATGGGCGCCCCGTCGGAGCCGTCTTCGGACCAGCTGATGGAACTGTCGCTGAGGGTGATCCCGCAGGACGGGTGACACGGCAGATGCCCGGGCGGTGACGTCGCGACCAACATAGCGTTGACCACTGCCGCGCGTGTCCGGCGCGCCTTGTGAAAGGCCCTGGACACGCCGCCAACTGCAAGCGGAATGCGCGGTCTGCCGCCTGTCGCCCAGGGGCGCTGCAACGGAATCAGTGCAGTGGCCGGGGCAAGGCCCTACATAAGCGGCACGTCATCTGCTTTGCGAGGCCCGAATGCCGTTCGACCCGATTCTTGCCGAGATCCGCTTTGGCTGCGGGCGTGCGCCCGCCCTCGCTGCACCGGCAGGTCCCGAGGCAATGCTGGCCGGGCTTTCTGCCCCCGACGCCATGGCCGGCCGCTTTCCCATCGAGCCGTTCGAGACCTTTCTCGACCGCATGGCCTGGCGCACCGAAAAGGTGAAGGAGCGCCGCAAGGCGCGCGGTACGCCGGATTTCGAGGCCATCCGCAAGGAACTGCAGGTGCAGAACCGCATCGCGCGACAGGATCACTGGCGCTGGATGGCAGCGCATCTGCTGCGCCGCACCTATTCCGAAACTCCGTTCCGCGAGCGGCTGGAGGGCTTCTGGGCCGATCACTTCACCGCCACCGGCAAGCGCGGGCTGATCCGCCGGGCCACCTCGCCCTATACCGAAAGCGCGATACGGCCGCATCTGGCGGGCCGGTTCGAGGCTTTGCTGTTCGAGGCGGTGACCCATCCGCTGATGGTGCATTACCTCGATCAGGAACGCTCGGTCGGGCCGAATTCGGAGCGGGCGCAGCGCGCCAACGGCAAGGTGGGTCTGAACGAGAACCTGGCGCGCGAAATTCTCGAACTGCACACGCTGGGCGTGGACGGCCCCTACACCCAGACCGACGTGCGCGAACTGGCCGAGCTGCTGACCGGGCTGACGCTGCATCCCCGCGTGGGGCGGCATTTCAAGAGGGACCTGGCCGAACCCGGTGCCGAGACGGTGCTGGGCAAGAGCTATGGCGGCGACGCCCCGCATATCCGCGACATCAAGGCCGTGCTGCGCGATCTGGCCCGGCACCCCGCCACGGCGCGGCACCTGGCGTGGAAACTGGCGGTGCATTTCGTGTCGGACCAGCCCGATCCGGCGCTGATCGCCGCGATGGAGACGGCCTATCTGGACAGCAAGGGCGATCTGTCGCGGGTCTATGCCGCGCTGCTGTATCATCCGGCGGCCTGGGCGACGGACGCACCGAACGTCAAGCTGCCCTTCGAATTCATGAGCAGCGCCTGCCGGGCGCTGGCGATCCCGCCCGAGGTGCTTCTGGGCTATAATGAGCGCCAGTTCCTGGTGCGGGTGTACGAGCCGCTGCGGCTGATGGGCCATATCTGGCAGCGCCCCAACGGGCCGGACGGTCTGGACGAGGCGGATTCAGCCTGGATCACGCCGCAAGGCCTGTCGGCGCGGTTGCAATGGGCGGTGACGGTGCCGCGGCAATTGCAGCCCGACCTGCCGGATCCCCGCGACTTCGTCGAAACCGCGCTGGGGCCGCGCGCCCCCGACGCGGTGCGCTTTGCCGCCCGCGCCGCCGAAACCCGCTCGGACGGGGTCGGGCTGGTGCTGGCTTCACCTGCCTTCCAGAGGATGTGAGATGCTCAATCGCCGTGCCTTTCTGACCCGCTCTGCGCTTGTCGGCTGTTCGCTGGCGGCCAGCCCGCTGGTGACGCCGGTCACCTTTGCCGCCACGCCCGGCGACCACCGGCTGGTGGTGATCCTGCTGCGCGGCGGGATGGACGGGCTGGCCGCGCTGGCACCGTATGGCGATCCGGGCTTTGCGGCGTTGCGCCCCGACGTGCAGATCGGCGGCGACGGACATGTCGACCTGGACGGGTTTCACGCCCTGCACCCGGCGCTTCGCCCGTTGCTCCCGCTCTGGCGCGAGGGGCATCTGGCGGCGGCGCATGCGGTGTCGACCCCCTATCGCGACAAGCGCAGCCATTTCGACGGCCAGGACATCCTGGAGGCCGGCATCGCCGATCTGTCGAACGGGCTGACACGGGATGGCTGGCTGAACCGGATGCTGCAGCACATGCCGGGTGCCGGCACCCAGACCGCCTATGCGGTGGGCAGCGACGCGCTGTCGATCCTGGCCGGGTCCGCGCCGGTGGGGCGCTGGACGCCCGAGGCCGATCTGGCGCTGAGCCCGCAGGCGCTGAACCTGGCCGAGATGGTGATGCGCGACGATCCGGCCATGGCGGCGGCGCTGGCCGAAGCCTACCAGCTGGCGGATTCCGACGGCGATGCACTGGCGGTCGGCGGCGGCCAGGCCGAGATGATGGCCATGATGCGCGAAGACATGCGCGCCTCGCGCCAGCCCGGGGCAGAAACCCGGCTGGCCGAGTTCGTGGCGGCCCGGCTGAAGGAAGAGGCCCGGGTGGCCGCGTTTTCCATCAACGGCTGGGACACCCATAACGACCAGGCGCGCGGGCTGGGGCGGGCTCTGTCGCGCCTGAGCGACACGCTGCTGACGCTACAGGCCGAGTTGCCAGGGCCGGTCTGGCAGCGCACCGTCGTGGTGGCGATGACGGAATTCGGTCGGACGGCGCGGATGAATGGCACACGCGGCACCGATCACGGCACCGGCGGCGCGATGCTGCTGGCCGGCGGCGCGATGCGCGGCGGGCGGGTCCATGCCGACTGGCCCGGGCTGGCGGAAAGCGACCTGTACGCACGGCGCGACCTGATGCCGACACGCGATGTCCGCGCCCATGCCGGGTGGCTGATCCGCGGGATGTTCGGGCTGGAGGCCGGCGTGATCGAACGCGACATCTTTCCCGGCCTGTCGCTTGGCACCGATCCGGGGCTTCTGGCCTGACGGATCCCCGGGCGCGGGTGGCAAAATCTTCGCAGAAGATTTTGCTGTCGGGCAGAGTTTTCGTCGAAAACTCTGCCAGCGCGGCTCAGATCGCGACGCGGTCGGTCAGGCGGTCCTGCACGAGGGCGGCGAGCCGCGCCAATGTGGCCTGTTGCGGCCGGCCATGGGCGCGCAGCTGGGCCATCTCCTCTGCCGCACTGGCCAGCGCACCATCCCCGGCCGATCGGGCCACGCCGCGCAGGAACTGGGTGACGTAATCCAGCGCGCGCTCATCCGTGCGGCCGTCCAGCAGATCGGCGGCATGGGCCATGTCGTCGCGATAGGCCAGCGGATCGGGGATCACTGGATCGTCGCTGACCAGCCGTGGCCCGTTGGGCTGGCGTTCGGGCGGCAGCGCGCTGAGGATCACCGACTGGAAGGTCAGCACCGATTCGATCGGCTTGGCCAGAAACCCGTCCGCCCCCGCGGCAAGCGCCACATCCTCGGCAAAGCTGTCGCCGCTGGTGCCCAGCACCGCCTCGACCCGCGGCATGGCATCCCGCAATTCGGTGATCAGTTCGGCACCCGACCCGTCGGGCAGACCCAGATCGACGATGGCGACGCTGGGACGGTAGACCTCGAGATGGCGCCGCGCGGATTTCAGGCAATCGGCCCGCCGGATCCGCGCGCCCGAGCGCAGGCACAAGAGCCGCATGGCATCGCAGGCATAGCGGCTGTCCTCGACCACAAGGACCGTCAGCCCCAGCAGCGGCCGTGTGGCGGTTGGTTGCAGATGCATGTGCCTCAGGTCCGTATCGTCCATCATCCCCTCCGTTTCGGCTGCACGAGTCAGATTGCGCAGCACAAGGCTAACAAGCGGTTAAAGGCCGCACCGGCTTGCCCGGAGCCCGGACGCGCGACATAACCGCAGAAACGCTGCAAGAAGGAGACCGCCATGATCGGACGTCTGAACCATGTCGCCATCGCCGTGCCCGACCTCGAGGCCGCCGCGGCGCAATATCGCGACGCGCTGGGGGCCAGTGTGGGCGCTCCGCAGGACGAACCCGATCACGGCGTCACCGTGGTGTTCATCGAGCTGCCCAATACCAAGATCGAACTGCTCTACCCGCTGGGCGAGGCCTCGCCGATCCGCGGCTTTCTTGAAAAGAACCCCTCGGGCGGCATCCACCATGTCTGTTACGAGGTCGAAGACATCCTTGCCGCGCGCGACCATCTGAAAGCGACCGGTGCCCGCGTGCTGGGGGATGGCGAGCCCAAGATCGGGGCCCATGGCAAGCCGGTGCTGTTCCTGCACCCCAAGGATTTCAACGGCTGCCTCGTGGAACTGGAGCAGGTCTGATGGGCATCACCTCGGCCCTCGTGCTGTTTGCGGTCATCTGGTTCATGACCTTTCTCGTGGTGATTCCCATCCGCCTGCAGACGCAGGGGGATGTGGGCGAGGTCGTGCCTGGCACCCATGCCGGGAGCCCGGCGGTGCACAACCTGCGCCGCAAGGCCTGGATCACCACCGCGATTTCGGTGGTGCTCTGGATCGTGATCGCCTCGATCATCGTGTTCGAGGTGATCACGGTGCGCGACATCGACGGCTGGATGTTCAACATCATGGCCCCGCCGACCGGGGACTGAAACACCGCCCCCCGGGGCAGTGTGGTGGCGATCAGGGCCCGCACCACTGCGGGTCAGAACGGGTCACCCCCGGGGCAGCCGGTGGAACAGATGGGTGAAGGTGGCCGCGCCCAGCACCGGCACCATCAGGTTCAGCACCGGCACCGACAGCGGCACCGCCATCAGAACGCCCGCGGCCCAGACCGTCAGCAGGTGGCGGCGGCGCAGGCGGCGCGCCTCGGCCCGTCCGACACGGCGGATGGCGGCCAGGGTGAAATATTCACGGCCCAGAAGAAACCCGTTCAGGCCCCAGAATATCAGCGGCGCAAAGGGGGCAAAGACCAGATACAGCACCAGCGCCAGCAGGTTCGCCGCAACCAGCGTGCCCAGAAAGCCCACGGTGTCGGTCAGCGCGTCGCCGAAAGGCACGGGCGTCGCCGCGCCCAGGGCCGGGTAATGCCGGTCCTCCACCGCCTGGGCCACCTCGTCGAGGAACATCGAGGTGATGGCCGAGGCCACCGGCACCATCAGGAACACCGACAGCACCAGCATCAGCGGCACCGCCGCCCAGCTGAAAACCGTGTCGATCCAGCCCACCGGGCCGATCCAGGGCAGGGTCACGCTGTCGCCCACCAGCGCGCCAACCCCCCAGACCACCGTGGCGCCCAGCCCAAACAGCAGCGCGACGGTCAACCCGATGCCGCGCAGCAGCACCGCGCGAAAGCGCGCGTCGCCCATCTGGGCCAGCGCGGCAAGGCAGGCCTGAAGGATCATGCGTCGCGCCAGGTCACGATGGTGTCCAGATCGGGGCGCGGACGCTCTGGCGGAGCGCTGGTTTCGGTGCCGATATGGATGAATCCCGCCACGCGCTCCTCGGGTCCGAGACCCAGCGCATCCTGCACGAAACCGCGGTCATGGCTGGCCCAGCCCGACAGCCAGTTCGCGCCCCAGCCCGCGGCCAGCGCGGCGTTCAGCAGCGCCAGGCACACCGCGCCGGCGGAATAGGTCTGTTCGATTGCCGGGATCTTGGGGCTGGGTTTCTGCACCTCGATCACCGCCACGCAAAGCGGGCTGTTGGCAAAGGCGTCGCTGGCCTTGGCAATGGTCTCGGCATCCTTGCCCAGCCGCGCGCCATGTCGCTGCACTGCCGCGGCCAGACGTGTCAGCGCCGCCCCCTGCAGCACCACAAACCGCCAGGGCTCCAGCTTGCCATGATCGGGCGAGCGCGCCGCAGCGGTCAGCAGCGGGCGCAGCGCCTCGGCATCCGGCGCAGGCGCGGTCAGCGTCTTGGCAGGGCGCGACCGGCGGGTCAGCAGAAAGTCGAGCGCTTGGGGATTGGGGGCGGGCATCTTGCGTCCTCTGGTGGCCTTTGGCCTTATCTCTGCCCTCGGGACGCGGGTTTCAACCGGCAAAGTTGCCTCTCGACCCGCCGCCTGCTAGCGCAACAGCCATGCCTGTGCCCCTGCCCGATCTTTCCGACCTTGCCCGCCCCGGCACCACCCTGGCCTGCCGCATCACGCCAAGGGCAAGGCGCGACGCGATCGAGCGCGGGCCGGACGCGTTGCGGATACGTGTCACCGCCGTGCCGGAGAACGGCAAGGCAAACGCGGCGGTGATCCGGCTTTTGTCGCGTGCGCTGGGCGTGCCGAAATCCCGCCTAGAACTGGTCCGTGGCGAAACGGCCCGCGACAAGCTGTTCCGCATCCTGCCCTGAACCTCAACGCTCGCGGGTATAGACCCCTTCGGGCAGGCTGACCGAGGCGATCAGGTCACGCATCTGCGCCAGGGACAGGGTGATCTTCTGCATGCTGTCGGTACGCGGGTCGAACTGCTCGACCGTCACGCAATCCTCGAAACTGGAAATGACCACATCCTCGCGCAGATGCACGTCCCCCTCGTCCACGAGAGTGACAATTGTGGCGTCGAATTCGTGCTCGATGCTGAACATGGCGGCAGCCTAGTCCGTGACGCAGGGCAGGGAAACCGATTCCCTTGCCTTTGCCCGACACGCTGGATCACCTTGCATACCTGTCAGGAACTGCCCGTGCGGATGAAGTGGTGAGCCGTGAAGGATTCGAACCTTCGACCCACTGATTAAAAGTCAGTTGCTCTACCAACTGAGCTAACGGCCCACTGAGCCGCCTCTCTAGAAAGACTGCCGGTGAGGGTCAACCACAAATTTCGTGGATTTCCGCACAAAGCCGGTCTGTCGCCCGGGCTGCGGCTGGAAAGCCGCAACGGGGCAGCGTATATGCCCCGCCATGATGTCAGAAAGCGTTCCCCCCGGCCTGCCCTTCATGAAAATGCACGGGCTTGGCAATGATTTCGTGGTGATCGATTCCCGCGCCGGGGGTCGGACCCTCACGGCTGCGCAGATCACCGCCATCGCCGACCGGCATCGCGGCGTCGGTTTCGACCAGCTGGCCGTGATCGCTGAGCGGGGCGGGCAGGTGCACCTGACCTTCTACAACGCCGACGGCTCCACCGCCGGGGCCTGCGGCAATGCCACCCGCTGCGTGGCGCGCCACCTGATGGACGCGACGGGCCAGCCGGCGCTGGACCTGGTGACAGAGCGCGGCGTGCTGCAGGCGGTCGATGCCGGCGACGGGTCGACCTCGGTCAACATGGGGCAGCCGCAGCTGGACTGGTCCGATATCCCGCTCGCCGAGGCGATGGACACGCTGGAGCTGCCCATCGAAGGCGGACCGACCGCCACCGGCATGGGCAACCCGCATTGCACCTTCTTTGTCGAGGATGCCGAGGCCGTGCCGCTGGACCAGTTCGGCCCGCGCTACGAACACCACCCGCTTTACCCCGAACGCACCAATGTGCAGGTGGCCAGCCTGATCGGCCCCGATCACATCCGCATGCGCGTCTGGGAACGGGGTGTGGGTGTGACATTGGCCTCTGGCTCCTCCTCCTGTGCCACCGCCGTGGCTGCGGCGCGGCGTGGGTTGACCGGGCGGCACGTGCGGGTGGACCTGGATGGCGGCACGCTCTGGATCGACTGGCGCGAGGACGGTGTCTGGATGACCGGCGGCACCACCCATGTCTTCGACGGCGTGTTCCGCGCCGACTGGCTGGACGCGCAATGAGCGCGCCCCGGTTCACCACGCTGGGCTGTCGCCTGAACGCCTACGAGACCGAGGCGATGAAGCGGCTGGCCGAAGAGGCCGGCCTCGGAGAGGCCGTCGTCGTGAACACCTGCGCCGTCACCTCCGAGGCCGTGGCCAAGGCGCGCAAGGAGATCCGGCGGCTCCGGCGCGACAATCCGCAGGCCCGCCTGATCGTGACCGGCTGCGCCGCGCAGATCGACCCGGACAGCTTTGCCGCGATGGACGAGGTCGATCACGTCATCGGCAATACCGAAAAGATGGCCCCCGCCACCTGGACGCGCCTCGCCGCCGATTTCATCGGCGAGACAGAGCGCGTGATGGTCAATGACATCATGTCGGTCACCGAAACCGCGGGCCACCTGATCGACGGCTTCGGCACGCGGTCCCGCGCCTATGTGCAGGTCCAGAACGGCTGTGACCACCGCTGCACGTTCTGCATCATCCCCTATGGCCGCGGCAATTCCCGCTCTGTCCCCGCAGGCGTCGTGGTCGACCAGATCAAACGGCTGGTGCAGCAGGGCTTCAACGAGGTGGTGCTGACCGGGGTCGACCTGACCTCGTGGGGGGCTGACCTGCCGGGGCAGCCACGGCTGGGCGATCTGGTGATGCGCCTCCTGCGGCTGACCGATGTGCCCCGGCTGCGGATCTCGTCCATCGATTCGATCGAGGTGGACGAGAACCTGATGACCGCCATCGCGACAGAACCGCGCCTGATGCCGCATCTGCATCTCAGCCTGCAGCATGGCGACGACCTGATCCTGAAGCGCATGAAGCGCCGACACCTGCGCGACGACGCCATCCGCTTTTGCCGCGAGGCGCGCGCGCTGCGCCCGGACATGACCTATGGCGCCGACATCATCGCCGGTTTCCCGACCGAGACCGAGGCGCATTTCGAACGCTCCCTGCAACTGGTCGAAGATTGCGACCTGACCTTCCTGCATGTCTTCCCCTATTCCGCCCGCCCCGGCACCCCCGCCGCGCGCATCCCGGACCGGGTGAACGGCGCGGTGATCCGCGAGCGGGCAGCCCGCCTGCGCGCCGCAGGGGACGCGGCGCTGACCCGGCATCTGGCGGGGCAAATCGGCCGCACCCACCATGTACTGACCGAAGCCCCCGACATGGGCCGGACAGAGCAGTTCACCGAGGTGCGGCTGACCGCGCCGCAGCCGGTGGGCACGATCATCGAGGCCCGCATCACCGGATGCGACGGTACACGGTTGCTGGGTGAGGTGGCCTGACGCAGAAACCGCTTGCGCCAGAGTTTGATCAAATTAGGCTCAGGTCTGTCACGAGAAAGCACCGGCCCATGCACCCCAACCCGATCTTCCGAAAGACCGCGCGCGACACCGCCCTGGCCTTCGTCCGGGAACGCGCCTTCGGCATCCTCGCCGTCTCGACCGAGGCCGCGCCTCTGATGGCGCATGTGCCGTTCCTGCTGTCCGAGGACGGGCAGAGCGCGGGCCTCCATCTGGTCCGCTCGAACCCGATTTGCCGCGCCTGCGCTGACGGCGTGCCCGCAAGGCTGGAGGTCTCGGGCCCCGATGGCTATGTCTCGCCCGACTGGTACGGGATCGACGATCAGGTGCCGACCTGGAACTACGTCGCCGTCGCCTTCACCGGCCGTCTGGTGGCGCAGCCTGTCGAGACGCTCGACGCCCTGCTTGCCGCGCAGTCGGCCGCCTACGAGGCGCGCCTGCCCAAGGCCCCGTGGACCATGGACAAGCTGACCACGGACACCCACGCGCGCTTCCTGCGCATGATCCTGCCCTTCCGGTTCGAGATCGAGGACATGCAAAGCACCTGGAAACTGAACCAGAACAAACCAGACGCCGCCCGCGCCGCCGCGGCAGCGGCCATGCCCGGCGGCATCGGGCAGGAACTGGAGGCGTTGGCCCGCCTGATGCAGGATCCGCCCGCAGCCGACTGAGGCGAGGCCCGCCATCAGGCGGGATGAGCGTTTGCACAAGCGGCGGATTTGCTTCATGACAGTTTCATGACACTCCCCCAGCGCGCCCTTGCCGTCCATCTGCTGACCGCCAGCGGTGCCGTCTTTGCCATGCTGGCCCTGCTTGCCGCCGCGCAAGGCAAATGGTCGGTCATGTTCCTCTGGCTGGTCGTGGCCTTTGCCGTCGACGGCATCGACGGGCCGCTCGCCCGCAAATACGACGTCAAGACCAACGCCCCCCGCTTCGACGGCGTGCTGCTGGACCTGATCATCGACTATCTCACCTACGTCTTCATTCCGGCCTTCGCGCTGTTCCAGTCGGGCCTTTTGCCCGGATGGACCGGCTGGGCGGCGATCATCACCATCACCTTCACAAGCGCGATGTATTTCGCCGACAGCCGCATGAAGACCACCGACAAGTCCTTCCAGGGCTTTCCCGGCTGCTGGAACATGGCCGTCGTGGTGCTCTTTGCGATAAAACCCGGCTTCTGGGTGATCCTTGCCCTGGTGGCCGCCCTCGCGGTGGCCATGTTCCTGCCGCTCAAATTCGTCCACCCGGTGCGCACGCGGCGTTGGCGGGCCGTCTCGCTGCCGATGGCGCTGGTCTGGACGCTTTGCGCGGCCTGGGCGGCCTGGGTCGATTTCGACCCGGCCAGCTGGGCGCATTGGGGACTGGTGGCGTCGTCGGCCTACCTGCTCCTTGCTGGCATCGCACAACAGGTGATCCCGCCGCGCGACGCGTAGGGCGGGGTTTACCCCGCCGCCGCCTCAGACAAAGCGGTTGACGTAGTTCTCCAGCCGCTCCTGCCGGCCCGAGCGCGGCTCCGGCTCGATCCCCTCGGCCAGCACCCGCGCCTGGATGCTTGCAAGGTCGCTCTCCAGCATCGCCTGCGCCGCCGGGCTCTCCCAGCCGGCATAGCGCTCGGCCAGGGCGTCCTCCAGCCCGCCATCCTCCAGCATGGCCGCCGCCGCCTTCAGCCCGCGCGCGCAGATGTCCATGCCGCCTACATGCGCGGCGATCAGGTCTTCGGCATCAAGCGACTGGCGCCGCAGCTTGGCGTCGAAATTGGTGCCCCCGGTGGTGAACCCGCCCGCCTTCAGCACGTGGTAATAGGCCAGCGCGACCTCGGGCACGTTGTTGGGAAACTGGTCGGTGTCCCAGCCGGACTGATAGTCGTTGCGGTTCATGTCGATGGACCCCAGCATCCCCTCGGCCGCCGCCACGGCCAGTTCATGCTCGAAGGAATGCCCCGCCAGGATCGCGTGGCCCTGTTCGATGTTCAGCTTCACTTCGCCTTCCAGCCCGTACTTGCGCAGGAACCCGATGCAGGTGGCTGCGTCGAAATCGTACTGGTGCTTGGACGGCTCCTGCGGCTTCGGCTCCACCAGGATCGTGCCCGCAAAGCCGATCTTGTGCTTGTACTCCACCACCATGGCGAGGAAGCGGCCCATATGGTCCAGTTCCTGCCGCAGGTCGGTGTTCAGAAGCGTCTCGTAGCCTTCGCGCCCGCCCCAGAGCACGTAATTCTGGCCGTCCAGCTTGTGCGTGGCGTCCATGCAGCCTTTGACCGTCGCCGCGGCATAGGCAAAGACATCCGGGTCGGGATTGGTCGACGCTCCGGCCATCCAGCGGCGGTGGCTGAACATGTTCGCGGTGCCCCACAGAAGGCCGGTCTTCGAGCCTTCCATCTTCACGCCGATATAGTCGGTGATCTCTTCCAGCGTCCGGAGGTTTTCCGCATAGCTGCCCTGTTCGGGGCGGATATCCGCGTCGTGCCAGCAAAAGAACGGCACGCCCAGCAGGTCGAACATCTCGAACGCCACGTCCGCCTTGAGCCGTGCGCGGCCCATGTCGTCCTGCGGGTGCCAGGGGCGAACAAAGGTCTGCCCGCCGAACGGGTCCTGCCCTTCCCAGGCAAAGCTGTGCCAATAGGCCACCGCAAACCGCAGATGGTCCTCCATCCGCTTGCCCATCACCACCTCGTCGGGGTTGTAGTGCCGATAGGCCAGCGGGTTGGCGCTGTCGGGGCCCTCGTAGCGAATGGGGGCGATGCCGTCGAAAAAGCCGGTGCTCATCTGGAAAGGTCCTTTATGGCGGGATAGGTGGCGCGGTAGGCTGCGTAGGCGTCGGCATAGGCAGCGGAGAGGTCCGCGCGCGGCTCGATGGTCTCGGCAATCCGCGGGCGCGTCATGACCTCGTCGACGCTGCCTGCGCCCGCGCCCACCATGGCCAGCCGTGCCGCGCCCAGAGCCGCACCAAAGTCGCCCGCTTCGGGGCGCGACAGCGGCAGGTCCAGCACCGTGGCGATGGTCTCCAGCCAGAAGCGCGAGGCGCTGCCGCCGCCGATGGCCAGAAGCCCGCCCAGATCCGCGCCGGTGGCGCGGATCGCCTCGGCACAATCGCGCAAGGCAAAGGCCACGCCTTCCATCACCGCCTGCGTGAGCGCCGCGCGATCCGTGCCAACCGAGAGGTTCAGGAACGCACCGCGAATATGGCTGTCATTGTGCGGCGTCCGCTCGCCCGAGAGATAGGGCAGAAAGCGCACCGCGCCCGGCCCGGCAATCGGCGCCTCCAACGCGCCCGACAGTGCCGCCGGGCCTTCGCCCGTGACCTGCGCCAGCCAGTTCAGACTGTCGGTCGCGGCCAGGATCACGCCCATCTGGTACCATTTCGACGGCACCGCGTGGCAGAACGTGTGCACCGCGCTTTCCGCCAGCGGCGCATAGCCGTCGCGCCCCGTCAGCAGTACCCCCGAAGTGCCAAGCGAGACAAACCCCTGCCCTTCGCCCATCGCCCCGGTGCCGCAGGCCGCCGCCGCGTTGTCGCCCGCGCCGCCGACGACAACAACCTTGTCCGACATCCCCCAGCGCAAGGCGAGATCCCCGCGCAGCGTGCCGCCCACCTCGCAGCCCTCGACAAGGTCCGGCATCTGGTCGGCCCGCATCCCGCCCGCCTGCAGCAGTTGTGCAGACCAGTCCCGCGCACCGGTATCGAGCCAGGACGTCCCCGCGCTGTCGGACATGTCGGCAAAGGCGCGCCCGGTGAGGTGAAAGTTCATGTATCCGGCCGGCAGCACCACCTTGGCCACGCGGGCAAAGGCCTCGGGCTCCTGCGCCTTGACCCATAGCAGCTTTGGCGCTGTGAAGCCCGGAAAGACGATATTGCCCGACAGCGCCCGCACATCCTCCATCGCATCGAGCACCGCCGCCTCGGCAAAGCTGCGGGTGTCGTTCCACAGGATGCAGGGCCGGATCACCGCACCCACCGCATCCAGCAGCACCGCGCCGTGCATATGCCCCGACACGCCGATCCCGCGCACCCCGCGCAGATCGTGATCGGCCCCCAGCGCCGCCATGCAGGTGTCGAGCGCCTCCAGCCATAGGCGCGGGTCCTGTTCGCTCCAGCCCGGATGCGGATGAGACACGCCATAGTCGGCGCTGACCGAGGCCAGCGGCAAGCCGTCTTCGCCTGCCAGAAGCACACGCAAACCGGACGTGCCCAGATCGAGCCCGAGAAACATCGCCAAATCCTCCCTCAGCCGGGATAATGGCAGGCAACCTCGCGCCCGTTCAAGGGCCTGAGTTCCGGCATGGTTTCGCGGCACAGCGCCTGCGCCTTGGGACAGCGCGCGCTGAACGCACAGCCCGGCGGCGGATTGATCGGGCTGGGGGGGTCGCCCTCGATCTGCATGGGCCGCGAGAAACCTTTGGACTTGCGCCGTGCCATGGTAGGGGCCGCCGCCAAAAGCGCCTGAGTGTAGGGATGGGCGGGGGCCGCAAAAAGGTCGGGGGCCTCCGCCATCTCGACGATGCGGCCCAGATACATCACCGCCACCACGTCGCAGACATGGCGCACGACGCCAAGATCGTGGCTGATGAACAGATAGCTCAGCCCCATCTCGGCCCTGAGCCGCGCCAGCAGGTTGAGGATCTGCGCCTGGATCGCCACGTCAAGCGCGCTGACCGGCTCGTCGCAGACCAGCAGTTTCGGCCCCGGTGCCAGCGCCCGCGCGATGGAAATCCGCTGCCGCTGCCCACCCGAGAACTGGTGCGGAAAGAGGCTCAGCTGATCCTCGCGCAGGCCGACCTTTGCAAACAGCTCGCGCACGGTCTGCCGCCGTTCTTCAGGCGTACCGACGCCCAACAGGTCCAGCGGCTCACGCACGATGTCCCCCACCCGCGCACGCGGATTGAGCGAGGAATACGGATCCTGAAAGATCAGCTGGATGTCGCGGCGACGCATCCGCATCTCCTCGTCCGAAAGGCCCAGTAGGTCGGTGCCTTCGAACAGCACCTGTCCCGTTGCCTCTTCCAGCCGGATCGTGGCCATCGCCGTTGTCGTCTTGCCGGACCCGCTTTCGCCCACGATTCCCAGCGCGCGACCGGCCTCCAGCGTGAAGGACACGCCACGCACGGCCTCCAGCACCGGGCGCGGCTGGAAAGGGGCGGGCCGCGGCAAGGCAAAGCGGACGGTCAGGTCGCGCACCTCCAGCAAGGCGGTCATAGCCAGCCCTCCTGCGCCCCGAAACAGGCGACGTGATGCCCGGCCTTCTCGGTCAGACGCGGTTTTGTGTCCCGGCAGGTGTCGCGCACATGCAAGCACCTTTCGGCAAAGGCGCAGCCCGCGCCCAGCAGGTGCAGCGGCGGCACCACGCCCGGGATCTCGGCCAGCCCGTCGCCCGCGGTGTCCAGCGAGGGGATGCAGCCGATCAGCCCACGCGTGTAGGGATGCTGCGGCGCGTCCAGAACACTGTCCGCGGTCCCGGTCTCGATCACCCGGCCCGCATACATCACCGCCACCCGGTCCGCCATTTCGCTGACCGCGCCCATATCGTGGGTGATCAGCAGGATCGCCGCGCCGAAATCGCGCTGGATCTCGTTCAAGAGGTCGAAAATCTGGGCCTGCACGGTCACGTCCAGCGCCGTGGTCGGCTCGTCCGCGATCAGAACCCTCGGCCGGCAGCTGACCGCCATGGCGATCATCACCCGCTGCCGCATCCCGCCCGACAGCTGGTGCGGGTAATCCTGTGCCCGCGCCGCCGCCGCAGGAATGCCCACCCGCTCCAGCAGCGCCACCGCGTCCTTCCACGCCCGGTCGCGCGGGACATCCTGGTGCAGCAGGATCGCCTCGGCGATCTGGTCGCCGACGGTAAAGACCGGGTTGAGGCTGGTCATCGGCTCCTGGAAGATCATCGCCACCTCGGCCCCGCGCATGGCGCGCAGCCGCGCCTCGCTGGCCCGGGTCAGGTCTTCGCCCGCCAGGCGGATCGCACCACCGGCAATCTTGCCCGGCGGCTGCGGGATCAACCCCATGACGCTCAGCGCCGTGATCGACTTGCCGCAGCCGGACTCGCCCACGACGGCCAGGGTCTCGCCCGCGTCCATTGCCAGCGACACGCTGTCGAGCGCCGTCACCTGCCCGTACCGGGTGTCAAAGGTGACCTTCAGCTGGTCAATCTCCAGAAGGCTCATCGGCTTCTCAACTTCGGATTGAAGGCATCGTTCAACCCGTCCCCGATCAGCGAGACCGAAAAGACGGTGAAAAAGATCGCCAGGCCCGGAAAGGTCACCGGCCACCAGGCATCCAGGATGTATTCCCGGTTCGCCCCGATCATCAGCCCCCAGCTCATGACGTTTGGATCGCCCAGACCCAGGAAGGAAAGCCCCGCCTCGAACAGGATCGCCACGCCCACTGTCAGCGTGGCCGACACGATCAGCGGCGGCGCGGCATTGGGCAGGATCACCTGCCACATGATGCGCCCGTTCCGCGCCCCGATGGCCCGGGCGGCGGTGACGTATTCCAGCTCCTTGATCTTGAGGAACTCGGCCCGCGTCAGGCGCGCGGTCTGCGGCCAGCTGACCACGCCTATGGCAATGGCAATGGTCCAGAGCGACGGGCTGAACAGCGTCACCAGCACCATGGCGAACAAGAGCGCCGGCAGCACCTGGAAGAACTCGGTGATCCGCATCAGCAGGTTGTCCACCCAGCCGCCGAAGAACCCCGCCAGCGCCCCCAGCGTGATCCCGATCACCATGGTGATCGCCGCCGCCGCGGCCCCCACCGCCAGTGTGGGCCCACCCCCGGTCAGCAGCCCCGCAACGATGTCGCGGCCCAGGTAATCCGTGCCCAGCGGAAACTCCGCCGTCACCCCGGGCGGCTCGTGCGGAGCCCAGACGATGTCGAACGCGTCGCCGGAATAGAAGAAACTGCCATACAACGTGGCCAGCACGATCGCACTCAGGATCACCAGCCCGGCCAGCGCCGGGATGTTGCGGCGAAACATCCGCCACGCCTCGCGCGCGGGGCTTTCCGCCCGGACCTGCGCCGCCGTCCGGTCGCTCATGCCACCCTACCTTCTTCTTGGCGACAATACCCCGGGGGGTGCGGGGGGCTGGCCCCCCGCGTCGATGAGGACCAAACCGCCCTCACGTCCGCCCCCGCAGCCGCGGGTCGGCCAGGCGATAGGACCAGTCGGTCAGGATGTTCGCGATCACCACCATGGCCGAGGCAAAGAACAGCACCCCCATGATGGTCGGGTAATCCCGCCGCAGGATCGAATCGAACGCCAGCCGTCCCATGCCCGGCCAGTTGAACACCGTCTCGACCAGCAGCGCGCCCGAGATCAAGTTGCCGAATTGCAGCCCCGCCACCGTCAGGATCGGCAGCGCGGCGTTGCGCAGGGCGTGGCGGAACAACACGGTGCGTTCGCGCGCGCCCTTGGCGCGGGCGGTGCGGATATAGTCCGAGCCCAACACCTCCAGCATCGAGGCCCGCGAAAGCCGCGCATATTGCGCAAGATAGATGATCGCCAGCGTAAAGGCCGGAAGCACCAGGTGATGCGCCACGTCCAGCCACTGTACGTACCACGCCGCATCGCGCAGCCGCACGCTGGTCATGCCCTCGACCGGAAAGACCGGCAGAACCGAGGCAAAGAGGATGATCAGCATGATCCCGGTCCAGAACACCGGCACCGCGTAGCCGATGGTGGCAAAGACCGAGACAAAGGCGCTCATCACCCCGTTGGGGCGCCGCGCCGCCAGCACGCCCAGCAGCACGCCCAGGAAGATCGACAGCAGCTGCGCGGTCACCACCAGCAGGATCGTCGGCCCGATCCGGAGCGCGATCAGGTGCGCCACGGGCTGGTTGAAGAAAAAGCTCTCGCCCAGATCGCCACGCAGGACGTTACCGATGTAAATGCCCAGCTGCACGAGCAAAGGCTCGTTCAGCCCGTATTCCTCGCGGATGCTGGCCAGCATCTCCTCGGTGGCACCGCCCATTTCCCCGGCGATCACCACCGCCGGGTCGCCGGGCGCCAGCCGGATCAGCAGGAAGTTCAGGACGACGACCCCCAGCATGAGCAGGAGCCCGTAGCCGATGCGTCGAAGCAGGAAACCGCTGCCCATGTCGTCTCCTCAGGTTGGATCCGGGCGGGCAAAAGTCTTTGAAAGACTTTTGACAAATTTCTTTGCAAGAAATTTGCCCGCCCGGACCAGCCGGTTCACTCCGACCAGGACACCATGTCCATGGGATGCATCGTGCCCCAGATGCCCGTGGGCACGTTCTGCAGCCGCTTGTCATAGGCGGTGTGGTAGGGCAGCGCGTTGATCCAGTAGATCGGCATGTCGGTCGCCACGATCTGCTGGAACTCGGCATACAGCGCCGCGCGCTTGGCCGGGTCCAGTTCCACCGCCGCCGCGTTCAGCAATTCGTCCACCTTTTCGTTGCAGTATTGCTGGGTGTTGGACCAGATCACGCCCTGGCGGATGTTCGAACACAGGTAGGTGCGGTGTACGCCGATCACCGGGTCGCCCCAGTTGAACACCACGTCCATCGTCATCTCGAAATCATGCCCGCCGACGCGGCCGGCCCAGGTCGGGAAATCCGGCGCGGCGCGCACCGTCACCTCGATACCGATCTTCTTGAGCTGCGACTTGAGGTATTCCGCCACCGTCTGCTGCTGTTCCTTGGGGCCGGGGATGTAATCCACGGTCAGTTCCATCCCGTCGCCGAACCCGGCCTCTGCCATCAGCGCGTTGGCCTTGTCGAGATCGACATCATAGGCCGGGATGCTTTCGTCGAAGAAGGGCGAGCCTTCAATGATCGGGCTGCGCTGCGGCGCGCTCACACCGCGATGCAGGGCGCGTGTGATGAAATCGCGGTCCACCGCGTAGGCGATGGCCTGGCGCACGCGCACGTCCGCCAGCTTTTCCGATGCCGTGTTGAACGCGAGCCAGTTGATCGGGCCGACCGCAGCATACCCCTCGGGCGTCACCGCAAGGTGATCGGCCCCTTCGAGGCGGCGGATTTCCTGGCTGCCGGCCATGAAGGGATAGATGTCCGCCTCGCCGTTCTCCATCGCGATCAAAAGGGCGGACGGGTCCTGGATGATGCGGATGATGATCTCGTCCAGCATCGGGCGGCCCTCGATGAAGAAGTTGGGGTTCTTCTTCAGCACGATCGCCTCGCCCGGCGTGAATTCTTCCAGCATGAACGGGCCCGACCCCACCGGCGCGCTGTTGGCGGGGTGCGATTTCGGATCCTGCCCGTCGTCAAAGATGTGCTTGGGCAGCACCGGGGCCAGCGCCGGAGACAGCGCCAGCAGAAGCGCCGGATGCGGCTGGCTGAGATTGATCACCACGGTGCGGGTGTCCGGCGTGTCGATGCTTTCGACCGGGGCGAACATCGACTGGAACGGGTGGTTCTGCTTGGTGTTCATGATCGAGAAGGCGACGTCTTCGGCCTCCACGGCCTCGCCGTCGTGGAACGTCGCGCCTTCGACCAGGTTCAGCGTGACGGTCAGGCCGTCCTCCGACACCTCCCAGCTTTCGGCAAGGTAGGGCTGAGGTTCCCAGGTCTCGTCATAGCGCAGCGGCGAGGCAAAGATCTGCGTCGACGGCACGGCGGTGGCAATGCCCGACTGGACCGAGCCGTTCAGATGCCGCGGCACCTGCGTGGAGGCAATGACCAGTGTGCCGCCCTCGGCAAGGGCGGGTCCGGCGGGCAGGGCGGTCGCGCACAGCGCAAGCGCCCCCAGGACGTGGGTCAGTCTGTTCATGGTCGTCTCCCTGATCTGTTTTTCAGGATGCTAGACCCGAACCGCTTGCACTGTGAAGGAATTTCTTTGGCCGTCGGCGCGGCCCCGCGCCGGGTCGCACAGCAGACGGGCGCAGGGATGGAAACAGACTGTTTCCAAGCCGCCGCCCAACTTTCGCCAGATTGTTCCCGGCCCGCGCCCCGCAATCCTGGCGAATCTGTTACGCTCGACCTTGCATAAGCAAACCATTCGATTTGGAGACAGTCCATGACACCCATCCGTTCCGCAGCCCTTGCCCTGGCCGTCCTGGCGGCCTCTGCCGTGCCCGCGCTGGCCTGGGAAAAGGTCGACAACCCCTATGGCTGGGCCACGCTGTGCGATGACAACAACTGCTATACCCCGGGCGTTGCCTATGCCGCGGGGCACTACAGCTACCTCGTCTGCAAGAAGGCCGGCCATCGCCTGATCTACGTGAACAATGTTCTGACCTGCGTGAAGCGGGCCGGCGTGAAATAACGCCGCGCCACAAGCGGCCATGCCCGCTTGTGGCGAATGCTTGCCAAGGCAACAAAACCATTGCCGCGCCCGGTGATTTGCGTGCACCTTTCCAGCAACAAGGGAGCCCGCAGATGTCGCAGATCACCGTCTTTGCCGCCAGGTCCATCCTCACGCTGGACCCCAACACGCCCGAGGCCACCCATGTGGCGGTGCGCGACGGGCGAATCCTGGCCCTGGGCGGCCCAGACTGCGCCACGCCCTGGGGCGACTCGGTCCCCGATGACAGGATGGCCGACAGCGTTCTGATGCCCGGCTTCGTCGAAGGCCATGCGCACATGATGGCCGGCGCGATCTGGAACTACACCTATACCGGCTATCACGACCGGATCGACCCGGACGGCAAGCTGTGGCAAGGCCTTGCCACGCTCGACGAGGTCGTCGCCCGCCTGACCGAAGAGGCCGCGAAACTGCCCGTGGGCCAGCCTCTGGTGGGCTGGGGGCTCGACCCGATCTTTCTGCCCGGCGAACGGCTGTCGCGCCATCATCTCGACCAGGTCAGCGCCGACCGCCCGGTGATGGTGATGTTCTCCAATTTCCACCTGCTCTGCGCCAACTCCAGGGCGCTGGAACTGGTGGGTTATGGCAGCCACACCAATGTCGAAGGCGTGGTCATGGGCCCCGATGGCAATCCCACGGGTGAGTTGCAGGAAATGGCGGCCATGTTCCCGCTGATGCGCCGCCTCGGCGTCGATTTCCGTGCGCTCAGCATGACGGACGACGCGGTGCGCCGCTACGCCAGCGTCTGCCAGCGCGCCGGCGTCACCACCGCCACAGATCTCTATTCCACGATGGAGGAAGACGATCTCGACCGGATGCTGCGCCTGACCGGCGAAGACGCCTTCTGCATGCGCCTCGTGCCCGCGTTGGGGGCCAATGCCGCGCCCGAGACGATCTCGTCCCGCGCGCTGACCCTGCGCGCCCGGTCGACAGACAAGCTGCGCCTCGGCGCGGTCAAGATCATGACCGACGGCTCGATCCAGGGCTGGACCGCGCGGGTGCTCTGGCCGGGCTACGTGGGCGGGCAGGCCAACGGCATCTGGAACACCGCGCCCGACCAGATCGCAGCACTTTGCCTCGAAATGCAGCGCGCCGGGCTGCCGATGCACATCCACGTCAATGGCGACGAGGCCTCGGCGGTGACGATGGAGGCGCTGGCCGCCGCCAAGGCCGCGCATCCCCGGCCCGGCCTGCGCCACGTGCTCCAGCACGCCCAGATGATGGACGCCGCGCAATTTGCCCGCGCCGCCGAACTGGACCTCTGCGTGAACCTCTTTGCCAACCACATCTGGTATTTCGGCGACCAGCACGCCGCGCTCACCATCGGAGAAGACCGCGCGGCGCGCATGGATGGCTGCCGCTCCGCGCTGGACGCGGGCGTGCCGCTGGCGATCCATTCCGATGCGCCGGTCACGCCGATGGGCCCGCTCTTCACCGCCTGGACGGCGGCCATGCGCCACACCATGTCGGATCGCGTCCTGGGCGAGGCGCAGCGCATCACGCTGAAAGAGGCGCTGCGCGCCATCACGCTGGGCCCCGCCTACACGCTGGGGCTCGACCACGAAATCGGCACGATCTCGGTCGGCAAGCGCGCCGATTTCGCCGTGCTAGACGCCGACCCGATGGAAACCGGTGCCGCCGGCCTGCGCGATATCGGCGTCCGCGGCACGGTGTTCGGCGGGCAGCTGCACCTGCTCTGATGCGGTCAGCCTTCCGACTGCCCCTGACCGTGATCGGCGGCTATCTGGGTGCCGGCAAGACAACGCTGCTGAACCGCCTCCTGGCCGAAGACCACGGTCTGCGACTGATGGTGATGGTCAACGATTTCGGCGCAGTGAACATCGACGCCGCGCTGCTCGCCGCGCAGACCGAAGACACCATCGCGCTGACCAATGGCTGCGTCTGCTGCACCATGGGGGCGGATCTGTTCATGGCCATCGGCGACGTGCTCGACCGTGACCCGCGCCCCGATCACCTGGTGGTCGAAGCCTCGGGCATCGCCGATCCCGCGCGCATCGCCAATGCCGCACTGGCAGAGCCGGAGCTGGCCTATGGCGGCATCGTCACGCTGGTGGACGGGCTGACCTGGGCCGCGCTTTCCGAGGACCCGCAGATCGGGTCGCAAGTCCGCGCCCAGGCCGATGTCGCCGATCTGCGGCTGGTCACAAAAACCGATCACGTCCCGCCCGGCCTCGACGCAAACCTCCTGCCGCCAGAAGATCCCCTTGCGCCGCTGCTCCTGGGCCTGCCGCCGCGGCTGGCCCCGACACCTGCCAGGGCACCGCATCCAAATTATGCCAGCTGGCAAACCACGGACGACCTCTGCCTGTCGGCCCCCGACCTGCGCAGCTTCCTCGCAACCCGCCCCGCCGCACTCTTCCGCCTCAAGGGCTGGCTCAGCGCGCCGTCCGGCATGTGGGAAATCCACTGCGTCGGCCCCACCACCGACATCAAGCCCGCAGCCCCCACCAAGGCGCAGCTCGTCGGCATCGGCCTCGCCGACAGGTTTCAGCCAGGCGCAGCCGACACCTGGTGGCACAGCCGACCCGCCTGACGGACGACACGCCCTTTCATCTTTCTTCAAATACTCACCGCGCCATCCCCGCCCCGCCCGCCGCCGGAGGAGCGCGCCTGCGGGACGGCGGGCGGGGCGCCTTTCGGCCCTCAAGGCCGAAACAGCGCCGTTCCGCCGTCAGCGCGCTTCCAGCGCCTCGATGCGCGCCTTCAGCGCCGCGTTTTCCTCGCGGGCCTTCTGCGCCATGGCGCGCACAGCGTCGAATTCCTCGCGCGTCACGAAGTCACGGTCCGCCAGCCAGCGGTCCACCAGCGACTTCATCGCGGTCTCCGCCTCTTCCTTCGCCCCCTGCGCCACGCCCATGGCATTGGTCATCAGTTGCGAGATGTCTTCGAAAACCTTGTTCCGGGTCTGCATGGGTCACTCCGCCGTTGCATTCCCCTCCTATATGGTCCCCAAACAGAGCACCCTCAAGGTTGACTTCGCCCGCTGACGAGAGGCACCAAGACGCATGCAGGCCGCCATCCCCTTTCCGCCGCTCTCCTCCGAGCTGTTCTCGATCACGCTCTTCGGCTTTTCCTTCGCGCTGCGCTGGTACGCGCTGGCCTATATCGCCGGCATCCTCATCGGCTGGGCGCTGGCCGTACGCGCGGTGAAACGCCCCGCCCTCTGGCGCGATGACACACCTCCCATGACCCCCGACCAGATCGAGGAACTGCTGACCTGGGTGATCCTCGGCGTGATCCTCGGCGGGCGGCTGGGTTTCGTGATCTTCTACATGCCGGGCCATTACCTGGCGAACCCCTGGGAAATCCCGATGATCTGGAAAGGCGGCATGGCCTTCCATGGCGGGCTGATCGGCGTCGTGCTGGCGGTCTGGATCTTCGCCACGCGCCACAGCCTGCCGCTGGCTTCCACCGCCGACATGCTCGCGCTGGCCACCCCGCCGGGCCTGCTGCTGGGGCGGATCTCGAACTTCATCAATGCCGAGCTCTGGGGCCGGCCCTCGGACGTGCCCTGGGCCGTGATCTTCCCCGGAGAGCTCGCACAGGAATGCGGCCAGCCATTGGGAGAGCTTTGCGCCCGCCACCCCTCGCAACTCTACGAGGCCGCGATGGAGGGGCTGATCCTGGGCCTGGTGATCTGGTGGATGGTCCGGCGCGGCTGGCTGAAATACCCCGGCGTCATCGCCGGCACCTTCTTTGCCGGCTACGGCATCGGGCGCTTCATCGTCGAGTTCTTCCGCCAGCCCGATATCCAGTTCCAGTCACCCGGCAACCCGCTGGGCCTTGCGCTGCACCTCAACGGCTACGGGCTGACCATGGGCCAGCTTCTGAACCTGCCGATGATCCTGGGCGGCGCACTGGCGATCCTCTGGGCGCTGCGCCGCCAGAAGGCGCAACAGGTCCCCTCCCCCGTGCGGGGGGAGGGGTAGGGAGGGGGGCCGTTGACACCGCTCCATCGCCTCCTGACCGCCGAGATCGCCGCCACCGGCCCGATGCCGCTCAGCCGCTACATGCAGGCCTGCCTGCAACATCCCGAACACGGTTATTACGCCACCCGCGATCCGCTGGGCCGTGCCGGTGATTTCACCACCGCGCCCGAAATCAGCCAGATGTTCGGCGAGCTGCTGGGCCTGTGCCTTGCACAGACCTGGCTCGATCAGGGCGCGCCGGCCCCGTTTGCCCTGGCCGAGCTTGGCCCCGGCCGGGGCACCCTCATGGCCGACGCCCTGCGTGCCACGACGTCGGTGCCGGGGTTTCACGCCGCCCTGCAGCTGCACCTGGTCGAGACCTCGCCAAGCCTGCGCCGCCTGCAGGCCGACCGGCTGGCCGCCCACTCGCCCACCTGGCACGCCACGCCCGACACCCTGCCCGCGATGCCACTCTACCTGATCGCCAACGAGTTCTTCGACGCGCTGCCGATCCGCCAATTCCAGCGCGATCCAAATGGCTGGCGCGAGCGGGTGATCGGGCTGAGCGACAACGCGCTCTGCCCCGGCCTCAGCGCCCCGGCGCCCATTGCCGCACTGGATCACCGGCTGGAGGACACGCGCCCCGGCGACATCGTCGAAACCTGCGCCCCGGCGCAGGGCATCGCACAGGCCATCGGCGCGCATGTCGCCACCCATGGCGGGGCTGCGCTGATCGTGGATTACGGCGACTGGCGCTCGCTTGGCGACACATTTCAGGCGGTCCGGGATCACGCCGCGACAGACCCGTTTGCCGCGCCGGGCATGGCCGATCTGACCGCCCATGTGGATTTCGAAGCGCTGGCCCGTGCCGCCGCCCCCGCAGCCCACAGCCGCCTGACGCCCCAGGGCGTCTTTTTCGAACGCCTGGGCATCACCCAGCGTGCGCAGACCCTGGCCCAGGGCCTGACCGGCGACGCGCTGGACGCGCATGTTGCCGCATATCGGCGGTTGACGCATCCGGGGGAAATGGGTTCGGTGTTCAAGACCCTCGCCCTTTTTCCCAACGGCATGCCGCCCCCGCCCGGAACGGAGACATGACGCTCGAAATCATCACCGCCGACAGCCTGGCACCGCACCGGCACGGTTTCTTCACCCGGCGCGGCGGGGCCTCTTCCGGCGTGTTCGAAGGGCTCAACTGCGGTCAGGGCTCGTCGGATCAGGCCGAGATCGTGGCGATCAACCGCGCACGCGTGGCCGATGCCATGGGGGTGGAACTGCCCGCCCTGATGACGCTGCACCAGACGCATTCCTCCGATGTGGTCACCGTCACCGCACCGCTGCCGCGGCCGCGTCCCAAAGCCGATGCGCTGGTCACCAACCGCCCCGGCCTGGCGCTGGCGGTGCTCACGGCGGATTGCCAGCCGGTGCTGTTCTCCGATCCCGATGCCGGGGTGATCGGCGCCGCCCATGCCGGATGGCGCGGCGCGCGGGACGGCGTGCTGGAGGCCACTGTGGACGCGATGGAATCGCTGGGGGCCCGCCGCGACGGCATCCGCGCAGTCATAGGCCCGTCGATCAGTCAGCGCGCCTACGAGGTCGGGCCGGAATTCTTCGACGACTTCATGCAGGACGACCCCGAAAACGCGCGCTTCTTTGCCGGGGGCGATGGCGACCGCCTGCATTTCGACCTGCCCGCCTACGGCCTGCACCGGATGCGCCGGGCCGGGATCGCCGCGGAATGGACCCGCCATTGCACCTATTCCGATCCCGAACGGTTCTATTCCTACCGCCGTGCCACGCATCTGAAAGAAGCCGATTACGGGCGGCTGATTTCGGTCATCCGGATCTGACGTCAGGGTCCTGCACCCGCAGACGGAAGATGCGGCACAAGTGGCCGGCCCCGGACGCGGCGACTGCGCGGCGGGCCTGACAGACAATCCGGGGTCAATCGCAGGATTGTCGCGTCTTGGTCAAAAGTCTGCCCCAATTCGGAAACACTCTGTTCAAAGCAAGACAAACAGCAGGTCACCGGAGCAGAGCCATGAAGCCGCAATCGCGTTTCGTCAAATCCATCGTCGCCGCGTCCAAGGACACCGAGGTCCAGATGCCCTGGGCCCGCGGCGCGCGCCGGGCCGCCTTCACCGCGCGGCGCAACGCCGCCTGCCCCCCGGCCCCGACGGCGCTGAAACGCGCCTGAGCCGCCGATTCGCACAATGCCCCGGACAGAATGGGGCAGCTGCGTTCACCACGACAGAACAGTTTCCCGACAACGGGGCGGATTATGGTCCGCCCCGTTGTCAAATGCGCATTTTTTTTGACGGCCCCGAGGGATTGCGGCTTAATCATGGACATGAACCGCAAGTAAACAGTCCTTCTGTCGTTGTTGGTGGGGGCCAACACGGATGTGACCAACCTCAGGGTGAATCACATGACCAGCCTCCGGCACGACATCACGAGTGACTCGACCGCTCTCTCTCTCAGCGTCCTTCGGGATGCGGCTCCGCAGCAGGATGGGCGGCCTCGGCGCAATCTCTCTCTCATGCGCAAATACGAGGCCGCCGCACTGCTGCCCGATCTCACCGTCTCGTTCCGGCAGTTCGTTGCCCCGGCAACCCCGCTGTTCGAGGAAACCGCCGCGGCCTTTGCCCGCGGCACCCTGATCACCACCGTGCGCGGGCCGGTGGCGATCGAAGACCTGATGCCCGGAGACTACATCGAAACAGCCCAAGGCTCGGAACCGGTGATGTGGATCGGCTCCACCACCTATGTTCCGGGGCGCACCGATGACAGCACCTCGCTGACCCACCTGACGCGCGTCACCGCCGATGCCTTTGGCGCGGGCGAGCCGGGGCTGGACCTGCTGGTGGGACCGGCGGCGCGGATGATCGTCACGCATCGGCGGCTGGAAACGCTGATCGGCCAGTCCCGCGTGCTGGCCCCGGTGGCGGACTACGCCGATGGCGACCGCTTCCTGCAGGTCACACCCGGCGGCACGGTGCAGCTGTATCACCTGATGGTGCGCACCCACACCACGCTTCGCATCGGCGGGCTGGAGGTCGAGACGTACCACCCCGGCAAATCCATCGGCCAGTCACTGGGACAGAACATGCGGGCGCTGTTCCTGTCGATGTTCCCCAATATCGACCAGCTGGAGGATTTCGGCCATATCTCGCTGACGCGCACCACGCGCGAGGTGATCGACAGCCTTGTCGCCACCTGACCCCGGTCAGGCGGACCGGCTCAGCCGCTCTTCCAGAACGTCGAACGGCACGCCGGGTTCGTCCTTGGCGTCGCGGATCACCAGCGAGGTCTTGACGCTGGCCACATTGGGCGCGGTCAGAAGGCTGCCGGTCAGAAAGCTCTGGAAGGTGGACAGATCGGGCGCGACGCATTTCAGGATGAAATCCACCTCGCCGTTCAGCATGTGGCACTCGCGCACCAGAGGCCAGGCGCGGCAGCGATCCTCGAAGGCCGAAAGATCGGCTTCGGCCTGGCTTTGCAGGCCGACCATGACAAAGACCTGCACCTCGAAACCCAGCCCCTTGGCATCCACATCGGCGTGATAGCCGCGGATATAGCCCTGTTCCTCCAGCGTGCGCACCCGGCGCAGGCAAGGCGGCGCGGATATGCCGACACGCTTGGCCAGTTCCACATTGGTCATGCGGCCATCGGCCTGCAGTTCCGCAAGAATCTTGCGGTCAATCGGATCCAGCCGGTGCATTGGCATCCCGTTCCCCCATCGCTTGGCGAAAGTTATAGCACCACCGCCGGGCTGCGCAAGATTGTTTCGCTATCGCGCAAGAATCTTAACACATCACCGGAACGCGATCCGAAACCGGGGGGCCCTTTGCCTCGGGTCCGAAGAATCGTATAGGCAAGTCTCGACAACTGTCTGCAGGAAAGGCCGCCCCATGTCCGTCACGCGCCACAGCAAGGTTCTGATCATCGGGTCCGGCCCGGCAGGCTATACGGCGGGCGTTTACGCCGCGCGCGCGATGCTGAACCCGGTCCTGGTCCAGGGGCTGGAACCCGGCGGCCAGCTGACCACCACGACCGAGGTGGAGAACTGGCCCGGTGATACCGAGGTGCAGGGCCCCGACCTGATGGTCCGGATGGAGGCCCATGCCCGCGCCATGGGCTGCGAGATAGTAGGCGACATCATCAACCGGATCGACTTTGACGCGCGGCCCTTCGTGGCCCATGCCGACAGCGGCACGACCTTCACCGCCGACGCGATCATCCTGGCCACCGGGGCGCGGGCGAAATGGCTGGGGCTGCCGTCGGAAGAGACGTACAAGGGCTTTGGCGTCTCGGCCTGTGCGACATGTGACGGGTTCTTCTACCGCGGCAAGGAGATCGTGGTGATTGGAGGCGGCAACACCGCGGTAGAAGAAGCGCTGTTCCTGACCAATTTCGCCTCCAAGGTCACGCTGATCCACCGCCGGGACGAACTGCGCGCGGAAAAGATCCTGCAGGACCGGCTGTTCAAGAACCCCAAGATCACACCGCTCTGGTTCCACGAGGTCGAAGAAGTGCTGGGCGAGGACAACCCCAGGGGCGTCACCGGCATCCGGGTCAAGCACGTCAGGACCGGCGAGACCACCGAGATTCCCTGCGCCGGGGTCTTTGTCGCAATCGGCCACGCGCCCGCCAACGAACTGGTCAAGGACGTGCTGGAAACGCATATGGGCGGCTATGTCGTCACCAGGCCCGACAGCACGGCCACGTCCATCCCCGGCATCTTTGCCGCCGGAGACCTGACGGACCACAAGTACCGGCAGGCGGTGACCAGTGCCGGCATGGGCTGCATGGCCGCGCTGGAGGCCGAGCGCTGGCTGGCCGAACAGGAGGCCGACGGAGCATCCGTGACCGACACAGCCAACGCGCCCGAACGCGCCTGATCCGACGAAAGCCCAAAGCACCGCGGGCTTTGACCACAGGCGCCCGCTGCATCTTGCCGCGCAGTTGACTCCCGCGGCGGGCCAGAGCCACCGCGACTTTTGGCGCGGTTGCCCGGTCGCTGCACGTCCCGGCACGTTGCGGCCAGCCACCGCCACGAGGGATCACCATGCCCCGCCTGCTCCGCCTTGCCGCGCCTGCCCTTGCGGGATTGACGGCCGCGCTCCACGCCCCGATCGGAACCTTCGACACGCTGCAACCGGCACTGGCGATGGAACGGCCCTTGCCATCCGGGGCACGCTTGCGGCGTGCTGGCATTTCATCAGCGTTTTCCTGGCGTTTTCGGTGTGGGTGTTTGCCACACGCAGCACTGCGGCGCAGAGCTTCGCGCGGCTGTGGATCGCGTTTGGGGCCATCTTCCTGGTCACTGCGATCGTGATGGGCGGTCTGCCTGCGCTGATTGCGCTGCCGCAATGGATCCTGTTGCTGCCAACCGGTCTGCTGGCGCTTTTCGCGGCCCGCAACGACTGACGGACAGGCGCGCGGCCCCGCGCGGCGGACAGGGCCCGATCCGATCCATGCACCCGCTGCAACGCGGCAATTCGGCAACGCAATGGCCCTGCGACACATTGGGGCTTTCTTCACGAATCGATCCGTGAGATGCGTTCAGCGCTGAACAAACCTTGAGTCGCCTGCGATGAACGCGCATCTCGCCAAACCCACGCTGCCGGAAGACGACGAGCTTTTCCGGCTCCTGCGCCAGGTCGAACAGGCGCCGGACGCGGCCCAGCGGGCCATGGCCGAGGCGCTGGGAATCTCGCTGGGCCGGCTCAACGCCTATCTGCGCGCCGCCACCGAGGCCGGGTTCGTGCAGTTGACCGACAGGTCCGGCCCCGACCGCCGCCAGCGCGTTGCCTATGCGCTGACCGAACAGGGCCGCACCGAAAAGGACCGGCTGACCAACCGCTTCCTGGCCCGGAAATTCGCCGAATATGACGCACTTCACGCCGAACTGACCGGCACCACCAGCGGCCTTTTCCCGCTGAAATACAGGAGCAAACTCATGCAGAACAACCTTGCGCCCATCCCGGAGCTGTACGTCTCGTACGACAGCGCGCAAAAGCTCAAGACCGAGGCCGCAAGCCTGACCTCGCACGATCTGACCGCGCGCCAGATCTGCGATCTGGAACTGCTGATGAACGGCGGCTTCTACCCGCTCAAGGGCTTCCTGGGCCAGGCCGATTACGAAGGCGTCGTGGAAAACATGCGTCTGGCCGACGGCACGCTGTGGCCGATGCCCATCACGCTGGACGTGAAAGAGGACTTTGCCGACAAGATCGAGATCGGCCAGGACATCGCCCTGCGCGATCAGGAAGGCGTGATCCTCGCCACCATGACCGTGACCGACAAATTCGTGCCGAACAAGGCGAACGAGGCCGAAAAGGTGTTCGGGGCCGACGATCTGGCGCATCCGGCCGTCAACTACCTGCACCACACCGCGGGCAACGTGTACCTGGGCGGCCCGATCACCGGCATCCAGCAGCCGGTGCATTATGACTTCCGCGCCCGCCGCGACACCCCGAACGAGCTGCGCGCCTATTTCCGCAAGGTCGGCTGGCGCAAGGTCGTGGCCTTCCAGACCCGCAACCCGCTGCACCGCGCGCACCAGGAACTGACCTTCCGCGCCGCCCGCGAGGCCGAGGCCAACCTGCTGATCCACCCGGTCGTGGGCCTGACCAAGCCGGGCGATGTCGATCACTTCACCCGCGTGCGCTGCTACGAGGCGGTGCTGGACAAGTACCCGGCTTCGACCACCACGATGTCGCTTCTGAACCTTGCCATGCGCATGGCCGGCCCGCGCGAGGCCGTCTGGCACGGCCTGATCCGCAAGAACCACGGCTGCACGCACTTCATCGTCGGCCGCGACCACGCGGGCCCGGGCAAGAACTCTGCCGGTGAGGACTTCTACGGCCCCTACGACGCGCAGGACATGTTCCGCGAGCACGAAGAGGAAATCGGCCTGAAAATGGTGGACTTCAAGCACATGGTCTATGTGCAGGAGCGTGCCCAGTACGAACCCGCCGACGAGATCGCAGATCGCGACAACGTCACGATCCTGAACATCTCGGGCACCGAACTGCGCCGTCGTCTGGCCGAAGGCCTGGAAATCCCGGAATGGTTCTCGTTCCCCGAAGTGGTGAAGGAACTGCGCCGCACCAAGCCGCCACGCTCGGCCCAGGGCTTTACCGTGTTCTTCACCGGTCTGTCTGGCTCGGGCAAGTCGACCATCGCCAACGCGCTGATGGTCAAGCTGATGGAGATGGGCGGCCGTCCGGTGACGCTTCTGGACGGTGACGTGGTGCGCAAGCACCTGTCGTCGGAACTGGGCTTCTCGAAAGAGCACCGCGACATCAACATCAAGCGCATCGGCTATGTCGCCTCCGAGATCACCAAGAACGGCGGGATCGCCATCTGCGCGCCCATCGCGCCCTACACCGCCACCCGCCGCGCCGTGCGCGAGATGATCGAAGCCTATGGCGCGTTCATCGAGGTGCACGTCGCGACCAGCGTGGAAGAGTGCGAACGCCGCGACCGCAAGGGCCTCTACAAGCTCGCGCGCGAAGGCAAGATCAAGGAGTTCACCGGCATCTCGGACCCGTATGAAGAGCCCACCGAACCCGAACTGCGCGTCGAGACCGAGAATGTCGAGGTCGACAACTGCGCCCACCAGGTGATCCTGAAGCTCGAATCGATGGGCCTGATCGCGGGTTCGTGACCTGTTGGCAGGAACGGAAAGGGCCGGGCGCATGCGCCCGGCCCTTTTGTTGTTGCGCGGGCATTGTCAGCGGAAAGTGATGTTTGGGACTGCAAAAGGCCGCTGCCGAGACGTCGGCTATGCGGACAAAGCTGCCACTCGGGTTCATGCGACGACCGGCAGCAAGTTGTATGGCGCGGTAGTTCGCACATGGTGCGGTGGTCCACAGAAATATGCCTGCCTTCACGACAGCCGCCGCCGGCACGTGCGTGGAAGGCCTGACCCGCAGGACCTGTCAGTTTATTGAAGAGGCGAATCGTAGGGCGGAGCGGATATGCTGTTAAGGTCTGCTGAACAAACCTGAGGGAAGAGCACCCATGCCCAGCATGCCCATGGTCACGGAAGCCGCTTGCCCGATCCCGCTCGCGCCACCGCTGCGCCCCTTCCGGCGCGAGGATGCGGCGGTCGTCGCGCGGCTCAACAACGCAGCGTCGGGCGGCCTCCTCCTGCACCACTGGCAGGAGAAGGCTGGCGCCGAGGGCGATCCGTGGGACATCGGCCGCCTGCGCCAGATCGGCCGCTTGGAAGACGGACAGATCATGGTCGTCGTGGATCGAGGCGAGGGCGCCGAGGCGGTACTCTTGGGGAACCCAATCGGGCCTGAGCCCAGTGACCTCGCTGGGGCCGGCATCTACCGCCCCGTTCTTGAGCTTCAAAATCTCGTCCTCGGAAGCTGGTACCTAAACGACCTCGCCACTCTCGAAAGCGCCCGCCGCCAAGGCCACGCCCGCCGATTGCTCGACGCAGCCGAGGCCATCGCCCGCGCCGGCGGCCACGATCTGATCTGTTTGGTCGTCTCCGACGCACACGTTCCCGCGCGCGCGCTCTACGCCGCTTATGGCTACACCGAGAGCGCCCGCCGCCCCATCCTCAAAGGTGGTTGGGACGGCCCAGGCAAAAACTGGATCCTGCTGACGAAACCGCTTTAGCCAAGGCAACGTCCCCTCGCAAAGCGGGACCGTGCCACCTTCACGCGCCTCAAAACATCGCTGCGGCGCGCTCTGCGTGTCGCCGACAACTGCGGCGACCGCCGCGAGGGCCGAGGTCCGCGCACCTCAGCCATTCGTGCGCCGTGCGGTATCAGTCACTTTGGGCTCCAAGCGGCCACTGCTTCCGACTGGTCCAAACCCGCCCAAAACACCCCTCTCCGGACAGCCTCCCGACCCGAAGACCTTGTCCAAACGAGGCCCGCGGGCCGCGCCCATCGCTACCCGCAAGCCCCGCTCAGTGCACCGCCACGGGGGCCAGATCGTTCTGACGGGCCAGCACGAAGGCCAGCTTGCGGTCCTTGACCAGCGCCAGGCGCTCGCCATCCGTGCGGTGCACGGCATAAAGCGTTTCCAGCCCGCCCACCTGGTTGCGCAGCTCTTCGGGCAGGTCCGCCGTCGCAACGGGACGCACATAGACGATCCGGCCGTCATCGAGCTTGCCAAAGTCGAATTTCGTGTTCATCTCACTTACCCTTTCCTGATCTGGATCGTCTGCACCACCGCCTCGGGGCGGCTGAGCGTCAGATCGACATGCAGCAGACCGTTTTCCAGCACGGCCTCCCCCACTTCGACACCATCGGCCAGCACGAAGCTGCGCTGGAACTGGCGCGCGGCAATCCCGCGATGGAGATAGACACGGTCCGCCCCATCGTCGCGCTGCCGGCCGCGGATCACCAGCTGGCGGTCCTCCACCGTGATCGCCAGGTCACCCTCGCAGAACCCGGCCACGGCCAGCGTGATCCGGTAGGCATAGTCCGAGGTCTGTTCGATATTGAAAGGGGGATAGCCTTCGCTCGACTTGGCGGTGCGTTCCAGCAGGCGCTCCAGCTCTTCAAAGCCAAGCATGTGGGGATAGGACCCCAGGGTCAGTTTCGTCATCGACACGTCCTCATGATCAAGCGACCGTCAGCGCGCGGCCCCAATCGGCGACCGTGCCGATTGAATATGGGAACCGCAGCCTGCCCGCGCAAGCCCTTTGCGAAACGCGAAAGTTTCGCTATCTTGTAGCTCCGACCGGATTTCGAGGGGTTATCGATGAACGCACCGACCGACATCTCGATGAAAACCGATGACGTGCTGCGCGTGGAACTCGAAGTGTTCCGACGCGAGCACCGCGATCTGGACGAATCGATCCGCGCGCTGCAGGCCACGGGCACCGCGGACCAGATCACCCTGCAGCGCCTGAAGAAGAAGAAACTGGTGCTGAAGGACCGGATCGCCCTGATCGAAGACCGGCTGCTGCCCGACATCATCGCCTGACACGGACGGATTGCCCCCGCTGCGGGCTGGGGTATAACGGGATTTCCCGGACCGGAGCGGCGCATGGCAGAGATCAGGACAGGCATCATCATGGGCAGCCAGTCGGACTGGCCCACCATGCACGAAGCGGCCGACGTGCTGGACGAACTCGGCGTACCTTACGAGGCGCGCATCGTGTCGGCCCATCGCACGCCGGACCGGCTGTGGGACTACGGGCAAACGGCCGCGGCACGCGGCCTGCATGTGATCATCGCGGGCGCAGGCGGGGCGGCGCATCTGCCCGGCATGATGGCGTCCAAGACGCTGGTGCCGGTGATCGGCGTGCCGGTGCAGACCAGGGCGCTGAGCGGTGTCGACAGCCTCTATTCCATCCTGCAGATGCCGCGCGGCTACCCGGTGGCCACCATGGCAATCGGGGCCGCGGGGGCCAAGAACGCGGGCCTGATGGCCGCACAGATCCTTGCCCTGCAGGACAGGGGCCTTGCCGAACGTCTGGCCGCATGGCGCGCCGCGCTGAGCGCCTCGATTCCCGAAGAACCGCAGCGCGGGGAAGAGGCATGACCGCGCTGGCCCCCGGGGCCACCATCGGCATCCTGGGTGGCGGGCAGCTGGGGCGGATGCTCTCGGTCGCCGCATCGCGGCTGGGCTTCAGGACCTGCATCTTCGACCCCGCGGGTGATTGCCCGGCGGCGCAGGTCGCCCATGTCCACCTGCAGGCAGGGTATGACGACACGGCTGCGCTGCGCCGCTTTGCCGAAACGGTGGACGTGGTCACCTATGAATTCGAGAACATCCCCACCGCGGCGCTTGACGTGATCGAGGCGGTCCGCCCGATCCGCCCCGGGCGCGAGGCGCTGCGGATCAGCCAGGACAGGCTGACGGAAAAGCGCTTTCTCACCGGTCTTGGCCTGCACACCGCACCGTTTGCCCCGGTCGATGACGCCGCCGGCCTGCGCGACGCGCTGGCGCAGATCGGCACCCCCGCGATCCTGAAAACTCGCCGCCTGGGCTATGACGGCAAGGGGCAGGCGCGGCTGACGGAACCCGGGGACGCGGACAGTGCGCTGGAAACCATGCAGAGGGCGCCCGCGATCCTCGAAGGCTTTGTCGCGTTCGAGCGCGAGGTGTCGGTGATCGCCGCGCGCGGGCTTGACGGGGCGGTGGCCGCCTATGATCCCGGGGAGAACCTCCATCAAGACGGCATCCTGCGCCGCACCACCGTACCCGCCACGCTGAGCGCGGCGCAGCGCACCGACGCGGTGCTGCTGGCGGGGCGGATCCTGAACGCGCTCGACTATGTCGGCGTGCTGGGGGTGGAGCTGTTCGTGACGCGCGGCGGTCTGATCGTGAACGAGATCGCGCCGCGGGTGCACAATTCGGGGCACTGGACACAGAACGGCTGCCTGATCGACCAGTTCGAACAGCATGTCCGCGCGGTTGCGGGCTGGCCCCTGGGCGACGGCGCACGCCATGCCGACGTGGTGATGGAGAACCTCATCGGCGATGACATGGACCGCCTGCCCGCGCTGCGGGCCGACCCGCAGGCGGCGCTGCACCTGTACGGCAAGGCCGAGGTGAAGCCGGGTCGCAAGATGGGCCATGTGAACCGAATCGGAACAAGCAAGTGAGCACGCCGCATTGGCTGGTTCTCTCCAAGGGCTCAGACCCCAACGGAGGAGGTTGGGCGGCGGTCTCACATCACCTTGCTGCGGCAATCTCGACCGAGGGCACCGTGACGCATTGCGCCTCGGATCACGGACCGGTGCATCTGACCAGCGCCTGTTTCGGGCGCGGCAAACTCAAGGCACTGAGGCGAGATACCAAAGCGTTGCAGGCTTTGCTGCACGACAAGTGCGCCCCGGGCGCATTGCGGATACTTGCCACCGATGAAACCACGCTGGCTTTGGCGATGGCGCTTCGTCTGGTCACGAGGGCACCCGTTGGGGCCGTCCTGCACGGCACCTATGCGGTTGACCCCGCCAACCCGTTCGAACGTCTCGTGCTTTGGCACGCGGCCCGCAAGGCGCGCGCCTTGTTTCCGGTCAGCCGCTATACTGCCGATCGCCTGCGCCAATCCTTGCCCGCCTCAGTCCCGCGTTTGCATGTGGCCAACCCCGGCGTGCCGTTTCGCGATCTCCCCAGCCGTTCTTTCGAGCTGCGCGCACACAAGGTTGTCTCCGTTGCCGCGATGAAGCCCCGCAAAGGGGCCGACAAGCTTGTCGAAGCACTCGCCCGCATCCCCGAGGCGCGGCGTCCGGACCTGACAATCATGGGCGAATGCAAGGAACAAAGCCCCTTTGTCAGGGCGGTCCGCGCGCGTATCGACGCGCTGGGTCTGACTGAGAAGGTCACGCTGACCGGCATGGTTTCCGAGCAAGAACGCGAGGACGCCTATGCCTCTGCCCGGGTCTTTGCCCTGCCCTCGCAACCCGCAACTTCCGGCTTCGAAGGCTTTGGGCTGGTGCACCTCGAGGCAAACCTGCATGGCACGCCAGCCATAGGCTGCCTTGGCTGCGGCAATGAGGATGCCATCGCCGAGGGGGTCAGCGGTCATCTGGTGGCACCCGACGATGTGTCCGCGCTTGCCAGCGCCATCGACCGGTTGACCAACGAGCCGGAGCATTGGCAGGCTTTGTCGCAAGGTGCCTACGCGCGGGCCCGGGCGTCCGGCTACGAGGGCATGGCGGGCGTCATCGTCGGTGCAATGGGCTGACCCCAAAGGCTCATGCCATGAAACGCGCCGCCACGGCGCCGCTCAACCACGCCACCTGCCCGTTGGCCAGCGTGGCCACGATGCGCCGCGAGGGGCGGTCCATCACAACCAGATCGGCGCGGCACCCCGGGACCAGCTGCCCGCGATCTTCCAGCCCCAACACACGCGCCGGCCCTTCCGACACCAGCCGCCAGGCCTGCGGGATGTCCAGCAGGCCAAGTTCGACACAGCGCCACGCCGCCCGGGCCGGGGCCGGGTAGTGGTAGTCCGAGGCCAGCGCATCGCACAGCCCCGCCGCGATCAGGTCCTGCGCCGAGGCATTGCCCGCATGGCTGGCCCCCCGCACCACGTTGGGGGCACCCAGAACCACGGGCTCTCCCGCGTCATGGGCAGCCCGGGCGGCCTGGTGCGTTTCGGGAAACTCCGAAATCCGGACGCCGCGGGCGCGCCACGCGGCGCGCGCCTCGGCCGTGCGGTCATCATGGCTGCCCATCCGCACACCCCTGCCCGCAAGACGCGCGCAAAGCGCGTCCAGCGCCTTGGGCACCTCGGCGCGCCGGTCAAACAACCCCTGCATCAGCGCCAGATGCGCCTCGGGCGAGCGGCCGGATTTCAGCGCCTGCCCGGTCAGCCGTTGCGGCGTGCGGCCCTGCGCCAGCCTGTCATGCGGCAGATGGTCGTTGAACACGACATACCCGATGCCATGGCGCGCCACCGCTGCTTCGGCTGCCGGGAAACTGTCGGTGTAATGCGTCTCCAGCCGCAATTGCAGCCGCAGATCCATCGGAACGGTGGGGGCCACCTCGGTCACGGCGTCGAACACCTCGCAGGCAAAGTCCGGCCCGCGCATGCCCCCTTCCCAGGACCAGAACTGCGCCAGAACCGCCGTCGTGATCCCGTTTGCCGCCAGTTCCGACGCGCAGGCCACCACACCCGCCGCTCGTTCCCGCAGCGCGCCCCGGCGCGGGGCCATGTGGCGTTCGAACCCGTCGCCATGCACGTCGACGATGCCGGGCAGGATATCATAGCCCGTCAGATCCACCGCGCGCCCCGCCGGGTCGGCCACGATCTGCCCCGCCGCCAGGCAAAGCGGGGCCGCGTCCCAGCCGTCGGGCCGCAGCACGCGGGCCCCGGTCAATGTCAGTTCAAGCGCCATGAGCCGTCCTTTCGCGGCGCTGGCATAGCGCCCGCCCCGGGCCTATGAAAGCCGGAAAAGGAGCGTCAGATGTCTTCGTCCCCCCGCCTCGCCGCCCGCGCCGTCATCCTGCAGGACAACCGGCTTTTGCTGGTCAACGCATGGCCCGGGAACAAGAGCGACCTGTGGTGCGCCCCCGGCGGGGGTGTCCATCGCGGCACCAGCCTGCCCGACAACCTGATCCGCGAGGTGCACGAGGAAACCGGCCTGACCATCGCCGTGGGCGCACCCTGCCTCGTCAACGAGTTCCACGACCCCAAAAGCGGCTTTCACCAGGTCGAGGTGTTCTTTCGCTGCACGGTCACGCAGGGCATGTTGACCGAGGATTGGCGCGATCCCGAGGGCATCGTGCACCGCCGCGCCTTCTTTGATCGGAACGAAACGGGCAGGCTGCGGCTCAAACCCGACAGCCTGCCCGGCATCGCCTGGGGCGACGGGATGGGCTACGATCCGCTCGAGCCCATCCTGCGCTGAGCCTCAACTGCGCGAGGGGAAGACCCCCTCGGTGGCCACGCAGAAGCGGATCACCAGCGTCGGCTGGATGATGTTGAACGGCTGGCTTCCGCCGCTGTTCAGGACGTTGGTCTGCACCGTGGTCTGGACCGATCCCGCATCCATCGTGCTGTCAAAGGTCGCACCGGTGGCAAACGCGGCACCTTGCGGCAGTTCGGCCAGCTGCGCGCCGTTGGGGCTTTGCTGGGTGCCGGTGGCCGTGGTGGCGTGCAGTTCCGAGACGGCGGTCGAGGAGGCAGCGTGGCTGTGCGAGGGCATTTCCAGCACGTTCAACACATGCGTTTCAGACCCGTAGCGGGCCCCTTGCGAAACCGGCTGAAGGCCCGGGCCGGTTCCGGCATGCACCGGCACCCGGCCACGCAGGTCGGGCAACGCGAACGTGGTCCGAGCGTCCCCGCCATATGTCGTGCCGAAGAGCGCGAAAAGCGCGCTGTACTGCGCAATTGCCAGCAACTGGCCATTGGCCTCCATCGTGCCGCGCGGGCAGAAACTGTTGGCCATCGGGGTGATTTCCCCAAGGTACGGGTTCGGTCCTGCCGCGGCCGGACTGGAAAGGAACGGGGTTGCGACGACGGCAGCGGCGGTCAGGCCGCGCAGGGCGGTTTTCAGAAGCATCTTGGTCTCCATGGTTTGTCTGACGGAAAAGGGGTGCAACGCTCAGTTGCGGGGCGGATAGGTGCCGAACAACGCGATGCAGTAGAGAATCCCCGTCGAAGGCTGGTTGATTTCAAAGCTCAGGTTGCTGCCGGCGGAGGCGAGTGTCGTGGTCACCTGGGTCTGCACCGTGCCGCTGGCCAGGGTGGAATCCAGCGTCTGACCCGAAGCATAGGCGGACACGATGGGCTGTTCGCCCAGCTTTGCCCCGCTGGGCGAACGCGAATTCACGATCGCATCGGTGGCGTGCAGGGTCGAACTGGCCGTATTGCTGACCGCATGGTTGTGCAGTGGCAGGTTGGACGGGGTCAGCACCTCGGCCTGCCGTCCGAACGCCTGGCCCATTTGACGAGGCGTCAGGCCCGCGCCTTGGCCGTGTTGCGTGGCGGTGCGCCCGCGCATGTCCGGCAGGGCAAAGGTGGTGATCCCGTCGCCGCCATAGGTGGTGCCGATCAGCGAGAACAGCGCGTTGTTCTGCGAGATCGGGATCAGCTGGCCGTTCAACTCGGCCCAATTGCGGGGGCAGAAATTGAAGCCGACCATCATGATGTCGCCGATATAGGCATCGACATCGGCGGCGGCGGCGCGGGGGTGTACCGAATTCAGGGACAGGCCCGCCAGAAGGGCAAGGGCCGCTTTGCGGAACATCGGGGATCTCCTTTGCTGACTTGGGTTGAAACACGAGAACTGAAACAGACATGACCCCCCGAACCTGCGCATTAGGAGAATTTGCATCAAGATAATTCAATCAAAGGGTGTGACGCGGATCACAGGCGCCGGGCCGGAACCAAAGACAGCGCAACGCCGCCCAGCACGAGCCCCGCGGCCACGGCAAAGGCCGCGGTCAGCGGCTCACCCAGAACGATCACTCCGCCCAGCATGGCCAGGACCGGCACGGTCAGCTGTGCCACCGCCGCCACCGTCCCGGGCAGATCCGGCAGCACCCGGTACCAAAGCGCATAGCCCAGACCCGAGGTCACCGCGCCCGAGACCAGCGCCAGCGTGATCCCCGTCTCGCTGGATGGCACCGGCACGGGCGGCGCGGGCCAGGCCGCGCTCAGCAACAGTCCGCCTGTAGCCGCCAGCAGGAAATTCGCCGCCGTGGCGGCCAGCGGGTCCGATGCAAGCCGACCGGCCAGCGAATAGACGCCCCAGCCGATCCCCGCCATCGCCATCAGCGCGCCATGGGCCAGACTGATGCGCGCCGCGTCCCCCGGCCAGAACAGCCAGCCCAGCCCGATCAGCGCCAGGCAGGCCCCGGCCCAGCGCTGGGGCGGCGGACGTTCTCCGCCCGCCAGGCTGCCTGCGAACATGCTCACCTGCACCATGCCGAACAGGATCAGTGCGCCCAGCCCGGCATCCAGCGCCTGATAGGCCGCCGAAAACCCGTAGATATAGGCAAGCAACCCCGCCACCGCGGCCATGCGTCCCGGACCGGCCAGCCGCAGCCCGCCCCTCAGCGCCAGGCACAACGCGCCCAGCGCCACAGCCCCGGCCAGCAGCCGCAGCGTCCCGAAGGGGAGCGCGGCAATGGCACCCGCGCTCAGCGCCGCGCGGTTCAGCACGGAATTGGCGGCAAAGGCCAGCATGGTCAGCGATGTCAGCAGGAACAGACGCATGCCGTCACCCTGACCGCCGCGCCCCGAAGGCGCAAGCCAGCCCGGTCAGGGGCGCACCGGGTAACGGTCTCCGCGTTCGTCCAGCAGGATCATCCGCACGCCGTTCATCACGTAAAGGTCGCAGCGCGCGAAGCCGTTGATGAAGTCGACGCAGACCGCCCCGTCCTCGGTCACGCGCCAGTAGCCATAGGCCGTGCCGCCATCCCCGGCATAGGTATAGGTGTAGCGCCCGTCGACATAGTACTCCGACTGCCCTTCATCGTAGAAGGTCAGCACATGGCCCGACAGACGGGACCGCATCGCCTGCGCGTCCAGACGCTCATCACCCGCGCGCAGGGCATAGCTGTCTGCCCCTGCCGGTGCGGCGATGCCCGCAGCCAGCATCGCCATGAAAATCGTTGCAATGGGTATCCTGCATGTCATGTCGCCAAGCCTAGACCGGAACACCCTTACCGCCGCGTCACGATGCAGTGACCGGCCCGTGTGCCGCGCTGCGGGATGGCGGGTGGGGCGATGTTCCGGCCCGCGGGGGCCGGAACGAGCGCCATGCGGCATCACGCCACCAGCGTTTCCGCGCGCTTGAGATCCACCGAGACCAGCTGGCTGACCCCCTGTTCCTGCATCGTCACCCCGAACAGGCGGTCCATCCGGCTCATCGTCACCGCGTGGTGGGTGATGATCAGGAACCGCGTATCGGTGCGGCGGCACATTTCGTCCAGCATGTCGCAGAACCGGGTGACATTGGCATCGTCCAGAGGCGCGTCGACCTCGTCCAACACACAGATCGGGGCCGGGTTGGCCAGGAAGACGGCAAAGATCAGCGCCAGCGCGGTCAGCGTCTGCTCGCCCCCCGACAACAGAGACAGCGTCGACAGCTTCTTGCCCGGCGGCTGGCACATGATCTCCAGCCCCGCTTCCAGCGGGTCATCGGATTCGACCATCACCAGATTGGCCTCGCCGCCGCGGAACAGATGGGTGAACAGCAGGGCAAAGTTCTCGTTCACCTGCTCGAACGCCGTCAGCAGGCGTTCGCGGCCCTCGCGGTTGAGGCTGGCGATCCCGCCCCGCAGCGTGCGCACCGCCTCTTCCAGATCGGCCTTTTCCGACAGCAGGGTGTCATGCTCGGCCTGTACCGTCCTGGCGTCTTCCTCGGCCCGCAGGTTGACGGCGCCCAGCGCGTCGCGCTGGCGCTTCAGGCGGCCCAGTTCGGCCTCGATCCTGTCGGCATCGGGCATGCTGTCGGGATCGCAGCCCAGGCGCTCCAGCAGGGCCGCGGGGCTTGTGTCCTGTTCGTCCGCAATGCGCGCGGCGGCGGCCTCGACCGCGGCGCGGGCAGACTCGGCCTTGGCCTCGGCGCGGGCCCGCGCCTCCCGCGCCTCGCCGGCCTGGCGTTCGGCCTCGCGTTCGGCCGTGATCGCCTGGCGCAGCGCCGTCTCGGCCCCCGCCAGGGCATCTGCCGCCGCCGCCTTGCGCGCGTCGGCCTTTTTCAGCCCTTCGGCCAGCCGGGCGCGCTTGTCCGCCAGCTGGTCGGGAACTCCGGCCGCACCGGCCAGCTCGGCTTCGGCCGCGTCGCGCCGCGTCTGCAACTCGGAACTGCGTCCCGACGCGGTGTCGAGCCGGCCCCGCCACGAGGCCAGCTCCTTGGCCACACGCTGCGCCCGCCCCCGGCGCGCCTCGCCGTCGCGGCGCAATTCGTCATGACCGGAGCGCCGTGTCATCATCGTCATGCGGGCCGCTTCCACCGTCAGGCGGATGTCCTCGGCGCGGGCACGGGCGGCCTCCAGATCGTCCAGCGCCGCCACCGCCTGCTCGGCTTCGGCCAGTTGTGCCCGTGCCGCCACCGCCTCGTCCTCGTGCCGCCGCACGGCAAGGCGCAGGCTGTCGAGGCGGCCCTCGGCGCGGTCGCGGTCGGCCTCGGCCCGGGTCTGCGCGCGCACTGCCTCGGTCACTGCCCGGTCGGCCTCGCGCCGCGCCTCGCGTGCGGCCTTGTCCGCCCCGGTCAGATCGGCCAGCCGGGCGCTCAGCCGCTCATGCGCGGCGCGCGTGCCCTCCAGCCTGGCCTCGGCCTGCGCCATCTCCTGCTTGAGCGCCTCAAGCCGGTTCAGCTGCTCCAGCCGCAGCGCCGCCGCCGAAGGGGCGTCTTCGGCCCAGGCACGAAAGCCGTCCCAGCGCCAGAGATCGCCGTCCGGGCTGACCAGCCGCTGCCCGGGGCGCAGGAGCGGCTGCAGGCGCGGCCCGTCCTCGCCGGCCACCACGCCGATCTGCGACATCCGCCGCGCCAGTACGTCCGGAACAGAGACATGCTGCACCAGCGAGGTCACCCCGGCGGGCAAGGGCTGCGTCACGTCGTAAGGCGGCAGCGCCGTCCAGCCCGACGGCCCGTCCCCGAACACTTCGGGCGCGCGCAGATCGTCCGACAGCGCCGCGCCCAGCGCCTTTTCGAATCCCTGCTCCACCTGCAGCCGGTCCAGCACCTGTCCGCCCTCGGCAGTGTCGCGATCCAGCAGACGGGCCAGCGCCTTCACCTCGGCGGCGAGCGCGCTCATCTCGCCCTCGGCGGCGGAACGTGCGGCGCGGGCCTCGGATTCCCGGGCCTGGGTGTCGGCCCGCGCGGTTTCGGCCTGGGCCAGCACCGTCTCGGCCCGTTCGGCGGTGGCCTGTGCGCTGCGGGCCTGAACGGCGGCGGTCTCGGCGGCGGCAGCACTCTCTCCGCACTGGGTTTCGGCCTCGCTTACAGCCGCGCGCGCCTTCTGCGCTTCGGTTTCGTGGCGCGCCAGCGTCTTGCGGCAATCGTCAAGGAATCGGTGCGCCGACTGATGCCGCGCGGCGAGACGGGCCACGTCCTCGGTCTGTTCCGAAAGCTCGGCCTCGCGCGCCTGCAGCACCTGCGCCGCCTCCTGCGCCGCCGCGGCGGCCTGCGCCAGGCGATCGTCATGACCGTCCAGCGCCTGCGCCAGATGCTGCGTCTCGCGCTCCAGCCGGGCGATCGACTCGCCGGCGTCGCGGTTCAGCTCGTCTTCCCGCGCCATGTCCCGGGACAGCTGTTCGATCCGCCGGGTCAGAGCCTCGATCCGCTCGGCCGCGCGGGTTTCCTCGTCGGTCAGAGCATCACGTTCGACGCTGAGCCGCTGCAACACGGCCGAGGCGATGGCGTCCTCTTCGCGCAGCGGGGGCAGAGCCTCTTCGGCCCCGGCCCGCGCCGTCTCGGCCCGGCGCACCGCCTGTTCGGCCTGGGCCGCGGCGGTGATGTGGGCCCGCAGCGTGTCTTCGGCACTCGCCCGCACGGCATCGGCCTCTTTCCAGCGGCGATACAGCAGCATGCCCTCGGTGCGCCGCAGCTCTTCGCCGATGGCACGGTAGCGCGCCGCCTGCCGCGCCTGACGCGCCAGCTGGGTCAGCTGCCCGGCCAGCTGGTCCACCACGTCGTCGACCCGCGTCAGGTTGGCCTCGGTGCTCTTGAGCTTCAGCTCGGCCTCATGGCGGCGCTGGTACAGCCCGCCGATCCCGGCGGCATCTTCCAGCACGCGGCGGCGATTCTTGGGCTTGGCATTGATCAGTTCCGAAATCTGCCCCTGCCGCACCAACGCCGGCGAATGCGCGCCCGTGGCGGCATCGGCAAACAGCATCTGGATGTCGCGGGCACGGGTTTCCTTGCCATTGAACTTGTAGGCCGAACCGACATCGCGGGTGATCCGCCGCACGATCTCCAGGTGGTCGCTGTCGTTGAACCCCGACGGGGCCAGCCGGTCGGCATTGTCGACGCTCAGCGCGACTTCGGCAAAGTTGCGCGCCGGGCGCGTTGCGGCGCCGGCAAAAATCACGTCTTCCATCCCGCCGCCGCGCATCGCCGTCGGGCGGTTTTCCCCCATCACCCAGCGCAACGCTTCCAGCAGGTTGGACTTGCCGCACCCGTTGGGCCCGACCACACCTGTCAGCCCCTCGGCGATGATCAGATCGGTCGGGTCCACAAAGCTCTTGAAGCCGGTCAGTCTGAGTTTGGTGAATTGCACGTGCGTCCGATTCCTGTCTGGGGCTACAGGGTGCGGTCTGACGGGCCGGGCTGTCAACGCTGCACCCGCCTATTTGGCGGTTGCCCGCCGGTTCTCCACAAGATATTGCGGATTTTGGCCGACCGCCGGTCGCCGACGACCTGCCCGATCCGGAACAGCGGCCATGCACATGTTCAAGCGCTGCGGCTCATCCCCCGCGGGAGTTTCGCCACAACGCGGCCAACGGCCCTTGCCATGAAAGGCCTGCGTCAGGACAGTTCGCAAGCAAAGGACGTGCCGCCGGTTCCGTCGACAATATCGCAAAACAGCATCTCGCGGCGGCGCGGTTTGGGCGGCGGCGGCGCGCCGTTGCAGGACATCCCCATGAGCAGCATGGCGGGATCGCCTTCTGCCCAGGCCACCTTGCAGCCGGTTTCCCGTTCGGCGGCAAAGGCCGCCTTGCGCGCCACCTCGTCATAGCGGGGCAGCATCTCGGGCGAGGTGCGGATCGCCTCGACCATGTTGTCACGCACCCGCAGGGTAAAGCGGGACCCTTCGACGACGGTGGTCACCTTGTGCGCGTCGCGGAAGGCGGGGCTGGCCCCATCGCAGGCGGCAAGGAACAGCAAAACGGGGAAGAGCAGGATGATACGCATGCCCCGGAGCTTGCCGCAAACCGGTTTACAGGACGTTAACGACGATCCGTGACATCGGACTTTACATTCCAAGTTCAGAATGTATATTACATTCCAGAATCAGAATGCAAATCACAGGAGGCCGCCATGGCTGACACGCACCAAAGACCCGCCGACCGGTATTCGCCGCTCTACTTCCTCGCCTCGCTGGGCGCGGGCGGCATTACCGTGTCCTTCTTCATGTTCCTGATGTTCTGGGTGCCCCATCCCGGCCGCCCCGTCCCGATCTTCGAAGACATCTCAGCCGCCTTCGCCACCGGCGGCACCGCACTTCAGGCCGCCATCGCGGTCGCCGTCGTGGGCATCGCGCTCTTTGCCTTCCTGAACGTCAAGTCGCTGTTGTGGAACCTCTCGGCCTACCGCGCCTTCCGCGAGACCGAAGGCTACACCGCCCTGCGCAATTCCAATGCCGAGACCACGCTGCTCGCCATGCCGCTGGCGCTGGCCATGACGGTGAACGCGATGTTCATCGTGGGGCTCGTCTTCGTGCCCGGCCTCTGGAGCATCGTCGAATACCTCTTCCCGCTCGCGATGATCGCCTTTGCCGCCATCGGCTGGCAGGCCTTCCGCCTGATCGGCGACTTCCTGGGCCGGGTGCTGGCCAAAGGCGGGCTGTTCGACGTGACCGCGCACAACTCCTTTGCCCAGCTTCTGCCGGCTTTCGCCGTGTCGATGGTAGCCGTGGGCTTTGCCGCGCCCGCCGCGATGAGCACCGCGCCGGTCACCGTGGGCGTCAGCCTGATCCTGTCGACCTTCCTGGGCATCGCCGCGATCCTCTACACGCTCTTTGCCGCCACCACCGCCGTCAGCTCGATGCTGCAGCACGGCACGGCGCGCGAAGCGGGTCCGACCCTGATGATCGTCGTGCCGATCGTGACGGTCCTGGGCATCATGTTCCTGCGCCAGAACCACGGGCTGCACACCACCTTCGGCGTGCATGGCGGCGACGGCCAGACGATGATCTTCCTGGCGCGCCTGCTGGGCATCCAGATCGTCTTCCTTGGCCTCGGGGCCGTGGTGCTGCGGGCACAAGGGTACTTTGATGACTTCGTGATGGGCACCAAGACCTCGCCCGGTTCCTACGCGCTGGTCTGCCCGGCGGTGGCGCTGTCGGTGATGCTGCACTTCTTTACCAACAAGGGGCTGGTGGCAGCCGGCCTGATCGCCAAGTTCGGCGTCGCCTACTGGGCCTTGAGCGGGCTGGCCATCGCGGCACAGATCGTGGCCATCGCGCTGGTCTGGCGCCTGGGCCGCCAGCACTTCGGCACGCGCACCGCACTGGCCGTTCCGGCAGAGTAACCCCCCTCCCCAGCCCTCCCCCTTTCAAAGGGGGAGGGAGTCACGTCGCGCCTTGGGAGAGGACGCACCCCTTCCCGGCACCGCGACAGGTCCCCTCCCCCTGCCAGGGGGAGGGTTAGGGAGGGGGCGAGCATAACCCTTGGGCTCGGTCGGATCAGGCGATCCGGCCTTTCCACTTGGCCGACAGGTCCCGCAACATCTGCGCGAAAAGCACGATGTCCGCCCCCACTGCCACGAATTGCGCACCTGATGCGAAATGCCGTTCGATCGCCTCGTCGGGCCCGTCGATGATCCCGGCAGGCTTGCCCGCGGCCTTGATCCGGCCCAGCGCCTCGGCAACCCGCGCCTGCATCTCCGCTCCGTTCGGATCGTGCAGATAGCCCATGTCGGCCGCCAGGTCGGACGGGCCGACAAAGGCCGCGTCCACGCCCTCCACCGCGAGGATCTCCTCGATATTGGAAAACCCCTCCGCCGACTCGATCTGCACGACAAGGCACATCTGCGCATTTGCCGTCACCGCGTAGTCGGGAACGGCGTTGAACCGCGAGGCGCGTCCGGCGTGATACCCCACGCCGCGGATGCCATCGGGCGGGTAGCGCATGGCGCGCACGAGGGCGCGCGCCTGCTCGGCGGTGTTCACCATCGGGGCGAGCAGGCTCTGGACGCCTGCGTCCAGCACCTGCTTGATCAGCCAGGGCTCGTTCATCGGCAGGCGCACCACGGGGGCCACATGCGGCTCCAGCACCTGCAATTGCCGCACAATCGCGGCCAGATCGTTCGGCGCGTGTTCACCGTCGATCAGAACCCAGTCAAAGCCCGCGCGTGCAACGACCTCGGCGAGGTAGGGATCGCACAGGCTCATCCACAGCCCGATGCTGCGCTGGCCGCTGGCAAGCTGCGCCTTGAACGGATTGACCGGTGCCGTCATCGCCTAGCCCTCTGCCAGGGCACGGGCATCGCGCAGGATGCCCAGCACGACGTCGGCGTCGCCAACGGCATTCGACAACATCAGTACGAGGCGCGCATTCAGGCGGTGGCTTTCCGCCTCGCTCAGTCCTTCATGCGCCTCCATCAGCGCGGCATAGACGGTATCGCCCGCCGCGCCCAGCCTGTCCTCCTGGCTCATGCCATCACCTCCGCCTGCCCCATCGACCGGCGATGTGCTGCCGTGACCGCGCCTACAGTGGGTTGATCGAACACCGCCGCCACATGACCGTCCGGACGGAAGAGATACGCCTTGCCCTTGCCATACCGATCATAAGCCGCCGTCCCGCGCGGCGTCACGCAGGGGTACTCCGCCTGCTGGCCGACGCCCAGCCGCGTGATGCCGGCGACTTCGGGAAGGTCCACCTCGCCAAAGCCCACCAGCACGAAGCCGCCGGTCTGCACATGTTCCAGCAGCCAGCCTTCCTCCAGCGGCGCATCGACCACGGCGCGGCCCGGGGCCACCGGCGCGTCCGAGGGCGTCTGCAGGGCCATGCCCTCCAGCGTGCAGGGCAGCGACAGCCGCCCCGAATTGATCAGCCGCCGCGCAAAGGGGTGCACATGCGCCATGCGCAGCACCTCGTCGCGGAACATGGCTTCGACGGGGCTTTTGGGCGTCATGAAGTTCGTCGCGCGCGTGGAGTTCAGAATGTTTTCGTCCGAGCCATGGGTGCGTTCGGCATCGTAGCTGTCGATCAGGTCGAGCCCCGCCGAGCCGTCCAGCACTGCCGCCAGTTTCCAACCGATATTGTCCACGTCCTGTATCCCGCCATTGCCGCCCCGCGCCCCGAAAGGCGAGACGACATGCGCGCTGTCCCCGATGAACAGCACCCGGCCATGCACGAAACGGTCCAGCCGCGCGCAGCGGAACTTGTAGACGCTCATCCAGTCCAGCCGGTAGGGCCGGTCGCCCAGGATCGCCGCAAGGCGCGGGCGCACCTTGTCTTCGGTCGCCTCTTCCCTGGGGTCGGTTTCCGGCCCCAGCTGAAGGTCGATGCGGTAGATGTTGTCCGGCTGCCGGTGCAAGAGCGCCGACTGGCCGGGATGGAAGGGCGGCTTGAACCAGAACCAGCGCTCGGGCACCTCGGTGCCAAAGGGGCTGTCGGCCATCTCGACATCGACGATCAGAAAGTGCTCCTCGAAGGTCAAACCATCGAAGGGCAGGCCCATCCGTTCCCGCGTGGGCGATTTCGCCCCGTCACAGGCGGCCAGCCACTGCGCTTCCAGCGGATAGGTGCCGTCCGGCGTTTCCACCGTCAGGACGACGTGGCTGCCCTTGTCCTCGTGCGCGATGACCTTGTTCTTGAAACGGATGTCGATGCCCAGGGCCTGCGCCCGGTCGATCAGGTATTCCTCGACGTAATATTGCTGGAGGTTGATGAAAGCCGGGTACTTGTGCCCCTCTTCGGGCAGCAGGTCGAAACTGTAGACCTCGTCCGCGCCGTGAAAGAGCCGCCCGACCTTCCAGGTCACGCCCTTCTCCAGCATCCGCTCGCCCACGCCCAGCCGGTCGAAGATCTCCAATGTGCGCTTGGCCCAGCAGATCGCGCGGGAGCCGACAGAGACGACGTTGTTGTCGTCGAGCACCACCGATCTGATGCCCCGCTGCGCCAGGTCGATCGCCAGCGCCAGTCCGATCGGCCCCGCGCCCACGATGGCCACCGGATGGCGCGGCTCGGGACTGCTCAGGCCCGCGGGCGGCACGTATGGGTAGGGTTGATAGTCGTAAGCCATGTCACTCCCCCTGCTTCATCAGTTTTCGGATCGACCAGACCGCCGTGCCGCCGAAAAAGGCACCGGCCACGCCGATCACCTCGAACAAGGCGGGGCCTTGCGGCCAGCCGCGCACCGCGATGACGACCCCGATCAGCACAAGGCCTGCCAGCGAGAACGCCAGACGAAAGACCAGTTCGGACCGGGCCGGTTTCATCCGCGTGGCCCTCGATTGCCGGATTGGTCGGAATGACCTATCTTGCAGACAAAGGAGCCCGCGATGTCCATTCCCCTCAGCGAGGCCAAGGCCAAGTTCTCGGACCTCATCCGCCGCGTCGAGGCGGGCGAGGAGATCGTGATCACCCGCAACGGCAAGCCCGTGGCGCGCTTGTCCATGCCCGAACCCGAAGTGTCACGCGGCGAGAAAGCCCGCAGCATGGCCGGGGCCCTTCGGGGCAAAATCCGGATTGCAGACGACTTTGATGAACTCGGCCCTGAATGGGATGAGTACACAAGGTGACGGTCTACCTGGCCGACACGCATGTCGCGCTCTGGCTGTTGAACGAGCCCGAGCGCTTGTCGGCCCGGCACAGGGACATCCTGTTCTCCGATCACAAACGCCTCATATCCATCGCCTCGATCTGGGAAATGTCGATCAAGGCCGGGCTGGGCAAGCTCGACGTGCCCGCCGGCCTCGCAGATACTTTGATGGCGTCGGGCTTCGACCTTCTGGCCATCGCCCCCGCCCATGCCGAAGCGGTGCGCCACCTGCCGCGCCACCACGCCGACCCGTTCGACCGGATGCTGATCGCCCAGGCACAGACCGACGGGCTGACGCTCATGACACAGGATCGCCGCTTCGCCGCGTATGAGGTGGCGCGGGTCTGACATCAGCCTTGCAGCTCTGCCCACATCTCGGCGTCGCGCGTGTCGGTCCAGATGCGCGGGGTCTCGATCCCCAGCGCCTCGTCATAGGCGCGGCTCACGTTGAACGGCAGACAGTGTTCGTAGATCGCGTAGTCGCCGAATTTCGGGTCGCAGACCGCGCGGCAGGCCGCCATCGCCTCTTTCAGCGTGCCACCGCCCTGCGCCACCCGCGCGACCGAGCGGTAGGTCGACGTCACGAAATCGGCGGTGTTGTCCAGCGCGGCATTCACCATCTCTCGGCCTACCAGCGCGTCGCCCCGCCCGGGGGCAATGGCGTCTACGTCGAACGCCCGCACGGCGTTCAGCGTCGCGGGCCATTCGCGCAGATACCCGTCGCCGCAATAGCAGGCCGAATGGTATTCCACGATGTCCCCGGTGAACATCACGTTCTGATCCGGCACGTGGATCACGATATCCCCCGCCGTATGCGCCCGGCCCAGCTGCATCAGGTCGACCCGGCGCTTGCCGAGGTAAACCGACATGCGGCCGGTGAAGCTGGTGGTGGGCCAGGTCAGGCCGGGGATCTCCTCATGCCCCTGGAAGAGGCGCGGGAAACGGGCAAATTCGCTGTCCCAATCTTCCTGCCCGCGCTCGACCACCATGGCCCGCGCGGCATCCGACATGATCAACTGCGGCGCCGAATAAGCCGACGCGCCCAGCACGCGTACTGCGTGGTAATGGGTCAGCACCAGGTGGCTGATCGGCTTGTCGGTGACGGAGCGCACACATTCGATCACCTTGCGCGCCAAGCGCGGCGTGGCCTGCGCCTCGACGATCATGACGCTGTCATCGCCGATGATCACGCCGGAATTCGGATCCCCCTCGGCGGTGAAGGCATACAGCCCCTCTCCCACCTCGGTGAAGCTGATCTGCTTTTCCGCCATGTCCCCGGCTGAGGCGAAGGCCTTGCTCATCTTGTCACTCCTGTCGATCGGTGCGCTGTAGCGCACCCTACATCTTTGTCCGACCGCTGGGTCATTTGGTAGGGTGCGCTACAGCGCACCTTCCCTTGCAAAGGGGTCCGCCAGCGCCGGCAGAACCGTACCGGTACAGGCCCCGAACCCCACGCGATACCCGTCACCCAGCGCCGCGCCGCGCAAGGTCAGCGTGTCGCCATCCTCCAGAAAGCTGCGGGTCTCGCCGGTCTCCAGCGTGATCGGCTCCTTGCCGCCCCAGCTCAGTTCCAGCAGCGAGCCGCGGCTGTCCTTCGTCGGCCCCGAGATCGTGCCCGACCCCAGAAGGTCGCCCACGTTCATCGGGCACCCCGACGTGCTGTGATGCGCCAGCTGCTGGGCCGAGGAATAGTACATCTCGCGGTAATTCGTCCGCGCGATCACCGTTTCCGCCGCCCCCTCCGGTGCCAGCCCCACTTCCAGCGCAATGTCGTAAAGCATCGGGCCTGCATCCTGCAGATGCGGCAAGAGCGGCACCTCGCGTGCCGGCGTCTCGCAGCGGAACGGCTCCAGCGCGGCCTTGGGCACGATCCAGGGGCTGATCGTCGTCGCCGTCGCCTTTGACTGGAACGGCCCCAGCGGCTGGTATTCCCAAGCCTGGATGTCGCGCGCCGACCAGTCGTTCAGCAACACGTAGCCGAAGATCATCGCATCCGCCTCGGCCACGCTCACCGGCCCGTCAGAGCCGACGCCCACAATCGCGCCCATCTCCAGTTCCAGGTCGAACCGCGCGCAGGGTGCAAAGCGGGGCGTCTCCTCTGTCGGCGCTTTCAACTGGCCCCAGGGGCGGCGCACCTCCGTGCCCGACACCACCACCGACGAGGCCCGCCCGTTATACCCGATGGGCATGTGCAGCCAGTTCGGCGGCAAGGCGTTTTCGGCCCCGCGGAACATCGTGCCGACATTGGTGGCGTGATGGCGGCCGGCATAGAAATCGGTGTATTCCGAGATGGCAAAGGGCAAGTGCATCTGCGCCGCATCCATCGGCACCAGATACCTTGCGATCTCCGTCTGATCCGCCGCGCCCTCGACCAACATCGCGGTCAGGCGGGCGCGGAACGTGGCCCAGACAGCCGGGCCGAGCGCCATGAAATCGGACCAGTCCCCGACGGCAAAAACGAACTCTTCGGACAGGTCAAGGAAACCGTCCTCTTCCATCGAGGAGACGTCGAGGATCCGGTCTCCGATGGCCACGCCGCAGCGGACATGGCTTTCGTCCGTGGAAAAGCTGCCATAAGGCAGGTTGTTCAACGGAAAATCGGTCGTCGCGCTGTTGGCGCTGTCGATCCAGGAGCGCAGCAAGGTCATGCCGCCCGTACTCCGCCAACCCGTGCGCGGTCGTCCGTCGCCCGGAATACCGCCCGGATCAGTCCGGCTTTTTCGCAGCCGCCGAGCGGGCGCGTTGGATCTTGGGCCGGAACCCGTCCCCCTTGCCAAGGAACAGGAACAGCCCGACGGCTGCGAGGACGAGGATCAGGATGTATTCTTGCGAGGTCATGGCGCGCTTTCCCTGTGTCAGCTTCGTTTGGCACCGCAACCGCCGGACCGGCCGGAACAGACACAGTGCCTTTCGGCCCATGACACAAAGATGGGGCGTCAATCAAAATTGACAACAGCTCGTCAGACATAAGTGTCACTTCTTCCCCGGCGTCCCGTCGAACTTCTTCTCAAGGCTGGTCCAGCAGTCGATATAGTCGTCCTGCAGCGGCGCCTCCTGCGCGGCAAAGCGTGTCAGGTGCTGCGGAAAGCGTGTCTCGAACATGAAGGACATTGTATTGTCCAGCTTGTCCGGGCCCAGATTGGCGTTCGACGCCTTTTCGAACGCGTCGCGGTCCGGCCCGTGCGGCAGCATCATGTTGTGCAGGCTCATGCCCCCCGGCACGAAGCCCTGCGGCTTGGCGTCGTACTGGCCATAGATGTTGCCCATCAACTCGGACATGATGTTCTTGTGATACCAGGGCGGGCGGAACGTGTCTTCGGCCACCAGCCAACGTTCGCGGAACAGGACAAAGTCGATATTCGCCGTGCCCGGCACCCCCGAAGGCGCGGTCAGCACGGTAAAGATCGACGGGTCGGGATGGTCGAACAGGATCGCGCCGACCGGGCAGTAATTGCGCAGGTCGTATTTGTAGGGCGCGTAATTGCCGTGCCAGGCCACCACGTCCAGCGGGCTTTGTCCGATCTGCGTCTCGTGGAACTGCCCGCACCACTTGACGGTCAGGGTCGAAGGCACCTCGCGGTCCTCGAAGGCCGCCACGGGTGCCTTGAAGTCGCGCGGGTTGGCGAGGCAGTTCGCGCCGATGGGCCCGCGGCCCGGCAGTTCGAACTTCTGCCCGTAATTCTCGCAGACAAAGCCGCGGCAGGGGCCTTCCAGCACCTCGACGCGGTACACAAGCCCGCGCGGGAGGATGGCGATCTCCTTGGGTTCCAGATCGATGATGCCCAGCTCGGTGCAGAACCGCAGGCGGCCTTCCTGTGGCACCACCAGCATCTCGCTGTCCGCCGAAAAGAAATATGCGTCTCGCATCGACTGCGTGACAAGATAGACATGCGCCGCCATGCCCACCTGGGTGTTCACATCCCCTGCCGTGGTCATCGTGCGCATGCCGGTCAACCAGGTCAGATCCTCGCCGGAATGCGCCACCGGATCCCAGCGGTACTGGCCCAGGCTGATCACGTCCGGATCGACGTTCGGGGCCGAAACCCAGTACGGCAGTTCCACCTTGGCATAGCGCGCCGAGTGCTTGACGGACGGACGGATGCGATAGGTCCAGGTCCGTTCCGGCGGATTGGCGGTAAAGGCGGTGCCCGACAGCTGCTCGCCATAAAGGCCGTAGTTGCATTTCTGCGGGCTGTTCATGCCCTGCGGCAGTGCGCCGGGCAGTGCCTCGGTTTCGAAGTCATTGGCAAAGCCCGGCATGTAGCCCTCGTGCGGTCCCGGCAGCGACGGGGCCTGGACCATGTCCTTGGGTGCAACTTCGCGGTTCATGCGCGCCTCCCTTGATGCATTGGTCAAGGCGTAATAGTTGTTTTTGTAACCAACAAGGTGCCCGATCTCATGACCGACGAAAAAGACGCTTTCGACCTGCAACTTTTCCTGCCCTACCTGCTGAACCAGGCGGCCGAGGCCGCAAGCCTCGACTTCGCCCGCGTCTACAAGGACCGTTACGGGCTCTTGCGCACCGAATGGCGGGTCCTGTTTCACCTGGGCCTTTATGGCGGGATGACGGCGCAGGAGATCGGTGCGCGCGCCTCCATGCACAAGACCAAGATCAGCCGCGCGGTGGCGCGACTGGAAACAAGGCGCTTTCTGTCGCGCAGCCGCGACGCGGCTGACCGTCGGCGTGAGAACCTTGAACTGACGGTGGCGGGCCGGCGGGTCTATGACGATCTGTTTGACGTGGCCCAGCGCTACGAGGCGCAGCTGACCGAAGGCCTGTCGCGGCAGGAGCTTGCGGCATTGCGGGGCCATCTGACCCGGTTGGCGGGCCGCGGGACACGTCCCGCCGCGCCGGACTGAGCGCACGGCTCAGAACGACAGGTCCACCCCCGGCAGTTTCAGCGCCTTGATCAGATCCCGTAGTTCCTGCCGCGCCGCGACATTGGAGATGTTCAGTTTCTGTACCCCGACCTCCTTGAGGTCCAGAAGCGTCAGCCCGCGCGGAAACAGCTCGCGAAAGATCACACGTTCGGAAAATCCGGGCACGGTGCGGAAACCGATGCGCTTGGCCAGCCGCTCCAGCGCCTTTTCCATCTTCATCTTGTTGACCATCTGCTGCGCGCCCAGACGGTTGCGCAGCACAACCCAGTCGATGGGCGCCAGCCCGGCCTGCGCACGCAACTGGCGCGCACCCCACACCATTTCCGAATAGACCGACGGGCCCAGAATGCGTTCGCCATCGCTGTCGATGCGGGCCAACAGGTCGAAATCGACAAAGCTGTCATTCAGCGGCGTGATCAGCGTGTCGGCCAGCGAATGCGCCACCTGGGCCAGCCGCGTATGCGCGCCGGGGCAGTCGATCACGATAAAGTCGCTTTCGGCCTCCAGTTCCGCCACCGCCTGGCTCAGCCTGCGGTCCAGTGCGTTTTCCCCGGGGGCCAGATCCAGCGCCTCCGGGTCCGGCAGGTCGCGGTTCACCGGGCCTGGCAGGTCCAGCCCCGCCTTGTCCAGATAGGCCACCCGGTTTTCGCAATAGCGCGCCAGGCTGCGCTGGCGCAGGTCCAGATCCAGCGCGCCCACCTGATGGCCCATACGCGCCAGCGCCGTGGCGACATGCATCGACACGGTGGATTTGCCCGCACCGCCCTTTTCGTTCCCCACGACGATGATATGTGCCACGCCCGCGCCCCTTGCCCCATATGTGTTGCGGCTTCTGCTTGGCGAAACACTATATTGAGGCGTCCTGCAAGGAAAGGTGTCTTGCACCCGGCAAGGCTCCGGCGTGGCGCGCAGGACCCAGAAAAAACCCCGGGCCGCGCAGGCGGTCCGGGGTCCGGTGTTCCGATGAAGGCCGGTGGTTCAGTGCAGCTTGGCACCCACTTCGGCAATCGAGTCGTCGATCAGCTTGCCCGCATCCGCGGCGCTCATCTGGCCCGCCACCACGTCGCGCGCAGCGGCAATCGCCACGGCGGCAGCCCGGTCACGCACCTCGCGCACCGCCGACGCTTCGGCCGAGGCGATCTGCTGTTCGGCAGCCATCAGGCGGCGTTCGATCGACACCTTCAGATCGGCGCGGGCCTGTTCGGCGGCCAGTTCGGCCTCCTGACGGGCATGGGCCACGATGCGGTCGGCCTGGTCCTTGACCTCGGCCGACTTGCGTTCGTAGCTGGCCAGCAGGGTCTGCGCTTCTTCCCGCAGGCGGCGGGCTTCGTCCAACTCGCTGCGGATGTCTTCGGCGCGCTTGTCCAGCATCCCGCCCAGCAGGTTGGGGATGTTGAAATAGACCAGCACCGCGATGAACAGAAGGAAGCCCAGCAGCACCACGAAATCGGTATTGCCCAGCGAAAAGAACGGGCCGGACGCGGCCAGCGCCGGGCCGGTGCCCAGCCCCAACGCCAGCGTCGGCAGGAGGATCAGCTTGCGCAGCATGGGCTTACCCTTTCATCCGGTTGGTGACAGCGTCGGAGATCGCCGCCGCGTCGGCCTTGCCGCCCAGCGCGGTCACGATGGCCTCGGCAGTGTCGCGGGCCACAACCTCGACGCTTTCCATGGCCGAAGCGCGGATGTCGGAGATGGCCTTTTCCGATTCCGCGGCCTTTGCGGCAATCTCTGCATCGGCCCGGGCCATGGCGTCATCGAGATCCGCCTTGATTTCGTCGCGCGCCTTCTGCGCGATGGTCTGTGCCTCGGCACGCGCATCGGCCAGCGCCTTGTCATAGGCCTTTTCGGCCTCTTCCGCCTTCCGCTTCAGGTCTTCGGCGGCGGCGATGTCGTTCATGATGGTGCCCTGGCGTTCCGCCAGAACCGAAGCGATCCGCGGCAGCGCGATGCGCGCCAAGATGAAATAGATCGCCACCAGCGCGATGACGAGCCAGAAGATCTGATTGCCCCACCAGTCAAAGCAGAGCTGGGGCATGCCCAGGGCGCTGCCGCCCGCGTCGACGCAGGTGCCGGCAACTTCTTTGGTGATCGGCTCTGTCGCCATGTCGTCCTCCGGGAAGACGGTGTCGTGTCATCGGGCGGCTGGCCGTGGCCAAACCGCCCGCGCGTAAGGTCAGGTCGTCCGTCGGATCAGACGGCGAACATCAGCAGCAGCGACACGAGGAAGGCGAAGATGCCCAGCGCTTCCGCGAACGCGATGCCGATGAAGAGGGTTGCGGTCTGACCAGCAGCCGCCGAGGGGTTGCGCAGCGCGCCGGCAAGGAAGTTGCCTGCCACGTTGCCCACACCGATTGCGGCTGCGCCGGAACCGATTGCTGCCAGGCCTGCGCCGATATGTGCGAGATCGCCTTCCATGTTCCTGTCTCCTTACGATTGGAAGTTGAATTCGGGATGTCTTCGACATGGTGCGGGGGGCGACCCCGCCGCCATGTCAGTGATGCGGATGCAGCGCGTCCTTGAGGTACACGCAGGTGAGGATGGTAAAGACGTAGGCCTGGATGAAGGCCACCAGAACCTCCAGCCCGTACATCGCGGTGATCGCCAGGACCGAGATCGGCGAGATTGCCGCGATGGCGGCAAAGCCCGCGAACACCTTGATCACGGCGTGGCCGGCCATGACGTTGCCGGCCAGTCGGATGGAGTGGCTGACCGGGCGAACAAAGTACGAGATCAGTTCGATCACAGCCAGGATCGGGCGCAGGGGCAGCGGCGCGCTGGACACCCAGAAGAGTTCAAGGAACGACGCGCCGTTCTTGAGAAAACCCAGGATCGTCACCGTCAGGAACACCGCCAGCGCCAGCACCACGGTCACCGCAAAATGCGAGGTGGTGGTAAAGCTCATGGGGATGAGGCCCAGGAAGTTGGCGAAGACGATGAACAGGAACAGCGTCATGATGTAGGGGAAGTACACCAGCCCGTCCTTGCCGGTCACGTCCTCGACCATCTTGTGGACAAAACCGTAGGCCAGTTCGGCAATCGACTGGCTGCGGGTCGGCACGATCGCGCGCTTGGAGGTGCCCACCACCATCAGCCCGGCAATCGCCAGAACCGCGAGGAACAGCCACAGCGTCACGTTGGTGATCGTGAACATGCCCACTTCACCGTAGCCGAACAGCGGCTCGACGATGAACTGGTCCATCGGGTGAAAGACCAGGCCGCCGCCTTCGCCATGACCTTCTGCGCCGTGCGTCTCAGTCGCCATCTGCGTCCCCTTCGTCGTCGCCCTTGCGGGGCGTGCCCTGTTTTTCCTGGATCTCTGCCGCCGTGCGCAGCATCACGTTGATGCCCGCGGCAATGCCCAGCAATGTCATCAGCACCATGAGAATGGGCGTGGTCCCGAGGAACCAGTCGAGCCCGTACCCGATGCCAAAGCCGATCCCCAGACCGGCCACCATTTCCGTCACCATCCGCCAGGCCAGCTGCGCCTGGGAGTAGTGTTCCTCTTGATGCGCCTTCGGCTTGGTCTGACCCGCTTTCAGCGCTGTCAGCTTCGCGTCGAGCTCTTCCAGTTTCCGTTTCGGATCGGGATCGCTCACCCAGGCCCCCGGTTGAGGTTTGACGGAGTGCTAAGCGGCAGCGCCGCCCGAGTCAACCGCCGCGTCATGGCGGCGCTGTGACGTTCAGGATATTGAAATTCATCAATAAAAATCGGGCTCACACACCGCCGGTCATTCCGCCGCAGCCTCGCCCGCGGCCGTTTTCGCGCGCGCGGCATATTCAACCGAAAGGTTGATCTTGACCAACCGCCCCGAACCGGCCCGCAGAACGCAAGACGGCGCGCCCCGTCGGGGGCGCGCCGTCCAGCAAGCATTCGTGCGGCAGCTCAGTTGCTGCCGGTGGTGCCGGAGGTCGACACGCTGGCCGAACTGGCCGCCAGGCCTGCCAGCAGGCCGAGGCCCAGAAGCCCCGCCGCGGAATAGCCCGGGCCAAGATCCGCCAGCACGCATTCATTGCGCTCCACCGACACAAGCCCGCTTTGCCCGCCGGTCGAAACCCGCTGCACGATCCGCTCCGGCGTGCCCGACGCCCGCGCCGCCGCGGCGGTGGCCGACACCCGCGCCTGCGCGATGCCCTGCCCGCCCGTGCCGATGAACCCGGTGATGCGCACACCCGCCGGACCGGCCCCGGCGGCAAAGCGCGACACCTGCGTCGATTGCGACGCGGTCAGTTGCGACACGCCCTCGGCGAAGGTCAGCCGCAGCACGCAGGCCCCGCGCTGGACCGTCTGCGCATAGCTTGCGGTGGTGGTCGCAAGCCCGCAGGCCAGTGCGGCCGTGAATAGCACTGTCTTGAACGTCATAACGGTTACTCCTGTGAAACCGTCCACAGGATACCGCAGAGCGCGAGTCGCACGGACCGGACAGTTTTTTCAGGCGCAGAATTGCCAGTTGCCAAGCATTTGCTGGCGGGTTTCCGCGCTTGACTTGATGGGGCGGCAGGGCTCATCTCCGGCATGGCCGATCCGCTGGATACCGTCTTTGCCGCCCTGGCCGATCCGACTCGGCGCCGCATCCTGTCGATGCTGCTCGAGGATGACATGGCGGTGACCGATGTCGCCCATCCGTTCGAGATGTCGCTGGCCGCGATCTCGAAACACCTGACCATCCTCGCCAATGCCGGGCTGATCAGCCAGGAAAAGCGCGGGCGGGTGAAATGGTGCAAACTCGAACCCGACGCGCTGCGCGACGCGTCGGTCTGGATGCAGGCCTTCGGACAGTTCGACCGCTTCGATCTGGACGGGTTCGAACGGTTTCTCGAAACCGAACTGTCCGATCCCGCCGAACCGCAGGGCTGAAGAGGCTGTCGCCTGTCAAGCCCGGAAGCCGTTCAGCACCGTCGCGCGTGGGCGATCAGCCCACCGCCAGCGCCTCGTAACCTTCAAAGGTCAGCTCCATCCCCGCAACATCGCTCAGCGCGCCATCGTCGGCGACGATGAGCGGCGGGCCGAACAGCTTGTGATCGCGGATACCCAGCGCGGGCACGACCCAGCCCATGGAATGCGACATCGCCACCCGCACGCCCGGCTTCGGGTTCAGCCCGGGGCGCACGGCGCGCGTGCCCATCTTGAGGTGATGCGCAATGTCCCATTCCTGCACCACGCCGCCATGGCGGGTGACCACCCAGCAATGCATGTCGGCACACCAGGTCTTCTTTTCCTCGGGGATGAACGGGCCGTAGATATAGCCGGCCTCGTATCCGGCCGCCCGCAACCCGGCGATCAGATAGGCGTTGATGTCCACGCAGGACCCCTTGGTGGTGCCGCACAGCAGGGGGATATGCTCGAACCCGTCATAGAACCGCTCTTCGGGGTGATCGTAATCGAACATCGACGCGACATGTTCCGCGATGGCCTGCATCCCGTCCGCCCCGCCCCCGGCGGCCCGGGCAACGCCCGTCAGCTCTTCGGCCATGTCGGCGGCGGCGCGGGTAAAGCGGCTGTCGGTGGGGCGGAACATCTGTTCGGGATAGTCCGGCCCGCCGCGTTCAAAACTGTAGGACAGCGTGACCCGCGCCGTCTCTGCCGTGCCGCAGATCAGCGATTGCGCCACATTGGGCGCGCCCGCCACGCTGAGCCGTGCGCCGTCGCACAGCACCTCGACCGGCGAGACGGAAGGAATGGCCTGCCCCATGGCGGCCACGAACCGGGCCCCGGGCGGAATGTCGAACGCAACGTTCAGTCGGATCATGACGGTACTCCTGTCGGTCGTGCCCCCTTACGCCGCCTTCGTGTCAGCCGCATGACGGGTTTCGTCCCTGAGCAACGGCAGCAGCGACAAAGCGGTCAGCGCCACGCCGGGCAGGATCAGCACCGGCGGCACCGGTTTGCCCGGGGCCACTTCCCACAGGATGACACAACCGGGCACGATGCAGGTATGGACCTTCACCTTGGCCGCGGGCAGCCGCAGCGCGGCAAAGCCCGGCATCGCCAGATGGCCCTGCGACTGCGGGCTCATCTGGCGGAAACGTCGCGACCGAACTCCTTGAGATGCCGCAGAAAGGCCTGCACCTTTGCCGTCCGGTGCAGATCCACATGCGTCACCAGCCAGAGCGGCGCGCTCCAGTCTTCGCGCGGGGGGAGGACCTGCACCAGATCGGCGTGCAGCGCCGCCTCGCGCACTCCCAGAAACCCGATCCCCGCCCCCGCCAGCACGGCCTGTTCCAGCACCCGGCTGTCGGTTGACCGGAACACCACGCGGTCATAGGCCACCTGTCCGCGCAGCCAGCGCTGAAACGGCGCGCGGCTGTCGGGATTGTCATGGGCAACAAAGCGATGCGCGGCCAGATCGGTTTCGTCCGCCGGCTGGCCGAACCGGGCAACATAGCTGCGGCTGGCATACAGCGCGATGTCCTGCCGGGCAAAAGGCTGGACGACATTGTCGGGTTCCTGCGGCATCGTCCCGGCCCGCAGCGCGACATGCGCCTCGCCATATTCCAGACGGAACACCCGGTCGTCGGTCAGATAGCGCACCACCACATCGGGATAGGCCTCGCGGAACGAGGTCAGCGCCTCGATCATCAGGGGCGCAAAGGCCACCAGCGAGGTCACCAGCAATTCGCCCGACACGTCATTGCCGCGCCCGCGGATCCGCCCTTCGAGTTGCTGGAACTGGTCGTCCGTCGTCTGCGCCACGCGCATCAGGTCGGTGCCGGCCTCGGTGGCGGTGTAGCCGCGGGCATGGCGCTGGAACAGCTTGACGCCAAGACGCGCCTCCAGCGCGTCGACATGGCGGATCACGGTGGCGTGGTGCACCCCCAGTGCCTCGGCTGCACCGCTCACGGTGCCAAGCCGCGCAACCTGATAGGCGGTGCGGATTTCGTCCCAGTTGTCCAAGCGTGCCTCTTGTGCGGATACTCACAGGTTGCGCCAGATTAACGGAGCCCTGTGTACCAGCGCAAGCTGATGGGCCTCAGGGCCCCGGCTTCTGCCAGTCCATCATCATGTGATAGGGAAACCGGTCATAGCGCGCGTTGCGCTCCGCATCGGGGCCAGAGGCGCGGGGTTCGTCGAAATGGCGCAGGATCAGGCCCTGGGCCAGCAGCGCCTGCATGTAATGTGCCAGCGGGCGGTGATGGTTGCGGATGCGGATACCCGCCCATGTCACCCAGTCCGCGCGCGGCTCAAGGTAGTTGTCGATGGTGATGCGCACCGCGCCGCCCGGCAGTTTTTCGCGGGTATCGGGGTCGGCGGCGGTGTTGAAGTTGTTCAGGTTGGCGATCAGCAGATGTCCGCCCGGTTTCAGCACCCGCGCCATTTCGGCAATGGCGGCGTGCATGTCGTCGATGTCGATCAGGGTGAAATAGCTGATCACCAGGTCAAAACGGGCATCGTCAAAGGGCAGGTCTTCGGCCCGGGCCTCGCGGTAGTCGCCCTGTGGGTCGCGGGCGCGCGCGGCGTCAAGCAAGGGCACGGTCGGGTCGATCCCGATGGTGGTCAGCCCTTCCTGCTGCAGCATCCGGCAGAACCGCCCCTCGCCGCAGCCCACATCCAGCGCGTTGCGTGCGCCCGAGGCCCGCACCCGAGCAAGCATCGGGCGGTCCATCACTCCGGCCCGGCCGAAATCGCCATACTCGCCCTGTTCGGCGATCCAGGCCCCGGCGCTTTCATCCCATCCGTTTTCCATGTCGGGCCTCCCCGTTCAACCGATCTCGCGCAGCCAGTCCATGAAGGCCTCGGCCTCCGGCGTAATCCGCGAGGGCACGCCGGGATAGGCATAGAACCCGTCCCTGTAGACGGTCCAGCCATAGGGCGCGACAAGGCGTCCGTCCTGCAGTTCTTCCTCGATCAGGCGCTGTTCCAGCACGGCAACCCCCATCCCGCTGCAGGCCGCGTCGATGACCAGCCCGGTCTGTGGAAACTGATAGTCACGCGATCCGGCAACGACCATCCCGCCGACCTCGTGCCAGACCTTCCACAGATCCGGCAACGTGTCGGGCACGATCCGGGTTTCGACATGAATCCCGTCCGGCCCCCTCGTCACCGGATAGCCGGGTGCGTGCACAAGCGCGAACCGCACATCGCCCACGACCTTGTGCGGCAATCCCGGACGGGGTGTGCGCAGCCGGTCCCAGGACAGCACGAGGTCGAATTCCAGCTTTTTTGTCAGCCGCCGCCCGGCCATGGTGAAGGCAATCTCGATCCCCGGATACCGGGCGTGGAACCGCGGGAGCCGCGGCATCAGCCAGCGCGAGGCGAAGGTTGCGGAAACGCCCAGCCGCAGCAATGACCGGGGCGCCTCTGCCCGCGTCTGTTCGAACGCATCGGCGATCTTGTCCAGCGCCTCGGCCACCTCGTTGCGAAACGCCTCGCCTTGCGGCGTCAGCACCAGCGCGTTGCCGTCCCTGTCGAACAGGCTGTAGCCAAGCGCCTCGGCCAGGGTGCGCAATTGCTTGCTGACCGCGCCATGGGTACGGCCAAGCTCGCGCGCGGCCTGGGTCACGCTGCCCAATCGCGCCGTGGCTTCAAACGCAGGAAGGGTGTTCAGCGGCGGCAGTCTGCGCATGCGGTGTCCGACCTGTGAAAAATGCTCACACTAGCCCGAGAACTACGCGATATCGGGACAAACACCAAGCGCGGTACTTTGGTGTCACAGCATTTTCAGCAAAGGAACCACCATGACCGTGATCGCCTTCCCCCGCACCGCCGTTCCGTCTGCCCCTCCTGTGCGCACGCCATGTCTTGTGTTCAAGACATGGGCAGAGCGTCGGCGGTATCGCTTCATGCTACGCAACGACCTGTTGCTACAGCCGGACTCCGTTCTCGAAGATGCCGGCATCACGCGGGCAGAGGCCGTTTGCGAGGCGAACAAACCGTTCTGGCGTGCCTGACACTCCGGTCGCCTGGCCATCGGACCCACATCATGCAGCCGCCAAACAGCACAATTGACAGGGCAGCCTGTCTCGCATAAGCGTGCGCCATCTCCGGAAGTCCACTGGTCTTCCGGTCCCATGGCTTTGGCCGGGATCGCCCTCCGTCAGCGCGTTGCGCCCACGGGGGCCCTTCCGGTTTGGTCCTGCGCAATTGTGAAGCACGCCGCGCGCCCTTACCTTGAAGGCGCAACGAGAGAAGAAGGAGGGCCCGCCCTCATGTTCGAAAATCTGTCCGAACGCCTCGGCGGTGTGTTTGACCGGCTCACCAAGCAGGGTGCGCTAAGCGAAGACGATGTGAAGACGGCGCTGCGCGAGGTTCGCGTGGCCCTGCTGGAGGCCGACGTGTCGCTGCCCGTGGCGCGGCAGTTCATCAAGGCGGTGGAAAAGAAGGCCACCGGGGCTGCGGTGACGAAATCGGTCACGCCCGGCCAGCAGGTCGTCAAGATCGTGCATGACGAGTTGATCGCCGTGCTCAAGGGCGAAGGCGAGCCCGGCAGCCTCAGGATCGACAACCCGCCCGCGCCGATCCTGATGGTCGGCCTGCAGGGCGGCGGCAAGACGACGACCACCGCCAAGCTGGCCAAGCGGCTGAAGGAGCGGGACGGCAAGAAGGTCCTGATGGCCTCGCTCGACGTCAACCGTCCGGCGGCGATGGAACAGCTGCAGATCCTCGGCACCCAGATCGGTGTCGACACCCTGCCCATCGTCAAGGGCGAGGATCCCGTCGCCATCGCCAGGCGCGCCAGGACGCAGGCCGGGCTGGGCGGCTACGATGTCTACATGCTCGACACCGCCGGACGCCTGTCCATCGACGAAGAGCTGATGGCCCAGGTCGAAGCGGTCCGCGACGTGGCCAACCCGCGCGAGACGCTGCTGGTCGTGGACGGCCTGACCGGTCAGGACGCTGTGCACACGGCCGAGAATTTCGACGAGCGCATCGGCATCACCGGTGTGGTGCTGACCCGGATGGACGGCGACGGGCGCGGCGGCGCGGCACTCTCGATGCGCGCGGTCACCGGCAAGCCGATCAAGTTCGTGGGTCTGGGCGAAAAGATGGACGCGCTCGAAACCTTCGAGCCGGATCGCGTGGCCGGCCGCATCCTGGGCATGGGCGACATCGTCGCCCTGGTCGAAAAGGCGCAACAGACGCTGGAGGCCGAACAGGCCGAACGCATGATGAAGCGGTTCCAGAAGGGTCAGTTCAACATGAACGACCTCAAGATGCAGCTGGAACAGATGCTCAAGATGGGCGGCATGGCGGGCATGATGGAAATGATGCCGGGCATGGGGAAGATGGCCAAGGGCCTCGACGGTGCCGACCTGGACGACAAGGTCCTGAAACGCCAGATCGCCCTGATCCAGTCGATGACCAAGACCGAACGCGCCAACCCGCAGATCCTGCAGGCCAGCCGCAAGAAACGCATCGCGGCAGGCTCTGGCATGGAGGTCAGCGACCTCAACAAGCTGCTCAAGATGCAGCGCCAGATGTCCGACATGATGAAGAAGATGGGCAAGATGGGCAAAGGCGGCATGCTGAAACAGGCCATGCGCGGCATGTTCGGCAAGGGCGGCATGCCCGCCGACATGGCCGGGATGGGCGGCATGGACCCAAAGGCGCTGGAAGCGGCAGCCAGGCAGATGGGCGGCGGACTGCCCGGTCTGGGCGGTGGCGGCCTGCCCCCGGGCCTGTCGGGGTTCGGCAAGAAGAAATAGCCCTTTCATCTTTCTCCAAATACTCATGCCGAAGGCAAAGACCTGACCCCGATGAACGCCCCGACGCTTCACACCGAACGCCTGACGCTCCGCCCCCATGTGATGGCGGATTTCGAACCGCTCTGCGCGCTGCTGGAAAGCGAGCGGTCGCGCTTCATGGGCGGGCCGTTCTCGCGGCGCGAGGCCTGGACGATGTTCGCCGCCGATGTGGGCAGCTGGGCGCTGCAGGGCTGCGGCGGCTGGGGGGTGGAGACGAAGGACGGCACGCTTGTCGGTCAGATCGCCGCGACCAAGCCGGCGCATTTCCCCGAGTTCGAGATTGGCTGGATGTTCCTGCCCGAGGCCGAGGGCAAGGGGTATGCCTTCGAGTCCGCCCGTGCCGCCCTGCACTGGGTGCGCCACGATCTGCGCCCCCCGAGCCTTGTCTCCTACATCCATATCGACAATGCCCGCTCCATCGCGCTCGCCCGTCGGCTGGGCGCGGAGCAGGACCCAAACGCCCCAATGGCCGACGGCGACACCGTCGACGACACCGTGATCTACCGCCACGCGCTCGACACCGATGGCAGCCCGGAGGCCTACGCATGAGCGCCCCGGCGACATCCCCGCGCAACGCGCCCCCTCCCCCTGTCAGGGGGAGGGTCGGGGAGGGGGAGCAGGCTCCTCTCACCCCCGCCCCGCGCCTGGAAACGGACCGCCTGATCCTGCGCGGCCCGGAACGCCCCGATGCCGAGCCGCTTATTGCCTTCCTGCGCGATCCGGTCCGCAGCCGGGGCTTTGGGCACATTCCACTGCGCGGCGATGCCTGGCGCTGGTTCGCGCTGAACGTGGGCCACTGGCACATCCACGGCTTCGGCTATTTCACCGTCGAGGACCGTGCCACCGGCGGCCCTGCCGGCATCTGTGGCATCTGGTTCCCCGAAACCTGGCCCGAGCCGGAACTGGGCTGGGTCGTGTTCAATGGGTTCGAAGGCCGCTCCATCGCGTTCGAGGCCGCGAGCCGGGCGCGGCGCTGGGCCTATGACGATCTGGGCCTGACCACGCTCACCTCCAACATCGTGCCGTCGAACACCCGTTCCAAGCGGCTCGCAACGCGGCTCGGGGCGGTGTACGAACGCAGCTATCACAACGAACAGATGGGCGAGGACGAGCTTTGGCGCCATCCGGGTCCGGAGGCGCTGGCATGACCGCACCGCTGGAATTCCCGCGCCTCGACACGCGCCGCCTGATCCTGCGCGGCCCGCGCGAAGACGATTTTCCCCACGTGCTGGCCTTCATGGCCTCGCCCCGCGCCGCCTTTGTCGGCGGGCCGGAGACCGACCGCTTTACCGTCTGGCGCGCCTTTCTGGCGATGATCGGCCATTGGGCGCTGCACGGCTACGGCTTCTTCACGCTGGAACGCCGCGACACGGGCGAGATCGCGGGCCGCGTCGGCGTGGTCCGGCACGAAATGTGGCCCGAACCCGAACTGGGCTGGCACCTGTTCGAGGGGCACGAGGGCCAGGGCCTCGCCTTCGAGGCGGCGCTGGCCGTGCGCGGCTGGGCCGAACGCACCCACAGGCTTGGCCCGCTGATGTCGCTGATCGTGCCGGACAACAGCCGCTCCATCGCGCTGGCCACCCGGCTGGGAGCCCGCTACGAGGCCGATTTCGACCTGATGGGCACCCGCACCGGACTCTACCGCCACCCTGCGCCGGAGGCCGGCGCATGACGGATCGAGTTCTGCAGACCGAACGGCTTGTCCTGCGCCCGCCCGCGGCCCGTGACATGGTGGCGGGTGTCGCCTTCTACATGTCCGAAAGGTCGCAATTTGCCGGCGGGCACGTGATGCGGCATCACGCATGGAAGAACATGGCGGCGATGCTGGGGCATTGGCAGGTGCGCGGCTACGGGCTGTGGGCCGTCACGCGCAAGGACGACGATCACATCCTCGGGCTGGTCGGCCCGTACAATCCCGAGGGCTGGCCCGAGCCCGAGGTGGGCTGGCTGATCTTCGACGGGGCCGAAGGCCAGGGCATCGCCGCCGAAGCCGCGCGCTCGGCCATGGCAGACGCCCGCGCCACGCTGGGATGGACGGACATCGTGCACTACATCGCGCCGCAGAACACGCGCTCCATCGCGCTGGCCGAACGGCTGGGCGCGCGGCGCGATCCCGCGGCGCAGGTCCCCAAGCCCGACACGCCCTGTCTGGTCTTCCGCAACCTCGCACAGGCAGAGGCCACATGACCGCAGCCTGCGAACAGCACCGCCCCGGTCCCGGGGCCCGGGCCGCGGCGCGGCTGGGTGGCCGGGTGCCGGTGATCGACACCCGCCGCCTGCAATTGCGCGCGCCGCGGGTCTACGATTTCGATCCCTTCGCCGCGATCTACTGTTCGGACCGGGCGCAGTACATGGGCGGTCCGTTCACCCGGGCCGAGGCCTGGGCAGAGTTCACCGGCTACACCGCGCTCTGGCTGCTGCACGGCCACGGGCTCTGGACCATCGACGCGCAGACCACGCCGTCGGCGGGTTTTGTTCTGCTGGGCTACGAATACGACGATCCCGAACCCGAACTGGGCATCTTCCTGACCGAACGCGCCGAGGGCCAGGGCTATGCACAAGAGGCGCTGGAGGCCGCGCGCAGCCATGCCTTCGACGCGCTCGCCTGGGACAGCGTCGCCTCGTTTGTCGATCCCGGCAACACCCGCTGCATCGCCCTGATGGAGCGGGCCGGTGCCGCGCGCGACGCAAAGGCCGAAACGGCGCTTTCGGACGAAACCCTGGTCTATCGGCACTACAGGGGGTCTGCGGCATGACGGACACGCTGCTCTGCATCCCGACCCTGACCACCGAGCGCCTGGTGCTGCGCGCACCCAAGGCCGAGGATTTCGAGGCCTACGCGACCTATCGTGCGGGTCCGCGCTCGAAAGGCGTCGGCGGGCCTTTCCCGCGCGACAAGAGCTTTGACCATATCTGCGCGCTGGTGGGGCACTGGCAGATCCGCGGCTTTGGCCGCTGGATCATCGCCGACCGCGACACCGACGCCGCCCTGGGTGTGACGGGCCTGTTCTACCCCGATGGCTGGCCCGAGCCCGAGATTGCCTGGACCGTCTTTGACGGTGTCGAAGGCCGCGGCATTGCCTGCGAGGCCGCGTTGCGCGCCCGTGCCTATGCCTATGACACCCTTGGCTGGTCCACGGTCATGAGCGCGATCATGCCCGACAACACCCGCTCACTGGCGCTGGCCCGTCGCATGGGCTGTCAGTACGAAGCGGATTTCGATCACCCCGGTCTTGGCTGCCTGCAGATCTGGCGCCACCCATCCCCCGAGGAGGCCGCGTAATGGGACACCGCGACATCCCCGTCCTGGAAACCGACCGTCTGGTCCTGCGCGGACCGGACCCGGCGGATTATCCCGATTTCAAGGCAACCTTCGCCTCGTACCGGTCACGCTTCATGGGCGGGCCGCTGAATGCCTATGAGACCTGGATGCTTTATGCTGCCGAAATCGGGCATTGGGAAATCCGCGGCTACGGCATGTGGATGATCCACCTGAAAGAAACCGGCGAAACCGTGGGCATGGCCGGCGGCTGGTTCCCGGCAAAATGGCCCGAGCGCGAGATCGCCTGGATCATCTGGCCCGACAAGACCGGGCACGGCTATGCGCTGGAAGCCACCGACCGGGTGCGGCGCTACTGCTACCACGATCTGGGCTGGGATACCGCGGTCAGCTATATCGACCCCAAGAATCTCGACTCGATCCGCCTGGCCGAACGGCTGGGCTGCCGCAAGGATCACGACGCCCCCTCCATCGACGGCAATGACGCGGTCTACCGGCACCCCTCGCTGGCCGAACTGCAGGGCCAGCTGGGCCACGGCATCGCCATGGAAATCGCCCATTACCGCGATCCGCTCTTCAAACCGAAAGGCTGGGCCCTTGACTGAGACCGATGACGCCACCCGCGCCGAAGCACTTCTGAAGGACCATCGCGACTCCATCGACCGGCTGGACGCGATCCTCGTCTACACGCTGGGCGAGCGGTTCAAGCACACCCAGGCTGTGGGCCGGCTCAAGGCCGAACACGCGCTGCCGCCTTCGGACCCGTCGCGCGAGGCCAGGCAGATCGCGCGCCTCGAAGACCTTGCACGCCGGGCCGAGCTTGACCCGGAATTTGCCAAGAAATTCCTGAACTTCATCATTCAGGAAGTCATCCAGCACCACCAGAGACACCAGACGTAGGGTGCGCCAAGGCGCACCGCACCTGCCATTCGAAAAAGGAGAAAAACAATGGCCATCAAGATCCGACTCGCCCGCGGCGGCTCCAAGAAGCGTCCGTTCTATCGCATCGTCGCGGCGGACAGCCGCATGCCGCGCGACGGCCGCTTCATCGAGAAGCTGGGCACCTACAACCCGCTCTTGCCGAAGGACAGCGAAGAGCGCGTCAAGATGGACCTCGAGCGCGTGCAGTACTGGCTGGGCCAGGGCGGCCAGCCGACGGACCGCGTGGCGCGCTTCCTCGAAGCGGCAGGCGTGATCGAGAAGAAAGAGCGCGCCAACCCGAAGAAGGGCACCCCGGGCAAGAAGGCCCAGGAACGCGCCGAGGAAAAGGCCGCCAAGGCTGCAGAGGCGGCCGAAGCCGCTGCCGCCGCCAGCGAAGAGGCCACGGCAGACTAAGCCCGGCCGCCTGCCCGCCTCCTCCTGTGAGGGGGAGGCGGCACCGGCCATCTTGCGGACCGCTGCACCATGTTCCGTCTGATCCGATTGCTGTTCCTGCTTGTCGTCGCTTTCGTGGCGGGATTCCTCTATTCCGAAATGACGTGGCAGCAACGCTGCGCTGACAGGGGCGGCGAAACGCAGGACGGCATATGCCTCGGGTTGGTGCCATGACGGAACCGGTCTGTGTCGGGGCCATCGCGGGGGCCTTTGGGGTGCATGGCGAGGTGCGGCTGAAAAGCTTCACCGCCGACCCGGTGGCGATTGCCGACTATGCCCCGCTGAGCACCGAAGACGGCAGCCGGCGGTTCGATGTCGAGATCATCCGCGACATCAAGCAGGGCTTTGCCGCACGGCTGTCGGGGGTGCTGACCAAGGAGCAGGCCGATGCGCTGAAAGGCGTGCGGCTCTATGCGCCGCGGGACCGCTTGCCCTCGCTGCCCGACGACGAATTCTATCACGCCGACCTGATCGGCCTGCCGGTCTTTGACACCGGCGGGGCGCATCTGGGGCAGGTGCGGGCGGTGCACAATCACGGCGCCACCGATCTTCTGGAAGTGCAACGCCCCGGCGCGGGGCGCACGGTGCTGCTGCCGTTCACCCTTGCCGCGGTGCCCACCGTTGACCTGACCGCAGGGCGCATCGTGGCCGACCCGCCGGACGGCCTGCTGGAATGACGCGGATCGTCATTCATGCCGGGTTTCACAAGACCGGCACATCCAGCGTGCAATCCCTGCTGCACGTCAATCGTGACGTGCTGTCGGACTCACTCCGGGTCTGCCTCAAGCCGGATTTCGAACCCCTCACCGAGGCCGCGCGCGCCTTTTCCGCCGATCCGGGACCCATGGGGCTGGCCGACATGACAGACGCCGCGCAACGCTTCTTTGCCACGCTCGATCCCGACGACCCGCGCCCGGTGCTGATGTCGTCCGAAGATCTCAGCGGCCACATGCCCGGACGGCTGGGGCTGGAGCGTTACGATGCCGCCGAACTGATCATGCCGCAGATCGCCGAGGCAGCGCTGATGCGTTTTGGTGCCGAGGCCGATCTGCGGTTCTACTTCTCGACCCGTGCACCGGATCCCTGGCTGCGCTCGGCCTGGTGGCAGAACCTGCGCGCCACCCGGCTCACGCTTGATTTCGACGCGTATGCGGCGCGCTTCGCCGAAGCCGCCGATCTGGACGCGGTTCTGCACAGCGTGGCCGAAGCCGTGGCCCCTTTGCAGGTGGCGGCCTGTCCGCTCGAGGAGAGCAGCAGCCAGCCGCAGGGGCCGCTGACCCCGCTGCTGGACCTTGTGGGCCTGCCCGAAGACCGGCGCGCCGCGCTGACGATGCTGCCGCCGGCCAATGTGCAGCCGGAGCTGGGCTTGCAGCCGGTGATGCTGGCGCTGAATCGGTCGGGCCTCAAGCTCCGGCAGATCAAGGAGGTCAAACGCATTCTGCGCGGCATGGCGGACAGATTGTCCAAACCCGAGTGATTGTTGCGCGCTCGGCAATGCGATGGGTCAAATTTGTCGAAATCTATCATGATCGTGCCTCATTGCGCCTCTACCCTGCTCGGGCTTTTGGACAAATGAGGTCGTGTTGTGGGTTTGACAGGTCAGAGAGTGTTTCTGACGGGGCTGGGTCTGGGCCCGGCGATTGCCGTTATCGTGCTTCCGGCATCGGCGCTTGCCTTGCCGGTCAGTCTGGCGCTGGCCGGAGCGGCCAGTGTCTACGCCATCCTGTCATCGCTGCGCGCCCATGCCGGCGAAAGCGGCTTTGCCCGGTCGGGCACGCCGCTGCTCCGGGCATCGGTGTTGCGCGATCCCGCGCTTGACCTGCCCGACCTGGCCACAATGCGCGGCCACATCGCCGCAACACTGGCAATGCACACGCCCCGCGACGGAAAACCGCCCCTGCGCACCCAGTCCGTCGCCATTGCCCTGCGCCGGATCATGCGGGCCTGGGCCTGTCCCGAGCCCGACGCACTGAACCTCGAAGAGGTGACGGAGCTTTTCCTGCTCGACCGTCTCTTGCACGCGCCCGTGGAAGACGCGGTTGAACTGGCCGAGCAGTTCCGCCGCCCCGACCTGGTCCTTGCCATGCGCGACGAGGTCGACAGCCAGGCCGCGCGCCGCGCCGAACTGGACCGGCAGGCCGCGCTGTTCCGCGCCACCGCGGCGCTGTGGCAGGGCGGCAGCTCGGGCGAACCCGAAGACCTTCTGGCCGCGCTGCGGGCGCTGCCCTTTGCCGATATCGACCTCTGGCACCATCTGGTCACCAGCCACGATCCGCAGGACCCCGCCCAGCGGTCCGCGGCCTTGTGGTGTCTGGGCCAGCCGGAATGCGACCAGGCGACGGTGGCGGCCTACCTGTCCCATGTGGCGGCGGACGGACAGCTGCAAGCCGCGGCAAGACGGGGCGATCAGGCCTTTCTGGACGCCGTCCTTGGCCTGATCGAGGCCTGGAATCGCGGGGCCTACGGCACAAGGGAGCTGGCGCTGGACCCGGCAGACACCGTGGCCACCGACGCGCCCCGCCTGGCGGCGGAACTGGACGCGCTGGCCGACATCACAGGCAGCGCGCGCTGGCCCGAGCCGCGCGGTCTCTTTGCCGAATATACCGGCCGCCCGCCGCGCTGCCGCGCCTTCTGGTGCCTGCGCACCGGACGGGTGCAGACGCGCCCGGAACCGGTGCATTTCCTGCCACCCGAGGCCCTGCCGCACGCGGCCTGAGCCAGGCCGATGCGCCGCGGACTTGTGCCCGCCCGCCCGCATGTCTAGGCAGGCGCAGAAAAGGGACTGCCGCATGACCGACACCCCCGCGAAATCGCATGGACGGCTTGCCGTCCGCCCCTCGCTGACCCCGCGCGACCTGATGGCCGACACGCCCGCGCTTGCCCGCGCGTGGCGGGCGCAGGTGATCACCCTGTTCCCCGAGGCGTTCCCCGGCATTCTGGGCCTGTCGCTGACCGGCAAGGCGCTGAAGGACGGGCTGTGGCAGCTGGAGGCCGTGGACCTGCGCCGCTTTGGCGAAGGCCGTCACCGCAATGTCGATGACACGCCCGCCGGCGGCGGCGCGGGCATGGTCCTGCGCGCCGACGTGATGGGACGCGCCATCGAGCACGGCCGCGCCGGCATGGACCGGGCCGCGCCCCTGATCTATCTGTCGCCCCGTGGCAGACCCTTTGACCAGGCGATGGCGCGCGATCTGGCCACCCGCCCCGGCGTGACGATGATCTGCGGGCGGTTCGAAGGTCTGGACCAGCGTGTGATCGACCATTTCGACATCACTGAGCTGTCCCTGGGCGATTTCGTGATGACCGGCGGCGAGATTGCCGCGCAGGCCGTGCTGGACACCACTGTCCGTCTGCTGCCCGGCGTGCTGGGCAATGCCGCCAGCGCCGAAGAGGAAAGCTTTTCCGACGGTCTCCTGGAACACCCGCACTACACCCGCCCGGCGGACTGGCAGGGCCGGAGCATTCCCGACGTGCTGCTATCGGGTCATCACGGCGAGATCGAGAAATGGCGCCAGGGCCAGCGCGAGAGCCTGACAGAATCGCGCCGCCCCGACCTCTGGGCCGCCTATCGCGCGCGCCGGGGCTGAGCCCGCGTTCACAGCTTGATTTGCCCGCCCGCCCTGCCTATAGAGGCGCATCCAGACGGCATCGGGGCGACTCGGTGCCCTGTGGTGTGTTCGGCCCGGCTGCGTGGCAGACTGGCGGACAGGACGAAGAAAAGCCGGTGAACCCTTGGGATCAAGCTCTGACCGGACATCATCCGCGGACCAACCGCGCGTAACATAGGAGAGGGTCTGATGGACCTGATTGCACAGATCGAGGCGGAGCAGATCGCCTCGCTCGGGAAGACCATTCCCGATTTCAAGCCCGGCGACACCGTGCGCGTCGGCTACAAGGTGACCGAAGGCACCCGCACCCGGGTGCAGAACTATGAAGGCGTCTGCATCAGCCGCCGGAACGGCGCGGGCATCGCCGCGTCCTTTACCGTGCGCAAGATTTCCTTTGGCGAGGGCGTGGAACGTGTGTTCCCCCTCTACTCCACCAACATCGAATATATCGAGGTTGTGCGCCGTGGCCGCGTCCGCCGCGCCAAGCTGTACTATCTGCGTTCGCGCCGCGGCAAGTCGGCCCGGATCGCCGAGGACACGACCTACAAACCGCTGAACAAGAACGCGTAAGGAGCGACGGAGATGAAAAAGGACATCCATCCCGACTATCACTTCATCACCGTCAAGATGACCGACGGGACCGAGTATCAGACCCGCTCGACCTGGGGCAAGGAAGGCGACGTGCTGTCGCTGGAGATCGACCCCACCGTGCACCCGGCCTGGACCGGCGGCACCGGTCGCATGCTGGACCAGGGCGGACGCGTGTCGAAGTTCAAGAAGAAATACGAAGGCCTGGGGTTCTGATCCCCTTGCCTGTTCGGATTGCCGGCGCCGCCCTTCGGGGCGGCGTCTTGCGTTATGCACTTGGCGTTCAGCCGGTGCGGCGCGCCGCGTCCAAGGGATGGCGCAGGAGGGTCACACCCGGCATCTGCCCAAGGCGGTCGAGATCGGCGAAATAGCGCGCGCGCAGGCGGTTGCGCTCGGCCTCGGGGAAGCGGGCAAAGCCGCGGGAGTGCCGGTTGTCGGCATGCCGGGCGACCAATGCGTCGATTTCGGCGGCGTCCGGGGCCAATCCGTCACGGAACCGCGCCTGCAGCGCCTGCAATGCGGCGTCGCTGGCGCTGACATTCAGCGTGCGCGGCGCCTCGGCAAAGCCGGACAGGTCCAGGTCCGGCACAAGCTGCTGCAACAGGTCGGGATTGCTGCCGCGGGCCTCGTAGGTCAACACGGTCAGCCGGTGCGGCGCAAGGTGCTGGCGCAGCGCGGCGACGGTCCGGACCCAGCCCCCGTCGAAGGCCGCCATGGCGGGCACGAGGTCGGCAAACGGGGTCACCCGGTTTTCCCGCGCACGGCAGCGATAGGCCGACACGAACAATTCGTCGTAAGGACGGATGACATAGAGCAGGTGGGCCACCGGCCCGGGCAGGGCGCGGGCCATCACACCAAGCCGCTGGTCCTGCGCGGGAAAGAACCGCCCTTCGAAGAAATGCAGCATCCGCCCGGGCAGGTTTTCCTCGGACAGGATCAACCGTCCCTGCCCCGCGCAACGGTGGCGCAGGTGGCGGATGTTCATTTCGGCAAAGCCCTGGCACGCCGCCGCGTCATGGCGCGGCCCCGGCAGGCGCAGGCGCAACTTGCCCCCCGGCACCCCGTCGCGCGAGGGATAGGCCGCGGCATAGCCCAGTTCCCGCAGATGCGGCGCGTTGGCATCCAGGAACAGCTGAAAGCTGCTGGTACCCGTGCGGTGCGCACCGGCATGGATGTAGACATCCACCTGACCTGTCATGACCTTGCGTGGCAACCCGACGAACCCCGTGCAACATTGATCTGTCCCCGACCGATAGCCCTAAAGCCTTAAGGAGCCACAAACAGGGACGGTGTGTGGCGTTTTCTGGGCAGGGGCCGCGCGTGCGCTCTGGACAGGGCCGCCCTGCCCTGCCAGCATTTGATCAAATCGAGCCGGGAGTCCCACGCGATGAAAGACGAGAATTTTCTGAAGGAAAACAACGCCCGTCAATTGTGGCACCCGATGGGCCACCCCGGCGATTCGCAGGCCAACCCGCCAAGGATCATCAAGGCCGCACAAGGGGTGACGATCACCGATATCGACGGGCACACGGTTGTCGATGCCGTGGGCGGGCTATGGTGCGTGAACCTGGGCTATTCCAACGACAAGATCAAAGAGGCGATCTCGGCCCAGCTGTACGATCTGCCCTATTACTCGGCGTTTGCCGGCAGCACCAATCCCCCCGCCATCGAGGCGGCCTATGCCGTGCAGAACTTCTTTGCCGAAGACGGGATGGAACGGGTGTTCTTCACCTCCGGCGGGTCGGACAGCGTGGAAACCTGCCTGCGGCTGGCCCGGCAATACCACAAGCTGCGGGGCGAACCGGGGCGGACCAAGTTCCTGAGCCTCAAGAAGGGCTATCACGGCACGCATTTCGGCGGCGCGTCGGTCAATGGCAACAACCGCTTCCGCATCAACTACGAACCGCTTCTGCCCGGCGTCTTCCATCTGCCCTCGCCCTACACCTACCGCAACCCGTTCCACGAGACCGATCCGGCGCGGCTGGCGCAACTGATCGCGCAGGCGATGGAGGACGAGATCGCGTTCCAGGGCGCAAACACCATCGCCGCCTTCATCATGGAGCCGATCCAGGGCGCGGGCGGGGTGATCGTGCCGCACGAGACGTTCATGCCGCTGATGCGCGAGATCTGCGACCGGCACGGCATCTTGATGATCTCGGACGAGGTCATCACCGGCTTTGGCCGCACCGGCGACTGGACCGGCGCGCGACATTGGGGTGTCAAGCCCGACATGATGAGTTGCGCCAAGGGCATCACCAGCGGCTATTTCCCGGTGGGTGCGGCGCTGATGTCGGGCCAGGTGGCAGAGGTGTTCGAAACCGCCGACGCGGACGGGGCGATCTACCACGGCTACACCTATTCGGCGCATCCCGTGGGCGCGGCGGCGGCGCTGGCCTGCGTGGAAGAGACGGTGCGGCTGGATACCAAGGCCAATGCCGGCCCGCGCGGAATGCAGCTATACGAGGGCGTCCAAAGGCTGGCCGAGAAACACGACATCATCGGCGATGTGCGGGGCGGGCACGGGCTGATGACCGGGATCGAGATCGTCAGCGATCGCGCCGCCAAGACCCCGATGGACGGCACGACCATGAAGCGCATTCACGAAACCGCCTACCAGGCCGGGGCCATGGTCCGTCTGGGCATGCACAACATCCTGATGTCGCCGCCCCTGACGATTTCCGAGGCCGAGGTGGACACGATCCTGACGGCGCTGGACAAGGGCTTTGCCGCGGCCTGACGGAAAGCCGCTTTACAAATTCAAACTACAGAATATATAGGCGGCAGACTTGCAAAGGACTGCCGCCCATGACGCGCCCCCCCGTTCCGACTGTCGATTTCCGGCGCTATTTCCCCATCCTGACCTGGGCGCGGACCTATGACCGCGACACCGCCAGCGCCGACATCCTGGCCGCGGTGATCGTGACGATCATGCTGATCCCGCAATCGCTGGCCTATGCGCTGCTGGCCGGGCTGCCTGCCGAGATGGGGCTCTACGCCTCGATCCTGCCGCTGGTCGCCTATGCGGTGTTCGGCACGTCCCGCGCGCTGGCCGTGGGGCCCGTGGCCGTGATCTCGCTGATGACCGCTGCCGCGATCGGCAATCTTGGCCTGTCCGATCCGGCCCAGATCGCCCTGGCCGCGGGCACGCTGGCGTTCATGTCCGGAGCGATGCTGTTGGCCTTTGGCCTGTTGCGCCTGGGCGCGCTGGCCAATTTCCTGAGCCACCCGGTCATCGCAGGCTTCATCACCGCGTCGGGCCTGCTGATTGCCACCTCGCAGCTCAAGCATATCTTCGGCGTCGAGGCGCATGGCCATACGCTGATCGAAATCCTGGGATCGCTTTTTGCGCATCTGGATCAGGCCAATGCGATCACGCTCTGGATGGGCATGGTCACCACCGGCTTTCTGTTCTGGGTTCGCAAGGGGCTGAAACCGATGCTGCTGGCGCAGGGGCTGGGTCCGCGCCTGGCCGACGTCCTGACCAAGGCGGGCCCGGTTGCGGCGGTGATTGCAACGACGCTGCTGGCCTGGGGCCTTGACCTGAACGCGGAGGGCGTGGCGATAGTCGGCGAGGTGCCGATGGGTCTGCCGCCGCTGACCCTGCCTTCGTTTTCACCCACGCTCTGGTCGCAGCTTTTCCTGTCGGCGCTGCTGATCTCGATCATCGGCTTTGTCGAATCCGTGTCGGTCGCCCAGACGCTGGCCGCCAAGAAGCGCCAGCGCATCGAACCGGACCAGGAACTGATCGGCCTTGGCGCGTCCAACGTGGCGGCCGCCGTGTCGGGCGGCTACCCCGTGACGGGCGGCTTTGCGCGGTCGGTGGTGAATTTCGACGCCGGGGCCGAAACGCCCGCGGCCGGGGCGTTCACGGCCATCGGCATCCTGCTGGCCGCGCTGCTGCTGACCCCGCTTCTGTATTTCCTGCCCAAGGCCACACTGGCGGCGACCATCATCGTGGCCGTGCTGAGCCTTGTGGATTTCTCGATCCTGAAAAAGGCCTGGGGCTATTCCAGCGTCGACTTTATCGCCGTCGCCGCCACCATCGCGCTGACGCTGGGGTTCGGCGTGGAAACCGGCGTGTCGGCAGGGGTGCTGATCTCCATCGCGCTGCACCTCTACAAGACCTCGCGCCCGCATGTGGCCGAGGTGGGGCTGGTCCCCGGCACCCAGCACTTCCGCAACATCCTGCGGCACAAGGTCGAGACGCGCCCACATCTGGTGACGCTGCGGGTGGATGAAAGCCTCTATTTCGCCAATGCCCGCTTTCTGGAGGACTACGTGCTGAACCGCGTCACCTGCGACGAGCCGATCAGGCACGTGGTGCTGATGTTCGCCGCGGTGAACGAGGTCGACATGAGCGCGCTGGAAACGTTGGAGGAACTGAACCGCCGGCTGCGCGAGATGGGCATCTCGCTGCACCTGTCCGAGGTCAAGGGCCCGGTGATGGACCGCTTGAAACGCTCGCATTTCCCCGACGATCTGACGGGCCGGGTGTTCCTGGCGCAATACGATGCCTGGGCGGCGCTTTGCGACGACCGTCAGGCGGAAGATCCGTCCGTCGCGGCACAGTAGGCGCGGCTACAGTTCGGGAAACGGCTCCCGTCCGTCGGGGCCCAGCACAAAGGCATCGCCGTCTTCGAATACGGCGGCCGTCAGCACGCGGTCATAGCCGGCGCCGGTGTCAAGGTTGATGCGATTGCGGTGCCGCTCCGGTGTCATCACGGGTGTGTGGCCATGCACGATCACGGCGCCGTGATCGCGTGTGTCCCGCAGGAACTCCTGCCGGATCCAGAGCAGGTCTTCCTCGTCCTGCTGTTCCATCGCCACGCCCGGACGGATGCCCGCATGCACAAAGACAAGCCCCGGCGCCCCATGCCACAGCCGCAAGCCCTGCAGGAACGCCAGATGCCCCTCGGGCATGGCCGCGCGGAAGTCCTGCGCCACGGCCTTCTGCCGCATCCGTTCCGAGACCGCGACACCGTAAGAGGCCGCCGTCTCCACCCCGCCGATATTGGGGTGGAACCAGTGATAGCCCACCAGCAGATGCGGATCCCCCTGCGGCCGCGGTGGGGCGACAAACCATTCGAACAGCCGGTCGTGGTTGCCCTTCAGGCAGACCCAATCGCGCCCTTCGGCTTGCCCACTGGCCAGCAGGTCGATCACACCCTTGGAGTCAGGCCCCCGATCGACGTAGTCGCCCAGAAACACGATCCGCCCGCCGCCATCCCGGTCGATCCGATCCAGCGCGGTAAGCAGCATGCCAAGCTGGCCGTGAATGTCGCCGATGGCGTAAACGGTGTCCGTCATGTCGCGCCGCATAACAGGCAAGGCCCCGGTCGAAAAGGGCGGATTGCCCCCGGCACACTGCCAGGGGTTCAAGTCCGGACGCCCATCAGCGGCCTCAGGCCACGTCGAATTCCAGCGGCTTGATCTGGGTGAACAGACCCGTTTCCGCCAGCTTGGCGCGCGCCTCGGCCGGGACCGGTTCGTCCACGTAAAGCAGCGCGATGGCCTCGCCCCCCGCCGCCGCGCGGCCCAGGGTGAAGTTCGCGATGTTCACGCCGTTCGACCCCATGGTCTGGCCCAGCGCGCCGATGATCCCCGGCTCGTCGCGGTTGGTGGTGTACAGCATGTGGCGGCCCACTTCGGCGTCGATGTTGATGCCCTTGATCTGGATGAAGCGCGGCTTGCCGTCCGAAAATACCGTGCCCGCGATGGAGCGTTCGCGCTTTGCCGTCACCACCGTCACCTTGACATACCCCTCGAAGGCCCCGGTCTGCGCCTGCCGGGTGGTGGAGATCTTGATGCCGCGCTCCTTCGCGATCAGCGGCGCCGAGACCATGTTCACGTCGGGATTCACCGCCTTCATGATGCCGGCGATCAGCGAGCAGTTGAGCGCCTCCAGGTTCATCTCGGCCGCGTAGCCATCGTAGAGGATGTTGATCGCCTCGATCGGCTCGTCGGTCATCTGGCCGATGAAGCTGCCCAGGTGATCGGCCAGCTTGATCCAGGGGCCCATGACCTTGGCCTCTTCGGCGGTCACGGAGGGCATGTTCAGCGCGTTCTGCACTGCGCCCGTCAGCAGATAGTCCGACATCTGCTCGGCCACCTGAAGGGCGACGTTTTCCTGCGCCTCGGTGGTCGCGGCGCCCAGGTGCGGGGTGCAGACCACGTTGGGCAGGTTGAAAAGCGGGTTTTCCTTGGCCGGTTCCTCGGCGAACACGTCGAACGCCGCGCCCGCCACGTGGCCCGATTTCAACAGCTCCGCCAGAGCCGCCTCGTCCACCAGACCGCCCCGGGCGCAGTTGATGATGCGCACGCCTTTCTTGGTCTTCTCCAGCGCCTCGCGGCTCAGCATGTTGCGGGTCTGGTCGGTCAGGGGCACGTGCAGGGTGATGAAATCGGCGCGTTTCAGCAGATCGTCCAGCTCCACCTTCTCGACCTTCATCTGCGCCGCGCGCTCCTCCGACAGGAAGGGATCGTAGGCGACGACCTTCATCTTGAGTCCGCGCGCGCGGTCGCAGACGATGCCGCCGATATTGCCCGCGCCGATCACGCCCAGCACCTTGCCGGTCAGTTCGACGCCCATGAACTTGGATTTCTCCCACTTGCCCGCATGGGTGGAGGCGCTGGCCTCGGGGATCTGGCGGGCGACGGCGAACATCATGGCAATGGCGTGCTCGGCCGTGGTGATCATGTTGCCGAAAGGCGTGTTCATCACGATCACGCCCTTCTTCGAGGCGGCGTCCTTGTCGATATTGTCGGTGCCGATGCCGGCGCGGCCGATCACCTTGAGATTGGTCGCGGCCTCCAGCACGTTGGGCGTGACCTTGGTGGCAGAGCGGATGGCAAGGCCGTCATATTCGCCGATCTTCGCGATCAGCGCGTCCTTGTCCTTGCCCAGTTCGGGCAGGAAATCCACGTCGATGCCGCGATCGCGAAAGATCTGCACGGCGGTTTCGGAGAGTTTGTCAGAGACGAGAACTTTGGGGGCCATGGGTGTGGTCCTTGAATGATGTATCGGAGGAAGGGCAGGTGCGCTGTAGCGCACCCTACCGCTTTGGAGATGGGTGGATCATGGGCCGTAGGGTGCGCTACAGCGCACCTTGGCCCGGATCACGCCGCGTAGGCCTGGGCTGCGATCTCGGCCTCGAAGGCCCAGTCGAGCCAGGGCAGCATCGCCTCGATATCCGAGGTTTCGACCGTGCCGCCGCACCAGATCCGCAGACCGGCAGGTGCATCGCGATAGGCACCCACATCCAGCGCCACGCCTTCGGCCTCCAGCCGTTTCTGCACCGCCTTTGCAAAGACCGCCGGGTCGGCGATGCGCGGATCGGTGAATTTCAGGCAGACCGAGGTGGTGGAGCGCGTCGCCGGGTCCACGGCCAGGTTCTCGATCCAGTCCCGCGCCGCGCAGAAATCCCAGATCGCCTGCGCGTTTGCATCGGCCCGGGCGATCAGCCCTTGCAGCCCGCCGACCGAGCGTGCCCAGTCCAGCGCCACGAGGTAATCCTCGACCGCCAGCATGGACGGCGTGTTGATCGTCTCGCCCACAAAGATGCCGTCGATCAGCTTGCCGCCCTTGGTCAGGCGGAAAATCTTGGGCAGGGGCCAGGCGGGGGTGTAGCTTTCCAGCCGCTCTACCGCGCGGGGGCTGAGGATCAGCATGCCATGCGCCGCCTCGCCGCCCAGCACCTTCTGCCAGGAGAAGGTGGTCACATCGAGCTTGTCCCAGGGCAGGTCCATCGCAAACGCCGCCGAGGTCGCGTCGCAGATCGTCAGGCCCGCACGGTCTGCGGGGATCATGTCGCCATGCGGCATCCGCACGCCAGAGGTGGTGCCGTTCCAGGTGAACACCACGTCGGTGTCGTAATCGACCGCAGCCATGTCGACAATCTCGCCATACGGGGCCTCGCGCACCGCGGCGTCGAGTTTCAGCTGCTTGACCACGTCCGTAACCCAGCCCGCGCCAAAGCTTTCCCAGGCCACCATCGTGGTCTTGCGCGCGCCCAGCATCGACCACATGGCCATCTCGACCGCGCCGGTATCCGAGGCGGGCACGATACCGATCCGGTAGTCGTCCGGCACGCCCAGCAGGGCACGCGTCTCTTCGATCGCGGCCTTGAGCTTTTCCTTGCCGACCTTTGCGCGATGCGAGCGGCCCAGCGCGGCGTCGGACAGTTTGTCGAGAGAGAAATCGGGGTTCTTCGCGCAGGGGCCCGAAGAAAAACGCGGGTTTGCCGGCCGCGTTGCCGGTGCATTCATAGCCATCTTTTAGCTAACCTTCCAGATAGATGCCCCTCGTTGGGGAGGGGTGTCCCACCGGCAGGTGTATGGAAGCCGCATTTGTCCGGCAAGTCGGAAAACCGCGCCAAACGGTCGTTCTGCATCGCCTGAGAGGGCGTGCCGACGCGGATCGGAAACCCGCGGCGCGGCGGATGGAATGACCGCCCACGCCCTCAAGGAACGGCGTGCCGCGCCCGGCCTGCCTCAGCTCTCGCCGGTGGCAGAGCCTTCCAGCGCGCGGCGCATCTCCGACAGGATCTGTTGCGACCCCGAGGCCAGCATCCGCGCGTCAGACGACACGGTGACGAACTGGTAGCCCATCTCGATGCGCCGCAGCGCAACCTCGGGCGTGCCGTTGTGAATGCCCGCCACCTTGCCCGCCGCCCGCGCCTTGGTCACGATGGTCTCGATCGCTTCGGCCACCGGCGGGTCGACATCGTCAAAGGTCGGACGGCAGCCCAGCGCAAGCGACAGGTCCGACGGCCCGACATAGACCGCGTCCAGACCCTCGACCGACAGGATGTCGTCGAGATTGTCCAGCCCCTCGCGGGTTTCGATCATGGCAAAGACCACCACGGTGTCGTTGGCGTGCTGGGGATAATCCGGCCCGCCGTAAAGCAACCCGCGGATCGGGCCGAAACTGCGGCTTCCCAGCGGGGGGTAACGGGTCCACGACACCAGCCGCTCGGCATCTTCGCGGGTGTTGATCATGGGGCAGATCACGCCATAGGCACCGGCATCCAGCACCTTCATCAGATGCGCCGGGTCGAGCCAGGGCACGCGCACCACCGGCACGGTCTGCGTCGTCGAGATCGCGGTCAGCAGGCTGACCGCCGCCTGATAGTCCACCACGCCGTGCTGGATATCCACGGTCAGCGTGTCCCAGCCCTGATGCGCCATGGTTTCGGCGGAAAAGCCGTTGGGAATGGCCAGCCAGCCGTTCACGGCCGTCCCGCCGGACGCCCAGATCTTCCGAAGCTTGTTTTCACGCATGGTGGGTCCTTTCCGTTGCTTCATGTCCCGCTGACCGCGGCGCCGGGGCGCGCAAACTGACTGTCCCTGACGACAGGAAAGGGCAAGCCCGGCCTCGAAGGCAGGTCCAGCGCCGCAAGGTCCGGTCCGCCCGCAAGATGGCGGCGCATGTCTTCATGGCCAATCTGTACCGGGCGGCGGCACGGAGTCCAGCGCCTCCCGTCAAGGCGGCCATCGGCGCGGTACTGCCCGACCTTCCAGGCAGCCCCGGGGGCTGCGCGGGATCGACATGCGCGCCGATGCGGGACCACAGGATCAGGCCTTGAACGTATGATCCGCGCCCCGCGCGCCGGTCCACAGCGCTGGCCCCCTGCAGGTCACCCCGACGGCCGGTTGACAATTCGTCAGCCCGCTTTGCACAGTTGGTGAACCAAACAGGAAGGCGAGCGCCATCATGAAGAAGGCCGATGACACAGCGGACCGGCCGGGCGCGATTCTGTCCGAAGGCGACCGGCTTGAAAGCCGGGTGCACCGCCAGCGCACGGACAGCGTCCGGTTCAGCCCCGGCGCACCGGACCGGCGCCCGGCAAATGCGGCGGACCTGCGCGAGGAACATGGCGTCTTGAGCCCGGCTGTGCGCGCAGCGCTGGCCAAACCATGCGATACCGGGCCGAACCTGGCCCGACAGGGGGACGGATCCCGTATCAGAAGCGGCCTGCCCAACGACTGTTCGGGCGAAGCTCCGCTCAGCAGCGTCGACGGCTGCGAAGCGCAATTCATCAGGGAGGACAGGCATGGCACATGACATCACCTGCGTGGCTCCCACACGCAGCCGTCTGGGCGAAGGCGCGGTCTGGGACCATCGCGCAAACTGCCTGTGGTGGGTGGATATCCTGGCCGGGCTGATCCACCGTCACGACCCGGAGACCGGCGAGAACCTGAGCCTGGATTTCGGCGAGCCTGTGGGATGCCTGGCGGTGCGCGACCGGGGCGGTCTGGTCCTGGCGGCCAGGTCGGGTTTCTGGTTCTTCGATCCGGAAACCGGCGCGCGCCAGCACATCCACGATCCCGAAGCCCATCTGCCCGACAACCGTTTCAACGATGGCGGCACCGACATGCAGGGCCGGTTCTGGGCCGGTACGATGAAGGATGGCGGAGATCCCGAGGCGGCAGGCACGTTCTACCGGCTTGATCCCGACCTGACGCTGACCGCCTGGCGCGACGGGTTCTGGACGACCAACGGCCTCGCCTTTTCGCCTGACGGACAGCGGATGTATTTCTCGGACAGCAACCCGCGGGTGCGCACCATCTTTGCCGCCGATTACGATATCGAAAGCGGCACGCCAGGCACGCCGCAGCCGTTTTTCGACACCCGCGCCGTGGCCGGGCGCCCCGATGGCGGCACCGTCGATGCCGAGGGCCATTACTGGCAGGCGGGAATCGAAGGCTGGCAACTGTATCGCATCGCGCCGGACGGCCGCGTGGTGATGACCATCGACCTGCCTGTGGAAAAGCCCACCAAGCCGCAATTCGGCGGGCGCAATCTGGACATCCTGTTCTTTACCTCGCTGAGCCTCGGGCTGGACCAGACGCGGCCCCAGCCCGAGGCCGGGAGCCTGTTTGCCATCACCGGGCTGGGCCTGCGCGGCGTGCCGCAGGCGCGGTTCGGGGGCTGAGCGATGCCGACCCCCGGCCTTCGCAGCGTCACGACGCAAGACGGCCACCGTCCGTGCCTGATCGTGGCGCTGATCCTCCGGCTCCTGCAAGAGGTGCGGTTTGCGCCGCGCCCGTGATGCGGGGTGCCATGCACCAAACCCCACCTTGCGGCAGGCGGTTCCGGGCTTCCTGCACACGCTCCACCCCCGGAAACGACACGAGGACATCATGCTGAAAAGACTTCTCATCACCGGCGCAACCGGCAATCTGGGATCGGTCTGCCGGGCCCGGCTGGGCGGCCTGGCCGAAACCCTGCGCCTGAGCGACCGCGAGGGGCTGGGCGACGCGGCGCCGAACGAGGAACTTGTGCATTGCGATCTGGGCGACAAACCCGCTGTCGAGGCGCTGGTCGAAGGTTGCGACGGCGTCGTGCATCTGGGCGGCCAGTCGGTCGAAGCCCCCTGGGAGGTGATCCGAAACGCCAACGTCGACGGTGTGTTCAACCTCTACGAGGCCGCGCGGAAGTCCTCTGTCACGCCGCGGATCGTCTTTGCCAGTTCCAACCACGCCATCGGCTTTCACAAGCAGACCACGCGGCTGGACGCCAACGCGCTGACGCGGCCCGACGGGCTGTATGGCGTCTCGAAGGTCTTTGGCGAGGCGATCGCAAGCATGTATCACGACAAGTTCGGGATCGAGACCGCAAGCATCCGCATCGGTTCGTGCTTTGACGCGCCGCGCAATCACCGGATGTTGTCCACCTGGCTCAGCTTTGACGATTTCATCGCGCTGATCGAGCGGATCTTTCTGGTCCCGCGTCTGGGCTGTCCGGTCATCTACGGGGCCTCGGCCAACAGCGCCTCGTGGTGGGACAATCGCGAGGTGGCCTATCTGGGCTGGACACCGCAGGACAATGGCGAGGTGTTCCGCGCCCAGATCGACGCCCGGATGGACCCGCCCCCCGCCAATGACGTGAACGCGGTCTATCAGGGCGGGGGCTTTTGCGGCGACGGCATCCACGAAACCTGAGTTGCACAAAAGGGGCCCTGCACCCCGTCAGGCGATGCGGCGCGCCTTGCCGCGTCGTTCGCGGCGTTTGTGCAGGGCAAACAGCGCCGGGGCCAGCACGTGATCGTAGAGCGCCGCCGCCAGCCAGGCCACGCCGGGAAGACGTACCAGCCGGGCAAGCCAGCGCAGACGCGGCAGGTCGTCCCAGAGCAACGCAAAGGCCGGGATGCCGTCATAGAGCACGCCCCCCTTGACGACATGAAACCGTCGCGCGGCGCTGTCGCGGTCCAGCCCGAAACGGGCCAGATCGCAGTCCGACAGGCCCTGATAGACGATCTCCAGCCCCCCGGCGCGGGACATGTCGCGATAGGCGTTGACCTCGCGCGCGCAGATCGGACAGGTGTCGTTGTAGATCACGGTGGTCTTGTCGGTCATGCGCCAGAGCTAGGCCACCGCAGCACACCGCCAAGTGATGGAAACGGGCTGGCCCCGCGACGGATCGGCACATATCCTGTGTCCAGATGCGCAAGCCCGGAGTGCCGATGACCCGTCTGATCCTTGTTGCCTTTCTGGCACTCGCCGCCTGCGAGGCGGTGCCCACAGACCCGCAGCCCGCACCGCAGCAACCGGGCGATGCCGCGGTTGCGTCGCGGGCCCAGCAGGCGGCACGCACTTTCATCTCGGTGGTGGAGACCGTCGAACCGGTGGCCGAACGCGAATGCCGCCAGGCCAATCCGCGCACCAACTGCGATTTCCAGATCGTGGTGGACGACAGGCCCAACCAGCCGCCCAATGCGTTCCAGACGGTGGACCGTAACGGGAGGCCCATCATCGCCTTCAACCTGGCGCTGATCGCTTCGGCCCGCAACGCGGACGAACTGGCCTTTGTCATGGGACATGAGGCGGCGCATCACATCCTGAACCACCTCGCCCGGCAGCGCGAGAATGCCACGGTCGGTGCCGTGATCTTTTCAGGCATCGCAGCCATCACCGGGGCAAGCGCCGACGGGGTCCGCACCGCCGAGGAACTGGGTGCCGCCGTGGGGGCACGCACCTATTCCAAGGAATTCGAACTGGAGGCCGACCGGCTGGGAACCGTGATCACCGCCCGGGCCGGTTACAATCCGATTCGCGGCGCAGCGTTCTTTACCCGCATCCCGGACCCCGGCAACCGCTTCCTGGGCACGCACCCGCCGAATGCCCAGCGGATTCAGGTGGTGCGCCAGACGGTTGCGGGGCTCTGACCCGGCGTTGACCTGCATCAAGGCGCGCAAGCGCCGCGGTGCTACCCTGATCGGCGTGACCTGCGCCACCAAGGGAGGACCGAGAATGCACAGCACGACAACCCTGAAGCGCCACGCCGCGCTGGTTGACCGCATGGCCACGGCCCGGGATATCGACCTCGAAGAAGCGATGCTGCGGGGCCGTCTTTCGATCCCCGACCTCGACGATGCCGTTCTGCGCTGCACCGGCTGCAGCCAGCCCGGGGCCTGTGCCCGCTGGCTGGACGCGCAGACCGGCCCGGTACCGGCGACCCCGGGCTATTGCCGCAACGCGGCGCTGTTTCAGGATCTGGAGCAGGGCTGAGGGCATGAGCGATCCCGCCCCCTTTCGTGCCGGGCGCGTGCGCCCGATGTGGTCCCTGTCGCGCCATTACTGGCTGGCCAAGCGCATGGCCAAGGCTACCGGCGTCGATCTCGAAGCCGCCATGGACGAGGCCCGCCTGACCCAGTCCGACTGGGCCGAGATGGTCCGCCAGTGCCGTGGCTGTGGCTGGCGCGAAGACTGCGAACGCTGGCTCGACCAACCGCATGACGACGCGCCACGCAGGATCCCCCGCGGATGCGCCAACCGCGAGAAATTCGACCGCCTCAGATCCGCGCTTTCGGAGGACAGCTGATGTCGCAGCCCCTGGGCGACCCCGCCCACCATTTCTTTCTGACCCGCGGCGTCGCCCGGTGCATGGGCGTCAGCCTGGGTGAGGCGATGCAGGCCGGCCATCTTGCGCCGGACGCCTATTCCACCATGGTCACACGTTGCCGTGCCTGCCCCATGGTCGAAAACTGCATGTCCTGGCTCGCCGATCAGGCCGCGCTGAGCGATACGCCCCCGTATGGCTGCTGCAATGCCGACCAGTTTCTCAGGCTGCGCGCGCTGATGGCCTGAACCCGCTCAGCCTGCGCGCAGGTTGCGGGCCGATTCCTTGATCGCGTCATACTGTCCCGACGGGCGGAAGCGCCACAGGTAGTCGGGCAGCACCGCCTCGGCGGCGGTGGGCTCGATCCCGAGATCGGCAAACGTCTTTTCCGTCCCGGTGACCACGTTGTCGCTGCGCAGGCTCTTGACCTGATCCGCCGTGATCTGCGCGGGTACCAGCCCCAACGACACTGTCTGCAACAGATCGAACGCCCCGCCCATGGGCGCAGCCATCCAGAACGGAATGTTCGCGATCAGGCGGCGGCGGCGGATGACCTGCAGCATCATCTGCATCAGGTCGCGGAAACTGGCCACGTCCGGCCCGCCCAGTTCGTAGATGCCGGGGGCCGCCTGGCCCAGGATGCCCTTGACCGCGGCCTGCGCGACGTCATCGACATACACGATCTGGAACCGTGTGTCGCCGCCCACCACCGGCAGCACCGGACCAAGCCGCGTCATCGCGGCGAAACGGTTGAAGAACTGGTCCTCGGGCCCGAAAATCACCGACGGGCGCAGGATCACCGCTTCGGGCATGTGCTGCAACACGCCCGCTTCGCCCGCCGCCTTGGACCGGGCGTAAAGGCTGGGGCTGTCCGCATCGGCCCCGATGGCAGACACATGCACCATCCGCGCCACGCCCTGTTCCGCCGCAAGCCGCGCGATGCGCTCGGCCCCTTCGTGCTGGACGGCGTCGAAACTGTTCTTGCCGGACTTGTCGAACGTGCCGACGCAGTTCACCACCACATCCGCGCCTTGCATCACCTGCGCCACGCTCCGGTCGTCGCGGATGTTGCAGAATACCGGCTCCACCTGCCCGACAACACCGTAGGGCCGGACAAAGATCGCCTCGTTCGGACGCCGCACCGCCACCCTGACTCGCCATCCCTGCTGCGCCATGCGCCGCGCGATGTAGCGGCCGACGAAACCGGAGCCTCCATATATGGTGACGAGCTTGGACATGAACTCTCTCCTCGGGCTGACACTGACCGCAGGTCTACCGGTGCGGGCGGGCCCGGGCAAGATGCTGGATTGACGCGCGAAAACCGCAGGGAAAAAAGCCCGTTGACACCGGGTTGGTGTCCGCTTAAACGGCTGCCTCACGCACCTGATGCCCAGGTGGCGGAATTGGTAGACGCGCTGGTTTCAGGTACCAGTGACTTCGGTCGTGGAGGTTCGAGTCCTCTCCTGGGCACCATATCTTACCCTTGAAACGACAATACGATTGCCTGCATCGCGGTCGCTCGGGCGTGCCCGCGTTCAGTCCCCGCCGCGCCCGACCTCACGTTTTGACTTTCGCGCGGCCAAACCGCAATCTGCGCGGGCCAAGAGAGCCAGGGGAGGGGGCCATGACACGCAACGATCTCGTTCGTCCGGACGTGCAGCGGTTTGCGCTGGGACAGATGCGGGTGACGACCATTCTGGACGGGGCGCAGATGCGCACGCCGCTCAATCCGCCATTTGCCATGGACAAGGACGAAGACGCCCTGCGCGCCATCGGCGCGGCCCATCGTCTGCCCTGGGATCGTTTCCAGAACAACTACGTGCCGACGTTGATCGACACCGGGACGGATCTGGTACTGATCGATGTGGGCTTTGGCGCGGCCGGTCGCGAAAGCGGGGCCGGGCATCTGCGCGCGCGGATGGAACGTGTCGGCTATCTGCCGGGGGACGTCACGGTTGTGGCCTTCACCCATGTGCATCCCGATCACATCCTGGGCGTGATGGAAGACGGCGCGCCGGCCTTTCCCAACGCGCGTCACGCGATCGGGCGGCGAGAATTCGACGAATGGAAGCGCGGCGACCTGATCCCGCCGCAGCGTGCGAAAAACCGCGAGATGTTTCTCGATCTGATCGCTCCGATGGAAGAGCGGCTGAGCTTTCTGGAGGACGGCGACAGCGTTGTGCCCGGGCTGACCGCCGAGGCGGCATTCGGCCATTCGGTGGGGCACATGATGTTCCGCGCCGAATCAGAGGGCCGGCAGATGCTGGTCTGGGGCGATGTGTGCAATCACTACGTCTTCTCGATGCAATACCCGGACAGCCCGGTGGGTTTTGACGATGACAAGGACGCCGCCATTGCCACCCGTCGGCGGGTTCTGGACATGGCGGCCAGCGACGATCTGCTGATCGCCGGTCATCACATGCCGTTCCCTGCCACCGGCTATGTCGAGAGGGCCGGGGACGGGTTCCGCTGGGTGCCAGCCGCCTACCAGATCTGGACCTGAGCCGCCGATTGACAGGCCCGGGCCCGGATCGCATCATGATGTGAAATATCAGAGGATGCCATGAGCGAGGGCCTGATACGCCACAAGGTCTTTGAATCCCTGCGCCAGGACATCCTGTCCTGCGCGCTGCGACCGGGTGAGGAGATCCGCGAGATCGAACTTGCCAACAAGTACGGTGTGTCGAAATCGCCCATCCGCGACGCCCTGCAGCGGCTGGAATTCGAAGGTCTGATCGAGATCCTGCCGCGGCGCGGGCATCGCGTGGCCCCGATTTCCGTGGCCGATGCCGAGGACATGCTGGACATGCGCGGCATCCTGGAAGGCGGTGCGCTGCGCAGCATCGTGGCCCGGGCCAGCGACGACGATCTGGCCGCGCTGGACCGCCTGAGGCAGGCGGATACCGATGATGTGGCCGGTTTCGCCCGGTACAACCGGCTGTTTCACCTGCATCTGTGCGAGCTTTCCGGCAACCGCCGTCTGGCCGAGACAATGGCGCGCCTGATGGAGAACTACGACCGCCTCTGCGTCGTCTCGCTGACCTCTGCCCGCGACGAGGCAGGCGGGATGGAGGCCGCGCTGGCCGATCACAACGCCATCATCGACGCGCTTCAGGCCCGCAATGCGGCTTCGGCGGTGCGCGCCTCGGCGCGGCATCTCAAGAAATCGCACGGCCAGATCATGCGCGGGCTCGACAGCCGGCCCATCGTCGCCTGACGGGATCGCAAGATTTCCGTTGCGTCGTGATATATCAGGGCGCAAACTCTCTGCAGGACTCGGCGCAGAACCGAGTCGCGGGAGGACTTCATGACCAACGACGCCGCGCCCGTCGTGACCGGCACCCATGTGGGCAAGACCTTTGCCAACGGGGCCGTGGTTGCGCTGGAGAATGCGCAGTTCAACATCCCGAAAGGGACTTTCGTGTCCCTGGTGGGTCCGTCGGGCTGCGGAAAGTCCACGCTTTTGCGCCTGATTGCAGGGCTGATCGAGGCCTCTTCGGGCGAGATCACCCTGCACGGTACCCCGGTCCGCGGGCCACGGCAGGATGTGGGCATGATGTTCCAGAAGGCCACGCTTCTGGAATGGCGCACCGCGCTGGAAAACGTGCTGTTGCCGACCGAACTGCAGCGCAAGCCCACCCGCGCGGACGAGGACAAGGCGCGGGACCTGCTCGGGCTGGTGGGCCTGGGCGATTTCGCCTTTTCCTTCCCCGCGCAGTTGTCGGGCGGCATGCAGCAACGGGTGGCGCTGGCGCGGCTGCTGCAGACCGGCGCGGATGTGCTGCTGCTGGACGAACCCTTTGGCGCGCTGGACGAATTCACGCGCGAGCATCTCAACCTCGAACTCCTGCGCATCGTGGGCGAACTGGGGGCCACCACCATCTTTGTCACCCACAACATTGCCGAAGCGATCTTTCTCGCCGATCAGGTGTTTGTCATGACGCCGCGCCCGGGCCGCATCGCGCGCATCGTCGACGTGCCGCTGGAACGGCCGCGCAGGCTGGCCTTGCAGACCACACCGGAATTCAACCGCCTTGTCGTCGAGGTGCGCGAAACCCTGGGTGAGCTGTGATGGCGCTTGCGCCGGACCCCATGGGCGTGGCGCTCAGGCGCGGACTGACCCATGCGGGCCTTTTCCTGGGCCTTCTGCTGCTGTGGGAAACCTCGGCGCGGCTGGGCTGGCTGAACCCGCTGTTCTATCCCCGCCCGTCGGACATCCTGCTGTCCTTCGGCCGCATTTACGTCACCCAGGGCAATGTCTGGTACCACCTCTATGTCAGCCTGGGGCTGGTCTTTACCGGCTTTCTGGCCGGGTCGATCCTGGGCGTGGCACTGGGCAGCCTTGTCGGTCTGAACCCCACGGTGCGGCGCTTTCTGCAGCCCTATGTGATCGTGCTGGAAGCGACGCCGCGGATCGCCCTGGCGCCGCTGATGATCGCCGCGCTGGGATTTGGCGCGCCCTCCAAGATCGCCATCATCATGCTGGTCTGCTTCTTTGCACCGTTCATCAACACGCTGTCCGGCGTGATCAACGTGAACGAGGAAAAGCTGGAGCTGTTCCGCGCGCTGGGGGCGTCGAAATGGCAGATCCTGCGCAAGCTGGTGCTGCCCGACGCCGTGCCGGTGATCATGGCAGGCGAGCGCCTTGCGCTGACCGCCGCGCTTTCGGGCGTGCTGGTGGCGGAATTCATCCAGCGCGACAAGGGGATCGGCTCTCTGATCCTGACCTACACCCGCAATCTCAACATGGCCTCGGCCTTTGCCTGCATCTTTACGCTGACCATCGTCGGCTTCCTGATCTTCAAGGGCATGGAATGGCTTGACCGGCGCATCGCCTACTGGAACCACGACGCCGACATGGCCCGTGTCAGCGCGCGCCGCAAGGCGCGGTGGGAGGCCAGGTGATGCTGCGACGCGCCCTGCCCCATCTGGCCATCTTCGCCGCGATCCTCGGCCTGTGGGAGGCCGCCATCGCCACCGGCCTCATCCGCTCGATCATGGTGCCGCCGCCCAGCGCCGTCATGGCCGCGATGGTCAAGCTTTACCTCGTCGAGGGCACGATCTACCGCCACTTCTTCATCACGCTTTGGGAATCCGTCAGCGGCTTTGCCATCGGCGCCGGCATCGCGATTGCGCTGGCCACCGGCTCGGCCCTGTGGGAGCCGTTCCGCCGCTACGTCACCCCTTATGCCATCGTGCTGAACGTCACGCCGGGCATCGCGCTGACGCCGGTGATCATCGCCTGGTTCGGCTATGGCATCGGCTCCAAGGTCGCGCTGGCAGCGGTGCTGTGCTTCTTTCCGATCTTCGTGAACACGCTGACCGGGCTGACCCGGCCCGACCGCGACCGTGAAGAGCTGTTCCGCCAGCTCGGGGCCAGCGACGCCCAGTTGTTCTTCAAGCTGCGGGTGCCCGCCGCGCTGCCGCTGATGTTCGCCGGGCTCAAGATCGGGCTGACCACCGCGCTGATCGGGGCCGTGGTGGCCGAGTTCAGCCAGGCCACCGAAGGCGTCGGCGTGCTGATGAGCCGGTTTTCGTTCCAGCTCAACATGGGGGCCTCGATTGCCACGCTGCTCAGCATGACGGCGATCGGGCTGCTGCTGTTCTATTCGATGGAGTTCATCGACGACCGGATGGTGTTCTGGCGTCGGGAGGCACGCAGGGAAGCCGCCTCGCGTGCGCGTGCCCGGGCCTGGAAGGCCCGGCGCGGAGACTAACGGCCAACCCTGGGAGGAGAGAAGATGAAACTGTTCAAATCGGTGATCGCCTCGGCGGCTCTGGCCGTCATGGCAGGCGTCGGCGTGGCGCAGGACCTGACGACCGTCAACATGATCAACCCGCTGCCGCGCTCGACGGTGTTCTACCCGCTCGTCGTGGGCGAGGCGCTGGGCTATTTTGCCGACGAGGGTGTCGAGGTGAACCTGCTGCCCTCCGACACCTCGATTCCCTATGTGGCCTTCGTGCAGAACGGCCAGGCCGATCTGGCGATGCTCGACCAGACCGAGACGCTGACCGCCGTGATTGCGGGCGCGGGCATCAACACCGTCTACGAAGTGATGCAGAACGCCCCCGAAGGCATCGCGGTGCTCAAGGGCGGCGACTATGCCGCGATGGCGGATCTGTCGGGCACCACGGTGGGGCTGGTGTCGGATCGCGACCGCGCGTTCCTGCAGGCTGCGCTGAGCGCGACAGGCGGCTCCATCGACGATGTGCGCACCGTGGTGCTGGGTGAAAGCGGCCCGGTTCTGGCCAATGCCATCACCCGCGGCGACGTATCCGCCATTGCCGGATCGGTGTTCGACTGGGCCACGCTGCAGGCCGCCGGGATCGAGTTGCAGCTGATCACGCCCGAGGAACTGCTGGCCAGCCCCGCCAACACCTTTGCCATGAACGCCGCACAGATCGAGCCCAAGCGCGAGGCGATGGAAGCCTTCCTGCGTGCCTGGTCCAAGGGGATCTATGCCTCGATCGGCAATGCCGACATGGTCGAGGCCATGCTGCGCAAGGCGGTGCCGGAAGAGTGGGAGGTCGAGGCCGCGGGCAAGAGCCTTCTGGACGGCGTGATGCCGATGAACACCTCGACCACGCCGCGCATCGGAGATCTGCAGACCGATGTCTGGTCGGAGATCCAGCCGCGGCTGGTGTCGTCCGGTGCCATCGAGCGGGAAGTGCCGGTAACCGAATTCCTGAACGACACCTATATCGACGCCGCCAACGATTTCGACCGCGCCGAGGTGGATGCCGATGTCGCCGCCTGGCGCGCGGCCAACATGTAAACCGGCCCCGGCTGCGTCCGGGCCCGCCCCGGACGCGCCACCGCCCGATCCCGAACCCAGAACAGGACGCCCCTTCAGATGACCCACAGCATTATCGACACGCCCGAGCTGGGCGACGCGGCCAACCGCTATGGCCCCACCAGCGCGCGCCCGCGGCCCGAAGGCACGCACCGGCTGGACAGCAAGACCGTCGACATCCACGCCCATGTCCATATCGCCGCCGCCACCGAGTACATGAAACCGCATGTCGATATCTCGCGCATCGCGATGGTCAGGCACTCCAACGAGGAAACCCGCGCCCTGAACATGAAGCAGGATGCCGACCGCCTGCCGGTGGCCATGTCCGATCACGCCGACCGGGTGGCGGTTCTGGACAGCCAGGGCATTGACATGCAGGTCGTCGCCCCGCCGCCGCCGCAGTGTTACTACCAGTCGCCGGCGGAACATGCCCTCAAGGGCAGCCAGATGGTCAATGACGGGATTGCCGAATGGGTGGGCCAGTCGCCCGACCGCTTTGCCGGTCTGGGCACCGTGCCGCTGCAGGACCCGGACGCCGCCGCCGCGGAACTGGAGCGTGCGGTCAGGGATCTGGGCCTCAAGGGTGTGATGATCCTCACCAATGTCGATGGCGAAGAGGTGGGGGCCGACCGGTTCGAGCCGTTCTGGCGCAAGGCCGAAGCCCTGGGCGCGCTGGTGATGATCCATCCCAACGGCTTTACCGAAGGCGAGCGCCTGCACGACTACTATTTCTCGAACGTCATCGGAAACCCGTTCGAGACGACGCTGGCGCTGCACCACCTGATCTTCAACGGCGTGCTGGAACGGATGCCCGATCTCAAGGTGCTGGGCGTGCATGGCGGCGGCTATCTGCCCGCCTATTCGGGCCGGATCGACCATGCCTGGGGCGCGCGGCGCGACAGCCATGCAGGCCTGCCGAAACCGCCCACCGACTACCTGCGCAAGATGTATTTCGACAGCGTGGTGTTCACCCATCACCAGCTGGAATACCTTGTGCAGAGCTTTGGTGCCGATCACATCGTGATGGGCTCGGACTACCCGTTCGACATGGCCGATTACGACCCGGTGGAGCATATCGCCACCTCCGGCCTCAGCGATGCGGACAAGGCGGCGGTGGCCGGCCTGACCGCGATCAACCTTTTGAACCTGTAAGGGGGCACGACATGCCTGTGGCGATCATCGGACTGGGGATCATGGGTTCGGCCTATGCCACGCACCTGATCGCCGCGGGCGAAACGGTCTGCGGCACCGACCCGTCGGACGCGGCGCGCGCGCGGCTTGCCGATCTGGGCGGAACGCCGCAGGACGCGCCCGGAGACTGGCTGTCGGCCTGCGACCTCGTCATCCTTGCGCTGGCCTCGCCCGCCGTGCTGCGCCAGGTGGCGGGCACGCTGGCCGAACGGCTGCGCCCCGACCAGGTGGTCATGGACACCGGCACCTTTGCCCTTGCCGACAAGGAGGCCGCACGCGACATCCTGGCCGCGGCGGGCATCGAGATGCTGGACTGCACCGTCAGCGGCACCGGCGCGCAGGCCGCGGTCGGCGATCTGGTGATGATGGCCTCGGGCCCCGAAAAGGCCATGGCGCTGGCCCGCCCCTACATGGCGCATTTCACCCGCAAGGTGATCGACGCGGGCCCGTTCGGCGGCGGCTCCCGGCTGAAATACGTCGCCAATCACATCGTTGCGATCCACAACACCGCCGCTGCCGAGGCGCTGAACTACGGCGTGGCCATGGGGCTCGACAAACAGGTGGTCTATGATCTGCTGTCCACCGGGGCCGGGCAGTCGCGCATGCTGGACTTGCGGATGCCGCTGATGATCCAGGGCGATTACGACCCGCCCACAGCCAGCCTGAAGATGTTCGAAAAGGACCTGTCCGTCATCGGGGACGATATCGCGCGGCTGGGCGTGCCGGTGCCGCTGTTCGACGTCTGTGTCGAGATGTACCGCAAGGCCTCGGCCACGCTGCCGGAAAGCCATGACACCGCTGCGGTCTACGAAATCTACCGCAGCGAAAGCGGTACGCCGCGATGATCGACGCGCTGCCCCCGCTGCCGCTGCTGCTGGCGGTCATGGCGACGCTGCTGCTGGGCGGCACCGTCAAAGGCGCGTTCGGGATCGGCTTTCCCGCCGTCGTGATGTCGATCCTGCCGTTCTTTGCCGATCCGGCGCTGGGGGTGACGATCCTGGCGCTGCCCATCGTCGTGACCAATATCCAGCAGGTGCTTGGCTATGAACACTGGCGCGACATCGTCCGGCGCTTTCTGGTGGCCGGGCTGGCCACGGCGGTCAGCATCCTGATCGTCAGCCAGTTCCTCGACGATGTGCCCACGCGGGTGCTGAGCCTGTGTGTCGGGATCGCACTGGTGCTGTTTGCCGTCACCGGCCTGTTCAAGGTCAAGCTGCCGGTCACCGAAAGCGTCGGCTGGCAGTTGGGCGTCGGCATCGGGTCGGGCATCATCGGCGGTCTGACCGCGGTCAAGGCCCCCTCGATGATCTATGCCGCCGCGCTGAACCTGCCGCGTGACGTGTTTGTCGCAACCGCCGGTTTCCTGTTCCTGTCGGGTGGGGTCGGGCTGCTGACGGGGCTGCTGGCCGGGTCGATGCTGAACGCCGCCACGCTGCCGCTGTCCGTCGCGGCGCTGGTGGCGGGGCTGGCCGGTTTCCGGCTGGGCGCCCTGATCCGCAGGCACATCCGTCCCGAGCTGTTCCGCAACCTGCTGCTATGGCTTATGCTTATCCTCGGACTGCGCCTTGTCCTGATGAACCTGATCTGACGAGAGGTCCCGTTGCCCGAACGCCGCGATCAACGAGGTATCGAGATCGGCAAACCCCGCCGCGGCGGCCGCCTCGGCCCGGATGCGCGCGCCGGTAAGCGCGTCGTGGCGGCGACCATGCGCGTCGGCCAGCGCCTCCATCAGCCGCATGTCCTTGAGCCCGTTGTGCAGCGACAGGCTGACCGGGCCGGGATCGCCGGTCAGGATCATGTCGCGGATGGGCGGCACGCGGGTCCTGGCGGCACCGATGGCGCCGGAACTGTCGACAAGGATGTCGGTGGCCAGGGACGGGTCGATGCCGCGGTCCAGCACCAGCCCCAGCGCCTCGCCCAGCGCGCTCCAGTAGACCATCAGCGGCAGGTTGATCGCCAGCTTCATCGCGGCCCCGTTGCCGATGGGCCCCAGATGTTCCAGCCGCCGGGTGAGGCGCTCCAGCACCGGGCGGGCCGCCGCGAAGGCTTCGGCCCGGCCCCCGGCAAGGCCCAGCAGCTTGCCCGCCCGTGCCGGGCCGATGGTGCCGCCCACCGGGCATTCGAGGAACAGACCGCCTCGCGCCTCTACCCGCGCCGCCAGAGCGGCGCTCTGTTCGGGCGAGGTGGTGCACATCTCGACCACCACGCGCCCGGCCAGGTCGGCGGACAAGAGCCCGCCTTCCCCCTCGTACACCGCCGCGATGGCGGCATCATTGGCCAGAACCGACAGGATCACGCGGCAGTCCGCGGCCAGATCGGCGGGCGTGGCGGCAAGCTGCGTGTTCTCCAGCCCGGCGGCCTTGCCGGGGCTGCGGTTCCAAACGCACAGCGCCTGCCCCTCTTCGATCAGCCGTTCCGCGATGGCGCGGCCCATATTGCCCAGCCCGATGATCCCGATCATGTTGGTCCTCCCATTCCCGACCGGGCGAGTCGCCCGGCGCACCGCCAGTATGACACAGCCACAGCCGAGATGGCGCGCCGCCGGATGCAGCAGCACAGGCGTTTGACAACAGGACCGACCCGACCATGACCGACAGACACGTCTTTGACCTGACCGTGAACGGTGTGCCGCGCCGCGTCGAAGCCGAACCCGACATGCCGCTGCTCTATGTCCTGCGCGACCTGATGGGCGAACGCGAAACCCGGTTTGGCTGCGGCGACGGGTTGTGCGGGGCCTGCACGGTGATTGTGGACGGTCGCGCCGCCGAGGCCTGCGACCTGCCGGTTTCTGCCGTGGCGGGCCCGGTCGAGACCGCGGCAAGCCTGACCGGCCCGGCGGGCGATCACCCGATCCTCGACGCGCTTCTGTCGCGCAATGCCGGCCAATGCGGCTACTGCCTGTCGGGCATCGCCATGCGCGCCAAGGCCTTTCTCGAGGTCACTCCCGGTGCCTCGCGGGCCGAGATCGCCCGGGCGCTGGATCGCAACCTGTGCCGCTGTGGCGCGCATAACCGCATTCTTGACGCGCTGGAACAGGCCGCCGCACAGATGGAGGGCACCGCATGAAATCCGTTCTGGTCCGGGACCCGCTCAGCCTGTTTCCGCGCATCGGCGACTGGCTGGAACCGCAGGGCGCACGTCTGCTCGTCAAGTCCGGCCGGGTCGAACTGGGGCAGGGCATCGACGCCGCCCTGATCCGCATCGCGGCTGCGGAAACCGGCCTGCCCCACGGTGCCATCGCAGCGCTGCCCGCCGCGACCCATCTGTCGCCCAACGAAGGCTTCACCGCGGGGTCGCTGTCGATCACCGTGAGCGGCCTGGCGGTGCGGCAGGCCGCGGCGGCGCTGCGCAGCCTGGCGATTGCGACCGCCGCAGAGATCCGCGGGTGCGCCGCCGACGCACTGTCGATCCGCGACGGGCACATCCTGCAGACCGGAGAGGACACGGGGCTGGACCTTCTGGGCCTGGCGCAGGGGCTCGACCTGTCGACGCTGGTGCGCGAAACCCCGGTGATCGACACCCCGCGCAACGGTGCCGTGCCCGACACGCGGCCGGACCTGCGCGCGCGCATCGCGGGCGCGCCGTTCCTGCAGGACATCGCCATGGACGGGCTGCTGCACGGGCGGGTGATCCACCCGCCCAACGTTCCGGCCCAACTGATCGCGGTGGACGAGGCGGCGCTGGCCGCGCGGCCCGGTGTGGTCAAGGTGGTGCGCGACGGCGCCTTTCTGGGCCTGCTGACCGAGGTGGAATGGCACGCCGTGCGCGCGGCAGAGTGGGCAGCGGCGCATGTCACCTGGCAGTACGAAGACAACGCCCCGGACGACGTGCGCGACGCGCTGCGCACCTCGAACGTCCCGCCCGAACTGAGCCTTGAGGAAGGCGATGCCCCCGATGCCGGCGCGCGCCGGGTCGAGACCACGGCCAGCCGTCCTTATATCTCGCACGGGTCCATCGGGCCGTCGGCGGCGATTGCGCTCTGGCAAAAGGACCGGCTGCAGGTCTGGTGCCACAGCCAGGGCATCTTTCCCCTGCGCAACGCCATGGCCGAGGCGCTTGGACTTGCGCCCGAGTCCGTCGAGATCACCTTTGTGCCCGCCGCCGGGTGTTATGGCCATAACGGGGCCGACGATGCCGCGATGGACGCGGCTCTGCTGGCGCGCGCGGTGCCCGGCCGCCCGGTGCGCGTGCAATGGTCGCGCGCCGACGAATTCGGCTTTGCCGCGTCCGGGGCCGCCATGGTGGTGGAGGCCGAGGCGTTTCTGGACGCCGATGGCCGGATCGCCGGCATGGTCGTGCGCCCCCGAAGCGCGCCGCACATGAACCGGCCCGGCTCGGGCGGGCATCCGAACCTCAGGGCGCTGTCGCTGATCGAGGGCGGATCGCCGCCGCCCGTCCCGCGCGACCTGCCGCTGGCCAGCGGTGGCGGATCGGACCGCAACGCCGCGCCGCTTTACGCCCTGCCCTATCGCAAGGTGGAAAAGCGGCTGGTGGACACGCTGCCCTATCGCACCTCGTCGCTGCGCGCGCTGGGCGGCTTTGCCAACGTGCTGGCCATCGAGGCGCTGATGGACGATGTCGCCGCCGCAACCGGCACCGACCCGATTGCGCTGCGCCTGTCTCATCTGGACGATCCGCGCGCGCAGGCGGTGATCCGGACCGTTGCCGGCATGACCGGCCCAAGGCCATCGGGCGGCGACGGGCGGGGCTGGGGCATCGGCTTTGCCCGCTACAAGAACACCGCAGGCTATTGCGCCGTTCTGGCCGATGTCACGGTCGACGAGGATGTCAGCGTCAACCGCATCTGGTCAGCGGTGGATGTGGGCGAGGCGATCAGCCCCGACGGCGTCGCCAACCAGATCGAGGGCGGCATCCTGCAGGCCCTGAGCTGGACCTTGAAAGAGGCCGTGCCGGTGGCCGCGGGCCGGGTGACGGCACAGACCTGGGACGACTACCCGATCCTGAGATTCTCCGAGGTGCCGCCGGTCACCGTGACGGTGCTGGACCGCCCCGACGATCCGCCGCTGGGCGCGGGCGAGGCGGCGGCCGGCCCGACCGCCGGGGCGCTGTCCAACGCGGTGCGGCATGCGCTGGGGGTGCGCATTCCCGATCTGCCGCTGAACCGCGAAATGATCGCGCGAACCCTTCTGCGCGGCTGAGGCATGCGGCGCTCAGCGAAACATGTCCGCCACCGGCCTGTCCAGCTGCGGCAGGACAGGCGGATGGTCGGGCGGGATCCGGAACGCGTTGATCGTCATCGAGATCAGCGTGTAATACCCGCAGATCCCGGTCAGATCGACAACCGAGCGGGTGCCCAGGCACGCCGTGGCGCGGTCGAACACCGCGTCCGAGACCTGCCGGTCGCGGTGCAGTTCGATGGCGAAATCGCTGACGACCGACATCTCGGGATCGTCGGTTTCGGGGCGTCTGGCATGGGCCACGGCCTCGATCACGCTGTCGGGCACACCCGCCGCGGCGGCCAGCGGGGCATGATGGCTCCATTCGAAATCCGAACTCCAGATCCGCGCCGTCACCAGAATGGCAAGCTCCGACAGGTGCGGAGGCAGGCTGCTGTCATAGCGGGCGAACTGGCCCAGCGCCTGCGCCCGGTCGGCCAGGTCGGGCGACTGCAGCCAGACCCGGAGCGGCCCCGCCACCTGTCCGCGAGGACCGCTGACGATGGCGTCCCAGACGCGCTTCTGGTCCGGGCTCAGCCTCTGTTCGTCCAGCGGCGGCATCCGCCCCGACGCGGCGCTCATGCCGTCACCGCCAGGTCGCACATCCTGCCGCGGTGGAACAGCAGCGGGTCTCCGTCGCGTTCGGCAAAGTCGAGGATTTCCCCCACCACGATCAGATGGTCGCCGCCGTCATGGATCGCGTGTTTGCGACAGACGAAATGCGCCAGCGCCCCGTCCAGCACCGGCACGCCGTTGCAGGCCTCCCAGGCGGCCACGCCGTCGAACTTGTCCTTGTGTGGGCGGGCGAACTGCCAGGCCAGCGGTTCCTGGTCGCGGCAGAGGATGTTGACGTTGAACGCCTCGCCGGACTGCAACCAGCGCGCGCTGACCTGCTCGCGCCCGACCGAGAACAGCAGGAGCGCCGGGTCGAGGCTGAGCGATGAGAACGAGTTGACGGTGATGCCTGTGGGCGCGCCCTGGCCATCACGCAGGGTCACGACGGTGACGCCCGAGGCGAAACAGCCAAAGGCATTGCGCAGGCGGCGCGGCAGATCCTGGGTTTGGTCCAACACTCCGGGCTCCTTGTTCCAGACGGGTCGATTGCGGGTTGGGCCATAGTTTAGGGCTGCGTTGCATCATAGGAAATGATAAATGCTCATCTGAAATATCTCATATTCGGATAGACCCGTGCCCCCGCCCAAGATCAACATCCGCAGCCTTCAGGCCCTGATTGCCGTCTACGAAGAGCAATCCTTCAGCCGTGCCGCCACGCGGGAAAACGCGACGCAATCGGGCATGTCCACCCAGGTCAAGAATCTGGAAACCTCCCTGGGCGTGCCGCTGCTCGAGCGCCGCCGCGGTGCGGCCGCGCTGACGCCCGCGGGGCAGGTTGTCTATGAACAGGGCCGCCGCATCCTGCACCAGCTGTTTGATCTGGAGCGCCAGGTCGAAGAGGTCCACGACGCCCTGACCGGCACCATCCGGTTCGGCATCATCCCAAGCCTGACCCGATCGGTCCTGCCGCGGGTGATGACCGGCTTTCGCGCCGAACACCCCCGGGTGCAGGTTTCGGTGCTGGAGGAGTATTCCTTTTCGCTGATGCGCAGGGTTGTCGAAGGCGATCTGGATTGCGCCGTCGTCCCCGCGGGCGAGGTGCTGAACGGGTTGACCGCCAGCTATGTCGCCACCGACCGCGAGGTGCTGGTGGGTCCGCCCGACATGCTGCCGCAGCGCCGCCACCTGTCGCCGGTGCCGCCCGAGGATCTGAACGGGCTGAAACTGATCATGCCCAGCCGGCGCAACATCCGCCGGCGCTGGCTGGACAGCTATTTCGATGCCCATGACGTGGTGATTGCCGAGGTTCTGGAAATGGACGCCATGCTGGCCACGCTGGAATTTGTCGCCGGGTCCGACTGGTGCGCGGTGCTGCCTTCGGTGCTGTGTCACCGCGATCTCGACGGGGTGGCGCGCAAGCTGCATCCGCTGGACGCACCGGGCATCCTGACCGACTACATCGTCGTGCAGAAAACCGAAAAGGCGCTGACCCGCGCGGCGGGCATCCTGGTCGACCGGCTGCGCAGCGAGGTAGGGCAGGTGCTGGAAGAATGGACCAGCGCGGAACAGGGAGGACAGACATGCTGAAGATGGGGATCGTCGGGTTTGGCTGGTGGGGGCGGCACGTGGCAACGCGGCTGGCCGGGCATGACGGGTTCGACGTGGTGGCGGTGGCCGAGGTGAACACCGCCCTGCACGCCGAGATTGCGGCGCTGGGGCCGCGCGCGGTGCCGGATCTGGACGCGCTCTTGCAGCTGGACGAGGTGGCGGCGGTGATCCTGACCTCGCCCAACGATCTGCATGACGCCCAGGTCGCGGCCTGTGCCGCCGCCGGGCGGCACGTGTTTTGCGAAAAGCCGCTATCGCTGACCGCGGCCGGCGCCCGCGCCTCGGTCGAAGCCTGCCACAAGGCGGGCGTGGTGCTGGGGATCGGACACGAGCGGCGCTTTGAACCGGCGATCCTTGCGCTGAAGGCAGCGCTGGACGCAGGCGAGCTGGGCACGATCATGCACGCCGAACTGGCCTTCAGCCACAACAAGCTGAAGGGTCTTGGCCCGGACAGCTGGCGGACGACGAAACGTTTTGCGCCCGCGGCAGGCATGACGCAGATGGGCATCCATCTGACGGACCTGATGATCTGGTTCTTCGGCCCGGTGGACAGCGTCCACGCAATCACCGCCGACCGCGAACTGGGCTGGGAGACCGGCGACATGGTCACCGTACAATTGCGGTTTCGCGCGGGGATGACGGCGCAGATGCAGGCAATCCTGAACACGCCGCATTTCCTGCGCACCCATGTCTTTGGCACGCGCGAATGGATCGAGATTCGCAACGCCACCCATCCCGACACGCCGGGCGGCGAGATCACGATGACCCGCTATCGCGGGCTGGAGGATCAGGAGACGCAGCGCTTTGACTGGTCCGACGCGGTGGTTGCCAATCTGGAAAACTTTGCCGCGGCGGTGCGGGGGGATGCGCCCTATCTCTTCACCGAAAGCGAGAAAACCCACAATATCGAGGTTCTGGAGGCCATCGTGCGGTCCGCCGAGACGGGAGAGGTGGTGCGGCTGTAAAGCGGGTCTCCGTCAGCCCATCTGCCGCCGATACCAGTCGCCGATCTCGCTGGCCGTCATCCAGGCGGTGCCGTCATGGCTGCCCACATGGTCCAGCAGCGCCTCGAGCGCCGCGATGCGATGCGGCACGCCGGTGATATAGGGGTGGATCGAGATCGCCATGACCCGGGCATTCTCTTCGGCCTCCTGATACAGCCGGTCGAACTGGCGCTTGCCGCGGGTCAGGAAGACGTCGGAATCGTGCTGTTGCAGGGCGTAAACCGTGATGTCGTTCACTTCGACCGTGTAGGGGATCGTCGTGATAAGCCCATGCGGCGTGGCGATGTCCTGCGGCAGGTCGTCGATCACCCAGTCGGCCACATACTCCACCCCCGCCTCGCGCAAGAGGTCCAGCGTCTCGTCCGTTTCGGTCAGGCCGGGGCTTTCCCAGCTGCGCGGACGGGTGCCGGTGAAGGCCTCGATGCCGTCCATGGCCGCGTGGATCGCGGCGCGCTGATCGTGCAGCTTGTGCATGGGGCCTTGCAGGAACCCGTGGCCCATGAACTCCCACCCCGCGTCCAGCGCGGCACCGGCAACGCGGGGATACGAGGTGCAGACATTGCCGTTGATCGCCAGCGTCACCGGGATGCCGCGCGCCGTCAGCGCCGCATGCTGCCGCCAGAAGCCCGCCCGCATCCCGTATTCGTGCCAGGACCAGTTCGGCACGTCCGGCAGCAGGGGCTGACCCATGGGAGGCGGCAGGACGGTGCGCGGCATAGGGCGTTCGATGCGCCATTCCTCGACATTGAGGATCACCCAGACGGCGATGCGCTTGCCATCGGGCAGGTGCAGGCGTGGCCGGTCGATCAGGGCCTGATAGGGGATGCGGTCGGTCAGCGCCATGTCAAAGCTCCAGGAACCCGGCAATTGCGGCGGTGAAGGCCTGCGGCTGGTTTATGTTTGCGATATGTGCCGCCCCGGCGATTTCCACAAAACGCGCCCCGGGCGTGGCGTCCGCCATTTCCTGCATCACCGCCGGCGGCGCGCCGGGATCGTCCGAGCCGCCGACATACAGCACCGGCAATCCGATCCCGCCCAGCTGCCGGAGATAGTCGAGATCTTTCAGACCCGTGGCGCAGGCGACATAGCCCGCATCCGGTGTGTCAACGATCATCTGGCGCAGGCGGACGGCCTCGTCGGGGTGGGCGGCGCGGAACGCCTCGGTCAGCCAGGTGCCCAGGGTGGCATCGGCAATCGCCTCGGTGCCGCCCTCGGCGATCCGGGCGATGCGGTCGTCCCACATCTTGCGGAACCCTTCGGGCGCATCGGCGCGGCCATCGGCCAGCACCATGCGCCCGAACCGCCCCGGGTGGTGCAGCGCCAGCCCCATCCCCGTCATCGCCCCCAAGGACAGGCCCATCCAGTCCGCCGTCTCGATGCCGAAATGGTCCATCAGCGCCACGGCGTCGGCCACCAGGTCGTCCAGCGCGTAAGGCCCCGGCGGCACCGCGCTCTGGCCATGCCCGCGCGTGTCGTAGCGCAGCACGCGGTAGCGGGCCTGCAGCGCCTCGATCTGCGCATCCCACATCCCCAGGCTGGAACCCAGAGAGTTCGACAGCACGATCCAGGGCCGCCCTTCGTCACCGTCGATGCGCGTGTTCAGGACGGTGCCGTTGACTTCGACCCGGCTCATTCCGCGGCGGCCTTGCCGGCTTCGGCGGCGTTCACCGCCGGCTTCACCTGCTCGGCCAGCAGCACCATGCTGCGCCGGGCAAGCTCCGCATCGGCCCAGTCCTTGCCGGCCACCAGCAGCGTGCCGAACGGACCGGTTTCCTGGCGGAAGGCCAGAAGCTCGTCGGCAACCTTGTCGGGCGTGCCCCAGATGATCAGGCGGTTGCACACATGCTCCAGCGTGACCTCGTCATCCGGCTGGTCCTTGTGTTCCTTGAACAGGTTGATCCGGCCATGCTTCTTCAGCTTGGTGAACAGCTGGCGGTAATAGAACACATAGGGGCTGTCGGGATCGGTGGCGTAGCGCCGCGCGGTGTCCATGTCATCGGCCACAAAGACCGACTTGGCCACGCGCCAATTCGCCGGATCGGCCGGGCGGCCCACCCGTTCGCAGCCCTCCACATAGCGCGGCCAGTGCGACGCCACCCATTGCGGCATCAGGAAATTCGCGCTGATCGGATCCCAGCCGCGCGCGGCAGCTTCGGTCACCCCCTTGGAAAAGGGCGCAACCGCGGTGACGACGATGGGCGGGTGCGGGCGCTGCAGCGGCTTGGGCATGATCCCCTGGCCGATATCCGTCATCGACGTGCGCTCGGTCGAGATCTTCCAGAACTGGCCGTCGATATTGTAGGGCGCGTCGCTTTCCCAGATCTTCAGCACCGTGTTGATGCCTTCGAGGAACATCGCCTGGCGGTCATTGTCGAGATTGCCAAACACCTCGGCGTCGGACGCCAGCCCGCCGGGCGAGATGCCGAAATTGAACCGGCCGTCCAGCATGTGATCCAGCATCGCCACCTGCGCGGCCACCGCGGCGGGGTGGCTGTTGGGCATGTTCACCGTGCCGGTGCCCAGGCGCATCTGCTTGACCGCGCTGGCCAGCGAAGCCACGAACATCGCGCAACTGGTGATGTTCTCGGCCGCATCGGTGACGTGTTCACCGACATAGGCCTCGGTAAAGCCCAGGTCGTCCGCCAGCAGAAACGCCTCGCGGTCTTCCTTCAGCGATTGCCGCCAGTCCTTGTCCAGCGGATGAATCGGCATGGTGAAAAAGCCAAGTTCCATGAGCGTCTCCCTTGATTTCGACAAAGGTTAGTGCGCGATGTCTATTCGGAACAATCATTTTCGCTGAGCCTGAAGATCAGGAAATCGGATACCATGCAAAGCGCAGAGGGGCGTGCCGTGGCGTCGCCCCCCGAACCGCTACAGCATCAGTTCCGGCAGGATCGTGGCCAGCCAGGGGAACCAGAGCACCAGCATCCCGGCCAGCAGGATCAGCAGGAAATACGGGAACGACCCGGCAAAGATCTTGCCCAGCGTTGCCGTCTCGTCGGGCACCGATCCCCGCACCGTATAGACAAGCAGCCCGAAGGGCGGTGTCAGCAGCCCGGCCTCGATGATGAGGATGCCAAAGATGGCAAAGGCCACCGGATCAAGCCCCAGCACCATGGCGATGGGGGCAAAGATCGGCACAGTCAGCAGGATGATCGAAACCGAGTCGATCAACATGCCCAGCACGATCCAGATCAGGATCATCAGGCCGATGATCTGCCAAGGCTCCAGCCCGACATCCAGGAACATGCCCTGGATGAAGTTGACCGCGCCGCCGATGGCCAGCAGCCGCGAATACATCTGCGCGGTGATCAGAAGGAACATGATGGGGGCCGTGGTGCGGCCGGCCTGGATGATCGCCTCGACCACGTCGGGCAGCCGCATGCCCTTGATCAGCCCGATCACCAAGGCGCCCAGCGCGCCAAAGCCCGCGGCCTCGGTCGGGGTGAAGAAGCCGGTCCAGATACCGCCGATCACCAGCATGATCAGCCCCAGGATGCCAAGCCCGCCCACCAGTTCCGAGCGCAGCTCTTCCGGGGTCAGTTTGACAAGGTCATCCTGGAAGGGCGGCGCGATGTCGGGCGCGCGGATCGCGGCGATGACCACATAGCCGACAAACAGCAGTGCCAGCACGATCCCCGGAATGATGCCCGCGATGAACAGCGCCCCCACCGACATTTCGGTCAGGATCGCCCAGACGATCAGCAGCACCGATGGCGGGATCAGCATCCCCAGGCAGGCCGAGCCGGCGACCGCCCCCAGGGCAAAGCTCTGACGATACCCCACCTTCATCATCTCGGGATAGGCGATCCGCGAGAACGCAGCGGCCGAGGCGATGGATACCCCTGTCACCGCCGCAAACACGGTGTTGCCGCTGATGGTCGCAATGGCCAGACGGCCCGGCAGGCGCTTGAGCGTGCGGTCGCAGATGCGGTACAGGTCACCCGCCGCGCCCGATCGCGATATGATGTCCCCCATCAGCACGAAAAGCGGGATCACCGCAAAGACATCCTTGCGCACCGCCTCGTAGGCGGTGTTGCCAAGGATCGACACGGCCGCTTCGAAACTGCCCAGGATCAGCCAGACGCCCAGCGCCGAGGTGACGGCCAGCGCCACGCCGATATGCACGCCCAGAACGATGAAGACGACCAGAAGGCCAAGCATCCAAAGAACGATATCACCACCCATCGTTCCGCCCTCAGACCTTCATGCCCGACAGGCCGGTGCCCGGTGCCGCGTCTTCATTTTCCAGCTGTCCGGTCCAGTCGAACCAGATCATCGACAGGTAGGCGAAGAACCCGAAGACCGAGATCGCCAGAACGGTGCCGCGCACCGGCCAGGTGGCCACGCGCAACGCGCCTTCGCCTTCGTATTCGCCGATGCGGTAGGCATCCCAGAACGACGGCCAGGTGCTCCAGAGCAGGCCCATGAACAGCGCCAGCCCCAACAGGCTGCCGAAGGTGCGCAGGATCCGGCGTCCGATCGGCGGCAGCGCATCGGAAAAGATCGAGGTGCGCAGCATCGATCCCGAATAGATCGCCAGCGGGATCTGCAGAAAGGTGATCGCCACAACCGAGTTCTGCAGGATTTCCTTGGTTCCGGGGACCGGCTGGTTCAGGAATTCGCGCCCGGTCACGTCGGCAAAGATCAGGACGGCCAGGGCCAGCGTCCAGAAGGCCGAAAAGATGTGGATGGCCCGTGCGAGCCGGACGGCAGCCGTCATGGTGATCCTCCCGATGGTGTCTTTTTTGCGACACGCTAAACGAACCGGGCAGTGCGTCAAGCCGCAACTTAGCGGTCGATAAATAAATGCCCCGGCGCTGTCGCGCCTGAATTGAAACGCGGCGGGAGGATGCCGCTTGACCGGTGGGAAAATCTGTGTGGTATTTAACGAGTGATAAATAAAGCCCGGCAACGGGCTGATGGTCATGGGAGGACTACAATGATCAAGACACTTTCGGTGGCGCTGGCTTGCAGCGTGGCGGCAGGCGCAGTTGCCGCCGACAACTTCACGTTCCGCATCGGCTCGGGCCACCCCAACGGTCCGGCGGTCTATGTCGCCGATGTCGCCAATTTCTTTGTACCCGAAGTCAAGAAGCGCGCCGCCGAGGCGGGCCACACCGTGGAGTTCGTCGAAGGCTATGGCGGCGCGATTGCGGGCGTGGCGGAAACGCTGGAATCCGTGCAGAACGGCATTCTCGACATCGGGGCCTATTGCATCTGCTTCGAACCGGCCAAGCTGTTCCTGCACAACTTCCCCTATTACGCGCCGTTTGGCCCGCAGGATTCCGAACAGGCCATGGCCACCGTCCGCGCGACCTATGACGCGCAGCCCTGGCTGACCGAACAGTTCACCGCCGAATACGACCAGGTTCTGCTGGGCCTGCACGGCTGGGACAACTACCACCTCGGCACCACCGATCCGTGGGACACCGTGGACGACCTCAAGGGCGTCAAGATCGGCGGCGCGGGGCCGAACCTGCCCTGGCTGGAATTTGCAGGCGCGGTGCCGGTGCAGTCGACCCTGCCCGACGGCTACCTGTCGCTGTCGACCGGGGTCTACAATGGCTGGCTGATGTTCCCGTCGGCCTATCTGGGCTTCAAGTTCTATGAACCTTCGCCGCATTACACGCTGATCGGCTTTGGCGCGATGGGCGTGAACGCCCTGACCATGAACGAGCGCAAGTTCAACTCGCTGCCCGAAGACCTGCAGCAGATCCTGATGGATGTGGGCCGCGCCTATGAGGCACAGGCCGGGGCCTCGCTGAACGCGCGTCAGGAATCGGGCCTCAAGGGGCTGGCCGAAGTGGGGGCCGAGATCAAGGAACTCAGCGCCGAGGCGCGCGCCGGCTGGGCGGCGTCGCTGGCTTCCTTCCCGAACCAGCAGGCAAAGGAGGCCGATGGCCGCGGCATGCCGGGTTCGGATGTCATGAAGGCCTATCTGCAGGCCGTGGCGGATGCCGGCTACGAAATGCCGGTGGCCTACAGCATCGAGTGATGACCCGGACGGGCGGCCAGGGGGGCCGCCCGTTTTCCTTCTGGAGACAAGCCATGGAAATCGTGACCGTCACCCGGGAAGAAATGCTGTCGCGCGTGGCGCGGTTCGGCGAGATGACCCCGTCGAAGCAGGCCTTTGTCGACACGCGCCTGCCGGAATTTGCCCGCGACATCTACAATGTCATCGGCCGCGGCGTGACCGAGGATGCCTCGCTTGCCCCGGCGATCCGGGACGCGCGCTATTTCTCGATCACCTATGTCGGGGCGGAGCCGGGCAAGGGCGCGGCACTGCACGCGCATGAGACTATCGAGGTCTTCATTCCGCTGATCGGGCGCTGGGCGGCGTATTGGGGGGAAGACGGCGACCAGGAGATCGAGCTGGACCCGTTCGACGTGATCTCTTTCCCGCCAGGGGTTTTTCGCGGCTTTCGCAACATCGGCGAGTCGCACGGGATGCTGATGGCGATCATCGGCTCCAAGGCAGAGACCGAGGATGGCGGCCGGGTGGATTGGGCGCCGAAAATCCTGGAGGCGAGCCACGCCACGGGCCTGCGGGTGAACGAGGAGGGCGATCTGGAAGAAAACTGAGCGGGAGGTCCCGGGTCAGGCCCGGGACGACGTTGCACAGACGCGGGCGTCAGGCCCGGCATGGCGGGGCGAACGCCGCCCTACAACCGACGCTGTAGGGCGGGGTTTACCCCGCCGCCCCCTTTCCTTGCCGTCACACTTTGCCCAGGGCCTTCAGTATCCGCTCCGGCGTCATCGGCATCTGCCACAGCGTCGCCCCCAACGGGCGCAAGGCGTCGTTGACCGCGTTCATCACCGCCGCCGGTGCGCCGCCGGTGCCAGCCTCGCCCGCACCCTTTGCCCCCAGCACAGAGGTCTTGGTGGGCGTCTCGACATGTCGGACCACGATATCCGGCATCTCCACCGCCATCGGCACGAGGTAATCCGCCATCGTCGCGTTCATCAGCTGGCCGTCCTCGGAATAGATGCACTCCTCGTACAGCGCGCCGCCAATGCCCTGAACCACGCCGCCACGCACCTGTTCGTCCACCAGCTTGGGGTTGATGACGCGCCCGCAATCCTCGACCGCCCAGAAGTTCAGCACCTTCACCAACCCGGTCTCGGTGTCCACCTCCACATGTGCGGCCATCGCGCCATTGGTGAAGACAAAGGGGAAATCCGTCACCCGGTAGTGCCGCGTGGCGATCAGTTCGGGCTTGAGGTCCGACGGCAGCTCGTTGCCGCGGTAATAGACCGTGCGCGCCAGGTCCGAGAGGGTCATCCGCGCCCCGCTGCCATCCACCACGGAGCCGTTCTGGATATCCAGCGTGGCGGCGTCGCTCTGGAGCATCACTGCCGCCACCTCCAGCACCTGTTCCTTCAGCGCGTGGGCTGCCTGCAGCATCGCCTCGCCACCGATCCCCGCCCCGCGCGAGGCCCATGTGCCGCCGCCGTAAGGCACGGTGTCGGTGTCGCCGGTGGTCACGGTGACGCGCTCGATGGGCACGCCAAAGACGCCTGCGGCGATCTGGGCCAGGATCGCGTTGGTGCCCTGGCCCTGCTCGGTCACCGAAGAGGACACCCGCAGCCCGCCCCCCGCATCCAGCCGCACCGTCGCGCCATCCTGGCTGGCGATGGGCGCGCCGCCGATGCCGTAGAACATGGGAGACGGGTTGGTGACCTCGACCATCGACACAAAGCCGATCCCGCGATAGACGCCCCGCGCCCGCAGCTCTGCCTGTTCAGCGCGCAGGGCGTCATAGCCCATCGTTTCGACCAGCACGTTCAGCGCCTTCTGATGCGACAGGTCGTCCAGCTTCATGCCCGACGCCGAGGCGCGCGGATAGCTGTCATCGCGCATCAGGTTCACGCGACGCATCTCGACCACGTCCATGCCGATCTTGGCGGCGGCGTCTTCCAGCAGCCCGTCGCAGATCGCCATGGCGATGGGGTGGCCCACGGCGCGGTACTGGCACATCATGTTCTTGTTCTGGAACACCACACGGCCCCGCGCGCGGTAGTTCTCAAGATCATAGGGCGCGCCGGTCAGGTTCAGCACCTGGTTGGCTTCGATGGCAGAGGTGCGGGGATACATCGAATAGGGCCCGATCCCCGTCAGATCGTCAAAGTCCAGAGCGACGATCTTGCCCGCCTTGTCCACCGCCATGCGCGCCTCGACCACGTGATCGCGGGCGTGGATGTCGGACAGGAAGCTTTCATAGCGGTCCGCCACGAACTTGACCGGACGTCCCAGCAGCTTGGCGGCGGCAGCGGTCGCCACCTCGTCGCCATAGGTGTGGATCTTGATCCCGAAAGAACCGCCCACATCATTGGCCACCACACGCACGTTTTCCTCGGCCAGCCCCAGATGTTTGGCAAAGATGAACTGCATCATGTGCGGGGCCTGACCGGAGTAATGAAAGGTCAGGCGGTCCTCGGACGGGTCGTATTCTGCCACCGCTGCGCGGGTTTCCAGCGTCACGCCGGTGTGGCGGCCAAAGCGCAGGGTGCGGCTGACCACCTGCACATCGTCACGCGCAAAGGCCGCGTCCACGTCGCCCACATCCACCAGCCGTTCCCAGGCCAGGTTCGAGCCGAACTCCGGATGGATCACCGGCGCGTCCGGGTCCAGCGCGGTTTCGGCGTCGCATGCCGCCGGGATCGGGTCCAGATCGGCCTCGATCAGCGCGGCGGCGTCTTCGGCCTCGGCGCGGGAGCGGGCAAGGACCATGGCCAGCGGCTCTCCCTGCCAGCGGGCGCGGTCCACGGCCAAGGGCATCTGCGGCGCGCTGCGCAGGCCCTTCAGATGGGTCAACACGCCCACGTAAGGCTCTACGACGCCCTCCAGATCGGCCCCGGTCAGCACCCGCACAACACCGGGTGCCGCTTTGGCCGCCGACGTGTCCAGCCCGCGGATCTCGGCATGGGCATAAGGCGAGCGCAGGAAGGCGGCATGCAACATGCGCGGCAACTGGATGTCGTCCACAAAGCGCCCGCGGCCTTCCAGAAGGCGGTTGGTGTCCGCACGCGGCGTGGACTGGCCGATATAGGCGTTGGGTTTGTCAAAGATCAAAGCCGGTCCGGTCATGCGCCCTCTCCTGTTTCGATCACCTCGACGATGGCATCGACGATGGCCTGATAGCCCGTGCAGCGGCAGTAATTGCCCGAGATATGCTCGCGGATGGCGGTGCGGTCCGCCGTGCCGCCGCCTTCGACATATTCGAGGGCCGAGGCCAGCATCCCCGGGGTGCAGAACCCGCATTGCAGCGCGTTGTGGGTCTGGAAGGCGGCGCGCAGGCGGTGGCCGCGTCCGGTGTCTGCCAGGCCTTCGACCGTGGTGACGTGTGCGCCGTCCGCCTGTACCGCCAGCATCAGGCAGCCACGGACCGGCGTTCCGTTCACCTCGACGGTGCAGGCCCCGCAAACACCGTGTTCGCAGCCCACATGGCTGCCGGTCAGCCCGGCCTCCTGCCGGATGAAATCGACAAGGTTGCGGCGGGCGGGCACCGTGGCGGTGATCGCCTCGCCATTGATGGTGATCGTGATGTCATGTGTGGTCATGCCAGAACCTCCGCCCAGGCGCGGCGCAGCACGACCCCCGCCAGATGCCGTTTCATGTCCGGGCCGCCGTTCAGGTCGCCGGTGAAGTCGATCTCGTCCAGCGCCTCGATGGCCAGGTCCAGTTTTGTGGGATCGTCGCGCAGCACCGTCTCGGCGGCCTTGGCGCGCACCGGCCGGTCCGAGACCGAGAAGAACGCGATCCGCAAGCCGTCGTCACGCCGCGTGAGGGCCACACCGGCCATGGCGTAATCGCCATGCCGGCGTGCCACCTCGTGAAAGCCATAGGTCTCCTGCGCAGTGGCGGCGGGCAGGTCGATGGCCGTGACAAGCTCATCCTCGGCGCGGTCGGTCTCATAGAGCCCCTGAAAGAAGTCATCCGCTGCCACGCTGCGCGTGCCGTGGGTCGAGGCCAGATGCACCTTGGCCCCCAGCGCCAAAGCCACGGCGGGCAGTTCGGCCGCCGGGTCGGCCAGCGCAAGACTGCCGCCCAGCGTGCCGCGGTTGCGGATCGAGGGATGGGCGACATGGGGCAGCGCGCGTGCGACCAGCGGCAACCGCGCCAGCACATCATGCCGGGCCAGATCGGAATAGCGCGTCATGGCCCCGATCCGCACCGTTCCGTCCATCTCGGTCACACCGGCAAGATCGGCGACCGCGTTCAGATCCACCAGCACCTCTGGCTGGGCGATGCGGAAGTTCATCATCGGCATCAGGCTTTGCCCGCCGGCCAGCGCGGCGATCTCGCCTTCGCCCGCCATCAGCGTCAAGGCCTCGTCCAGCGTCGCTGGACGGGCATACCGGAAATCGGCTGGCTTCATTTCTCCTCCCACGGCCCGTTTGTCGGGCCTTGTTTGCGAAACTGTGATCCGCTACCGCTAATTTATCGGGCTATAAACTTTCATCAAGACCTGAATCAGGGAGCCGCCATGGTCACCGTGAAGCCGAAGACATCCGTCAAGATGCAGATCTCGGCGGTGGGAGAGACGCATGCCCGCAGCCAGATCAGCGTGCGCGACGTCGCCAGCACCATAGACGAACCGCTGGAGCGGGACGGCACCAACCTGGGGCTGACCCCCACCGAAACGATGATGGCCTCGCTGATCGGCTGCACCAACGTGATTTCCATGCGCATTGCCCATCACGCGGGCTTTGAACTGGGCGAAATGGACGTGGCGCTGACCGCCGATTTCGACCGCCGCGGCACGATGCTGATGGAAGAGGTCGAACAGCCCTTTTCCAGTATCGAGATGGCGATCACGGTGCGCACGAACGGCACGCCCGCGCAGATGGAGGCGATGAAGACCGACCTGGCCCGGTTCTGCCCCATCGCCAAGGTCTTGCGCGGCAGCGGCGTGACGATCACCGAAACCTGGACAACCCTGCCTCTGGAGGCCTGACATGACGACGAAACTGACCCCCGACGCGCCCGTCCCCGCGCTGAGCCTGCCCCTTGTGGGCGGCGGAACATTCACGTTGAACGAAACCGCACCCGCCCATTTCACCATGGTGGTGTTCTATCGCGGCCATCACTGCCCGGTCTGCAAGGCCTATCTGGAAAAGCTGAACGGTCTGGCCGCGGGTTATGCCGAAGCCGGCTTTGACGTGGTCATCGCCTCGATGAACGGTGAAGACCTGGCCGCGCAAACGGTGGCCGAATGGGACATCGGCAACCTCAAGGTCGCCCACAGCCTGAGCGAAGACACCGCGCGGGCCTGGGGCCTGTGGATATCCAGGGCCATCAAGGAGGCCGAAGCGGACGTGTTCTGCGAACCGGGCATGGCCTGGGTGCGGCCGGACGGACGGCTTTACATGATCGACATCTCGAACATGCCCTGGGCACGGCCCGATCTGGAATTCCTGCTGTCCAAGATGCCGATGGCGGTGGACAAGGGCTATCCCGCACGCGGCAACGACTGAGTCGCGGCGCAGCGCCGTGAGGCAGAGGCCCCGGATCACCTCCGGGGCGCGCGCTCCTCTTCGGAAAACTCGCGCTTGAGTTCCTCGATCATCGCCCGGACACCAAACGCCACCGCGCTGTCCTTGTGCCGTGGCGGGGTCTTTGCATAGACCAGCTTGACCACGCCGAAATAGAAGATGCCGCCGTGGATCACCCACAGCTTGTCGATTTCCTCTTCGGTCGGCGCACGTTCGGGCAGCCCGGCCTCGTGCCGCACCTCGGCAAAGATCGGGGCCAGGATGCGCGTCGTCACCACGCGCATGTAGCGCGCGTTGATCTCTTCGCCCTTCAGCCCGGAATACAGGTAGATGCGGATCCAGTCGGGATGGAAGATCGCATCGGTATAGACCCCGTAAAAGGCACATAACCGCTCGGTCAACGGGCGGCTGCGGTCGGCGATCAGCGCCTCCCATTCCGGCCGCCAGCGGCGCACATAGACCTCGTCATAGACCGCCGACACCAGGTCCTGCTTGGACGGGAAATAGCGATAGAGCAGCGGCTGAGTCACTCCCAGCCGCCGCGCCAGTTCCCGGGTCGAGCTTTCGAAACCTTCCTCGGCGAACAGCTTGATGGATTTCTGGATGAAATCCGCACGCCGCTCGTCCGAAGACAGCCTGCGCCGCGGCTTGTCGTCCTTCTTGGCGGCGTGTGTTGCGTCAGGCATCCTGCCAGTCGGTCCCTATCTTCAGACGGTGCCCCACCTCGAGCCCCTGCTTGAGGGTCTGTTCTATGAAACAGCCCTTCTTGGCGGCCTCGATCAGGCGGTGCTGGTCTTGTGCTGATGCCTCCGAATCAAGGTCGATATCCAGCGAAAACCCCACCGGTGCGGTGACATAGGGGTCGCGCCCGGTCTGTCGCCCTTCCCAGTGCAGATGGGCGCGCACCTCGACCTCGCCCACGGGAATCTTCAGCCGTTTCGAAAACGCCCGGATCTGGGTCATCACGCAGCCGATCAGCGCCGCGGTAAACAGCGCAAGCGGCGGCGGCGCAGTGCCGTCGCCGCCGTGAAAGCCGCCTTCGTCGGTGGCCAGTTCGAAGGTTTCGTTCATCGTGGTAAAGCTGACCGAGATGTCGTTGCGCATCTTGCCGGTCGCCCGGCCCGTGCCTTCGAATTCGATGTCAAAGCGTCGTTCCTCGGACATGCCGTCCCTTTCCGTTTTTCGTTGACTTGTTCCCGAGGTTAATTTTTCACTCGATAAACAAGCAAGCTTTAACTTCCCGGGGGAGGCCATGACAAAACTGACGCGCGAGGACATCTATCGAACAGCCAGAGAGCTGTCGAACCACGGGCGCTGGGGTCCGGATGACCAGTTGGGAACGCTCAACAACATCTCGCCCGAGGATATCGTGAACGCGGGCAAGCTGATCCGCAAAGGCAAGACCTTTGCGCTGGGGCTCGACCTGAAGGAAAAGATCCAGTCGGGCCTGTTCGGCGGGCGCTGGAACATGATCCACCAGATGCTGGCCACCGGCACCGATGCGGTGACGGGCGAACAGGACGGCGACGGACGCGCCTATCTGCGCTATGCCGATGACGCCATCAACCTGCCCTGCCAGGGGTCCACGCAATGGGACGCGTTGTGCCACATCTTCCTCGATGACAAGATGTACAATGGCTATCCGGCGACGGATGTCACGGTGAACGGGGCCAAGCGGCTGGGCATCGAACACGTGCGCGACAAGATGGTCGGGCGCGGCGTGCTGCTGGACGTGGCGCGCTGGAAGGGGGTGGACAGTCTCGACGATGGCTACCCCATCACCAATGCCGATCTGGATGCCTGCGCCGCGGCGCAAGGGGTCGATATCCGCAAGGGCGATTTCGTGATCGTGCGCACCGGGCACCAGGAACGTTGCCTCGCTGCCGGGGACTGGACGGGCTATGCCGGCGGCGACGCACCCGGGCTGGCCTTCGAGACGGCGCACTGGATCAAGGCGCATGACATCGCCGCGATCTGCGCCGACACCTGGGGCTGCGAGGTGCGCCCCAACGAGACCGACGAGGCCAACCAGCCCTGGCACTGGGTGGTGATCCCCGCCATCGGTATTTCCATGGGCGAAATCTTTTACCTCAAGGACCTGGCGGCGGATTGCGCCGAGGATGGCGTCTACGAGTTCTTCTTCTGCGCGCCGCCCCTGCACATTCCCGGCGCTGCGGGATCCCCGATCAATCCGCAGGCGATCAAGTAAGGCCGGCGGGGCCGCTTAGGCGGCCCCTCTGCCCTGCAGTTCCGGCGGCACAACGGCGGTTTCACGCATCACGGTTTCCATGTCGGGATGGCTGGCCCCGTCCTGGTTCTGCGTCGGATCGCCGTCAAAGATGAACCGGCCCAGCCATTGCGACCGCTCGTAGGCCACGCGGCAGGCGCTGACGCGTTCCGCCGAATAGGCCTGCAGCGCCGCTTCCAGCGGACCAGAGGCCACGTGCCGGGCCAGCGCCATGGCATCGTCGGCCGCCTTGGTCACCCCCATGCCCACATGCGGCCGCGCCACGCAGGCGGCATCCCCCGCCAGCGCCACGCGCCCCCGGGCCATCACCGGCGAATGGTGATCGTAGATCGGGGTAAAGAACGGTCGCTCGCTGACTTTCAGAATTTCGACAAAAGGCACAGGAAGACGCGCCCGGGCATCGGCCATGGCGCGGGCAATCACGTCGTCGCGCACCAGCGGCGGCGGAATCGAGATCGCGTGCCGCCTGCCCGAGGCATCGGTCAACATGTCGTCCAGCGCCGCCTGTGGCACCTGGACGTACCACACGAAATTGTAGCGCAGATGCCCCGGGCGCAGATCATTGTCGGGCCCGGCAATGGGATAACCGATGATCTGCGTGCCGTTCGGGATAAAATAGCCAAAGGTGCGGAACACGTCATCCTTGAACGCCGCGGGGATGTCGCGTTCGGCGGCCACGGTACGCCAGACCACATAGCCCGAATAGCGCGGCTGCACGTCTGGCAGCATCTGCGCGCGGATGGCCGAGCGGAAGCCGTCGGCCCCGATGACCAGATCCGCCTCGTGCCGGGTTCCGTCGGACAAGAGCACCGCGGGCCGCGCGCCGGTATCGTCGTAACCGCAAACATCCCGGCCCAGCACGTAGACCGTTTCGGGCAACGTGGCGCGCAGCACCTGGTACATGCGGTCCCAGCTGGTGACCACCTGGTGAAAGTCGAAGGCATGGACCCGCGCGCCCGTCAGGTCATAGGCCACCCGCTCGAACACGTCGACGCCCAGATCCTGCGTGCTGGCCCCGACAGCCGCCAGCGCCGCCACAAGCTCGGGATGTGTGACGATCCCCGCCCCGCGTCCTGAAAGCGGAACCTCGGTGCGCTCAAGCACCGTGGCCTCCCAGCCCGCACGCCGCAGCGCCGCGGCGGCAAACAGCCCGCCGATGGAGCCGCCACAGATGATCGCCTGTCCTGTCATGACCCGCCCCTGTCTGCGTCAGGTGCCGGTGTTCAGGCGGACATGATCGGGGATCGGCAGCGCAATCCCCGGCGTCTGCAGATGCTCGACCGTGACAAAGACCAGTTCGGTGTCGCCGATGTTTTCAAGAGAGTGCAACATGTATTCACCCGGGGCGTAATGGTAGTGCTGCGTCTGGCCCTTGGTGTATTCCGTCTCGACGATGCGCCCGTCCGAGAAATAGGTCCGCGCCTTGCCCGGGGCAAAGGCGCTCCAGAAATAGGGGTTCACATGGCGGTGAAAGCCGCAGCGCGCGCCCGGCGCGATGTGCAGATGCCACACCCGCAGCGTATCGGTTTCGCTGACAAGGACCGAGCCGACGCACCCGTTGTCCTGGTTGGCCAGCATGTCCCGATACACCTCGGCCGGCCAATCGGCAAAGGCGGCCGGATCGGTGGCGGTTTCGATATGGTCGCGGGTCATCGGTGCATTCATGGTCCATCCCCCTGCTGGCCCCGGGCGGGGCGTGGTTCCGGCCTTAATTATCGACCGATTACCACGTCGCGGCAAGAGCAAATGCCCGCCCGCGGTCAGGCCCAGTCGTCAAACCCGAACATGACGTAATCCCGCTGGTATGCCTCGCGCGCCAGCGATTCGATCTGGTCGTCATAGATTTCCGCCAGCGAGAACGGCGCGGCATTGGGCAAGGGCACCGGGTCGCCCGGAGCGGGATGGCCCACCTGCAGCGCCAGCGCGGGCAGGTAGCTGGCCATTTCATCCTCGCGCACGATCATGTCGGGCAGGGTGAACTCGGCCATGCCCTGTATGCATTGTGCCTGTGTCGCCCAGTGCCCGTCGACCCGCACCGCCGTCTGGCCCTGCAGGTTCGCCTTGACCCAGGCCAGAAAGGCGGTGAACGCCTCGCGATGGGCGTTCACATCGTACCCGGCACCGGGCTCTTCCTCCGGGATGGGCAGGTTGTGGGCGCGGCGCAGGGTCTTGCGGATGCCCAGAAAGCTGCCCTTCTTCGTGGTCAGGATACGGGTGCAGAACGCCTCGTGCGCGCGGGCCAGAGGGTGGCGGATCACGGTAAAGCTGCGATGCCCCGGGCGTTCGCGTTTCCAGGCGCGCAGGCTGGACTGGCTGAAATCGGTGACAAGCTGGCCGTCCTCCACCCCGTCGAGCGCGCACATCCAGCGTCGCACCGCCTGCTCGGGTCCCGAGCGGATGGGCATGTAGAGCAGCGGTGTATGCGCGGCGGCCACATATCCCGGCACGACGGGCCCCCGGCGGGGCTCGAAATTCGGGGTGCGGGACAGGTTGAACCGGTCGAGCCGCGCCAGAGCGCGCTCCATCTCGGGAAAGTTCGATACTTTCTCTTCGGGCGGTTCCGGGTTCTGGCGCTTGAGCGCGGTGTTCAGGCTGTCAAGCTGCACCCGCGTGCCCAGCCAGCGCGCCAGCCCGTTCATCACGGTCACATCCTGCAGGTCTTCGTAGGCGACATAGAACGCCGTCTGCGCAGTGCGCTGAAGGGTGTTCATGATCAGTACCTGAAAGTCCTGCAGCGCGCTCAGATGCGCCTCGAATTCGCGCCCGTCGAAACGGGCCTGGGCGTCCTTGCGTTTCTTGACGTTGGTCAGTTTCCACTGCCCCGTGGCCTGGGCGATCTTCCAGCTGACATAGCTGTCCACCGGGTTGCGCGTCAGCACGATCTTGGCCACCTTCGGGTCGGTCAGCAGCGGCTCCAGCACCCGCGGATCGTGATCGTGGAAATAGCGGAACCCGCCTATCCCGTGCGGCGTGGCGCGACGGATCTGGCCCAGCAGCCGGTCAGGATGGCGGTCGCGTTCATCGCGGGTGATGCCAAGGATGTCCTCCGAGGTGGGGTAGCCGATGAAATGCGGGTTGAACGCCTCGCCATGGCAGGTGATTCCCTCGAAGGCATTCAGGTTCGCCTCCAGAAAGTTCGAGCCGGTGCGCATCTCGGCGAACACGACGAAACAGTCGAATCGGTCAGACATCGAAGGGGCCTATTTCTTGACGAGGTAGGGCTTGCGCTTGCGCGCGCCAGCGCTGCGCGGGGCGGGTTCGACGGGGAAATCGCCCATCAGGTAGGGATGCATGCCCTGGTTCTTGAGGTTCTGCAGGAACTGGCCAAAGCCGTTCAGATCGGTCAGGCGCGGCGCTTCGGACAGGCGGCGCAGCGACTTTTGCCCGATCTCGTCGATGATGACCTGCAGCGGCTCCATCGGGGCCTCGATGAATTCCGCCATCGTCCAGATCCGGATGCGCGCCTTGACGTCGGGGCTGCGCAATTCGTCCAGCATCTTGTTCTCGATCTTCTGCAACGCCGCAGCCTCGGCCCGGATGTCGGCAAAATTGGCGTTGGACTTGAAAAGCGGCACGGCCCAGGCACCCGAGATCACGCTGATCTGCGCATTGGGATCACGCGCCATGTGCCAATTGATCCGGGGATTGTCACGCGGCCCGTATTGAAAGCACTGTCGCTCACCGCGGGTGTTCCACAGCAGGTTCGTCAGGAAGGCGCGCGGGTTGGCATCGCGCAACAGCGCGTTGTCGGACAGCGCGCCGTTGATCACGGTCTGCCCGCCGGCAAATTCCGCCCGCTCGGGCCCGTAGAGATGGCCGTGCACCTGCGCCCCGGTGGCCCGCGCCAGCCAGGCTTCGAAATCCTCGAACAGCTCGGCAAAGCCCTGGAAGACGGAATACTTGCCCGCCGTCATCCCGTTTTCCCAGCCGGGATTGGGAAACCGGCTTTGCATGTAGAGCCCGGGCCGCCCGCGCGTCCGGCGATCCACCGCCTTGGCAAAGATGCGGTCGATCTTTCCGGGGTTGGGTTCCTGCCGGGATTGGGCATTGTCGGCATCGCTGAGGAAGGCGCGGTACAGCCGTTCCGCATGCGGCCAGATCTTGCGCGCGACAAAGCAATCGGACCGCCGCAGAAGCTGCAGGTGATCGTCGTAGAAGATGTGTGGCTTGCCCTGAAAGTCGAACTTCGACAACGTCAGGGACCGGCTTTCGATATTGGTGGAGTAAAGCCGTGCCAGCGTCTGGAAATAGCTTTCGTCGGGAATCCAGACATGGCGGAAATACCGGTCGAACCGGGGGCGGTCCGGGTCCTGCAGGATGGCCGACAGCGTCTGGCGTGTCAGGCACCACCACTGGCTGCCCATATGGGGCACCAGACCCCTGGGGATACGCCGCTTGTAGCCAAGCGCGCGCTGCACCTCGACAAAGCGGTCGAACAGGTAGCGGTTCTTGCGCCACGAAAACGGGAAATGCAGGGTAAAGCGTTCGTGATCCAGCCCGCCCACCGTCCACGGCACATCCGCCGTTGTGGCACTTTCGATGAAGTCGGTGCGGGGGCGGGCGGCAAGATAGTCCACCAGTTCCTGCACCGGGCGTAGCGGCAGGCAGGACCCGGAGGCAAGGTAGACATGGCGCACCTCCTCGAACCGGTCCAGCATCAGTTCCGACGCGTCCTGAGACGCCGCCACCAGCCCCCACGTCCCCCATTCGCAACGGTGGCGTCGGGAAAACAGCACGTTCGGCAGGTCCGACAGTTGGGCGACAAAGCCGTCATAGACCTTGCGTTTCACGATCCGGTCGACGTGTATCACCACCGGGCAGCCCGCACCGGCCCAGTGCCGCGCCACCTGTTCGGCGCGGTCGAAGGCGGTGTGCACCAGCATGACGATCCCCACGCTCATGCCCAGTTCCCCTTGGACATGAGACCCAGAATCTCGAGCTGGCGCCAGTTGATGTATTTCTCGGACCACTTGCACCAAAGCTCGGGGTTCTCGCGGATGCCCTCGGCATAGGCCAGGTATTCGCGGCTGGCCCCGTAGTGCTGGCGGCGCTCCAGTTCTTCTTCGGCCTTTTCATTGAAGGTCGACAGGAACTTGGTGTGCAAGAGGATGCCGCTGGCCTTCTCCCCGCCCCATTCGTCATAGACTTGGTTCAGCCCGCGCGGCAGCAGGTTGTGGGTCGAGGACACAAAGGCATAGCGCCGGTCCCACTTGACCAGCGGCACCTTGTTCAGCGCGGGTGCGCGTTCCGGATCGTCGTGAAAGAACACCCGCGCCCGCGGCCCGCCCTGGATCCAGAGGTTGCCGTATTGCGGGTTCTTGCGGATCGTGTAGTTGCCCGCGTCGAACCACGACGCGATCTCGATCGGGTTCTGGCCGGGCTGGTAGGGCTGGCTGTCCATCCGGCCCTTGGGGTACATGTCCAGCAGCATCGCGCTGAAGGACTTGATCGACGACGCATCCAGCCAGTCCGTCAGCGCGCGCAGGGGGCGCGTGTCGCAGAACGGGTACAGGAACAGCTCGTCCGGATCGACGGTCAGCGTCCAGTGATCGTGCCCGTAGCGCGACAGCAGCCAGTTCAGCCAGTCCACCCCGAAGCGCGCGCGTTTATAGCTGGCGCGGGTGGTCCAGACCGACACGTCGGGCTGCCGGGCAAGGTAGTCGAGCGAGCCGTCGGTGCTGTCATTGTCCACGAACAGAAAGTGGTTCACCCCCATGTCGCGGTAGTATTTCAGGAACCAGGGCAGGCGCACACCTTCGTTGCGCTGGGTGCAGAACACCAGGATGTCCGAGGCGCGGATGTCGTCTGTCCGGTTGGCAACAGGTCGCAGGTCACGCCGCTTGCGAAAGGCGCGGATGCGCCAGCGCTTGCGCTGAAGTCTCAGCCTGTATGACTGCCATGCGCCCAATCGCTTGTCCTTTTGCGGCCTTTTGGGGACCGTTGTCCGGGCCCGGCTATCAGATCACCGTTAAGGCGGCCTTGAAATGCGCCTCCCAGCTTGGCGGCGTATAGTGTGGTGCCTGCTGCCGCCCCGCGCGATGATCCTCGGCCATCTGCCTGATTTTAGTTACCCACAGATAGCGATCCTTGACATCTGCGTAAACGGGTATGTCGCCCAGAGTTTCCCGGTAGATGGGCAGATCGTTGCACAAAACCGGCACTTTCAGCGCCGCGGCTTCGATCGGCGGCAGGCCATAGCCTTCGATCAGGCTGGGAAACAGCGCGCCGGCCGCGTGCCGGAGCAAGCCGGACACCGCCGCATCGTCCAGTCCCGGCAGTTCGTGCACGCGGTCGGGACGGGCGTCGAGCCGTTTGAACACGTCCTCGTTCAGCCAGCCGCGGCTGCCGCAGATCAGCAGATGCGCGTCGGGAATGTCGCCCCATAGATCGAGAAGCAGCGCGTGGTTCTTGCGCGGCTCGATGGTGCCCAGCGTGACGAAATAGGGTTGCCCCGTCCACGGGCCGGCTGGCGCCTTTCCCGATGGCATCGGATCGACACCCAGCAGGGCCACCTGCGTGCGCGGGCAGTGCGGCGCTGCGTGGCGCAGCACATCGCGTTCGGTCTGGGCGGAATTGCACAGGATCACATCGGCCTCGGTCACGGCGCGCCGAAAGCTTGTCGCAAAGGCGGCGCTGCGGTCGGGGCGGGTGACGTCGGGCGCGTCCAGCGGGATGGTATCGTGGATCAGCACGCCGATCCGCGCCCCCCGCGCCTTCATCGCGGCGCACACACGGGGCGTCAGATTGCTGTGCCCGGTGTTGAGATAGTGCACACCTTGCGGCAGATGCCGGCGCACCATGCGGCCCAGCCCAAGCGGCAGGCAGCGGGCAAGGCAATGCCTGCGGGCTTCACGCTCTGCCGCCGCGCGGGACGGGTCCAGACGCTGCAAGGGCGAGGCGGTCGCCCGGGCAAAGCGGCCATCCTCCAGACAGCGCGCCAGATGGGCGCAGCCGCGTTGATCGAGAAGGATGTAACCCATGGACGACCGGATCAGCCCGTAAAGCGGCCCATGGTCAGGCAGATGTGTCAGATAGGCATACTCGACGCGATCCACCCCGGTCATCGGCCGCCCGGCGCGGCGCACCAGCCGCGTCAGGTCCAGCAGGCGAACGGGCGGCTCACTTTTCGTAGGGTCCATGCCGGTGCCAGCGCCACGCATCCTCGATCATCTGCGCCATGGTGGAGCGATGCGGCTCCCATCCCAGCTCCTGCGATGCGCGGGTCGAGCCCGAGACCAGCTTGGTTGCATCCCCCGCCCGGCGCGGCCCTTCGTTGAACGGCACGTCCCTGTTGGTCACGGCGCGGGAGGCATCCACCACTTCACGCACGGAAAACCCCTTGCCCGTACCCAGGTTGAACACCCGGCTGGGCTTGCCGTCTTCCAGCCAGCGCAGGCCCAGCACATGGGCATCCACCAGATCGCAGACATGCACGTAGTCACGGATGCAGGTGCCGTCCGGTGTGGGATAGTCGGTGCCATGGATCGTCAGCGCCGGGCGCATGCCGTCGATGGCTTCCAGCATGACCGGAATCAGGTGCGTCTCGGGGCGGTGGCATTCGCCCACCTCGCCTTCGGGATCGGCCCCGGCCACGTTGAAATAGCGAAAGATGACGTGGCGCAGGCCATAGGCGGCCTCGAAATCGCGCAGGATGTTCTCGACCGCCCGCTTGGACGCGCCATAGGCATTCAGCGGCAGTTGCGGCGTGTCCTCGTCCAGCACGATGTTGTCATGTTCGCCATAGGTGGCGCAGGTCGACGAGAACACGAAGCGCAGACAGCCCGCCGCAGCCGCCGCCTCGATCAGGGTCAGCGACCCGGCCACGTTGTTGCGCCAGTAGAGACCGGGCTTGGCCATCGCCTCGCCCACCTGGCTGAGCGCCGCGAAATGCATCACGGCAACCGGTTGCCAGCGGGCAAAGACCTGGTCCAGACGGTCGCGATCGGCCAGATCGCCCCGTTCGAACGGACCGAACCTGACCGCGTCTTCCCAGCCGGTTGCGAGGTTGTCATATGTCACCGGCGTAAACCCGGCAGCCTTCAAGGCCTTGCAGGCGTGGCTACCGATGTAGCCCGCCCCACCCGTTACCAGAACTGCGGACAAAAGCTTATTCCGCGGCTTTCCGGGTCGACATGATCTCGTGCAGATAGGCTTCGAGATCGGCCTTCAGATCGTCGCGGGCCAGACCGAAGGCCACGGTCGCCTGCAGGAATCCCGACTTGGAGCCGCAGTCAAAGCGCTGGCCGCGGAAGCGGTAGCCGTAGACGCCACTGCCCTCGACACCGATTTCCTGTGCAATCGCATCGGTCAGCTGGATCTCGCCGCCAGCACCGGACTTCATCTTGTTCAGCGTGCGGAACACCGTCGGCGACAGGATGTAGCGGCCGATCACGGCAAGGTTCGACGGCGCGGAGCCCTTTTCCGGCTTTTCCACCATGCCCTTGACCGACACCATGGTGCCCATGTCCTGTTCGACATCCAGAATGCCGTAGGACGAGGTCTTTTCTGCGGGAACTTCCATTGCGGCGACCATGTTGCCGCCGGTTTCCTCGTAGGCCTCGACCATCTGCTGCAGGCAGGGGGTTTCTGCGGCGATCACGTCGTCGGGCAGGATCACGGCGAAGGGTTCGTTATGGATCAGCCGACGCGCGCACCAGACGGCATGGCCCAGCCCCAGCGCCCGGTGCTGGCGGATGTAGGCGATTTCGCCGCTGTCCATGTTGGTCGACTTCAGGATTTCCAGAAGGTCGTCCTTGCCCTTGCGGCGCAGTTCCTGCTCCAGCTGCGGGGCGTGGTCGAAATAGTCCTCGAGCGCGCCCTTGCCGCGCGAGGTCACAAAGATGAATTCCTTGATGCCCGCAGCCCGGGCCTCGTCGATGGCGTACTGGACCAGCGGACGGTCCACCAGGGTCATGATTTCCTTCGGCACCGATTTCGTAGCCGGCAGGAACCGTGTCCCCATGCCCGCGACAGGAAAAATCGCTTTTGTCACCTTGTTTCGCATCGCCTGCTCCTCGTCTAACCGCCACCCAGCGGCAACTCTGTTTGGGACGAGCATTACACAATTTCTTGCGCAACCTCACGCATGATTTACGGGAAAGATGTTAACCTGCCCCCATTGACACAAAAAACTGTCTATTCAGCCAGTCCGCCGCGCATCGGCACGACTCTGCTGACCTCTTGCGCAACGCGGCTATCAAAACGGGTCATTTGTACAAGCGGGGCCTGACGCATCGACCTTCCGAAAACGCCGCCCGTCTGTTCCCAGACCCCGTCACCGGTAAAGCGGACATGGTGGTACAGCGCTGTCGGCGACAGCAGGAACAGCGTCACAATGTCGCCCTGCGCAACATGCCGGGCCGCCTCGCGCCGCAGGCGCGCCGCTTGCCGGGTCCGCCCGGCCAGAACCACGCGCCGCGCCCCGGGGCGGCCGGGATAGGGCAGGAACCCGTCCGGCGCACGTGCAATGCGCGGCAGGGGAACCAGCGGACGGTCCGCCCCGTCCCGCCGCCCCAGGCGCAGACGCCGCATCAGGCGGGCCACATCGTCGGCCCCCAAAGGCCCGCGCTGCATGAACCGCAGGGCACGCCGACGCTGATCATCGCGAAAGTCCCTCCAGGCGCGTTCGCGCAGGTCTTCGGGACAATGCTTGCGCAGATAGACCATCTGCGAGGCCGCGATCTCGAACAGGTCGCGCGGGCTGCGGTCGGCGGCGCGCTGGCGGCTTTCGGCAAAACCGTGATGCACCTGGGCCATCGGCACAAGCGCGGTGGCATGGCCTTCGCGCGCCAGACGCATGTTGAGATCGGTTTCATCCATGTAATAGCGGAAGGCAGGATCAAAGCCCCCCATCTCGGCAAGCACGTCCCGGCGCAGCGCCATGTTCGTGCCTTCGGTCTTGATCGCACGGTCGGGGCCGCCTTGCAGAACGGTCGGCGCGTCAGCCTCGTAGTCCAGCGCATGGGCCTGCCCCGTGCGGTCCACGCTGCGCGCCCGCCACTGAAAGCTGATCCCGTTGCGGCCCAGAACATAGCCCCCGGCAGCAGCGACGGCCGCATCCCCGAACGGGGCCGCCAGATGACGCAGCCAGAGCGGTTCCGGCACCGCATCGTCGTCGATGAAGGCCACAAGTTCGCCAGCCGCTGCGGCGATGCCGTGATTGCGAGCGGCCGAGATGTTGGCCTCGTCGAAACCGATCAGCTTGATTGCGCCGGCATCAGTCCGGGCGCGCACCGCGTCGGCCCCGGCCGGGCAGGCCACCACCACCAGTTCGAACGGGGCATAGTCCAGCTGGGCCAGCCCGTTCAGGCACCGCATCAGCGCCGCGGGCCGCCCACGGCTGACCACGACGACGCTGACGGCGGTGGACATCGCTCAGGCGTCCTTCAGCTCCACGCCCGGGGCGTAGGCGATGAAGAACGGGTTGGCAAAGCCGTCCTTGCCATAGGCCAGCGGCGTATGATCGTCGAAACGCACGACGCGCCCGCCTGCCCCGGCCAGCACGGCATGACCGGCGGCGGTGTCCCATTCCATCGTCCGGCCAAGGCGCGGATAGAGATCGGCCTCGCCGGTGGCGACAAGGCAGAACTTCAGCGAAGACCCCGCGCTGGTCATGTCCTTGACCTCGTACTTGCCGATATAGTCGTCGGTGGCCTGATCGCGGTGCGACTTGGACGCGACAACCATCAGCGCGGCATTGTCCGGATCGGTGACACGGATCGGCGCGGTCTCACCCGGGGTGGCGGCATCGAACGGGCCTTGTTCCTCGACCGACTGGCCGACGGAATTGGTGTAGAACATGCGGTTCTTGGCCGGTGCATAGACCACGCCGCGGGTGGGCACGCCGTCTTCGACCAGCGCGATGTTCACGGTGAAATCGCCGCGGCGGTTGATGAATTCCTTGGTGCCGTCCAGCGGATCGACGATCAGGAAGGTCTTGGCGGTGACGTCATGGCTGTCGGCCTGTTCCTCGGTGACCAGCGCCACATCCGGAAACGCCGCGCGCAGACCGGCCGAGATCAGGGCGTCGGCGGCCTCGTCGGCTTCGGTCACTGGGCTGGAATCGGACTTCACCTTCACGTCGAAATCGTCGGCGTTGTAGATCTCCATGATCTTGTCGCCCGCTTCCAGCGCCAGTCGGCGGATCACCGGGATCAGTTCGGAATAGTTCATCACAACGCTCCTTTTCCGCGCCGCCCTGCGCGGATTTATTGATTTGAAAGCCCGCCCGCCTTATGCTGCGGATAATCCAGAACGGCAAGACAGCCGCGCAACATCCCGCCGGAAACCGGAGCAGACAGGCACATGTTTCAGATCACAGCCCCCCGCAGCCGGCTGGCGTCGGCGGTGTATATCGCCGAACTCATCTATCACAATTCCGTCCGGTCCGTCCGGAAGGCACATGGCAACGCCTTCATGGCGATCGCGGTCAACATGTTGCAGACGGTGATCTTCGTGCTCGCCTTCTACTTCATGTTCCTGATCCTTGGCCTGCGCGGCATGGCGATCCGGGGCGATTTCATGATCTACATCATGACCGGCGTCTTCCTCTACATGACCCATTCCAAGACGCTGAGCGCGGTTGTCGGCTCTGAAGGGCCCGCCAGCCCGATGATGCAGCACGCGCCGATGAACACGGCGATTGCGATCCTGTCCGCCATGGTGTCCACGCTTTACATCCAGATCCTGTCGCTCTTTGCGGTCCTGTTTGTCTACGACGTGGCCTTCATGCCCTTTGTCATGCAGGAGATCTATGATCCCATCGGCTGCCTGGCGATGGTGATCCTGTCCTGGTTCTCGGGCGCGGCCATCGGCATGGTGTTTCTGGCGATCAAGCCCTGGTTCCCGACGCCGGTCAGCATCATCACGACGGTGTACCAGCGGGCCAACATGATCGCGTCGGGCAAGATGTTCGTGGCCAACACGATGCCCGGCTACATGCTGGTGATGTTCGACTGGAACCCGCTCTTTCACACCATCGACCAGTCGCGCGGCTATGCGTTTGTGAACTACAACCCCCGCAACTCGGACTGGGAATACGCCTTCTACCTGTCCATCGTGCTGATCATGATCGGGCTGATGGGCGAATTCTACACGCGCAAGAACGCGTCGGCCTCGTGGAACGCGCGGCGATGAGACTGGCGCTGGTCCTTGCGCTGGTTCTGGCCGGCGCGGCGCAGGCGCAGGACCTGCCCGCCCTGTTCGATGTCAGGGGCGTGGCGTCGGACGATGTGCTGAACGTCCGCGCAGAGCCTTCGGGCAGCGCCCGGATCGTCGGCAGCCTGCCGCCCGATGCACAGGGTGTCGAGGTGGTGGAGCGGCAGGGCAACTGGGGCCGCGTCAATGTTGGCGACGGCACGGGCTGGACATCGCTGCGCTATCTCGAAATCCGGGCGGGCAGCGGGCTGCCTCAGGCGTCGGAATTTGCCTGTTTCGGCACCGAACCGTTCTGGAGCCTCGATGTCGCGCAGGACAGCAGCGCAGACCTCAGCCTGTTCGGCGGCACGCCCGAACGCTTTGCCATCGGCAGGCTGCAGCCGGCAGCAGGCTATTTCGAGCCCTTCGCCCTGACCGGCAGCGGGGCCACCGGGGCGCTGACCGTGGTCCTTGCGCCGGAGTACTGCTCGGACGGGATGTCGGACATGGCGTTCGGCATCGCGACCACGGTGGTCGTTGGCGGGCCGCAGACACGGATTTTCGCCGGGTGCTGCTCGCTGGCGCGCTGATCCTCAGGTCACAACCCGCAGAGTCAGGTTGATCCGCCCGCCTCTGGGCAAGAGCGTGGACGACCCAAAGCGGATCCGGTCGACGCCGTGGTATTTCAGCCGCGCCGCACCCCCCATCAACACCACATCCCCGGACCGCAGCCAGACCGACTCGGTCTTGCCACCGCGGGTGTCGTTGCCCATCCGGAACAGTCCGTCATCGCCCAGCGACACCGATAGCACGGGGCAGGAGAAATCGGCCTCGTCCCTGTCCTGATGCAGGCCCATCCGGGCACCCTCGCCGTACCAGTTGATCAGACAGCATTCGGGATCCCGCGGGCAGTCTGCCAGACCGCGCCAGAGCGCCAGCACCTGGTCGGGGATGGGCGGCCACGCCGTGCCGTCCGGGTGGTGCTCGGCATAGCGATAGCCCTGCCGGTCGCTGATCCAGCCGAACCGCCCCGCCGCGCTCATCCGCACCGACATCTTCTGCCCCCGCGGCGTGACCGGCTGCACCAGCGGCGCGGCCTCGAGCACAAGGCGCAGCGTGTCCACCAGCCGTTCCTGTGCCGCGCGGTCGAGACAGCCCGGAAACAGGCGGAATCCGCGGGTCTCCACCATCGCCGCCCTGCCCTTCGCCTGTGCGTCCGCTGTCATTTGACGAATTCCGACCGTTTCCCGCGCTTGCAGCGCTCCTGAGGCCTCCTTATATACCGTCCGAACGTGTCGGACAGGCCCTGTCCTGGCCGGCCTTTCATCGGGGCTGGATGCCGTAATGGGTCCGACGCCTCGGGACATCGCCTTAATCTAAGAAGGGATCGAAACATGGCCAAAGTGATCGGTATCGACCTCGGTACGACGAACTCCTGCGTCGCCATCATGGACGGCTCGCAGCCGCGCGTCATCGAAAACTCCGAAGGGGCGCGCACGACGCCCTCCATCGTCGCATTCACCGACGACGAACGACTGGTGGGCCAGCCGGCCAAGCGCCAGGCCGTCACCAACCCCGACAACACCATCTTTGGCGTCAAGCGTCTGATCGGCCGCCGGTTCGACGATGCCGACCTGGCCAAGGACAAGAAGAACCTGCCTTACGCCGTGATCGACGGAGGCAATGGCGACGCCTGGGTCGAAGCCAAGACCGAAAGGTATTCGCCGTCGCAGATTTCCGCGCTGATCCTGCAGAAGATGAAGGAAACCGCGGAATCCTACCTCGGCGAAGAGGTGACGCAGGCCGTCATCACCGTGCCCGCCTATTTCAACGACGCCCAGCGCCAGGCCACCAAGGATGCCGGCAAGATCGCGGGCCTCGAAGTGCTGCGGATCATCAACGAGCCGACGGCGGCGGCGCTGGCCTATGGTCTGGACAAGAAGGAAACCAAGACCATCGCTGTCTATGACCTTGGCGGCGGGACCTTCGACGTGACCATCCTGGAAATCGACGACGGCCTGTTCGAGGTGAAGTCGACCAATGGCGACACCTTCCTGGGCGGCGAAGACTTTGACATGCGCATCGTCAACTATCTGGCCGACGAATTCCAGAAAGAGCACTCTGTCGATCTGCGCAAGGACAAGATGGCGCTGCAGCGTCTGAAGGAAGCTGCCGAAAAGGCCAAGATCGAACTGTCCTCGTCCAGCCAGACCGAGATCAACCAGCCGTTCATCTCGATGGGCTCGAACGGGCAGCCCCTGCACATGGTCATGAAGCTGACCCGCGCCAAGCTGGAAAGCCTGGTGGGCGACCTTATCAAGGGCTCGCTGAAGCCGTGCCAGGCCGCGCTCAAGGATGCCGGCCTGTCGACCTCGGATATCGACGAGGTGGTGCTGGTGGGCGGCATGACCCGGATGCCGAAGGTCATCGAAGAGGTGACGAAATTCTTTGGCAAGGAGCCGCACAAGGGCGTGAACCCGGACGAGGTGGTGGCCATGGGGGCCGCCATCCAGGCCGGCGTGCTGCAGGGCGACGTCAAGGACGTGGTCCTGCTCGACGTGACCCCGCTGTCGCTGGGCATCGAGACGCTGGGTGGTGTGTTCACCCGCCTGATCGACCGCAACACCACGATCCCGACCAAGAAGAGCCAGGTGTTCTCGACCGCCGAAGACAACCAGAACGCCGTGACCATCCGCGTCTTCCAGGGCGAGCGCGAAATGGCGGCCGACAACAAGATGCTGGGCCAGTTCAACCTTGAAGACATCCCGCCGGCACCGCGCGGCATGCCCCAGATCGAGGTGACCTTCGACATCGACGCCAACGGCATCGTGTCGGTGGGTGCCAAGGACAAGGGCACCAACAAGGAACAGAAGATCACCATTCAGGCCTCGGGCGGATTGTCGGACGAGGATATCGAGCGCATGGTCAAGGAGGCGGAGGAAAACGCCGAATCCGACAAGGCGCGCAAGGAACTGGTCGAAGCCCGCAACCAGGCCGAAAGCCTGGTGCATTCGACCGAGAAGTCGATCGAAGAGCATGGCGACAAGGTCGATCCCTCGACGGTCGAGGCGATCGAACTGGCGGTTGCCGCGCTCAAGGACGATCTGGAAAAGGACGACGCCACCGCCGACAAGATCAAGGGCGGCATCCAGAACGTGACCGAGGCGGCGATGCGCCTGGGCGAGGCGATCTACAAGGCGCAGGCCGAGGACGGTGCAGATGCCGAACCCGGCCCGGCCGACGGCCCTGCGGATGACGACAACATCGTCGACGCGGATTTCGAGGATCTCGGCGACAACAAGCGCGGCTGAGGCGAGCTACGCGGAACCTGACGGGGGCCGGTCCGGACGCCGGGCCGGCCCCTTGACGTTTCGCCGCAAGGAGGGCTGAGATGTCCAAACGTGACTATTATGCGGTGCTGGGCCTCAAGAAGGGGGCCTCTGCGGAGGAGATCAAGAAAGCCTACCGCAGCAAGGCCAAGGAACTGCACCCCGACCGCAATGCCGACAATCCCGATGCCGAGGCGCAGTTCAAGGAAGCGAACGAGGCGTACGAGGTTCTCAAGGATGCCGAGAAGAAGGCCGCCTATGACCGCTTTGGCCACGCCGCCTTCGAAGGCGGAATGGGCGGTGGACCGCGTCCCGGCGGACCCGGTGGCAATCCCGATTTCGCGTCGGCCTTTTCGGACGTGTTCGACGACCTGTTCGGCGACTTCATGGGCGGGCGCCAGGGTGGCCGCCAGCGCGCGGCCCGCGGCGCGGACCTGCGCTACAACCTGCGCGTGACGCTGGAAGAGGCCTATGCCGGTCTGCAGAAAACCATCACCGTGCCGACCTCGGTGCAATGTTCGTCCTGTGACGGCTCCGGCGCCGAAGGCGGGGCCGAACCCACGGCCTGCCCCACCTGTTCCGGCATGGGCAAGGTGCGGGCGACCCAGGGCTTCTTTACGGTGGAACGCACCTGTCCCACCTGCTCGGGACTGGGCCAGATCATCAAGAACCCGTGCACCAGTTGCGGCGGCAATGGCCGGGTGTCGAAAGAGCGGGCGCTGTCGGTGAACATTCCGGCTGGCGTCGAAACCGGCACCCGCATCCGGCTTGCCGGTGAGGGCGAGGCCGGGATGCGCGGCGGACCGCCCGGCGATCTGTACATCTTCATCGAGGTGACGCCCCACAAGATTTTCGAACGCGATGCGGGCAATCTTTATTGCCGCGTCCCGGTCTCGATGAGCGCCGCGGCGCTGGGAGGTGATATCGAGGTGCCCACCATAGATGGCGGACGGTCACGGGTGAAAATTCCCGAAGGCAGCCAGTCCGGCCGCCAGATGCGTCTGCGGGGCAAAGGCATGCCGGCGCTGCGCGGCGGCGCGGCAGGTGACATGTTCATCGAACTTGCGGTGGAAACGCCGGTCAACCTGACCACGCGCCAAAAGGAATTGCTGCGCGAATTCGCGGCACTGTCGGAAGACAACAACCCCGAATCCAAGTCGTTCTTTTCATCCGTCCGCAATTTCTGGGATTCGATGAAGGGCTGAGGCGAGGTAGGATGGGTGATATCACCCATCCTACCTGCCCGCGTTAACCATCCGGTAAGCAAAAGGGCGGCACAGTGCCGCCATGGCACGTCAACGACAGTTTTCCGATTCACAGGCGGCGCTCTTCACGCTGGACGAGGCTGTACCGCCCCAAGGGGCGGCACAGCCTTCGTATATCCGCGACCACCGCGCGCGGCTGCGCGAAAGGTTCCTGAACGGCGGGCCGGACGCCATGCCGGATTACGAACTTCTGGAACTTGTCCTGTTCCGCGCCATCCCGCGACGCGACGTGAAACCCCTGGCCCGTGCCCTGCTCGAGGCGTTTGGCGATTTCAACGCCGTCCTCTCGGCACCGCGGCACCGTCTGGCGGAAATCAGCGGCGTTGGCGATGCCGTGATCGGCGAGATCAAGATCGTCGAGGCCGCGGCGCATCGCCTTGCGCGGTCTCGCGTGCTGCAACGGCCCGTGGTCAGCAGCTGGGATGCGCTGCTCAGCTATTGCCAGACCACCATGGCGCATCGCGACATCGAACAGTTCCGCGTGCTGTTCCTGGACCGCAAGAACGTGCTTATCGCCGACGAGGAACAGGCCCGCGGCACCGTCGATCATGTCCCCGTCTACCCGCGCGAGGTGGTCAAGCGGGCGCTGGAGCTCAACGCCACCGCTCTGATCCTGGTCCACAACCACCCCTCGGGCGACCCGACGCCCAGTTCCGCCGATATCGACATGACCGAAGAGGTGCGGCGTGCCGCGGATGCGCTGGGCATCACGCTGCACGACCATCTTGTCATCGGCAAATCGCGCGAACTCAGCTTCCGTTCCGAAGGATTGCTCTGAAGCACCGTTCTCAGCGCAGCCAGACTTCCACCCGCCGGTTCACCTGACGCCCCCAGGAAGTGTCGTCACAGGCCATTGGCATGGCCTCGCCAAACGCGTCCGTCGTCACCGACACCTGTGCCAGATCGGCGGTTTCCGCCGCGGCCAGCACCGCGGCTCGGACCGCCTCGGCCCGCTGTCCGGCGATCCTGAGGTTTCCGGCCGCCGGCCCCTGCCCGTCCGAAAACCCCACAAAGACCAGCGCCCGCCCGTCATATACCCCGGCTTCCAGCGCCCGGGCCAGCTGCTGCACGTTCGAGCGCGATTGCGCGTCCAGCTGCGCAGACCCCGCCTCAAAGCGGAACGAGGTGGTCAGCCGCCGCATCTCGGACAGGGTCCGAGCCATCCGCTGCAGCTCGACCAGCCCGTCATTGCCGGCAGCCACAAGGATCGCGTTGGCGAACCGGTCGCCCTGCAGGTCCAGCGGCACCTCCTCGGGGGCCTGATCCACAAACCCGGCCCGGCGGATCACGATCTGCGCCGGGTCCGACCGGGTGAAACTGAGAAAGTCCCGCACCAGCGCCGGCAGCCGTCGCGCGGGGATGTACAGGAACATCGGGGCGGTCAGCGGATAGTCTTCGGTCTTGACGGTGCGGCGCGCCGCGCGCAGCTGAAAGCCGCAGCTGCCCTTCAGCACCAGCGGCTTGGTGTTGCCGATCTCGGAATAGCTGGCCAGGCCGATCCCGAACGGATCGCGGGCCACCCCTTCGGCCAGGGCAGCATTGCTGCCATGGCGCACGATGTCGGCGCGCAGGGCCGTGCGCAAGGGCCGCAGCAGCCGGTCTTCGATCCCCTGCGCCAGGCCCGACCCGCCGTCGCGCAGATGTACGGCGATGGGAGCGTCCGGCCCGCCCAGGTCCTGCCAGTTGGTGATCCGGCCCGAGAGGACCCGCGACAGGTCGAGCAGCGAAATCCCGTCGACCGGGTTCACCGCCGCCACCACCGGCACGATGGCGTCCAGCGCCAGGACACGGCTTCGGTTGGGATGGGTCAGCACGCCCAGACCGGCATCGCGCGCGCGCACCACTTCGGCCGGGCGGATTTCGCGCAAGGCCATAACGATATCCGCCTCGTCCGCCAGAAGATCGGCAAAGCCTTCGTCGGTATTCGTCACCCGGATGCGGAACCGGCCCACCGTCTTGTCGCTGCGCGGGTTGCGCAGAACGTAGATGAAATGCGACGCATCCACAGGTTCGCGCCGCGCCTCCAGCCCGTTGCGCAGGGCAAAGGATTCGATCAGCGCCGGCATCAGCACCGCCCCGATCGTGGCCGACCCGGATATCTCGACATCCGCCACAAAATCCGTCAGCGACGGGCATCCCATGCCGTCGCAGGTCACCCCGGTGCTGTCCACCGTCAGTTCCCCATAGCGGGTTTCGATCCGATAGAACTCGCCATCGAACCCAAGCAATGTGCCGCTCAACTCGATGGTTCCGTCACGTGAACGCAGGACCACATCCTGCGCCAACGCCGCGACGGCCGACACCACAAAGAAAATTGCGGCGAAAATCGCCGCACGCCCGTCCCGCATGACAAACCCGTCGATCTCGTCGTTACTTCGCGGCGATCTTCAGGTCTTCGACAAGGTTTTTCAACACCAGAAAGTCACCGGCGGTATCGCAGTCCGGCATGTCGACCGAGAGGTCACGCACCCGCAGCGCCCCCTGGTCGCGCAGTTCCAGCGTCTGGGCCTCGACGGTGTCGTTGCAGTTGCGCTGGGTGATTTCCGCCTCGACCGTAAGCAGAACGTCCCCTGCCTGCCTGGATGTGCCGGTGGGGAAGGTGTAGATCTCGGCCACCAGCGCGTCCGGCGCATCGCTACGGCCAAGGCGCGTCAGGAACCCGCCTTCGCCGCGCACGGCGGTTTCCAGCGATCCCGCAGACGCCGCCCAGACATGGCCTTTGCCGAAATAGCTGTCGGTGAACTCGCGGGCGTGCAGTTGCAGCCCGGCATCGCCCTTCCACTGCACCGCCACGCGGTCGTAGAATTCCAGCGAGGTCACATCCACCGCCGCCGTCGCACCTTCGCCGCTGACAAAGGAGGCGATGAAGGTCGCCCGTTCCGCCATGGCGGGCACGTCGACCTGCAGCGTGCCGTCCGGCTGCACGACCTCGGTGAACATCAGACCGCTATGGTGGATCGTCACACGTCCGCTGGCATTGCAGGGCGCGTCGAGCGTCAGCGCCACCATGGCCCCGGCTGCCGGATCGGCCTGCATCGTGATCGTGCAGGCAAAGCCCGCGGACGGCACGGAGTTGGACGGAGGCGCGAAGCCTTCGATCACCATCGGCTCGGCGGCGGTCAGTTCCACCTTGCCATCGGGCAGCACACCCTGCAGCGCCGCCTCGCCCGGCAGCCGCGGGGCCGCCAGAGCCGACGAGGTCAACGTCACCTCGGTAACGTGGACGCCCTTGGTTGCGCCCGATGCCCGGTCGGGCATCGCAAACCCGTACTGCATGAAGTACCCGATGCCCAGCGCACAGGCGAGCGTTCCTGCTCCCAGGAGATAGCTGGATATCCGCGCCATGTCATTCTCCACAATAAACCGTCGAGAAAGAACTTGCGCAAGAAAGATGGCAGCGACGTGGCGCTGCCAAGGTCACTTTCTGACACGCGCCCCGCTGCGCCCCCGTCTCAGAGCCGTCCGTGGCAATGCTTGAACTTGGCCCCCGACCCGCAGGGGCAGGGATCGTTGCGGCCCGGATCGCCCCAGGTGGCGGGATCGGTTTCATCGAACCCGGCCACCAGCGGCGTGGGCGCGGGGCCGGCGGCTTCGGTGACGGGGGCCGCGGCAGGGGCGGCTGCTGCAACAGCGGCCTGCGGCACCGGTTGCGGCTTCGGCTGCGGCGCAGGCGACGGGGCCTCGGCGGGCGTCGGCTGGGCGGCGCGCTGCATCTGCGCCTGCTGGGCCAGCATCTGCTGCATGATCGCCTGTTGCTCTTCCTCGGTCATCGGGCGGACCTGCGACAGCTGGCCCGTCACCTGTTCGCGCAGAGATTCGAGCATGTTCTCGAACAGCCGGAAGGCTTCGGACTTGTACTCGTTCAGCGGATCGCGCTGCGCATAGCCCCGGAAGCCCACGACCGAGCGCAGATGTTCCAGCGTCAGCAGGTGTTCGCGCCACTTGCCGTCGATGGTCTGCAGCAGCACCTGCTTTTCGATCTGGCGCATGGTGTCGGGGCCGAACGCCTCGGCCTTTTCGGCCATCATCCTGTCAGATGCAGCCGCCAGCCGTTCGCGCAGAACGTCCTGATCGACGCCATCCTCGTCGGCCCAGGCCATTACCGGTTCGTCGATGCCCAGCTTCTCGATACAGGCGGCATAGAGGCCCTGCACGTTCCACTGGTCGGAATAGGCCTTGGGCGGGGCGTAGGTGTCGACCAGATCGTCGATCACCTCGTGGCGCATGTCGGACACGATCTCGGACAGGTCCTCGGCCTCCATGATCTCGCGGCGCTGGCTGAAGATCACCTTGCGCTGATCGTTCATCACGTCGTCGAATTTCAGCAACTGCTTGCGGATGTCGAAATTGCGCCCTTCGACCTTGGCCTGCGCGCGTTCCAGCGACTTGTTCACCCAAGGATGCACAATCGCCTCGCCTTCCTGCATGCCCAGCGACGACAGCACCTTGTCCAGCCGATCAGAGCCGAAGATGCGCATCAGGTCGTCTTCGAGCGACAGGTAAAAGGACGACCGCCCCGGATCGCCCTGACGGCCCGAACGGCCACGCAGCTGGTTGTCGATCCGGCGCGATTCATGGCGTTCCGTAGCCAGGACAAAAAGCCCCCCCGCCGCCTTCACCGCCTCCTCGTCCGCCGCGTGCCCCTCTTCGATCCGTTGCCGGATCGCCTCGGGATCGCCCTGCGGATCGCTGGCGATGGCCTCCAGCACCTTGAATTCGACATTGCCGCCCAGCTTGATGTCGGTGCCGCGCCCGGCCATGTTGGTGGCGATGGTGATCGCGCCCAGCTTGCCTGCGTCGGCGACGATCTGCGCCTCCTGCTCGTGCTGGCGGGCATTCAGGACATTGTGTTTCAGCTGCGCCTTCTGCAGCAGTTGCGACAGCATCTCGGACTTGTCGATCGAGGTGGTGCCCACCAGAACCGGCTGGCCCTTCTTGTGCGCCTCGGCGATCTCCTGGACGATGGCGTCGTATTTTTCCTTGGCCGTGCGATAGACCTTGTCGTCTTCGTCGATCCGCGCAATCGGACGGTTGGTCGGCACCTCGACCACGCCCAGGCCGTAGATCTCGGCAAATTCCGCCGCCTCGGTCACCGCCGTGCCGGTCATCCCGGCCAGCTTGTCATAAAGGCGGAAATAATTCTGGAAGGTCACGCTGGCCAGGGTGACGTTTTCGGGCTGGATTGCGCAGCCTTCCTTGGCCTCGATGGCCTGGTGCAACCCGTCCGACAGGCGGCGGCCCGACATCATGCGACCGGTGAATTCGTCGATCAGCACAACCTCGCCGTTGCGGACGATGTATTCCTTGTCGCGGTGGAACAGCTTGTGCGCCCGGATGCCCTGGTTGAGGTGGTGCACGACCGTGGTGCTTTCCGGATCGTACAGCGTCTGCCCCTCGGGCAGCAGGCCGCGGGCCTGCAGATGCGTTTCGAGGAACTCGTTGCCTTCGTCGGTGAAGGTGACGTTGCGGGTCTTTTCGTCGATCTCGAAATGCTCGTCCGACAGGTCGGGGATCAGCTTGTCGATCCCGATATACAGGTCCGAACGGTCTTGCGCCGGGCCCGAGATGATCAGCGGCGTGCGCGCCTCGTCGATCAGGATCGAATCCACCTCGTCGACAATCGCGAAATAGTGATCGCGCTGGAGCATCTGGTTCAGCTCGGACTTCATGTTGTCGCGCAGATAGTCGAAGCCCAGCTCGTTGTTGGTTGCATAGGTGATGTCGGCCTTGTAGGCGGCCAGCTTCTCGGCCTCCCAGGCCTGGCGCTCCTGCTCCAGTTCCGCGGGGGTGGTGGCGGCAGGATTGTAGGGCACCGCAACGCCGGTGGTCATGCCCAGCGCGGCAAAGACCTTGCCCATCCATTCCGCATCGCGGCGGGCGAGGTAGTCGTTCACCGTCACGATATGCACGCCGCGCCCGGTCAGCGCGTTCAGATAGGCCGGGAAGGTGGCGACCAGCGTCTTGCCCTCCCCCGTCTTCATCTCGGAGATGTTGCCCTGGTGCAGGAAGATGCCGCCCATCAGCTGCACGTCGAAGGCGCGCAGCCCCAGCGCGCGCTTGGCCGCCTCGCGGCAATTGGCAAAGGCTTCGGGCAGCAGCGCATCGAGGCTTTCGCCCTGTTGCAGCCGCGTCCTGAACGCCTCGGTTCGGGCGATCAACCCGGCATCGTCCAGTTTTTCGAATTCGGGCTCAAGCGCGTTGATCTTGTCCACCAAAGGGCGGGTCGCCTTGATCTTGCGGTCATTCGGAGTTCCGAACACCTTCCGCGCGAGTTTTCCCAGCATGATCGGCCTTATCTCTTACAGCTTCGTGTGCGGCATCTGCTTGCCCGCCCCGAACAGAGCCCATATGAGACATGGGAAAGACCGGCTACGCGAGAGCCCTTGCGGCATGTAAGCGGCGGGCCGGAAAGTGTCAACGCCGCTTCCCCGGCGGCCCGACTGGAAGGACCGGAACCATGCCGAAATCCCTCGTGAAACTGGGCGCCGCGGCGTTTGCGCTGAGCCTTGCGCTGCCTGCTTCGGCGCAGGACGCGCTGACCGCCGACAGCGTTGTCGCCACCGTGAACGGGACCGAGATCAAGCTGGGCCACATGCTGCTGGCGCGCTCCACCCTGCCCGAACAGTACCAGCAGCTTCCGCCCGACGTGCTGTGGGACGGTCTGCTGGAACAGATGATCCGCCAGGAAGCGCTGGCGCAGGACGATCTGGCGGTAGAGACCGGCCGGATGAAGCTGGCACTGGAGAACGAGCGCCGCTCGCTTCTGGCGGCCGAAACCATGGCCTCCGTGATGCAGGACGCCGTGACCGAAGACGCCGTGCAGGCCGCCTATGAAGACCAGTACCTGAACGCCGCGCAGGGCGTCGAATACAATGCCTCGCATATCCTGGTGCAGACCGAGGAAGAGGCGCAGGCCCTCGTGGCCGAACTGGAAGACGGCGCGGATTTCGCCACGCTGGCGCAGGAACGTTCCACCGGACCGTCCGGCCCCAATGGCGGCGCGCTGGGCTGGTTCGGTCCGGGCATGATGGTGGCCCCGTTCCAGGAGGCGGTCGAGGCGCTGGAGCCCGGTACGGTCTCGGCCCCGGTCCAGACCCAGTTCGGTTGGCACGTCATCCGCCTGAACGAGACCCGCACGCAGGAAGCGCCCCCGCTGGACAGTGTCCGCGGCGAATTGCAGACCGCGCTGCAGCGCGCCGCCGTCGAGGCGCATATCGAAACCCTTGTCGCCGGGGCCGACGTGACCCGGATCGACGCTACGGGCATCGACAAGTCCGTCATTGGCAACCTTGATCTGCTGGAGCCCTGAATGGCCCGTCCGCCCCGTTCGCCGCTTGCGCCTGCGCGCTTTCCCGATCTGCCGGTGATTGCCGGCGCACGTTTCGCCACCGCCGCCGCCGGTGTCCGGTATCGCGACCGCACCGACGTGATGCTGGCGCTGCTCGATCCGGGCAGCGTGGTGGCGGGGGCGTTCACGCGCTCGGCCACGCGGTCGGCCAATGTGCTGGACTGCCAGGCAAAGATCGGGGCCGACGGGGCGGAGGGCGCGGCCTTTCTGGTGAATTCCGGCAATTCCAACGCCTTCACCGGCAAGGCTGGCGAAGGCTCGGTGCAGGCGCTTTGCGCCGCGCTGGCGGACCGCACCGGCCTGCCCGCCGCGCGGGTGTTCACCGCCTCCACCGGCGTGATCGGCGAGCGCCTGCCGCATGACCGCATCATTGCCCGGATCGATGCGCTGGTCGCAGACCTGTCGGACACGCGGCTGGCCGCCGCAGCCGAGGCGATCATGACCACCGACACCTTCCCAAAAGGGGCCGGGGCAGAGATCGAGATCGGCGGACAGGCGGTGCGGATTGCGGGCATTGCCAAGGGATCGGGCATGATCGCGCCGGACATGGCGACGATGCTGGTATACATCTTCACGGATGCCCAGATCGCCCGCCCGGACCTGCAAGCCATGGTGCAGGAGCTGAACGACCGCAGCTTCAACAACATCACCGTGGACAGCGACACCTCGACCTCGGACACGCTGCTGGTGGCGGCCACGGGGCGGTCCGGTGTGGATGTCAGCGGCCATGTCGGGTTTCGCGATGCCCTGTTCGGCGTGATGCTGGATCTGGCGCATCAGGTGGTCCGCGATGGCGAGGGGGCCACGAAATTCGTCACCGTGTCGGTGACGGGGGCGGCAAGCGAAGGCGACGCCCGGACGCATGCGCTGTCGATCGCCAATTCGCCGCTGGTCAAGACCGCCATCGCGGGCGAGGATCCGAACTGGGGCCGGATCGTCATGGCGGTGGGCAAGTCCGGCGCCGCGGCGGATCGCGACCGGTTGAGCATCCGCTTCGGCGACGTGCTGGTGGCCGAGAATGGCTGGGTTTCGCCCGGCTATCGCGAGGAGTGGGGGGCGGCGCACATGAAGCAGCCCGAGATCGACATCCATGTCGATCTGGGCCTGGGCGACGGTCAGGCCACCGTCTGGACCTGCGATCTCACCCACGGCTACATCTCGATCAACGCCGATTACAGGTCGTAGGATGGGTGATATCACCCATCCTACTGGAGCCGCGACATGAAGATCGTCCTTGTCTCTGCCGTGGCACTGATCGACCGCGACAACCGTGTCCTGCTGGCACAACGCCCCGCCGGAAAGCAGATGGCCGGATTGTGGGAGTTTCCCGGTGGCAAGGTCGAGCCCGGCGAAACCCCCGAACACGCTCTGATCCGCGAGTTGCAGGAGGAACTGGGCATCGACACGTGGGCGAGTTGCCTGGCCCCGCTGACCTTTGCCTCGCACGGCTATGACGATTTCCACCTGCTGATGCCGCTGTTCGCCTGCCGCAAATGGGACGGCATCCCCCGGGCGCGCGAAGGCCAGACTCTGGCCTGGGCACATGCACGCGACCTGCGCAACTATCCCATGCCGCCTGCCGACATCCCGCTGATTCCCATCCTGCGCGACTGGCTCTGACAGGAACAGCTTCGCCAACGCGAAACGAATTCCGGCGCCGGGTGCGATTATTTCCAGGTGCTGCCCGCCAACAGGGCATTTTTGACAGAAATGTGGCAAGAATTTTATGGAATTATTAACCAACCCCTCCTAGCTTTTTTGCAGAGACATTCTTGGGGGAGAATCAAACATGTTGCGCACGATCATTCTGGGCAGCTGCGTGTCCGTTCAGGGGCTTCTGGAAAAGAAGCTTCCCGATGGCCGCATCACTGTGCGTGTCGGGAACACGGTGTTCACCGGTCTTCCGGTGCGTCCAGCCAACTGACCTGAGCGGCAGCGCCGCGGCAATGCATCGTCCGGGCATATCCCGGACCGCTTGTCATATCAGGATGTCTGCTTCGACGACATGGCCGTGCCGCAGGACCAGCACCTCGTCTTCGAAAGACAAGGTTTGAAGGTTCTGCGAAACGTTTGTGATGGTGATGTCGGCCACGGAGCTTGCACCCCATTCCGAGAGGTCAAGCAGATCGATGCCGGACTCGAAATACGCGATCCGGTCGCGGGTCGAATCGGCTGAAAGAACGAAGGTGTCCGCTCCGCCATTGCCGCGTAACCTGTCAACGCCGGTACCATCGACAAGGATGTCGTCACTCCGGCGTCCGACAACCCTGTCATTTCCGGCACCGCCATCGATCAAGCTCGACCGTACGCCTCCAATGAGAATATCATTGCCGCCAAGCCCCAACAGTGTTGCGGATCCGCGTGTGGCTGTCATGGCGTCGCCGGTGTCGCTTCCGATCTGACGGTTCCAGGAAAGAAAGTCGGTTTCCACCAGATAGGCCGTGCTTCCAAACGGGTTTGGATAGGCATTTGCGGTCAAGATCCGCCCGCCATCCGCGGATATCGACAAAGAACTTCCGAACGACGGGGTTTGCAGTCCATCCGGTTCGGCGACCTCTGCGATCAGCACCGGCGTATTTCCCGAAATATCGAATGCATACACGCGCCCGTCGTTGAAGTCTTCTCCGGTCCCGGTGTCCAGATTTGAGCCGTCCCAACCGGGCGACGACACCACAAGTGTTCTTCCGTCTGCCGTCATGTCCATGGCCGAGCCGAAGGCGTCGCCGGTTTCATTGTCCTCGGCTGTGAAGGAAAACCGCAAGGTCGGCACGCCCTCGACCAAATCGTAAATGTAGACGCGGCCGCCCGACGCCGGGTCCAGACCCTGAAATGCCGAAACGGCCAGGACGTCGCCGGCCGCCGACACTTCTACGTCATGCCCGAAACGCGCGTAAATGCCTGCATCTTCCTGAGTGATCCGGGCTGTTTGTACCGCGCCCGCCGCACCGAGTTCGTAAATGTAAACTGCACCCCGTCCCAGAAGCGTGTCGCTGTCAGGCAAAAGACGCAGCTCTTCGTTTGCGGCACCTACGATCAGCAGATTGCCATCCGCGGACAGATCGGTTGCCGTTCCGAATCCGGTCGTCGCTGAATAGGGCAGAGGTGTCGGCGTATCAGGCGTGAGTGTGTATTGATATGTGAACGCGGTGCCTGAGACACCGTAGATGTGCAGGTCGCCCGCTTCGGCCGTGAACGTGCCCGGAACCGGTGATCCGTCGCCACGGATACCTGATGCGACAACTGCCCTGGTGCCGTCAGCCGCAAGATCGACATTGAATCCGAATTGGTCGAACTGAATGACGTTTTGCGGGTCGTGCAGCGTTCCGACAAGTGCCGGAACACCACCTGACAGGTCATACACGTGAGCCATGCCGGAATTGTTCACGAAATCGAAGTCGGCGGCGTCCGAACGATCAAAGTCTGCTCCAGGAATCCCGGCCAGCAACAGCGTACCGGCGGCGTTCATCGCCAGTGCCTGACCGAGGGTGCCGCCTTCGTGCAGGGGAAGGATCAGTGCCGTCTGCGGCGTTGGTGGTGTATCGCCATTGTAGACATAGGCTGCCCCAAAAGCGTCGAGATTGGTCGAAAAGTCGTCGTGTCGCGGCGCGCCAACCGCAAACTGCGAACCGTCGCCGTTGACGGCGAAGCTTGCGCCGAAACTGAGCGGGCTGATCGTCCCGGTGAAGCCGAAATCTGGGATTGTCGAAAAGGGCATGGCGCGCTCCGTGGCAATTGTGACATCGGCATGCACGCTTTGCTCTGCCGATGCCTCACTGGTTCACCCTCTTGCTACAAGACGCAACGCTTGCCTCTGGAGTCCCTAAATCTGCAGAATGGTGTTCACAATTGCGCCGCGATGGGCACGCATTGTCGCATGCGCGCTCAGTCCAGCTTGCGTTCGATTTCCTCGCGCTCGAAGATTTCGATGACATCCTGTTCGCGGACATCGTCGTAATTCTCGAATGCCATGCCGCATTCCTGGCCCGACTGCACCTCCGACACCTCGTCCTTGAAGCGTTTGAGCGTCTTCAGCGTGCCTTCGTGGATCACCACGTTGTCGCGCAGCAGGCGCACACCCGCGGAACGCCGTGCGACACCTTCGGTGACGATACAGCCCGCCACCTTGCCGATGCCCGAAACCTTGAACACCTGCTTGATCTCGGCATAGCCGATGAAGTTCTCGCGCACCTCCTTGGACAGAAGGCCCGAGGCCGCCGCCTTCACATCGTCGACCAGATCGTAGATCACGCTGTAATAGCGGATCTCCACACCCTTCTGGTTGGCGGCGTTCCGCGCCGGCGCGTTGGCACGCACGTTGAAACCGATCACCGGCGCGCCAGAGGCTTCGGCGAGGCTGATATCGGTTTCGGTGATCGCGCCCACACCGGAATGCAGCACGCGCACCCGCACCTCTTCGTTGCCTATCTTTTCCATCGCCTGGGTGATCGCCTCGGACGAACCCTGCACGTCGGCCTTGACCAGGATCGGCAGTTCGCGGACGTTCTCGTCTTCCTTGGCCTTGGCCAGAAGTTGGTCGAGCGTGGTGGCGGCACCAGCGGCGGCGCGCTTTTCCTTGGCCAGGTTGGCGCGGTATTCGGCGATCTCGCGCGCCTGCGCCTCGGTGTCCACGACGTTCAGGACGTCCCCGGCCTCGGGCGTGCCGTTCAGGCCCAGCACCTCGACGGGCACCGACGGCCCCGCCTCTTTCACGCGCTCGCCCTTGTCGTTGATCAGCGCGCGGACCTTGCCGTACTGCTCGCCCACGACAAAGATGTCGCCCTGTTTGAGCGTTCCGCGCTGCACCAGCACCGTGGCCACCGGGCCGCGCCCAACGTCAAGCTGCGCCTCGATCACCGCGCCTTCGGCCGCGCGGTCGGGATTGGCCTTGAGTTCCAGGATTTCCGCCTGCAGCGCAATCGCTTCCAGCAGATCGTCCAGACCCTTCCCGGTGATCGCCGAGACCTCGACATCCTGCACGTCGCCGGACATCTCTTCGACGACAACCTCGTGTTGCAGCAGGTCGGTGCGCACCTTGGTCGGGTTGGCCGAGGGCTTGTCGCATTTGTTGATCGCCACGATCATCGGCACCTTGGCGGCCTTGGCGTGGTTGATCGCCTCGACGGTCTGCGGCATCACCGCGTCATCCGCAGCCACCACCAGCACGACGATATCCGTCACCTGCGCGCCGCGCGACCGCATCGAGGTAAAGGCCGCGTGGCCCGGCGTGTCGAGGAAGCTGAGCACCGAACCGCCATCGGTCGTCACCTGGTAGGCGCCGATATGCTGCGTGATGCCACCGGCTTCGCCGGAAGTCACGCTGGTCTTGCGGATCGCGTCCAGAAGCGAGGTCTTGCCGTGGTCGACATGGCCCATGATCGTCACGACCGGCGGGCGCGGCTTGAGATCTTCGGGCTTGTCTTCGATTTCCTTCAGCACGTCCTCGACATCGGAATCGGACACGCGGGTGACGCGATGGCCGAATTCCTCGATGATGAGTTCCGCGGTATCGGCGTCGATGGTCTGGTTCTGGGTCGCCATGATGCCGTTCTGCATCAGCGACTTGACCACGGCCCCCACGCGTTCGGCCATCCGGTTGGCCAGTTCGGCCACGGTGATCGCCTCGGGCAACTGCACGTCGCGCACAACCTTTTCGCGGCTCTGCTGGCCGCCCATGGCCTTCTGGCGCTGGCGTTCCTGCTTGCGCTTCATCGCCGCAAGCGATTTCTGCCGCCCGCCTTCGCCATCCGACAGCGCGCTGTTCAGCGTCAGCTTGCCCGCGCGGCGACCGCCTTCGTCGCGGCCTCGGCCGCGGCCGCGATCGTCGCGGTCGGTGCGGTCGGCTTCGACCCGGCGCGGCGCTTCCTTTTCCTTGGGCTTGGCCCGGGCCGGAGCCTCTTCGGCCTTGGGCGCCGGGGCTGCGGCCGCAACCGCCGCCGCCTTGGCCTTTTCCTCGGCCTCGCGCTTCTTGCGCTCTTCCTCTTCGGCCTTGGCGCGGGCGCGTTCCTCGGCCTCGCGCTGCTCGCGCTCTTTCTGTTCCTTCTCGGCGCGCAGACGCTCGCGCTCTTCGGCGCGGGCCTTTTCCTCGGCCTCACGCTTGGCCTGTTCCTCGACCTCACGCGCCTTGGCCGCCTGCAGCGCCTTCAGCCGGCGCTCCATCTCGGCGTCGGAAATCCCGGCGGGGCGCTTGCCCCCGGACCCGCCGACACCGCCGCCCGTCCCCTTGCCGCCGCCGGCCCCCGGCTTTGGCACCACCACGCGCTTGCGCTTGGTTTCCACCACGACGTTCTTGGTCCGGCCATGACTGAAGCTCTGCTTCACATTGCCCGAGCGGGGTCCACCGCGGAGACCAAGCGTTTTCTTGCCGTCGTTATCGCTCATTAAGCTTCTTCATCCTTTCAGGGCGGCCCCTGCCGCCACGGTCCGCATCGGCAGCCCCGATACGTATGCCTTTCAATCGCTGGGCTTCCTCTACAACACGCGCGCTGAGTCCACCAGCGCCAAGCGCGGCGTGTATCACCGTTTGCCGCCCGAACGCCATGCCAAGCTCATCCGCGCTCAGCCAGCCGATATAGTCGCCGCCATAAGGCGTGCTCAGTTTCGATTTCCCCCGGGCCGAGCCATCCTCGGCCTGGATCAGGACCGTCGCCTCTTCCTTGGCAAGCCAGTCCTTCACCTTTTCGTACCCCGTCACCGCATCGCCGGATTTGCGCGTCAGGCTGATCAGGTCCACCACCCGCCGCACCAGCATCTGTTCCACAAGCGCAGAAAGACCCTCGGGCACCTTTACCGGCTGCCGCAGCGCCCGCGCGAACAGACCCTTGGCGGCGGCCCGATCCAGAGCGGCGCGACTGGAGGCAACATATACGCCGCGTCCGGGCAATTTACCAGCCAGATCGGGCACGATCGTGCCGTCGGGGCCCAGAACAAAACGGATCAGGCCGTGTTTCGGCTGTACCTCGCCCGTGGCGATGCATTTGCGCTCCGGCCCGTCCTCGTGTGTCTTGTCCCGCCCCCCGCGTGTCATCTGTCGTCTTCGGCCTCGTCGGTCTCGAGGTCGCCGTCAAGGTCTTCGTCCTCGGCTTCAAGCTCGGTGGGATCGACCCAGCCCAGAAGAACGCGCGCCGTCATCACCAGGTTCTGCGCCTCTTCCAGATCGACGTCGAACTTTTCCAGCAGGCCGTCATCCTTGACCCGCTGCCCGTCCACAGTGGTCCAGCCGCCGGCCAGTTCCCAATCGGCGCAGGTGGCGAAATCCTCCAGCGTCTTGATGCCGTCCTCGGCCAGCGCCTCGAGCATCTGCGGGGTCAGGCCGTCAAAGTCGATCAGGCTGTCCTCGACTCCCAGTTCGCGCGCGCGCTCCAGCGCCTTGCGCGCCTGCTCTTCCAGGTGTTCGCGGGCCCGGGTCTGCAGCTCCTCGGCGGTATCCTCGTCGACACCGTCGATCACCAGCAGTTCGTCCTGCTCCACATAGGCGACCTCTTCGAGATTGGTGAAGCCTTCCGACACCAGAAGCTGGGCAAAGAACTCGTCCAGGTCGAGCGTGTCCATGAAAAGGCGCGTGCGCTCTTCGAATTCGGCCTGGCGGCGCTTCGATTCTTCCTCTTCGGTCATGATGTCGATGTCGAGACCGGTGAGCTGGCTTGCCAGACGCACGTTCTGACCGCGCCGCCCGATGGCAAGGCTCAGCTGTTCGTCGGGCACCACCACCTCGATCCGCTCGGCCTCTTCGTCCAGGACGACCTTCGACACCTCGGCGGGCTGAAGCGCGTTCACGAGGAATGTCGGCATGTCCTCGTTCCAGGGGATGATGTCGATCTTTTCGCCCTGAAGCTCGTTGACCACCGCCTGCACGCGGCTGCCGCGCATGCCCACGCAGGCCCCGACAGGGTCGATGGAGCCGTCATAAGAGATCACGGCGATCTTGGCGCGGCTGCCCGGGTCGCGGGCGACGGCCTTGATCTCGATGATGCCGTCATAGATTTCGGGCACTTCCATCTTGAAGAGTTCGGCCATGAATTGCGGGTCGGTGCGCGACAGGAAGATCTGCGGCCCGCGGGTCTCGCGGCGCACATCCTTGATGTAGCAGCGGATGCGGTCGGACGGACGATAGCTTTCGCGGCCGATCTTTTCATTGCGGCGCAGGATCGCCTCGCCCCGGCCCACGTCGACGATGACGTTGCCGTATTCCTCGCGCTTGACGGTGCCATTGATGATGGTGCCGGCGCGATCCTTGAATTCCTCGTACTGGCGGTCGCGCTCGGCCTCGCGGACCTTCTGCAGGATCACCTGCTTGGCCGATTGCGCGGCGATCCGGCCCAGTTCAACCGGCGGAACCTCTTCGACGAACGTGTCGCCGACCTTGGGATCGGACAGGTACTGCCGGGCCGTCTCTACCGTCATCTCGGCCTGGTAGTTCTCCAGCTCTTCTTCTTCGACCACGGTGCGCACCCGGGTAAAGGTCGCCCGCCCGGTCTTGCGGTCGATGGACACACGGATGTCCATTTCCGAGCCGTAACGCGACTTCGCTGCGCGGGCGAGGCTTTCCTCCATCGCCTCGACCACAAGCCCCGGGTCGATCATCTTCTCGCGCGCAACCGCCTCGGCGGTCTGCAGCAGTTCCAGCTGGTTGGCTGAGGTGATGGCCATCTGTCATTCCTCCTCGCGAGACATTTCCGTCTCGATTTCATCATACTTCGTCTCGTCCACCTGCGCCGCCTTGCGCGCGCGCAGCATGGCGCGGATCAACTCGTCGGTCAGGACGAGCTTGGCGTCGGACAGCCAGTCGAATTGCAGCCCGATGGTGCCTTCGTCGACATTGATCAGCACCTCGCCATCCTCGACCCCGGCCAGCACGCCGCGAAAGCGTTTGCGGCCGTCGATCAGGTCTGCCGTTTCCAGCTTGGCCTCGTAGCCTTCATAGGTGTCGAAATCCTTCAGCCGGGTCAGCGGGCGGTCGATACCGGGCGAGGAAACCTCGAGCGTATAGGCGTCGACGATCGGATCCTCGACATCCAGGACGGCGCTGACGGCGGTCGAGATCTCGGCGCATTCGTCCACCTCGATCCCGCCTTGCGGACGCTCGGCCATGATCTGCAATGTGGGCGTGTTGCCGCCCATCAGGCGCAGGCGCACAAGTTCGAACCCCATGTCTTCGATCACGGGCGTCACGATTTCGGCCAGGCGCATGTCCATGGCGGTCTTGGCGATCAGGTTGGTCATCAGCAGAGCCTTTCGAGAGGCTTTTGGTCCGGGCACAAAAAAACGGGCCAGCGGCCCGTCGGAACGTGTCGGTGGCCCCCGGGTGTGGACCCCGGCGTGCCGCTGTTGAGACCCATATAGGCCCGCAGACCGCCCGACGCAAGCCCAAAGCGGCGGCGATTGCCATGCGCCCGTTTTCACGGGATAAACGCCCGACCTGACACAAGGGGGACCCACATGGCCGGTCTGCAATTCGCCGAAAACCTGTCGCGCCTGGGCACGGAATCGGCTTTCGTGGTGCTGGCGCGCGCCCAGAAACTGGCCGCCGAGGGGCGCGACATCATCAACCTGGGCATCGGTCAGCCGGATTTCCGCACGCCCGACCACATCGTCGAGGCCGGGATCAAGGCGCTGCGCGACGGTCATCACGGCTATACCCCCGCCAACGGCCTGCCCGTGTTGCGCGAGGCGGTTGCCGCGGACCTGAACACACGCCACGGGGTCGAGGTGAACCCCGACAACGTGGTTGTCGTGCCCGGCGGCAAGCCGACCATGTTCTTTGCGGTGCTCATGTTCGGAGAGCCGGGGGCCGAGATCCTCTACCCCAACCCGGGCTTTCCGATCTACGAATCGGTGATCCGCTATTCCGGCGCGACCCCGGTGCCGATGGCCCTGCGCGAGGAAAACGGCTTTGCCTTCTCCGCTGACGACGTGCTGGGCCAGATCACGCCGCGCACCCGTCTGATCATCATAAACTCGCCAGCCAACCCCACGGGCGGCGTCACGCCCAAGGCCGAGATCGACAAGCTGGTCGCGGGTCTGCAGGCGCATCCGCAGGTGGCGATCCTGTCGGACGAGATCTACAGCCAGATGCTGTATGACGGGCGACAGCATGTCTCGCTGCTGCAATATCCCGAGATCCGCGACCGGGTGATCCTGCTGGACGGCTGGTCCAAGACCTATGCCATGACGGGCTGGCGGCTGGGCTACGCCGTCTGGCCGGATGCCGCGGTAGAGCATGTCACGCGGCTGTGCATCAACGATCATTCCTGCGTGAACGCTTCGGCGCAATATGCCGGGCTGGCCGCCCTGACCGGACCGCAGGACGCCGTGCGCGACATGGTCGCCGCGTTCGACGCGCGCCGCAAGGTGATCGTGGACGGGCTCAACGCGCTGCCCGGCGTGCGATGTGCCGACGCGGCAGGCGCGTTCTATGCCTTTCCCAACATCACCGGCACCGGTCTGACGGCAAAGGCGGCGCAGGACCTGTTCCTGGACAAGGCCGGGGTGGCGACGATCGCGGGCACGTCCTTTGGCCGCTGGGGCGAAGGCCATGTCCGGTTTTCCTATGCCAACAGCATCGAGAACATCACCGAGGCGCTGCGCCGCATCGCTTTGGTGATCTGACCGCTCAGCCCCGGGCGGGCCTCGCAAGGGCGGCCGCCAGCCGGGCCCATTCGTCCGGCGTGCCGGGCAGGCCCAGACGAATCCAGCCCCGGGAATAAGGGAAAATCCGGGTCCAGATCCGATGCCGCGCCAGATGTGTCTGGGCCTGCGCCGCGTCGGGCGTGTCATAAAGCCGGAACAGTTCGGTCCCGCCCACCAGCGCCCAGCCGGCCTGCGCCGCCAGCGCGTCGATGCGCGACGTTTCGGCGCGCAGACGGGTGATGGTCTGCGCCCGCCACTCGGCATCGTCCAGCGCCACCTGCCCGATCCTCAGCGCCGCCCCCGACACCGGCCATGGCCCGGCCAGCGCGGCCAGCTGCGCCACCACGTCCTCTCCGGCAAAGGCAAAGCCCAGCCGCACCCCCGCAAGCCCCCAGAACTTGCCGAATGAGCGCAGCACCACGATCCGGTCGCTGGCCAGATCGGCCACCGACAGGTCGGGCCGCGGGTCGGCAAAGCTTTCGTCCACCACCAGCCGCCCGACAGTGTCGGCCAGGGCCAGCAGGCCGGCGGGCGACAGGTGACGGCCATCGGGGTTGTTGGGGTTGACCACCACCGCCAGATCGGCACCGCCAAGATCGCTGGCGCAGGTCACCTCCTGCACCGTCCAGCCCTGCTCGCGCAACGCCCCGGCATGTTCGTTATAGGTTGGCCCCAGCACCTTGGCATGCCCGCACGGGGTCAGCGCCGGGATCATCTGGATCGCGGCCTGCGCCCCGGCCAGCGCCAGACCCGGGGCGCGGGTGCCAAACGCCCGCGCCGCGACCTCCATCAGGGCGGCCTTGTCCGCCGCGGTGGGCAGGCGCTGCCAGCAGGACGCGGGGATCTGCGGCAGCGGATAGGGAACGCGGTTGATGCCCGTGGACAGGTCGATCCAGTCCTCGCCGCCATACTTGGCCTGCGCCGCGTCGATATTGCCGCCGTGATCGCGCATCATCCCCCCAGGACCGCCACCAGCGCCACCAGTCCCGCCAGCGCCGCCATCGCCCGGGCATAAAGCCTCAGCCCGCGGGTCAGGTCCAGCGGCGACGGATCGGCGGCGTCGGCGTTGACATAGGGTTCATCCGCGATGCGGCTGGCATAGACACGCGGCCCGGACAGCCGGACGACCAGCGCCCCGGCCAGCGCTGCTTCGGGCCAGCCCGCATTGGGCGAACGATGACGCGACGCATCCCGCGCCATCACCGCCAGCGCCCGGCCCATGCGCCCGGAGACCAGAGCCATCAGCCCCGCGGTCAGCCGCGCCGGGATCAGGTTCACCAGATCGTCCAGCCGTGCGGCGACCTTGCCAAAACGCTCGTGCCGCGGCGTGCGGTGGCCGATCATCGAATCAAGCGTGTTCACCGCCTTGTAGGCCGCAATCCCCGGCAGCCCCGCGACCACACCCCAGAACACCGGTGCAACAATGCCGTCGCTGCTGTTCTCGGCCAGGCTTTCCAGCGCGGCACGGGCGATCCCGGCCTCGTCCAGCTGCGCCGGATCGCGGCCCACGATCATCGCCACGGCACCGCGTGCCCTGTCCAGGTCGCCGGCTTGCAGCGGATCGGCCACCGCGGCCACATGCTGATGCATCGACCGCAGCGCCACAAGCGGCCAGGCCAGCACGCCGCCCAGCACGATCCCGACCCAGCCCTTTGGCAGGACCGCCTGGACCAGCGCCGCCGGGAAGGCCGCGGCCAGAACCACCGCCGCCGTGGCAACCGCCCCCGCCGCCAGCGGCCGCGCACGGCCATTCCAGCGCGTGTCCAGCGCCGCGATCAGCGCCCCCAGCCAGGTCACGGGATGCCCGATGCGGCGATACAGCGCCTCGGGCCAGCCCAGCAGGGCGTCGATGGCCATGGCCACCAGCATCATCGAGGCAAAGCTCATGTCCGGTCTGCCCCCACGTCAAAGCGCAGCACGCCGCGCAGCCCGGCACGGCGCAGGACGGTTCCGGCCTCTGCGGGCACGGCATCGCGGGCAAAGATCAGGCCGCGGGCATTGCCGGTATGGGCCGCGCACCAGCCCAGCGCGCCGGTCTCGGCGGCCAGCCGCGGGGTCGGGTCTTTGCCCGGGCCGCGCAGCGCCGCATTGCGCGCCGCACTTTCCGAGGCCAGCGCGGCAAAAGACGCCAGCGTTGTCGCCTGACGCCAGTCGGCCACCAGATCGGCAATGTCGGCAAAACGGTCATCCCCGGCACAAGTCCGCAGCGGCGGCCCCCAGAACCCGCCAAGGATCGTGCAGGGCGGCAGGTGCGGTCCGGTCTCCACCCGCTGCGCCGCGCGGGAGGCCCAGAGCAGCGCGCCGCCCCCGGCAAACATCAACGGGTCCGTGGCCCCCTCGGCGGCGCGGCAGGCCATGGCCAGAGTCTCGACCGGGCCCCGCCAGCCCGCCAGCCGCGCCAGCGCCACCAGCGCCGCGGTGGACACGCCGGTGCCCGATCCCGGCGGGGCAAGCCCCTTCAGCCGGATTTTACCGCGCCGCGGCAGCCCCAGATCGGCCAGGAAAGCCCGGGCGCGGGCCGGGCTCAGCCCGGTGCCCGACACGGCAAACCGCCCCGGTCGCCACAGCCCCCGCACACCCAGTTTTGCGCAGGGCAGCGTCACCAGAACAACCGGACCCGACGGCCCCAGACGGCCCTGCAGCAGCTCGCCGAAATGGCCCGGGACAAAGACCCGCCGTCCGCCTGTCGCCCCGCCAAACTGCATGGTCGCATTTTCCCTTTCCCGCTTCGCCCGTTTCTGCTTTGTCGGGCCGACAGGAACAAGAGGCACAATGGCCAGCATTCATCTCTTCACTGGCGGCGCGCGGTCCGGCAAGAGCGCGCTGGCCGAGGCGCGCACGCTCGAACTGGGGAGCCCGGCGGTCTATATCGCCACCGCCCAGGCGTTTGATGCCGAGATGGCGGACCGGATCGCCCGCCACCAGGCACGGCGCGGTGCCGATTGGGTCACCATCGCCGAACCTCTGGACCTGCCGGGTGCCCTGGCGCAGACCGACGGGCGGCCGCGGCTGGTGGATTGCCTGACCCTGTGGCTGACCAACCTGATGCTGGCCGACGCGGACTGGCAGGCGGCAACCGACCGGCTGCTTGCCGCGCTGCGCGCCCAGACCTCCCCCGTGGTGCTTGTCAGCAACGAAACCGGGATGGGCATCGTGCCGGAAAACGCGCTGGCCCGCGCCTTTCGCGACGCCGCCGGAGACCTCAACCAGCGCATCGCCGCCGCCGCCGACGAGGTGACCCTTGCCGTGGCCGGCCTGCCCCTGAAAGTGAAATGATGAAGATCGAACGTCTCTCCGATATCGCCGGGCTGGCCGACGGCCTGCCCACCGCCGACATTGCCGCGCGCGACGCCGCGTTGGCCCGCCAGAACAGCCTGACCAAGCCGCCGGGTGCGCTGGGCCGGCTGGAAGAGCTGGCCCTGTTCCTGGCCGCATGGCGCGGCACGGCGCAGCCCCGAATCGCGCGGGCACAAGCCCTGATCTTTGCCGGCAATCACGGCGTCTGCGCGCAGGGCGTGAACCCCTTTCCGCAGGCAGTCACGGCGCAGATGGTGGACAATTTCCATCATGGCGGCGCGGCGATCAACCAGCTGTGCACGCTCAACGGCGCCGATCTGCAGGTGATCGCGCTGGAGCTTGACCACCCCACCGCGGATTTCACCCAGGCCCCGGCAATGACCGGGACCGAGACGCTGGGGGCGCTGAACGCCGGGGCTGCCGCCGTCGATCCCAGAGCCGATGTGCTGGTCCTGGGCGAGATGGGGATCGGCAACTCCACCGTGGCGGCGGCCCTGTGCCTGGCGCTGTTCGGGGGCGATCCGGCGGACTGGACCGGGCCCGGCACCGGGTCGGACGCCGAAGGCATGGCGCGCAAGCGCGCCGCCATCGCCGCAGGCATCGCGCGGCACACGCCCTGCAGCCCGATGGAGGCGCTGGCCCGGCTGGGCGGGCGTGAACAGGCCGCGATCTGCGGTGCAGTCCTTGCGGCACGCGCGGCGCGGATCCCGGTGCTGCTGGACGGCTTCATCTGCACCGCCGCCGCCGCGGTGCTGCACGCCACGGATCCCCGGCTGCTGCAGCACTGCCTTGTCGGACATGCGTCGTCTGAACCCGGCCACCGCCGTCTTCTGACGGCACTGGGCAAGGTGCCGGTGCTGGATTTCGAGATGCGGCTGGGCGAGGGATCGGGCGCCGCGCTGGCGCTGGGCATCCTGCGCGCCGCCCTGGCGTGTCACAACGGCATGGCCACTTTTGCCGAAGCGGGCGTGTCAGAGGCCTGACCCGAAGGGTCAGGCCGCCTGTTCCGATTCCGATTCCGTAAGGATGGCGAACAGCGTCGCCGCGTCATGATTGGCGCGCAGCTTGCGGCACAGGCTCTGGTCCCGCAAACTGCGCGATACCAGCGCCAGCGCCTTGAGATGCTCGACCCCCGCCTCTTCGGGGGCGAAGAGGGCAAACACCACGTCCACCGGCTGGCGGTCCACCGCGTCGAACGGGATCGGCTTTTCCAGCAGAAGAAACGCCCCGATCACGCTGTCCAGCCCGGGCAGACGCGCATGCGGCAGCGCCACGCCATGGCCGACACCCGTCGGCCCCAGCGACTCGCGCTCCATCAGGGCCTCCACCACGGCCTCGGCCTGCAGGTCATAAGCCTGCGCCACAAGCTCGGCCACGTCATGCATCAGACGTTTCTTGCTCGATGCCGCTGTGATGACCTTCACGGCCTCGGGTTTCAAAAGGTCAAGGAATTTCATGCTTGGTCCGTTCGGTCGGCTGTCAGGGGCGTCGGTCGGTCCGGAGCTGCGCGGCAGGGGATCACGGATCGATCCAGCCGATATTGCCATCCTCCCGGCGGTACACGACGTTCACGCCATCCTTTTTCTCGTTGCGGAACACCAGCACGGGGGCCCCGGCCAGTTCCATCTGCATCACGGCCTCACCCACACTCAGCGACGGGATCCGGGTTTCGATCTCCGCCACGATGATGGGCTGCAGCGTCTCCGGTTCATCGTCCTCCGACTCCGGCTCGCGCGCGAGGATATACGAGGACGCACCCACAAGTTCAACAGGAGTTGCGCGATCCTTGTGGTGGTCCTTGAGGCGGCGCTTGTAGCGGCGCAGCTGCTTGTCCATCTTTTCGGCGCAGGCGTCGAAGGCGGCATAGATCTCGGTCGCATGGGCCTTGGCGGCAGCGGTCAGTCCGCTGGACAGATGCACTGTCGTCTCGCAGACGAATTCATGGGCGCTTTTGGAAAAGGTCACGGCGGCGTCGGTGGGGCGCTGGGCGTATTTGTGAAGCACCGAGGCCAGCTCGTCCTTCACATGGGTCTGCAGGGCCTCACCTACGTCGATATGCATTCCTGTGATCTGATACTGCATGTCTTGTCCTTTTCTTTGCGACTTCGTCAGCGACACGGGGGCCTTCGCCCCGCGCGCCACCTTGCCGGTTCAGGAATAGCGCCCCGCTGCTGCAGTCTGTACACGACGGCCCCCGGAAACCGGGGCGGCCGCGATCGGACATGCAGACGTGCGGAGTGCCATTCCTCCATTTGAGAAGACAAGCCCATGCGCTGTCAATCGAAACCGGCGAAAATGGTGAGCGGGTTGTTCCGCCACAGGCTGTGGCGTCACGACATGCGGAAACTGTCACCCAGATAGACGCGGCGGACGTTTTCGTTGCGCACCACGTCTTCCGGCGTGCCGGACATCAGCACATGGCCGTCGTGCAGGATATAGGCGCGGTCGACGATTTCCAGCGTCTCGCGCACGTTGTGATCGGTGATCAGCACGCCGATGCCGCGTTTCTTCAGATCGGACACAAGATGGCGGATATCGCCCACGCTGATCGGGTCGACCCCGGCAAAGGGTTCGTCCAGCAGCAGGTATTTCGGGTCGGCTGCCAGGCAGCGGGCAATCTCCACCCGGCGCCGTTCACCGCCCGACAGGGCCAGCGCGGGGGCGCGGCGCAGATGTTCGATGGAAAACTCGCCCAGCAACTCCTCCAGCCTTTCGCGGCGGCGATGGCGGTCGCGTTCCGCAATGTCCAGCACGGCGCCGATATTGTCCTCGACGCTGAGCCCGCGAAAGATCGACATTTCCTGCGGCAGATAGCCGATGCCCAGGCGCGCGCGGCGATACATCGGCAGCCAGGTCGCATCGCGCCCGTCGATGATCACCTGACCCGCATCGGGATTGACCAGACCCGCAATCGCATAGAACGATGTCGTTTTGCCCGACCCGTTGGGGCCCAGGAGCGCCACCACCTCGCCGCGGTCCAGCCGCAGCGTCACATCACGGATCACCACGCGCTTGCGATAGCTCTTGCGCAGATGGTTGACGCGCAGCCCGCTGCCGCCCTCGGTCACCTTCAGCACGGGGCGCGGCGTCACTGGCCGGTGCCCTGCTGGATCACGGTACGGACCCGGCCGGTCATCTGCGCGGTGCCGGTGTCGAGATTGACCACCATGCGCTGCGAAGTCAGCGCGTTGGGGCCCTGTGTCAGCAGCACATTGCCCGACATCACAACCGTGCCGTCGTCGATGTTGTAATCCGCGCGCTCGGCCTCGGCGGCCTCTTCGCCGCTGACCAGCGTGACCCCGCCGGTGGCCTCCATGCGTTCGATCCGACCCGCGGATTCGGAATAGACCACCCGGACCCGGTCTGCCGCCAGCCGCATGTCACCCTGTGCCACGATGACATTGCCGGCATAGATCGCCGTGCCGTCGGACTGGTTCACCGACAGCGAGTCTGCCGTGACCTCGACCGGCGCATCCGCATCGCGCTCCATCGCGCCGAAGGCGACATTGGTGCCCTGCGCGGCGGCCAGACCCGGGGAAAGCAGCAGAACGACAAGGGCAATGGCACGGATCATGACGGTACTCTTCTCAAGGCTGCGGGTCGTATACCAGCTTTACACCGCCGGTGAACAGAAATTGCACGTCGCCCGTGCCCGCTGCCTCTTCGATGCGCATCCGGCCGGCGCTGAGCGTGCCATGCGGCCCGCTGCCCGTCACCGGTCCAAGGCTTTGCGCCTCGGTCCGTTCGATGCTGGACCACAGGGCGTCGGTGGACAGGACATAGCCGTTGGAACTGGTGATCTGCACGTCGCCCGACAGCGTGGCCGAGCGGCTTTCGTCCTCCAGCGTCGCCCGGTCCGACCGCAGCTCGATCCGGCTGCCATCCGACAGCAGCAGCCGGGCGCTGAGCGCATCGGCCTCGATCACGCCGGCACCCTGAGGCCGGGCGGCGCTGGCCGTCATGGTCAGCGCATCGCCACGGGCAGTCGTGCCGGAAAAGAACGGCGCACCGATCCGCTCGCGCGCGGTCTCGCCCGCGCCCAGCGCCTCGGCAAAGGGCACGTCCAGCGCGGGTTCGTTGCTGCGCGACAGCAGGAACAGCGTCGACAACAGCGCCAGCGCCACCAGGGGCAGCAGGACCTTGAGCCAGGCCACGATCCGCGAATAGGATCCCGCCGCCCGCGCCATGGCTCAGCCCCGCGCCTCAGGCATGGGCAAAGATGTCGGTTTCGGGCCAGCCTTCCAGATCCAGAAGCGCCCGGGTCGGCAGAAAATCGAAACAGGACCGGGCCAGCGCCGTGCGGCCCTCGCGCGCCAGCATCGCGTCCAGCGCCTCGCGCAGGCGGTGCAGGTACAGCACGTCCGACGCGGCATAATCCAGCTGGGCGTCGGTCAGGCTGCCGGCCCCCCAGTCGCTGGATTGCTGCTGTTTCGAGATGTCGACCCCCAGCAATTCCTGCGTCAGCGCCTTCAGGCCGTGGCGGTCGGTATAGGTCCGCACCATGCGGCTGGCGATCTTGGTACAATAGACCGGCTGCGCCAACGCGCCAAAGGCGTGGTACATCGCGGCAATGTCGAACCGTCCGAAATGGAACAGCTTGAGCACGTCGGGCTCGGTCAGCAACCGTTCCAGGTTGGGTGCTGTGGTCTGGCCGCGGGCGATCTGCACCAGATGGGCGTGCCCGTCACCGCCCGACAACTGCACCACGCAAAGCCGGTCGCGCTGCGGGTTGAGGCCCATGGTTTCGCAATCGATGGCCACCACCGGGCCAAGGTCCAGATCGTCCGGCAGGTCCCCGGAATACAGGTGATTGGTCACGTTTCGCGTTTCCCGTGCAAACCTTGATGCCGCCCGGACATATCCATGCCCGCCCTGCCTTGCAACACCGTGGCGGCCCTGTCGGGCTGCCGCATTTCGGGTGCGGCGACGGGGGAATGGGGCACGAATGTGGCCAAACCGGGCGGATTCGCGGCACTGCAGCGGCCCGATTCGGGCGGGCCGGGTCACGCCTCGACCGGTCTTGTAACATTTCGTGAGCTACGCATTCGCGCCAAAATTGTCGAAAACACCTCGACAAGTCGATCCGATCCGCATCGCGGCACCCTCCGCCAACATTTCCCGGTCTGCCGCAAATCCAGCTGATCCTGCCGCGAAATGGGGGCTGACGAGGCCGATTCGATTGTTTCGACGCCGACGCGCAGGCCGTCACGAAAATGACAAACTTCCCGTACCCATCCCTCGGGTAGGGGAAACGGCGAGGATGACCGGACAGGATTGTCGCCGTTCGCAGGACAATGCTATGCGGATGAGCGCATTGATTGTATCAACGCCGCCTTTGTTCGCTTCCTGGGTTCTGCATCGCGGCGGTCCCGGCGAACGGCATCGACACTGACGGTGCGCAGGGGGAAAATGCGCGGCGGCGGCGCATATCTGAACCCGGGCCACGGGAGTGACATCCAAGCCGCGACCATGCAACCTGTTTCACCCTATGGTTGCGACCAGATCCGCGTGTTGACGCGTCGCCGGGCGGGCTGCATAACCATCCCAATCGAGCGAAGGGACACATTTTCGTCTGATTTCGCGTAACATGGCACTTGGGGGTTGGTGCTGCCATCTGGGAGTAAACGGTAAGACTGCTGCGATCTGCTCGTAACGTCCTGAAAATCTGAAACCGGGCTGAAGCGCCCGCAACGTTGGCCTGACCGACGACTGTACCGTCGCGTCTGCGCCATTCCGGACAGCACCAGATCCAACATCTTTGCGTTCTCCGTCAACGATTGACTGCGGGAGGTCATCTTGACACTGCATCTTCGCCAGCCGCTGCCAGCGGCAAAGATCGAAACCCTGATCGACGAGGCCCTGATCGCCTCCACCGGGGCATCGGCCTATCGGAACCTGTTCAAGCGCGTCCTTGACGTCAGCCTTGTCCTGATCGCGGCGCTGCCCGTTCTGGTGGTTCTGCTGATCCTGTCCGCGCTGATCGCCCTGGACGGGCATTCGCCCATCTACCTGCAAAAGCGCGTGGGTCGTCACGGGCGCATCTTCTACATGTGGAAGCTGCGGAGCATGGTGCCCAATGCCGACAAGCTTCTGGCTGCCTACCTGCAGGACAATCCCTCGGCCAAGGCCGAATGGGACCGCAACCAGAAACTGCGCCACGATCCGCGCATCACCCGCATCGGCCACGTGATCCGCAAGACCTCGCTGGACGAGCTGCCCCAGCTGTGGAACGTGCTGCGGGGCGACATGTCGCTGGTGGGGCCGCGTCCGATGATGGTGTGCCAGCGCGAACTGTATCCCGGCACCGCGTATTACGCGCTGCGTCCGGGCATCACCGGGTTCTGGCAGATTTCCGTGCGCAACGAGTGCAGCTTTGCCGAGCGCGCCGGGTTCGACAGCGATTACCTGCGCCGCCTGTCCTTTGTCACCGACCTGACCGTGCTGCTGCGCACCGTGCGGGTTGTCGTGCACGGCACCGGCTGCTGAGCGTTCAGCCCCACGTGACCCGGGCCGACATGCACTGACGCCCGCCCGGGCCCCTGACCCACATCTGGTCAGACCGCCGGCACAGTTCGGCGGTTTCGCCATGCATCAGCGGGGCCGTGGCGCGGAATTCGAACCGGGCCAGCGGCCCCTGCCGGGCCGCCTCCAGCATCAGAAGCTGGGCCAGCAGGGGGCCATGCACCACAAGCCCGGCATAGCCTTCGACGTCCCGCGCATAGTCAAGGTCGTAATGGATGCGGTGGCCGTTGAAGGTCAGCGCCGAGTAGCGGAAAAGCAGTGTGCTGTCGAACGCCACCGGCACCACGGTTTCGGCATCCACAGGTGCCTGCGGCGCGGCAGGGCGCGGCGCGTCCGGGTCAGGGTCCGCGCGATAGACCAGATCCTGGCGTTCGGTGACGCAAAGCCGCCCCTCCTGCCGGATTTCATGCACCAGTGTGACAAAGCCCAGCGGGCCGCTGCGTCCGGTCTTGCGGCTGATCTCGGCAATGCGGCTGAGCTTTTCCGCGGGCCGGCCGGCCCGCAACGGCGCGGCAAAGTCCAGCGCGCCGCCGGCCCACATCCGCCGCGGCAGCCCCAGATCGGGGATGAAGCCGCCCACCGCGGGATGGCCGTCGCGGCCCAGCGACGAGGGCGGCCGGGCGTCCCAGAAATACAACTGGTGAAAGAATGGCGGCAGGGCTGTCCCGGGCTCGATCCGGGGCACCTGCCCCAGGGCGATCTCGAACGCGCGGGCGCGCATCGGGTCCATCACGTCGGATTGACGCAGCGCGTCGGGCGGCACATCCTGCATGGGCTGATCCTTTCTGTCCGGAGCGTTATTCCAGCCATGCCGCCCAGCGTCCAGTCACTCGACCATCTGGTGCTGACCGTCACCGATCCCGACCGCAGCTGCCGGTTCTATGCCGATGTGCTGGGCATGGAGGTCGAGCGCTTTGCCGCCACCGACGGCTCCACCCGGCTGGCGCTGCGTTTTGGCGCGCAAAAGATCAACCTGCATGTCGCGGGGCAGGAGTTCACGCCGCACGCCGCCCGGCCTGCGCCCGGTGCGGCGGACCTGTGCTTTCTCAGCGCAACGCGCCTCGACGACTGGCAGGTCACGCTTGCGGAACGCGGGATCGACATCCTGGACGGCCCGGTGCGCCGTACCGGGGCCGCGGGGCCGCTGATGTCGGTTTACATCAGGGATCCCGACGGCAACCTGATCGAGATCTCCAATCAGATCTGAGCCCGCAGCATCGCAACTTCGCGCTTCAGCGCCGCCATCTGTTCGTCCAACAGGGCGATGCCGCGCTCGTTGGTCAGGTGGCCTTCGGCATCCCACTGGTCGCGGGTCTGGCCCACCAGCACCTCCGGCCCGTTGACGATGCGCGGGCGGAACGGTGCCAGGCACAGCCGTGTCATGTTCTGCGCCCGCTCGCCGCCCGACCGGCCCGCCGTTGCCGACAACAGCGCCACCGGCTTGTCCTTCCAGGGGTTGCCCTCGACGCGGCTGATCCAGTCCAGCGCGTTCTTGAGCACGCCCGAGATGCCCTTGTTGTATTCCGGCGTCACCACCAGCACCGCATCCGCCGCCGCGATCCGGTCGGCCAGATCCTGCACCGCTGCGGGGATACCGGGGCCGTTCTGGATATCCTCGTCGAACAGCGGAAAGCGGATGTCGCCTTCGACAAAGCTGGCCGGGGCCAGCCGCCGCGCGGCCTCAAGCATCAAGAGCCGGTTGGTCGACGCCGCGCGCAAGGAGCCGCAGAGGCCCAGCAGGGTGATGTCGGTCATGGTGTTCTCCCACATGGTTGCAGGGCCTTACCTACGGCATGAAAACGCCGCGGCAAGCCGCGGCGCTGCAGGGCCTCTGTGCCGGGGCGCGCAGATCAGGCGTTGGGCAGGATCACGATTTCCACGCGGCGGTTCTGCGCGCGGCCTTCGGGCGTCAGGTTCGACGCGATGGGCTGATCCTCGCCGCGGCCAAAGGTCTGCACGCGCCCGCCGGGTACGCCTTCGCTGCGCAGGACGCTGGCCACCGCTTCGGCGCGGCGCTGCGACAGGCCCAGATTGTACGACGCGTCGCCGGTATTGTCGGTATGGCCGATCACCTGGACGGTGGTGTCGGGATAGGCCAGCAGGCTCTGGCCCACGGTGCGCAGATCGGCCTGCAGAGTCGGGCGCAGCTCGGCGCTGTCGGTGGCGAACAGGATGTCCTGCGGCATGGTGACGATCAGCCGGTCGCCGGTGTTGCGGATGGAGGTGTCGCTGCCAAGGCTCTGGCGCAGTTCGGCCTCCTGCTTGTCCAGCTGGTTGCCGATGGCAGCCCCGGCGGCGGCGCCCACAACGGCCCCGGCAACGGTGACACGGCGGCGTTCGGCGCTGTCGGCACCGCGCCCCGCCAGCGAACCGGCCAGGGCGCCCGTGGCCGCGCCGATCAACGCGCCCTGCTTGGCCTGGCGGTTCGGATCGCTGTCGTCGAACAGCGGCCCGGTGGTGCAGGCGCCAAGGCCCACAAGGGCGACGGTGGACAGAATAAGGGTGTTGCGTGCTCGGGTCATGTCATGCCTCTTGATCCGGCCCATTGCAGGGCTTCTGTGGTAAGATACGCTTTTGTGCCGCGCGACGCGACTTTTGTCATGGGGAAATCGGCGGATCAAAGCCGATTGGCCGGCAACATCCTCGAAACCGGGTAATCTTTTAAAAATCAATGGATTGGCCGCAGCACAGCCGCTGGAACCGACGTTCCACCGGCAAGTTTCAGCCGTCAAATGCCCAAAGTCATTCTTCGGAACGATGAGACCGCACGCAAGCCGAACACAAAAAAGATCAGCGGACACCAAGTCTTTTCGCGCGAAAACGCGTCAAGGCCCGTTCATGCGGCTTCGCATATCAACTGATCACCAGCCAGGCATCCTGCAGCCGCCTTGCGCCGGAGGACGGAAAGCCGGGCACCCGCGATTTCATTGCGTTGATGAACGCTTCCATCCTGGCAAAGCTGGTGTTCGGCCCGATGTCATCGTGCGGGCCGACGATCGAACCGGTGATGTTGATGCACCCCACCGACGCCTTGAAACCGGATCCCATGTGAATCAGGATCGCGGTCCGATCTTGCGTGTCATGCACATAGATTCCCGGGCGGGGTCGCGCGTTTTTCTTGTACCCGAAGGTATCGTATTTGGTGCCGTCATGTGTACCCAGCTGATATTTGCCAGGTTCGATGCACCGACCGTATGTCCGCCCGGTCGACGAGTTGTCCCCAGGCCCACGCGGTTCGACAGTGGCCCCGGACAGATCCGGCGCTGTCAGGCGGGAACCGTTGAAATAACATGCGTATTCTCCAACCGTTCGATAACGGGTCCCGCTGCCGCTGCCACGTTTCTCGGTACGCAACCGTTTGACGTGAATGACAAATCCTGTGGATGGAATGGCCATGAAAACATCTCCTTCACAATTATGGGGAGAACCATACCATGGCATTGCCCGTCACCAAACCGATTTATGCCTCCAGCCGCGCCGCCTCCCAGGCGAGGATGGCGCGTTTCACCGGCAGACCCCAGTGATAGCCGCCAAGGCCCCCGGACTTGCGCAGGGCACGGTGGCAGGGGATCAGGTAGCTGACCGGGTTGCGGCCCACCGCGGTGCCCACCGCGCGTACCGCCTTGGGATGGCCGATGGTCTGGGCGATTTCGGAATAGGTGGTGACATGGCCCGAGGGGATCTGCATCAGCGCCTCCCACACCTTGATCTGGAACGGCGCGCCGATCATGAACAGCGGCACCGGTTCGTCCCGCGTCACTCCGAACGCCGCCAGCACCCAGGGCCGCAGGCGCATCGGGTCCTCGACAAAGCTTGCCCGTGGCCAGCGCCCCACAAGATCCTCCATCGCCTCCGCCTCGGTCGTCTCGGAGGCAAAGCCGATACCGCAGATGCCCTTGTCGGTGCCCATGACCAGCGCGGGACCAAAGGGGCTTTCGAACCAGCCCCAGTAGATCGTGAGCCCATTGCCCGCCTTGGCATAATCGCCGGGGCTCATCGCCTCCCAGCGCAGGAACAGGTCGTGCAACCGCCCGCCACCGGACAGACCCGTGGCATGCGCCGTCTCCAGCGTGGTAAAGCGTTCGGCCAGCAGCGCCTTGGCATGCCCCAGCGTCAGGTATTGCTGGTAGCGTTTGGGGCTGACCCCGACCCAGCGGGTAAAAAGCCGCTGGAAATGCGCCGCACTCATCCCCATCTCGCCCGCCAGCGCGTCGAGCGAGGCCTGCGGCCCCAGCCGGTCCGCCGCCTCGATGGCGCGGCGCATGACGTTGTAGTGGTAGCCGGTGTTGGCGTCGTCCTGGGCCATCTCTGTCTCCTGATCCGTTGTCCCAGAGGTAGCCAACCGCCGCGCGGGGCACGACCCGGTTTTTGCGCATTGTTTGACACGCGGGGCCCGGTACCGGACAGTCCGTCCATGGATCACAGGACGTTCCTTGCCAGCCTGTCGCCCGACACGGTTGCAGCGCTGACCCGGCGCAGCGATGCCGCAGGCCTGCGGCATCTGGCGGGGCATGTCGGCGGAATCGCCCTGTGCACCGTCTGGATCGCGCAGGGCTGGCCGCTTTGGTGGGCGCTGCTGCCGCTGCAGGGCGTCGCGCTGGCCTTCCTGTTCACGCTGGAGCACGAGGCCACGCACAAGACCCCGTTTGCGACCGAGGCACTGAACGAATGGGCCGGGCGCATGGCCGGGCTGGTGCTGCTCTTGCCGTTCGAATGGTTCCGCTATTTCCACCTGGCCCATCACCGCCACACCAATATCGACGGGCGCGATCCCGAACTGGCCGATTACGACGGGCGTCTCGACCGCTGGGGGCCGTTCCTGCTCCATGTCTCGGGCTGGCCCTACTGGTCCGGCATGGCGCGGGTGCTGTGGCAAAACGCCATGGGCCGGCCGCAGGGCGACTATCTGCCCGACCGCGCCAAACCCCGCCTGACGCGCGAGGCGCGCTGGATGCTGGGCATCTATACCGCCGCGCTGGCAAGCCTTGTGGTGACCCCCCTGGTTTTCTGGGTCTGGCTTCTGCCTGTGGCGCTGGGTCAGCCGGTGCTGCGCCTGTACCTGATGGCCGAACATGGCCGCTGCCCCAAGGTGGCGGACATGCTGGACAACACCCGCACCACCCATACCAGCCGTCTGGTGCGGTTCCTGGCGTGGAACATGCCCTATCACACCGAACACCATGTCCTGCCGCAGGTGCCGTTCCACCAGTTGCCCGCCCTGCATGCCCGTCTGCAGCCGCATCTCAAACACCAGACCGACGGGTATGTCCGGTTCACCGCCGACACCATCGCGCGGTTCTGACCGCTTGCGGGCCGCCCCCGAAGCAGGAATAAGGCGCGCATGGCCAGGCAGCTTGACTACCACACGATCCGCACGATCTTTGACCGCTTCCACGCGTCCGAGCCCGAGCCAAAGGGCGAGCTGGAGCATGTGAACGTCTTCACGCTGGTCGTGGCGGTCGCGCTGTCGGCGCAGGCCACCGATGCCGGGGTGAACAAGGCCACGCGGGGGCTGTTTGCCGTGGCCGACACGCCCGAGAAGATGCTGGCGCTGGGCGAAGAGGGCGTGACCGAGCATATCAAGACCATCGGGCTTTTTCGCAACAAGGCGAAGAACGTCATCAAGCTGAGCCGCATCCTTGTCGACGACTATGGCGGCGAGGTGCCCAATTCGCGGGCCGCGCTGGAAGGCTTGCCGGGCGTCGGTCGCAAGACGGCCAACGTGGTGCTGAACATGTGGTGGGGCCATCCCGCGCAGGCGGTGGACACGCATATCTTTCGCGTCGGCAACCGCACCGGCATCTGCCCGGGCAAGGACGTGGTCGCCGTGGAACGCGCGATCGAGGACAACGTGCCCGTCGATTACCAGCGCCACGCCCATCACTGGCTGATCCTGCACGGCCGCTACATCTGCGTCGCGCGCAAACCGAAATGCGCGGCCTGCCTTATCAACGATCTCTGCCCCTTCGAGGAAAAGACCTTATGAAAAAGTATCAGGTTGTCGGAATCGGCAACGCCATCGTCGACGTTCTGGCCCGCACAGAGGACACGTTCCTGGACCATATGGGCATTCAGAAAGGCATCATGCAGCTGGTCGAGCGCGAGCGCGCACAGACGCTGTACGCCGCGATGAAGGACCGGGTGGAAGCCCCCGGCGGATCGGTGGCCAACACCATGGCGGGGCTTGGCAACCTGGGGCTGCGCACGGCCTTTATCGGGCGGGTGCATGACGATGCGCTGGGCCGGTTCTATGCCGATGCCATGGCCCGCGACGGCACCGATTTCGTCAACGCCCCGGTGCCGGGGGGCGAGCTGCCCACCTCGCGGTCGATGATCTTTGTCTCGCCGGATGGCGAGCGGTCGATGAACACCTATCTGGGGATCTCGGCTGAACTGGGCCCCGAAGACGTGGCCGAAGACGTGGCAGCCGAAGCGGAGGTGATCTTTCTCGAAGGCTATCTGTTCGACAAGGACAAGGGCAAGGAGGCGTTCCTGCGCGCCGCCCGCACCTGCCGCGCCGCAGGCGGCAAGGCCGGCATCGCCATTTCCGACCCGTTCTGCGTGGAGCGGCATCGCGAGGACTTCCTGAAGCTGATCGAGAACGAGATGGATTACGTCATCGGCAACGAGGCCGAGATCCGCTCTCTCTACCAGAACGACGATCTGGAAGCGGACCTGCGCGCGGTGGGAGAGATCTGCCCGCTGGTGGTCTGCACGAGGTCGGGCGACGGCGTGTCTGTCCTGCACGAAGGCACACGCACCGATGTGGCCGTGACCAAGATCGTGCCGGTGGACGCCACCGGAGCGGGCGACCAGTTCGCCGCCGGGTTCCTTTACGGCCTGGCGCTGGGTCGCGACATGGAGACCTGCGGGCGCATGGGCAGCGTCGCCGCTGCCGAGGTCATCAGCCATATGGGACCCCGCCCCGAGGCGAACCTTCAGGCGCTTTTTCGCCAGAAAGGTTTGATCTGACGCGTTTTTACGCGCAGTTCACGGTAGCCCCCTTCCTGCTTGCCAGCTCCGGAGAGTAGCCTTTTCCCACAGGCATTTCACTCCGGAGCATTGCATGACCCAATTCATCGTTCTGCGTGACAGGTCCGGCAACTGGAAGCGTCCCGAGGTGCCGGTCTTTGCGCAAAACAGCCCGCTTGACGAAACCGGACAGGCCGAGCCCAGCATCGAGACCATCGACCTGACACCGGCGGAATTGCGCGATCTGGGGCGGTCCCCGGAATTCCTGTCGCTGGCCCCGGTGATGCCCACGCGGCTGATCGGGTCCGAGCCGCAGGACGACCTGCGCGCCGAGGAAACCGTGCCCGGCTGGGGGCTGCGCGCCGTGGGGGCAGACCGGACGCGTTTCAGCGGACAGGGCGTGCGCATCGCGCTGCTGGATACCGGTGTGGACACGTCGCAAAAGGCCTTTGCCGGGGTCAATGTCACCGAACTGGATTTCGCGGGCTCGGGCGTCGACGATGCCAACGGTCACGGCACCCATCTGGCCGGCACCATCCTGGGCCGCGATCTGGGCGGCACACGGATCGGCATCGCCCGCGGCGTTGACCGGCTGTTCGCCGCCAAGTCGGTGGCAGATGACGGGCGCGGCACCTCGGATTCCTTTCTGCGCGCCTTTCTCTGGAGCCTGCGCGAACGCGCCGACATCGTCGCCTTTGCCCTGCGTTTCGATGTCGAGGCGCATGTGGAGCAGCTTGCCGCCGCAGGCTATCCGCACAGCCTGGCCATGGCCCAGGCGGTGCATGCCTATCGCGGCAACCTGCGCATCTTCGAAACGGTGCTGCGCATGGTGTCGCAGCAGCAACAGGCGCCGCTGGTGCTGGCCGCCGTGGGCAATGACAGCCTGCGCACCATCTCGCCGGATTTCGAAACCGGGCCCGCCACACCTTCGGCGGCGCGCGGCGTTCTGGCCGTGGGCGCGCTGCGCCAGGGCGAACGCGCGCTGGATGTCGCCGCGTTCTCCAATGCAAGCCCGGCGCTTGCCGCGCCGGGGGTGGGCATCCTGTCGGCCGCCCCGGGCGGCACGGTCCGCAGCCTCAACGGCACGTCCATGGCCATGGCCCATGCCGCCGGTGTCGCCGCCCTGTGGATCGAGGCGCTGCGCGACGAGGGGCTTGCGATCAGTGCGCAGACCGTGGCCGACCGGCTGATCCGCAACGCCACGTGGAGCGGTCTGAAACCCGAATTGTCGCGGCTGGATTGCGGGGCCGGGCTGATCCAGGCACCGGTCTGGCACATGGGCTGAGCCACTCAGCGCCGGAACGGGCTGGGGCGCTGGCCCTCTGTCGCCGACTGCACCACATCGGCAATCCGCTTCGCCCGCGTCGGGGCCTGTTTGGCGGTCTTGATCCACTCCAGCGTGCCGCGCTTGACGGAACGCGGCCAGCCTTCCCAGACCGCGCGCAGATCGCCCAGCGCGTCGGCCAGATCATCCGGCACCTCCAGCCGCTCCACGTCGTCGAGGAAAGACCACATGCCGTTGCCCTGCGCCGCCGCGATCAGCGCTTCGCCCGGCGGCTGCATGCGACCGTCGGCACGCAGCCGTGCAACCTTGGCCTTGTTGATCGCCGACCAGGCCGATTTCGGGTTGCGCGGCGCAATCAGAAGGCCCGAGCGGTCCGCATCCACCCGCAGCGTCCGGCTGTCCACCCAGCCCCAGCACAGCAGTTCGTCAATAATCTCGTCATAGCTGACGTAGTGATCGCTGTGCTTCTTCCAGGTGATCAGCCAGACCGAACCAGAGGTTGCGTGGTTCCGTTCCAGCCAGACGTTCAGGTCGGCATGGCTTCGGATCTCGACGCGCGGCAGGTCGGTCATCAACTGTTTCCGGTCATCAGGGCGGCGATGCGGCGGGCGATCTCGCGGCTGGCCTTGGCCGAAGGGTGGACGCGGTCCAGCGCAAGATAGCTCAGATCGCCGGGCGGGATCAGGTCATGCAAGGACAGATAGTGCAGTCCCGGCACCTGTCGGGCAAGCCGCTCTACGCGGGCCTCCAGCGCATTGCCCACCGTTTTGCAGGACTCGACGGGCGTGCCGATGCCGGGGCTGCGCAGATAGCCCACATAGACGATCCGCGCGCCGCCCTGATGCAGACGGTACAGCAGCCCGGGCAGAACACCCTTGGTGCCAGAGGCCGAGATCAGCTTGTCCAGCCGCCGCGCGCAGGCCCGGCAGGCGCAACTCATCCACAGATCGTTGCCACCGCCGTTGACGATCACCCAGTCCCAGCGCTGCCCCCGATATTGCTGCGGGATCGACAGGCCAAGCGCGCCACTCACCGGCATCCGGTAAACCATCCTCGCCCCGACCGTGCTGCGGTCGGTCACCTCGGTTCCCAGGTACGTCTCAAGATAATCCCCGACCGACCGCCCCGACAGCTTGTGAGAAGCCAGCAGCGAATCGCCGATCACGAGGACACGCGGGGGATCGGCAGCGGCAGGCAGGGCCTGCATCCAAAGCAGAAAGCACAGAACGAAAGAACGCAGCATGGGGGCCCCTTGGCAGCAGGACGGAAAGCCCTGTCTGACACGCAAAACCGGCAACCTTATGACGCAAGTCGCTTGAAACTATGCTGCCGCAATCTGCGGCAGCAATGATCACCGACGGGCGCCAGCACAATGGCTCAATGCGCCTCGGCCCAGTTCGCGCCCTGCCCCGCATCCACCACAAGCGGCACGTCGAGCTTCACCACCGGTTCCGCTGCGCCCTCCATCACGGCACGGGCTGCCCCGATCAGGTCGTCGACGGCGGCCTTGTCCACCTCGAAAAGCAGTTCGTCATGCACCTGCAGCAGCATCTTCGCCGGCAGGCCGGCGATGGCGGCGGGCATGCGGATCATGGCGCGGCGGATGATGTCGGCCGCGGTGCCCTGGATCGGCGCGTTGATCGCGGCGCGCTTGGCAAAGCCGGCGCGCGGCCCCTTGGCGGCGATCTCGGGCGTGTGGATGATCCGGCCGAACAGCGTTTCCACCCGCTTGTGTTCCTTGGCAAAGGCGGTGGTGTCGTCCATGTATTGCTTGATGCCCGGGAACCGTTCGAAATAGCGGTCGATAAAGCCCTGCGCCTCGGCCCGCGGGATGCGCAGGTTCCGCGCAAGGCCAAAGCCGGAGATGCCGTAGATCACCCCGAAATTGATCGCCTTGGCCTGGCGCCGTACATCCGGCGTCATCTGATCCAAAGGCACGTTGAACATCTCGGACGCGGTCATGGCGTGGATGTCCAGCCCGTCGCGGAAGGCCTGCTTGAGCGCGTCGATCCCGGCCATATGCGCCAGGATACGCAGTTCGATCTGGGAATAGTCGAGACTGACCAGCACCTTGCCGGGTTCGGCCACAAACGCCTCGCGGATGCGGCGGCCTTCCTCGGTGCGCACCGGGATGTTCTGCAGGTTCGGATCGTTCGACGCGAGCCGCCCGGTATTGGCCCCGGCGATCGAATAGGACGTGTGCACACGCCCTGTTTCGGGATTGATATGTTCCTGCAACGCGTCGGTATAGGTCGATTTCAGCTTGCTGACCTGCCGCCAGTCCAGCACGCGGGCGGGGAGGTCGTGTTCGGTGGCAAGGTCCTCCAGCACGTCCGCGCCGGTGGCATAGGCCCCGGTCTTGCCCTTCTTGCCGCCTTCCAGCGACATCTTGTCGAACAGGATCTCGCCCAGCTGCTTGGGCGAGCCGACGTTGAATGTCTCGCCCGCGAGTTCGTGGATCTCTTCTTCCAGCTGCGCCATCTTCTGGGCAAAGGCCCCGGACATGCGGCTGAGCACGTTGCGGTCGACCTTGATGCCGGCCATCTCCATCTCGGCCAGCACCGGCACCAGCGGTCGCTCCAGCCCTTCATAGACGCGGGTCACGCGGGTTCTGTGCAGCTGCGGCTTGAAGCTGTGCGCCAGGCGCAGGGTGATGTCGGCGTCTTCGGCGGCATATCGCGTGGCCTCGTCGATGGGCACGCGGTCGAAGGTGATCATCGACTTGCCCGAGCCCAGCAGCGACTTGATCGGGATCGGCGTGTGGCCAAGGTAGCGTTCGGACAGCGTGTCCATCCCGTGCCCGTGCAGGCCCGCGTTCATCGCGTAGGACATCAGCATCGTGTCGTCGATGGGTGCGATGGCGATCCCGTAGCGGGCCAGGATCTTGGCATCGTATTTCATGTTCTGCCCGATCTTCATCACCGCGGGGTCTTCCAGCAGCGGCTTGAGCGCGGCCAAAGCGTCGTCGAGCGGGATCTGCCCTTCGGCCAGCGCGTCCGAGCCGAAAAGGTCATCGGTCGCCTGCGCGCGATGCGTCAGCGGGATGTAGCAGGCCTGCCCAGGTTCGATACACAGCGACACGCCCACCAGGTCGGCAGTCATCTCGTTCAAGCCGGTGGTTTCGGTGTCGACCGCCACCCAGCCGCGGTGATGCGCCTGGTCGATCCAGCCTTGCAGCGCGTCAAGGTCGCGCACGCAGACATAGCCCGCGGGGTCGATGGGCGGCATCTCGCGGCTGTCTTCCGACGGGTTGGCGCCCTCGGGCGTGGTGTCCGGGATCACCGGCGCCGCGACGCCCATCGTCTCTGAGATCCGGCGGGTGAGCGTGCGGAACTCCATTTCCGTCAGGAAAGCCAGCAACTGCTCGGCATCGGGCGTGCGTACTTCGAGATCGTCCAGCGTGAAGTCGAGCGGGGTCTGGCAATCCAGCGCCACCAGCTTTTTCGACAGCTCGATCTGGTCGCGCTTCTCGATCAGGGTCTGGCGGCGCTTGGGCTGCTTGATCTCCTCGGCGCGGTCCAGAAGGTCTTCGAGCGCGCCGAACTCGTTGATCAGAAGCGCCGCGGTCTTGATGCCGATCCCGGGCGCGCCGGGCACGTTGTCGACGCTGTCGCCAGCCAGCGCCTGCACGTCGACCACCCGTTCGGGGCCCACGCCGAATTTCTCGATCACGCCGTCACGGTCGATGCGCTTGTTCTTCATCGGGTCGAGCATCTCGACCCCGTCGCCCACCAGCTGCATCAGGTCCTTGTCAGAGCTCAGGATGGTCACGCGCCCGCCGGCCTCGCGGGCCTGGCAAGCCAGCGTGCCGATGATGTCATCGGCCTCGAACCCTTCGATCTCCTTGCAGGCGATGTTGAACGCCTCGGTGGCGCGCCGGGTCAGCGGGATCTGCGGGCGCAGGTCCTCGGGCATCGCCTCGCGATTGGCCTTGTAGTCGGGGTAGAGGTCGTTGCGGAAGGTGTGGCTGCCCTTGTCGAACACCACCGCCACATGGGTCGGCGCATCGGGGCCGGTATTGGCCTCGACATAGCGGTGCAGCATGTTGCAAAAGCCGCTGACCGCCCCGATGGGCAGCCCGTCGGACTTGCGCGTCAACGGCGGCAGCGCATGGTAGGCGCGGAAGATATAAGCCGATCCGTCGATCAGATGCAGATGGCAGCCTTTGCCGAAGCCCATGACGCGTCTCCCCTTGCTCTGGCACCAGATGTGCCACGCAACGCGCCGGGGTTCCAGCCGCTCAATCGCGTCGCAGCCAGAGCGTCAGACCCAAGGCCATCAATGCAAACATCGCCGCCGGGCCAAGGGTCCGCGTCAAAAGCCGCCGCAGATCCCCTTCGCGAAACGGCAGATGCGGCTGGGACTGATAGTCGTAAACGTTGAGCGCAGCCATACCGAGGCACAGCCCGCAAAGCCCCCAGCACCCAAGCCGCGTCCACTCTCTGGCCCTGAGTGCGCCCCGCTCTTTCATCTTTCCAGAAATACTCCCGCCGGAGGCGCCCACACAGGCCAGGCAGGGCAAGGCCGGTCGCTCAGACCTTGCCTTCGAAATCGCGGTGCACGTATTTGGCGTCGCAATAGGGGCATTCGACCCAGCCATGCTCACCCGGGATCTGCAGCCAGACGCGGGGATGGCCCAGCGCGCCTTCGCCGCCATCGCAGGCGATGCGGTAGCTGTCGACGATCTTGATCTCGGGCGCGTCTGTGGTCATCTCTGGGGTCCTTGAATACGTCCGTGGCCTGTTCGCGTTATGCGGCAAGCGGCATAGGGGGGCAAGGGGTGCGGCGGCTCAGGCGCGTTCCAGCATCCGGCCCAGCACGCGACCGCCCAGAATGTGCACATGCAGATGCGGCACTTCCTGCACGCCGTTCTGGCCCGCATTGGCGATCAACCGCCAGCCATCGACCGCAACGCCTTCCATCGAACAGACCTGACCCACGGCGCGGACGTAATCGACGATCTCCGCCTCCGACGCCTCTTGCGCGAAATGGTCGAAGGTCACGTAAGGCCCTTTCGGGATCACCAGCACATGCAGCGGCGCCTGCGGGCGGATGTCGCGAAAGGCGAGGCTGTGCTCGGTCTCCAGCACGGTGTCGTTGGGGATCTCACCCCGCAGGATCTTCGCGAACACGTTCTGGTCGTCATACTGATAGGCCATGGCCGTCCCTCAAGTCGAATCTTTGTCCAGAGCTAACCCGACACGGCCTCAATCGGCAAAGAGATACTCTGTCTTCGCCAGTTCCACCGCCTTGTCCTGCGGCAGGGTCAGGAATTCGGCCAGGGCGCGGGCGTTCACCTCGGGGTGGTCCACCTCGCGCATGCGCAGGTGGTTGTCGAAATCGGCGTCGCGGATGCGGTCGCTTTCGTGCAGGATGTCGTTGCGCACCGTGGGCAGCAGGCGCTGGATCGTTTCAGACGGCGTGCGGTCACCCGCGAGGCCCACGCGCATCGCGTGACCGATCAGGTAATCGTCGGAAAACTGGCACTCGATCTCCAGCATCCGGGTCAGCGACCGGTCGCGCCCGAAATCCTCCAGCAGGTCCAGGTTCGCCGGGTCCATGCAGACCAGCAGCCGTTCGGTATCGTAGTAATCGTACAGCATCCGCATCAGCGCGCGCCGGTGGCGGTGGCGCTTGCCCATGGTGGACTGGATGCCGCCCAGATCGGGCAGCGGGCAACTGTCTTCGTTGAACAGGTATTCGATGCAGGGGATGTTCGTCATCTGGCGGATGCGATCCAGCAGGCGCTTGGCCACGTGCCATTTCTTGCACACGACGATCAGCAATTCCCGCTCGCGCCCCAGCGAGCTTTCGGTTTCCCAGAACCGCGGCGCAAAGCGGCGGCCATGGCGGCCCTTGGTCGACAGGAACTTGAACAGGGACCGGCCTTCGTTCGAAATCTGGAACTTCGCGCCCTGTGCCGAATACAGCACACCCAGCCGGCGCTTGAGATCCTTCGCCTCGGGGCTGATCTTGCGCGCAAAGAGGAAATCCTGGCTCAGCAGAAGGTCGTAATGGTCGTTGTAGAACACCACCGGCATGCCGTAATCGGTGAACATCAGGAAGGTGAGCGTGCGGCATTCGATCTCGTGCTGGGGCACGAGATGGCGGACCAGCGTCTGAAAGAACGTCTCGTCCGGGATCCAGGTGGAGGAAAAGAACCGCATCACGTCGCGCCGCTTGCGGGTGAAATCCAGCACCCATTCGATGGTCCGCCGGCGCAGGCACCACCACTGGCTGCCGATCATCACGTCGATGTCGGCGGGGATCTCGCGCGTCAGGCCCAGCCGCTTCTGCAACTCGAACATGCCGTAGAACAGGCGTTTCTGGGTGCGTTCGTTGAACCAGTGGCGGTAGATCAGGCGCTCTTCCTTCCAGCCGGTCTTGATCCAGTCGGACTGGAAGTAGTCGAAGCTTTCGATGTAGTCGCAATCGCGCCGATCCAGGAACTCATGTGCGTACTCGGCCGACTTGATGGCCATGCAATCGCCCGAGAGCATGTAGAAATGCGTCGCACGCGGGAAGGCATCTACCGCCGCCTCGACCGCATAAAGCGTCGCCTGCACCAGCGACCACTCCCCCCAGCCGCACTTGATCCGGGTCTTGGCAAAGGCCACGTGGTCGTTGTCTTTCAACGCCTTGCGGATCCTGGCATAGTATTCCGGCTTGGCGCGCGCGTCGAAATGGATGGCGATGTAATCGCCCACGGCGGTCAGGCTCTGCGCCTGCTTGATGATGGCGTCAGGATCTTTGTGACACAGCAAGATGAAGGCAATTTTTGCCATTCAGGAAACCGTCTGCCCTAGTTTCGCCCCATTGTTTATGTTGATACTGGTGAACGGGCGTTGAAGAAACCTGCTTTCTCTGGTTTTTTAGCGGTGGAACCAACGTCACAACAAGACAAAGAACGTGTTCCGGAGGCGCGGGCATGGGTTTTCCAGGCACTTGGATGACCGAGAGCGAGAGCATGGTGTATCGGGTTGTCCCGAAATGCGCCTGTTCGACCATCGGTCAGATCATGTTCTATTCGGACCATGGTCGGTTTTTTGACGGCGACATCCATGACGCCACCGACGGGCTGCACAAATGGGCCCGCGAGGAAAGCCAGGTGGCGATCAAGGCGAACGTCAAGACGCGGTCGTCCTACGCGTTCACCTGTGTGCGCAACCCCTACACGCGCATCCTGTCGTCCTTCTTCGACAAGATCTGCGGCATCCAGCGCAACGGCAAACGCTATCGCGGCAACCTCGTGCCGCTTCTGATCCAGAAATACGGGATCGAGGTGGGCGGCGAGGACGGCAAGCAGGAGTTCGACCAGGTCAAAAGCTTTCGCCGCTTCCTGCTGTTCGCCCGCGACACCATCCGCTGGCGCCGCCCGATGGAGCCGGACATCCACTGGTCGGCCATGTCGGGCCATGTGAGCACGTTCATCGTGAATGGCGGACGCTACAACAAGATCTTCTGGACCGAGACCTTCAACGACGGGATGCAGGACGTGCTGAACGCCGTCCCGGTGCGGCAGGAGGTCGACCTGGGCACAATCCCGCGCTTCAACGAATCCGAAGGCCACGGTCCCAAGCGCGCGCACCCGGTCGAGGACTATTTCGACGACCTGTCGATGCATCTGATCAAGGAAATCTACTGGCGCGATTTCCAGCTGTTCAAATACGATTTCGACAATCCGGGCAACAAGATGCCCATCGGAGAGATCGATCTGGACGAGGTCCACGCCAAGTTGGGCGACTGATTTTGTAACGGTTTTATGAAATTTTCATGAAATCGCCGCAAACCCGATCTGGATCAAACCCAATCCTGCAACCTGCGTGCACCTTATCCGCGTCGAACGGAACGGAGATCGGGAGATGCGGGATTTGGAGACTGATTTCGAAAGCCGGACACGCGGGCGCAACGCCGCCCCGCTGATCGAGGTCGAGGGGCTGAACCTGTGGTACGGGGACACCCACGCGCTGAAGGACGTGAACTTCAATCTCTACGAGAATGAAATCCTCGCCTTCATCGGACCTTCGGGCTGTGGCAAGTCGACGGCGCTGAAATGCCTCAACCGGATGCATGACGGCACGCGCGGTGTGAAGATCACCGGGGCCGTGCGCATGGACGGGGTCGAGATCCACGACCCCGAGATCGACCCCCCGGTGCACCGCCGCCGTTTCGGCTGGGTGGCGCAGAAACCCAACCCGTTCCCGGCCTCGATCTTTGACAACGTGGCCTATGGCGCGCGCATTCACGGGCTGGTGCAGAACCAGGCCGAGATGGACAATCATGTCGAGGAATGCCTGCGCCGGGCCGAACTGTGGGACGAGGTCAAGGACCGCCTGCACACTCTGGAAGGCACAGAGCTTTCGGGCGGCCAGCAGCAGCGGCTGTGCATCGCCCGGGCGCTGGGCACGATGCCCGACGTGCTCTTGATGGACGAACCCACCGGCTCCATCGATCCGATCGCCACGGCCAAGGTCGAGGAGTTGATGCTGCAGATCAAGGAGAGGCAATCGGTGGTGGTGATCACCCACTCGATGATGCAGGCCCGGCGCGTGGCCGACCGGGTGGCCTATTTCCACCTGGGCGAACTGGTCGAAGCAGGACCCACCGAGATGATCTTTGAACATCCGCGCGACCCGCGTGTGCGCGAGTTCATCGAGGGCAAGATGGGGTGACACGCCGAACCGCTGCAAAAAGCAGCGGCACTCGCGCCAGTGGCGCATTCGGACCAGTCACAAAAAAACCCCGGCGGTCTCTGACAGCGAGGGTGCGTGCAAGCACGCACCCTACGGCAGTTCCGCGCTTTCGATCACCGGAAAGAACGTGCCGCCCGACCACAGGCCGAACCAGCCGTCGTGATGGACGCCCAGATCGACCAGCCGGTAAAAGCTCTTGCGGTCGATCAGGGCCTCCAGCCCGGCGCGCACATGCACATAGGGCGCAGGCTCCCCGCTTTCGGGATCGCGCACCACCCGCATCGGGTTCTCCGGACCCGCAACCGCCAGATCGCCCACATTGGTCTGAAACGTCAGAACCTGCGACTCGCCCTGCCCCGTCGCCTCGAAATCCACCGCAACAAACGGCGCGTCATCCACCGTGATCCCGACCTTTTCGACCGGCGTCACCAGGAAATACCGCCCGTCCTCCCGCTTGAGGATGGTGGAGAACAGCCGCACCAGCTCTTTCCGCCCGATCGGCGTGCCCAGGTAGAACCACGTCCCGTCCCGCGCGATGCGGATGTCCAGATCGCCGCAGAACGGCGGAGTCCACAGATGCACGGGCGGCAATCCCTTGCCTGCCGAAGCGGCACGCGCGGCCTGGGCAAGCGCGTCTGCCGACGGTGTCACGGTTTTTTGTGCGCTCATAGCTTTTGCCATTTCCGGTCCGGGGGATACACTCCTACTCTACAAGATAGGATTCAAGGGAGACGTGTCATGTCCGAAGACCTGGTGGCCGAGATCGAGGCACTGGAAGAAAAGCTGGCCGAGGCCAAGCAATCGATCACGGCGCGCTTTATCGGGCAGGACCGCGTGGTCGACCTGACGCTGTCGGCGCTCTTGTGCGGCGGGCACGGGCTGCTGATCGGCCTGCCCGGTCTGGGCAAGACCCGTCTGGTGGAAACCCTGTCGACGGTCATGGGCCTTGACGGCAACCGCGTGCAGTTCACCCCCGACCTGATGCCCGCCGACATCCTCGGATCCGAAGTGCTGGAGACCGGTGCCGATGGCAGCCGCGCGTTCAAGTTCATCGAAGGCCCGATCTTCTGCCAGCTGCTGATGGCGGACGAGATCAACCGCGCCTCGCCCAGGACGCAATCGGCGCTGCTTCAGGCGATGCAGGAAAGGCAGGTGACCGTGGCAGGCGAAACCCGCCCGCTGGCCGCGCCGTTCCACGTTCTGGCCACGCAGAACCCCATCGAACAGGAAGGCACCTACCCGCTGCCCGAAGCGCAGCTGGACCGCTTCATCGTGCAGATCGACGTGCCCTATCCCACGCGCAAGACCGAAAAGGACATCCTGCTGGCCACCACGGGCACCGAAGACGCCGTGTCGCACCAGGTGTTCGACGGCGCGGGTCTGATCGCCGCGCAGCAGCTTCTGCGCCGCATGCCGGTGGGCGACACGGTGGTCGAGATGATCCTCGACCTCGTGCGCGCCTTCCGCCCCGGCGATCCCGCCGCCAGCGCCCGGGTCCGCGAAACCGTGGCCTGGGGGCCCGGCCCGCGGGCGGCGCAAGCGCTGATGCTCACGGTGCGAGCACGCGCGCTGCTGCAGGGCCGGCTGGCCCCCAATCCCGAAGACGTGCTCGACATGGCGCGTCCCGTGCTGGTGCACCGCATGGCGCTGACCTTCTCCGCCCGCGCGCGCGGCGACGATCTGGGCGCGCTGATCGACGAGGTTGCCGCCGGCATGACTCGCGCCGAGGCCGCAGCGTGAGCGAGGCCGTCGCCCAGCTGCGCCGCCACGCGCAGGAAGAGGCCAGCCGCTTTCCCGCGCTTCTGGCGCGCGCCGAGCAGCTGGCCGGCACCGTGCTCCTGGGGGAACACGGGCGGCGGCGCGCCGGGCTGGGCGATGATTTCTGGCAATACCGTCCGCTGCGCCCGGGCGACGAATACCGCCATATCGACTGGCGCCGCTCGGCGCGCGGGGACGAACAGTTCGTGCGCGAACGCGAATGGCAGATTGCGCAAAGCGTGCTGCTCTGGGTCGATCCCGGTGCCTCGATGCGCTTTGCCAGCGAACGGAACCTGCCGCAAAAGGCCGACCGGGCGCGGCTGATCGCGCTGGCCGCGGCAATCCTGCTGATCCGCGGCGGCGAACGCGTCGGCCTGACCGGCTGGACGCTGCCGCCGCAGCGCGGCGACGCGCAGATCCTGCGCCTGGCCGAGGCGTTCACGCAAGAGAACGACGAGGACTACCCCGCCCCCGAGGCGCGCGGCATGATCCCGCATGCCCGCGCGCTGTTCATCTCGGATTTCCTGGGCGATCCCGCACCGGTGGAGGCGGCGCTGACCAAGGCCGCCGACCGCGGCGTGCGCGGCGTGCTCCTGCAGGTGCTCGATCCCAGCGAGGAAAGCTTTCCCTTCGAAGGCCGCACGATCTTTCAAAGCATCGGCGGAAGCCTCGCGCATGAAACGCTCAAGGCCGGGCAGCTGCGGCAAAGCTATCTGCAGCGGCTGGCCGAACGCAAGGACCGGCTGCAGGCGCTGTGCCGCCTGACTGGCTGGCAATATGACTGCCACCACACCAGCCAGAGCGCCCAGGCTGCGCTGCTGTGGATTTACCGGGCGATGGACGGAGGCCACCGATGACGCTTTTTGGGGTACTGGGCTTTGCCACGCCCTGGCTGCTGCTGGGCCTTCTGGCGCTTCCGATCCTGTGGGTCATCCTGCGCGCGGTGCCGCCCGCGCCGATCCGCCGGATGTTTCCCGGCGTGGTCCTGCTGCTGGGCCTGAAGGACGAAGACCAGATCACCGACCGCACGCCCTGGTGGCTCTTGCTGATCCGGATGCTGGCGGTGGCCGCGGTGATCGTGGGGCTGGCCGGCCCGGTGCTGAACCCCGACGAGCGGGACGGTGCCGCGGGCAGCGGGCCGCTTCTGGTGGTGATGGATGCCAGCTGGGCCTCGGCCCCGGACTGGCGCGCACGGATCGAGGCGCTGGACGGCCTGCTGGCCCGCGCCGGGCGCGAGGCGCGTCCGGTGGCGGTGCTGCGCCTGACCGATCCCCAGCCGATCACGTTCCAGAGCGCCGATGTGCTGCGCACCCGTCTGGGCGGCCTTGCGCCCGACCCCTGGACGCCCGACACCGAACTGACCAGCCGCGCCGTGGCGGCGCTGCCCGAAGGCCGGTTCGACAGCTACTGGATGTCGGACGCGCTGGCGCGCGACGCGCGCGCGCCGCTGCTGGCGGCCCTGGAATCGCGCGGCCGGGTCACCGTGTTCGAAAGCCCCCGCGCAACCTATGGCCTTGAGCCGGCCCGTTTCGAGGACGGTATCCTGCAGATGACCCTGCGCCGCCTGCGCCCCGGTCCCGCGGCCGAGGTCTCGCTGGCCGCCCATGGCAAGGACCCGGCGGGCAATCCCGCGCTGCTGCTGCGCCAGCCGGTGACGTTCGAGGCCGATGCCACCAGCGCCGGGGTCGAGATTTCGCTGCCCGCCGAACTGCGCGCCCGGATCGAACGCTTCGAGATCGAGGGCAACCGCAGCGCCGGGGCCGTGAGCCTGCCCGATGACAGCCTGCGCCGCCGCGAGGTCGCGCTGATCGCCGGGCGCGAGAACCGCGAAGGGCTCGAACTGCTGGACCCGCTGCATTACCTGCTCAAGGCGCTGGCCCCCACCGCCGATCTGCTACAGGGCCCGTTCGACACGCTTCTGCCCGCCAATCCGGACGTGATCGTGCTGGCCGATGTGGCCACGCTGACAGCGGACGAAACCGCGGGCCTAACCGAATGGCTGGAACAGGGCGGCATGCTTTTGCGCTTTGCCGGACCCCGGCTTGCGGGCAGCGATGTCAGCCGCGACACCGAAGACCCGCTGATGCCGGTGCGCCTACGCGCCGGCGGACGCAGCGTCGGCGGTGCCATGAGCTGGGGCGAACCCAAGACCCTGGCACCCTTCCCGGAGGACAGCCCCTTTGCCGGGCTGGCCATCCCGCCCGACGTGACGGTGAGCAGCCAGGTCATGGCACAGCCCGATCCGACGCTGGCCGACCGGGTGATCGCGCAACTGTCGGACGGCACGCCGCTGGTCACACGCAAGCGCATCGGCGCGGGGCAGGTGGTGCTGTTCCATGTGACGGCGAATGCCGAATGGTCGACGCTGCCGATCTCGGGGCTTTTCGTGCAGATGCTGGAACGGCTTTCGGTCTCGTCCAGCGCGGCGCGGCCCGATGCCGACGCGCTGGACGGCACGGTCTGGCAGCCGCTGCGGGTGCTCGACGGGTTCGGCAGCCTGGGCGATGGTAGCACGCTGCCCGGTGTGGACGGGGCAGCGCTTGTGTCCGACCCGCTGGGCCCGGATCTGCGCCCCGGCGTCTACCAGGGCGAGGACCGCGCGCTGGCGCGCAACGTGATGACCGCCGACACCGCCTTTGCGCCCGCCGCCTGGCCCGATCGGATCCCGGTCGAGGGGCTGAGCCGACCGCGGGAAACCCCGCTGGCCGGCTGGCTCCTGGCGGGGGCGGTGGCGCTGCTTCTGGCCGACGTCATCGCCTCGCTGGCGCTGTCGGGACGGCTGCGCGGCGCACGCGCCGCCGGCACCGCGGTCATCCTTGCCGCGCTGAGCCTCGGTGCCGAGGCTCAGGCTCAGGTTCAGGCACAAGTGCAAGCACAGGCCCAGACCCAGGCCCAGACCCAGGCCGAGGATACAGCCGCCATCGCCGCCACCGCCGAGGTGGTTCTGGCCCATGTCCTGACCGGCGACCCGCAACTGGACGACCTCGCCCGGGCCGGGTTGCGCGGGCTGTCGGAAACGCTGTTCTTCCGCACCTCCATCGAACCGGCCGAGCCCATGGGCGTGGACCTGGAAACCGACGAACTGGCGTTCTTTCCGTTCCTCTACTGGCCGGTGACCGCCAGCCAGCCGCTGCCCTCCGGCGACGCCTATGGCAAGCTCAACACCTATCTGCGGTCGGGCGGGATGATCCTGTTCGACACCCGCGACGCCGATATCGCGGGCTTTGGCAGCGGCAGCGCCAACGGGCGCAAGCTGCAGGAACTGGCCCGCCCGCTGGACATCCCGCCGCTGGAACCCCTGCCGCAGGACCACGTGCTCACCCGTACCTTCTACCTGCTGCAGGACTTCCCCGGCCGCCACAATGGCCGCGATGTCTGGGTCGAGGCCGCGCCGGCGGATGCAGAGCAGGTCGAAGGCATGCCTTTCCGCAATCTCAACGACAACGTCACCCCGGTGGTGATCGGCGGGAATGACTGGGCGGCGGCCTGGGCGATGGATGAACGCGGCAACCCGCTGGTGCCCATCGGTGCCGGCTTTTCCGGCGAGCGCCAGCGCGAAATCGCCTACCGTTTCGGAGTGAACCTGATCATGCATGTGCTTACGGGCAACTACAAATCCGACCAGGTCCACGTGCCTGCGCTGCTGGACAGGCTGGGCCAATGAGCGGCCAGATCGTCTTTGATCCGCTGCTGCCCTGGCCGGTGATCTGGGCCGTGGCCGCGCTGGCGCTGATCGGCGTGGGCCTGGCGCTGTGGCGCGGGCTGTCCGGCTGGGCGCTGCGGGCGCTGGCCGGCGTGGTGCTGGTGGGCGCGCTGGCGCAGCCGTCCTACCAGGTGGAAAACCGCGCGCCGCTGTCGGACATCGTGCTGATGGTGGTGGACGAAAGCGCCTCGCAGCAGCTGGCCGACCGCGCCGGTGCAACCGAAGACGCCGCCGATGCGCTGGCGGCCGCGCTGGCGGCGCGGCCCAACACCGAATTGCGCCGCATTCCCGTCGGCGATGGCGCGGGCGATGCCGGAACCGAACTGATGACCGCCCTGTCGGCGGCGATGGCCGAAGAGCCGCGTGGCCGCATCGCCGGCATCTTCCTGCTGTCGGACGGGCGGCTGCACGATCTCGAACGCGCCCCCGACCTGCCGGCACCGCTGCACCTGTTGCTGACCGGTCAGGAAGACGACTGGGACCGCCGCCTGATCGTGCGCAACGCCCCGGCCTTTGCCATCCTGGGCGAGCCGGTGGAACTGACCTTGCGGATCGAGGATGACGGTGCCGCCCCCGGCGACACGTCGACCGAGATCCTGATTTCGGTCGACGGTGCCGAGCCGCAGCGCTTTTCCGTGCCCATCGGCGAGGATCTCAGCCTGCCCATCACCCTGCCGCATGGCGGCCTGAACGTGATCCAGTTCACGGTGCCCGAAGCGGAAGGCGAGCTGACCGACCGCAACAATACCGCGCTGGTGCAGATCAACGGCGTGCGCGATCGGCTGCGCGTCCTGCTGGTGTCGGGCGAGCCGCATGCCGGCGGACGCACCTGGCGCAACCTGCTGAAATCCGACAGCTCTGTCGACCTGGTGCATTTCACCATCCTGCGCCCGCCGGAAAAGCAGGATGGCGTGCCGGTGAAGGAACTGTCGCTGATTGCCTTCCCCACGCGCGAGCTGTTCCTGGAAAAGATCGCCGATTTCGATCTGATCATCTTTGACCGCTACAAGCGCCGCAACATCCTGCCGTCGATCTACCTGGACAACGTGCGCAACTATGTCGAACAGGGCGGCGCGGTACTGGTGGCGGCGGGGCCGGATTTTGCCGGGGCGAACTCGATCTACCGCTCGCCGCTGGCGGACATCCTGCCCGCCGAACCCACCGCGCGCGTGGTCGAGCGCGGCTTTCGTCCCGAGGTGACGGAACTGGGCCAGAAACACCCCGTGACCGCCGGGCTGGCCGGTGCCGAGACCTGGGGCCGCTGGCTGCGCCAGATCGAGGTCGAGCCCTATTCCGGCGACGTGGTGATGTCCGGGGTGGAGGGACGGCCGCTGCTGGTGCTGGACCGGGTGGGCGAGGGCCGCGTGGCGCTGCTGGCCTCCGACCACGCCTGGCTCTGGACCCGCGGCTATGAAGGCGGCGGGCCGCAGCTGGACCTGCTGCGCCGCCTGGCGCACTGGATGATGAAGGAACCGGAACTGGAGGAAGAGGCGCTCTGGGCCGAACCGACCGGGCAGAGCATGCGGATCGTGCGCCGCTCGCTGGGCGAAGCGCCGGGGCCGGTCGAGATCACGCGGCCGGATGGCGAAACCGATCTGGTCGAGTTGCAGGAGGTCAGCCCGGGCCGCTTCGAGGCCCTGTATGACGGGCCCGAGATCGGCCTTTACCGTCTGCAGAACGGTGACGAAAACGCGGTGGTGGGGCTGGGCCCCGCCGCGCCGCGGGAATTCGAGCAGACGATCGCCAGCGGTGCCGCCCTTGATCCTCTGGTGACCGGCACCCGCGGCGGCGTGCTGGCGTTGCGCGACGGCGTGCCGCAGGTCCGCAACGTGCGGGCGGGCCGCCCGGCGGCGGGGCGTGGCTGGATCGGCATCACCCCGCGCGAGGCCTACGAGACGCTGGACGTCACGCAGACGCCGCTGCTTCCGGCCTGGCTGGTGCTGCTGCTGGCCTCGGGCCTGATCGTGGGGGCCTGGCTGCGCGAAGGGCGCAACTGAGCCGGGGCGGTCTGACATGCGGCGGGGTGAACCCCGCCCTACGCCGGCTCAGCCGCTTGTGAGGGCAAAGGGCGTCGTTTCCTGCGACCAACCGTCGACCGAGCATTTGGCGCGGATGACCACCTCTGTCACGCCACCGGGCACGGCAATGCCGCCCTGCGAGCGGGTAAAGGGCTGCTCGGTCACGTGCGGATGCGCCAGCACCCTTGTGCCCAGAACCGTGCCGTCAGCCAGTTCCACGCGCCAGCCATCGGCATAGTGATCCCAGCCTGTGTCGGGATGGGCCAGCGTCACGGAAAACCGCCAGCTGTCGCCGGTCCGGCTGGCCTCGATCGAGGTCACCTCCGGGGGATCGGCAAGGGCGGCAGAGGCGCAGAGCGCCAGGGGAATCGCATGTCTCATGGCAGGGACCATAAAACAGCGCGCTTTCACGGGCGCTCACGTCCCGGTGAGGTTCAGACGTCTTCGGGGCCCAGCAGCACCGCGCGGGATTGCGACGCGAATTCGCGCCGCAGGATCACCGCCAGCGTGAACAGCACGGCCACGATCAGCGCCCCGGCCCCGGCCAGCCAGGCCGCGGCGGCGATCCCGAAATAGACCGAGCGCAGGCCACGATTGTAGCTGCGCGCCGCCAGAATGTTGATCTCGGCCGCCTTGGCGGCGCGTTTGCCCGCGGCAGGATGCGCGGGGTCGTTGGGCACCGCCGCCATCAGCACCGCGCAATAGCCGAACAGCCTGTGCGACCAGACAAATTTCAGAAACGCATTCGTGGCCACCAGCAGGATCACCAGCAGCTTCACCTCCCACACGATCACCGGGTTGGAAGCCAGGTTCAGATCGGACGCCACGCCGCGCAGCCGTTCGGCATTGCCCAGCAGCGCAAAGCCGCCGCCGATGGCGATCATGCAGGCCGAGGCAAAGAACGCTGTGCCCTGGCGCAGGTTCGACACGATTTGGCTGTCGAAGATCCGCGGCTCACGCGTGACGAATTCCTGCATCCAGTCGCGCCGGTAGCGCGCCATCAGCAATGAGGTGGACGGGCGTCGCGACGGCGGGTGCTCGATCAGCAGCGTCACCCCCAGCCAGCAGGCCACCAACAGTCCCAGCCCGGCAAAATCCGCCACCGACAGGGCGGAAAGAAGCTCTGACAGGCCCATGGTTCAGAACGGCTTGGCCACCACGACCCACAGGACCGCGATGGCACCGAACACGCTGACCTCGTTGAAGATGCGCAGGAAACGGTCTGTCTCGGTGAAGACGCCGCGCCGGGCGCGCAGCACCAGCCGGCCGGTCCACGCGTAATGCGCCGCCAGCGCCAGCACCAGCGCCAGCTTGAGCCAGACCCAGGCCGCCATGCCCCAGACCGAAATGCCCAGCCAAAGCCCGGTGATCAGCGCGATGACCGCGAGACCCGCGGAAAAGCGGTACAGCCGGATCGTCAGATCGCCCAGCGGCCCGAACTCCCCCAACCGGTCCCATTCGCGTTTCCAGTAGATCAGCGCGCGCGGCACGGCAAAGATGGAGGTCATCCAGCCCATGACGCAGAGAATGTGAATGATCTTGACCCAGTCCATGCGCGCACATGATCCTGCGGGCATCGAAAGTGCAAGATGCCGCAGGGCCGCAGGGGGAATCGGACTCGCCTGAAGGCCAGATTGGTTATATAACCTTACCAATTCGAGGAGGACGATCCATGCAAATGCCCGACCCGAACCCGGACGTGATCGCCCGCAAGGCGCGGATCGTGGCGCGTTTGCAGAAGGTGCTGGCCTCTGATGCGGTGATCCACGACCCCGCCGAAACCCGCGCTTATGAATGCGACGCGCTGACCGCCTATCGCTGCCCGCCGCTGGCCGCGGTCCTGCCGTCATCGACCCAAGAGGTCTCGGAGGTGCTGAAGATCTGCCATCAGGAAGGCGTGCCGGTGGTGCCGCGGGGCGCGGGCACCTCGCTGGCGGGCGGGGCCCTGCCCACGGCGGATTGCGTGATCCTGGGTGTGGCGCGCATGACCGAGGTGCTGGAAACGGATTACGCCAACCGCTTCATCCGCGTGCAGACCGGGCGGACGAACCTGAGCGTGACGGGTGCCGTGGAGGAAGAGGATTTCTTTTACGCGCCCGACCCGTCGTCGCAGCTGGCCTGCGCGATCGCCGGGAACATCGCGATGAATTCCGGCGGCGCGCATTGCCTGAAATACGGCGTGACCACCAACAACCTGATGGGCGTGACCATGGTGCTGATGGACGGCACCGTGGTGGAGCTGGGCGGCGCGCATCTGGACGCGGGCGGCTATGACCTCTTGGGGCTGGTCTGCGGCTCCGAAGGCCAGCTGGGCGTGGTGACCGAAGCGACCCTGCGCATCCTGCGCAAACCCGAAGGCGCGCGGCCCGTGCTGATGGCCTTCGACTCGAACGAGGTGGCCGGAGCCTGCGTGTCGGACATCATCAAGGCGGGCGTTCTGCCGGTGGCCATCGAGTTCATGGACCGCCCCTGCATCGAGGCCTGCGAGGCCTTTGCCAAGGCCGGCTACCCGATGTGCGAGGCGCTGCTGATCGTGGAGGTCGAGGGCTCGGAAGACGAGATTGCCGAACAGCTGGGCCTGATCCTGCAGATCGCCCGCCGCCACAACCCTCTGGAACTGCGCGAGGCGCAGGATGCGGACGAGGCCGGGCGCATCTGGCTGGGCCGCAAGTCGGCCTTTGGGGCCATGGGGCAGATCAACGACTACATCTGCCTCGACGGCACGATCCCGGTCAGCGAATTGCCCTATGTGCTGCGCCGGATCGCCGAGATGGCCGAGGGGTACGGCCTGCAGGTGGCAAACGTGTTTCACGCGGGCGACGGCAACATGCACCCGCTGATCCTGTTCGACGCCAATGGTGGCGAGCTGGAAAAGGCCGAAGCGCTGGGGGCGGACATCCTGCGCCTGTGCGTCGAGGTGGGCGGCTGCCTGACCGGCGAGCATGGCGTGGGCATCGAAAAGCGCGACCTGATGTCGGACCAGTACGGCGCGGCGGATCTGGAGGCGCAGATGGCGGTGAAGGACGTCTTCGATCCGGACTGGCTGCTGAACCCCGCCAAGGTGTTCCCGCTGGACGCCTCGGAGAGACGGCGCAGCCTGGCCCTGGCGGCGGAGTGAGAGAGCGCTGACCTCCTGATGTTCGGAGAGCGGAGAGGGCAGCGTTTGAGTATTTTGAGAAAGATGAAAGACAGGGGCGGCGCGGCATGAGACCTCAGAGCGAAGCGGAGCTGGCCGGGATCATTGCCGGGGCGACCGGACCGTTCCACGTCCGTGGCGGCGGCACCCGCGCGATCGGGCGGCCGGTGGCGGGCGAGGTGCTGGAGACGGGCGGGCTGTCGGGCATCACTCTGTACGAGCCGGGCGCCCTGACGCTGGTGGTGCAGGCGGGCACGCCCCTGGCCGAGGTCGAGGCGGCCCTGGCCGCCGAGGGGCAGCGGCTGGCCTTCGAGCCGATGGATTTTCGCGGGCTTCTGGGCACGTCTGGCGCGCCGACCATCGGCGGTGTCGTGGCCGCGAATGTCAGCGGTCCGCGCCGGGTGCAGGCCGGGGCGTGCCGGGATTTCTGCCTGGGTGTGCGCTTTGTCGATGGCACGGGCCAGGTGATCCGCAATGGCGGGCGGGTGATGAAGAACGTCACCGGCTATGACCTTGTCAAGCTGGTGGCCGGGTCCTGGGGCACGCTGGGCGTTTTGACAGAGGTCAGCCTGAAGGTGCTGCCGGTGCCCGAGGCGGCGGCGTGCCTCATGATCGACGGGCTGAGCGACGCGGCCGCGGTCGGGGTGATGGCGCAGGCGCTGGGATCGCCCTTCGAGATCACCGGTGCCGCGCATGCCTCCAGCGGGGTGGACGGACATCCGGTCACGATGTTGCGGATCGAGGGCTTTGCCGGGTCGGTGGACTATCGCGCGGGGCGGCTGCAGGAGATGTTCGCGGACCATCCCGTGCGGGTGGAGCGCGATCCGGACCGGATCCGCGCAGGATGGGCGTGGGTGCGGGACGTGGAGAGGATGCATGACGCGGCGGGCGATGTCTGGCGCATCTCGTGCAAGCCGTCGGACGCCCCGGCGCTGACCGCAAGGCTTGAGGCCGGGACACTGCTCTATGATTGGGGCGGCGGGCTGGTCTGGGCGCTGATGCCCGAGGGCACCGACGCCCGCGCCCGGCTGGGAGCCTTTGACGGGCATGCCACCCTGGTGCGCGGATCGGAGGCCAGCCGCGCCGCCCTGCCCGTGTTCCAGCCAGAACCGGCAGCGCTGGCCACGCTCAGCGCTGGCCTCCGCGCCCGGTTCGACCCCAGGGGCCTCTTGAATCCGGGGCTGATGGGCTGATGGACCGCGCGACCCTCATCGCGTTCGGGGTCACCTTTGTGGCGGGGCCTGCGCTGTGCGCGCTGTGCCTGCGCCTGCCGCCGCGGCCGCTCAGCCTTGCGCTGCTGGCCGTGGGCGTGGTGGGCGCGGTCAGCCTGGCGTTGTGGCTGCAGGTCACGGGCGGGCTGGGCCAGCTTTGGTCTGTCCTGGCCATGTGGCTGGCCTGGGTGCTGGCCATCGCCATGGTGGCGCTGGCCTTTCGGCGGCGGATCACCGGCAGGAACGGGCGGCGCTGGCTGACCCTGATCGCGATACTGGCAACGACGCTGCCTTGGTTCGGAATGGCCACGGCACGGATGATGGTGTGAGATGCAGACAAGCTTTACCGAAGACCAGCTGAAAGACCCCGGCACCGCGCGCGCCAACGAGATCCTGCGCGCCTGCGTGCATTGCGGGTTCTGCACCGCGACCTGCCCCACCTACCAGGTGCTGGGCGACGAGTTGGACAGTCCGCGCGGCCGGATCTACCTGATCAAGGACATGCTGGAGAACGAGCGTGTTCCCGACGCCCGCACCGTGACGCATATCGACCGCTGCCTGTCCTGCCTCGCCTGCATGACGACCTGCCCCTCGGGCGTGCATTACATGCATCTGGTGGATCATGCGCGCGAGTATATCGAGCAGCATTACGACCGGCCCTGGCACGACAAGGCGCTGCGCTGGATGCTGGCGCGGATCCTGCCCTATCCGATGCGGTTCCGGGTGGCCTTGCTGCTGGCCAAGATCGGCAAGCCGTTTGCGCCATTGATCCCGGATGCACGGCTGCGCGCGATGCTGGCAATGGCCCCCAAGACCATCCCTCCGGTGTCGCGCAATGACGATCCGCAAAGCTTTGCAGCCATCGTCCCGCGCAAGAAGCGCGTGGCGCTGATGACCGGCTGCGCGCAGAAGGCGCTGAACACCGATATCAACGACGCCACCATCCGCCTGCTGACCCGGCTGGGCTGCGAGGTGGTGGTGGCCGACGGCGCGGGCTGTTGCGGGGCGCTGACGCATCACATGGGCAAGACCGTCGAATCCCATGGCACCGCCGCGAAGAACATCCGCGCCTGGGCGCGCGAGATGGATGGAGACGGGCTGGATGCCATCGTCATCAACACCTCGGGCTGCGGCACCACGGTCAAGGATTACGGCCACATGTTCCGGCAGGAGCCGCTGGCCGAGGATGCCGCGCGGGTCTCTGCCATCGCGATGGATGTCAGCGAGCTGCTGATGACGCTGGACCTGCCCGAAGGCGCGCCCAAGGGGCTGCGCGTGGCCTACCATGCGGCCTGTTCGCTCCAGCACGGGCAAAAGATCAAGACCCACCCCAAGACGCTGTTGAAACGCGCCGGATTCGAGGTTGTGGAACCCGCGGACAGCCATCTGTGCTGCGGCAGCGCGGGCACCTACAACCTGATGCAGCCCGAGATTTCGGCGCAGCTGAAGGCACGCAAGGTGCGCACGCTGGAGGCCAAGGGCCCCGACGTGATCGCCGCCGGGAACATCGGCTGCATGATGCAGATCGGCGGCGGCACCGCGGTGCCGGTTGTGCATACGGTCGAGCTTCTGGACTGGGCAACCGGCGGGCCGAAACCGCCGACGTTAACCAGCGTCACGTGAACACTGCGTTGCGTGTTCCGCAACGCAACGCCAAAGTTTCGTCCCAAGCCATGCTTAGAACCGCGGGCAAACAACAGGAGCGAGCGGTGTTCAGGGTATTGACCGTCATTTTCGGCCTGCTGGGCGGAGTTGCCTCGGCACAAGGGCTGTTCTCCATGGAAAGCCGCGAGGATGGGCGGCGCTGGGAGGCCGTGGGCCGACTGGAGATCGCGGGCGAGGCGTTCTGCACCGGCGCTCTGATCGACGAGCGCACGGTCCTGACGGCGGCGCATTGCCTGTTCGATCCGGCCACCGGCGCGCGGGTGCCCGTGGACGAGATCCAGTTCCTGGCGGGCTGGCGCAACGGACGGGCCTCGGCCTATCGCCGGGTGCGCCGCGCCGTGCCGCATCCGGGTTACAGCTATTCCGGCCCCGCCGACACCGATCGGGTGCGTCACGATCTGGCGCTGATCGAGTTGCAGCACCCCATCCGGAACACGACCATCGTGCCCTTTGCCACCGACACAAGACCCGAAACCGGGGTGCGCGTCGGCGTGGTCTCGTACGCCCATGACCGGTCGGAAGCGCCCAGCCTGCAAGAGCTGTGCCGCGTCGTGTCGCGGCAGGAGGGCATCTTCGTGCTGTCCTGCGAGGTGGATTTCGGTGCCTCCGGATCGCCCGTGTTCACCTTTGACGAGGATGACAATCCGCGCATCGTCTCGGTGGTTTCGGCCAAGGCGGCCGCCAATGGCAAGCCGGTGTCGCTGGGCATGGTGCTGGAGGACCCGCTGGACCTGTTGCGGCTCGAACTGGCCAGCAGCGCCGATGCCGGGGCCGGGCTGGACCGGATGCAGGCGGGCGCACGGCGTCAGACGGGGGCCAAATTCGTCAGGCCCTGAGATATCTCGTGCTTCTGGCGTGGCTTGTGCCCGCCCCGCCGCTGCAAGCGCAGGACGCGTCCCTTGACGTGATGGACCGGCGCGGCGCGCTGCTGGGCTGGGAAGGCGTCGGGCGGCTCGATACCGGAGGCGGCTTCTGCACCGGCGCGCTGATTGCCCGCGACATCGTGCTGACGGCGGCGCATTGCGTGCATGACCAGGCCGCACGGCCGATCCCAGCCGGGAACATGCTGTTTCGTGCAGGCTATCATCACGGCACCCAGATCGCCGCGCGCCGGGTGGCGGCCTGGGTGGCCGCGCCCGGCTACAAGGCCCGTGCCGGCGGTCGCCCCGATGCCGAGATGATCGCCAACGATGTGGCGCTGCTGCGGCTGGCCCATCCCATATCCAGCGCCGAAGCCGACGCGTTCACCCTGCTGGACAGCCCGCCCCGGGGCAGCACCGTCAGCGTCGTGTCCTATGGTCGGGGGCGTGAAGAGGTGCTGTCGCGACAGCCCGCCTGCCGGATGCTCGAACGGCACCAGGGCGGCATTCTCAGCTTTGATTGCAGCGTGACCTTCGGCTCGTCCGGTGCGCCGGTCTTTGTCAACGAGATGGGGCGGCTGCGCATCCTGTCGGTGGTCTCGGCGATGGGCGAGGGGCCAGCGGGGCGCGTGGCCTATGGCATGACGCTGCCGCCGCTGGTGGCCCAGCTGATGCGCCAGTTGCACCGCGACAATGCGCGGCCCCGGGTCAGTGCGGGAGCGCGCCGCGTCACGGCGGGCGACCGGGGCAGCACCGGCGCGCGCTTTGTCCGGCCGGGCGGCTCTTGAAAGCGCCGGGCGGTCTTCCCACCTAACCGCTGTCCGGATGCCGTGTGGCGGGTCCGGACGGACACCCGCACCTGTCCCGACGGGAAGGTGCAGCCAACAGGATCGCTCAAAGGAGGATTCCATGCGACATTTCGATTTTGCCCCGCTCTACCGGGCCACCGTCGGTTTTGACCAGATCGCCGACCTGATGGACAGGGTTCTGGCCAACGATGTCAGCACCCAGACCTACCCGCCCTACAATATCGAGAAGACCGCCGACGATGCCTATCGCATCTCGATCGCCGTGGCCGGGTTCTCGGACGCCGACCTGTCGGTGGAAGTGCGCGACGGAGCGCTGATCGTGGCGGCCCGCAAGGCCGAAGGCGAGGACGGCAAGACCTATCTGCATCGCGGCATCGCCACCCGCGCGTTCGAACGCCGGTTCCACCTGGCCGATCACGTGCGCGTCACCGGGGCCACGCATGAAGACGGCATGCTGCATATCGACCTGGTCCGCGAGATGCCCGAGGCGTTGAAACCGCGCCGGATCGCCATTGCCAAGCCCGACGGCGGGACGGTGGACAAGGACGTGGTGGACGCCCAGGCCGTCAACTGACCCTGTCTCCGTCCGAGGTTGGACCCCGGAGCGAACGCTCCGGGGTTTTTCGCTTTCGACGACCCCCGGTCTGATCGGGACGTGGCCTGCCCCGCGCGCCGCAGTCCCGGCCTTGTGCCGGGACCTCTTGGGCGCGGGTGGCAGGCAAGAGGTCCCGGCGCAAGGCCGGGACTGCGGCGGGACGGGGGGGCACGTCCGCTCTGGCTCAGGCGCACATCCGTGGCGCGTCCTCCAGCGCCACATCCACGATGACCGCCCCGCGCCGGTGTCGGGTTTCCACATGGGCATGGGCCGCGCGGATGTCGTCCAGTGCAAAGCGGCGGTCGATGACCGGACGCAGCTTGCCCGCCGCCACGAGGTCCAGCAGCACCTGCAGGTCTTCGGCCTTGTCCGCGTTCACATGCAGCGCCAGGCGCGGCCCGCGGATCAGACGGGCCAGCAGAATGTGCCACAGCTCGCGCCCGCCAAAGTTCAGCGGCAGGAACAGACCCTTGCGTTTAAGCGCGCGCAGCATCTGCGGATAGCGCGTCGCCCCCACCGTGTCAAAGACCAGGTCATAGGCATCCACCGCCGCGGCGGGGCTCTCGCGGCGGTAGTCGATCACGCGATCGGCCCCCAGCCCGCGCACGAAATCGGCGTTCGCGGCGCTGGCCACGCCCGTCACCGTGGCCCCAAGCGCCTTGGCGATCTGCACCGCATAGGCCCCCACCCCGCCAGACGCGCCGACGATCAGCACATGCTGACCGGCGCGCAGATGCGCCACGTCGCGCAGAAAGACCAGCGCCGCCAGCCCGCCCCAGGGCAGCGCCGCGGCGTCCGTGTCGCTCAGCGCATCCGGCGTGACGGCGATGGCCGCGTCCTGCGAAACCGTCAGGTATTCGCCATGCCCGCCGCCGCCGGAAAAGCCAAAGACGCGCTGGCTGGGGCGAAACCGGGTGACGGCGTGGCCGGTGGCCACAACCTCGCCGGCAAAATCCATGCCCAGCACCGGGTTCCTGGGCGCAAAAAGCCCGGTGATCAACCGCCCCGGCAGCCAGAGCAGACCGGGAAAGGCCGAGGCGCGCAGGCGCCAGTCGGCGGTGGTGACGGAACTGGCGCGGACGCGGACCAGCACCTCCTCCGGGCCGGGGGCCGGTGTGGGCAACTGGGCGATGCGGACGGTGTCGGCGGGGCCGTACTGGGTATAGATGGCGGCTTTCATGGCGTGTCTCCTGTGTCGATGCGCAACAGATAGACCTTGCGATTGCGTATGCATATTGACGGAACCTTCAGGTGTATTATACGCATTTGCATGGATTGGCGCTCTGTCACCTTTGACTGGAACCGCGCGCGGGCCTTTCTGGTCACCGCCGAAGAGGGCTCGCTCTCGGCCGCGGCGCGGGCGCTGGGGATGACGCAACCGACCCTGGGCCGGCAGGTCACCGCGCTGGAGGAAGAGCTGGGCGTCACGCTGTTCGAACGTGTCGGACGCGGGCTGGTGCTTACGCAAAGCGGGCTGAACCTGCTCGACCATGTCCGCGACATGGGCGAGGCGGCGCTGGCCGTGTCGCTGACGGCGGGCGGTCAGGCGCAATCGGTCGAAGGACACGTGGCCGTGACCGCGTCCGAGGTCTATTCGCATTGGCTGTTGCCGCCCCTCGCCGCCGCCTTGCGCCGCCATGCGCCGGGGATCACGCTGCACATCATTGCCTCGAACGCGATCCGCGATCTCAAGCGGCGCGAGGCCGATATCGCCATCCGCAACGCCCGGCCCGAACAGCCGGACCTGATCGGCAGGCTGGTGGCCGAGGATGAAGGCGGGCTGTACGCCAGCCCCGACTACCTTGCGCGGCTGGGCCCCGTGGCGTCACTGGACGACCTGCAGCGGGCCAGCTTTGTCGGGTTCGAAGACTACGCCCCCTACCTGCAGGCGCTGAATGCGCGCGGCATCGCCGTGACCGAACAGCATATCCCGGTGCTGACGGACAACCATCTGGTGCACGTGCAACTGACGCGGCAAGGCTTGGGTATCGGCGTCATGCCCTGCGCGATGGGGGATGCCGATCCCGCACTGCAGCGGGTCCTGCCGGATCTGGCCGGCTTTCGCTATCCCGTCTGGCTGGTAGCGCATCGCGAATTGCAGACCAGCCCGCGGGTCCGCCTGGTCTGGGACCTGATCGCGGACCGGCTGCCCGGGCTCTTGCGCGGCTGAGTCGCCTCAACAGGGCAATTCTTTCATGGCGCGGGGCAATTCTGCCATCTCAGAGCGACTCGGTCCGCTCGGTTACCCTTGCGTCACCATTCGCCCGGACAAGGACACTTTCCATGACGCGTACTGCCCTTTTCGCCCTTCTGGGCGCGTTTCTGGTCGCGCCGGCGTTTGCCGGTTCGGCAGACAATGACGTCTATTCCGTGATCAACGCGGCTGCCGAAGCCGATTCTGGCGACGCCCCTGCCGAAGACGGCGACCGCGATGCCGACACCGATCAGGACGTGAACCCGCTGGTGAACGCGACCCAGATCTGACGCCGCCGACACTCACGGAACGAAAAACGCCCCGCGGATCGCTCCGCGGGGCGTCTTGTGACAAAGGCGTGTGGCTCAGTTCACAGAGCCGAAGGACCAGAAGAAGGTCTCGCCCGAGCTGTCGTCGACGCCGTCATTGTCGGTGCTGACCCAGGCGGTGCCATCCTCGAAGATCGCCAGACCTTCGACCTTGTCCTGGATGTAGCCGTTGAAGCCAAGGATGTCGTCGCGCAGGTCGCGGACCATTTCCTTTTCCACGACCGGCAGCTCACCGCCCAGCGCGGCGGGAACCATCTGGTCCATGCTCACGCGGGTGATCGCCTTGATCGCCGAGTTCGAGAACTGGTTGTCGCGCTCGATGAAGTACATCCAGTCGCCATGCGCCACGATCTCGGACAGGCCGACCCAGCCGGTGTCGACTGCGGTCTTGGGATAGTGCACGCCACCCCATTCCTTGGTTTCGAGGTTGTAGGCCAGGACCTTCACAAAGCCCGCCGGATCGTCGTCGAACTCGCGCTGGATGGCGACCCAGAGGGTGTCCCCCACCCTGGTCACGCCTTCGGCGGCCCAGCGGCGTTCCACAGCCATGATCTCCTTGGGGAAGGGGATCGTGGCGGCGATCTCGCCTTCGCCGGTCACGTGGTAGATGGCGTGCAGAACGCCACGATCCAGACGGCCTTCGCTTGCGACGTAGAAGTTGCCTTCCCCGTCCAGCGTGATGCCTTCCATGTCGAGACCCTGTGCCGGGTAACCTTCGCGGGTCACGCGGATGGCGTCGACGATCTTGGCCGGCATTTCCTTGGTGTCGATGACGAAGATGGTCGGCTGCATCGCGTAGAAGCTGTCGTTCACCGCGTAGACCATGCCGTCGTCACCGGCGACCATGCCCGAGATCGCACCGAAGCCGATCAGCTCGTCGGCACCGGCCGAGGTCAGGTGCGGATAGCTTGCGGCACCTTCGGCATATTCGAAGATCATCACGTGGCTGCGCGGACCTGCGTCGTCGGCTTCGTTGGCGATGGCCAGCAGGTTGCGGCCCGGGATGGCGATGGCACCTTCGGGCGCGATGCCCGAGGGCAGCAGCTGCTTGAGCACCGGAGCGGCCGGGTCGGTCATGTCGTAGACACCGACAACCGAGCCACGCTCGGACAGCAGGAACAGCATGGGCGTGTCGTTGATGACCGCGAATTCCATGCCTTCGGGCTCCACGCCCTTGTTGCCCGAACGCTCTTCGGGATAGTGGCCGATCTGGATGATCGCCTGCTCAAAGCTGGTGCCGCTCTCGTAGACAACGGTGCCGTCCTTGTGGAACACGGTGAACCCGCGCGAGCCGCCGTCCATATCGCCTTCGTTGGCGATCACGAAGTGATCATTGTCGATCCACTGAACCGCATCGGGTTCGCGCGGCACGTCGGTCTGCGTGTCGGTGAAGAGCAGCGCGCCTTCTTCCCTGGTGTCGATGCCTTCCAGTGTCACGGCACCGGCCGAGAAATGCGACAGGACCTCACCGGCGGCGTTCAGCACGACCATGTGGTTGTTTTCCTGCAGCGTCACGACAATCTCGCCATTGGCGTTCACGTCGACGAATTCGGGCTCCGGATCTTCGGGTGCGATCTCGGCGAGGCCGGTCACGTCGGCCTGCACCTGCTGGTCGCAGAGCATCATGCCGTTGTCGTCCAGCGGGATGATCGAGACATAGCCTGCGGGCATCTGCGGCACGCGGCCTTCGCCCAGGTCTTCGTCCCGCTCGTTTTCGATGGCGACGACGACAAAAGAGCCGTCGGGTGCCACGGCGGTGCTGTCGGGCTGGCCGCCCAGATCGCAATCGGCCGCCAGTTCGCCGGTTGCCATCACGTAATGCGCCAGGTGGCCCGACGGAGCGGTGTAGGATTCGGACGTGTTGATGCCGACGAACACGGTGCCACCCAGGGCGGACACGGCGGTGGGCTCACCGTCCAGGACGATGTTGCCCATCGGGGCCGGGTTGGCCGGGTCGGTGATGTCGATCATGCCGATCACGCCCAGCGGGCTGTCGGAATAGACCAGCGTGTTGCCGTCTTCGGAAACCGAGATGATCTCGGCAGAAGTCTCGCGCGTGGTGTCCTCGCCTTCGGCCATGTTGGTGAAGGTCGGGAAAGACGCGACGCGGTTGAAGTTCATCTCGGAGTGGCCGCCTGCAAAAGCGGTGCCGGCGGTCAGTGCCAGCGCCGAAGTCAGGCAAAGCGTACGGAATGCCATGGGATCCCCCTGTTGGTATCAGCCCTAGCGCTCTGCGCCGCGGACATGACGGAGACATGACAGTTTGGTAACGGGTTTGTTAATTGTGGTGCAAAAGCGATCGGCACTGGCCGGCAGGGCCGGAGTTGGTAATCTGGCCCGGTCTTTCCCGCGCCAAGGAACGCCCCATGCCTGACCTGATCCGCATCGCCAACACCCATCTGAGCGTCGAGGTCAACGCCGTGGGAGCCGAAACCCATAGCTTGCGCGATGCCAAGGGGCAGGACTGGCTGTGGCACGGCGATCCGGCCTGGTGGGCCGGGCGCGCGCCGATCCTGTTTCCCATCGTGGGCGAAACGGTGGGCGGACGGATCGGCTATGGCGCGCGCGAGGCGCAGATGGGCCGCCACGGCTTTGCCCGCAAGTCCCTGTTCGACCTGGCCGAGGCCGGACCGACCCGCTGCACCCATGTCTTGCGCGCCAGCGCAGAGACGCGGGCCGCCTATCCGTTCGAGTTTGTCCTGCGCCTCACGCACGAACTGGACGGCCCGTCGCTGCGCGTGACGGCAGAGGTGGAGAACAGAGGCGACGGGCCCATGCCCTTCGGCTTCGGCTTTCACCCCGCCTTTGCCTGGCCCCTGCCCGGTGGCGAAGCCCAGCCGCACGGCGTCTGGCTGGCCAACGGGGCAGAGCCCGCGCTGGTCCGGCTTGGCGAGGGCGGGCTTTTGCGGCGCACGCCCCTGCCTTCGCCTTTCAACCGGGGCGCGCTGGACCTTGCGCAAGAGTTGTTCGAGGCCGATGCCATGGTCTTTCCCGAAGGCGCGGGCGATGCGCTGCGTTACGGGGTCGAGGACGGGCCGGGGCTGCGCCTTGTCTTCGAAAACCTGCCGATGCTGGCGCTTTGGCAGAAACCCGGCGCGCCCTATCTGTGCATCGAGCCTTGGCAGGGCATGGCAGCCTGGGAAGACGGCTCGATCCAGATCGCGGACCGGCCCGGGACGCAAAGCCTGGCCCCGGGCGCGGTTGCGAACTTTGCCTTTACCGTCGCACCGGAGTGACGGTCACTCTGCCGACAGGCTTTGCGCGATCCGCATCAGCGTGATCGCCTCTTGCCGGTAGCCGAACGGATCGTCGCCACGGCCCTCTTGCGCCAATGCGATCGCGTCGGCGATGGCGAAATCGCCGATCAGGTCGGAGCCGCGCAGGATCTGCCCGAAGCCCGCGATGGCCTGCGCGAAGGGTGCGTCGGGCAGCGGCGGTGTTTCGGCCCGGATCGGCGTTTCGATCAGCACGCTGTCGGTGCCGCCGGGGCGCTTGTAGCGCAGGCTGAGAAAGCCAAGCTCGTCGCGCCCTTGCGCGCGCGCCTCGCCAGAGTAGCGCAAGGGATCGGTCAGCCGCGCGTCGGACCCGACCGGCGTGATCTCGTAAAGCGCGGTCACCTGGTGCCCGGCGCCGATCTCGCCGGCATCGACGCGGTCATTGTTGAAATCCTCCCGCCGCAGCGCGCGGGTCTCGTAGCCGATCAGCCGGTATTCGGCGACAGCGGCCGGGTTCCATTCCACCTGCACCTTCACATCGTCGGCAATCGGGAACAACGCGCCCTGCAGCTGGTCCACCAGCACCTTCTGCGCCTCGGCCAGCGTGTCGATATAGGCGGCGGTGCCGTTGCCGGTCTGCGCCAGTGCCTGCATCGTGGCGTCGTCGAGATTGCCGCGACCAAAGCCCAGAACACTGAGATAGATGCCGCTGTCGCGCTCGGTGGCGATATAGTCCTTCAAAGCGTCGGGATCGCTGAGGCCGATGTTGAAATCGCCATCGGTGGCCAGGATCACGCGGCTCACCTCGCCATCCCCGGCCATTTCGCGGGCCGTGGCATAGGCCTGTTGCAGCCCGGCCTGCCCCGCCGTGCCGCCCCCGGCCTGCAGCCGATCCAGCGCGGCGAGGATCGTGGCACGGTCGCTGGCGGGCGTCGGGTCCAGCACGCGGCCGGCACTGCCCGCATAGGTGACGATGGCGACGGAGTCCTCAGGAGCGAGCTGCCCCAGCATCAGGCGGAAGCTTTGCTTGAGAAGCGGCAGCTTGTTGGGCTGGTTCATGGACCCGGACGTGTCGATGAGAAAGACGAGGTTCAGCGGCGGTTTGTCCGGCACAGGCGCGCCTTGCAGGCCGATCTGCACGATCTGCGTGCCCGCCCGCCACGGGCTGTCGGTGACGCCGACATGCGTGGCAAAGGGCGCGCCGCCCTCCGGCGCGGGATAGTCGTAGGGGAAATAGTTCACCATTTCCTCGATCCGCACGGCCCCCTCGGGCGGCAACTGGCCGCGGTTCAGCGCGTTGCGGATCATCGTCCACGACGCGGTGTCCACGTCGATGGAGAAGGTCGAGACCGGGTCTTCTGCCGTGACCTTCAGCGGGTTCGGATCCGCCTCCGGGTAGGCCTCGGTATCGGCGGGTTCCAGCATCGGGGCGTCGGGCGCGGGCAGGATTGCCGGTTCGGTCGCGTCCAGCGACAGCGTCCCGCCTTGTGGCGCGGCCCTCCGATCTGCCTGCCGGGTCAGGAGGCGAGGCGCCGGGGCGATCTCTTCGGCGATGATCACATCATCGGCCAGCGCCGGGGCGGGCGTGGCCCGGTCCTGTTCTCGGACAACGGCGGGGACCAGCGGCGCGGGCTCCCGCAAGGCGGGCAGCACGGCGACGAGCGCCAGCGCGGCCAGCGCCGTGGACGCAGTCAGGACAAGGCGGGGATTGAGTCTGGCAAACACGGTCTTCACTCCTCTGACAAGGCCCCGAGCGGGGCGGACAGAGGTAGGACGCGGCTGCGGCGCGGTTTCTTGGGCCGCGTCGAAATTTTCCATCGCACGGGCAATGGCACGGGCGCGCATGTCGGCATCCGGCGCGGGTGTGGCGGCGTCCAAAGCCTGTTTCAGATCGTCCAGATCGTTCATGCCTCCGCCTCCATCATCGCCCTGAGTTTCCGTTTCGCCTGCGACACGCGCCAGCTGACGGTGCCTTCGGACAGGCCCTGAACCTCGGCCACCTCCGCATGGCTCAGCCCATCCAGCACCAGCACCAGCGTCTCGCGCAGTTCCGGCGGGGTCAGCCGGTCCATGGCAAGGTGCAGCCAGGCCAGCCGTTCGCCCGTCTCTGCCGCTTCGGCCCGGCGGGCCAGTTCGGCATCGCCCCAGCCCAGCGCGGCCTTGTCCCGGGTGACGCGCCGCCGGTGCGCGTCACGCACGGCGTTCACCACGATCCGGTAAAGCCAGGTGGTCAACCGCCCCTCGCCCCGCCAGCCACGCAGCTTGAGCGGCAGGGTAGCGCAGACCTCTTGCGCGATGTCCTCGGCCTCGGCCCGTCGTCCGGTCAGCCGGAAGGCCAGGCCGAAGACGCGGTCATAGACACGTTCCAGCAGGGCGGCAAAGGCCGCGCGGTCCCCGCCCGCCGCCGCCTGTGCCAGTTCCTCGTCGCTCACCGCCATGCGCATCATAAGGGTAAGACGCTTCGGCGGATGCAATCCTTGGCGCGGGGGAAAGTTTTCTTATCCCGTACCGAAAAACGCGTTCATCATCGCGCTGTCGGGCCGGACAAGCCCGTCGATCACGTCAAAATGGTGCCGCGCGGGCTCTGTCACATGTGTCGCCCCCCAGGCCTCTGCCAGCCAGCGCGCCTGGTCGAGGAAGGCCGGCCGCTCATCCGCGCCGACCCAGACGGTGACGGGCACCTCGGGCCTGGGCTGCAGCAGCGGGCTTTCGGCCTCGGCCATGGCCGCATCCATGCGGAAATCGTCGTTCATTGCGGTCTGCAGCAGGGGGCGCAGATCCGACAGGGGGCTGATCGGCATCACGTGCACGATGCGCCGCGCCACCGCGTCCGGCAGCATCCCCGGCGCCAGCATGCGCGCCACCAGATGCCCGCCCGCCGAATGCCCGGTCAGCCTGATCGGCCCCGAAGCCTGCCCGGCCGCAAAGCTGACCGCCGTGGCGATCTGGCGCGTGATGTCGGCAATCCGCACCTCGGGGCAAAGGTCATAAGACGGCATCGCCACAACCTGCCCCCGCGCCACCGCGCCCTCTGCCAGATGCGACCAGCTGGACCGGTCGAAGAGCCGCCAGAACCCGCCATGCACGAAAACCGTCAGACCCGACGCCTGACCCTCTGGCAGGAACAGGTCCAGCGCCTGCCGCACGCTTGCCCCATAGGCCAGCCCCAGCCGGGCGCGGCCTGCCGCGCTCAAAGCCTTGCGAAACGCTTCGGCCGCGTCCGCCCAACGCGGCGGATACGCAGCGGCGTTGGCAATGTGGTCACCATTGGCATAGGCATCGTCAAGGGTCATCGCAAGCTCCTGTCTGGGCCGTCAGGCAAACAGAAGCTCGGCGGTTTGCCAAGAGGGTGCAAAGGATCGCGGTATGGGTTGGCGGTTGGTTCTGGGTGGAGCGGGTCTGGCTGTACTTGGGGTGCTGGCCACGCTCTGGGCGGCCCCACAGATCCCGGTGCTGTGGTCCGAAGGCTTCCCGGCCCCGGTTTGGGACGGCAAGGCGCAAGTGGTGGAAGTGGACGGGCAGTCGTCCCCCCTGCCCCCCGCCGCACCCCCCTCCGGCGCGGCCCACCAGCGCTTTGAGGGATCCGGCGGGCGGGCCCTGTTGGCGATGCGCGGCACGCAAGTGATCGCCGAGGCCTACGGCCCCGGCATCACCCGCGACACGCAGTTGAACTCTTACTCGCTGGTCAAGACGCTGGTGGGCGTGCTGGTGCTCAAAGCCGTGGCCGAAGGGCATATCGCCGACCTCGACACCCCTTTGCCGGAGCTTCTGGGTGACACGGCCCCGCCGGTGCGGCTGGACGAGGTGCTGAGCATGACGGCGGGGCTGTCGCTTGGCCATGAACCGCCGAAAGACGAAAAGGACGCCAGCTTTGACGACGATACCTTTTCGCCCTTCAGCCCGGTGGCGCGGCTGCACGCCTTCGGGATCGAGCGGCTGTTGCCGCGCATCCGGACCAATCCGTCCCTGCGCGGTCAGTTTCACTACCAAAGCGTCAACACCGCGCTGCTGGGTCTGGTGGCAGAGCGCGCCTATGGCATGCCGCTGCCGGACCTGCTGGCCCGCGAAATCTGGCAGCCTGCGGGCGCGGCCCCGGCTTCGTGGCGCAGGAATCCCGCCAGCGGGCGGGCCACGGCCTATTGCTGTCTTTATGCCCGCGCGCAGGACTGGCTGCATGTGGGGCGGTTCTTGCTGACCAACGGCACGGAGACGGCCCCGCTTTTGGCCCCCGACCTGTGGCAGCGCTGGATCCTGCCACAGCTTGACGCGGGGCAGCGACGCAAGGGCGTCTATGGCTGGCATCTGCGCCATGACGTGCTGGACCGCCCGGGCGCGTCGCTGCAGGGTCCGTTCGCCTATCTGGCGGGCCATGGCGGGCAGGTGGTCTATCTGTTGCCGGAACAGGACATCACGGTTGTGCGCTTCGGCGCGGAACCGCAACTCTTGCACTCGACGCTTTACGACCTCTTTCCCTGAGCCGCAGTTTGCGCTCTTTTGAACCAGTCGAAACAAAAGGCAGGCAGGATGCGGCAGATCCCGATCAAAGGCTTGGCAAAACTGCCGGGCGGCGCACGACGCAAGGTCCGCAAACCCGCGATCGACCTTCTGGAAGACGAGGCGCTCCCGGACAAGGCGGTCCTGAGTGGCTGGCTGGAGGCCTCCCATGGGGGCGACGGCACGCCCTGGCTGTCGGACCGCGAGGCCGCCGCGCTGGTGCTTTATGCGCGCGACAGGGGGGAGGGGCTGCGGATGATGGAGGCCTCGGCCCCGCCCTTTCACGAACAGCCGCGCGATATCGGGTGGGAGATCCTGGGCTGCGACCCGGCGGGCGACAATTGGGACGATCACCGCGACCCGGAGAAAGCGATGGACCTGTTCCGGCGCAAGCTGCGGCAGGCCAAGGCCGATGGCGTCCGGTTGCGCTACAAGCTCTGGTTCAGCCCCGAGGGCGCGTGAGGTGCAAAAGGTTTCCAAGTAGACAAAACCGTGGCATCATCGCCACGCAATTCCGGGGGAGAGCACCATGACCAGACCAACACCACCTTTCCGCGCCGACCATGTGGGCAGCCTGTTGCGCCCCGCGCCCGTGGCCGAGGCGCGCGCCGCCGGCACCAGGGGCGACGCGCTTCGCGCCATCGAGGACCAGGAGATCCCGCGCCTGATCAGGATGCAGGAAGAGGCCGGGCTGAAAGCCATCACCGATGGCGAGGCCCGCCGCGCCTTCTGGCACTATGACTTCATGGGGATGCTGACAAATTACGACATCGAGGAAGACGAGGGCGAAGGCTTCAACTTTGCCGGCGTCAAGTCACCGGGCGTGTTCCCGGCGATCAACGGCCCGCTCGACTTCCCCGAAGATCACCCGATGCTGGGGCATTTCCGCTTTGTCGCCGAACACACCTCGCAATGCCCCAAGATCTCGATCCCCGGCCCGTCCTGCCTGCATTTCCGCCTGAAGCCCGAACGAGTCCGCCATGCGCCTTATCAGGATCTTGAGGTGCTTTTTGCCGACATCACCCGCACCTATCAAAAGGCCGTGGCGGCGTTCCATGCCGCGGGCTGCCGGTACCTGCAGATGGACGACATCTTTTTCGCCTATCTTTGCGATCCCAAGCACCGCGCCGAAAAGGCCGAGGCCGGGATCGACCCGGACTGGCTGATCGGCAAATATGCCGAGATGATGCGCAACGCCATCGTCGACCGGCCCACCGACATGGTGATCGGCATGCACATGTGCCGCGGCAACTTCCAGTCCACCCATGCCGCCGAAGGGGCCTATGACCTCGCGGCCGAGGCAATCTTTTCCACCGGCGTCGACATCTTCTTCATGGAGTATGACAGCGACCGCGCGGGCGGGCTGGAGCCGCTGAAGCTCTTGCCCAAGGGCAAACAGCGGGTGATGCCCGGCTTCATCACCACCAAGACGGCAGAGCTGGAAAGCCTGGACGGGCTCAAGGCGCGGTTCGACGAGGCGTCGAAATACGCCGATATCGACCAGTTGGGCATCGCGCCGCAATGCGGATTCGCCTCGACCGAGCACGGCAACGCCGTCACCGAGGATGACCAGAAGCGCAAGCTGGAACTGGTCGTCGCCTGCGCCGAGGCAATCTGGGGCGAGGTCTGATCCCGCCGCGTGCGGCCCATGCCCGTGATTGCGCGCATGGGCCTTTTCGGCGTTGAAAGGTCCGGCGGCTACTGCCCGAACTGGGCCATCCCGGCGAAATCCGTTGCCTCCAGCAGCGGACGGCTGTGCGCCGGGTCGCCATCGGCCTGAACCAGCACGCGGTTGCCCACCAGCGCCATCATCTGGTTGTCCTGCACGGCAAAGCGCTGGCGGTTGATGCGGTCCACCTTCATGCCCATCGCCGCGGCGTTGGTGATCATCGCCGACATGCTGGCGACCATGGGATTGTCGGCCATCAGCGTGATCTTGACCTGCGCGCCGTCCGGGCCGGCATAGGTCGCCTCGGCCCCGACACCGCCACCCATGATGGCAAGGCCCGCGTTCATCTCGGTGTTCACCTCGCGAGTCCAGCCGGCGGGCGCGTCGGGCAGATAGGCGCCCAGGCTGTCGGTCTTCATCTGCATCAGCTGCTGGCGGGCATGGTCCAGTTCGTCGAGGGCGTATTGCAGGTCGCCGTCCTCATAGGCCTCGATGGCCGATTGCAGCGTGTCGGTGATTTCGTCCGCGGCGGCGGGCAGCGGGGCAAGCAGGCCGGCAAGAGCCAGGGCAACAAGAGTGCGGGTCATGGAATCCTCCTGAGAAATGACACCCCGATGGTGCCGCGCCCGCCGCATCCCGGCAAGTCCGGAGGACCCGACCTTGCAGCCACCGGGCCGCAGCCCTGTCGCCCGGGCTTGAAGCCGCGGCGCGGGCGCGCCATGTCGGGGGCATGATCACCGGGCTTGTGCTTCCGACCGTTCTGCTGATGGCGCTGGCCGTGGCTGTGCCGCGCCTGTTGGAACGCGCGCTGCCCGAATCCCTGCCCGGTCTGGCGCTCTGTGCGGCCGTGTCGGCGCTGCTGCTCTGGCTGGCCGCCAGCGCCGGATTCGCGTGGCTGTACGCGGCCCGCGGCCCGGGGCTGCTCAGCGCCCTCGGCACCGCGCCGCTGGGCGGGCTGCGGCATTTCCTCGCCCTTGGCGGCAGCGCGGCGCTGATCTGGGCACCGGTGATGCTCCTGGTCGTGTCCACCGCGCCGCGGCGCTGGAAAACCGCACGCTGGTAGGTTGATTTTCCCGCCCCATCGGCGCACCTCGACATCAGGGAGACCGACATGCTGGCTTTGGCGCGCTTCTTGATCCTGGGCTTCGTGCTCGCCACCGTGATCTACGGATCGCTGTGGTTCTACCTGCGTGCCCGCCGCCGCGCCGCGCTGGAAGCGTTGTGGGAAAGCGAGCACGCCGGGCTGTCGCGCGCAGAGTTTGTCCGCGAGGGGCTGGAACATCACGACCGTCTGAGGCATCGTTTCCTCGTTGTCACGGTCTACCTTGTGCCTGTCTGCGTGGTTCTGTTCATCATCTACTCGGTCAATTTCCAGTGAAAGGCTGCCGCCCATGACGTATGTCAAATGGTTCTTCATCATCGCCTTCTGGACCCTGGTGGCGTCCGTGCTGCATTACACGCTGCCGCAGACCGATATCGCGCGGATCACCGACACCTATGAAAAGCGCATCGACCCGGGCGAGAATCGCTGGTTCTGGGCGCAGGCGGATGTGGGCACGGATGGCACGCTGGCCAATCGCGACGTGTTCTTCATCCAGACCCGGCAGGCGGATGGCGACGTGATGGTCTATCGCAACGAGGACACGGGCTGGGGCTGGCCGCCCTATTTCAAGTTCGACACCTCGAACCTGCAGGCCGAGGCGGCGGATCTGCGCTCCACCGCGGACAACCCGCAATGGCTGGCGATCAAGCATTACGGCTGGCGCAACGAGTTCATCTCGATCTTCCCCAACGCGGTGTCGATCCGCCCGGTGGACGGCCCGGATGTGCGGGTGATCCCATGGGTCAGCATCGTGATCCTGATCGCGCTCTTTGCGGTCTGGTGGGCGATCCGCGTGCGCTGGAACCGCTTCTGGGAAGCCCGCGTGGACCCGGCGCTGGAAGGCATGGGCGACAAGCTGGACGACGGCCGCCACGGGCTGAAGAAGATGTTCGGCTCGAAGGGGTGAGGGGTTAGTTGGAAGCGGTCCGGCGTTGGGCGATTTTCGCCAGTTGTGCGTCTGCCATCCCGAGGTAATGCGTCGCCCCGGCCTCTCCAAACACCTCGCGCGCCTTGCGAACATGGGCTTCGGCTGTCTCAAGATGCGTGGAGTCATTCGTCTTGTCGAAAAACGCGATTTCGACATTGCCTAAGTTGCCTTGCGTGAAAGCCCAGTCCAGCGGCACCCGCTCCCGCGTCCGCTCTTCCAGCGCCGCGCGGTAGGCTGTCACCGCCTCTTCGAGACGCGCCGTCCCGCTGTCCCGTTGCCCGAGGGTCTTAAGTGCTGCGTCCAGATTGTTCTGCGTCATCGCCCAGTCCAGCGGCACCCGCTCCCGCGTCCGCTCTCCCAGCGCCGCGCGATAGGCCGTCACCGCCTCTTCCAGACGCGCCGTCCCGCTTTCCCGTGCCCCGAGGGTCTTTAGCGAGATGGCAAGGTCGTTGAGCGCAGCCCCACGTTCGTCCGCGTCCTGCGCCCAATCCTGACAGGCGCGGGCAAGGCCGATGGACACCTCCAGATCAAAGGCCAGCCCCTTGTCGCGGCCACGCACGTACCAGCCGTCCTGAATGCGCCCCAGCGCCGCGAACCCGCCGCCGTCCGCACGCCAGCGTTTCAGTTCCAGAGCCACCGCCGCCTGCGCCAGACCGGCCTCGATCAGGCGGGTGGTCTTGGCCTGCGCGGGCCTCTTCTTCCTCGGCCTCTTCCAGCGCCCGGGCCAGAAGCGCGCTGGCCTCCGACACCTGCCCGTCCTCGTTCAGCTGCTCCACTTCCTTGAGGATCTGCGCCACCGCCTCGTCGACATTCGACGACAACCGCGCCCTCTCCCGCGCCGCCACCTCCAGCGCGTTTTCCAGACCGCGCAGGGCGGATTCGAAATCGGTGGGGTTGCCTTCGGCGTATTTGTAAGCGAGCGCGATGGCCAACGATTCCGACAGTCTCAACTGCGTGCGCACCCCGTCAAGCTGGGCGCTCAGCCGGTCTGCGTCTGTGTCCGTCTGGCTTTGGGGTTCGTCCTCTGCGGTGGCCCCGCCCAAAAGCGGGTCAACCACGGCATCGTCCAGATCCAGCGCGCGGGCGAATTTCTGGATGGTCAGGGCCGAGAGCCGCTTGCGCCCGTTCTCGACCGCGCTGACATAGCTTTTGCGTTCCTGATTCCCCAGCGCCTCATGCGCGAGGATTTCCAGCGTCCAGCCTTTCGCCGTGCGGGCCTTGCGGACAGCCTTGCCGAAGTCATTGAGAGCGGGGGACGTCACTGAATGTCACTTTCCGATCTTTTTCATCAAATACGTGGCACCCGGAGGTCACCGCTTTGGCCGGTCCAATCCGGCATTCTGACCTTGCCAGCACGGTAGCTGGCCCGGGCCCGGTTCACAACTTGGAGATGACAAGACGACGGACCACACACAGACTGAACCGACCAAGACCCGCTCTTTCTGGGCGGCGCTGACCTGCCACCGGGCGTTTTACGCCGCCCTTGGCCTTTGCCACATCAACGGCTGCTGGATGACGGAGTATCCGTTGCTCTACGCGCCTATTGCAGTGCTGTATTGGGGGCTTGCGCTGCGGGGATGATCCGCGAGGTAAGGTGCGCTATAGCGCACCCTACGGGTTGTGGGCGCCGTAGTAGAGGCCGACGACATGTTCCGCTTCGGCGAAGAAGAGCCAGCGGGCGGTGGCGACGCCGGCGATGTGGCTCAGCACCGCGAGCAGGGCGAGGAGGTGGTGGAAGGGGGCGATCAGCAGCACCAGCGGCAGCACCATCATGAGCGCCAGCGCGACCAGGCGCAGCTTTTGCGCGTGTTTGCGGGCGACGGTAAAGACCATCTCGCGCGTGAGGTAGTTGGGGCCGGTATGCGGCGGCTCGAAGGCGCGGACCTTGCCTGCCGTCAGGCCCGTGGCGGTGGCAAGCGTCGTGCCCGAGGCGCGCAGGCGGCGGTCGCCGGCCTGCCACCACCAGGTCTGCAACCCGCCCGCGATCAGGATCAGCACCATGGCGACCGTCACCCGCCCCGACAGCAGCGCGCCACCCGCCAGCGCCAGCGCCAGGAACAGCGCCGAGGTGGACCAGTGATGCCAGCGCGGCACGGTCTTGAGCTGCGCGTAGATCATGGAGGTGGTGTAGACGGTGACAAGGCTGAGCCCCGCGCCGAGCCAGCCCAGCGGCTGCCAGACCCGGCCAAAGAACACCAGTCCGGCAGCATAGAGCCCCATCACGGCAAGCGTCGCCACCGCCGCCGAGGCCTCGCGCGAGAGCCAGGAGCTTTGCCACTGGGTAAACGCCTTGAGCGCGCGTTCGGGGCGGCCCAGGTGGAAGGTGGAAGCCATCAGACCGCCCCCGGCCAGCCCGAAGGCGATCAGGAAGAACGCAAGGCCGACCCAGCCGGTCGGTGGCGTCGGATCGACCCCCAGCCAGAACAGCAGGCCCAGGCCCAGGCCCGAGAGCGTCGTAAAGGCGATGATGGAAGGGGCGGGATGCATCAGAGCTTCTCCAGCGTGCGGTCGAGCCAACCAAGAAAGCCGCGCGGTTCCTCGGCGACGGGGGCAAGCCAGGGGGCCAGCACGTCGACCTCGCCCTGCCAGCCATCCTTGGGGCGCGGGGGGAGGTACTTGTTGACCGGTTTTGTGCCTTGCTCTGGCATCAGGTCCATCCCGCCCCGGTCGGCCACCAGCTGCGAGACGGCACTTTCGGGATCGCCGAGATCGCCGAAATGGCGCGCCCCGGCGGGGCAGGTGCGCACGCAAGCGGGTTCGCGATCTTCTTCTGGCAGGTTTTCATTGTAGATCCGGTCCACGCAGAGCGTGCATTTCTTCATCACGCCTTCGGCCGCGTCCAGTTCGCGTGCACCGTAAGGGCAGGCCCAGGCGCAGAGACCGCAGCCGATGCAGTCGGTCTCGTTCACCAGCACGATGCCATCCTCGGTGCGCTTGTAGCTGGCCCCGGTCGGGCAGACGGTGACGCAGGGCGCGTCCTCGCAATGCAGGCAGGATTTGGGGAAATGAATCAGCTGGGCGGGGCCGGTTTCGGGCTGGACCTCGTAGCTGTGCACGCGGTTGAGGAAGGTGCCGGAGGGCGCGGCCCCGTACGGGTCCTGATCGGACAGGGGCGCGCCGTAATTCTCGGTGTTCCAGCCCTTGCAGGAGATCACGCAGGCATGACAGCCGACGCAGGTGTCAAGGTCGATGACCAGACCCAGCTTGCAGGTGGTGGTTTCGGGGAGTTGGGTCATGTGAACCGCACCTCGGTGATTTGCGGGGCATGGACAACCGGCTTTTCGCGTTCGGGATCCCAGGTGGCGACGAACCAGATGAAGGACCCGGCCACGGCCAGGAAGAACAGGGCGATGGCCCAGAGCGTGGCTTTCATCGCGCGTGTCACGAGGAACTCCTGCGGCCTGTGGGTTCCGGCAGCGCTGTGCTGCAAGCGCTGGCGCGGCTGGCGGGGGCGGCTGGGGTATTTGGACCAAGAAGAAGCATCAGGATGTGGTCCTGACCTGCCAGCGCAGGTGCGCGGGGCCGCTACCCACGGGCGAGGCGAGCGGCGGGAAGGCGGGTTGGGATTCGTCGGGGGCGGCGCTTTTCTCGATCTTGACGCGCAGGTCGAACCAGGCAGCCTGGCCGGTCACCGGGTCGGAATTGGCCCAGCGCAGCCCGTCCCCCTTGGGCGGCAGAAGTTCGTGGATCAGGTGATTGAGCAGGAAGCCTTTGGTAGCCTCGGGCGCGTCGGGGGAAAGCGCCCAGGCTCCCTTGCGCTTGCCGATGGCGTTCCAGGTCCAGACGGTGTGCGGGTTGAGCGCGGCCATCTCGATCACCGGGACGGTGATGGATCCGTGGGCCGAACTGACGCGCGCCCAGTCGCCGTCTTTCAGGCCATGCGCGCGCATGAGCGCCGTGGGCACGTAGAGCGGGTTCACCCCGTGCAGCTGCCGCAGCCAGGCATTCTGGGTGCCCCAGCTGTGATACATCGCCATGGGCCGTTGGGTCAGGGCGTGCACCGGGTATTCCACCGGGTCCACATGGCCATCCTCGAAGGGCGGGTACCAGATCGGCAGCGGGTCGAGCGTGGTCTTGATGCGTTCGCGCAGATGCTCGGGCGGCTGGCGGTCGCCATGGCCTTCGGCGGCCAGCTGGAACCGGCGCAGCGGTTCGACATAAAGCTGGAACAGGTAGGGTTGCGGCGCATCGTAGAAGCCCATCTGCACCGCCCAGTCCTGATAGGCGCTGTTCCAGGGTTTGAAATAGGCGGCCTCTTCGGGGACATGTTCGACGAAGAAGCCGCCATTCCGGATGTATTCGTCCAGCTGCGCCGCGTTCACGTCGCCCCGCCCGCTTTGCAGGCCCTTGTCCCCCATCCGCCAGCCGGCCAACGGGCCGATGCCGGGTTTGCGGATGTGGTTGACGATGTAATCGGCGTAATCCGCGTATTTCTGCGCGCCATCCTCGGTGACAAACCCCGGCAGGCCAAGCCGCGCACCCAGATCGCAGAGCGCGGACTGGAAGCCCCTTACATCGCGATCCGGTTCCACCACCGGCCAGCGGATCGCGTCGGCGGCGGCGTCGGGTTCGCAGATCGGACGGTCGAGCAGCGAGATGCAGTCGTGGCGTTCCAGGTAGGTGGTGTCGGGCAGGATCAGGTCGGCATAGGCGACCATTTCCGAGGAATAGGCATCGGAATAGATGATGTGCGGGATGACGTAATCGCCGTTTTCGTCCGTGTCCGACAGCATCTCCATCACGCCGCGGGTGTTCATCGACGAGTTCCACGCCATGTTCGCCATGTAGAGGAACAGCGTGTCGATCCGGTAGGGATCGCCGGCATGGGCGTTGGAGATGACCATATGCATCATCCCGTGCGCCGACATGGGGTTTTCCCAGGTGAACGCCTTGTCGATGCGCGCCGGGCTGCCATCGTCCTTCAGGCACAGATCGTCCGGCCCGTGGGTGAAGCCCAGATGCGGGCCGTCCAGCGGCTTGCCCGGCGTGACCCTGCAATGGGGTTTGGGATGGGCGGTGGCGGGCTTGGGATAGGGCGGCTTGAACCGGAAGCCGCCGGGCGTTTCCACCGCGCCCAGCAGGATCTGCAGCACGTGCAGGGCGCGCGCGGTCTGGAAGCCGTTGGAATGCGCGCTGATGCCGCGCATGGCGTGGAAGGCGACGGGGCGGCCCACCATGGTGTCGTGCCGTTCGCCGCGGAAATCTGTCCAGGGCCGGTTCAGGACCACCGGCTCTTCAAAGGCGGTGCGGGCGATCTCGGCGGCCAGCGCGCGGATGCGTTCGGGCGTCAGGCCGCAGCGCTCCGCCACAGCTTCGGGCGCGTAGTCAGGGTGCAGATAGCGCTCGGCCATCTGCGTCATGACCGAGACATGGCTGATGCCCGCCCGGCGGATATGGCCGGTCAGGTCCGGTTTCACGCCGGGCGCGTCAAAGGCGGCGGTTTTGCCGGTGCGGCGGTCGATGACTTGCGGCTTGTCGTCCTCGTCGCGCAGGAACAGCCCGTATGAGGGCGATTGCGGATCACAATCCAGCAGCACCGGCGCATTGGTGTAGCGCGCCAGGTACTCCACATCGATCCGGCCCGCGCGCAGAAGCTCGTGCACCAGCGACAGGATGAACAGCCCGTCGGTGCCGGGCGTGATGCCGATCCATTCATCGGCCACGGCATTGTAGCCGGTGCGGATCGGGTTCACGCCGATCACCTTTGCGCCACGCGCCTTCAGCTGCCCCAGCCCCATCTTGATCGGGTTGCTGTCATGATCCTCGGCCACGCCGAAGATCATGAACAGTTTCGTATGCTCCCAGTCCGGCGCGCCAAACTCCCAGAACGCGCCGCCCATGGTGTAGATGCCCGCCGTCGCCATGTTGACGGAACAGAACCCGCCATGGGCGGCATAGTTGGGCGTGCCGAAATTCTGCGCCCAGAAGGAGGTGAAGCTTTGCGACTGGTCGCGCCCGGTGAAGAAGGCCAGCTTTTCCGGAGCGGTTTCGCGCAGCGGTTTCAGCCACGACACCGCGATGTCATAGGCCTCGTCCCAGCTGATTTCCTCGAACTGGCCCGAGCCGCGCGGGCCCGTCCGTTTCAGCGGAGCCCGCAGACGCGACGGCGCGTTGTGCTGCAGGATGCCCGCGCTGCCCTTGGCGCAGAGCACGCCCTTGTTCACCGGATGGGCGCGGTTGCCTTCGATATAGGCCACCTTGCCGTCCTTGAGATGCACGTTGATCCCGCAGCGGCAGGCGCACATGTAGCAGGTGGTCTGACGCACCTCGTCAGACACCTTTGGCGACAGGTCAAGCTGCGGCTCTGCCATGTTTCCTCCTTGTGCGCGTCTTCGGGGCAAGATGCGTCAATTGTGTATCATTGCCAACCCGTTCCGTCATGCCACCGGCCCCAGCAGGGCCCGCAGCAGCGAGACTGCCGCCAGCCCGATCAGCAGCACCAGGCAGACCGGCCGGTAATAGCCCTCCCAGCGCGGCACGAACAGGCGCGCGCCCAGCCAGACGCCCGCCAGCGAGGGCAGCGACAGCGCCAGACCGCGCCAGACCGCCTCCCATGTCATCGTGGCGAACCACAGATGCGTGCCGAACGAGGTCAGCGAAGAAAACAGCAGGAACAGGATCAGCGTGCCGCGCATCGCGCGCGGCGGCGCCTCGCGCGCCAGCACGAACAGGGCAATCACCATGCCGCCCACGCCGGCCAGCCCGGTGACCAGACCGGCGGCCAGCCCGGTGATCACGGTTCCGGCAGTGGTGTTCAGCCCCGGAATGCGCAGCCGGACCAGCTGCAGCGCCGCCAGCACGATCAGGATCACCAGCGCCACCCGCGCCGACAGGTCCGGATCGATGCGCGTGGTCAGCGCCAGCCCGGCGATCATGCCCAGGAAGGACCCGATGACGAGGATGGCGGCAGCCTTGCGGTCGCCCTCTTGCCAGCCGCCGCGCAGCGTGGCCAGCGAGGCGGCCAGTTCCGGCCACCACAGCACCGGGATCAGCGCCACCGGCGGCAGGATCAGCACCGCAAGCGCCATGGCGAAGGCGGAATAACCAAAGCCGGCAAAGCCGCGCACGATCCCGGCGGCAAAGCCCACCGCCGCCAGCGCCGCCGCTTCGCCCGGGCCAAGGCCCAAAAGCAGCATCAGCGCGCGTCCAACGGCACATAGGCGCGCGGTTCAGGCCCGTCATACAGCGTCAGCGGGCGGATCAGGATGTTGCGGCGCTGCTGTTCCAGGCATTGCACGATCCAGCCGGGCATACGCCCGATGGCAAAGATCGGCACGTAAAGATCCATGGGAATGCCGTGCAGCTGGTACAGCACGCCGGAATAGAAATCGACATTCACGTTCAGGCCATGCCGGGCATAGGGTTTCATCGCCTCCACCACCGCCTGCAGGATCTGGTAGAATTCCGGCGCGCCCTTTTCCACGCCCAGCTTGCGCACGCCGTCGCGCATGTGGCGCGCACGTGGGTCTTCGGCGCGATAGACCCGGTGGCCGAACCCGGTCACCGCCTCGCGCCGGGCGCGGCGGTCGCGGACATAGGCCTCGGCCTTCTCGGGGCTGCCGATCTCGTGCACCATCTTCATCACGTCCTCGGCCGCGCCACCATGGGCCGGACCCGCCAGCGTCGACAGCGCGGTGACGATGGCGCCGTGCAGATTGGCCTCGGTCCCCACCGTCACACGGGCGGCAAAGGCGCTGGCATTGGCACCGTGTTCGGCGTGCAGGATGAAATCCACATCCGCCAGGCGCGCGGCATCTTCTGACGGAACCTCGCCCGTCAGCATCCACAGCCAGTTCGCCGCGTGGCCAAGCGCCGGGTCCGGCTCGACCGGTTTGCGCCCGGCGCGCAGCGCCGCGTGGGCGGCGACGATCATGGGGACCTGCGCAGTCAGCCGGATGCCGTTGCGCAGAAAGGCGTCCTCGCCCGTTTCGCGGCTGTCGGGCTCCAGCGCGGCCAGCGCGCTGACCGCGGTGCGCAGCACGTCCATCGGATGGCCATGGCGGCAGGCGGCGATGATGTCATGTACCGCCCCCGGCAGGTCCCGCGCGGCCCGCAGCGCCGCGTCGAACCCGGCCAGTTCGTCCGCATCGGGCAACTCGCCATGGATCAGCAGCCAGCAGACCTCTTCAAAGCTGCTGTGCTCGGCCAGATCGTGGATCGAATAGCCGCGATACAGCAACTCGCCCTTTGCGCCGTCGATGAAGCTGACGCCCGAGCGTTCGAAATAGATGCCCTTGAGGCCGCGGTTGATCTTTACGTCATCGGTCATCATGGTCTCCGGCAAATGGGCAGAGGGGTGTCATGGGCGTTCTGGACGAAGTGTTCGAAACCGCGCGCAACCGCCGCGCGCGGGTGGTGTTTCCCGAGATCGACGAGCCGCGGGTGGCCGAGGCCTGCACCCGGCTGCGCAGCACCGGGCTGGCCGATCCCGTCGCGCCGGCCGAGCCGGGGGACGCGCTGCTGGCGGCGCTGGTGGAGGGGCGCGGGATCAAGGAGGGCGTGGCCCGGCGGATGCTGGCGCGGCCGCTGTACCGCGCCGCCGCCATGGTCGCCTGCGGCGAGGCCGATGCCATGGTCGCCGGGGCCGACATGCCCACGCGCCGGGTGATCGAGGCCGCCTCGATCGCCATCGGGCTGGCCGACGGGGTGGCGATGCCCTCGTCCTTCTTTCTGATGCTGTTTCCCGACGGGCGCGAGCTTGTCTTTGCCGATTGCGCGGTGACCGTCGCGCCGGATGTCGCAGGTCTGACCGCAATCGCCCGGGCCTCGCATGCCACGGGCACGGCGCTTCTGGGCGAGGCGCGGGTCGCGCTTTTGTCGTTTTCCACCGGCCAGAGCGGGGCGGGCGACAGCGTGGATCTTGTGCGCGAGGTCGCCGGGCAGACCGGCTTTGCCGGACCGCTCCAGGCCGATGCGGCGCTGAACCCGGGGGTGGCGGCAAGGAAGGGTCTGGGGGCAGGCGATGCCAACGTTCTGGTCTTTCCGTCGCTCGATGCGGGCAACATCGCCTACAAGCTGTGCCAGGAACTGGCCGGGGCGCAGGCGGTGGGCCCGATGCTGCAGGGGTTCCGACGCCCCGTCTGCGATCTGAGCCGCGGGGCGACGGTCGAGGATATCGTGGCCGGCGCCTGCCTGGCGGTGGCGCTGGCAGCGGGGTAGCGCCCCCTCCCCGACCCTCCCCCTCCCCGACCCTCCCCCTCCCCGACCCTCCCCCTGACAGGGGGAGGGGGTGACGTTGCGCGGGGTCGGAGGCGGAGCGCCCTTTGCCCGACCTCAGGCGTACAGCGCCCTGGCCGCCGGCACTGCGCCGCCCGGCGTCACGTGCGCGGGATCCGAGGGGCCGGTGTGGAGCAGGCCTCGCGCCATCTCACGCCACCTTTTGCGGCACCATGTCGGACGCGTCGATGCCGGCCACGGCGACAGGCTTCTTCATCGCGTCGCGGCGGAACGGCTCGCCCAGTTCCTGGTTGATCATCGCCTCGATCAGCGTGGTCTTGCCGTGCTGCATCTGGTCGGTGATCGCCTGGGCCAGGGCTGCCGTCAGCTCGTCCATCGTGCGCGCGACCACGCCTTTCAGACCGCAGGCCTGCGCGATGCCGGCATAGGACACGCCCTCGTCCAGTTCGGTGCCGACGAAATTGTCATCGAACCAGAGCGTCGAATTGCGCTTTTCCGCGCCCCACTGGTAGTTGCGGAACACCACCTGCGTGACGGCGGGCCATTCGGAACGGCCGATGGCCGTCAGCTCGTTCACCGCGATGCCGAACGCGCCGTCGCCGGCAAAGCCCACCACGGGCACGTCCGGGCAGCCGATCTTGGCGCCGATGATCGACGGCAGGCCGTAGCCGCAGGGTCCGAAAAGGCCGGGGGCCAGGTATTTGCGGCCTTCATCGAAGGACGGGTAGGCGTTGCCGATCGCACAGTTGTTGCCGATATCGCTGCTGATGATCGCCTCGCGCGGCAGGGCGGACTGGATCGCGCGCCACGCCATGCGGGGGCTCATCCAGTCGGGCTTGGCGGCGCGGGCGCGTTCGTTCCAGGTGGTGCCGGGATCGTCGTCCTCGTGGTCCATCGACGACAGCTGCTGCGCCCAGCGCGACTTGGTCTCGGCAATGCGGGCGCGGCGCGCCTCGCGGTCCGCGTCGCCGGCGTGATCGCCCAGCTGGGCAAGAATGCCCTTGGCCACCTTGGCGGCGTCGCCGACGATGCCGACGGTGACCTTCTTGGTCAGCCCGATGCGGTCGGGGTTGATGTCGACCTGGATCACCTTGGCCTCGGTTGGCCAGTATTCCATGCCGTAGCCCGGCAGGGTCGAGAACGGGTTGAGACGGGTGCCAAGGCACAGCACCACGTCCGCGTCCTTGATCAGTTCCATCGCTGCCTTGGAGCCGTTATAGCCCAGCGGCCCGGCAAAGAGCGGATGACCGCCCGGGAAGGCATCGTTGTGCTGGTAGCCCACGCAGACCGGCGCATCCAGCCGTTCCGCCAGCGCCTGGCTGGCCGCGATCCCGCCTGTGCTGAGCACGACGCCGGCACCGTTCAGGATCACCGGGTTCTTGGCGTCCGACAGCAGCGCCGCGGCGGCCGCCACGGAGTTCTCGCCGCCCGAAGAGCGTTCGAACTCGATCGGGTCGGGGATCGTGATGTCGACCACCTGGGTCCAGAAATCGCGCGGGAAGTTGATCTGGGCAGGGGCCGAGGCGCGCTTGGCCTGCGCGATCACGCGGGTCAGCACTTCGGCCACGCGGGACGGGTCGCGGACCTCTTCCTGGTAGGCGACCATGTCCTCGAACAGCTTCATCTGTTCCACTTCCTGGAACCCGCCCTGCCCGATGGTCTTGTTCGCCGCCTGCGGCGTCACCAGCAACAGCGGCGTGTGGTTCCAGTAGGCGGTTTTCACGGCGGTCACGAAATTGGTGATGCCGGGGCCGTTCTGGGCGATCATCATGCTCATCTTGCCGGTCGCGCGGGTATAGCCATCCGACATGAACCCGGCCGAACCTTCATGCGCGCAATCCCAGAAGGTGATCCCCGCCTTGGGAAACAGGTCGGAAATCGGCATCATGGCAGAGCCGATGATGCCAAAGGCATGTTCGATCCCGTGCCGTTGCAGGACTTTCACAAAGGCTTCTTCGGTGGTCATCTTCATGGCGGGCCTCTCCCAAAAGCGCACGGGCCCTCGCAGGGGCCCGGATGTTCCGCACGGATGCTAGAGGGCAGCGGCACCGGGCGATAGGGCCAAATGCAACCGTCGTTTAAGGCCAGAGACCGACTTGCGAGAATGCCCGCCCCGCGCCAGCGTGAAACGTGTATCCTGACACAGGCCCGGCAGAAGTTGGTGCGCGCATGGCGCGTGACGACGCCGTCTTTGCCCTGACCCGCGGGATAGCCGCCATGGTGGGGGATATCGGCGTGGACCCCGACGGGCCTGCCATGCGAGACGGGTTCCGGGCGATGTACCATGCCGAACGGGCAGACCTTGCGCTGACCGGGGCGGCGACCCCTCTGGGCCTGTGCCGGACCTTTCCGCTGGAATGGCTGTGCCAGGTTCTGAGGCTTGCGACCTGGGGTCAGACCCCGGAGGTGGCGTTCTTCGCCACCGCCTCGGACAGCAGGCCCGTGACCGTTTGCCCCCAGGCATCCCAGTTCAGCCGTGTTTCGTATTCGGTGCGGGCCGCGCGCGACAGCGCGGCGTAGCGGTCGGGCGTATCGAGATAGCCGCGGATCAGGACGGCGAAGTCGCGCGGCGTGCTGCCCTGCGGCAGCGCATGGCCGTTCACGCCGTCGCGCACCGGCACGCCGCCCACCCGCAGACACAGCGACGGCAGACCGTGGCCCGAGGCCTCGCAGAAGGCAAAGCCATAGCTTTCATAGCTGGGCTGCACCATGAAATGCGCCTCGGCCAGCGCCCGGTTGAACTGGGCCGCCTCGTCCGGCACGGCCTTGTTCAGCGACGGGTGCACCGTCACCCATTCGTTGACATGGAATTCCGGCGGAACGCAGCCGATCACCGTCAGACGTGCATCCACACCTTCGGCACGCAGGGCCTGCATGGTGTCGAACGCCACCGGCCCGCCCTTGGCAAACCAGTCGCGCCCGATGAGCAGCAGGCGCAAGGGCGCGTCCGCCGACAGATGCTTGACCTGCGCCACGGGCGGCGTGTCGAGATTGGCCCCCCAGGGCACCACATGCGCCGAAGCCGGGTCAAGCCCGTAGCGCTGCGCCGTGGACTCGCACATCCAGTCCGACGGCCAAAGCAGCAGGTCCGCGCTGCGCAGCACCTCGGCCTCGCACCGTTCGACCCAGCCATCCAGCAGCCGCCCGCCGGGGAATTTCGACGTGAACGCGCCGCCGATCTCGGAGGTGCGATAGACCGTCTGCGTGGCGTCCGAGGTGAACGCCGTCACCATCGGATAGGGCGGTACGAGGCGATAGAGCGACTGGAACGAATAGGCGCAGAACAGCACGTCATACCGGCCCCGTGCCAGTTCTGCCCGGACACCGCGGGCAATGACCCCGGCCAGCGCCAGATGCATCCGCCAACGCGCCCGCAGGCTGACCGCTTCGGGCAGCGACAGAAGCAGACGCCGCAGACGGTCCACGGCGTGCCAGCCCGATGACAGGATCGTCACGTCCCCGGCATGACGCGTCAGCGCGTCGTACAGCCGGGCATTGCCCCCGGAATACAGGTTCCTGTCGAGGGGCGACATGTCGCACAGATAGGCGATGCGCAGGCCATTGGGACTCATCTCAACCTCACTGATCAATCGCGGAAAGGTTTGCAGCAGCAATAAGGCGATTCTTTGACAGTGCGTTGCCAGAACTGACCCATTGCCCCCGGTCTGACCCTTGTTGTCTCTTGAACCACGCTTTTTCGCTTCATTGCCGACGCGACAATGCCGCATCCGGGTGCTAGGGTCCAGACTCATTGTCGGTCAAAGCCAGAAGATGACCGCTGCGGCGAGCGCGATGGCTGACAGGAAGACCTTCGGGCATCTGTCGTAGCGGGTGGCGATGCGCCGCCAGTCCTTCAATCG
>JAUHZO010000023.1 GCA_030425925.1 Alphaproteobacteria bacterium | reverse complement strand
ACCATACCGGCCAGCGGCGCTTGGCAAGCCGCACGACAAAGGCCTGACACAAGCACGCACTCGATCACACGCACGAAGGGTCACGATTTTCCTTGCAAACCGGGCGGCATCCACACAGGTCTTCTTGGCTGCGTTGCGTCCGCCCGCGTCGCGCATCGTGCCCCAGACGCGGTCGCCCCGGTCGGCAAAGGCCCGCACAGCCGCCGCGCCAGATCCGCTGCTCGCGCCGGTGATGACGGATTTTCGCGTGTCGACATGGGGCATACTCCAGCTTGCGCGTTTCGTTACCGATTGGCACGAATATCCAGGGCACCCCGTCAAGGCATAAAATACCGAATAGTACGAAAATGAGCGATACTGATCAAAAACCCGCGCGCGGACGACCGCGAACGATGAACGCCGAGCAGGTGCTCGACGTCGCGATGAAGGCGTATTGGCAGAGCGACCCGGCCGATGTGTCGATCAATGCGATCTGTCAGATGGCGGGTATCTCGAAACCCTCGCTCTATCGCGAGTTCGGCAGCGAAGACGGGCTGTCGCGCGCGACCCTGGACCGCTATGCCGAGCAGGTGCTGTCGGAGATGTTCGTGGTCTTGCGCAGCGGGACGGGGCTGCGCGCAACGCTTGCCGCCCTGATCGACTTTGCCAGCGACGATCCACGGATGGAAACCGGCTGCCTGTTCTACAAGATGCGGTCGGGCAAGCACCGGCTGGGGCCGGAAACCCGTGCGCGGGTCGAGGAGATCGACGCGGTTGGACAGGCGGCATACGCCGCCTTCCTGCAAGCGGCCCGCGATGCAGGGGAGTGGCCGGAAGGCCTGTCGGTCGAGGCCGGAGCGAAATACCTGGGCGAGCAGATCGCGCTGGCCATCACCATGCGCGCCTCAGGAGAGGACCCCGCCGACGTCCGCGAGATGCTGACACTGGCATTGTCGGTGTTCACCAAGCTGTGACACAGCCATCACCAATATGCATGACGTCAAGGGGGGCTGTTCATCCGGGTCAGTCAAGCTCTGGACAGATGCTGCACTCGGATCACTGCGCGCTCCACTCGATTGGAGAACGTACAACACTTTGAACTATCAGTACGGAATGGCAATCGCCCCAGTCAGACCGATTGGTTTCGCCAGAGCGCGAGATCTTGCGATCGCAAAAGGACCACAAATCGCATAGAATACCTGGCAAGGTATTGAAAGTAGGGCCCCATCGCCACCATCCATCACTGGATAAAGGCAACTCGGGTCCTTCAAAGAGCGCTTGTCGGGCCAAGGACGAAGCCGCCCTTCGTACATCTCGCAGCATGGGTTACTTACTGAGGGCCTCAGCGAACCGATGCATTTGGTGTTGCATGGCGGTCAGGCTCAGACCATCACGCGCCGCAAATCCTCAAGGCTCCTGCCCGAAACCGCCGCGCGCAGTGCGGCGGCTTTGTCTGCGCCGACCAGGGCCTCGGCCTTGCGCGCCAACCGTTTGGTCAGCGTCGTCAGGCCCATCGGCTGATCCAGGTCATGCGCCGCCGCGTGCCAGCCGCCCCCCACACGCAGCCGCACCCGGCAGGCGGTTTCGGGCAGCGTGTCATCGGCCATGACGGTCACGCGGTCGCGCAAGGCGGTCACCGACGGGTCTGCCGCCCGTGCGTCGGACCATGTCTCCAGCGCGGCGGTGTCATGGCCCGCAAGGTGCAGCGCGGCGGCGGCGCGGTAGGAGAATTTCAGCTCCAGCCCGGTTGCCGGCGCGGCGATGTTGCACACGGTCAGCCAGCGCGGATGGGTGGTGATCTCGGCCATCTCCACCGCGTCGCCCGAAACTTCCAGCGAGGCCAGGGCCTCCAGCATCGCGTGCAGACCGTGGCAGCAGGCGTGCAACTTGTGGCTGACCTCTTCCATCAGGAACCCCGCCGGCTGCCCCGCGACACCCTCTGCGTGATGCGTCGCAAGGAACCCGTTCACACCGTCCAGCGCGCCCGGGTCCGAGACGAAGCCGCGCGACGCCAACACGGCCGCCTCGACCCCGTTCGCCGCGGCGATCCCGGCATTGAACGGCTTGCCCATGGTGCCGAACTGGGATTTCAGCCCCGAGGCGCGGGTGCTGACCAGCCCCAGCGCGTGGCGCATCCGCTCGCGGCCCAGCCCCAGCAGCAGTCCGGCGGCAACCGTCGCCCCGAAGGCCCCCGCCGTGGCGGTCTGGTGAAAGCCCACCTGGTAATGCGCCCGCCCGAAAAGCACGCCGAACCGGACCGAGGCCTCGCAGCCCGCCAGCGCCGCCGCCTCGAACGCCTCAAACCCCGCGCCCTGCCGCTCGGCCAGTGCAAGGGCGGCGGGCATGACAGCCACGGAGGGGTGGCCGATATGGGCGAAATGGGTGTCGTCGTAATCCAGCGCATGGCTCGCCGCGCCGTTCAGGAGCGCCGCGGCCCGTGCAGGCCCCCGCCCGCCGCCGAAAAAGCCGGCCTGCGGCGTGCCACCCTCGTCCTCGACCAGCCCGCGCACGGCCTGCGCCACGGGCTCGTTGGCACCAGCCATGCCGCAGGCCAGCCAGTCGAGCAGCGACAGGTGCAGGATGTCCCGCGCCTGCGGGGTCGGCCGCGCACAGGAGGCGTTCAGAATGTCGTCGATCAGCATCATGGCCCTTCCGCGTCAGGTGCAGGCACCCTAGCGCGATGGCCGACAGGTGCAATCCAGTCAGGGCGCGCCATAAAGGTCTGCCGCGCGCGCCTCGAAGGCGCGGACGATGCGCTGCATCGCCTCGAAAAAGAACAGGCCCGCCGCGCTTTGCAGGATGCGGTTCCTGAATTCGAAATCGACGAAGAACGCCACCTCGACTCCGCCGTCGACATCGGTGAATTCCCAGGTCGACACCATGTGCCGGAACGGGCCGTCCAGGTATTCGGTCTCGATGCGCCGCCGGTCGGGCCAGAGCGTCACGCGCGAGCCGAACCGTTCACGGAACACCTTGAACGAGATCACCAGGTCGGCCAGCATCACCTCATGATCGCCGCAATCCTCGCGCGATCGGATCCGCGCGGCCGCCGTCCATGGCAGGAACTGCGGATAGCTGCCCACATCGGCAACAAGGTCGTACATCTGCCCGGCGGTATATGGCAGCGTGCGCGTTTCCGAGTGGGTCGGCATGTCGCCCTTTTCCGTTCGTGACAATGGCGTCCGATTTCGTATTCTCGGCCCGGAATTTCAAGGGATATCGCATGACACAGCGTCCTTATGTCGTAGACGAGATGATCTCGGCCAAGGCCATCGCCGCCCGGATCGAGGCTCTGGCGCACCAGATCGAACAGGAGTTCGCCGATACCGAGAAGCTGGTGGTCGTGGGGCTGTTGCGCGGCAGCTTCGTCTTCATCGCGGACCTCGTGCGCGAACTGGACCTGCCGGTAGAGGTCGATTTCCTCGAAGCCTCGTCTTACGGCGACAAGATGGAATCGAGCCGCGAGGTGCGCATCCTGAAGGACCTGCGCGGCGGCATCGAAGGCCGCGACGTTCTGGTGGTCGAGGACATCATCGACACCGGGTTCACCATGTCCCACGTGATCCACATGCTGGAGAAACGCGGGCCGCGCAAACTCAAGGTGATTGCCCTTCTGGACAAGCCGACGCGGCGCGAGGTGGAGATCAGGGCCGACTGGACCGGGTTCGAGATCCCCGACGAATTTGTCGTGGGCTACGGGATCGACTACGCGCAGCGCAACCGCAACCTGCCCTATATCGGCAAGGTGCGGTTCACCTGACGCGGCCAGCCAGCGCGTCGGCCTGCGCTTCGAGAACGGCGGTCACCGCGCCGCGCAGCCGTTCGATCCGGTCGCGCCCGGCAAGATCGCGATGGGTGGCGACCCAGACCGGGATGCCGGGCAGCGCGGGGGTGACGTCCAGCCTCACCAGTTCGGGTGCGGCATCGCCCAGGATGCAGGGCAGGATCGCCCGCCCCTGCCCGCGCCGCGCCAGTTCGCGCAGCACGACAAAGCTGTCGGCCTGCCCTGCCACCTGCCCCGGCGGCACGTTCTCGGCCATCCAGCGGCCCGGCACCGCGCTGGCCAGCGGGCCGGACAGGCCCAGCCAGGTTTCGGGCGCATCGGCCACGGCATAGACCCCCAGCCCCATCTCGGCCACCTGGCAGCCGGTCATCTCTTCGGGCAGGTGCAGCGCGGGGCGCACCGTCATGTCGGCCTGCAGCCGCGCCAGATCGAGATGCGCATTGGCCACCACCATCTCCAGCCGGTGCGGCGCGATGCGCCGGGCGATCCTGGCATGGCCGTCGGCCAGCACCGTGGTGCAGAGGCTGTCGACCGAGGTCAGCCGCATCACCGTTCCCGCCCCGTCCCGGTCACCGCGCAAATGGGCGGCGGCGCGGGCCAGCGCCTCTTCGGCCTCGCGCGCCGCCTCGATCACAGCTGCGCGATCGGGGCGCAGGCGGTAGCCCTGGGCGCTGCGTTCGAACACAGGCCCGCCTGCCGCCTCCTCGAAGGCGGTCACCCGGCGCAGCACCGTTGCATGGTTGACGCCCAGCCTGCGCGCCGCCCGCGCCACCGAGCCTTCGGACGCAACGGCCAGCACATAGCGCAGATCGTCCCAGTTGACCTTGTGCAAGAATCGAACCCCGGCTTGCATCTTTGGCGAATATATTTGTTACTGAACCTGTTCATACTAGCATTCGACATATGGTCACATCAGGGAGACACACATGTACAAGACCTTTGCCGCACTGGCAGCCGCCACCGCGCTGACCGCAACCGCCGCCTTCGCACAGGACCTGCCCAAGGAAGTGAAGGCGCGTCAGGGCCAGTTCCAGATCATGGCGATCAACCTCGGCATCCTGGGCGGCATCGCCAAGGGCGCGATCGAATACGACGCCGCCACCGCGCAGGCCGCCGCCGACTCGCTGGTGGGGATCTCGATGGTCAACCCGGCCCCCCTCTGGGTCGAAGGCACCGACGAGATGTCCATCGAAGGCACCCGCGCCAAGGCGGAAATCTGGGACAACCTCGATGACGTCGTGGCCAAGTGGAACGCCTTCGGCGAAGCCGCCAAGGTCATGCAGGCCGCGGCCGGCGAAGGCCCCGAGGCCATCGGCCCCGCCCTGGGCACCATCGGCGGCACCTGCAAGGCCTGCCACGACGCCTATCGCGCACCGCAGTCCTGAACCATGCTGCGCCGCGTCCTGATCGCCCTTGTCCTGGCCGCGCTTATCGGGGCCGGGATCGGATTGTGGGTCACGGCCCCGTCCCGGGTGGACGCGGCGCGCCTTGCCGGGCTGACCGGCGACACGACACGCGGTCAGGCGGTGTTCACCGCCGCCGGCTGCGCCTCGTGCCACCACGCACCGGGCTCTGACGACAAGCTGGTGCTGGCCGGGGGCCAGGCCTTTGCCTCGGATTTCGGCACGTTCTACGCGCCCAACATCTCGCCCTCGCAGGCCGGGCTTCAGGGCTGGTCGCAGGCGGATTTCGCCAATGCGGTGCTGCGCGGCGTGTCGCCGTCGGGCAAGCACTACTACCCCGCCTTTCCCTATACTGCCTATGCCCGGATGACCGATCAGGATCTGGTCGATCTGTGGGCCTACATGCAAGGCCTTCCCGCGGACGACACCGCATCGCAGGCGCATGACGTGGGCTTTCCCTTCAACATCCGCCGCAGCGTGGGCGGGTGGAAGTTCCTGTTCTTCACCACCGAGGGCTGGGTCGCCGAGGCCCCGACCCCCGAACTGGAGCGCGGCCGCTACCTGGTCGAAGCGCTGGCCCATTGCGCCGAATGCCATACCCCGCGCAACGCGCTGGGGGCGCTGGACACGGCGCGCTGGATGGCCGGCGCACCGAACCCGTCGGGGCGCGGCACCATCCCGGCGCTGACCCCGGATCAGCTGGACTGGTCGGCCCAGGACATCGCCTATTACCTCGAAACCGGCTTTACCCCCGAGTTTGACAGCGCCGGCGGCCACATGGTGGCGGTGGTGGACAATTTCTCGAAACTCCCCGCCGGGGATCGCGCCGCCGTGGCAGCCTATGTAAAGGCTCTGAGCGCACCCTGACATCCCGTCCGACGCGTTTGACGCGCCAAGGCTCCGTCTCTCCGGGACGGAGCCTTATGGCGTGCGGGCGTCAGATTGTGCTGGACTTCGCCGCCCATATGTAATCATGTAATTACATGATTACAGATAGCGACATGGACAAGACCTTTGCGGCGCTCTCCCACACCAGTCGGCGGCAGATGCTGGACCATCTGCATGACAAGCCGGGGCAAAGCGTCGGGGAACTTGCCGCCCGGTTCGACGTGTCGCGGATCGCGATCATGAACCATCTCAAGGTTCTGGAAGAAGCCGGGCTTGTGATCAGCAAGAAAGACGGTCGGTCGCGTCGTTTGTACCTCAACGCCATGCCGATCCAGGCGATCTACGAGCGCTGGACCGACAGGTTTTCTGCCCATTGGCTCGACCGCATGAGCCTCGTGAAATCCATCGCCGAGGCCGCGGCCCGGCGCGCAAGAAAGGATCAGGAAGAATGACGTCAGAGACCACCAACATCAACCGCGTGATGATCAACGCCCCGATCGAAACGGTCTGGAACACGCTGGTCAAGACCGACGAGGCGTTGCCGTTCTTCTTTGGCGCGATCTGCGAAACCAGGGACGGCCTGCGCACCGGCGCGCGTTACCGGATGGTCAGCGCCAATCGCCGCGTTGCCATGGTGGTGGGCGAGGTGCTGCGCTTTGAGCCGCCGCATGTCTATGCCCATACGTTCCGCATGACGAATATCGACGAACCCAAAGTGACCGTGACCTACGAGTTGCGGGAAAAGGACGGCGGAACAGAGTTCGAACTGCGCATCGACAACCTTGTTCCCGGCAGCAAGCTGGCCAAGGAAATGGTGTCTTCTCAGGGCTTTATCGCCTCGAACCTCAAGGCGATGAGCGAGACGGGCAAGCCGGCCTTTACCGGACGGCTTGTCGGGGTTCTGGGGCCGGTCCTGTCGCGGCTGGCCAAGAAGTCTCAGGCGGTCGGCAACTGGCCGCTTTGACCGGGGCCATTGGCGAAGCGGCACAGTCGGCCCGCTGCGCGCGGGCCAAAGCCCTAGACCTTGGCAAGCCGTGCCGTGCGCGCGTCCCGCAGCCGGGCAAAATCGTCGCCCGCGTGGTAAGACGACCGCGTCAGCGGCGTGGCCGAGACCATGAGGAACCCCTTGCCCCAGGCCGCCTTTTCATAGGCGGCGAATTCCTCGGGGGTGACAAAGCGGTCCACCCGGTGATGCTTGGGCGTGGGCTGCAGGTACTGGCCGATGGTCAGGAAATCCACATCCGCGGCGCGCATGTCGTCCATCACCTGGCGCACCGCCTGCCCGTCCTCGCCCAGGCCGACCATGATGCCGGACTTGGTGAAGATCGTCGGGTCGATCTCCTTGACCCGCTGCAACAGGCGCAGCGAGTGGAAATAGCGCGCACCGGGGCGGACCTCGGGGTAAAGGCCGGGCACGGTCTCAAGATTGTGGTTGAACACGTCGGGTTTCGCTGCGACCACCACGTCCAGCGCGCTGGCATCGCATTTCAGAAAGTCCGGTGTCAGGATCTCGATCGTCGTCCCCGGCGCGCGATGGCGCACGGCGCGGATGGTCTGGGCAAAATGCTCCGCCCCGCCATCGTCCAGATCGTCCCGGTCGACGCTGGTGATCACGACATGGTTCAGCCCCAGCTTCTGCACGGCATCCGCGACGCGGCCCGGTTCGAACGGGTCCAGCGCCTGCGGCCGGCCCGTGGCCACGTTGCAGAAGGTGCAGCCGCGGGTGCAGATCTCGCCCATGATCATCATGGTGGCGTGGCCCTGGTTCCAGCACTCGCCGGCATTGGGGCAGCCCGCCTCTTCGCAGACGGTCACCAGCTTGTGCTCGCGCATGATCCGGCGGGTCTCGTTATAGCCTTCGCCCCCCGGCGCCTTGACCCGGATCCAGTCCGGCTTCTTGGGCTGGGCATTGTCCGGGCGGTGCGCCTTTTCCGGGTGGCGGTCCTGCGGCATTCTGAGGTCACGCATGGCTTTTTCCCCGCGAAGCGTTGTCGTCGGGTCAGTATTACGGAATTGCAGGGGGGGTTTCCAGTACCGCTTTCGCTGTCAAACAGCGGCGCATCCCCAAGGTAATGAGTGCCCCCTGCACCGTTACCTCGTGTTATCAACGGGTTCCGGGCCGGGCGCGTCTTTGCGCCCCCGGCCCGGCCTGCAACCGGGGGCCAGCGGGGTTGCACGCGGCGCAAGGGCGCAAGCGGCAGATGTCGCTTCAGCCGATCAGATCGCCGCCGGTCTTGGCGCGTTCCTGGTAGTGCCGGTGCAGCCGCTGCAGCGCGATGCGCAACACGATCTTGCCCGACCGTGCCGACCAGCCCAGACGACGTTCGGTGGTTTCCAGACCTTCGAGATAGCAGCAGCAGCGCAATGCCACGTCGCCCAGTCCCGGCCCCAGATCGCGCAGCGCAGCTTCGACGCGGGCGCGGGCGATCTCGGCCCCGTAGCCGTCCTGCCCGGCGGTGCCGGCCGGCGCGTCGCCGGTCAGGAAGTGATCCCAGTTCTGCGCGCTGCGCGGGCCGATCTGCGCCAGTTCGAAATCCTCGCGCAGACGTTCGCCCGCGGCCACCAGCGTCTCGTCCAGAAAGGGGGTGCCGTCCTTGTCGCGGCGCCGCGCCAGCGCCACCAGCGGGCTTTCCGCCAGCAGGTAGCGGCCGGTCTTGATGCGCGGGTCGCGGTCCACCGCGTCCAGCGCCGCCTCGGCCTGGCCCCCGGTGTCAAAGCCGGCCTGCGTCTCGGCAAAGCCGCGCAGGCGGCTTTCCTGTTCGGCCATCAAGCGGTTGAGCGCCGCGCGCCCCGCCGCGGTGATCCGGTAGCGCGAGATGCGGCCCGGCTCGGCGCAGGCGATCCAGTCCTTCAGCGCCATGGCCTGCGCAATCGCCGCCTCGACCACGGCGGTGCGGGCGCTGCCGCCCTCGCCCAGATCACGCACGACCACCGCCTTGTCCATCTGCGCGGCCACCGCCAGCACCGCGCCGCTCTCGCTGAGCCGGCGCAGGATGCGCCTGGCCTCGCGCGCAAGGGTCTGTTCGTCCGGTGTGGGCTGGTCGTGATCCGGCTCTGTCATCTGGGCCGTGTCCTTCATGCTGGTAGGCTGGAACCCGGCGGGCCGGGACAGCGTGTGCAGCGCGGCGTCGATCAGCGGATCGTCGCGGCGGGTTTCGATCCGGCGCACCTGGCGCAGCACGGTCGAGGCATGGCAGCCCGCCTCGCGTGCGATCTGCCGGATGGAACGGCCCTTTTCGGTATGCGCCAGGTAGACCCGCGCGGCGTCAGGCACCCAGTCGGGCAGGCGATCTGACAGGACATCCCTGCAAGTGTCGGTCATCATCAAAGTCCCCCGGATGGCGTCCGGCAATGAGTGGCAGGGCCGGTCGCCGGTCACCGGGCGCGCGCACTGCGCACCCTTTCAGCAGGATCAACCTAGGCGTGTATTTCTTACCCATTCCTTAACCGCACATCTGATGCGGACACTTTTTCCAGAGAATTATCAACAAGCTGGTAATACTCCGCCCGGACAGGCGCGTTCGCACGCAACACGCCGCATGGTTGTGCAATCTCTCCCCGACTCGTCGAAGCAAGGAGAAAGCCCATGCAGGATCTGATTGGTATGTTGCAGTCTTTGCGCCGCCCCGGCCTTCTGATCCGTGCGGCCCGCGCCGGGTTGCCGGAATATCGCCGCACGCTGCACCTGCAGCGGCTGCTGGGGCCGGGCACCCCGCCCCGGCCGGGGGCCGCGCTGATGCGGCTGATGGAGCTGGAGGCAGAGCAGGACGAAAAGCGCCGCGCCGACCATGCGAGCTATTCCATCGCGCGGCATGTGGAATTGCTGGCCGCCATGATGGCCGAAGCGGAACTGGTGCGGTGCGCGCAGGGCTGACCCCCTGCGCGCGGCGGTCGTGTCGGGCCTGTCTCAGGTAAAGCTGTCGGGCATCGACGCTTTCTTCTGCGCCACGTAACCCGCCAGTTCCTCGGCGATGGAAGGGTCCATGCCGGGCTGCTGGTAGCTGTCCAGAAGCTTGCGCACCCGGGCATTGGCCAGCACCACGGTGTCGCGGGCACCTTCTTCGGACCAGGTCTCGAACGGCTTGTAGTCCAGCAGCTCGCTGCGCCAGAAGGCCTGCTTGAAATTCGCCTGGGTATGCGCGCATCCCAGATAGTGCCCGCCCGGGCCGACCTCGCGGATGGCGTCCATCGCCTGCGCATTGGTGTCGACCTCGACCCCCCGCGCCAGGTGGTGCAGCGTGCCCAGCTGGTCGGCATCCATCACGAATTTCTCGAACGAGGCCACCAGCCCGCCTTCAAGCCAGCCGCAGGCGTGCAGCATGAAGTTCACGCCCGACAAGAGCCCCATGTTCAGCGAGTTCGCCGTCTCGTAAGCCGCCTGCGCATCTGCCAGCTTGGAGCCGCAAAACGACCCGGCAGACCGGTAGGGCAGGCCCAGCCGCCGCGCCAGCTGGCCCGCGCCATAGGTGATGTGCGCGGCTTCGGGCGTGCCGAAGGTGGGCGCGCCGGAGTTCATGTCGATCGAGGTGACGAACGCGCCGAAGATCACCGGGCTGCCCGCGCGCACCAGCTGGGAATAGGCGATGCCGGCCAGCACCTCGGCCAGCACCTGGGTCAGCGTGCCGGCCACCGACACCGGCGCCATCGCCCCGCCCACGATGAAGGGCGAGATGATCGAGGCCTGGTTGTTTTCCGCAAATACCTCCAGTGCACCCATCATCACGTCATCGAAGGTCAGCGGCGAGTTGATGTTGATCAGCGAGGTCATCACCGTGTTCTGCTGGACAAATTCCTTGCCGAACAGGATCTCGCACATCTCGACACTGTCGCGGGCCCGGCTGGGTTCGGTCACCGCACCCATGAAGGGCTTGTCCGACAACGTCATGTGGGCGTGCAGCATGTCCAGGTGGCGCTTGTTCACCGCCACGTCGGTGGGTTCGCACACCGTGCCGCCGGAATGGTGCAGCCATTTCGACATGTAGCCCAGCTTCACGAAATTGCGGAAATCGGCGATGGTGGCATAGCGCCGCCCGCCGTCCAGATCGCGCACGAAGGGCGGGCCGTAGACCGGGGCCAGCACCAGGTTGCGCCCGCCGATCACCACCGAGCGGTCCGGGTTGCGCGCGTGCTGGGTAAAGGTCGACGGCGCGGTCGAGACCAGTTGCCGAGCCAGCCCCCTGGGCAGGCGGACCCGCTCGCCCTGCACATCGGCCCCGGCGGCGCGCCAGCGCTCCAGCGCGGCGGGGTTGTTGACGAAGTTCACGCCGATCTCTTCCAGCACCGTTTCGGCGTTGGTCTCGATGATCTCCAGCGCCTCTTCGTTGAGGATCTCGAAATTCGGGATGTTGCGTTCGATGTACTTCGCCGTCTCGACGCTCACCGCGCTGCGTTCCGCGCGGCGCGCTGCGCCGCCGCCGCTGCCCCGGGACCGTCTGCGCGCTTCTGCCTGTGCCATCAAGAGCCCTCACACGATGTCGGGGGCGCGTCATGCCTCCCCGCTTGGTGGATCAGGTCTTATCGTGCGAGTGGCCGCCGGTTTGGGCGGTTTCCGTCCTGTCAGGGGCGAAAGCGACATCAGGCACCGGTGTCAGGGCTGCGAGAGCTGCCAGCCCTCCTGCCGCGGGACAAACACCTCGACCGAGGCGGTGGCCACGACATGCCGGTCGCCGCCCTCGCCCGCCGCCACGTCGAGCCCGCCCTTGACGGCGCGGATCGTCACCGTGCCGCGGGGAAACAGCGGCCTGAGCGCGGCGCGGTCCAGCGCGTCCGGAGCCTGCACACCCACGGTGACGCGGATGTCGATCTCGGCATCGTCAAGGTCGAGGCTTTTCAGGATCGGCAGGGCGGAATGGTGCAGCGCATCCTCCAGCGCCCGGCGCGCCGCCTTGGTGTAATCCTGCCCGTGCAGGTCAAGCCCCATGCCCATCTCGATGATCAGCCTTTGCCGGTCGCTCATGCGCTGCGCTCCATCTCGAACGAGACCGTGATTGCCGCCACGGCGATCACGGTAGGATTGCCACTGCCGTCGGGCCGCGGGATGTCGAGCCCGCCCTCGACCACCCGGACCTGCGGCCTGCCATAGGGAAAGACCGCCTCCAGCGCCGCCACCTCCACCGCGTCCGGATCAGCGACGCCGATCTCCACCGTCAGGCGCATGTGCTCGCGGGCAAAGCCGAAAACCTCGGCGGCGTTGATCGAATTGTGCCACAACGCGTCGCGCAGGGCGCGGCTTGCCGCCTCGGTGTAGTCGCCGCGCCTGAGCGAGGTGCCCATGCCGAATTCCGTGAGTATGCGCATGCAGGTCCTCCCCCGCGCAAGTTGGCCCCGCGCACCGCAGAAGGGCAAGGCCCTTTTCGGTCCGCGGGGCCGCTGGCCTCCCGGTCAGGCCAGATCGGTGCGCCACAGGCGGGCAAAGCGGCGGCGTTCGGGCTGCGGCGTGTCGGCCGGGCTGCGGCCCAGCATCCCGTGCGCCTGTTCGCTGCGCAGGCGGCGGCCGCGCGCCATGTAGAAACCGGTGTCGATGCTGCCGTCGCGGCGGGTGCGGATGGGGGTCATGTCGCTGTCTCCTTCAAGCTGTGATGCCAGTTCACCACGGACCCGCGCCGCCCGCTTGAAGAGCGTCTTGCGAATTCCTTCTGATTTCCTTCGACCTTGCGAATTTCCTTGCCTTCGGGCACCGCGCCGCCTGAAATCCGCGCATGATCCTGCGTTTCGACTGCTGTGTTCTGGACCTCGACCGCCGCAGGCTGAGCCGCGCCGGACAGCAGGTGCATGTCGAGCCGCAGGTGTTCGACCTGATCGCCTGCCTGGCCCAAAGCGGCGGCGTGGTGGTGAGCAAGGACCAGCTGGTCGACACCGTCTGGCGCGGGCTGGCCGTGTCGGACGCCACGATCAGCGCGCGCATCAGCGCCGCGCGCGCGGCGCTGGGCGATTCGGGACGCGAACAGCGCATCGTGAAGACGGTGGCGCGGCGCGGGTTCCAGTTTGCGGTGCCAGTGGACACCGGGCCCGACACCGACACTGACACCGCTGCCGCCACGCCCGCGCCGGTCCCGGCACAGGTGCCGGACGTGCGCTACGCGCTGTCGCGCGATGGCAGCGCCATCGCCTACAGCCTTGCCGGAGACGGCCTGCCCATGGTGCGCATCGGGCACTGGATGTCGCATCTGGAGCTGGACCGGCACAGCGTCGTCTGGGGCCCGGTCCTGGCGCGTCTGGAACAGAACCACCGCCTGCTGCGCTACGATCTGCGCGGCACCGGCCTGTCAGCCCGAGATGCGCCGATCGACGGCATCGAGGGCTTTGTCGACGATCTGGAGGCCGTCACCGAGGCGGCAGGGCTGGAGCGCTTTACCCTCTATGCCGCCTCGCAGGCCGGGCCGGTTGCGGTCAGCTATGCCGCGCGCCATCCCGACCGGGTGGCCAGGCTGGTGATCATCGGCGGCTATGTCGAAGGCCGCGTGCACCGCGCCCCAAGCGATGACGCGGTGGACGAAGAGACCTTGCTGGCGCTGATCCGCGCCGGCTGGGGCAAGCAGGACAGCGCGTTCATGCAATCGACCATCGCGCTGTTTGCCCCCGACGCCGACCGCGCCCAGCGCGACGACCTGATCGCCCTGCAATTGGCCACCGCCGCGCCGCAGACCGCGATCACCCTGCGCCAGGTGATCGACCGCTTTCAGGTGGCGGACATCCTGCCCCGGGTCAGGGCGCCCACGCTTGTCCTGCACGCCGAAGCGGATGCGATCCACCCGGTCTCGCAAGGTCAGAAGCTTGCCGCCGGCATTCAGGGCGCGCGATTCGTGCGCCTGCAAAGCCGCAACCACGTGCTGCTGCCCACCGATCCCGAATGGGAGCGCGCCATGACGCTGATCGAACGCTTTGTCGCGTCCTGACGGTGCGGGACAGACCCGTCTTGCCCTTGCCCTCCGCCCTGCCTAGAGACAGGCCATGACCCAGACCCAGCATGACCGCCTTTTGATCGTCGACTTCGGTTCCCAGGTGACGCAACTGATCGCGCGCCGCCTGCGCGAGCTGAGCGTCTATTGCGAGATCCATCCCTATCAGAGCGTCACCATGGAGATGGTGCGGGCGATGGCGCCCCGGGCGATCATCTTTTCCGGCGGGCCCGACAGCGTCACCCGCGCGGGCAGCCCGCGCGCGCCCGACGGCATCTTTGACTACGGCGTGCCGATCCTGGGCATCTGCTATGGCCAGCAGGTGATGATGACCCAGCTGGGGGGCCGCGTCGTGTCGGGCGAGGGCACCGCCGAGTTTGGCCGCGCCTATGTGGAACAGGCCGGCCGGCTGGACCTGCTCGACGGCTGGTTCGACGGCGGCCGCGAACAGGTGTGGATGAGCCATGGCGATCACGTGGCCGAGCTTGCCCCGGGTTTCGAGGTCTTCGGCACCTCGCCCGGCGCCCCCTTTGCCATCACCGCCGACCCCGCCCGCCGCTTCTACGCCGTGCAGTTCCACCCCGAGGTGCACCACACCCCGCGCGGGGCAAAGCTGTACGAGAATTTCGTGCGCCTCGCCGGGTTCACCGGCGACTGGACCATGGCCAGCTATCGCGACGAGGCGATTGCCCGGATCCGCGCGCAGGTGGGCGACAAACGGGTGATTTGCGGGCTGTCGGGCGGGGTGGACAGCTCTGTCGCCGCCGTGCTGATCCACGAGGCCATCGGCGACCAGCTGACTTGCGTCTTTGTGGATCACGGGCTCTTGCGGCAGGGCGAGGCGCAGGAGGTCGTGGGCATGTTCCGCGACAACTACAACATCCCGCTGATCCACGCCGATGAATCCGAGCTGTTCCTGGGTGAGCTTGAAGGCGTTTCCGATCCGGAAACAAAGCGCAAAACAATCGGGAGATTGTTTATCGACGTGTTCCAGAAACACGCCAACGCCATCGACGGGGCCGAGTTCCTGGCCCAGGGCACGCTGTATCCCGACGTGATCGAATCCGTCAGCTTCTCGGGCGGACCGTCGGTCACCATCAAGTCGCACCATAATGTGGGCGGGCTGCCCGAGAAGATGGGGCTGAAGCTGGTGGAACCGCTGCGCGAGCTGTTCAAGGACGAGGTCCGCGCGCTGGGACGCGAACTGGGCCTGCCGCAAAGCTTCATCGGCCGCCACCCCTTCCCCGGCCCGGGCCTTGCCATCCGCTGCCCCGGCGAGATCACCCGCGACAAGCTCGAGATCCTGCGCCGCGCGGACGCCGTCTATATCGACCAGATCCGCAAGCACGGGCTTTACGACGAGATATGGCAGGCCTTTGTCGCCCTGTTGCCCGTGCGCACGGTCGGCGTGATGGGCGACGGGCGCACCTATGATTACGCCTGCGCGCTGCGCGCCGTGACGTCCGTCGACGGGATGACCGCCGATTACTACCCGTTCAGCCATGACTTCCTTGGCGAAACCGCAACGCGCATCATCAACGAGGTCAAGGGCATCAACCGCGTCACCTATGACGTGACCTCCAAACCCCCCGGCACCATCGAGTGGGAATGACAGCCCCGTCGCGCCTCTCGCCGCCCGTCGCCCTGGCCTGCCGCAGTCCCGGACTTGATCCGGGACCTCCCGTGCAGCGCGGGAGGTCCGCGGCATGAGGGCGGTGTTGCGTCTGGCGCTGGCCTACACCGCGCTCTGTTTCACGCTGGCGCTGGTCTCACAGGGGGTTGTCCCCCGCTGCGCCGAGCGCACGCAGAGCGCCGACATTGCCGTCGTGCTGGGCAGCGCCATCGAAGGCGACGGGCGGCTGACGCCCGACAGCGCGGCGCGGGTGGCGGCCAGTGTCGCGCTCTACCAGAGAGGCCTGCTGGACCGCATCCACATGTCCGGCGGCGGTGCCGCGAAGGACGGCACGCCCATCGGCCTTGCCATGGCCCGCGACGCGGTGGCCGCCGGTGTGCCCGCGGATGTCGTGACCCAGGAAAGCGAGTCGCAATCGACGCTGGAAAACGCCTTGTTCTCGCTGCCCTTCCTGCGCGACGAGGACCGCGTGCTGGTGATCACCGAGCCGTTCCACGCCCTGCGCGGCGGTGCCACCTTCCTCTGGGCGGGCCGACCGGCGGCGGTCTGCGCCTCGGCGCGCGGCGAGGCGACGCCGCTGCGCTGGCTGCGCGAACAGGCCCGGGAAACCGCTGCCTGGGGGCTGAACCTGATCCGCGCACCGCTCTGGTCCGCCGCGCAGGCCGTATCCCTGGGCGATCACCTTCCCGACACTTTCCCGCATTGACCCTTTTCAGACGCGCACCGCGTGTCATCTATGGGCCATGCGCCTGATCCTGGTTCTCCTGCTCCTTCCCTCTGCCGTCATGGCCGACACGCTGCTCTGCCTTGGCACGCGGCCCGGCTGGATGATGACGATCGAAGACGACACCGTCGCCTTCGATTATCTGGGCGACGGGCGCTATACGCTGGATCCGGGCCTTGCCGGGCGCGCCGATGGCTTTTCCAGTCACGATCTGATCACCGCCCGCGAGCGCTGGCCGGTCTTTCTGGAAAACCGCGCCTGTCGCGTGGTGCGCGCCACGCTGCCCATCAGCATCGAGGTTGCGGTGCCCAGTTCTGCCGGGCGCCTGCCGCTCCGGGGCTGCTGCAAATGGCAGGACCGATCCGACCCGCAATCCGGCTCATGATCATCTTGCAGATTATGAATTTGCCTTAGTCCCGCCACCCTGCCACAGCCGAGGCCGGATCACGAAAGGCACCCCATGACCGACGCATTGACCAAGGCCCTTGCCGGGCGCGACTGGCTTCTGGCCGACGGGGCCACCGGCACCAACCTGTTCAACATGGGGCTCAGCTCGGGCGATGCACCGGAATTCTGGAACGAGACCGAGCCCGACAAGATCCGCGCGCTCTATCGCGGCGCGGTCGAGGCCGGATCGGACCTGTTCCTGACCAATTCCTTCGGCGCCAATGCCTCGCGGCTGAAACTGCACGATGCCGGCCACCGCGCCTTTGACCTGTCGCGGCTTGCCGCCGAACTGGGGCGCGAGATCGCCGACAGCGCCGGGCGCGACGTGATCGTGGCCGGGTCGGTTGGCCCCACGGGCGAGATCATGGGGGCCGCGGGCACGCTGAGCCACGAAACCGCCGTCGAGATGTTCGAGGAAACCGCGCAGGGCCTCAAGGCCGGCGGGGCCGACGTGCTCTGGGTCGAGACGATCAGCGCGCCGGAGGAATTCGCCGCCGCCGCCGAGGCCTTTGACAAGGCCGGGATGCCGTGGTGCGGCACCATGAGCTTTGATACCGCCGGGCGCACCATGATGGGGGTGACCGCGCCCGACATGGTCACGCTGGTGGATGGCCTGCCCAACCCGCCGCTGGCCTTTGGCGCGAATTGCGGCGTGGGCGCGTCGGACCTGTTGCGCACCGTGCTGGGCTTTGTCGCCACCGGGACAGAGCGGCCCATCGTCGCCAAGGGCAATGCCGGCATTCCGAAATATGTCGACGGCCATATCCACTATGACGGCACGCCGGAACTGATGGCGGAATATGCCGTGCTGGCGCGGGATGCCGGGGCGACGATCATCGGCGGCTGCTGCGGCACCATGCCCGACCACCTGCGCGCCATGCGCGCGGCGCTCGAAACCCGCCCGCGCGGCGACCGTCCGACGCTGGACCACATCGCCGACCTGCTGGGCGGGTTTTCGTCGCAAAGCGACGGCACCGGAGACGACACCGGCCCGACGCGCGAACGGCGCGGGCGCCGGCGGCGGGTCTGAGCACCGCGTCAGACGCCGAAGACGCGCCGCATCAGGTCCCTGTCCTCTGCGCTGCGCGCGACGATCCAGTCGCGCACTTCGCGCTGGACGGGGCCGAACCGCCTGCCCTCGCGCCACGCGATGCGGTGCCAATAGCTGGCAGGCAGGATCGAGTCCGGCCCGAACGGAAACACCAGGTGACCGGCAGCGACCGAATCGAGGATGTCTGACAACCCGCCCAGCACGAGGCCGATACCGGACCGCGCGATGCGCGCGCCGCTGGCTTGGAGCACAAAGCGCTGCGCGGCCTCGTCCTGGGGCAGCCGAATACCGGTCTGCGCGCTCCAACCCGTCCAGCCCTGCCAATCCGGATCGCTGGTGGGCACCTCGATATGCACGATGGGCACGCCGGCCAGATCGCGACGCCCGGGATGCAGATCGTAGCGGTCTGCGAAATCGGCGGTGCAGACCGGCACGACGCCGCTGGGCAACAAAGGCAACGCCGCGATGCCCTGTCCCGGCTCGGGCATGAAGCGGATCGCGAAATGCACGTCAGAGGTGGCGAGATCCACCACCGTCCAGGTCGTATCCAGCCGCAGGTCGATGGCCCCGACCCGGGCGAAGAGTTCGGGCAGATGGCGTGGCAGCCAGGTTTCCGCGAAGGTCGCGGTGACCGTCAGCGACACCTGGCGCGACGGGCTGCGCTCCTGCAGCGCCTTCTGGACCGAAGCGATGCCGGAGAACCCGGCCCGCAGCGTCTGCGCCATGGCGGCCATCTCGTCGACCGGCTCCAACCCGCCGGGCAGGCGGCGAAACAGCGGGCGGCCAAGCCGCTCCTCCAGCCTGCGGATCTGCGCAGCGATGGCGGCGCTGGTCACGCCGACCTCGTCCGCCGCGGCGGCAACGGTGCCTGTCCGGATCACGGCCTCGACCGCACGCCAGGCATTGAGATGGTCGACCTGCATGGTCCCCCGGAAAGATTTTGTTATGCACGTTCAAGAATACCTGAAGTGACCCGCGGACGGAAACCGGTTCTGATGTGAAGGCAGCCCCCCTCTGATCCTGAAAGGACTCATCCATGAAAACCTTTGTCATCGAACGCGAAATCCCCGGTATTGGCAGCATGAGCGCGACCGAGCTGTGCGGCGCCGCCCAGGCGTCGAACGCCGCACTGGCCAAGCTGGCCCCGCGGGTGCAGTGGCAGCATTCGTATCTTGCGGGCAACAAATCCTTTTGCGTCTACCTGGCCGAGGACGAAGCCGTGATCCGCGAACACGCGCAGCTGAGCGGTTTTCCCGCCAACACGATCACCGAAATCCACACCACCATCGACCCCACCACCGCCAACGGTTGACGCAGCCCCAGCGGCTGCACCCGGGCTAGAACAGAGACAGCTGGTCGCCCGGGCGCGGCGGCGGGGCAAACAGATCGCAGCGCAGCGCCGGCTGCGGGCGGTCCAGCCCCAGCTGCCGCGCCGCGCGGCGGAACCGTTTTGCCACGATGTCGGCATACGGCCCCTCGCCGCGCATCCGCGTGAACCAGCGCGCGGAATAGAGCGCCCCGCCATGCATGTCGCGCAGGTGGCCCAGCACGCGGGCGGCCCGGTCGGGATAATGCTCGGCCAGCCAGTCCTGCCAGAGCGGCGCGACCTCCAGCGGCAGGCGCAGCATGATCCAGCTGGCTGCCTGCGCCCCGGCCTTTGCCCCGGCGGCCAGGATCGCCTCAAGCTCCGGATCGGTGAGCGCGGGCACCATGGGCGAGGCCATGATGCGCACCGGCACCCCCGCCTCGGACAGGCGGCGGATCGTCTCCAGCCGCCGCGCCGGCCGCGGCGCGCGCGGCTCCATCCGGCGCGACAGGTCGGGATCCAGCGTGGTGACAGACACCCCCACCTTGACCAGACCGTCGGCGGCCATGGCGGCGAGGATGTCCAGATCGCGTTCGATCAGCGCGCCCTTGGTGACGATGGCCACGGGGTGGCGGAACGCCTGCAGCACCTCCAGACAGGCGCGCATTATGCCGCGGTCGCGCTCGACCGGCTGGTAGGGGTCGGTATTGGTGCCGATGGCCAGCGGAGCCACGCGGTAGCCCGGCGCGCGCAGCTCGCGCTCCAGCACCGCGGGCGCGTCGGGGCGCGCCACAAGGCGGGTTTCGAAATCCAGCCCCGGCGACAGGCCCAGCCAGGCATGGGTGGGCCGGGCAAAGCAGTAGATGCAGCCATGTTCGCAGCCGCGATAGGGGTTCAGCGACCGGTCAAAGGGCAGATCGGGCGAACGCTGATAGGTGATCACCTTGCGCGGCACCTCGTCGCGCAGTTCGGTACGCAGCACGGGGCCGTCTTCGGGGATGTCCCAGCCATCGGGCTCGGCCTCGTGGCGATACCGCTCATAACGCCCCGCGGCAGAGCTGGAGGCGGCACGGCCGGGCCGCCGGTCGGCGGGCATTTGAGGAAATTGCCAAGTGTTTTCCATGCCGCGATCCATAGAACATAAAGAGAACATGCGCAATCCTCGGGCATTAGGTCGGAACAGCCCTGCCCCATGTCGCAATCCGCCAATTGCGGTTGCGGCAAAACGCCCATGAGTGGCACTCAGGCGCGGGGTATGCCACAGACACCCCAGTGACGGCCCTGTTGAAGGAACACATGATGTCCGAAGAAGAAGAGATCATCCTTGCGGAACTGGACGACGAGGAACTTGTCCAGCAGATGTTCGACGACCTCTATGACGGTCTCAAGGAAGAGATCGAAGAGGGTGTGAACATCCTTCTGGAACGCGGCTGGGCCCCCTACCGCGTCCTGACCGAGGCGCTGGTGGGCGGGATGACCATCGTCGGACAGGATTTCCGCGACGGTATCCTCTTTGTGCCCGAAGTGCTGCTGGCCGCCAACGCGATGAAGGCGGGCATGTCCATCCTCAAGCCGCTGCTGGTCGAAACCGGCGCGCCGCGCATGGGCTCGATGGTGATCGGCACCGTCAAGGGCGACATCCACGACATCGGCAAGAACCTTGTCGGCATGATGATGGAAGGCGCGGGTTTCGAGGTGGTGGATCTGGGCATCAACAACCCGGTGGAAAACTACCTGGCCGCAATGGAAGAGCACAAGCCCGACATCCTGGGCATGTCCGCCCTGCTGACCACGACGATGCCCTACATGAAGGTCGTCATCGACACGATGGTCGAACAGGGCATCCGCGACGACTATATCGTCCTGGTTGGGGGCGCACCGCTGAACGAAGAGTTCGGCAAGGCCATCGGGGCCGACGCCTATTGCCGCGATGCCGCCGTGGCGGTGGAAACCGCCAAGCAATTCGTCGCGCGCAAGCACAATCAGATGGCGGCCGGCTGAGTTTCGCGCAAAACGGAAACAATGACCCTGTCTTCGCGATAGGGTCTTTTTCTTTAACCCCATCTGCCCCATAGTGCCCGAAAGGAGTCCGGCATGCCCGTCACGTCTTTCGCTTTGCTTGTGTTTTCCGTCGTCGCCGCGGCGGCGCTGACCATCGTCGCGATGAGCACATGGGGCGTTCTGACGGTTCTGCCGGTCCTTCTGTGCCTGGCCCTGGCGATCCGCTGGGCCGTGGCCCATGTTCCCTATGACGATGGACAGGCCTGACGACGCCACGCTGGCCAGCACGGGGTTCGCGGCGCGCGGAACAGGGCAGGTTCTGCTGATCGCCTGCGGGGCGCTGGCGCGGGAAATCCTTGATCTCAAGGCCCGCAACGGCTGGCACCATCTGGACCTGACCTGCCTGCCGGCCATCCTGCACAACCATCCCGAAAAGATCACCGCGGCGGTGCGCGACGCCGTGGCGCGGCACCGCGGCCGTTACGAGTCGATCAAGGTGGTCTATGCAGATTGCGGCACGGGCGGTCTGTTGCAGGCGGCCTGCGCCGAGCTTGGGGTCGACATGGTCGCCGGGCCGCATTGTTATGCCTTTTTCGACGGGCTCGACCGTTTTGCCGGGCGCGACGAGATCACCGCCTTCTACCTCACCGACTTTCTGGTGCGGCAGTTCGATGCCTTTGTCTGGGAGCCCCTGGGGCTCGACCGGCATCCGGAGCTGCGCGACATGTATTTCGGCCATTACGAAAAGCTGGTCTACCTGGCGCAGACCGACGATCCGGCCCTGACCCGCGCCGCCGAGACGCAGGCGCAGCGGCTGGGGCTGGTCTTTGAACGGCGGCTGACCGGGTATGGCGATCTGGCGCAGACGCTGGCGGGCTGGGCCGCGCCGCCGGAGGCACCCGTCGGCAAGGGCACGCCGAAAACCTGACCAGCGCCCCGTGCGCCTCGCGCAAAGCTGGTATATGTTCGGGGGTGTGAGTGTCATATCGTTGTCATGGAACTGTGTTGAGGGCTTTGGGATGAAAGACCGCATCGACCCGCTGATCGAAGAACGCGCCCCCTGGCTCTTTTCGAACCGACCCGGCATCCGCCCCGTGCGATCCTTGCTCAACCGCATGCTTGGCTATGAAAAGACGCTGGCCATCGGCGAATCGATCAAGGACATGAGCTCGGACGAGCTGATGGCGGTGATGGGCCACCTGCTGGCCCGGGATGTCGAGGTCTCGGGCCTCAGCCACCTGCCCAGGCATGGCGCGGCGCTGGTGGTGGCCAACCATCCCACCGGGATCGGCGACGGCATCATCCTGCACCACATCCTGCGCGAGATCCGGCCCGACGCCTATTACTTTGCCAATCACGACATCCTGCGCGTGCTGCCGCAGATGGCCGACATGATCGCCCCGGTGGAATGGCGTCTGGAAAAGCGCAGCCATGCCAAGACGCGCGAGACCATGGCCTATACCCGCCGCGCGGTGGATGCGGGGCGGCTGGGCGTGATCTTTCCGTCGGGCCGCCTGGCCAAGCGCCGCGGGCTGCAGCTTCATGAACGGCCCTGGATGGCCTCGGCGGCGATGATCGCGCGCAAGTTCGACCTGCCGGTGATTCCGGTGAACATCCGCGCGCGCAATTCCTGGGTGTTCTACCTCTTTGACGTGATCCACCCGACACTGCGCGACATCACCCTGTTTCACGAGACCCTGAACAAGGACCGCCAGCCGTTCCGCATCACGCTGGGAGAGCCGATTTCCCCCACCGCGCTGCCCGCAAGGTCGGAAGACGGGATCGAGATGCTGCGGCGTGCGACGCTGGCACTGGGCGGGCGCAACGCGCCGGCGGTGTCGTTGGTGGATGCCACGCGGCGCCCCAGCTGGCTCAAGGCCTGACGCCCCGCGGCCACTGAGCTTGCCCCGAAACGGTCAGTCCAGCGCCCGGAGATCCCCGTCCCCGGGCAGGGCCAGCCGCGCCTCGCGCTGCGGCGGCCGCGATTGCGGGCGCATCGGCAGGATCTGCGGCACCTCCAGCGTGGCGGGGCGCGAGACCGGGCGCAGCGACTTGCCCAGGGCCGAGCAATAGGTCTGGGACCGGGTCCAGCGGCGCATGTCCTCGCGCTTGCGGCGGGAATGGAACGGGCCCCAATCGGCGGCCACGCCGCGCATGCCGCGGCTGACCACCTCGTCGCGCGGCACGGTCACCGCCATGATCCGCATGGCGCAGGACAGGTTGTCCACCGGGTCCTTCAACGCGGCCCCGGTACGCGCCTTGCAGCCGTAGCGGCGCGCGGTGTCGGGATAGATCTGCGTCAACCCGTACCACAGCCCGCCACCGCCCACGGCGGTGGGGCGATGGGTGCTTTCGTGCCAGGCCAGCGACGACACCAGCCCGACCCAGAACGCCTCGCGCTGGACGCGGCTGGCGGTGGGATAGGCCGGGCACCAGGCGGCGATGTCCTGCGGCACCATTTCGGGCAGCACCGCGGCATGGCTGCGCATGGCGCGAATCAGGGTCATGGTCCACTCGCCCCGCCCGGCAGCACTGCCCCAGCGCGCCTCGGGCATCTCGAACGTGCGCAGCGCGGGGCGCAGGGATACCGAAACCGCCTGCAGGCTTGACGACTCCGCCGCAGCCTGCGGGACGGACCCGGGCAGCGGATTGGCCTCAGCGGGCGCGGCAAGGCCAAGAACGACCAGGCAGGGAAACAGCAGACGGGGCAGCAGCATGGCGGGAACCATGCCGCAGATGCCCCCGGTTGACAAGTCATCCACAGGCAGCACTGTCGCCGCATCGGGAACGCAGTGTTTGCCCTGCGGGTTGCCGCGGGGGGCGGATTCCCGAGAATGGACCGCATCGCACCGCGACCACGCCGCGATTTGGCCCAAATGGCAGGCCAGAGTGTCGCCATGTCCAAGAACGCCATCCTGCCTGCCATGCGCGCCATAACCCGCCGTCTGCCGACGTCCCGACAGCCCGCCGCCAGCAAGGCGCGCCCGCCGCTGCCCGGCCCGCGGGTCCAGGCCCCCGTGCGTGATCCCTCGCCCGAGGCCGAAACCCGCCGTGCGCTGATCGAACGCGGCCGGTTCCTGGCCCGGCAAGAGGCATGGGACGCGCTGGGGCAGGAAATCACCGGCGCCGACAGGGACCGGGCGCTGACCAAGGGCCTGCACCCGGTGGCGATGCTTCTGGCGCAGGGCGCCCGGTCGGACGCGACCGCAGCGGCCCGCGCCGCCGTCCGCAAGGGTGAGCCGCGCAGCGTGCGCAGCATCGTCAGCGCGCTGGAAAGCAACCTGGACGACTCCGGCGAATGCCCCGCCTTTGCCTTTGTCGTGGCCATGACGCATGTCGATCTGGCCGCCGCCTGGCGCGGCGGGGCGCGGCTGCGCGACCTGCCGCCACAGCCCCGCGACATGCATGACCGGCACCTTCTTGCCGCCGCCGAACTGGCCGACCGCTATGACCCGTTCGAACAGGACTCGGCGCTGTGGGCCGCGGTGCGCTGCGCCGTGCTGGAGGCCGATCCGGCCCCGGCCCAACGCGTGGCCGACGATTACGAAGACCTGATCGACCTGGCCCCCGGCGTGCCCGACCACATGTGCGCGCTCGGCCGCGATCTGCTGCCGCGGCGCTTTGGGTCCTACGAGGCGCTGGACCTGCAGGCCCGGCGCACGGCCCTGCGGCAGGCCGATCTCTGGGGGGCCGGCGGCTATGCCTGGGTGTTTCTCGGCGCGCTGGAACAGGATCTGGGCGCGTTCCGCCGGCTGGATGCCGAATTCTTCTGCGAAGGCCTGCACGACATCCTCGACCGCCATCCGAACCAGCACCTGATCAACCGCCTGGCCGCGTTCACCGCACTCAGCCTGTCCGGCCCCGCGCCTGACGATTCGGTACAGGGCCGGGTCCGCGATGCCTTTGGCTGGATCGTGCAGGATCACCTGCGGGAACTGCATCCGGTGATCTGGGCCACGGCACCGATGCCCGGGCGCGGCGCCCGGGTAGAGCTGGAAGACGAAGACCTCTCTGCCCGCGGCGTGGCCCGCGCCCTGTTGGCCATCGCCGAGCATTTCGGCCCGCAACTGGCCGATGGCGAAAAGGTGGTGATCGGCCCCGAAGGCTTTGCCTTCAAGCCCGGCCACTGATCCTCTTGCCCCTGTGAGGTGGCAGGGCTAGACCAAGCCCCAGCCATTCCGCCGGAGGATCCGTGATGCTCGACCTGACCTATGAGACCCCCAAACCCAAGGTGATTGCCGGGGCAAAGCACGATTGGGAACTGGTCATCGGCATGGAGGTCCATGCCCAGGTCGCCAGCCAGGCCAAGCTGTTTTCCGGTGCCTCCACCACCTTCGGGGCAGAGCCGAATTCCAATGTCAGTTTCGTGGACGCCGCCATGCCGGGCATGCTGCCGGTGGTGAACGAATACTGCATCGAACAGGCGGTGCGCACCGGGCTGGGGCTCAAGGCGCAGATCAACCTGGTCAGCGCCTTCGACCGCAAGAACTATTTCTATCCCGACCTGCCGCAGGGTTACCAGATCAGCCAGCTGTATCACCCACTGGTGGGCGAAGGCGAAATCCTCGTGGACATGGAACCCGGCATCGCCCGGCTGGTGCGGGTCGAGCGCATCCACGTGGAGCAGGATGCCGGCAAGTCGATCCACGACATGGACCCGGCCATGTCCTTCGTCGATCTCAACCGCACCGGCGTTGCGCTGATGGAGATCGTCAGCCGCCCTGATCTGCGCGGCCCCGAAGAGGCGGCGGCCTATATTGCAAAACTGCGCCAGATCCTGCGCTATCTGGGCACTTGTGACGGGAATATGCAAAACGGCAACCTGCGCGCCGATGTGAACGTGTCGATCTGCCTGCCCGGCGCCTATGAGCGCTACCGCGAGACCGGAGATTTCGGCCATCTGGGCACGCGCTGCGAGATCAAGAACATGAACTCCATGCGGTTCATCCAGCAGGCCATCGAATACGAGGCCCGCCGCCAGATCGCCATTGTCGAAGGCGGCGGCAAGGTGGATCAGGAAACCCGCCTCTACGATCCCGACAAGGGTGAAACCCGGTCGATGCGCTCCAAGGAAGAGGCACATGATTACCGCTACTTCCCCTGCCCCGACCTGATGCCGCTGGAGATCGAACAGGGCTGGGTCGACGACATTGCCGCGTCTTTGCCGGAACTGCCCGACGCCAAGAAGGCCCGCTTTGTGAGCGATTTCGGTCTGTCGGAATATGACGCGGGCGTTCTGACCGCCGAGGTGGTGAACGCCGACTATTTCGAAGCGGTCGCGGCCGGGGCCGGAGACGGCAAGCTGGCCGCCAACTGGGTCATCAACGAACTCTTTGGCCGACTGAAGAAAGACGACCGTGGGATCGAGGACAGCCCCGTCTCGCCTGCGCAACTGGCCGGGATCATCAAGCTGATCCGCTCGGACGCAATCTCGGGCAAGATCGCCAAGGACCTGTTCGAGATCGTCTATACCGAAGGCGGCGACCCAGAAGCCATCGTCGAGGAACGCGGGCTGAAACAGGTCACCGACACCGGCGCGATCGAAACGGCGGTGGACGAGATCATCGCCGCCAACCCCGCGCAGGTGGAAAAGGCCAGGCAGAACCCCAAGCTGGCGGGCTGGTTCGTCGGCCAGGTGATGAAGGCCACGGGCGGCAAGGCCAACCCCAAGGCCGTGAACGAGATCGTGAGCGCCAAACTGGGGCTGTAAGGTGTCGCGGCTGCGGGACGATTTGCTGGTCTACAACGAGCGGGTCAAGCTGCACGCCAACACGTTGAATGCCATCGGGTTGGGCTTGGTCGGCTTCGCTTTGCTCGGGCCACTCACAGACACACCGTCCACCCTCGGGTGGCCTGCGTTTTGGTGGAGTGTCGTTGGCATGGTATTTCATGCGTTGGCACCCAATAGTTTAGGAAGGCTCTACAAGGAGGCTGATGATGACGGCGTATGAATTCTGGATGCCTTTGGGCCTTTTGTTCGTCGCTTTTCTCGGCACGCTGTACTTGCACCACGAGGGCAAAAAGCTGGACGCGCGCATCGAAGCCGCGCGCAAGGCCAAGAGCCACCCGGCAGAGTAAGCCACGGCAAAAGCTGCACGAAAAACGCGCCTTTCCAAATCGCTTGTATTCGGGATTCCTTACGTAAGGAATCCCTGACTGCCCCAGCACAAGGGGAAAAGCTAACCTGTCTTCAACGTCGCGATACTCGGACGGCAGCCTCATTATTCCTCGGGGCGCGAAGACAAGGATTGGTACGGCGATTGATACGGGGGGTTTGATCCGTTTGTTCATCCCGACCGGGGCGGTGCCTGCAAAGGCCCGCCCCTTTTTCTTCCCAAACCGGACATAAGGCTGACGCAGGTCCATGGTCAGTTCGGAAACAATCCAGAGCAGTCCGGGACGAATGTCACATGCGTTATGAATACAAGGTCGTGCCCGCCCCCGAGCGCGGCGAAAAGGCCAAGGGCGTCAAGGGAGCCGACGGGCGTTTTGCCAATGCGGTGGAGCGGATCATGAACGACATGGCGGCGCGCGGCTGGGAATACCAGCGCTCGGAAACGCTGCCCAGCGAGGAACGATCGGGCCTGACTCAGACGGTCACGGTGTGGCGCAACCTGCTGGTCTTTCGCCGTCCACATCCCGCCGACATGAGCAGCTTTGCCCCCAGGATGCTGGAACCGCCGCTTGTGCTGGGCACCCCGGTGGACGATGTCACTGGCAACCCCGTGGCCGCGGCACGGGCGATGCTGGGCCGCGACGAGGCCGAGGCGGCGGAGGCGGCTGCCGATGCCGTGCAGGCCCCGGAGGAGGTTCCCGAACCCGGGCCCGCCCCGAAAGAAGAGGTTGCGGACAGGCCCGACGCCCGGACGCACGACACCTCTGTCCCGCCAGAGGCCACCGCCGCAGAACCGCAAGCCTCGGAGCAAGCCGCGGCTGCGCAGCCCGCAGAACCGCAAACCGCCGCGCAGGCCACGCCCCCGGCCCCCGCAGAACCGCAAATCTCCCAGCCCAAAGCGACCCCGGAACCGGCAGAACTGCTGGGCCCGGCCGAAGAAGGCGACCGGTCCCCGCCGCGCAAGCGGCGCAGGCTGCGGACCGAGGCGCGGGTGAACGGCCACGGTGGCACGGTGCTGAACCTCTCCCGAGGCACGGCCCAGCCGGTGATCGACGCCGAACGCAACGGTCACGCCGATGCAGGCGACGCGGTCGGGCTGGTGTCCTCCCTGCCGGTGCCCCCCGAACCGGACCCGCAGCCCATGGCCGCGCAGGATGCCGCAGCGCCCCAAGCGGATGTCCCCGCCGCCCCCACGGAATCCCTGGCCGACATGCCGGAACCCGAGACGGCCCCCAAGCCGGCACAGCCCGCCGCCGCCCCCCTGCCCGCGCCCGGACATGCCGACGCGGCGGCGGACCCGGAGGCTACCGAAACAGCCGAGGACGCAACCGGGGCCGATACGCCAAGGGACCTGCCCGAAGAAACGGCCGAGGTCCCCGCGCCAAGCGCCGCGCCGACGGATGCCCCGGCCCTCGATACCGCCCCCCCCGAAACCCGGCTGGAGCAAATCCTGGATGACCTGACGGAGCCCGAACCGGCAGAGGCCCCGGTCGCAACGCCCGAACCGGCCCCCTTCCCGCTGCGCCGTTCGGTCAGCGTGCGGGCGGCGCGGGCGGCGGCGCGCCAGCAGCAAAAGGCGCAGGCCCAGGCAAACGGGTATGACGACGACGAAGCAGACGACCAGCCAGGCGCCGCCAGCGTGGCACGCGCCTTGCCGAACGCGCTGATGGCACGGGCCGCGCGGCTGCGCTCGGTCAAGCGCTAGGGTCTGTCGTCAGACGTCGAGGTCCAGCGACAGCGCATGGATCTCGGCCACAAGCTCCGGCCCCAGCGCGGCGTGCACCGCGCGGTGCCGGGCGATGCGCGACTGCCCCTCAAAGGCGGCGCTGCGCAGGCGGACGTGAAAATGGCTTTCCCCCGTCCCGTCATCGCCGGCATGGCCGGCATGGCGGGCGCTGTCATTGCGCACCTCGATTTCGCGGGGCTGCAGCGCCGCGCGCAGCCGTGTCTCGATTTCCGACGCCCTGGACATGTTTTGCCTCACCCTTGCTGTTGCGGGGCAAGGCTTAGGCTCTGACCTTGCCCGTGTCACCCCCCTTGCCCGGGCCGGCGCGACGCGGCGCCACCCGATTTCCGCCGATCCGAGGGGGTGACACAACCGGCCACAGACCCTAAACTCTGGCGTCCGAGTCGAATAGAGGTGTGAAATGAGCAGACCTGATCCTTTCGGATTCGACATGTCCGTCAAGTCCGCCAAGAAGAAGAACCCCCGCGGGCGGAAGGGCATGAGCGGCGAACAGGAGACATCGCAGCGTGTCTGCGATCACGACGGCTGCCAGGAGCCGGGCAAGTTCCGCGCGCCCAAGGCACCGGACGTGCTGGACGACTTCTTCTGGTTCTGCAAGGACCATGTCCGCGAATACAATCTCAAATGGAACTTCTTCGACGGCAAGACCGAAGCCGAGATGCAGGCGCAAGAGACGTCCGACAAGGTCTGGGAGCGCAAGACCAAGGACTGGCGCGATCCCGAAGCCAAGGCCTGGGCGCGGCTGGGCATCGAGGATCCGCACCAGGTGCTGGGCGACAACGCCACCCGCAACCCCGGCAAGAAGCAGGGCGGCGGGCGCAAGCTGCCGCCCACCGAACGCCGCGCGCTGGAAATCCTCGAAGGCGAGGACAACTGGACCAAGGCCGAGATCCGCAAGGCCTACAAGGCCCTGATCAAGGTGCTGCACCCCGACATGAACGGCGGCGACCGGTCCCAGGAAGAACAACTGCAAGAGGTCGTCTGGGCCTGGGACCAGCTCAAGGACAGCCGGTCGTTCAAGTAGGTGCCCGGCTTCCCCCGTGCCGGAATGCGCGGATCGCGCATGTTGGGGAATCGCATGATCTGCGCTAGGGTGACGCGCGCTTGAGCTTTGCAGCCGTGATTGTCATTCACGTGTTCGGGGGGACACAAGATGCCATTTGCGCAAATCGGACGGGATATCTTTGACGCGACCGGCGAAGAGGTTGTGACGCTGTCGGACGGCACGTTTCTTGTCGCGGGCAGAACCGGCGGCGCGGACGCGGCCAACGGAGTGCTGAAATACCAGCGCTACAACGTCGACGGTACGGCCATTGGCGCGGTTGGCTATGTTGCGCAGGACGGGCTGGGTCTGGCGTCCATCGCCGCCTTCGACATGGAGCCCCTGCCGGGCGGCGGCTTTGCGATCCTCGCCCGCGGGCCCTATGCGGTCACCGAACTCGACGATCTCTGGATCGTGCGGGTCGGTCCTGACGGCGCGCTGCAGGGCAACTGGTCCCGGGTCAACGGGGCCACCGATCTGGACCAGCAGCATGGCGGGTTCGACGTGAACGCCGCGGGGCAGATCGGTGTCGCCTATTCCGACAATTCCGCCGACAGCTTCGCCATCCCGCTGTTCCAGGACAATGCCGGCGGCTACACCGCCCAGATGGGCGAGGACGTGCACGCCTCGATCTTTGCCGCCAACGGAACACCCGTCATCAATGACCGGGAGATCACCGAAGGCTTACAGGGCACGCCCTCCGGATCGCAGGACGCCCGCGCCTGGGATCAGCGCGCGGGCCAGCCGGCAATGCTGGAAAACGGCGTTCTGGCCGTGCCCTATGCCGATTTCTCGCTCGTGGCGGCCCCGACCCCGGGCGGTTTCCTCTATGTCGACCGCGTCGGGGTGCAGCTGGTCTTTCCCGATGGCCAGGTTTCCAACGAAACCAATGTCTGGACCGGCGAGAATGACGGGATCGGGGCAACGTGGGAGCCGCCACTTGTCACGCAGCAGGTCAGCGCCGTGGCGTTGAACGGTGGCGGTTTTGCGGTGGTCTGGCAGTTGCAGACGCTGGACGAAAACGACCAGCCCAACCTCGCCTCGGCCTATGTGCGGTTCTTCAGCCAGGGCGGCGCGGCGCTTACCGAGCCGATCAATTTCCTCCAGCGCTCGCGGGGGAACACCGAAGACATCGGGCTCGCCCCGCTGGACAATGGCGGGTTCGCCGCGGCCTATGTGATCGACGACCAGATCCGCATCGCCGCCATCGGCCCCGATGGCAGCGTGATCGCGGACGCGGTCATGGGCACCGATGCGCCGGGCTTCAACACCTGGCAATCCATCGACCAGGGCCCCGACGGCACGATCACCGTGGCCTGGACCGGCGGGATCGGCACGGTGGTGGAGCGCTGGGTGCTGGCCGAGGACGGTGCCGAGGTGACAACCGGCCATGCCGGGCACGACACGCTCACCGGATCGGTGTTGGCGGACTGGATCGATGGCGCCGGCAGCAACGACCTGCTGACGCTGGGGGCCGGGGCCGACAATGGCTGGGGCAGCACCGGCGAGGACACGCTGCTGGGCCAGTCCGGCAATGACAGCCTGTCGGGCGGCAACGGCAATGACAGTCTGGACGGCGGGATCGGTTTCGATGCCCTGACCGGCGACGCTGGCAACGACACCCTCACCGGCAGCGACGGCCATGACGTGCTCTCGGGCGGGGTCGGGAACGATCTCTTGACCGGCAATACCGGGTTCGACACGCTCCTGGGCGGCGAGGGCCAGGACACGCTTCTGGGCGGTCTTGGCACCGACAGTCTCGACGGCGGCGCCGGGGACGATCTGCTGTCCGGCCAGTCCGGCGGCGACACGCTGGCGGGCGGCGACGGGCAGGACACTCTGAACGGCCAGGCCGGGGACGACAGCCTGTCGGGCGGCGCGGGCGACGACGTGCTGACCGGCGGCATCAACCGCGACACGCTGGAGGGCGATGGCGGCGCGGACACGCTGAGCGCCGGCAACGGGTCCGACCTTCTGTCGGGCGGCGAGGGCGACGACCGGCTGGAGGGCAATGCCGGGTCCGACACGCTGGACGGCGGCGCGGGCAGCGACGTGCTGCGCGGCGGCGTGGGGGCGGATACGTTTGTCTTTGGCCCGGGTGCCGGCGTTGACGTCGTGGCAGACTTCCAGACCAACATCGACACGCTGCAGATCGACCGGGCGCTGCTCTCCGAAGCGGTGCCGGTGCCCGCCGATCTGGCGCATTACGCCCAGATCAACGCGACCGGCCAGCTGGTGCTGGATTTCGGCAGCACCGTGATCACCCTTGCGTCGCTGGGCGCGCTGACCCCGCTGCTGGACGACGTGGTGTTCGTGTAGGGGCGCGCGCTCAGGCCGGACGGAACGTCAGCGACACGCCGTTGATGCAATGCCGCTTGCCCGTGGGCGGCGGGCCGTCGTCAAAGATGTGCCCCAGATGCGAACCGCAGCGGCGGCAATGGCATTCGGTGCGCACCATGAACAGGCGGCGGTCGGTGGATGTGCCGATGGCCCCCGGAAGCGCCTCGTAAAAGGACGGCCAGCCGGTGCCGCTGTCGAACTTCGTGTCGGAGGCGTAGAGCGGCAGCTCACAGCCGCGGCACAGGAAGGTTCCAGCGCGGTTTTCGTCGTTGAGCGGCGAGGTGAAGGCCCGTTCGGTGCCGTGGCGGCGCATCACCTTGTATTCCAGCGACGACAGCATCGCCTTCCACTCCGCCTCGCTGCGCGTCACCTCGAATGCGGCGGCACTGTCGGCCAGACCCAGCGCCGCGGCGCCGCCGGCCAGAAAGGAACGTCTGAGCATGGTTTGGTCCTCCGGTTAGGGTCAGGATGCGCCCCCGGCGGCATCGGGACAAGCCGGGGGCGCGCACATTCGCGCGAGGCGGATGTTATCGGGGATGGCCCCGCGCGTGTGCCCGGTTACTGCCGGGGCAGCAGAACGCGGTCGATCACGTGGATCACGCCGTTGGACTGCCGGACATCGGCAATGGTGACGCGGGCCTCGCGGCCGTTTTCGTCGGTCAGGACGATGTCGTCGCCCTTCATCGCCGCCTGCAGCGTGCAGCCGCCCACGGTGGGCACCGGGTGCACGCCGCCATCATCGGCGATCATGCCGGCAATGGCGTCCGACATCGCGTTGGCCGCCACCACATGGCAGGTGAGGATCTGCGCCAGCTGGGCGCGGTTCTCGTCCATCATCAGGGCCGACAGGCTGTCGTCCGAGATCATGGCAAAGGCGTCGTCCGTGGGAGCAAAGACGGTGAAGGGGCCGGGGCCGCTCAGCGTGTCCACGAGGTCGGCCTGCACGACGGCGGCCACCAGCGTTTCGTGATCGGCCGAGTTCATCGCGTTTTCCACGATGGTCATGTCGGGAAACATCGCGGCCCCGCCCACCATGGGGGTGCCGGTTTCGGCATAGCTTTCGGCCTGAGCGGCACCGCCAAGAGCGACAAGGGCCGTGGCGGCGAGAATGGAGACGGTCTTCATGAAAAGGTCCTTTCGGGTGTCTGTCGAACCGCGCCGTTGCGGCGCGATCTGTCCAGACACACGCAGGCGGACGTGGCCCCGTTTCAGCCTGGCGGTCACAAGACCATCACAAGCCGGTCACGCGTCCGTGAGATCACAGCGTCGCCATCTGCCCCGCAGCGCGCACCGGCCCGGTGGGCGCGCCGGTGGGCGAACCCCCGGGCGGTTCTTCGGACACCGCCAGCGTCGCCCCGGGCACCCGTTCGGACAACAGCGGCGGCAGCGCGATGACCGTGCCGCCACCTGCCGCCAGCAGGCCCAGCGAGATCGGCGCGGCCTCGGCCCCCGGGATCAGCCACAACTCCAGCACCCGGCCTTCGGGGGCGGTTCCGGCGATCCGGTCCAGCGCCAGCACCCCGGCCCCCGGATCAAAGCGCGCGGCAAAGGCGATCTCGCCCTCGACCGGCGCTAGCTCGGCGCGCAGTTCGGGCTGCGGTGCGTCCAGCAACCCGGCAAAGAACACCCCCCAGGCCAGGGCCGCGCCCACCATGGCCCCGGCCAGGTAGGGCAGCAGCATCTGCCAGAGAGACCGTCTGGGCTGTGCAAACAGCTCGGCCTCCAGCCGCCGCAGCACGGCCGGCGGCGGAACGCGCTCGGGGATCGGGTCAGTCAGTGTGGCAAAGTATTCCGACCACGCGGCCACGTCCTGCTGCAGGTCCGGATCGGCCCGCAGACGGGCCTCGAACGCCGCACGCTCTTCGTCTTCCAGCAGGCCAAGCACGTATTCGGCCGCCGTTGCCTCCCATCCGCCGGGGAGATCGTCGGTGTCGGTCCCGCTCATCGGCTCAGACACTCCCTCAGCTGAATGAGACTTCGGCGCAGCCAGGTGCGCAGGGTGTTCATGTTCACCCCGCCCTCCTCGGCCAGTTCACGATAGCTGCGCCCCTCCAGATAGGCGCGGCGCACCATCTCGGCGCGCTCCGGCGGCAATTCGCGCAGGCAGATGTCCAGCAGCCGCGCCTCGTCGCGCATGACGGTCTGGGTTTCCGGCCCCGGGGCCGGATCGTACAGCCGTTCGGCGATCTCGATGGGCTCCACCGCCTGGCCCTTGCCGCGCAGGCTGCGCAGCCGGTCGATGGCGGCATTGCGGGATACGGTGATGAGCCAGGTCATGGGCGAATATCCGTTTGCGCGATAGCGGCCCGCACGGTCCCAGATGCGCAGGAACACCTCCTGCAGCACCTCTTCCGCCTGGGCCTCGTCGCGCAAGACACGGTAGCACACGCCAAAAAGTTTCGCCGCCGTCCGGTCGTACAGCTGCCGGAAGGCGCCCCGGTCGCCCATGGCGACCCGCGCGATCAGCGCTTCGATCTCTTCCTGCGGCGTCATGGGCCGGCAATCCTTGTCGCGCTTCCCCTTGCCCCTCCCGAAGATATGTTGCACCACGGGGCGCACGAGAAAAGGCCCGGGAGAGGACGCGCGCACCATGGCGGACGGCACGATCGATATCAATGCGAAACCGACCGAAGAAATCTCGGTCCGCGAGGTGTTCGGAATCGACACGGACATGATCGTGCACGGTTTTCCGGAACGCACCGCGCGGGTGCCGGAGCTGGACACGACCTACAAGTTCGACCCCGACACGTCGCTGGCGATTCTGGCGGGCTTCCGCAACAATCGCCGCGTGATGATCCAGGGCTATCACGGCACCGGCAAGTCGACCCATATCGAACAGATCGCCGCGCGGCTGAACTGGCCGACCGTGCGGGTGAACCTTGACAGCCATATCAGCCGGATCGACCTGATCGGCAAGGACGCCATCAAGCTGCGCGACGGCATGCAGGTGACCGAGTTCCAGGAGGGCATCCTGCCCTGGGCGCTGCGCAACCCTGCCGCCATCGTGTTCGACGAATATGATGCGGGCCGCGCCGACGTGATGTTCGTGATCCAGCGCGTGCTGGAGACCGACGGCAAGCTGACGCTGCTGGACCAGAATCAGGTCATCACGCCGCACCCCTATTTCCGCATCTTCGCCACGGCGAACACGGTGGGTCTGGGCGACACCACGGGGCTGTATCACGGCACCCAGCAGATCAACCAGGGCCAGATGGACCGCTGGTCGCTGGTGGCGACGCTGAACTACCTCAGCATCGACGCCGAGACGAACATCGTGCTGTCGAAATGCCCGCACTACAACACCGAGAAGGGCCGCAAGCAGATCCGCCAGATGGTGACCGTGGCCGATTTCTCCCGCCGCGCCTTCATGAACGGCGAGTTGTCGACGGTGATGAGCCCGCGGACGGTGATCGCCTGGGCGCAGAACGCCGAGATCTTCCGCAATGTCGGCTATGCCTTCCGGGTGTCCTTCCTCAACAAGTGCGACGAGCTGGAGCGTCAGACGGTGGCGGAGTTCTACCAGCGCTGTTTTGACGAGGAACTGCCCGAAAGCGCCGCAAGCGTGAGCATGGGGTAAGGCGGCGGCGCCCTATCGGGGCGCCAACGTCTCCACGGCCTGTTCCAGCTTTTCTGGTCGCTCTTCATGGCCGCCCATGTTGGCGGCCATCATAGTGATGATGTAGGTCAACCCGTCGATGCGCGTGTTGACCTCGTCAAAGCGTTCGTCAATGGCCTCAAACCGGGCCTCCATCGAGTCGAACCTCTCGCGCATCTCCGTACGCATTTCCTGCAACAGGCGGATGGTGAGGTTTTCGGTGTCGTCCGACATGAGCGCGTCCTTTCGGGTCGAATATGGGCAGGCCGCGCCATCCTGAAAATGGGAAGGTTGCAAAAGCGTTAAGTGCCGCGCACTTCAACGCGACTCGGCTTGGTAGCGCGCCGCGCGGTGCAAGGAAACCGGATCGGTAAAATCCGAGACAGAGAGCACGCTGCCGTCAGGTTTTGGTAAAACTCTCAGGCGCAGGCTTGGGGCATGGAACATGCTGCCTTTGCCCTTCGCACCCTTGCCCTCGTGATGCTGCTGGCCCCGCCTCCGGCCTTGGCCGTGCAACCGTCGCAGCCCGACCCGCTGACGCTGGCCTTTGCCACCTGCACCGGACGGATGGCCGCGGCGCGCCACCATGGCTGGCAGGCCGCAGGGCAGCGGCTATCGCCCGACGCGGCGCATGACGCCTTTGCCGACATGCTGGACGCCATCGGCCCGACCGGCGCAGACCGCAGCCCCGCCGCCATCGCCCTGCGCGCCGCCCGCATCCAGGCCCGGGCCCGGACCGACCGGTTGCTGGTCATCGCGCGCCATGGCCGGGATCCGCGCCGCCAGCGGATCGCCGCGGCGACGCTGGGGCGTGAATTGCGCGCCTGCGAGACGATGCTGCCCTGAGCCCGCAAAAACGCCGCCCCCGGGGACGAGGGCGGCGTGGGGCACGGTTTCGTCATTGCAAAAGGGTTTTTGCCGCGATGCCACCGGGGCACCCGTTCCCCGCCCGCGGCGAGAAATCAGATGAAATCGAAATCCGAGGCGCTCAGATCGCCGACCTGCAGGTTGCGCAGGACGATCTCGTCGCCATTCCCAAGATCGATCAGGACGCGGCTTCCGGCCTGCGTCAGCGTGAGATCGCCAAAGCTCTGGAACGCGGCAAAGCCCGCGATCTCGATCGTGTCCACGCCGGTCTCGAAATCGCGCACCACGTCGCGGCCGGTGCCGGTTTCGAAGACAAAGACATCCGCGCCGTTGCCGCCCCGCAGCTTGTCATTGTCGGCCCCGCCGTTCAGCCGGTCGGCCCCGCCGCCGCCGGACAGCGTGTCTTCGCCCTCGCGCCCCAGCACCGTGTCGTCGCCGCCACCGGCGCGCACCGCGTCATTGCCGCCATTGGCCCAGAGCCAGTCGTTGCCGCCGCCCAGCTTGACCACGTCATCGCCATGGCCCAGCACGACGACATCGTCGCCGCCACCCGCATCCACGTAATGCGTGCCCTGCCCCAGCATGATCAGGTCCGCCCCGCCGCCGGTGCGCGCGATGGTATCGCCGCTGACATCCTGGATCACGTCCGATCCGCTGGTGCCCTCATAACCGTGGTCGATGTAATAGGTGGTGCCGGACGGGCCGCTGATGACCGAGTTGATGGCCAGGTAATAGGTGGCGTCCGGGAACTGGGCGTCGATGTCATGGACCAGCGCGGACAGGTTGTTCCACGCAAACACCGAGGCAAGGTAGGCATCGGTGGTCGTCTGGTTGTACCCCATGCCGTCGGGGTCGCTCAGCCCCCCGTCCGAGACATAGCCCGTGTCGTCGAAAATCACGACGCGGTTGGCCGGCATCTGGGCGGGATCGAAATTCGCGGGATTGAAAAGGTTGTTCGGCATCTTGCCCTCCAAGCGTTGCATGGACTGTGGATATGCCAGGCCGCCGCGCCCCGGCAGATAGCAATTCTGCCTGAGATGTGGCCCCTAAGGGTCTGGAATTCCTAACCTTAATGGCAATATTGCCAGTCTGGTCCGCGCCCGGGGCCTGCCGTCATTTCGACTTGCCAAAACGCATGTGGCGTAAGAAACCTGTGCGCATGGCCCAGCACAACGACAATCCCGCCGATCCCTTCAAGAAAGCGCTTGCCGAAGCGACCAAGGTCATGGCCGACGATCCGGACCTGTCGGTCAGCTACACGGTGGACCCGTCCGGCATCGCGGGCGACGCCATGCGCCTGCCCCAGGTCAGCCGCCGGATGACCCGGGACGAGGTGCTGCTGGCGCGCGGCACGGCGGATGCGCTGGCGCTGTATCACCGCTATCACGATGCCGGCGTGCACGCGCGCTATGCGCCGCCGGGCGACATGGCGCGCGAGCTCTACGACGCGATGGAGACCGCCCGCTGCGAGGCGATGGGCGCGCGCGACATGCCCGGCACCGCGGGCAATATCGACGCCAAGATCGGAAACGAGGCGGCGCGCCGCGGCTATGGCCAGATCCGCGAAGCGGCGCAGGCCCCGCTTCCCGTGGCCGCCGGGTACCTGATCCGCCATCTTGCCACCGGGCGCGATCTGCCCGCGGACGCGGCGCATGTGATGGATCTCTGGCGCGGCTTCATGGAGGAACAGGCGGGCGAGACGCTGGAGCGGCTGGACGACGTGCTGTCGGACCCGTCGGCCTTTGCCAGGCTGGCGCGGCGGATGATTGCCGATCTGGGCTATGGCGACCAGCTGGGCGACGATCCCGACCAGATCGACGACGAGGCCGAGGAAGACGGCACCGAGGACGGGCAGGACGAAGAGGAACAGCCCGACAGCACCGGGGACGAGGACGAGTCCACCGAAGAGGCGGATGCCAGCCCCGAACAGAGCCAAGACGAAACCCAGGATCCCAGCCAGGCCCAGGTCTCGATGGACGAGATGGCCGACCAGGAGATGGGCGAAGAAACCGAGATGCCCGAGGGCGAGGCCCCGCTGGAGCCGCCCGCGCCGCAGCCCTTTTCCGAGGCCGATCCGGATTACCACGTCTACACCACCGATTTCGACGAAGAGATCGGGGCCGAAGACCTGGCCGAGCCCATCGAGCTGGAGCGCCTGCGCGCCTATCTCGACCAGCAGCTGGAACCGCTGAAAGGTGCCGTCAGCCGGCTGGCGAACAAGCTGCAGCGCCGCCTGCAGGCGCAGCAGAACCGCAGCTGGGAGTTCGACCGCGAAGAAGGCATCCTCGACGCGGGGCGTCTGGCCCGCGTGGTGGCCAACCCGACGACGCCGCTGTCCTTCAAGGTCGAGAAGGATACCGAGTTCCGCGACACCGTGGTGACGCTCCTGCTGGACAATTCGGGCTCCATGCGCGGACGGCCCATCTCCATCGCGGCGATCTGCGCCGACGTTCTGGCCCGCACGCTGGAGCGCTGCAGCGTCAAGGTGGAGATCCTTGGCTTCACCACCCGCGCCTGGAAAGGCGGGCAAAGCCGCGAAACCTGGCTGAACGCGGGCCGCGAACAGCAGCCCGGCCGCCTGAACGACCTGCGCCACATCGTCTACAAATCCGCCGACGCGCCCTGGCGGCGCACACGCGACAATCTGGGCCTGATGATGAAAGAGGGCCTGCTGAAGGAAAACATCGACGGCGAGGCGCTGGAATGGGCGCACCGTCGCCTGACCGGGCGGCACGAGCAGCGCAAGATCCTGATGGTGATCTCGGACGGCGCGCCGGTGGACGATTCGACGCTGTCGGTGAACCCGGCCAACTACCTGGAAAAGCACCTGCGTGACGTGATCGCCATGGTGGAACGCAAGAAACAGGTAGAGCTGCTGGCCATCGGCATCGGCCACGACGTGACGCGCTATTACGACCGCGCGGTGACGATCACCGATGTCGACCAGCTGGCCGGTGCGATGACCGAACAGCTTGCCTCGCTGTTCGACAGCGACCCGCGCGCGCGGGCTCGGGTGATGGGGATCAAGCGGGCCAGCTGACCGAAGGCCGGTTCCAGCGCGGCCTGCATGTGGCGGTGATCCAGCGTTGCGCCATGCAGGATGACAAGCGGCCGACCCTGACCGTGGACTCTGGTGTAAAGCATCTGCGTCCTCCGCGCCGGTTCGCCGTCACCATGCCGGGGCATGCCGCGAACAACAAGCCGCGCGCGACCTCCCGGGTTGACCCACAGGCGGGGGCCTTGGCGACCAGGCGGGCGGGCTCAGACCGCGACGCCGCAGGTGATGACCGACGGCACCGGGATACGGTAAGGCGCGTCGTCACCGCAATGCGCCCGCACCAGATCGGCGACGATGCCCCTGAGCCGCGCCAGCGTGTCGGCGCTTTGCCCGTTGATCAGGACCGCACCGCGCACCGTCCCTTCGCGGAAGAAGTCGATGGGCTGATCGGGCCGGTCGGCCAGCCAGACCCCGTCCGCCCGCACGCGCCCCGCCATTTCGAACCCTGCCGCGCCGAAAGCGGCGCGCACCGCATCCTCGCCCGCCATGTCGAACGGCCCCGGCCCGGGCGGCAGCGCCACGCCCGCGTCGCCATGCTGGGCCAGCGTGCTCATGCACCAGAACACCGCGCTCGGCTCGCCCGGGCCGATCCAGGTGGAAAAGACAAAGCGCCCGCCCGGCTTAAGCACGCGCCGCGCCTCGGCCAGGGCGCGGCCGGCATCGGGCACGTGCAGCATGCCGAACCCCATGGTAACCGCGTCGAACCGTCCCGCATCGAACGGCAGCGCCATGGCATCGCCTTCGACGAACTCCGCCCCCGGCGCGGCCTTGCGCGCCAGCGCCAGCATGGCCGGCGAGAAATCGAGGCCCGTGGCCTCTGCCCCGGTCTCGGCCAGCGCCGCCGTGACGATCCCCTGCCCGCAGCACAGGTCCAGCACCGCCTTGCCCGGGCCGGCCTTGGCCAGCCGCACCGTGTCGGGCACCGCCGCCTGCGCCGCGCGGGCAAAATCGCGGGCATAGTGCCCCGCAATGTCCGGGTCGCTCCACCCGTCCTTTTCGAACCGTGCAAAATCCGTGTCGGTCATGCGGCCTTGTCCCCTCTGCGTGTCAGGACGTCAGCCTATCACAAGGCGCGCCCTGCCCCAAATGCGGGACGGGACAGCCGCACCGGGCGGCGGACCAGGCGGCGCAGGAGCGCCGCGATCCAGCCGCGACGGCGCTCCGCCAGCAGCGCCTCCGCGCTGCGCTGGGCCTCGGTCAGCGCGGTCAGGTGGTCGGGGCGGGCGGTGAGGATGCGGGTGTCGATGGGGCTGAGCATAAGGTCTCTCCTTGGGTTGATGTCTTCATCTTCGCGCAAACCGGCGCGGGGCGCTTGAAGACTGTCCCGAGATGTCGCTTGGAAACCCCTGTGAAACGATCCGAAGCTTGCGCAAACCCTGCAAGACGGCTCTAGTCTGCCCATGCGCCACAGCTTTGCCGACTGCCTGCTCGACGCCGAAGCCCTGACACTGACCCGTGCGGGCCAGCCCGTCGCGGTGGAACCGCAGGTCTTCGACCTGATCCGCCTGCTGGTGGAAAACGCGGGCCGCGTGGTAACGCGGGACGAGATCGTGGCACGCGTCCGGACAGGGCGGATCCTGTCCGGTGCCGCGGTTGCGCCGCAGCGCAAACCACCGGCGTTCCGGGCCGGGCCGGCATGATCGGCCAGCCGCGCTGGCTGCAACGCGTGCACCGCTGGCGTCTCGACCGGGCCAAGCGGCTGGCCTTTGGCGATGTCGGCGGCATCCGCCCCGGCGGGGCGGAGTTCAAGAGCGCGGTTCAGGGCATCGTCGAATTCGGCGCGTTTGTCCTGCCGCTGGAGCGGGCCGGGTCGGTGCATGGCGATATCGTCAAGTCATCAGAGATCAACGCCTATGTGGCGCGGGTGCATGGCTTTCACCTGATCGGTGTCACGGACGGGATCATCACCGACTGCTACCGCATGTTCGAACGGATCGAGGCCCGGTTCGACATCGCACCGGCCCAGCGGGACCTGATGCAGAAGGCATTTGCCACCGATGCGCTGACCTTTGCCATCGGGCACGAGCTGGGGCATGTCTATTTCGGCCATCTCGACACGCTGCCCCGCACCCGCGGCTTCTGCCGGATGAGCGAGGCAACGGGGCCGACCGATCTGGCGGGGACCGGCTTTCATGACGAAGAGCTGAAATGCGACATGGTGGCGGCGCTGGTGCTGAACCATGTGGAGCTGTTCCGCTACCGCCATCGCGACCCCGAACTGGGCTATCTGTTCGAAACCGATGCCATCGAGACCACGCTGGCGCTGAAATACGCCGCCGCCGCGGCGGTGTTTGCGGGGCTTGAGCCATTGTCCGCCCCGGTCCACCCCATCGACCCGCACCGCTATCCGCACCCTCTTGTCCGCATCATTGCGCTCTACAAGAACGTGCGCTTCCACTATGACGCGCTGTTCGAAAGCATCCATGGCGCAGAGCTGGACGAAGCCGTGCACGAACGCGCGTTCAACCTGATGCTGGCCTTCCTGACCGCCATCGAACCGCGGGTCGACAGCGTGTTCCGCGAACACGCGGCTGAACTCCGCGCGCAGCACAAGCGCGCGGCCGAAATCGTGGCGGCCGACCAGCTGGCGCTTCTGGACAGGCTGACCTGAGCGCGCGGCCATGCGGGCCCTCTGGCAATCCCGACGGGATTTGCTACGGTCCCCGGAAAACCGGAGAGCCTGCATGTTCCAGACCTTCAACGAAACCGCGTCGCCAGAACACGGGCCTGCGCGCCTGGCCGCGCTGCGCGCCCGGATGGACGCCGACGGGCTGGACGGGTTCCTGGTGCCGCGCGCCGATGCCTGGCAGGGCGAATACGTGGCGGCCTGCGATGCGCGGCTGGCCTGGCTCACCGGGTTCACCGGCTCGGCGGGCTGGTGCGTCGCGTTGCGCGACCGGGCGGCGGTGTTCGTCGACAGCCGCTACCGGGTGCAGGTCAAGGCGCAGGTGGCCGATGTCTTCGAAAAGGTGGACTGGCCCGAGATGTCGCTGGGCCGCTGGATCGCGGCGGCGCAGGGCGGGTCCGGGCGCATCGGCTTTGACCCCTGGCTGCTGACCGTGGAACAGCGGCGCAAGCTGGAGGAGGAGATGCCGGGCCTCACGCTGGTGGCGTGCGACAACCTGGTGGACCGGATCTGGACAGACCGCCCCGCCCCGCCCCTGGGCAAGGTCGCGCCGCATCCGCTGGAGCTGGCCGGCGAGACCTCGGTCGACAAGATCGTCCGGCTGGCCAGGGGCCTGGGCGCGGCGCAGGCGGCGGTCATCACCCTGCCCGACAGCATCGCCTGGCTGCTGAACATCCGCGGCAGCGACATTCCGCACAATCCGGTGCCACAGGGCTTTGCAATCCTGCATTCCGACGCAGCCGTTTCGCTGTACATGGCGGCAGAAAAGCTGACCGAACTGGGCGATCACCTGCCTGCCGCGGTCACCTGCCTGCCGCCGGCGCGGTTCCTCGACGATCTTTCCGCCCTCGACGGCCCGGTGCAGATCGACCCCGCCTCCTGCCCGGTGGCGGTGGCGGCGCGGCTGGCGCAGCCCGTGGATGGCCCCGATCCCTGCCTTCTGCCCAAAGCGCGCAAGAACGACGCCGAACTGGCCGGGGCGCGGGCCGCGCACCAGCGCGACGCGGTGGCGATGGTGCGCTTTCTGGCCTGGCTCGACGCCGAGGCCCCGGGCACGTTGACCGAGATCGACGTGGTGCGGCGGCTCGAAGAGGAACGCCGCGCCACCAACGCCCTGCGCGACATCAGTTTCGAGACGATCAGCGGGTCGGGTCCCAACGGGGCGGTGGTGCATTACCGCGTGACCGAGCAGAGCAACCGCCGGCTGGCGGCGGGCGAGCTGCTGCTGGTCGACAGCGGCGGGCAGTATGTGGACGGCACCACCGACATCACCCGCACCGTCGCCATCGGCGATCCCGGCCCGGACGAGGCCGAGGCCTTTACCCGCGTGCTCAAGGGCATGATCGCGCTGTCGCGACTGCGCTTTCCCCAGGGGATGGCGGGGCGCGATCTCGATCCCTTTGCCCGCGCCGCGCTGTGGGAGGCCGGGCTGGATTACGGCCATGGCACCGGGCATGGCGTGGGCGCCTATCTTTCGGTGCACGAAGGCCCGGTGCGCCTCGCCCGCAGCGGCACCGTCCCGCTGGAACCGGGAATGATCCTGTCGAACGAGCCGGGTTTTTACCGCGAAGGCCGCTTTGGCATCCGGATCGAAAACCTGATCGCGGTGGAACCCGCGCCGCGCCTTGACGGGCAGACCGTGGCCGAGATGCTGCGCTTTGAAACCCTCACCCATGTGCCCATCGACACTCGCCTGGTGGTGCCCGCGCTGCTGACCGAGGCCGAGACCGACTGGCTGAACGCCTATCACGCCGAGGTGCTGGCGCGGGTCGGGCCGCAGGTCGAAGGTGCCGCAGCGGCGTGGTTAAGGCTGGCCTGCGCGCCGATTTGACATAGTGTCGTTACACAATCCGTGTCTTGAAGGGGCGGACGCATACAAGGGGGACTTGTCATGACCAGCAACATCACCATCACACCCGCCGCAGGCACCTGGGTTGTCCGCGCCGGCGGCGCGGTCCTGGGCGAGTCGAGCCGCGCGCTGGAACTGGTCGAGGGCGATTACCCGCCCGTGATCTATTTCCCGCGCGACGATATCGCCATGGCGTTCCTCGATGCCAGCGACCGCCGCACCACCTGCCCGCACAAGGGCGAGGCGTCGTATTTCTCGATCATGTCGAAATCCCGCACCTACGAAAACGCGGCCTGGAGCTATGAATCGCCCAAGGACGACGTAGCGCAGATCGCGGGCCATCTGGCGTTCTACGTGCAGGACGGCGTGGCCGTCGAGCAGGTCTGACAGGGCGGGGCCGGGGATGCGCGGGTCGATCCTGACAATCGCCGCCCTGCTGGTGCTGGGGGCGGGTGCCGGCATGGCGCAGACGCCGCAATCCCCGGTGTCCGGCGCGGGAGTGGTCGTGGCCGAGGAGCCGTCGGCCGACATCCCCGCCATCGACCGGGATCTGGGGGCGCGGGTTGCGTCGCTGGTGCTGCCGGTGCTGCCCAATCCCGGCCCGCAGCCCGATCTGCGCGCCACCCGCACGCAGTTGAAAGACCGCAACCCGGTCAGCCGCGAATATGACGGGCTGAACGTCTTGCTGCAGACCTTCCCGCGCGGCGACCGCGCGCCCTGGCAGCAGAACCGGCAGGACACCGACCTGTCGGTCTTTGACCGTCCCGGCGGCGGTCAGTACGTGCTGCGCCACTGGGCCGAGACCGGCGAGGCGTCGGTCCTGCTGGCACGCGTGGCCGCAAGCGGCGCGGTCGAGGCGGTGCGGCTGGTGTTGCCGCTGGGCAAGGCCGCGTTCTGGGTGTCCGACGATGCCGATTACGCGGCCCCCGATGCCTTCATGATCTCGGAACTGCCCGGGGGCGACGTGCTGCTGATGATCGACACGCGCCGCCGCTGCAGCGGAGAGCGGCGGCTGGGCGTCCTGGTGCGCCTGTCGGGCGATCTGCAGACACTGCGCTGGATCTCGCCGCTGCGCAGCGCGGGCGGTGGCAATTTCGCCTTCAACGCCCGCAGCGTGTTTGCGGTGGATGGCGGCTCGTGCGAGCCGGATTTCCTCTACGAGATGGACCTTCAGACCGGCGCGGTGCGCAGCCGGATGCGCCTGCCCTCCGGCCCGGGCGGGGGCGATTTCATCACGCTGGACGGCGATCGTCTGAACCTCGTGCTGTACGGCCATTTCGTGCAGTACCGGCTGCGCTGAGCCCGCGCGCGCCCCTTGTCATCGGATAACACCGCCCGGGCCCGGGGCCGTCATTGCATGACAGCCCGGCCTTCGCGGAAAGCTGGTCCATCACGTCTTTGATGGAAAGGGATGCTCCGATGAAACAGATGGTGATGCTGCTTGTCCTTCTGGTCTGGGCCGGTGCGGCGGCAGCGACGCAGACGATGTATGTCAACGCCCCGTACGACGGGTTTCTCAACCTGCGCAGCGGGCCCTCGACCGCCTATCACATCCGGGCGCGGATGCCGCATGGCAGCCGGGTGACGATCCATGACCACGCGGGCAAATGGGTGGAACTGCGCCACGAAAGCGGCCTCACCGGCTGGGCGCATTCGGGCTGGCTGAGCCATGTCCGCCCGGCCCGCGCCACCGCACCGCGGCCGCCGCTGGCAGAGCTGGAGACGCGGTTTGTCCACGCCCCGCGCCATGGCGCACTGAACCTGCGCGAAGGGCCCGGCACGGCGCATCCTGTGATCATGACCATGGCGCATGGCTCGCGCGTGCGGCTGCTGGGGGCACAGGACGACTGGCTGTTTGTCCGCCACGTCTCGGGCAAGCTGGGCTGGGCGCATGGCCGCTACCTGGTGGAACGCAATCCCCGCCCGCGTCACGTCCACACCCGACCCAGAGCCGGCCACGCGGCGCTGCGCGCCTGCCTGGGCCAAAGCGGCGACCGGCTGCAGATCTGCCTGACCCGCGTGCTGACGCAGGCCGGCGGCCAGCGCTGAAGCCGGACAGGGCAGGAGGGCGCGCAGGGCAGCGCGCCCTCGCCCCTGCGGGACACCGCGCCGACGGATCCGGCCCTTGCACAAGACCCGCCGATTGCGGTTGACTGGAGGCCCGGACGAATGGAACGCGCAAGGCCCCGATGCTCAGGCGATGGCGGGACAGACGTGAAGCCCGCAGGCTGGACGAGGTCTATATCAACCCCCGCAGCGCCAAACCCGGGCGCAGGCGCACCCCCTGAAGGCCGCCTGCCGGACGGCGCACGGGCGTGACAAGCGTCGTGGTCAATCTCCTGCTGCTGGCGGGGTTGACCGGCGCCAGCGCTCTGGCGCTCCGCCATGTCTGTGCAGACCCTGGCAGGCTGACACCGGCCTACCGGGCCTGGGTGCCCGACGATTGCCCCACGCGGTTCCGCTTGCAGGCCTCACCGTGACCGAACCAAACGCCGTAGGGTGCGCTACAGCGCACCTCCCCGTCCGGGATGCACGTCGGCGCACCTCACCGCAACGCCTCAGGAGTGCTCCTCCTCCGCCGTCGCCGCCAGCGCCCGGTTATAGGCCTTCAGCGCGTCCACATGGAACAGCGCGCCCTGCAGCACCGGTTCGCCGTCGTTGAAGATCACCACCGGCAGGAAATCCACGCCGGAGCGGTCGAAGATCGGCAGCGCCGTTTCCAGCGTCGCCGTGGCGCGCACCCAAAGCCCCTGGTCGATCATCTTCAGGCAGGCCGCCTCGTCCGCGGCACCGGCCTCCATCGGCTTGCGCATCACCCCCTGTACCCGGAACATCGCCAGCAGATAGGCCTGTGGCCCCGCCGCCAGATGCACGTTGCGCCGTTCCAGCTGGGTCAGGAAGAACGACCGGTCCACCAGGCGCGAGGCCAGCGCGGTGGACATCGACACCGACACCATCACCGCCAGCCCGGTCTGCCAGTCTCCGGTCAGTTCGAACACGATCAGCGTTGTGGAAATCGGCGCCCCCAGCACCGCCGCTGCCACCGCCCCCATGCCCGCCAGCGCGTACAGCGTGAAGGCCCCCGACTGGTCGGGAAAGACGCCGGTGGCGATCAGGCCAAAGGCCAGCCCCGTCAGCGACCCCACCATCAGCGCGGGCGAGAACACACCGCCGCCCATGCGGCCCGCCATGGTGATGGCCACCGCCGCCACCTTGATCACCGCGAACACCACCGCCTCGTGCAGCAGCAACTGCCCGGTGAGCGCGCGCGAGGTCGTCTCGTACCCCACCCCGATGATATGCGGATAGAAGATCGCGATGCCGCCCAGCATCAGCCCGGCCAGCGCCGGGCGCAGCCAGTGCGGCAGGTTCAACCGGTGCTGCAGCCGGGTTTCCAGATCGTCGGCCCAGAAGATCGCCTGCATCATGATCACCGCCACCCCGCCGCAGACCAGCCCCAGCAAGAAGAAGGCGGGCAGTTCCAGGTAGAACTCCACCACCGTGGTGCCCGGCAGCGTGAACTCGGTCACGTCGCCATAGACCAGCCGGCTGATCACCGTGCCGGCGGCGCTGGCCACGACGATGGGCGCAAAGGCGTGCAGGGCGAAATGGCGCAGGATCACCTCGAGCGCAAACAGCGCCCCCGCGATGGGCGCGTTGAACGAGGCGCTGACCGCCGCTGCCACCGCGCAGCCCAAGAGGTCGCGCCCGGTGACACCGTCCACGCGCAACGTGTTGGCCACCCAGGACGAGGCCATGGCGGCGATGTGCACCACCGGCCCCTCGCGCCCGGTGGAGCCTCCGGTAGACAGCGTGATCCACGAACACAGGGCCGAGGCGATGCCCGCGCGCTTTTCCACCCGCCCGTCGTTCAGCGCCGCGCCCTCGATGACATCGGCCACCGAGCGCACCCGCCCGTCCGGCGTGAAGCGGTGCAGCAGGACGCCCACCGCGATGCCGCCGATGGCCGGGATCAGCAGCACCCAGATCCACGGCAGCGTGCCGACGAAACTGGCCAGCCGGTTGACGTCTGCCGTGCCATAGACCAGCGTCTGCAGCCCCTCGACAGCGGCGCGAAAGCCGATGGCGGCCAGCCCGGACGCCACCCCCAGCGCCAGCGCGATGAACCAGAACGCCACCTGCCCCGGCCCCTTGTGGCGCACCATGTCCCAGCCGCGCGGCAGCCGCGCGGCCCCTTTGCGCAGGCTGCGGTGCAGGGCCTTCAGCACAAGCGGGTCCTCCGAATGCGCGACTTTTCCACTCCGGGTGCAATCGTTAAGATATCGGGAATCCCCAAGGCGGAGATCCAGATGCCCAATCCCGAGGCGCTTGCCGCGCTTACCTCCCTCCTAGGCGAACGGCTGAGCACGTCCAAGTCCGATCTCGATCTTCATGGCCGGTCCGAGACGCATTTCCCCCCGACCCCGCCGCAGGCCGTGGCCTATCCCGAAACCACGGGCGAGGTGCAGGCGCTGGCCCGGATCTGCGCCGCGTCCGGCCTGCCGATGGTGGGCTGGGGCGCGGGCACCTCGCTCGAAGGCCACGGGCTGGCGGTACAGGGCGGCGTGGTGGTGGATTTCAGCCGCATGAACAAGGTGCTGGCGCTGCGCCCGGCCGATATGGACGTCACCGTTCAGCCCGGCGTCACCCGCGAGGCGCTGAACGAGGAACTGCGCGCGACGGGGCTGTTCTTTCCCGTCGATCCCGGTGCCAACGCCTCGCTGGGCGGGATGGCGATGACGCGGGCCTCGGGCACCACGGCGGTGCGCTATGGCACCATGCGCGACAACGTGCTGGGGCTCGAGGTGGTGCTGGCCGATGGCCGGATCATCCGCACCGGCACGCGGGCGCGCAAATCCTCGGCGGGCTACGATCTGACCGGGCTGATGGTGGGCTCGGAAGGCACGCTGGGGCTGGTGACGGAACTGACGCTGCGCCTGTCGGGCCTGCCAGAGGCCACCAGCGCCGGCATCTGCGCCTTTGGCGATGTCGATGCCGCGGTGAATGCGGTGATCGAAACCATCCAGATGGGCATCCCGGTGGCGCGGATCGAATTCGCCTGCGCGCGCACCGCAGAGGCCTTCAACGCCTATGCCGGGCTGGACCTGCCCGCAGCACCGCATCTGATGCTGGAATTCCACGGCTCGTCCGACAGCGTCGCGCAGGACGCGGCCCGCTTCGGCGAGATCGCTGCCGATCACGGCGGCGGAGCCTTCCGCTGGTCCGCGCGCGAGGAAGAGCGCCGCGCACTCTGGGCGCTGCGGCACAACGGCTATTACGCGATCCTGGCCAGCCGGCCCGGGACCACCGCGCTGGTCACCGATATCTGCGTGCCGATCTCGCAACTGGCGGCGGCGGTGAACGAAACCGCGGCGGATATCGCGGACAGCCCGGTGTCCGGCCCGATCCTGGGCCATGTCGGCGACGGGAATTTCCACGCCATCCTGCTGGTCGACCCGGCCCGCCCGGCGGAACTGGAGGCCGCGCAGGCGCTGGCGCACCGCATGGTGGAACGCGCCCTGCGGCTGGGCGGCACGTCGACCGGCGAACACGGGGTGGGGCTGGGCAAGCTGCCCTACATGGAAGCCGAGCACGGGCCCGCCTGGCAGGTGATGGGCGCGCTGAAACGCACGCTTGATCCGCAGAATCTGATGAACCCGGGCAAACTGGTTCCGGCCATGTAGGCCGGGCAGACCGGACGACGCGGGCTGGAGGGCGGGCCGCTGCGCGGGGCCCTGGCCCGCGCAGCCGGGGCGTCCGGAGGCGCGCGTCAGCGGCCCAGCAACCGGAACAGCAGGTCCTCGGCGCGGGAGGCGCGGGCTGCGCAGGCGGCGGTGTCGGGCCGGGCCATTGCGCCCGTGGCGCAGCGGATCTGCCAGTCGCCCACCAGCAGGTCGACCCACAGCGCTGCCGCGGCCTCGGCCGGGCCGGCCACAAGGCCCTCTGCCACAAGCCTGTCAAACAGTGCCACGATGCGCGGGAACACCGCCCCCCGCCCGGCCTCGGCCAGCACCTGCCCCAGCGAGTCGCTGGCATCCGCCGCGGCGGCCCGGTTCAGCGCGATGGCACGCGGGCTGAGCAGCATCTCCAGCAGCAGCGGCCCGGCCTGCTGCAAGACCGCGCGTGGCGGTGCCCCCGCGTCCAGCCCCGCGTCCAGCCGGTCCGCCACCAGAGCCGCGTTGCGCGCAATCAGCGCCCGGAACAGGCCGATCTTGTCGCCATACCAGCGGTACAGCGTTTCGTTCGATGCCTTGGCCCGCTTTGCCACCGCCAGCATCGACAGCCCCGGCAGGCCCTTTTCCGCCAGGATGTCATAGGCCGCCCGGGCAATCTCTTCCTCCCGCCTGTCGCGTGCGTCCGGTCCCATGTCGTTCCTTTCCGAAATCTTTCTTGACCCTGACCGTACACACATGTACGCCCTTGTCCAGCCGTACACATGAATACACCCCCTTGAAGACATCCTTGATAATACCTCCCGCGAAAGGAACTCCGATGACCGATCCCCTCCCCTTCCGTACCGCGCTGGCGGTGCTGATCGTCGTGCAGACGATCATGCTGGGCGCGCTTTATGCCGGCGTGCCGCCGCACCCGCCGGCGCGGATAGCGCCCTTTGCCATGGCGCCCTTCCTTGCTGCGGCCATCGCCGCGGCCCTGGCCGCCGCCCTGATGGCCGAACGCCGTCTGCCCGCGCTGATGCTGGGCGGGCTGGCCGCGCTGATGGCGCTGGTTTCGTTCGGGCCGCACAAATATGTCGACCCGGCCTTTCCGCAAATCTGGCCCGGGGTGCTTGCGGCGCAGGCCGCCGTTCTGACCCTGCTGGTGCAGGCCCTTCCGGCGCTGCGCAGCCACGCGGAGGCACGGGCATGAGCGCGCCGACACAGATCACCGCCTTTGCCGCGCTGCTGCTGAGCGGGGCGATCTTCGGGTTCTTCTATGCCTGGGTCTGCTCTACCATGTGGGGGCTCGATGCGCTCGACCCGCGGCTGGCGATCCCCGCCATGCAGGAAATGAATGCCAGCGTGCGCAATGCCGTCTTTGCCCCCGCCTTCTTTGGCACGCCCTTCGTGCTGGCCCTGGCCGCGCTCCTGGCCTGGCACGACGGCGGCACAGCCGCCGCCATGGCCTTTGGGGCGGCGGCACTGGTCTACGGGCTGGGCGGGATGGTGCTGACCGTTCTGGTGAACGTGCCGATGAACCAGGCGCTGGCGCAGCAGGTCGTGCCCGACGACATCGAGACCGCCCGCGCGATCTGGCAGGACTATTCGCCGCGCTGGCAGATGTTCAACATGATCCGAACCGGGTTTTCCGGGCTGGCACTGCTGCTGTGCGGCTGGGGCCTGATGCGGTTGGGCTGAACGCCGCGCCTATCCGGCCAGCAGGGCCCGCGCCGCGGCGCGGGCCTCGTCCGTGACGGTGTCGCCCGACAGCATGCGCGCGATCTCGCCCTCGCGCTCGGCCCCGGGCAGCGGCACCACGGTCGAGGTGGTCACCTCGCCCTCGACCCGCTTTTCCACCCGCCAGTGATGCGCCCCCAGCGCGGCCACCTGGGGCGAGTGCGTCACCACCAGCACCTGCCCGCCGGCCGCCAGCGCCTTGAGCCGCCGCCCCACGGCATCCGCGGTGGCGCCACCGACGCCGCGGTCGATCTCGTCAAAGATCATCGTCACCGCAGCGTTGCGCTCTTCCGACAGGCAGACCTTGAGCGCCAGCAAAAAGCGCGACAGTTCCCCGCCCGAGGCGATCTTGTTCAGCGGCCCCGCCGGCGCGCCGGGATTGGTGGCCACGGTGAATTGCACCGCGTCCACGCCCTCCGGGCCCGGCGCGGCCTCGGTCACCTCGGTGCGGAACACCGCGCGCTCCATCTTCAACGGGGCCAGTTCGGCCAGCATCGCCGCATCCAGCCGCGCCGCGGCGGCGCGGCGCACCGCGCCAAGCTGTGCCGCTGCCGCGTCATACGCCGCATCCGCGTCCTGCACCGCGCGGGCACAGCTGTCGATCCGGTCCGCCCCGGCATCCAGCGCGTCGAGTTGCTGCGACAGATGCGCCGCAAGCCTCGGCAGGGCGTCGGGCTGGACGTTGTGCTTGCGCGCCAGGGCGCGCAGCGCAAACAGCCGCTCTTCGGTGGCCTCCAGCTCGTGCGGGTCGAAGTCCAGCGCGTCGAGGCAATCGGCCACGCCGCGGGCGGCCTCGTCCAGCTCGGCCATGGCGCGGGTCAGCGCGGCCAGCGGCGCGTCGAGCCGCCCGTCGGCGCGGTCCGCCACCCCTTCGAGCCAGCGCAGCGCGCCGGACATGGCACCTTCGGCCCCTTCATAGCCCAGCGCGTCAGACGCGCGGGCGATGTCCTCGCGGATCTTTTCGGCCGCCTGCATGCTGCGGCGGCGCGCGTCCAGCTCTGCCTCTTCCCCTGTTTCGGGGGCCAGCGTGGTCAGTTCGGCCACCGCGTGGCGCAGGAAATCCTCCTGGCTGCGCACCGCCTCCAGCGCGGCCTCGGCCGAAGCCAGCGCCTTGCGCGCCTCAGACCGTGCGCGCCAGGCCCCGGCCACCTGCGCCAGCGCGGCCTCCTCGCCGCTGTAGAGGTCGAGGATCGCCCGATGACCTTTGGGGTCCAGCAAACCGCGATCGTCATGCTGGCCGTGCAGTTCCACCAGGTGTTCGGAAATCCGCCGCAGCACTTCGCCCGACACGCGCCGGTCGTTGACCCAGCCGGTCTTGCGCCCGTCGCGGGTGTTGATCCGGCGCAGGATCAACTCGTCCCCTCCGGGCAGACCGGCCTCGTCCAGCACGCCATGTACGGCATGGTCCGGCGCCAGGTCGAACACCGCCGTCACCTCGCCCTGCGCGGCCCCGGCGCGCACCAGTTCCGCCCGGCCCCGCCATCCCAGCACGAATCCCAGCGAATCCAGAAGGATGGACTTGCCCGCCCCGGTTTCGCCGGTCAGCACGTTCAACCCCGGCTGGAAGCCAAGCTCCAGCCGGTCGATGATCAGCATGTCGCGGATTTCAAGCGCGCGCAGCATTTGCGTCGTCCCGTAGGGCGGGGTTCACCCCGCCGCGCCTAGAGCCACTGGCCCCGGACCATCTGGCGATAGACCTGGCCCAGCCAGTTGTTGTCGAACACCTTCGGCTCCAGCCCCTGCCCGGTCAGCAGCTTGTAGCTGTCCTCGTACCAGTCCGAGGATTGGTAGTTGTAGCCCAGCACCGCCCCGGCGGTCTGCGCCTCTTCCACCAGCCCCAGCGACAGATAGGCCTCGACCAGACGGTGCAGCGCCTCGGCGGTGTGCGACGTGGTCTGGAAATCCTCCACCACCACGCGGAACCGGTTGATCGCCGCGCCGAAATGGTCGCGCTTCAGATAGTAGCGGCCGATCTCCATCTCTTTCCCGGCGAGATGGTCAAAGGCCAGGTCGAATTTCAGGATGGCCGACCGGGCATATTCGCTGTCGGGATAGCGCTCGATCACCGCGCGCAGCGCCTGCAGCGCCTGGAAGGTCAGGCCCTGGTCGCGACCCACCAGTTCGATCTGGTCGTAATAGCTGAGCGCCAGCAGGTACTGCGCATAGGCCGCGTCGTCATCGGCGGGATAGAAATCGATGAACCGCTGCGCCGCCGAGCGGGCGTTCTCGTAATCCTTGTCCTGATGATAGGCAAAGGCCTGCATGATCAGCGCCCGCTTGGCCCAGTCGGAATAGGGGTACAGCCGCTCGATCTCGCCAAAGAAGAACGCCGCTTCCTCGGGGTCCTTCTGCGACAACTCATACTCGCCGCGCTCGAAAATCTGCTGAGCGGTGAATTCCTCAAGCGGACGTCCGTCCGGTGCCCGGTCGCGGCGGCGCAACTCGTCGCACCCTGCCAGAACCAGCGCCACACATAGTCCTGCGATCACTCTGCCGGCTGCCATGCTCGACGATCCCCCGATCTTCTCCCGGCGCTCAGACGCCGCGTTGGAGCGGGTTTAGCACAGAATTTTGTGGGGCAAAATGTCTTGATGCGCTTTTCCTGCGCGGGCCTTCGCCCAGCGCCGACGCGATCATGCCACCGCCGGAATCTCGTGCCGTTCGACCCCGGCCCCGGGCAGACGTTCGGCCATCCTTTCGTCGCACAGCACGACGACATAGTTGTCATGGGCCGAAAACAGCTCGTGCAGCAGGGCGTTGGTGATGGCGTGGCCGGCCTTGTGGCCGTCGTAATGGCCCAGGATCGGGGCCCCGGCCAGCGCCAGGTCGCCCAGCGCATCCAGCATCTTGTGCCGCACCGGTTCGTCGGCATGGCGCAGCGTGCCGCTTTCCACCCGGTCGCCGTCAAACACCACGGCGTTTTCGCCGGGGATGCCACCCAGCGCCAGCCCGTGGGCGCGCATCTGGTCGACATCGGCGCGACGGCAGAAGGTGCGGCTGTCGCACAGCTCGCGGACAAAGCTGCCATTGGCCAGGTTCAGCGTCTTGGTCTGCGCGCCGATCGCCGCGTCCTCGAACGCGATGTGAAAGCGCATCGTGGTGCCGTCGGCGGGGCTGAGCCGGGCCCAGCCGCCGCTGGTATGCACCGAGACGGAATTGAGGATGCGAATGGCGCGCACGGGCGCGACAAGGCGGCGCACGCCCCGCGACAGCAGGCCACGCACAAAGGGGGCCGCCGAGCCGTCGAGGATCGGCACTTCGGGGCCGTCGATCTCGATCAGGGCGTTGTGCACGCCGCAGCCTGCCAGCGCCGCCATCACGTGCTCGATGGTCGAGACCGAAACGCCGGCACCGTTCACGATGCGCGTGCACAGGGGCGACACCTCGACCGCGTCCCAGCGCGCGGGCACCAGCGTGTCACCCAAGGCGATGTCGGTGCGTTTGAACCAGATGCCGTGTTCGGCGCTGGCCGGGCGGATGGTCATCCGGGCCGGGCGGCCCGAGTGCAGGCCGACGCCCTGGAAGGTGATTGCGGAACGCAAGGTGGTTTGCACGGGTTATCCCTGTCCTTACCGATGTCCGCCCCAATCGGACCCGACTTTCGTCTGGCATACGCCCCGCGCGTTAACCTCTCAAATCAAAGATTGTAACCATGTGAAACATCCGCGCCGCGCCCTCGGCGGCGGCCTGCCGAGTCACGAGACCCCTGCGACAGAGCGCTGATATTGCGTGCAAAAAACACGCCCTCAGCCTGCCGGTCGCGGACTGCAGGCCCGGGCTGGCGTGGGAGTAATGCCACCGTCTGTTGCATCACGACCACGCTTTCAACCCGCACCAGGGTTAACGCGTCGCGGCAGCCCGGCGCTCATTTCACGGTGAATTTGCGCAATTGCTCCAGCGATCCGTTGAAATGATCAAGGTCCACCGCCCCGGAGATGCCCGCCACCGCGCCGTCCTGGGCATGCTGCCAGATCGTCCAGACCGACCAGCCGGTCACCGCCTTTGGCGCGGTGACGCCGTATTCCGCAACCCAGAGCGGATAGTCGGAAAAGCTGTCGTCGAAATGCGCGTTCCAGAAGCCCGGGCTGGTATAGATGATGGGGGCGACGCCGTACTGCGCGCTGAGGATCTCCAGATAGCGGTGCAGGTCGGCGATCAGCGCCGGATCGCTTTCCGCGCCACGGCTTTCGGTTTCGATATCCACCATTGGCGGCAGGTCCCCCGCCACCAGCGTCACGCGTGAGATGAAATCCTGCGCCTGTGTCTCGGGATCGTCCCCCACGACATAGAAATCGTAGGCCCCGCGCAGCAGACCCGCGGCCTGCATGCCCTGCCAGTTGCGCGCAAACGCGGAATCGCCGCCGGTATCGCCTTCGGCCGCCTTGGCATAGGCAAAGACCACGCCCGCCCCGGCCACGGCGCTCCAGTCGATATCGCCCTGGTAATGCGAGACGTCGATGCCGTTGACCCTTTCGGCAATGACCGCCCCGGGGCTCAGGGCAACCAGCATCGCGGCGCTGGCAAGAAGATGTTTCATGGCGTGTTCCCTTGTCGGTCCTGCCACGCACCATGCTATCCAAACACGAAGAGAACCGACGTGATACATCTCACACGGGCATCACGAAGCCCTGAAACGGGAAACGCCCGCCGGAGGGGCGGGCGTTCCAAAGCAACTGAAGAGTCTGACCCGGTCAGTTCGCCTGGCGGCGCAGGAAGGCCGGGATTTCGATCTTTTCCTGATCGGGATCGGTTTCGGGCTCCACCGTCGGGGCCGGGCGATGCGCCTGCATCGTCGGCTGACGCCGCGCCGGCTGGGCCTCTTGCGCCGAGCTTCCGGTCATGCGGTTGATCAGCGAGTTCACGTTGAACCGGCGCTTGTCGTGATCCGTTTCCGCGGCAGGCACCGGGCCGGCGGCGGCGGGGCGCTCGACGGGCGAGCCCTGCTGCTGGGTACGGGCCGCGGCACGCTGCAGGCGCGCCAGCGCTTCGGGCGACGGCGTTCCGGGGGCCGGGGCGCGGGGTGCGACAAACTCGTCAGGCTGCGCCTCGATGGTGTCCGGGTGCGGCGCGAACGCAGCGACCTTGGGCTGATAGGCCGGCGGCGGCAGGCCGTCGGACTCGTCGGCCACAACGCTTTCCATCTGGTCCTCGGCGGCCATGTCCTGCGCGTTCAGATCCTCGAACAGCGACGGCTCTTCATCGTATTCGGCCACGGCGGGCTGCGGCGCGGGTGCCGGGGTGGCGGCGACCTGCGGGGCCGGCGCGGCAGTCTGGTTCGACACCGGCAGCGGCTGCGCCAGGCTGCGGCGCGGCAGCGGGGTTTCGGCATTGCTGACGGTGGCGTCGATACCGGTCGCCACGACCGACACGCGCATCATGCCCGCCATGCCGTCATCCAGCGTCGAGCCGACGATGATGTTGGCGTCCTGGTCCACTTCTTCGCGGATGCGGTTGGCCGCCTCGTCCAGTTCGAACAGCGTCAGATCGTGCCCGCCGGTGATGTTGATCAGCACGCCCTTGGCGCCCTTGAGGCTGATCTCGTCCAGAAGCGGGTTGGCAATCGCCTTCTCGGCGGCCTGGATCGCGCGATCCTCGCCCTCGGCCTCGCCGGTGCCCATCATGGCCTTGCCCATCTCGTCCATCACGGCGCGCACATCGGCAAAGTCGAGGTTGATCAGGCCCGGGCGTACCATCAGGTCGGTCACCCCCTTGACGCCCTGATAGAGCACGTCGTCGGCCATGCTGAACGCTTCGGTAAAGGTCGTCTTTTCGTTGGCGAGCCGGAACAGGTTCTGGTTCGGGATGATGATCAGCGTGTCGACCACCTTCTGCAGGCTTTCCACGCCGTCCTCGGCCTGGCGCATGCGCTTGGCACCTTCGAACTGGAACGGCTTGGTCACGACACCCACGGTCAGGACCCCCAGCTCGCGCGCGGCCTGCGCAATGATCGGCGCGGCCCCGGTGCCGGTGCCGCCGCCCATGCCGGCAGTGATGAAGCACATATGCGCGCCCGCGAGATGATCGACGATCTGCTCGATGCTTTCCTCGGCGGCAGCTGCGCCCACGGTGGCCCGCGCGCCTGCGCCCAGACCTTCGGTGACCTTCACGCCCAGCTGGACGCGGCTTTGCGCCATGGATTGCTGCAGCGCCTGGGCGTCGGTGTTCGCGACAACGAAATCGACGCCTTCAAGCTGCTTTTCGATCATGTTGTTGACGGCATTGCCGCCGGCCCCACCCACGCCGAAAACCGTGATACGGGGTCTCAACTCGTCGTTCTGTCCGGGCATGGAAAGGTTCAGTGTCATTTACTCTGTCCGCCTGTGTTTTTCGGCCAAGTTCAGGCCTGTCCTCCGCCTGTTCCCCCCGATTATTACCTCTGATGCGGTCTCTCGTCACGCGAAAAACGCGTTGAACCTACCAAATATGGCAGTTTCAAGGGCTTGCCCCGCGGGATTTCGCCTAACTCGCCACATCTAGGCGCACACGGCGCGCGCACCACAAGACCCGCGACAGGCCCAACCCCGACGCGCTGCGAATCTCTTGTCATCCATGTTCAGGGAGCCTGCCCGACATCCCTCTTGCCGCCTCTGACGGGCGGTCTGTAGATAAAGTAGCAGAGCGTGCGGGGGGCGTCACGTGCAAAGTGGCAGGATACAACTTGCGGTGCGGTGACGGCTTGACACCCAGATTTCAGAGGGTGTGGGCTGTTACGTTTCCTTCGGAAACATGACCTTGCCCACCGTGACAGGTTTTTTCGGTGAAAAACCTGTCGGGACGGTCCCCAGGTTTCCGACGGTGTGGGCTGTCACGTTTCCCTTGGAAACATGACCTTGCCCACCGTGACAGGTTTTTTCGGTGAAAAACCTGTCACCAATTATCCCGAAACCATTGCACCGCGCGTTTGAAGCTACGGGCGGGGTAGCGGTCCAACGGGATTTCGAAATCCCACCACTCGTCCTGCGGATGGGCCGCAAAGAGGCACAGGCCCACGGCAGAGGCAAAGCCCGCCCCCGTCGCCGCCTGCGGCAGGCCATGCACGCGCAGGGGACGGCCCAGGCGGACCTGCTGACCGAGGATCTTGGAGGCCAGCCCGTCCAGCCCGGGAATCTGTGACGCCCCGCCGGTCAGCACGATCTGTTGCGAGGGCAGATGGTCGAAACCCGCCGCATCCAGCCGCGCGCGCACCTCTTCGAGGATCTCCTCGACCCGGGGGCGCAGGATGCCGATCAGTTCGGCGCGGCTGACGGTGCGGCGGTCATGTTCCCAGTCGCCCGTCTCGCCGCCGGTCTCGATCATCTCGCGGTCGTCCATGCCGGTGGCGACAACGCCGCCGTAAAAGGTCTTGATCCGCTCGGCGGTGGCCATGGGCACCTGCAGGCCCATGGAAATGTCCGAGGTCACGTGATCCCCGCCCATGCGCACCGCATCGGCATAGATCATGTGTTTCTTGATGAAGATCGACACCCCCGTCGCACCGCCGCCCATGTCGATGCAGGCCGCGCCCAGTTCCTGTTCGTCTTCCACCAGCGCCGAGATGCCCGAGGCATAGGCCGACGACGCAATCCCCGCCAGTTCCAGATCGCAGCGCTTGACGCAATAGGCGAGGTTCTGGATTGCCTGCGCGTCCACCGTCAGCATGTGCATGTCGCACGACAGTTCGTTGCCGATCTGCCCGCGCGGATCGATCAGGCCGGACCGGTGGTCCAGCGCGAAATTCACCGGCTGGGCGTGCAGCACCTCGCGGCCATGGCCGAAATCCGGCGCGTCACAGGCCGACAGCACACGCGCCACGTCCTGTTCGTCCACCGTCATCCCGGCCACGTCCACCTTGCCCGCCAGCCCGTAAGAGCGCGGCCCCGCGCCCGAGAAACAGGCTATCACGTGGTCCACCCGGATGCCCGCCATCTTCTGCGCCGCCTGCACCGCGGTGCGGATCGCGCGTTCGGTTTCCGACATCGACACGATCTCGCCAAAACGCACCCCGCGCGACCGCGTCGTCGCCGCCCCGATCACCCGGAATCCCGATTGGCCGGCCAGCGAGCCGATGCCGTCATCGCTGGGATCGGTGCCGTCGAAGCGCAGGACCAGACAGGCGATCTTGGAACTGCCCACGTCCAGGATCGCCACCACCCCGCGCTGCATCGCCGCCCGGCGCATGTTGCGCATCGCGCGCTGGGATTCGTAGAGCTCGATCATTACCGTTGTTCTCCACCTGCCTCGATTTGCTTGATCCGCCACATCTCTTGTGTGGCGTTGTCCGTCATCCGTACCGTCGGCCGCCGCGGCAGCCTGAGATCCACCGCCACCAGATCGCGCGCCAGCATGTCCACCGCCTGATCCATGGCGATCACCCGCTCCAGGGCCTCGGCCGCGCCGGTTTCGGGCAAGAGGATCCGCTGGTCGCGATCCAGGACCACGTCCCAGCGCCGCGCGCCCATGCGTTCGAACCCCCGCAGCCGCGGCAGCAGCGGGCCCGACACCGCCATCAGCGCCAGCGCCTCGGGCACCGCCTGCTCGGCACCTTCCCCGGCGATCACCGGCAGCGCCGAATGGTCCGACCGGCTGTCCGCCGGGCCCACCAGAACACCGGCCTCGTCCAGCAGCTCCAGCCCTTCGGCATGACGCCAGAGCACCGCGGGCACGCGTTCCGTCACGTCGATCTGCAGCACGCCGCCCTGGCGGATGCGCAGCCGGGCGGTGCGGACCGGGTCAAGCCCGACGACAGTTTCCTGCATCGCGTCCAGATCGAGATCGAAGGAACTGACGGGAAAGTCGAGGGGCAGGATCTCGCGGATGTCCTCGGCCACGTGCACGGAGGCGCCGTCGATGGCCATCAGCCTGACCTGGAATTCCGGGCGGTTCTCGATGCTGATGCGGATATCGGCCAGCATGCCGTGAAAGGCCTCGCGGTTCTCGGGCACCGAGAACCACAGCCCCGCCGCGCCAAAGGCCAGCGCAAACGGCACCCCCACCCGCAACGCCAGCCGGAAGACCGGCGTCAGCATCAGCCGTTCCAGCCGATAGGTCAGCCGCGAGGGCGCGGGATCGGAACGGCTCATCTGTCGCACGACGCGTCCTCCACCATCCACGCACAGAACGCGCCAAAGCTCAGCCCCTGCGCCGCCGCCTGTTCCGGCGAAAGCGAGGTGGGCGTCATGCCGGGCTGGGTGTTGGTCTCCAGCAGGATCAGCCCGTCGAGGCCCCGTGCCTCGTCCCAGCGGAAATCGGTGCGCGTGACCCCGCGGCAGCCCAGCGCACGATGGGCGCGCAGGGCATAATCACAGCAGGCCCGGGCGATCTCGTCCGGGATATCGGCGGGGCAGACATGGCGCGACCCGCCGGGCTTGTATTTCGCGTCGTAATCGTACCAGCCTTCGGTGAGGATATCCGTGACCCCCAGCGCCCGGTCCCCCATCACCGTGCAGGTCAGCTCGCGCCCCGGGGCAAAGGCCTCGACCATCACGGTCTGCGGCATCGCGTCATCGAGGGCGGGCGGGCCGTTGGCGTCTTCGTGCACAAGATACACCCCCACGGAAGAGCCTTCGTTATAGGGTTTGACCACATAGGGCGGCGGCATCACATGGGCCGCGCGCACCGCGTCCCGCGAGGCCAGCACGCTGTCGACCACCGGCAGCCCTTCGGCGCGATAGACGTCCTTGGTGCGTTCCTTGTCCATCGCCAGGGCCGAGGCCAGCACGCCGGAATGCGTATAGGGTATGCGCAGCCATTCCAGCAGGCCCTGCACGCAGCCATCCTCGCCCCACCGGCCATGCAGCGCGTTGAAGCACACGTCCGGCTGCAGCGCCGTCAGCCGCTGGGCCAGGTCATGCCCGGCGTCGATTTCGGTGACGTCAAACCCTTCGGACCGCAGCGCCGCGGCGCATTCGCGCCCGGACGACAGGGACACCGCCCGCTCTGCCGAGGGGCCGCCCATCAACACCGCAACCTTACGGGATGCCCTGCCCGACATGCCCTGTACCGCCTCATATGCCCGCAACCGACTCCCGTCCGGGGCCGATCGTCCGATTATCGTTGTCGTGACCTGCTCAGGCCCGGGCGCGGCGTTATTTTATCGGTCCGTCACCCGTCATCGCGCGCCGGTTCCCCGACCCGCATGATTTCCCAGTGTAACTCTATTCCGCTGTTTTGGAAAACCCTTTTTCGAACCTCTTCGCCAAGGCCTTCAAGGTCGGCCGCCGTCGCCCCCCCGGTATTGACGAGGAAGTTGGAGTGTTTCGGGCTCATCTGCGCCCCGCCCAGCCGCGCGCCGCGCATGCCGGCGTCGTCGATCACCTTCCACGCCTTCAGTTCCATGCTGTCATCGGCCCGCCCTGTCGAGGACGCCCCCGAGGGATTGCGGAAGGTGCTGCCCGCCGTGCGGTCCCTGGTGGGTTGCGAGGCGTCGCGTTTCGCGATCTGCTCTGTCATCCTGGTGTCGAGCGCTGCGGGATCGCCATCGGGGCCGTCGAACACCGCCTCCACGATCACCCAGCCCTCGGGCAGGTCGCTCTGGCGGTATTGCAGGTTCAGGTCGCTGGCGCTCAGCGTCTCCAACGCGCCTGTCCGCGTGACCACGCGCACCTCCACCAGGTGATCGGCCACGTAAGCGCCATAACAGCCCGCGTTCATCCGCACCGCGCCGCCGATGCTGCCCGGGATCGTGCGCAGAAAGGTCAGGTCCACCCCTGCCTCCGCCGCCCGTCTGGCCACCTGCGCATCGAGCGCCGCCGCCCCGGCGATCACCCGCCGGCCCTCGACACGGATCTCGTTGAAGCCGCGCCCCAGCCGGATCACCACGGCGCTCAGCCCCCCGTCCCGCACAATGAGGTTGGAGCCGACGCCCATCGGGAACACCGCATGCTCCGGCCCGAGGTCTTTCAGAAAGCCCTGCAGATCGTCCAGATCGGCAGGCTGAAAGAACCACCGCGCCGGCCCGCCAACGCGCAGCCATGTGATATCGTGCAAGGGCCGGTCCGCCGTCAGACGGCCACGGGGAGTGGGGAGCTGTGTCATGAGGGTGGGGTTAGAGATGCTCCATTCGAAGCGCAAGAGTCTCAACGTACGAACTGAGAACCATGGCGCGGAACAAGGCCGCAGGCCGCCGCGCCATCGCCGGGCCGCCCCCCCGGCACGGCGATTTGGTTGGGCTGGGCGCCACGTGTCGAACGTCTTCGGACATGGCCACCATAAACCAAGAGGTTCCACGGTCAGGATCGCCGCACCGCGGCCCGTCGATGGCGCGGCTCGCACACAGACCCAGCGCCGGTCATCCCCGCACAACTGCTCCCCTCCCCCTGACCGTGGGAGGGCTAGGGAGGGGGGTGAGACCCACCCACATACTCTTTGCCGGCCTTGATGATCTCGGCGGCCTTCTTGCCGCCAAAGACCAATCCACCAACAACCACACCGTGCTGCGGCGGCACACCGATTTTCGTCAGCAAAGCGGTGGTGCCGAAGACAAGGGCCAGATCAACAATCGTGCCGCCACGCTCCCAAGCGGCATTGGCCACATCTTTGACCTTCTCGCGGGGAAGAGACTTGAACTCATCCATGTAGAGCTTGCCCAGCCCAACAATCTGTTCTGCTTCCTCTTCGGTTGGCACGCCCTCCACCGGGATAAGAGGGCGGATGCGCTCCAAAGCCTCGAACATGGTCAGATACGTCTTGATCTGCTCCCGGCAGAGGTCCGGCATCTCTGAGTTCAGGAAATTGTTCTGCTGCCAGCGCTCGATCTCGTGCGCAATCAGATCCTGCAGTCCATCCAGAGTATCCGGTATCGCCTCTCTGTTCTTCGCGACAGCCGATTGCACAGCCTGAACGATCGTCGGGCTCGGTTTTCCCTGCTTTCGAAGCCCCTGATCCACGGCCAGATCAGAGTTAAAACCATCCGCCGGGTCGCCAACCTTGTACCGCTCCCAGATCGCATTGATCCGACGCAGCGCTTCCGCCTCGTCTTTCCAGACCTCGTCCGGCAAAAGCGCGATCTCTTGCATCATCTCGCTGGCGGGGTCAGGGGCGGTGCCGGTCAGCAGGCCGTCATACCAGTGGAACCAGAAGGCCCAGGCTTCGGTCTCGTCCCGCCGCGCGATTTCGGCCTTGATCCCGCGCCAGGCCTTGTCGAAAGGGTTGTCCTGCGGCCAGAGCGGCACAGACCAAACGCTCTCCCCCCGGACAATCCGTTCACACTCTGTTCTGATGGCGTCCCAAGCGGCGTAGGCGGCGGCGCGGGCGGCGGAGGCGGCGTAGGCGGCGGCGCGGGCGGAGGCGGCGCGGGCGGCGGAGGCGGCGGAGGCGGCGGCGGCGGAGGCGGCGCGGGCGGCGGAGGCGGCGGAGGCGGCGGCGCGGGCGG
>JAUHZO010000022.1 GCA_030425925.1 Alphaproteobacteria bacterium | reverse complement strand
TCGGGAAGTAGGGCTCCAGACGCGCCATCTGCGCGTCCGTCAGCCAGAAGAGATTGCTCATGCCACCGCTCCCTTTTCGAACAGTGAATCATGAGCTTACCGCTCATTCAATGGGTCCTGACCCTAAGAACCGGTGTCGATCCGCAGAGCAGCCCAGTCCGTATGCCCAATCCCCTCGCCTTTCTGATGCTGGCCATCTGGCCTTTGGTGGCGGTGGCCCTGTACGGACGGTTCCGCGCCGACCGGGCGCTGATCTGGACGCTGATGCTGGGCTACCTGTTCCTGCCCGAACCGCCCGCGGCCTTTGACCTGCCGCTGATGCCGCCGCTCAGCAAACACGTCATTCCGGCGCTGGCGGCCTTCGGGATCGCGCTGTGGCGCTACGGGCATGAGGGGCCGCTGCTGCCGCAGAACTGGCTGGGGCGTATCCTGATCCTGACCTTCATCCTGTCGCCGGTGATGACCGTGCTGACGAATGAAGAGGAAATCTTCTTTGGCCAGGTCGGCTTGCCCGGGCTGACGCTCAAGGACGCGGTGGCGCTGATGCTGCAGCAGTTCCTGCTGGTGATGCCCTTCCTGCTGGCGCGGCAGTTCCTGTCGCATGGCGGGGCCCAGCGCGAACTGATGATGGCGCTGATGATCGGCGGGCTGGTCTATTCGCTGCCGATGCTGATCGAGATCCGGCTCAGCCCGCAGCTGAACCTTTGGGTCTACGGCTATTACCAGCACTTCTTCGGCCAGTCCGTCCGCTTTGGCGGCTACCGGCCGGTGGTGTTTCTCTATCACGGGCTCTGGGTGGCGTTCTTCTGCATGACCTCCGTGGTGGCCGCCTATGCGCTGTGGCGGATGGACCGCGACGAGGCGCGCTGGAAATACCTGCTGGCGGCGCTGTACCTGACCGCGGTGCTGTTTCTGGCCAAATCGCTGGGCTCGATGATCTTCATCGTCATGCTTGTGCCGCTGGTGGTTCTGGTCGGGCCGGTGACGCAGATCAAGGCCGCCATCGTGATCGGCCTGCTGGCCTTCAGCTATCCGATCCTCAAGGGGGCCGATCTGGTGCCGCAGCAACAGCTGCTGGCCCAGGCCGCCAGCATCGACCCGGACCGCGCCGCGTCGTTGCAATTCCGCTTCGACAACGAACAGACCTTGCTGGACCGCGCCTATATCAAGCCGGTCTTCGGCTGGGGCAGCTGGGGGCGCAACCACATCCTCGACCCGGTCTCGGGCAATATCCTGACGGTGACCGACGGACGCTGGATCATCGTGATCGGGGTTTACGGCTGGGTCGGCTTTCTTGCGGAATTCGGCCTGCTGGTGCTGCCGCTGTTCCTGCTCTGGCGCGAGGCGGTGGCGGCACGGGAAATTCCCGTTTCGCCCCTGATCGCGCCCATGTCGCTGATTCTCGCGATCAACGTGCTGGACATGATCCCCAACGCCACGCTGACCCCGCTGACCTGGCTGGTCGCCGGGGCCCTGACGGGCTATGCCGAACAGTTGCGTGCCGAGCGGCTGAAACTGCAGAAACACGTCTCGACCCTGAAATGGCAATCGATCCTGTGAGGAAAGCATGACACCGACGCGCCCCCGGGTCCTGGCCATTGCCGAGGCCGCCAATCCCGAATGGGTCAGCGTGCCGCTGGTGGGCTGGTCGCTGGCCTCGGCGCTGCGCGAGGTGGCCGACGTGCATGTCGTCACCCAGATCCGCAACCGCGATGCCTTTGTGCGCGCGGGACTGGTGGAGGGGCAGGATTTCACCGCCATCGATTCCGAAACCTTTGCGCGGCCGATGTGGAAGCTTGCCGAACGGCTGCGCATGGGGCAGGGCAAGGGCTGGACCATGGTGCAGGCGATCAACGCGCTGTCCTATCCGTGGTTCGAACGGCTGGTCTGGCAGCGCTTTGGCGACGCAATCCGGGGCGGGGTCTATGACGTCGTGCACCGGATCACGCCCTTGTCGCCCACGATTTCGTCCTCGCTGGCGGGGCGTTGCGCCCGCTCGGGCGTGCCGTTTGTGCTGGGGCCGCTGAACGGCGGCGTGCCCTGGCCCAGGGGGTTCGAGGCAGAACGGCGGGCCGAACGGGAATGGCTGAGCTATGTGCGCGATGCCTACAAGCTGCTGCCGGGGCGCGGGGCGACGCTGAGCCACGCGGCGGCGATCCTCTGCGGCTCGTACCACACTGCGTCGGAGGTGCCTGCCCGGCACCAGGGCAAGGTGGTCTACATCCCCGAAAACGGCATCGACCCGGCGCGCTTTCACCGCGTGGCTGTGCCTTCGGGTGTGCTGCGCGCGGGGTTTGTCGGGCGGCTGGTGCCCTACAAGGGACCGGACATGCTGCTGCAGGCCGCACGGCCCCTGCTGGAGGCGGGGCGACTGCGGCTGGAGATCATCGGCGACGGGCCGATGATGCCCGCGCTGCGCGACATGGCAGACGGGCTGGACGGTGTGACCTTCCACGGCTGGAAGGCGCATGAAGAGGTGCAGGACATCCTTGCCACCTGCCACCTGCTCAGCTTCCCCTCGATCCGGGAATTCGGTGGCGGCGTGGTGCTGGAAGCGATGGCGCTGGGGGTGGTGCCCATGATCGTGGACTATGCCGGTCCTGGGGAACTGGTGGGGCCCGAGACAGGGATCAAGGTGCCCTGCGGCACGCGGGAAGAGATCACGCAGGCCTTCGGCACCGAACTGCAGCGGCTGGCGGACGACCCTTCCGCCCTGACCGGGATGGAAGCGGCCGCGCGGGCGCGGGTCGAGAGCCATTTCCTCTGGGCCCGCAAGGCCGAGCAGGTGGCGCAGGTCTATGACTGGGTTCTGGCGGGGCGAAACGGTGCGCGGCCCGCGTTTTTCTGAGGACGGGGCGGCGGGGTGAACCCCGCCCTACGGCGTTGCACCGGGCCCAGCGTCGGGCCCCGAGATCACGCGCGCCGGGATGCCCGCCACGGTCGCGCCCGCGGGCACGTCGCGGGTGACCACCGCATTGGCACCGATCACCGCGTGATCGCCCACCGTCAGGGGCCCGATCAGCTTGGCCCCCGCACCCACATCCACATGCCCGCCCAGCACCACCGGGCCGGCCAGTGTGACCTGGTGGAACAGCATGCAGTTCACCCCGATCACCGCTTCGGGATGCACGATGATCCCGGTGGGATGGGTCAGGCGCAGACCGCCGCCGATCCGGCAGGTCAGATGCAGTTCGCTTTGCGTGACCAGCGACCAGAACCAGTGGTTCAGCACCCAGTATTTCGCCACCAGCCGCCCCGCCACGCCGCCGCGCGCCTGCGCTGCCTGGTAGCGGCGTATGGCGCGGATCAGCTTCTTGCCGGGATCCCAGAATCGCCCGACTCTTTCGCGCGACCAGTCCGGGACCGTCGCCGAAACCTGTTCGATTTCCATCCTTTTGTCGCCCCGATCTGCCCCAATGCCGCCATGAAATGAGCCATCGCCGCTGCTATGGCAACAGCTGACTGCCTGCACCCCACCCTGTTGTTCCTGACCGCTTGACCCGGGCCCGCCGCCTGCGGCAAGTCCGGTCCTGCCAGTGGGGGGCGGTCGAGGCAACGGAACGAGGAAACGACGCTGTGATGACACCCCCAGGCCGAGAGGTCTGCCCATGACGCAAGGCAGCCCGCCACCTCTGCCCTACCGCCGCGACATCGACGGGCTGCGCGCCTTTGCCGTGCTGTCGGTGGTCCTGTACCATTTCGGCCTGCCGCTGCAGGGCGGGTTTGTCGGCGTCGACATCTTTTTTGTGATTTCCGGCTTTCTGATCGGCGGCCTGCTCTGGCACGAGTATTACGAGACCGGCACGCTGTCGCTCTGGCGGTTCTACATCCGCCGGTTCCGTCGCCTGGCCCCGGCCTTCTTTGTCATGCTGGCCGTCACCACGGCGCTGGCCTGGTCGCTGCTGATGCCGTTCGAGTTCCGCGAATACGGCAAGACCGTCATCGCCTCGGTGGTCTATCTGTCCAACGTGCTGTTCTTTCGCGGGGCGGGCTATTTCGACAGCGCGTCCGAGGAAAAGCCTCTGCTGCACACCTGGTCGCTGGCGGTCGAGGAGCAGTTCTACATCTTCCTGCCGCTGCTGATGCTGTTTCTGGCGCGGTCGCACCGCATGGTCCTGGCGGCCATCGTCGGCACCTGGGCGGCGTCGCTGGCCGCCTGCATCTGGCTGACCCCCATCTCGCCCACTGCCACCTTTTACCTGTTTCCCTTCCGCGCGTGGGAACTGCTGTCAGGTGTGCTGCTGGCGATCTGGGGCTACGAGACCGGGCGCGACTTTCGCGGCCACGCCATTCTGTCCTGGCTGGGTCTGGGGCTGCTGGTGGTGTCGGTGCTGGCGATTCCGGCCGGGCCGGGCTTTCCCGGGCTGGTGGCGGTGCTGCCGGTTCTGGGCACCGTGCTCCTGCTGGCCAACGGGGCCGGCGACAACCATGTCAACCAGGCGCTGCGCCATCCGCTGGCCGTGTTCTTCGGGCTGATTTCCTATTCGCTCTATCTCTGGCACTGGCCGGTCTACACGCTGGGCAGCTATCTGCGCGGCGGCCATGTCAACCTGCTCGAATCGCTGGTCTGGATGGGGCTTTCGGTGGGGCTGGCCTGGCTGTCGTGGAAATGCGTCGAAAACCCCGTCCGCCATGCCAGAGGCCTGCCCGGCGGAGCGGTGCTGGCCGGCACCGCGCTGGCCTCGGCGGCGGCGCTGGCGACGGGGTTGTACCTCTATGTCCGCGACGGGCTGCCCGAGCGCTTTGGCCAGGAGGCCCGCGTGCACATCTCTGCCTCGCAGGATTTCCTGCAGGACTGGAGCCGCTGCTACATCGCCGACGACCTGCCGCTGGACGGGCTGGAGGTCTGCCCCATCGGCCCTGAAGGCGCGCCGCGTGTCCTGGTCTGGGGCGACAGCCATGTCCGCGCCTTCCGCGAAGGGCTGGACCGCGCCGCACACGAGGCCGGGGTTCCCGGGATCATCCTGTGGCGCGCCGGTTGCCCGCCGCTGTTCGACATCCGCAAGACCGAATCCGCCGCTACCCCGGCACAGGATCTGGATTGTCAGCGGGCAAACAAGCAGATCAAGCAGGCCCTGCCGCGTCTGTCCTCGCTGGACGGTGTTCTGCTGATCGGGCGCTGGGCCTATTACGCCACCGGAACGGGCACCGGGCTGGATGCCGAGAACACGATCCGGGTCCAGCCCGCCGAAGGCGCCTTTCCGGTGGGCACGGCACAGGACGCGCTGGTCGCCGCTGCGGCAGAGCGCACGGCGGCGGAACTGGGCGAATGGATACCGAACGTCCACGTCTTGCGCCAGCCGCCCGAGATCGCATACTACGACAGCCGCCGCGCCGCCCGCGAAGCCGCCCATGCCGGGCGCTGGCTGGCCGCGCGCCCGGTGACGCAGACAGAGATGACGCTGGAGGCGCTGTTGCCCCGGCGCAGCGCCGCCGACGCCGTCTGGCAGGGCGCAGCGTCCGCCGAGACGATCCGCCGGATCGACCCCTGGCCGCTGCTGTGCGACGACACGCAGTGCCACGCGCTGCAGGGCGGGGTGGGTCAATATTTCGACAACAACCACCTGACCAACGCCGCCGCGCTGCGGATGCGCGGACTGTTTGCCCCGGTGTTCGGCAAGGACGCGCCGTCCGCGCTGGGACGGGCTGCCGGGCAATGAACCTGGCCGCCGCCGACACCGACTGGGATGCCATCGTCATCGGCACCGGCATGGGCGGCGGCACGGTTGGCCGCGCGTTGGCCGAAGCAGGGCAGAAGGTGCTGTTTGTCGAGATGGGCCCCAAGGGGCACCGGCGCGAGGAACACGGGCTGTCCGAGACGTTCGTGCCCGAGGCGCGGCTGACCCGCGGGCTCTGGCCCGAACCGCTGCACGTCACACTGAACGGCACCCGACAGGCGTTCTACGCGCCGCTCGGGGCCGGTCTGGGCGGATCGTCGGTCTTTTATGCCGCCACGCTGGAGCGCCCCGAACGTCACGATCTGGACGATCTGCCCGGACGCCCGCATCCCACCGGCGGCTGGCCCGTGGGGTTCGACGCCTTCCTGCCCTGGTACGCGCAGGCGTCGGCGCTCTACGGCGTCTACGGCACCCCCGATCCGCTGTCCGACGCGCCGCCCCTGCCGCTGCGCCCGCCGCCGCCGCTGAACGCCACCGAAGCCGCGCTGATGGAGGGGCTGCGGCAGTCCGGCCTGCACCCCTATCATGCGCATACCGCACTCCGCCGTGTGGATGGCTGCCGCACCTGCCTTGGCCACAAATGCCCCATGACCTGCAAGATGGACGGCCGCTCGGCCGGGGTGGAACCGGCGCTGGAGACCGGCAATGCCGCGCTGCTCGACCGGGCCGACGTCACGCGGCTGCTTGCAGATGGCGACCGGATCACCGGGATCGAGCTGCGCACCGGTGGCACGCTGCACCGGCTGTCGGCCCGGCGCTACGTCCTGGCCGCGGGCGCGCTGGGCTCGCCCCGGCTGCTCCTGGCCTCGGCCTCCGAGGCCTGGCCCGACGGGCTGGCCAACCTGTCCGGGCAGGTGGGGCGCAACCTGATGTTCCATCTCAACGAGATGTTCGCGCTCTGGCCGCCGCGCGGACTGCCCGATACGGGCGCGACCAAGGCGATTTCGCTGCGCGATCTCTATCACCGCGACGGCCAGAGGCTGGGCACGATCCAGGCCATGGGCATCCGTGCCTCGTATGGCGAGATCGTGCATTACCTGTCGCGCATGCTGGCCTCCACGACGCTGGCGGCGTTGCCCGGGCAAGCCATGCTGACCCGCCTCGCCGCCGCCATGGCGCACCGGTTGTTCGGCTCGGCACAGATCTTTGTCGGCCTGATGGAAGACCTGCCTTATGCCGCCAACCGCGTCACCTTTGATCCGGCGGAACCACAGCGGCTGTCGGTCACCTATGCCTTCCAGCCCGAGCTACTGGCCCGGCGCAAGGCGTTCCGGCGGGCAATCCGGTCCGCCCTGCGCGGGCACCGCACCGCGTTCCTGGGACTGTCGCCAGAGCTGAACTATGGCCATCCCTGCGGCACGCTGCGCTTTGGCACCGATCCCGGCACATCTGTGCTGACCCCGGACTGCCGCGCGCATGATCTGGACAATCTCTGGGTCGCCGATGCCGCCTTCATGCCCACCTCGATGGGGGTCAATCCCAGCCTGACCATCGCCGCCAACGCGTTGCGCGTCGCCGATGCCATCCTGAAGGAGCCGCAGCCATGACCCTTCTGACCCCCGAAGACGGGCTCGCCATCGTCACCGGGGCCGGGTCGGGCCTGGGCCGCGCGCTGGCAGTGCAGCTGACCCGCGACAGCTTTACGGTTGCGGGCACCGGTCGCCGCGCCGCGGCGCTGGAAGAGACCGCGGCGCTTTGCGCGCCCGGCCGTTTTCTGCCCGAGCCGCTGGACATCGCCCGGCCCGACGACGTGGCGGCGCGCTTTGCCGCGCTGGCGCAGGCACAGGGCGGCATCGCGCTGCTGATCAACAACGCCGCCGTCTATCCGCGCCGCGACATCCTTGACGAAACACCGGACAGCTTTGCCGAAATCGTGGCGATCAACCTGGGCGGCGTGTTCCACTGCAGCCACGCGGCGCTGGCCGACATGGTGCCGCGCGGGCGCGGGCGCATCCTGAACGTCGCCACCTTTGCCGATATCAGCCCGCTGCCCTGCAGCGCCGCCTATTCGGTCTCCAAGGGGGCCGCACGCATCCTGACCCGGGCGCTGATCGCCGATCTGGGCGACCGGTTCCCCGATATCGTGATCGGCGACTGGATGCCCGGCATGCTGCAGACCACCATGGGCATTCCCGACGGGCTGGCCCCGGACACCGCCGCCGCCTGGGGTGCCAGACTGGCCCGGATGTGCGATCCCGCCCTGACCGGCGCGGTGTTCGAGATGAACCGCGAGGTACTGCCGCCGCGCGGGCTCAAGGGCAAGCTGAAGGATCTGCTGCTGATGCGCCGCCGCAGACCGCGGTTGCTCTGACCTCGCCCCGGATCAGGTGCCGCGGGCGGTCAGCCGCAGGATCAGCGCCCGCACCGCTTGCCCCGGCAGGATCGCCATGCATTTGAGATAGCGCGGCCCCAGACGGCCCGGGCTGGTCAGCATCCGCCAAAGCCACTCCAGCGCAAAGCGCCGCGCCCAGTCCGGCGCGCGGGCCTGGGTGCCCGCGAGGAAATCGAGCCCGGCGCCAATCGACGCGAATCCCACCTGAGGTGCCACGCGACGACCGGTAGCGGCCAGGATTTCCTGCTTCGGTGCGCCCAGCGCCAGAAAGCACAGCCGCGCCTCTGAATCGGCAACCCGGTGCAGCAGGTCCTCGGCGGCGGAGCCGGAGGGATCGAACCCCATGGGCGGGGCGATGGTGCAGACCACGCGCAACTCGCGCACCTCGCGTTCCAGATAGCTCTTGGCGGCCGAGAGCGCCACCTCGGTCGAGCCCACCAGCGCGACGCCCACCCCCTGCCGCGCGGCGATTCGCGCCAGCGGCAGGATCGCGTCCGAACCGGGGATCAGCGCCACCGGCCGTCCGGCCAGGCGCGACATCCACACGATGGGATTACCGTCGGCCGTGACAAGATCCTGCGCCGCATAAGCGGTCCGGAACGCCTGGGACGACCGCAGCTTGACCAGATGGTCAAGATTGATGGTTGCCAGCGCAAATCCCTTGCGCTGGGCAAAGCGTTCGGCCACGCGCGCTTCGAGCGCCGCCCAGGTCGGCACCGTGACTCGGATGGTTTCGCCGGCAACGCGGAATTCCATGCAGCACCTTTTTCCCCGCGGGTCTTATCGCCGATTGCGCGCCGGTTGACTGCCCCTTCGGCGTTCACATCGACAAAACTGGCGCGCTTTGGCGGCAGGCTGAGGGAAATGCGCAACAGTCCACGCCACGGCGGGGCGCGACGCGGCCTTTCGCCGAATTGTGGCCTTGTTTTCATGGTGCGACACATCCCGTACAGCGCGCAATGGATCCGAGCAGAACCGCGATGACCGTCAGACTTCCTCCCCCGCCCGGCGGGCCCTTGCCCAATGCGGTCCGGTGATGACGGACCGGGTGTACCTTCTGGGCTGCGGCTTTGTCGCCGATCTGTACATGCGGTCGCTGACCGTGATGCCCGGGATCGAGGTCGGCGGCGTGTACGATCGCGATGCGGCGCGGCTGGCGCAGTTCTGCGACTTCTGGAACGTCCCGCCGCTGCCCGATTTCGATGCGCTGGCCGGGGCGGCCGGCAATGGCGGCGTGGTGCTGAATCTCACCAATCCCGCCGCGCATCACGTCACCACCGACGCGCTGCTGGACGCGGGCTGCCATGTCTATTCCGAAAAGCCGCTGGCGACCGAGATCGGGCAGGCCCGGGCGCTGCACGCCAAGGCCATGGCGCGGGGCCTGATCCTGGCCTCGGCCCCCTGTTCCGTGCTGGGCGAGGCGGCGCAGACGCTGGGCCACGCGCTGCGGCACGGCATGGCCGGGACCCCGCGGCTGATCTATGCCGAGATGGATGACGGTTTTGTCCCGCAGGCGGCCTATCGCAAATGGCTGTCGCCCAGCGGCGCACCCTGGCCGTTCGAGGACGAATTCCGCACCGGCTGCACGCTGGAGCATGTGGGCTATTACCTGGCCTGGCTGATCGACTGGTTCGGGTCGGTGCGCCGCGTGGTCGCCGCGTCGGCCGAGGTCATCCCGGACAAGGAGGGCACCGGCCCCTTCGCGCCCGACTGGTCGGTGGCCACTCTGTTCTTTGACAACGGGCCGGTGACCCGGCTGACCTGCTCCATCGCCGCGCCGCACGATCACTCGATCCGCATCGTGGGCGACGGTGGCGTGCTGTCCTGTGGCGCCGCCTGGGACAATGCGGCAGAGGTGCGCTTTGCCCGGCGCATGACGTTGCGGCGGCGGCTGATGGAACATCCCTGGCCCCGGCGCGTCCGGCTTGGCGGCCCCACGCATCCCAAGGTGAAACGCTGGGGGTCGGCGGCGATGAACTTCATGCTGGGCCCGGCCGAGGTGCTGGACGCGCGGCGCGAAGGCCGCGCCTGCCGTCTGGGCGGAGATTATGCGCTGCACCTGACCGAGGTGTCGCTGGCCATCCAGAACTCGGGGGAAACCACCGGCGCGCAGGCCATGACGTCGCGCTGTGCCCCGATGGAGCCGATGCCATGGGCGAAGTGATCGTCGTGACCGGGGCCAACGGGTTTGTCGGGCGCGCCTGCGTGGCCGAGGCGCGCCGGCAGGGCCTCCCGGTTCTCGCGCTTTACCGGTCGATGCCCGTGCCGGGGTGGGAGACGGATACCGGGATCACGGCGCTGCACTGCGATCTGACGGCACCCGATGCCGCCGAAACTCTGGCGACGGCGCTGCCGGACAGCGGGGCCATCATACACGCCGCGGCCCATCTGGGCGACGACCCGGATGCGCTGGCGCGCGACACGCTGCAGGCCACGCAGACCCTGCTGGAGGCCCGCCAGACCCGCGACCTGCGGCTGGTGCTGATCTCGTCCCTTGCGGTCTATGACACCGACAGGCTTTCGCCCGGCGACACGCTGGACGAAGACAGCCCGGTGATCCCGCTGTCAAAGGCCGATCTGGCCACACCCGCGGCCTATATCCGCACCACCCGGGATCCCTATGCCGGGGCCAAGCGTCTGCAGGAGGCGCTGGTCACCCGCTCCGGTCGTCCCGGCGACTGGATATTGCGCCCGGGGGCGATCTGGGGGCCGGGGCGCAGCTGGCACGCGCTGATGGGCTTCTGGGCGTCGAAACTGCACGTCACCATCGGGTCGGGGGGCGACCTCCCCCTGACCCATGTGGACCATGTCGCGCAAAACGTCCTCCGGGCCGCTTGCACCCCGGTCGAGGCCGCGCCCGCCCTGAACCTGTTCGACGACGACCGGCCCACGCGCGCGCGCTTTCTGGCGGCGCACCGGCGCTGCTATGGCTGGCCACGGCTGAACGTCACCGTGCCCTACGCGCTCTGGGCCGCACCGCTCCCTCTTTTACGCCCCGTCGCACACCATTTGCCAGGATTGTTCCGCGAAGAGGTGCTCCGGTCCCGGATGATGCCCCTGCGCTACCCGAATGTGAGCTTGCGCAGTATCCTTGGTGGCGAGGATATGGACTCCTTCGAAAGCATGATGTCCCGTACCCGTGAGGCAGAAGAATGACCCTGCCAAAGATTGCCTTTCTGACCGGTGAATACCCCCGCGCCTCCGACACGTTCATCCAGCGTGAGGTTGCGGCGTTGCGTGCGTTGGGACACGAGGTGCTGACCTGTTCCATCCGGACCACGGGCGCGGAACACCTGGTGGGGCCGGAGCAGCGCGATGAACATGCCCGAACCTTCAAGGTGCTGGACGCCTGCCGCGCGCCGCTGCGCGTGCTGCGCGCCCATGCCCGATGGATGTCCCGGCCCGCCCGCTATCTGCGCGCGCTGCGGCTGGCCTGGCAGACCGCGCCCAAGGGGTGGAAGGGCCGGGCCTACAACCTGATCTATTTCGTCGAGGCAGGCGTGCTGGCGGACGAACTGGCGCGTCAGGGCGTCACGCATCTGCACAACCACATCGCCAAGGCGTCCTGCACCGTGGCGATGCTGGCGTCGGACCTGTCAGAGATCCCCTACAGCTTTACCATCCACGGCCCGGACATCTTCTTTGAGCCGCGTCACTGGCGGATCGACGAAAAGGCGGCGCGGGCGGCCTTTGTGGCCTGCATCAGCGATTTCTGCCGATCACAGCTGATGTGCTTTGCAGCGCAGGACCACTGGGACCGCTTTCACATCATCCATTGCGGCGTCGATCCCGCCCGCTATGCGCCTGCCCCGCATGACGGGCAGGAATTGCTGTTTGTCGGGCGGCTGGCGGCGGTCAAGGGCGTGCCGGTGCTGCTGGAGGCGCTGCGCGGCCTGCCAGACGGCTGGCACCTGACGGTGATCGGCGACGGACCCGACCGCGCCGCGCTGGAGGAGCAGGCCAAGGGGCTGCCGGTCGACTTTGTCGGCTACAAGTCGCAGGCCGAGGTGGCCGAGGCGCTGTCGCGCACCGACCTCTTCGTGCTACCCAGCTTTGCCGAAGGCGTGCCCGTGGTGCTGATGGAGGCGATGGCCTCCGGCGTGCCGGTGGTGACGACGCGAATCGCGGGTGTGCCGGAACTGGTGGAGGACGGCACGCATGGCTGGCTTGTTCCGCCGGGCGACGCAGACACATTGTGCACGGCGCTGACCGAGGGGCTGCACGATCCTCAACGGCGCAAGGCCATGGGGGCGGCCGCCCGCGCCAGGGTGGCCGAAGCGTTCGACATGACGGCAGAGGCCGCGCGCCTGTCTGCGCTTTTCAACGCCTATGCCGAAGGCCGTCCGATGCCCAAACGCCCGGAGGCCGCGCGATGACCCCTGTCGATCTGGTCCTGATCGGGCGCAACGAAGGCGCGCGGTTGATGGCGGCGCTGGACTCGGTCCGCGGCGCGGCGCGGCAGGTGGTCTATGTGGACAGCGGCTCCACCGATGACAGCGTGGTGCAGGCAGAACGGCGCGGGGCGAGGGTTGTCCAGCTGGACATGTCGATCCCCTTCACCGCCGCGCGTGCCCGCAACGCGGGCTTCGACGCGCTGGACGATCCGCAGTTCGTGCAGTTCATCGACGGCGATTGCGCGCTGGCGCCGGGGTATCTCGACGCCGCCCGCACCTGCCTGGAGGCCGAGCCGCAGATCGGCATGGTCACCGGCTGGCGGTCCGAGATTGCGCCGGATGCCAGCCCCTACAACCGCCTTTGCCACTGGGAATGGCGCCGCCCGGCCGGAGAGATCGAGGCCTGCGGCGGTGACATGATGGTGCGCGCCGAACTCTGGCGCGCGGTGGGCGGGATGAACCCGCAGGTGATCGCCGCAGAGGATGACGAGATCTGCGTGCGCTTCCGCAAGGCGGGCTGGCGTCTTGAACGCATCCCCTTCGAGATGACCCGCCACGACGCGTCGATGCACAGCTTTGGCCAATGGTGGCGGCGCGCCGAACGCACCGGGCACGGCTTTGCCCAGGTGGGCCATCTGCATCCGGAGTATTTCGTCACCGAACGCCGCCGCGCGCTGGTCTATGGTCTGGCCCTGCCGCTGATCTTCGTGGCGGGGCTTTGGCTGTTCTGGCCGATCAGCCTCGCCGTGCTGGCGATCTATGGTTACAACTGGCAGCGCAGTTCCCGCGGGCTGATGCGCGACGGCATCGCGCCCGAACATGCGCGGACGTTGGGCTTTCTGCTGATGCTGTCGAAATTCCCCAACATCATCGGCATGGCGCGCTTTCACTGGCGCAGGCTGACCGGCCGCGCCATGCGCATCATCGAGTACAAGTGAGGTAGACATGTCCGAAACCCGCATTGGCCTGATCGGGGCCGGTTACATCGCCACATGGCACGCCGATGCTCTGGCCGCCACGCCCGGCGTGCGCGTCACCGCCGTGTGCGACCTGTCCACCTCTGCCGCCGAGGCGCTGGCGGGCGCGCATGGCGCGCAGGCCTTCGGCAATCTCGACGACATGCTGGTCGCGGGTGTGGTGGACGCCGTCCACATCCTGACCCCGCCCGACAGCCACGAGGCGCTGGCCATCCGCTGTCTTGAGGCCGGGCTGGACGTTCTGGTGGAAAAGCCCGTTAGCATCAGCGCCGAGGCCACGCGCCGCATCGCCGATGCCGCCAAGGCGGCCGGCAAGCGGTTTGCCCCGGGGCACAACTTCCTGGGCCTGCCGTCTTATGACCGCCTGAAAGCGTTGGTCGAGGGCGGCCAGTTGGGCCGCGTCTCGGTGGCCGAGATCACATGGGCCTTGCCGCTGGCCCCCTTGCGTTCGGGCCCTTACAACCTGTGGCTGATGCGCGAACCGCGCAACCTGCTGCTGGAGCTGGGTCCGCACCTGATGGCCTTTGTCGTGGACCTCTTTGGCGCGCCCGAGATCCTTTATGCCGAAGCGACGAACCCCGTCGCCTTGCCCGGCGGCGACACCCGACCGCAGGGCTTTCGCATCCTGGCCCGCGCCGGCGGCGTGAACGTGACGTTGACCCTGTCGATGGTGGAAACCGTGGACGATCGCAGCGTGACCCTGCGCGGCTCGTCCGGCCGGGCGCGGCTGGACTACGCACAGGACACGTTGGTCGTCGCCCGCGAAAACGCGTCGGACCTGATCGTGAACCCGCTGCGCCACCAGCTGGACCTGTCGCGCCAACACCTGCGCGAGGGGCTGCGCAATGCGTGGGTGCAGGCCCGCTCGCTCAACACCCGCAATCCCTATGGCCAAAGCTTTCGCGGCATGAACGCCGCGCTTTATGGCGGCGATACCAGCCGGTTCGCGGCCGACAACGCGGTGACGGTGATGCAGGCGCTTGACGATGCGCTGGCGCGGCTTCCCCATGACGTGCTGAAGGTCAAGGCTCCCGCCGTGCAGACCCGCACGCCAAAGCCCACCGCAATGGTCATCGGCGGCACCGGCTTTATCGGCCGCGCGCTGACACGGGCGCTCGTGGCGCAGGGCCGCGACGTGCGCGTGCTGTCCCGCGGTCGGCACGGCCCCTTCCCCGACCTGCCCGACCAGGTGGAGACTGTCGGTGTCTCGCTGCACGATCCGGAGGCGCTGAAGACGTCGATGGAGGGGATCGAGGTCGTCTTCAACCTCGCCCGCGCGCTGGAAGACACCTGGGACGCGGCGCTGAAGAACGACGTGGGCGTGGCCGTGGGCATTGCCGAAGCCGCGCAGGCGGCGGGCGTCAAGCGCCTTGTCTATACCGGCACCATTGCCAGCTATGACATGTCGGATCCGTTCCGGAAGATCACCGAAGACACGCCCTTTCCCGCCGACATGACCGACCGCAACATGTACGCGCGCTCCAAGGCGGAATGCGAACGCCGCCTGCTGGAGATGCACCGCGACCGCGGCCTGCCCGTGGTCATCGCCCGGCCCGGCATCGTCGTCGGCCCCGGCGGGCCTCTGCAGCACTGGGGCATCGGGCGCTGGCACGGGGCGGGCGCGGTCCGCATCTGGGGACATGGGCGCAACATCCTGCCTTTCGTGCTGAACGACGACGTGGCCGACGGGCTGATCCGCATGATCGACGCCGATGTCGAGGGTCAAAGCTTCAACCTCGTGGGCGAGCCGATGCTGTCGGCGCAGGGCTATTTCGACGCGATCCACGCGGCTCTGGGCGCGCGCATCCGCGTCAGCACCGGGAACCTGCACGCGTTCTACGCCGCCGACGCCCTGAAATACATGCTGAAGAAACACGTCCTGCGCAAGCCGGGCGTTGTGCGCCCCTCGCTGGCCGACTGGAAGAGCCGCGCGCATTTCTCGCCTTTCGTGAACGCAAAACCCAAGGCGCAGCTGGGCTGGCAACCGGAGGCGGACAAGGACGCCTTTATTGAAAAAGCCATCCGCAGCGCCAATCTCATGGGTCTATAGGGGTATACGGCTGAGCGTGGACTCGTGCACAATCCCCGTAAATCGGACTTATTCTGGTCAGATTTGTTTGTTGTAAACTATGCGTGAACAATGGAACCGCCTTGCGGGCAGGGACCGGACCGGAGATGGGCAGGCAGATGCAACAGGTGGCACGGGCATGGCCGGGCGGACGCAGAGCGGCCGCACATGCAGGACAACCGACCCCTGCGCGCCGCACGTGCGGAGGATGGTGATGGCCAACCAGCCGAAATACCGTCGCAAGCGCAAGGCGGCTGCTGGGGCGGCCACGCCTGCGCCTCTTGCGCCCGACGACGATCTGCGCCCGGTACAGCGGCTGGAAACCCGCGAGGAACGGCTGGCCCGGCGCCAGGCCGAGGCCGCGCAGGAACGCGCAGACGACGACCAGCGCGCCCTGGCCGCAAGACGCGCCCGTGACCGCGCCGAAGCGGCCCGTCAGGCCGCCGAGGCCCGCCGCGAGGCCGAAGCGCAAAGACAGCGGAACGAAGCCGAGGCCCAGGCGCTGCGCGCCGCCGAGGAAGACGCCCGTCGCGCCGCCGAAGAGGCGCGCCGCAAGGCCGAAGCCGCCGCACGCCGCCGCGCAGAGGCAGAAGCCCGCCGGATCGCGGAAGAGAAAGCCCGCGCAGAGGCAGAGGCCAAACGGCAGGAAGCCGAAGCGCGCCGCGCAGCTGCCGAGAAGCGCAAGGCTGAGGAAAAGGCCCGCGCGGAGGCAGAGGCCGGGCGGCAGGAAGCCGAAGCCCGCCGCGCGGCTGCCGAGAAACGCAAGGCTGAAGAAAGAGCCCGCGCAGAGGCAGAGGCCAAGCGACAGGAAGCGGAAGCCCGCCGCGCAGCTGCCGAGAAACGCAAGGCTGAAGAAAGAGCCCGCGCAGAGGCAGAGGCCAGGCGGCAGGAAGCGGAAGCCCGCCGTGCGGCTGCCGAGAAGCGCAAGGCTGAAGAAAGAGCCCGTGCCGAAGCGGAGGCCAAACGGCAGGAGGCCGAAGCCCGCCGCGCGGCTGCCGAGAAGCGAAAGGCTGAGGAAAAGTCCCGTGCCGAGGCGGAGGCCAAACGGCAGGAGGCCGAGGCCCGCCGTGCGGCTGCCGAGAAGCGCAAGGCTGAAGAAAGAGCCCGTGCCGAGGCGGAGGCCAAACGGCAGGAGGCCGAAGCCCGCCGCGCGGCTGCCGAGAAGCGAAAGGCTGAGGAAAAGTCCCGTGCCGAGGCGGAGGCCAAACGGCAGGAGGCCGAGGCCCCGCTGCCGCTCACCAATCCTCTGGTGGCGGAGCCTGTGCCGACGCAGGCCGCGCGGCGGTCGCGCCCGCTTGCGCTGGACGCGGATGCCGCCTGGGCGGCGCTGGACGATTTCCCCGTCGATGCGGCGCATCTGGCGCGGCACCGGGTCGTGACCGCCAGCCGCGACGATCCGGCGCATACCGCCTTTGACGTCCTGCGCACGCGTCTGTTGCAGGCGCTGTCCGAGCATGGCTGGCGGCGCGTGGCGATCACGTCGCCCACCAAGGATTGCGGCAAGACCTTCACCGCTGCCAACCTTGCCATCAGCCTGTCACGGCAGGAAAACTGCCGCACGCTTCTGCTGGATTGCGACATGCGCCAGCCCAGCCTGCACCGCGTCATGGGCGTGTCTGCGCCTGGCTCCATCGGCGATCTGCTGCGCGGTCGCGTCACGCCGCGTGAGCATCTCAGGCGGCTGGGGCGCAACGATTTTCATGCCGGGCACAACATCGCCTTCGGCTTTAACGGCATCGCCGAACCCTATGCGTCGGAACTGTTGCAGGATCCGCGCACCGCGCATGCGCTGAACAGCATCGAAGCCCAGCTGGAACCGGACGTGGTGCTGTTCGATCTGCCGCCGGCGCTGTTCTACGATGACGTGATCGCCTTCCGGCCGCTGTTTGACGGCGTGCTGCTGGTGATCGGCGGCGGGATCACCACCGAGAAGGAAATCAAGGAAGTGGAGCGCCGCCTTGGCGAAAGCACCCCGCTTCTGGGAATGATCCTGAACAAGTCCGAAGACGTACAGTTGCGCCGCTACCGCTACTGACCCCTGCCCAAGGCTTGCCACAGGACCAAAGGCGCGCTGCGGCGCGCCTTGACACTTGTGCAATATTTCACGAAACCGCGACGGCCTCAAACGCCGGCGCGGCGCGGCAGGAACCGGCCCAGGATGTCCGGCCAGGGCAGCCGGTCCGCCGTCAGGCGCGCCGCCCCGATCAATGCCGCCAGAAACGCGCCGAGGCCCCCCAGCACCATCAGGCCACGCCGCCCGCGATCACGCGGGGTGGCGATCACCGGGATGGCCACCACCGGCTGGATGCCGATGGACCGTTCCAGTTGCGCCGCCGAACGAATGGCCGGGTTGGACAGCTCGACCACAAAGGCCAGCGCCAGACCCGCAAGGACACTGGCCACGCCGCCCATGATCGCCGTCCGCTTGCGGCTGCGCGAAACCGGGAATTCCGGCACCAGCGCGGTTTCCAGCACTTCAAAACGGTCGGTCTGTTCGCGGTCTTCCAGCTGCTGGCCCAGCTCGGCCTCGGCCTTGCGCCGGGTGATGACCGAATACTGTTCCTGCAGCTGCGCCATTTCACGCTCCAGCCGGTTCAGGTTGCGTTCCACATCCGGCGCGCTGGTGATCAGGGCCGTGATTTCGTCGATTCGCGCGTTGATCAGCGCCTTTTGTTCGCGCAGCAGGCCGATCTGGCGGTCCCGCACCTCGACGCGCTGACGATCCGACGTGCCCTGCAACGTCACGATCTCGCGGTCGAGATCGAGATCGGCATCGCGCAGGCTGGCCAGTTCATCCCGCAGATCGGCGATGCCGGCGGGCAGCTGCTTGGCGTTTGCGCGCTTGAAGGCGGCAATCTCGTCGTCCAGCACCTCGATATCGCCGATGACGCGCAGCTCTTCCTCGGCAAAGAAATTCAACGTGTCCCGGGCGCGGCTGACATTCCGGGTCCGCGATTGCTCGATCACCAGATACATCAACTCGTTGGCGACATCCGCGGCTTTCTGCGGGTCGGTCAGACGCACAGTGATCAGCAGGCCCGAAGGCGCATTGCCGCCGGGCGCAAAGCTTGGCGTCTGGCTCAGGATCTCTTCGATCCGGGCCGCGTCGCGCATCAGGAAGACGCGTTCGTTGATCGTCATACCGGGTTCTTCAGAGAACAGATCGTGCTTTTCCATCACCCGGACAAGGTTGTCGCGGGACATCAGGCGCTGTTCGATCAGGCGGACCCGGCGGGCGGCGTCCTCGGCACGGTTCGATGCCCCGGCCAGCTGGTCGGGCACGCGCGAATCCTCAATCTGGACCACGGCCGTGGCCTCGTACACCTTGATCTGGCTCAGCGCATAGTTCAGCGACAGCACGCAGCCGATGGCTGTTACCAAAAGGATGATCCAGGCGCGGCGACGCAGCGCCGAGAAGACTTCGCCGAAGGATTGAAACTGGTTCATGTCTTACTGCTCCCGCAAGGTGCCCCCAAGCGTTCGGAAAATGCCGCCGGTTTGTCCGGGTGTCGCCCGGCCCGCGCCATCTTCGAGACACAATCTAGCGGAGCTGCCCAGATTTCGCCATGGTCTTGACCGGCCCGCATTGGAAACACTGCGTGTCCGGACCGCAAATCAGGGCCATGATATCGCCATAATTGCGCGGAGTCTGCGCTCAGACGGGTAGGGCCGAGAGCGAAAGGATCATTCCCGAAGCGCGGCGCTGGATGACGGGCAGGTCGCGCCCGTGCCAGCAGGCGGGAATCGGCGCGGTTTCGGGATGCGCGGCCAGCCGCGCGATACCGTGGCCCAGGTCGACCCGCAGACCGTGAAAGCCGAACATGACCCCGGTGCGGGGATACAGCGCCTTGAACACCGCCTCCTTGGCGGAAAACACGCGCCGGGCCTGCAGCGGCTGCGCGACGGACGGAACGGTGTCCAGGTCGCCGTGCAGGCAGATTTCGGGAATCAGCAAGGGATCCAGCGGGCTGTCGGGTTCGATATCCACCCCAAGCGCCTGCCACGTCCGCGACCGGCCCGCCACGGCCAGGCACAAGCCTTCGCTGTGCGTGATGCTGCCGCACAGACCTTCGGGCCAGACCGGCGCGCGGCCCGGCCCCACGGGCAGCGCCACGGGCGCCAGACCCAGACCGCCCAGCGCCTGGCGCGCGGCGATCCGTCCGCCGGTGAATTCCGCGCGCCGCTGCGGCACCGCGCGGGCCATGGCGGCGGCCTCTTGCGGGTACAGCGCGCCGGGATCGTCGGTCGCAACCGACACGCCCCAGGCCAGCCCGCGCGGAAAGGCCGTGTCGGCGATCAGCGCGCGGGCGGTTTCGGGTGTCATCCGCTCAGGCGCTGCGCCGCGCCCGCATCGCGCGCCGGCGCGCCATGGCATCGGCGCGCGATTGCGCCCGGGCGGGGGCCTGCGCGGGCTGCGCGACCTGGGCCGGGCCGGGATCGGCGGGCAGCCCGCCCTCGACCATGCCGGCCACCCGTGTCGCCAGATCCCCCAGAACCGGAAAGCGGAAGATGTCGGTGATCGACAGCGCCTGTGCGCCCAGCCGTTCGCGAATCGCCCGGTGCGCCTGAACCGCAAGCAGCGAGTGCCCGCCGAGGTCAAAGAAGTTGTCCCGGCCGCCGATCTGCCCGACCCCAAGGGTTTCCGACCAGATCTCGGCAATGCGCCTCTGCACGGCGGCCACGTCGCCACCGCCAGTTGCCGCCATCGGCGCGGGCACCGGCTCCGGCCGGGCGGCGCGGGGCTGCGGGGCCACTGCAACCGGGCGCGGCGTCTGCGCCACGGGGGCCGGCAGCGCCTTGCGGTCGACCTTCTTGTTGGGCGTCAGCGGAAAGGCCTCCAGCCGCACGATACGGCCCGGCACCATGAAGCCCGGCAGACCGCCCGACAGCGCCGCCTTGAGAGCGGCCTCGTCCTGTTCCGTGCCGGTGTAATAGCCCACCAGCCGCACATCGCCGGGCGTGTCCTCGCGCGCGGCGACAACCGCCTGGGTGATGCCCGGCTGCGCCTCGAGCAGGGCCTCGATCTCGCCCAGTTCGATCCGGAAGCCGCGCAGCTTGATCTGGTGATCGACCCGCCCGACATAGTCGATCCGGCCATCCGCCCGCCGCCGCACCAGATCGCCGGTCCGGTACATGCGGCCGGGATGAAACGGGTTGGGCACAAAGCGCTCTTTGGTCAGGTCGGGCCGGTTCCAGTAGCCACGGGTCACGCCTTCGCCGCCGATCCAAAGCTCGCCCTCTTCGCCCAGCCCCACCGGCTGGCGCGATTCGTTCAGGACGTAAAGCTGCTGGTTCGCCAGCGGCAGACCGATGTTCACAACGCCGTCGCCCGGGGCAGCCGGTTCCACCGACGACCAGATCGTCGTTTCCGTGGGGCCGTACATGTTCGTGATCGAGGCCTGCGTGATCCGCCCGAAGTCCTGCACCAGCGTGCCGGGCAGCGGCTCGCCGCCCAGGAACAGGTGCCTGACGCGCCCCAGCGCAAAGCGCGCCTCGTCGTTCATCGCGATCATGCGGGCCATCGAGGGCGTGCATTGCAGATGCGTCACGTCATGACGCACGATCTGCGCGGCGATCGAAAAATCATCCTCGGCCAGCGCCACCTCGGCATTGGCGGCCTGCACCACCTGCGCCAGCGGCTTCAGCCCCTCCAGCACGGTTTCGCGGTCGATCCCGTAGTCGATCAGGCAGGCGATTTCGGTCACGCCGATGGCCTTGACCTGCTCCACCCGCGCCAGCGCGTCCTCGACCGTGCCAAAGAGGCCGCTGTCGTTGAAATAGCGCTCGAACGCGAAATCGAGGATGGCGTCCAGTTCGTCGGGCTCCAGCGCGTCCAGTTGCAGATCGAAGGCATTCGACACACCTTCGGGCCGCTTGAAGGCCGGGAAGGCCCAGGCGTATTGCTTGATGAGGCCCGCGGCGGCGTTCAGGTAGTCCTTCATGGGCTGGCGGGCGATTTCGCGGGCATGCTCGCGACTGTCGCTAAGAAAGCTGTGCAGCATCAACGTGACGGTGAAGTCCGCCGGATCGTGCCCGGCGCCGCGCAGCGACTCGTGATACAGTGCGATCTTGCCCGCCACTTCGTCGATGCTTTGGCCCAGAAGATGCGTCAGCACGTTGCAGCCCTTTTCGCCCGCTTCCTTCCAGGTCTGCGGGTTGCCGGCGGTGGTGACCCAGATCGGCAGGTCTTTCGAGACCGGGCGCGGCTGGGTGACAACCGCGTGCATCTCGCCGTTCTGGCGCGGAAAGGCCACCGCCTCGCCGCGCCAGAGCGCGCGGATCTGGTCGATATTCTCGGCCATCGCGGCCTTGTTGTTGGGCGGGGTGTTTTCGGGGCGCAGGATGAAATCGTCGGGCTGCCAGCCCGAGGCGATCGCCATGCCCGCGCGGCCATTGGTGAGGTTGTCGATCACCGCCCATTCCTCGGCAATCCGTGCTGGATGGTGCAGCGGCGCCACAACGGATCCGGCCCGCACGCCGATATTGCGCGTCACCGCGGCCACGGCGGCCCCGGTGACCGACGGGTTCGGGTAGGGGCCGCCAAAGGCGTGGAAATGTCGTTCCGGCGTCCAGACCGCGACAAAGCCGTTCTGGTCGGCAAACTGCGCACCTTCCAGCAGCGTGCGGTACTTGTCGCGCCCCACGCCGTCATCGTTGCCCCAGTAATACAGCGAGAACTCCATCCCGCCCGCGCCGCGCGGCATCGGGCCGTTCGAGATCAGCCCGCGATCCTCGTCCGAGGTCAGCACGACCTTGAGCCCGCGCGCGGTGGTCCAGAACAGCTCCAGCACCGAAATGTCGAAGCTGAGCGAGGTCACCGCCAGCCAGGTGTCGCCGGGCTGATGCGGGATATGGGCATCCATGCCGGTGTAGAAGTTCAGCACGTTGCGATGTTCGACCATCACCCCCTTGGGCTTGCCGGTCGAACCGGAGGTGTAGATCAGATAGGCCAGATCCTCCGGGCCCGAGGTATCGGACAGGTTGTCGTGCGAGGCGGTGGCGAGGCGCGGTTCGGCATCAAGCACCAGAAGCGCGGCATCATGCGGCGGCAGATCGGGCTCTACCGCGGCCTGGGTGACGATCACGTCGGCACCGCTGTCCTCGACAAAGTGGCGCAGACGGTCGGCGGGATAGGACGGGTCCATGGGCAGATAGGCACCGCCGGCCTTGAGGATGGCCAGCGCACCGATCAGCATCTCGACCGAGCGGCGGCAGCACAGGCCCACCACGCGGCCCGGCCCCACACCCATATCGCGCAGCACATGCGCGGCGCGGTTGGCCCGGGCGTTCAGCTCGGCATAGTCGAGTGTGGTGGTCTCGAACACCAGCGCCGTGGCATCGGGCGTGCGCGCCACCTGCGCTTCGAACGCGCGGTGCATCGTCAGGCTGCGGTCATGCGGTGTTTCGGTGGCGTTCCAGCGGCTGAGGACCTCGTGGCGTTCCTCGGCCGGAAGCTCCGGCAGATCCGACAGCACGGTTTCGGGCGTGGCGGCTGCGGCCAGCGCTTCCAGCCGCCGCGCCAGCCGCTCGGCGGTTTCGGCGTCAATGCGACCGGTGTCGACATGCAGCAGGGGCGTATCGCCCAGCTCGACCGTCAGCGCGCAGCCCGGAATTGCGCCCGCCGCGTCCGAAAGACCGATTGCGGGCACGCGGAGCGGTGCCAGTGCAGGGTCGCGCGCGGGCAGATCGGTAGCGAAACCCCGCCGCCCGGCGGCTTGTGCGCGGGTCTTGTCCAGTGCGGCGCCCAGGGTTTGCAGCGTGTTGCCCATGGGCAGCGCCAGCGGCACCCAGGGGGTGATCAGGCCATCCCGGGACAGGTCGCGCAGCGCGGCATCGGCATAGGCGATGTCCTGCGCATCGGGCGACACCCGCGCGGCCCAGACCGCCACCAGCGAGGCGGCATCGACCGTGCGCCCCAGCGCCAGCGGCCGGGCCGAGACCCGACCGCCCGCATCCCCCGCACCCGGCACGCTGGCCGGAGCCAGATCGGCGAGCCGCTTGCGCCAGTAGCCGCAATGCGGGGCCACGGCAGACTTGCGCGCGGTGAAATCCGCCAGCGCCTGGGCACTGTGCAAGGGCAGCACGTCGCCCAACGCGGCGATCTGCGACGGGTTTACCGGCGTGCCCGACAGGTCGCGCAGGCCCGACAGTTCGACGGCCTGTTCGGCGCAGGCGACGCTCAGCGTGTCCTCCGTCAGCGCGATCACGGTGCCCGGTGCGGCGTGGCTTTCCACGACCCGCGCGCCGCCCACCAGCCACAGCTGCCCGGCGGCCATGAATTTCGGCACCGAAAGCGGGTTCCAGTAAGGCCCGTGATCCAGCGCGCGCACCAGCCGTTCCAGACCGGCGGCAGGCGCGGCAAAGTTCAGCATGCCATGGGCGGCGGGACGGTCGTCGCGGGCATGATAGCTGCGCTGGTCCAGATCCTGCGGCACCCGACGCAGCGCGCCGGTTTCCAGCTGGTCCAGCAGCTCGCCAAAGCTGTCGATGGCCGCTTCATAGGCCTTGGTGTTCAGCGTCAGCGCGGTGTCCCGGGCGGTGATGTCAAAGCCGCGGGTGACCAGCAGATCCCCTTCGTCGACACCACCTTCGATCAGGTGCCAGGCGATGCCGTGGCGGGTTTCCCCTTCGAGCAACGCCCAGACCGGCGCGTTCAGCCCGGCATGACGCGGCAGCGGGCCATCGTGAAAGTTCACCGCCCCGCGCGCCGCAAGCGCGAGAACATCGTCGGGAATGATCATCAGGTTGGCGATGCTCAGCAGCCAGTCGAACGGCACGTCCTGCAACCGACCGGCCAGATCCTGGCCCGGTGCCTCGACCCGCAGGCCGCGCTTGACCGCCCAGCCGGCGATGTCGGGATTGCGGGTCACCACCGCGGCGATCCGGTTGCCACGCTGCAGCAGCGCTTCGCTGCACTGCACCAGCAGCGATTCATTGCCCATCACGACACAGGTAAATCCGGCCATATTCGTCACTCCGCTCTTGCCTCAACCGCGGTGCACACGGTCCGTGTGCGCACCGCCTGCGGCTTTCCCGGCATGGGCCGGAGCACCGCTCTGAGGTCGTGTTTCACAAGATCGCGCAGAAACCCGGGCGGATCGGCGCGATCCTTGCCTTGCAGCACGCGGCGCAGGCGCCACAGCAGCCCGCCCATCACATGCAGGCCCGTGGCCAGCGCGGCATAGGCGCGGCCATGGGACTTGTGGAAATAGTACCACCGGCTGTCGAGCCAGAATTGCGGCACCCGGGTCCAGCGCTTCATGCCGGTGGAGACCGATCCGATATGCGCGACATGGCTGTCGCGCACGTAATGCGTCTGGTAGCCCGCGCGCGCGGCGCGCAGGCAAAGCTCGGTTTCCTCGAAATACAGAAAGAACGTCTCGTCAAACAGGCCGATCTCGTCCAGCACCGACTGCCGCATCATGATCGACGCCCCTGCCAGCCAGTCCACCGGCTGCGAGTGTTCGGGTATACCCATTGGCACGATCCGGTGCCGCAGCAGGCGCGAGATCGGCCCGACCCGTGCCGCGCCTTCCAGTTCCGACCAGATCGTCGGAAAGCGGAAGGCGGTGACATGCGGCGCGCCGTCCTCGCCATGGATGTAGCTGCCGGCAAACCCGGCTTCGGGATGGGTGTCGAGATGCCGGCACAGCCGCCGCAATGCGTCCGGCGCGGGAAAGGCATCAGAGTTCAGCAGGTACACGTAGTCGGGGCGCGATCCGTCGGACATGCCGGCACGAATGCCCACATTGTTGCCCGCGCCGAATCCGCCATTGTGCCCCGACGCGATCACCCGCACGGCATGGCCCTGCGCCCAGTCGGCCCGGGCAACGGTGTCGCGCAGCATCTCGTAAGAGCCGTCCTGCGAATCGTTGTCGACAATCACCAGTTCGGCGTCGAGCCCGTCCATCGCCCGCAGCGCCGCGCGGACAGAACGCAGGGTCATGTCCGCGGTGCGGTAGTTCAGGGAAACCACAAGAAGCCGGGCCATCCTCTACTCCGCCGCATGGGCCGGGAAGGGCAGAACTTCGCCCTTGCCACCGGTCTGTGCCTCGGCCGCCTCGATGGCGGTGCGCATCTGTGCCGCCAGAACGCGCACGTTCGGCTCCAGCACCATGCTGTCGTGATCGCCCGGCACCTCGTGCACCTCGACCTGCGGCGCGACGCTGGTCCAGTCGTTGTCGGGCAGCACGTAACTGCGTTCGGAATTGACCAGACGCCCGCCCGACACCGTCCACTTGCCGGTCAGCGGCGGGCGGTAGAGCACCAGACGCCCGTCCCAGGGGCGGACCTGGTAGGCGGCGATGGCGCGGTAGAAGGCGGCCTCGATCTCGGCATTGTGGAAGCTGTGCTGCGCCTCGGTCTGGCCCTTGTCGCGACGTTTGGCGATTTCCCAGGCAATGCGGTTGCGGGCCCAGACAAACGGATAGGACAGGCCGCGCGCCCGCGCCTCGTGCCACTGGATGATCAGCCGGTCGCGCAATTCCAGCGGGCGGCGGCGCGGCAGCGGCGTGTCCAGCATCACCACCAGCGACACGGTTTCGCCCATCGCCTCCAGCTGGCGGGCGATCTCGTAGGCGGTGATCCCGCCACCGGAAAAGCCGCCCACCATGTAGGGCCCGGTGGCCTGCACCTGGCGCATCTCGGCGATGTAGTCGGCCGCGGCCTCTTCCATCGTCTCGTGCGGGGACTCGCCGCCGTAAAGGCCGCGCGCCTGAAGACCATAGAAGGGCCGGTCGGTGCCCAGAAGATGTGCCAGATGGCGCAGGTTCAGGACGTTGCCGAACATGCCCGCGATCAGGAAGAACGGCTGCCGTGCGCCGCCATCGCCGTCATGCATCGGCACCAGATGCTTGAAGCGCCGTTCGGGGGCGGCGGCGGGCGCGGCACCGGCATCGCCCTCTGCCCCGGCGATCTCGCCGGTTTCGGCGGCGATCAGCGCGGCGCATTTGCGGATGGTCGGTGCTTCGAACAGCACCGAGATCGGGAATTCGACCCGGAAGGTCTTCTTGACCATGGCAAAGAGCCGCACGGCAATCAGCGAATGCCCGCCAAGGTCGAAGAAGCTGTCTTCGACACCCACGTTCTGCACACCCAGCAGGTCTTCCCAGAACCCCGCCAGACGCCGCTCGATCTCGGTTTCCGGCGCGGCATAGGCGCTGTCGAGTTGCGGGCGTTCAAAGCTCTGGCTGACGCCGGTCTCGGCGGTCGAGGCCGCGGTCTGCCGGGTCAGGGCATCAAGGTCCATCGACGAGACAACCACCTGCGGCAGGCCCAGCGCAAGCGCGCGGTGAAACGCTTGTACGCCCTCGGCGGGCAGGATGCCCTGGGTCAGGTTGTGCGCCAGCCGCTCTTCGGCGGGCGACAGCGGCTGGGCGGCGTCGGGCGCATCGTCAAACTCCATCTCGGCGGCGGTCAGCCGCGGCGCGGTCTTGAGGATGTCGAGCGACGGCAGCTTGCGGATGGTAAAGCCGGTCACCTCGATCACCACATTGCCGTCTCGGTCGCAGATCGTGACATCGAAGCTGGCGGTTTCCGCGTCGGCCCGGTTGTCGGCGGCGTTGCGCACCCAAGACGTGATCCGGTCTGGCAGGGGCGCGTGCACCCGTACCCGGCCATAGCGCACCGGGGCCCAGAGATGGCTGGGCTGCCAGCCGTCGATCAGCTCCATCGCCCAGCCGGTGGCGATGTCCAGAAGCGCCGGGTGCAGCAGGCAGCCATCGTCCTGCGCCTCGGGCGGCAGCGACAGATCGGCAATGCCTTCGCCCTGGCCCAGCGCGCGGCTGTCCAGCACCTTCCAGCGCGGCCCGAACCGCAGCAGCACCTCTTGCGCCGCGGCCAGCTTGCTGCCGGACGGGGCGACAGCCCCGCCGCCGCAGCGGCTGCGGATCGCGCCCAGGTCCAGCGCGGCAGGGCGCTGCATCGGCAAAAGCGACAGCGCGCCCTGCGCCACCAGCGCAAAACCCCGGCGGCCGTTCAGCGTGGCATCCCCCAGCACGTCCAGCCCGTAGCCGTCGGCGCTGCGGGTCAGGCGCAGCCGCAGGTCGCGCGCGGCCCCGTCGGCGACGCGGAGCGGGCGCAGGAAGTCCAGATCGCGCAGTTCGAACGGGCCGGTTTCGTGATGCGCTCGCAGGGCATGCGCCGCCAGCGTCAGATAGCCGGTGCCCGGCAGCAGCGCGTCGCCCGCGCGGGTGCGGTGTTCGTCGATGAACCAGTCCTGCGCATCATAGCTGGCGTGGAACACCCGGTTGCCTTCGCTGTCGAAGGTGGCGGTGTCGAGCATCGGCAGATCCACCGGTGTGACCGGCGGCTTCGGCAGATCGCCCGCGCGGGCCGCCACGGCCTCGGCGGCCATGCCGACCTCGTTCCAGATGCCCCAGTTGATCGCGGTGACGCGGGTGCGCCCACCGGCCCGCGCGCGGGCAAAGGCGTTGAGGTATTCGTTGGCAGCGACGTAATCCACCTGACCGGCCGGTGCCGTCACGGTCGAGGTGGAGCTGAACAGCACCATCCAGTCCACCGCGCCGTCCGGGAACACGTCGCCCAGCACGTCGGTGCCGTGGATCTTGGGCGTGAACACGTCCTCGATCCGGGCCGGCGTCTTGGTCATCAGCGGCGCATCGTCCACCACACCGGCGCCATGCACGATGGCGGTGATCCGGCCGAACCGCTTTTCGGCCTCGGCGCGGACGGCGTGCATCTGGTCGCGGTTGCAGACATCGGCGGCCACCACCAGCACCTCGCCGCCGGCGGCTTCGAGATCCTGCACGGCGCGGATGCGGCGCGCAATGCGGTCCTGCGGGGCGTGGCGGGCCAGGTAATCGGGCCAGTCGGCGCGCGGCGGCAGCGCCCGGCGGGCCACCAGAACCAGCTTGCCGCCGCGTCGGGCCAGATCCTGAGCGATGCTCAGCCCGATGCCGCCAAAACCGCCGGTGATCAGCGTCACCGCGCTGTCGGCAGGGGCGGCGGGTGCCTCCAGCGCCACCGGTTTCATCGCGCATTCGAAGCGGCGATCGGAACGCAGGGCGGCGATGCAGCCCGAAGGCTCGGCCAGCAGGTCCTCGAGCACGCGCAGGGCCAGCCCGGCGCGGGCCTCGTCCAGCTGCGCCTGCGCCCGGCGGCGCGACCAGAACGGCGCGGCGGCCTGCTGCGGCAGTTCGATGTCCAGCGTCGAAACCGTCAGCCCGGGCATTTCCTGCGGGATCACCCGCGCCGGCCCGGCGATGGTTGCCTTGGCGGGATGCGGCAGCGCCTCGTCCCGGACGCGGGCCGCGCCGTTGGTGATGACGGTGACATGCACGTCCTCGGCCAGGCCTTCACCCTCCAGCGCCTGGGCAAGGAAGAGCAGCGCGTAAAAGCCCTGTTCCTGCACCCGGTGAAAGAAGCTGGAGCCGGGGCGGTGCCCCTCGCCTTCGGTGACCAGCCAGAACTGCGCGATCCGCGTCGGGGCCAGACCGCGCGCCACCAGGTCCTGCAACAACAGGTCATAGCCGTCGCGGCCATGTTCCGGCGCCAGCACATAGGCGTCGTCGCCCACCCGCATGAAGCTGTCGCCCGGGCGCAGTTCGACCACCCGATGCCCTGCAGCGCGCAACCGTGCCGCGCAGCGATCGGCCAGGCCGGTCTCGTCCATGAGCATCAGCCAGCATTGCGGGTCGGCCTCGGCCAGATTGCCCGCCACGTCGATCTCGACCGCCGCGGACCGTGGCCGCCAGACCGGCTTCCAGCCCCAGTCCGAGATGTCGTCGGTGCGCATGAGGAATTGCGGCGCGGGCTCGGCCGCGGCCTTGCCCGGTGCAATGAAATAGGGGCTGCGCTGAAAGGCATAGGTGGGCAGGACCACGCGGCTCCGCCTTGCCTCGCCCCAGATCTGGTCCCAGTCGATCTGCGCGCCCAGCGCCCAGAGACGGCCCAGCACCTCGAACATGTGCTTGTCATCGGCGATGGCGTCCTGCGGATGGCGCAGCGAGGACAGAACCTGATTGGCCTGCACGTCCGGATGCTGCCGCGCCAGCGAGGACAGCGCCTTGCCAGGCCCGCATTCCAGCAGGATGCGGTTGGGCGCGGCCACCGCGCCCACGCAATCGGCAAAATGCACGGTGCCGCGCAGGTGGTCGACCCAGTACTCCGGATCGGTCGCCTGTGCGTCGGTCATCAGGGCACCGGTGCGATTCGAGGTCAGGGGAATCTGCGGGGCCTGCAGCGGGATCGACTGCAGATAGGCGCGGAACCGGTCGAGGATCGGTTCCAGCATCCGCGAATGCGCGGCAATGTCGATGGCGATGCGCTGGCACTCGATGCCGTCGTCCTCGAGTTCGGCCTGCAGCGCGTCGAGCGCGGCGCGCGGTCCGGACGCCACCGAGATTTCGGGCGCATTGACCACGGCAAGATCCAGCGCGTCGCCCAGACGGGTTTCCAGCACCTCGGCGGGCAGGTTGACCGACAGCATGCCGCCGGTCTCGACCGTGTCGAAAAGCGTGCCGCGCAGATGCACCAGGCCGATGCAATCCTCGAAGGACATCACGCCGGCCAGACAGGCGGCGGTGTTCTCACCCATGGAATGACCGGTCAGCGCCACCGGGCGCACGCCCCAGCTGATCCAGAGCTGCGCCAGCGCGTATTCGACGATCAGGATCAGCGGCAGTTGCAGCGAGGGCCGGCGCAGCGCCTCGTCGGCCTCTTGCGTGTCCGCCTCGGCCGGCAGCCAGAGCGTCCGGATATCGGCGTCGGTCAGCGTGGCAAGGTGGTCGAGCCCGCGATCCATCCATTCGGCAAAGACCGGCTCGGTCTCGTACAGGTCGCGCGCCATGCCGGCATATTGCGCGCCGCCGCCGGGGAACATGAACACCGTTTCCGGCGACTCCAGCGCGGTGTGCGAATGCACCCGGCGCGGGTTGTCCTCTTCCAGCAGGCGCGCGGCCTCCTCATGGCTTTCGGCAACGATCACGCGACGCTTTTCAAAGGCGCGGCGGCCCTGTTGCAGGGTCCAGGCCACATCGGCCAGATCCTGCTCGGGATGGGTGCGCAGATGCCGGGCCAGACGGGCCGCGCCCTCGTCCAGCGCGGTCTTGCTGCGCGCCGACAGGGTCAGGATCTGGAACGGCCAGTCCGATGCATCGGACGCCCCGCGCGCAGGTGCCTCTTCCAGCACCACATGCGCATTTGTCCCGCCCACACCCAGCGAGTTCACCCCGGCGCGGCGGGGATGGCCGCGCTGCGGCCAGTCCTGCAGCCGGTCATTGACGCGGAACGGCGAGGTTTCGAAATCGATGGCGGGGTTTGGGGCCTCGAAGCCCAGCGAAGGCGGCATCTGCCGGTACGACAGCGCCAGCGAGGCCTTGATCAGCGACGCCACCCCGGCGGCGGTGTCAAGATGACCGATATTGGTCTTGACACTGCCGATGCGGCAATGGCCCACCGTCTCAGCGCTTTCGCGGAACGCCTGGGTCAGCGCCGCCACCTCGATCGGATCGCCCAGATAGGTGCCGGTGCCATGGCATTCGACATAATCCACCGTGTCCGATGTAATCCCCGCCACCGCCTGCGCTTCGGCCACCGCCGTCGCCTGACCATCCACGGACGGCGCCAGATAGCCCGCCTTTTGCGCGCCGTCATTGTTGACGGCGCTGCCCTTGATCACGGCCCAGATGTGATCGCCATCCGCCAGCGCATCCGACGCGCGCCGCAGCACCACGACGCCGGCGCCCGACCCGAAGACGGTGCCCTGCGCGCGGTGGTCGAAGGCGTTGCAGGCCCCGTCCGGCGACAGGATCTCGTTTTCCTTGTAGAGATAACCGCGGCCCTGCGGCAGTTCCACCGTGACACCACCCGCAATCGCCATGTCGCATTCGCCGTTCAGCAGCGCCTGGCAGGCGTAATGCGTCGCCACCAGCGAGGTGGAGCAAGCGGTCTGCAGGTTGATCGACGGGCCGTGCAGGTCCAGCACATGAGACAGGCGGGTGGACAGGAAATCCTTGTCGTTGCCGGTATGGCGCAGCAGGAACATGCCCGTGTTCTCGACCAGATCCGGGTTCGAGCAGACGTTGAAATAGAAATAACTGCCCATGCCGCAGCCCGCGAACACACCAACCTGGCCGGGGAAATTCTCGGGCACATGGCCCGCGGTCTCGAGCGCTTCCCAGGCGGTTTCCAGGAACTGGCGGTGCTGCGGATCCATGATCGCAGCCTCCTTCGGCGAAAAGCCGAAGAACTCTGCATCGAACATCTCGAACCCGTCCAGCGGTGCGGCGAAGGGCACGTAGTCGCGATGGCGCATCAGGCCCGGGTCTTCGCCCGCGTCCAGAAGCTCTTCTTCGCTCAGACGGCGGATCGACGAGACACCGTCGCGCAGGTTGCGCCAATAGGCGTGTATGTCCGGCGCACCCGGCAGATGCGCCGCCATGCCGACAATGGCGATATCGTTCTCGCCGATCCCGCTCTGATGGTCGTTCGTCATATCCATTTACCCCGCCACCTGCGACGCCCCCGACTCTGAGGGAGAAATGCGCAACAAATACGGCGTTTTTTAGGTATCCATCCGGATAAAAGCCGCATTCAAAGGGGTATCCCCCCCTGGTCTTGCCGGTTGTGTCAACAGTCTTTGGGCATAGCAGATTTGTTGCCGGTCCGGAACGGATAGAGATCAGGCCGTTTTCCCCAAAAGTGCCACAATTGACGCCCAGTTCAGCCATATCGCCGCCGCCGCTGCGGCAAGACCGGCCAGCGCAAAGACCAGATCGTGCAGCGGATCCCAGGCCCCCATGCGGCGCGCCAGCCAGACCACCGCGGGATAGGCCAGCAGATAGGCGGCCCCCTGCCCGATCAGCGCACCGAACAGGCCCGCGGTCTCGAGCCCGGTGATCACACAGGCCACCATCAGCACGGCGCGGATGGCCGCCAGAACGAAGAACCGCCGGGAATCGCCGGCCGCCAGTGCGGCCTGGTCATAGGTCTGCACGATCAGCATGGGCATCTGCGCGCAGGCCAGCACCACCACCACCCCGCCGGCCAGCGCATAGCGCGGGTCGTACAGCAGGTCGACCAGCCAGGCCCCGGCCGAGGCAAAACAGGCGATCAGCACCATCAGCAGGGAGGTGACGGCAAAGCGCATCCTGCGCAGCTTGACGAAATTGGCGCGGCTTTCCGTGGGCGGGGTTTCGCGGTAGATCGGGATCAGGATCTTTGTCGTGACCATCCCCCCCAGCATCATCGGGAACGCCGCCAGAAAAAAGCCGATATTGTAGGCCCCGAAGACGTCCAGCGGCACCCATTTGCCGATCAGAACCTTGTCGGCCTGGGTAAAGACAAAACCGCAGACAGTGGCCAGGAACACCCATTTTCCGAACCCGATCAGCTCTTGCGCGGCACGGCGTTCCCAGCGCAGCCGGTCGCGCGCCCCCGGCAGGACGATCCAGGCGATCAGCACCTCGGCCAGCGCGCCGATCACGCCCGAGACCGCCAGCGCCCAGACCGATCCGGTCACCCAGGCCAGAAGCACGGCCAGACCGACCCCGATCACCTGCACCGACATGTCGACCAGCGTGACCCTACCCATCAGCAGATGGCGGTTCGCGGTGACCATCCGCGTCGGCCGAAAGCCCGAGATCAGCAGCGTCAGCGCCGAGACCGGCAAAAGCTGGCTCAGCAGCGGTTCGTCATAGACCCAGGCCAGCGGCAGCGCGGCACCACAGGCCAGCAGCCACAGCAGCGCACCGCGGATCACCTGGATCGTCCAGGCGGTATCGAGAAACGCGCGTTCGTCGCCGCGGCGCGATTGCAGGATGGCCGGTGTCACGCCGACATCCGACAGCTGGCCAAGGCCCATCAGGAACACCTGCACCAGCGCCATCAGGCCAAAGGCTTCGGGAAAAAGCAGGCGGGTCAGGATCAGGTTCGACGCCAGCCGGACCAGCTGGCTGAACCCGAACCCGCCCACTGTCAGCATCGAAGACCGTATGACCCGCGCCGACAGCGACCCGCCGCGCACCTTGTCCAGAAGCGCGTTCATCGCCCGCGGCTCCAGCCGGTGGCCCGGTGGCGCGTCAGCTTCACCACAAGCGCCACACCGGAATAGACGGCGAAGCCGATCGGGTCGCGCAGCGCCATGCCCAGCCGTTCGCCCGGGGCAAAGGCAGGCTTGTCATCATTGTCCAGAAGATCGGGAAAGCGCGCGGCGATCTCGGCCACGCCGGCATCCTGCCGCCGCCGCACCCGCACAAGGCGGCCGAACCCTTCGGCGATGGGCCAGCGATAGGCGGCCGGCACGCCCACACGCTCCTGCGGGGCAAAGCTGAGCCGGACATAGGTGTCGTCCGAGATGATGTCGGGAAAGGCATCCCAGCGGGCACGGCCCGCGGCATTGACGGCAAAGACCCCGCAGCCCGGCACGCCGTGCCGCATGAAGGGCACCTGCCGCCAGATCCGGGCGTAGGCGCGGCTGACCCATCCTTCTGCCGCGATCTCGACCCGGCCCGAGGCATAGCGCGGCGCAGCGCCGTCCAGCGCCCCGGCAATCTGCATCAGCAGCGCGGGCGACATGGTGACATCGGCGTCCAGATACAGGCGGCTGCTGTCCCGCGGCACCAGCGCATCCCCGGCGTTGAGCGCGCCCAGCTTGCCGCCCTGCGCCAGTTCCAGCACCGTCAGCTGCCAGTTCCGTGCGGCAAAGGCTTCGTGCCGCGCGCGGGCGGTCTGCGCGGTGGCGTCGCGGCAGCCATTGGCAACGACGATCACATGGACCGGTTCGTCCCGCGTCCAGTCAGAACCCAGCACCGCGTCAAGGCAGCCACCGATCAGGTCTTCCTCGTTGCTGGCCGGCAGGATCACACAAAACGGCACCGGTATTCTCCTTCGTCAATCGCAAACGCCGTACCCATGAGGCCACACCTTCGAAAAATCCATCGCCAAGTTGTGCCCGCATTGTCCGCGGACTGTGGCCAGAGCGTGGAATCGCCTAGAAAGGATTGTGAAGTCACTTCTGTCAGCTGTTGCGGAATTACCTGGGCGGGTCGCGTGACGCATCCTATACGATTGGGATATCTGGTGCCCCAGTTCCCGGGGCAAACGCATATATTCTTCTGGCGCGAGATTATTGCGCTCGAAGAGATGGGTCATGATGTGCGCATCTTTTCCACCCGAAAGCCTCCTCCGGGGCTGGTGGCGCACAGCTGGTCGGACGCGGCGATGCAGCGCACAACCTATCTGGGCAAGCTCGATCCGTGGCAGGCGGCTCTGTCGGTGGCGCGGCTGACGCCCGAGGGTCTGCCGATGTGGATGCTGCAGGAAGGTCCGCGCTTTGCCACCGATGCCGCGCTGACGCTGTCTGCCGCGCGCGCGCTGCGCAATGCCTGCGATGCCGACGGGATCGAACATGTGCACGTGCATTCCTGCGGCCGCGCCGCGCTGACCGCCGCGCTGGCCCGCCGGATGGGCGGCGCGCCCTATTCGCTGACCCTGCATGGTCCGCTTTCGGATTACGGCGCGGGGCAGCGCTTCAAATGGTCGGGGGCGGAATTCGCCACCATCATCACCCGCAAGCTGATGGACGAGGTCCACGAGACGCTGGACGGTGCCCTGCCGCCGCGCTGCGTGATCCGGCCCATGGGGGTGGACACCCACCGCCTGCGCCGCGACACCCCGTATGAAGGCCCCGAACCGGGACGCCCGGTGCGGCTGTTTTCCTGCGGGCGGCTGAACGTGGTCAAGGGCCACCAGGACCTGATGACCGCAACCCGCCAGTTGCTGGACCAGGGCGTGGACGTCCGGCTCGAGATTGCAGGCGAGGACGATGCCGGCGGCAGCGGCTTTCGCAAGGAACTCGAGGCGCATCTGAAAAAGCTGTACCTGCAGGACCATGTCAAGCTGCTGGGGGCCATCGACGCCGATGCGGTGCGGCAGAAACTGATCGAGTCCCACATCTTTGTGCTGGCCAGCTGGCACGAACCGCTGGGCGTGGCCTATATGGAGGCAATGGCCTGCGGTGTGCCCGTCATCGCCACCGAGGCGGGCGGCGTGCCGGAACTGATCGAGGACAATGTGCAGGGCCGTCTGGTGCCGCCGCAGGCCCCGTCGATCCTGGCCCGCGCGATCCGCGACCTCGCGGGCGACCGCGATGCCCTGCTGCGGCTGAGCGCGGCGGGCCGCGCCCATGTCGAGGCGCATTACCGCGCCGAACTGGGGGCCGAAACGCTGGTCGAGGAAATCCGGCTGGCTCAGAACCGGTCGGCCGGGACCTCCTGAGCGGCCTCGCCGCCAAAGGCCAGCCGCTCGACCGACGTCATCACCACACGCCCCGACGGCCCGTCAGCGATCAGCCGGCCCTGATCGCGCGTCAGGTCGTAGGTCGCCTGCACGTCCGGCAGTACCGCCAGATCCCGGCCCGGACCGCCATGCAGGTGATCGTCGCCCCGGCCCGCAACCAGCGTGTCATTGCCCGGCCCGCCCAGCAGCACGTCCTCTTCGTCGCTGCCCTGCAACCGTTCGCCGCCCGCGCCGCCACGGCGCAGCACACCATCGGCAAAGGCCGCGGGATCGCGACGCTCCCAGTCGGCGGGGCCCGAGGCGTTGAAGGCCATCAGCATGTCCCAACGCGGATTGGCGTCGTCGAGATGGCGCAGCGCCCCCCAGGATCCCCATTGCGTCGCCGGGGCGACATCGACAAAGGCGTTGAACAGCGTGCCGCCCGCCTCGGTCCACCCGGCCAGCAGGATCTCGTAAAGCCGCGCCATCTCGGGCGTGTAGTTGAAGGCGGTAAAGAACTCGGTCAGCCGGTCGTCGTTGACCTGCGCGCCATGGCCCGCCACATGGGTGCCGCCTTCGTACATCACCAGCCGCAGACCCGCGCGACGTGCGGCGCCCGCGTGATAGGGCAGTACCTCCGTGATCAACTCCGTCAACGAGCCGTCTTCGAGCGCCAGCGCCATCGGTGCGATGGCCGCATCAAAGCGCCGGGCACGGACGAATTCGCGCAGTGCCACCCGCCGCAGGCCCTGCGCCTCGCCCGCGACCAGCGCCGCCTGTTCGGACCGGTCCAGCCAGTCGCGCAGCAGCGGCGCCATCTCGGCGCTGCCCATCTCGTACCCGAAATAACCGGTCACTGCATAGGCGTCGAAACTGCCCGCAGGCGCGCGGCCCAGCGACAGGAAGGCCAGCGGCCCGTCCAGCACCTCGCGTTCCAGCCCCGGCCAGCCGGTATGCGTGGCCATGACGCGGATCAGCCTGTCGGGCGCGGCCTGGCCGAAGGTTTCCGTCCAGATGTCCATCACCTGTGCGCTGCGCAGACCGTAGAACTGCATCCACCCGGTCTCGGACTCGCCCCACAGACCCGTCGCCTGTTCGGCGGCCCAGGCCGCTTGCGGGAAGACGAAGTTCCAGACCTCGTTGGAATACTCCACATAGACCTTCAGCCGCGGGTCGAGCCCGTCGCGCACCGCCTCGGCAAAGCGGCGGACATAGGTGTCGTCGGCCAGATGCGGCATGTTGAACCACGGGTCGGCCCCGATCTGGTTGGCAAGCGCAATCATCACCTCCAGCGGCACGCCGCGGCGGGTCCAGGTGGCGTCGTCCGGCAGCGGCCGGTCTTCCCAGCCCGCAACGGGCGAGCCGTTGGTCATCATCCAGTCCATGAACCGGACCGAGCGCAGATCGCGCACCCGCGCGATCCAGTCGGGATTGAACAGCACCCCGGCCTCGTACAGCGCCAGCTGGTCCTCGCGGATCACGCGGATGTTGCGGACGGGATCCCTGGCAGGGATGTCCGACAGCGACAGCCCCACCACGCCTTCGCCCGGGGCATAGGAAAAAGTGATCCGCCCGGGGTCCTGCCGCACCCGCCGGGCGCGGCCGGTGATCTCGATCTTGCCACTGCCGTCATAGAGAACGACGTAGTCGCCGCGCAGGCCCGTGGCCGCGTCGGGCTGGTCGGTCAGCAGGACCGATTCCAGCCGCTCCACCCCGTCGGGGATCGACACCGGCCAGCCCTGCGCATCCAGATGCCCGCCCGCGCGCAGCGCGTCACTGTCGACCCCGCCCCACTGGCCGGGCAGATGGCCCACCCAGTCGCGCGCGGTCTTCATCAGGTCGACAAAGGGATGCTGTGTCGACCAGTCGGCAATGCCGTTCAGCCCCATCCCCAGCGCGGGCACCCCCTGCGGCCGCACACCGGCGGGCGGCAGCGCGATCGCCTGGCGTTCCGGCAGCGGGGCCGAAGCGGCCTCTTGCCGGGCCGTGCGGCGCTGCCGGGCCTCGTCGGGGGTTTCCGGCATGGCGTTCCACACCGCCTCGGCCAGCTCGGGATAAAGCGCCACGACATCGGGGTGCAGCGTGGCGGGCGGACGATAGGCGGGGGGCGGCGGGGCTTCGAACAGCGCGGCATAGGTGACGAGGCTGGCCAGAAAATACAGTGTGGGCGTGCCGTGCGGCGAGGCGTCGGTATAGAGCGCCTCGGCGGTCAGATCCTGCAAGGGGCCGCCTTCGCCCAGAAGCCCGGCCAGAATCCGGGCCACCGGGATCAGTTGCACCGAAAGCTCGGGCCGTGTGCGCGCCAGATCGGCGATCAGGCCTTCGTACCATTGATGATAGGCCCCGGCATTGGCGGCGTGATAGCGCTGCAGCCCGGCGGCCGAGGGCGGAAAGCTGTCCACAAGCCCGGCCATGTCCGCCCAGCCTTCGTACACGAACAGGCGGCTTTCAGGCGAGTGTTCCGACACCCAGTCGAACAGCCGCAGCGCGGCCCCCAGCGGGCTTTCGCCGGTAGGATTGTCGCCGTCATAGGGGATGTCGGGTTCCTGATACTGGATGAAATTCGCCGGTGTGACGACCACGGAATCGAACCCCGCCGCACCAAAGGCCGCCCGGTCGGGGGACCAGGCCCCGTCGACGCCCGGAAACGACCAGTTCGCCGAGGGCGGCAGGCCATCGGCAAAGGTGCGCAGGAATCCCCATTCGCCGTCCAGCGCCAGACGCCGCCCGTCGGCGCGGGCCAGTTCGGCCAGCCAATGCGGCACGTTGGTGTGATCCTGCTCGCCCAGATGGTGGATCAGCGAATTGCCGAACATGTAGCTGCGCACGCTGTCCCGCTCGGCCCAGGCCAGGGCGGGAAGGATACAAAGCGCCAGAGCGCCCAGAACGGAACGGAACATGGAACTGCCTGCCTGTCTTGCCCTGCCCCGAGTATGGCGCAAGCCCGCGCCGTGGCAAAGCCCGCGCCAGAAACACAGGCGCAAATCCGCGGGATTTCGCGGGTTTTCTTTGCCGCGATTCGGTGTAGGGTGTCGGGCATGACGATCCTTGGCCATATCCCCGCATCCGCGCAGCACGCTGCGCCGCTTGCGCTGGGCCTGCGTCTTCTTCTAACTCGCCTCTGAGCGTGCCGGCCCGGCGCGTCCGCTCAGAGGGGAGTGCATCGCGCCGGATGCCATGACAGAAGACAAGAGAGTTCCCGACATGACCACTTCCGCTACCGATCCCGTGTCCGCCGAAAGCAACACGGCCCCCGCAACCGAACGCGTGGTGATCTTTGACACCACCCTGCGCGACGGCGAACAATCGCCCGGCGCAACGATGACCCATGACGAAAAGCTGGAGATCGCCGAGCTGCTGGACGACATGGGCGTCGACATCATCGAGGCGGGCTTTCCCATCGCCTCCGAAGGGGATTTCCGCGCCGTCTCGGAAATCGCCAAACGCTCCAAAGACGCGGTGATCTGCGGCCTGGCCCGGGCCCAGCTGCCCGATATCGACCGCTGCTGGGAGGCGGTGAAACACGCCGGTCGCGCGCGCATCCACACCTTTATCGGCACCTCTCCGCTGCACCGCGCCATTCCCAACCTCACCCGCGACGAAATGGCCGAGCGGATCGAACAGACGGTGACCCATGCGCGCAACCTGTGTGACGACGTGCAATGGTCGCCGATGGACGCCACGCGCACCGAGTGGGATTACCTCTGCCGCGTGGTGGAGATCGCCATCAAGGCCGGGGCGAGCACGATCAACATCCCCGATACCGTGGGCTATACCGAACCGCGCGAATCCGCCGATCTGATCCGGCGCCTGATCCAAACCGTGCCGGGGGCCGACGCGGTGGTGTTCTCGACCCATTGCCACAACGACCTGGGCATGGCGACGGCCAATGCGCTGGCGGCGGTGGCGGGCGGTGCACGACAGATCGAATGCACGATCAACGGCCTGGGCGAACGCGCCGGCAACACCGCGCTGGAAGAGGTGGTGATGGCGCTGAAGGTGCGCAGCGACGTGATGCCGTTCCATACCGGTGTGGACAGCCGCAAGATCATGCACATCTCGCGCCGCGTCTCGACGGTGTCGGGCTTTCCGGTGCAGTTCAACAAGGCCATCGTGGGCAAGAACGCCTTTGCCCATGAATCCGGCATCCATCAGGACGGCATGCTCAAGAACGCCGAGACCTTCGAGATCATGCGCCCCGAGGATGTGGGCCTGTCGGGCACCTCGCTGCCGCTTGGCAAGCATTCGGGCCGCGCCGCGCTGCGCGCCAAGCTGCGCGATCTGGGCGTCGAGGTCGGCGACAACCAGCTCAAGGACATCTTTGTCCGGTTCAAGGATCTGGCCGACCGCAAGAAAGAGGTGTTCGACGACGATATCCTGGCGCTGGTCAACACCACCGCCGACGAAGAGGCGCAGCACCTGCAGCTGGTGAACCTCAAGGTGATCTGCGGCACCGGCGGCCCCGCCACGGCAGAGCTGGAGATGGAGGTCGGCGGCACCGACGCCACCGCCACCTGCCAGGGCGACGGGCCGGTGGACGCCAGCTTCAAGGCGGTGCGGATGCTTTACCCCAACAAGGCGCACCTGTCGCTGTACCAGGTGCACGCCGTGACCGCGGGCACCGACGCGCAGGCCACGGTGACCGTCCGGCTGGAGGAAGACGGCCGCATCGCCACCGGCCAGTCGGCCGACACCGACACGGTGGTCGCCTCTGTCCGCGCCTATATCCACGCGCTGAACCGCCTGTTGGTCCGCCGCGGCAAGACCGGCAGCGATGTGCGGGAAATCAGCTACAAGGACGCATGATCCGGCCGTTAGCCGATTACCGTCCTAATCCTCGCAAGCGACCGTTCGAGACTTCGACCAGTGTGCTTGCGAGGGATGCCGCGGTCCCCGAAATCCCTAGAGGGGCGTACAACACCACTCGAGGTCGATCAGACTAAAGCGATCCGGCCTGACAAAATCACCGGGCAGAATGACCGGTTCAGGGATGGTGAATTTGCTAAGCGACGCGTAGTCGAGAGCTTGTGCCACAAAAGTGGAACATACCAGCCCTTCCGACAACTGCGCGTTGTCTCCTGCCAGATAAGGCTTTCTGGTTGCCCGCGCCCGCAATGCCCGCCAGTTTACCACTGACAACAATTCATAATTCTTGGTCTGCTGTAGGTAGGCGCAGCGCTCACTTAGACGTTTCGGGTCAATGTCTGTTGGTTTCGGACGAGACACGGAGTTGGTCGTTCCGAATTGCAATGCAGATGACACGGTGCGGTATCGTACGTTCTCGCGAGGATTGTGGTCCCAGATCATACCCTTGCCTGCGTAGATGGCGACATGGGTGATGGTCGCTGCTGGGGGCGTCAGCCCGCAACAAATCCTCTGATAAGTTTCGATACCCAGACCGAGGGGCGAACTCCGATGGAACAGAAAGACGTCACCGACCTGAAGAATATCCGTATCAAGGCAAATCGAGACGACGGAACCTTTCGGGTCGTCACAAGGTACTGGTACGCGCGTTTCGTCCAAAAACGGCGCGTCTAGTCTGATCGGTTTCAGGTCCGGAAAGGAACGAAACCGAATTGGCACCGGCAGGTCGAATGGCACGATACCAACCCTAGTTAGTGGAGCTTGGCCAGGCTCTCCAGAATCTGAGAGGGGGTCTTGTTCTCGAAGTTGGGGCCTTCGATGGTATTGCGCAAATCACAGGACAAGACGGCTGACGTACGATCCAAATCGAACCGCTTGTAGCGATCATGCCTGGGGTACAGGTTTTGATCGGCGACGATTGGCAACGAACTGAACTCACTTGACTTCAGCAGGTCTGCGGGATGAGGTCCAACGATTGACATGGCCTCGTCCGAGAACGAAAGGCAGACGAATATGTCTCCACGGTCGAAAGCGGTCGCATAGCCAGAGGTGTGGAACTCACCACTCAGGCGCACTTTTTCCCCCATGTGCCAAAAAGTGACCCACTGCCCTTGCGGAGTTGGTTCGACTTCAACAACTTGGACAACGTTCTTCATGTCGCTTTCCCAACGCTTTTTCTGCTCTGGTCGAATCGTACCACGGCCGAATCAAGCAAGGCAAGGCGGTTATGCTGCCCACGCCAGCCAGCAAAGTCTACACTTATCCTTCAGTTGGCTAACCGATCCACGACAATTCTGTTCCTCGCACAAGGTATGAATGAGCCCGTGGACTTCAACGATGAGGCCACATCACATCCGCCCTATCAACGGTCTAGCCAGCAGGCCCTCACAACATCGCCGGCACCACCTGATCCGGAGGCCGGTGCCCGTCGGCAAACGTCTTGACGTTGATGATCACCTTCTCGCCCATCTCGACCCGGCCCTCGACGGTGGCGGAACCCATGTGGGGCAGCATCACCACGTTGGGCATGGCGCGGAGTTCGGGGTTGCCGCGGTGGCCGTGTTCGTAGACGTCGAGGCCCGCGCCCGCGAGGTCGCCGGCCTTCAGCATCCGGGTCAGGGCGTTTTCGTCGATCACCTCCCCGCGCGAGGTGTTCACGATCACCGCGGAGGGCTTCATCAGCTTCAGCCGCCGCGCGTTCAGCAAATGGTAGGTCGACGGCGTGTGCGGGCAGTTCACGCTGATCACGTCCATCCGCGCCACCATCTGGTCGAGGCTTTCCCAATAGGTCGCCTCAAGCGCCTCTTCGGTCTCGGGGCGCAGGCGGCGGCGGTTGTGGTAGTGGATCTGCATGCCGAAGGCCGCCGCGCGCCGCGCCACGGCCTGGCCGATCCGGCCCATGCCGAGAATGCCCAGCCGCTTGCCGCCCAGCCGTCCGCCCAGGAACGCGGTGGGGGACCAGCCCTCCCACGAACCGTCCTGCATGACGCTCAGCCCCTCCTGGATGCGCCGGGTGACGCCCAGCATCAGCGCCAGCACCATGTCGGCCGTGTCGTCCGTCACCACGCCAGGCGTGTTCGACACCAGGATCCCGCGCGACCGAGCCGTTGCCACGTCGATATGGTCCACGCCCGCACCGTAATTCGCGATCAGCTTCAACCGGTCGCCAGCCTGCCCGATCATGCCGGCATCGATATGGTCGGTCACCGTGGGCACCAGCACGTCGGCCCCCTGCATCGCCTCGACCAGTTCGGCCCGGCTCATCGCCCGGTCCTCGCCCCTCAGCCGGACGTCGAAGAGTTCCGACAGCCGTGTTTCCACCACTTCCGGCAAGCGTCGCGTCACGACAACACTCAGACGTTTTGACGGCATCCGCGCTCTCCCCCGGCTTCCCCAGTCGGCCCCTGCGGCGCTAGACTGCGACAGGATGGGACGGGGCACAAGAACCCCGCCGCAAGATTCGGGCAGGACATGACATGATCGTCAAGGCGTTGAAGCTGGGGCTGGCCCTGTGGGCAGGGATGACATGGGCCGGGCAAGAGCGCGGCCCGGTGACCAATCTTCCCTTGCCGCGTTACGTGTCGATGAAGGCGCAGGAAGGCAATGTGCGTCGCGGCCCGTCGCTGACGCATCGCATCGACTGGGTGTTCAAGCGCCGCGACATGCCGCTGGAGATCACCGCCGAGCACGGCCACTGGCGCCGCGTGCGCGACCGTGACGGGGCCGGCGGCTGGGTGCATTATTCGCTGCTGTCAGGCGTGCGGACGGTGCTGGTGGAACGCGACCTGCTGAGCCTGCACAGCCGCCCCGATGCGCGCAGCCCGGTGACGGCAAACCTTGCGCTGGGCGTGGTGGCGCGGCTGGGGGAATGCGGCCCGGACTGGTGCCGGCTTACCGCGGGCGGCTATCGCGGCTGGGCGGACAAGACGGCACTGTGGGGGGTCAAGCCGGACGAGTTGCGCGACTGAGCCTGCGGGGACAGGGCCCCGCAGCCCGGCGGTTGGCGCGTCTCAGGCCGCTTCGTGCATCAGGATGGCCGCTTCGGAACTGGACAGGTTGCGCCGCGCATAGGCACCGTAGGCATGCGGATTGGCGGCCAGCGACGGGGCCCGCGCCAGCAGCCGCGCCCGGTCGCCCTCGCTGATGGTCGACAGCGCCGTATTGGCGGGGTGAAAGCTTTCGGTCTCGATCCCGTTGGCAAACAGCACCTCGTGCCGCGGCAGCATCAGGTGCACATAGGTGACCTCGCGCAGCTGGGTGTCCAGCACCACGCTTTCGCCATTGATCAGGTCGCGCGCCGCCACCAGCACTTCGGGTGTGTTGAACAGCGCGCGCGCCACCGTGCCGCGCACCAGCATCCGGTGCTCTGGCGAGACCAGCACCTCGCCATCCGGCTGGGCAATCCCGAAGGCCCCGGCCCGGATGCGCACCGGGCGCAGCTTCGGCATGGCAAACAGCCGTGCCCCGCTCATCCGGCGGCTGCCGATCCACTGGATTTCCTGCGCGCCGCTGTCCTTGGTCTGAACCAGATCGCCTTCGCGCAACTGTTCCACGCAAATGCTGCCTTCAGGCGTGGCGATGCGGGTGCCGGGGGTAAAGCAGATCACCCCGCCCGCCTGGTCGCCAGAGGCATAGTCCGACCCGACATGCAGCGTGTGGTGCACGATCCACAGATCGCGCCCCTTGGGCGGCATCTCGTCCAGGAACATCAGCAGGGGCCGCGCGCCCGGGCCGACCTCGATCAGCGTCACCGTATAACTTTGCGCCCCGTCGGTGACGACAAAGCTGCTGTCATTCATCGGATGGTCGACCTCGACCTCGTCAAGGGTCTCGGCGTGGCTGACTGCCGCGCCCACAAGACGCCGCACCATTCTGGCAGCGCGCTTGCGTATCCGTGCTTCGCCGTCTGCCCGATCCAGCCGGAGGACCGATGAAGGTCCGTCCACGCGCACCGCATCCCCGGTCCAGCACCAGCTGGCACCGACCGTCAGCGATGACGGAGGTGCGGCCTTGAGACCGTCTGTTTCCGTCTGTGACCAGGAGATGACGAACGTGCCTCGATAGCCCGTCCCCATGCCTGTATGTCTGCCCTTATTGTTATTGTGGAAAAGGTTAACAAAAGCCGCCTTTCCAAACAACACTTTCGTGCCCGTGAATGCAGCGCAATCGGCCGCCACACGCTTTCGTTGCACGTGCGCCACAGCGCACCCCGATCGGATGCGCCTCGGCGTGGCGACCGCCGCGCGCGGGCTCAGGCCTTGGGGAAGCCCGCCCGCCCGATGCTTTCATAGGCCTCGAACCCGGCACGGCGGGCATCGCCGACGGAATAGATGTTGCGCAGGTCGGCCAGCCGCGGCGCGGCCATCTTGCGGGCGAGCTTTTTCAGGTCCAGTGCGCGGAACTCGTTCCATTCGGTCAGGATGACCAGCAGATCGGCGTTGTGCGCGGCCTTGTAGGGATCGTCGCTCCAGCACACCCCGGGCAAGAGCGTCTCGCCCTCGCGCCGCCCCTGCGGATCGCAGACCCGCACCTTGGCCCCGCCGCCCACCAGCGCCGGCACGATGGTCAGCGCGGGCGCGTCGCGCATGTCGTCGGTATTGGGCTTGAAGGTCACCCCCAGCACCGCCACCGTCTTGCCGTTGAACGACCCGCCGCAAAGATCCTGCAGCTTGTCGATCATCCGGCGCTTGACCTCGTCATTGACCTTGATGACCGTTTCGGTGATCTGCATCGGCACCGCATGTTCCTGGCCGATCCGGGCCAGGGCGCGGGTGTCTTTCGGAAAGCACGATCCGCCATAGCCGGGGCCGGCATGCAGGAACTTGTTGCCGATGCGGTTGTCCAGGCCGATGCCGCGCGACACCTCCTTGACGTCGGCGCCGACCCGTTCGCACAGTGCGGCGATCTCGTTGATGAAGGTGATCTTGGTCGCCAGAAAGGCGTTGGCCGCATATTTGATCATCTCGGCCGATTCCAGATCGGTGGTCAGAATCGGGAAATCGCGCAGGTAGAGCGGGCGATAGATCTCGGCCATCACCTCGGCGGCGCGGTCATTCTGGACACCGACAACCACCCGGTCAGGGCGCATGAAATCGTCGATCGCAGCCCCTTCTCGCAGGAATTCGGGGTTCGAGGCGACGTCGAATTCCAGTTCGGGATTGGCCTTGGCCACCGTGTGCTTGACCTGCCGGTTGGTGCCCACCGGCACCGTCGACTTGGTGACGATGACGACATAATCCTTTGCCGCCCGCGCGATCTCTTCGGCGGCCGCCATCACGTAGGTCAGGTCCGCATGGCCGTCACCGCGCCGCGTGGGCGTTCCCACCGCGATGAACACCGCCTGCGCGCCCTCGATGGCGCTGGCCAGGTCCAGGGTAAAGGACAGCCGTCCAGCTTCCACGTTCTTGGCCATCAGCGTGTCGAGACCGGGCTCGTAGATCGGCACCTCGCCGCGCTCCAGCATCTCGATCTTGCGCGGATCCTTGTCCACGCATACCACTTCGTGCCCGAAATCGGAGAAACAAACTCCGGACACGAGCCCCACATAGCCCGTGCCGATCATTGCAATCTTCATGGCTGCCGCCCTTTCAATGCCGCCTCGCGCGAACTGATGCGGCAGGGGAAACACTGTGTCAACGCGGACCGTGCCGCATCGCAGAGACCTGTTGCACGATTGGACATTGCCGGGGCGAACGGCTAAGGCAGGGACGGCCTTTACAGACAGGCGTGGAATGACCGAAACCCCATCCGACATCGCGCGCAACGTGCTGGCCATCGAAGCCGCGGCGCTGACGCGCCTGGGCGCGGAACTGCCCGCCGATTTCGACGCCGTGGCCCGGCGATTGCTGGACACGCAAGGCAGGGTGATCGTGTCGGGTATGGGCAAGTCCGGCCATGTGGCGAACAAGATCGCGGCGACGCTCGCTTCGACCGGCACGCCTGCGCAGGCGGTGCATCCCGGCGAGGCGAGCCATGGCGATCTGGGCATGATCACGCGCTCCGACGCGGTGATCCTGATCTCGAATTCCGGCGAGACACGGGAACTGGCGGACATGATCGGCCATTGCGCCCGCTTTGCCATTCCGCTGATCGCCATGACCAAGCGCGCCGACAGCACGCTGGGCCGGGCGGCGCAGCATCTGCTGCTTTTGCCCGATGCGCCCGAGGCCTGCGCCATCGGCATGGCGCCCACGACCTCCACCACGCTCTGCATGGCGCTGGGCGATGCGCTGGCCGTTGCCCTGATGCAACTCCGCGGGTTCGACCGCGAGGCCTATGGCCTGTTCCACCCCGGCGGCACGCTGGGCGCGCAGCTGTTGCGCGTCTCTGCCGTCATGCATACCGGGGCCGAACTGCCCGTGGTCACGCCCGATACCGCCATGAGCGACACGCTGATCGAGATGACGCGCAAGGGGTTTGGCGTCGCTGCCGTGGTGCAGGACGGGCGGCTTGCGGGCATCATCACCGACGGCGATTTGCGCCGCAACATGGAGGGGCTGATGAACCGCCGCGCCGGAGAGGTCGCCACCCGCACGCCGCTCGTCACACGGCCCGACACGCTGCTGACCGAAGCCCTGGGGGTGATGAACATGCAGAAACGCACCGTGCTTCTGGTGGTGGAGGCCGATCACAGGCTGGTGGGCCTTCTGCACATCCATGACGCGCTGCGGGCGGGCGTGGCATGAGCACGGTCATCTTCATCCCCGCCCGCTATGCCTCCACCCGGTATCCGGGCAAGCCGCTGGTGCCGCTCACCGGGGCCACCGGCGTGGCCAAGTCGCTGATCCAGCGCAGCTGGGAGGCGGCCAAGGCCGTAGAGGGCGCGGATGCGGTCTATGTCCTGACCGATGACACCCGCATCGCCGAGGCCGCGCAGGGCTTTGGCGCGGATGTGCTGATGACCTCCCGGGCCGCGCGCAACGGCACCGAACGCTGCGCAGACGGCGTGGCGCAGCTGCCGGATCCGCCGGACGTGGTGGTGAACCTGCAAGGCGACGCGCCGCTGACCCCGCCCTGGTTCGTCGAGGCGCTGATCGGCGCGATGGCCGACAGCCGCGTGCAGATGGCAACCCCCGTCCTCAAATGCGATGCCGAGACGCTGCGAAACTTCGTCACCGACCGCCAGAACGGCCGCGTGGGCGGCACGACGGCGGTGATGCGTGGCGACGGCACCGCGCTTTACTTCTCGAAAGAGGTGCTGCCCTTTGTCGGCACGCTCGAAACCCCGCCCGAGGTCTGGCATCATGTCGGTGTCTACGCCTACCGCCCCGCCGCGCTGCAGGCCTACATGGCCTGGCCGGAAGGGCCGCTGGAGCGCGCCGAGGGGCTGGAGCAGCTGCGGTTTCTCGAAAACGGGACGCCGGTCACCTGTGTCCCGGTCGAGGCAAAGGGCCGCGTGTTCTGGGAGTTGAACAACCCGGTCGATGTCGCCCGGATCGAAAGCGTGCTGAAGAAGGAAGGTGTCACATGACGGATGTTCGGATCGGCGAGGTGACGCTCGCCAATGACGCGCCCTTTGCCCTGATCGCGGGGCCCTGCCAGCTGGAAAGCCTGGAGCACGCGCGCATGCTGGCCGAGCGTATCGCCGAAGCCGCCGACAAGGCCGACACGCGCTGGATCTTCAAGGCCAGCTACGACAAGGCCAACCGGTCGTCCCTTTCGGGCCAGCGCGGGCTGGGCATGGACGACGGGCTGCGCATCCTGCAGAGCATCGCGCATGAATTCCGGGTGCCGGTTCTGACAGATGTGCACGAACCGGCCCATTGCGCGCCGGTGGCCGAGGTGGTGGACGTGCTGCAGATCCCGGCCTTTCTTTGCCGTCAGACCGATCTTCTGCTGGCGGCGGGCGAGACCGGGCTCGCGATCAATGTCAAGAAGGGGCAGTTCCTGGCCCCCTGGGACATGGCGAACGTCGCCGACAAGATCGCGTCGACCGGGAACACACGGATCCTGCTGTGCGAACGCGGGGCAAGCTTCGGCTACAACATGCTGGTCAGCGATTTCCGGTCGCTGCCGATCATGGCGCAGACCGGCTATCCGGTGGTGTTCGACGCCACCCATTCGGTGCAACTGCCCGGCGGCAAAGGCGCGTCCTCGGGCGGGCAGCGCCAGTTCGTGGAACCGCTGGCGCGCGCGGCCGTCGCCGTGGGCTGCGCGGCGGTGTTCATCGAAACCCACGAAGCCCCCGAAACCGCGCCCAGCGACGGCCCGAACATGGTACCCGTCGAACACCTGCCCCACCTGCTGCACGGGTTGCGCGCCGTGGACGACCTGACCAAGGGCCGGACCGAGGCGCTGGCACAGGTCTTCGCCTGACCGGGGGTGTTGGGGGGTGCGCTGTAGCGCACCCTACCGCATGGACCAACCGTCGTGCCATGATCTAGGGTGCGCTACAGCGCACCCCTCCCACCCTCTCACCCAAGCTCCGCGCGCAGCTTTTTCAGGTACGCCGTCACCAGCGCCTGCGCCTCTGCCGCGCTCCCGGCCTCGGCATAGCAACGGAACTCCGGCGCGTTGCCGGACGGGCGCAGATGCACCACGCGGCCACCGTCGAACGTCACCCGCAAACCGTCGGTCAGATCAAGCGCGGCCTCCTGCCCGGTCGCGACAAAGAAGGCCTGCCGCGCCGCCGCGTCATCGGTCATGCGCGCGATGAACGCTTTAGAGACATCCGTCTCGATCCCCGCGATCCGGTCGGCGGCGGTGAAGCGCGGCGGCAGATCGTCGACCAGCGCCGCCAGAGACACGCCCCGCGCCACGGCCTCGGCAAGCGGGGCGAGGATCGGCAGCAGGCAGTCCCGCGTCATCAACGGTGCCAGCGCGCCGGTGTCAAAGCCCAGCAGAAAGCCGCCATTGGCCTCGTAGCCCACCACCCTGGCCTGCGGATCCTCGGCCAGAACCGCCTCCATCGCGGCGATCACGTAGGGCGAGCCGATCTTCGTCCGCTCTATGCGGGCGAACCCGGGCATGTCGGCAATCATGGTGTTGGAGGAGACCGGCGTGCAGATCACCGCGGCCTCCAGAGCGCGCGCCGTCAGCGCGCCCAGCACGTCGCCCGGCACCACGCGGCCCGAGGCATCGGCGACCATGGGCCGGTCCGCGTCACCGTCGGTGGAGATCACGGCGTCGAGCCCATGCTCGGCGCACCAGTCCGCCAGCATGCCGCGCGTCCCGGGATCCAGCGCTTCGGTGTCGACGGGGATGAACGTGTCGGACCGGGCCAGCGGCACCGGCTCGGCCCCAAGAGCCGAGACCACCGTGGCCATGACGTCGCGCGCCACGGAACTGTGCTGGTAGACCCCGATCCGCAGCCCTTGCAGCGCGCCCGGGCCGAAACCGCTGGTGTAGCGTTCCGCATAGGCCGTGAGGGCGTCAGAGGTCAGCCGCTCCGGCGCGGGCGCCGTCTGACGCGTCTGGCCCAGGGCCGCGCCGATGGCCTCTTCGTCGGCCTTGGAAATCTCGCCCGTGGGCACGTAGAATTTCAGCCCGTTGCGGTCGGCCGGGATATGGCTGCCGGTGACCATCAGGGCCGCCTGTCCGGCGGCAAGGGAGGACAGCGCCAGCGCGGGCGTCGGCACCGCGCCGCAATCGACGACCGCGACGCCCATCTCTTCGACCGCCGTCATCACCCAGTCGGCGATCTGCGGAGACGAGGGGCGCAGGTCGCGGCCCACATGCAGCGCGCCGCCATGCGGGCAGGAGGACAGGAAAGCCTGTGTGTAATCGGTGACCAGCGCCTGGGTCAGCTCTGTCACCAGCCCGCGCAGGCCGCTTGTTCCGAATTTGGGTGCCATGGGTCGCTCCGCTGTCCGGGACGCGACTCGCGCCCTTTGGCGCGTGTCTACCCCGGGACGGCGCGAAACCAAACCCGGTCAGAGCCGCTCTGCGATCTCCAGCCCCGCCTTGTGGCAGACATCGAGGATGTGGTGATAGCCCAGCTTGGAATACGCGAAGGGGGCGGCCTTGGCCGGGTCCTGTTCCGCCTCGACCACGATCCAGCCGTCATAGCCCAGCGCCTTGAGGTGGTTGGCCACGGCCTGGAAATCGATGCAGCCGTCACCCGGCACCGTGAAGGCGCCCGCGATCACGGCGTCGAGGAAGCTGCGATTGTTGGTCCGCACGTCGGCCACCACGTCGGGGCGGATGTCCTTGAAATGCACGTGGTGCACGCGGTCGCCCCAGCGGTCGAGCGTGGCCAGAACGTCGCCGCCGCCAAACAGCAGATGCCCGGTGTCAAAGCAGAGCCTCGCGTCGTCGGACGACCCCTCCATCAGCCAGTTCACATCCTCCTCGGCCTCGATGATCGAACCCATGTGATGGTGATAGGCCAGCGGCATGCCCTGATCGGCGCACCACCTGGCCAGTTCGCCCAGCCTTGCCCCATAGGCCAGCACCTCGTCGCGCGACAGTTTTGGCCGGTCGTTCACCGGCACGTCGATCCGGCCCTGCACGGTGTTGGAGCATTCGGCATAGACGATGCAGGGCGCGCCCAGCGCCACGAACTGCGCCACCTGCTGGCGGATCGCGGCCTTTTCGGCCTCAAGATCGTTGACCAGCAGGTTGCCCGAACACCAGCCGCCGCAGAGCGCGATGTCATAGCGGTCGAGATAGGCGCGCAGGCCTTCGGTGTCGTGCGGCATGCGCTGGCCACGCTCGACGCCGAGATAGCCGATCTCGCGCGACTCCTTCAGCGCCTGTTCCATCGTGTAGGCGGCGGTGAGGTCGGGCAGGTCGTCGTTCTGCCAGGCGATGGGAGAGATGCCGATCTTGATCATGGCTTTGGTCCTTGCAGGTCACGCGGTGTCGCGCTGATAGATCCAGTCGTGGTCGGGATGGTTTTCAAAGCGCCACTTGCGCAGCGGGCCGGCCATGACGTTGAGGTAATACATCTCGTATCCCCAGGGCACCCCGCAGGGATGATGCCCGCGCGGCACAAGCACCACGTCGTGATTGCGCACGGTGATCGTCTCGTCGAGGTCCCCCGCATCGGTGAAGATGCGCTGATGGCCGTAGCCCTGCGCGGGGTTGAGACGGTGGTAATAGGTCTCTTCGAGATAGGTCATGCGCGGGAAATCGTCCTCGTCATGCCGGTGCGGCGGGTAGGAGGACCAGTTGCCGGTGGGCGTGAACACCTCGGTCACCAGCAGGCTGTCGGCATGATCTTCGCCTTCCATCGCGATATTGTTGATGAAGCGGGTGTTGTTCCCGGTGCCGCGCCGGGTCAGCGTGATGGTGGCCGGGTCGATGGCATGGGCGGCATGACCGCCCTTGCCCGGCGCGGAACAGATGGCCAGCGTGCACGGCGTGGTGGCCGTGGCCTGCCAGTCGGTGCCATTGGGCACGTAGACACAATGCGGCGCGGTCTTTTCGAAGACGTCCATGCGGTCGCCCTGTTCGCCGAAATCCCCGCCCGCCGCGCGGACATGCGCGCGGCCCTCGACCATTACCAGAATGACCTCCCGCTCGCCCGTCTCTTGCGTGACGGTCTCGCCGGGGTTCAGACGGTGCACGGAAAAGCCCACATAGGCCCAGTCGGGCGACAGCGGCCCCCGGGCGTTCTCTACCGTGACGTCGTGGATCAGGCCGGTCTCGGACAGGGGGCGGCGCAGAAGCGGGCTCATGGGCGTGCCTCCTCAGGCGTTTTCGGTACGGGCGCGCAGGGCGGCCTCGTAACTGGTGCGGGCATCCTGCACCTCGGCACGGGGCGAGACCTCGGGCACCGCGACCTCCCACCAGGTTCCTCCGACCGGGGTGGAGGGATAGGGATCGGTGTCGATGACGATCACATAAGGCCCGTCGACCGCGTCGCGCCGGGACAGCGCGTCTTCCATCCCGGCGATGGAGCCCACCTTGACCGCGGTCGCCCCCATGCTGGCGGCATGGGCGGCGAAGTCGATGGCAGAGGGCTGCGCGTGGACCGCATGATCCAGCAGGTTGTTGAACTCGGCTCCGCCGGTGCCCATCTGCAGTCGGTTGATGCAGCCGAAGCCGCGATTGTCGGTCACCACGACGGTGAAGGCGATGCCCATCATCGCCGCGGTGGCCAGTTCGGAATTGGCCATCATGTAGGTGCCGTCGCCGGTAAAGCAGATCACGTCGCTGTCCGGCTGGGCCATCTTGATGCCCATGGCCCCCGCGATCTCGTAGCCCATGCAGGAAAAGCCGTATTCCATGTGGTAGCTGCCGGGCCTGCCTGCCTTCCACAGCTTGTGCAACTCGCCCGGCATGGTGCCTGCGGCGCACATGACCACTGTGTTGTCCCGCGCGGCGCGCTGCACCGCGCCGATCACCTGCATGTCGGTGGGCAGCGCATTGCTGTCGACCGGCGCGGCGGTCAGCGGGTCGACGGCCTCGAACCAATCGGTCCTGAGCGCGACCGGGGGGGCTTCCGGCGCATAGCCCGAGAGTTCCAGCGCCAGCTCCGTCAGGCCGGCCCTTGCATCGGCCTGAACCGGCAGCGCGCCGTGTTTCTCGGCGTCATGGGCCTGGACGTTGAGGCTGATCAACGCGCGGCCCGGGGCCTTGAACAGCCCCCGGGACCCGGTGGTGAAGTCCTGAAAGCGTGTGCCGATGCCCAGAACCACATCCGCCTGTTCCGCCAGCGTGTTGGCCGCGGCGCTGCCCGTCACGCCGACGGGGCCATAGTTCAGCGGATGATCCCAGGGCAGCGCCGACTTGCCCGCCTGGGTTTCCACCACCGGGATATTGTGTGTCTCGGCAAAGCGGCGCAGGTCCTCGGTGGCGTCGGAGTAGTGCACACCGCCGCCTGCCACGATCAGCGGGTGCCGGGCGTTGCGGATGGCCTCCACCGCACGGTGCAATTCGTGGTGATCGGGGCGGATGCGGCGGATCTCCCACACGCGCGGCGCGAAGAAGCTGGCGGGATAGTCATGGGCCTCGGCCTGCACGTCCTGGCAAAAGGACAGCGTGACCGGCCCGCAATCCGCCGGGTCGGTCATCACGCGGAAGGCGCGCGGCAGGGCGCTCAGCAGATGCTCGGGCCGGGTGATGCGGTCGAAATAGCGGCTGACCGGGCGGAAGCAGTCGTTTGCACTGACGGTGCCGTCGGTGAAATCCTCGATCTGCTGCAGCACCGGGTCCGGCCCGCGCGATGCAAAGACATCGCCGGGCAGCAACAGCACCGGCAGGCGGTTCACATGCGCCAGCGCGGCCGCGGTGACCATGTTGGTCGCGCCCGGCCCGATCGACGAGGTCACCGCCATGGCCCGGCGGCGGCGGTTCTGCTTGGCATAGGCGATGGCGCAATGGGCCATGGTCTGTTCGTTATGTCCGCGCCAGGTGGGGAAGTGGTCGCGCACCTGGTACAGCGCCTCGCCCAGGCCGGCCACGTTGCCATGGCCGAAGATCGCCCAGCAGCCGGCCAGAAAGGTGTCGCCCTCGGGGGTTTTCTGCGCGGCCAGGTAGCGCACCAGCGCCTGCGCGGCAGTCAGCCGGATTGTCGTCATATCTGTCCTCCCGAGGCGGCGGCACGCGCCTTGTCCCAGACATCGCACAGCGCCTGGTAGTTGTCCTGCATCGTGGCAACCGCATCCGCATCGCTGACGGCGCCCGCCATCCAGGCCCGGGCGACATCGCCAAAGATCGTGCGCCCCACGGCAAAGCCTTTCACAAGCGGCTGGGCCGCGGCAAGGGCGAAGCTGTCAAAGAGCCGGTCCGCCGGCGCATCGAGCCCCAGCACCACGATCCCGCGCGTGCGCGGATCGTTGCGGGTGATCGCCGCGCAGGCCTTTTCCCAGGCCGGGGCCGTCGTGAACGGCTCCAGCTTCCACCAGTCGGGAAAGATGCCCCGATCGTAGAAGCGCTGGATCACCTGCGGCGTGGTGTCGTCATCGACGCCCCCAACCTTGGACGGGATCACCTCCAGCAGGAATTCCAGACGGGTGCGGCGGGCGGTGTGAAAGACCTGTTCGACGGTGCGCAGCTGCGCCTCCCACATCTCGGCGTCGTCGTCGGGATGACAGAAGCACAGGCACTTGACCACGTGATCCAGCGGCCATTCCTTCAGAGCGCCGAAATCCGCGCCCAGATAGGGCTCGATCTCCAGCGGGCGCGACCCCGGCTTTTCCACCGGACGCCCGACCCAGAGCCCGCTGCCGGTGGCGCGGAACAGCGCCTCTTGTCCCTGGCGGCCATCGCAGAGGATACCAAAGCCCGGGCGGCCCTGTTGCACGCCGGTCGCGGCCTGAAGGCAGAGCGTCTTGAAGGCGTTGATCTTGTCCTCGGTCGCGCCCGCCATCTCTTCGAACTGCGCGCGGTGGTCGAAGGCAAAGACCCGGCAGGTGGACCAGTCGCCCTTGCGGTTGGTGGCCCAGTGGACCTGCTCCAGCTCGGCATCGTGACGCAAGGCGGGGGTCCTGACGCCGCGCTTGAGGAAGAACTGCAGCTCGTCCCAGCTGGGATAGGCGGGGGTGCAGCCATGGCGGCTGACGGCGATGGCCCCGCAGGCATTGGCGTAGGTCAGGGCGGTGGGCCAGTCCTGGCCGGTCAGCCAGCCCTTGAGCAGCCCCGACATGAACCCGTCGCCTGCGCCCAGCACGTTGAACACCTCGATCGGGAAACCCGGGCCGCTTTCGCCATCGTCGAGGCTTTCGGGGATGTCGCCGGTAAAGGCCACCGCCCCCATCGGACCCCGCTTGCAGACCAGCGTCGCGGCGGACAGCGCACGCACGGCGCGCAGCGCCGCAAGGGTGTCGGTGGAGCCGCCGGCGATGTGGAACTCTTCCTCTGTGCCCACGATCAGATCGAACAAGGGCAGCGTCGTTTGCAGCCTGGCGGTGACGGCGGCGGATTCGATGAACCGCTCTTCACCCGCACCATGGCCCGCCAGACCCCAGAGGTTCGGGCGATAGTCGATGTCCAGCGCGGTCTTCGCCCCGCCCTGACGTGCGTGTCTCAGCGCCTTGAGCACCGCCGCCTCGGTTCGGGGATGGCTCAGATGCGTGCCGGTGGCGACCACCGCGCGCGCCTCGGCGATGAAGTCCGGGTCGATGTCGTCTTCGCTGAGCGCCATGTCGGCGCAATTCTCGCGGTAGAAGATCAGCGGGAACTGGCTCTGGTCCCGGATACCCAGGATCACCAGAGCGGTCAGCCGCTCCGGATCGGTCGCAACACCGCGCACGTCCACGCCTTCGCGCGCCAGTTCCTCGCGGATGAAACGGCCCATGTGTTCGTCGCCCACACGGGTGATCAGCGCCGATTTCAGCCCCAGCCGCGCGCTGCCCGCCGCGATATTGGTGGGCGAGCCGCCGATGTATTTCTCGAACGACCCCATGTCTTCAAGGCGGCCTCCGATCTGGGCACCGTACAGGTCGACAGAGGCGCGGCCGATGGTGATGACGTCAAGCGGCTTGTCCATTTCGGCCCCTCGTTCAGTTCAGGATGTCGCGCATCGCCACGGGGCGGCCTTCGCGGGACGACAGCGTGGCCGCCTCTGCCAGCGCCAGCGCTGCCACGCCTTCGGCCAGCGTCACGGGCATCGCGCCGCCGCTTTGCACCGCGTCGACGAACGCTGCCCATTCCGCGCGATAGGCGGGCATGTAGCGTTCGAGGAAGAAGTAGGTGGGCTTTGCCCCCGTCACGCCCTGGGCGTTCGACTTCACCACGTTGCTTTCCAGCATGTTCTGCGCTTGCAACAGCCCCTCGGAGCCCAGAAGTTCCAGCCGCTGATCGTAGCCGTAAACCGCCCGGCGGGAGTTCTTGATGACCGCCAGCCGCCCGTCGGCATAGCGCAGCGTGGCCACGGCGGTATCGACATCGCCCTCGGCCCCGATGGCGGGATCGACAACCGATGTGCCCACCGCGCTGACGCTGTCGGGCAGGCCCCCCATCATCCACTGGGCCATGTCGAAATCGTGGATCATCATGTCCCGGAACAGCCCGCCAGAGACCTTGACGTAGGCCAGTGGCGGCGGGGCCGGGTCAAAACTGGTGATCGACAGCAACTCTGCCTTGCCGATCTCCCCCGCGTCACAGGCGGTCTTGAGCGCGGCAAAGCCCGGATCGAAACGGCGGTTGAAGCCCACCATCACCGGCTGGCCCGTGGCCTCGGCCCGGGCCAGGCACGCGCGCGCGCGGCCGAGACTCAGATCCACCGGCTTTTCGCAGAGCACCGCCTTGCCGGCGGCGGTGGCCGCCTCGATCAGGTCCGAATGCGTATCGGTCGAGGTGGCGATCAGCACCGCGTCGATCTCCGGGTCCTGCAGGATCGCCTCTGACGTGCGGGTCTCGGCCCCATAGGCGGCGGCGAGCTTTTCGGCATTCGCGGTCACAACGTCCGACACCGCGACCAGCGTGCTGCCCGGATGGGCCGAGATCGCGTTGGCATGCACATGGCCGATCCGGCCGGCACCCAGAAGACCCGTTTTCAGCATGGCGTTCCCCTCCTCCCGCCAACCGGTGCGCTTGCGCCGGTCCTGCCCCGCATACGCCATGTTGTGCCGTCTTTCTGCGCTAACAGGCACGCGGTCGGCGGGTGTGTAGACCCGATGCCCGGGCGGTGTCAAAGGCCATGCACGTGCCCGGGCAGGAGGGCGGGACCGCGGCTGCGTGTCAGAACAGGAAGTCGCCTGCGCCCAGATCGGCCAGCAGGACGTTTTCCAGCGTGACCGTGTTGCCCGACCCGTCGTCGATCACCACATCCGCGCCGGACTGGCTCATGTGGTTGCTGCTCAGGTCGCCAAAGCCGGTTATGGCCGCGATGCGCGACACGTCGACCTTTTCGTTGATGTCCAGCGCATCGAAATCGGTGATCGTGTCGTCCCCGAAGGTCCCGGCAAACAGGAAGATGTCAGACCCGCCCTCGCCGCTGATACGGTCGTCGTCACGGCCCGGGTTGATGGTGTCATTGCCGGCCCCGCCCAGGATGATGTCGTTGCCGCGCCCGCCCATCATGTCATCGCCGCCGGCATCGCCATACATCACGTCGCTCTGGTTGCCGCCCTTGACGAAGTCATTGCCCTGGCCGCCGCGCACGATGTCGCGGCCGTTGCCGCCATTGACGGTGTCGTTGCCGGTGCCGCCGTCCAGATCGTCGAGACCGTTGCCGCCGCCCACGCGGTCATTGCCGTCGCCGCCGATGGCGGTGTCGTCGCCATTGTTGCCGCGCAGGTTGTCGTTGCCGCTGCCGCCGTCGATCCAGTCATTGCCCCAACTGCCCAGGATGGTGTCGCGCCCCGCATCGCCGCGCAGGTCGTCATCGCCGGTGCCGCCGTTCAGATCGTCATCGCCATCGCCGCCGCGCAGGTCGTCCTGGCCGTCATCGCCCTTCAGGATGTCGTTGCCGTCAAACCCCAGCAGGATGTCATCCCCCCCCGCGCCCGAGATGTCGTCGACCCCCGGCGCGCCGACATAGATGTCGCCCGCAGCGTTCAGGGTCATCGTGTTGGCGGTGTTGGGCGCGATGGTCACGGCGCGCGGATCGTAGAACAGCGCCCCGAGCCCGTAGACCGTGCCCGCCAGCGAGATCTGTTCGATCTCGCCCAGGATATCGACGCCCTCGTCCGGCGTGATGACAAAGAAGGTCGAGGCGTCGCGCGGGGCAAAGATCACGTCGGACAGCGCCGCTGCATACAGCGCGGTGTCGATCTCGGCCGGACCGGCAAAGGCCTGGCTGCCGCCAAAGATGACGTCATCGCCCAGACCGCCCACCAGCGTCTCTTCACCGGCATAGCCGTAGATCGAATCGTCGCCGGCCCCGCCATCGAGCCAGTTCAGATCCGACAGGATGCCCGGCCCGTTGGTGCCGTAGATCGTGTCGTCGAACTGCGAGCCCAGAACACGTTCCACATCGAAATAGGTGTCGCCGTTGGCGTCGCCGGTGGACAGGTAGTTGGCCGAGCCCACGGTATAGTACAGGTCGATCACCAGCCCGCTGGTGGACGACTGGTAAGACGCGGTGTCGATGGCACCGGGCAGGTCCGCCAGGCCGCCCGACAGCGCATCGGCCCCGGCCCCGCCATCCAGCGTGTCGCTGCCTTCGTTGCCGTTCAGCCCGTCATCGCCGGTGCCGCCCAACAGCAGATCGTTGCCGCCCCCGCCGTTCAGGATGTCGTCGCCCGCGCCGCCGTCGAGCAGATCGTTGCCGCCGGGGCCGCCGCCGACCTCGTCGCCGAAGATGTTGGCGTCGTTGCCAGCGCCGCCCAGAACGGTGTCGTTGCCCAGGCCGCCGATCAGGAAACCGTCATTGCCGTTGCCGCCGTCGATGAAGTCGTCGCCGCCGCCACCTTCGATCCGGTCGATGCCACCGCGGCCCTCGAGCGTATCGTTGCCGCCTTCGCCGTTCAGGCCGTTATCGGTGGCGTCACCGGTAAAGACCATGGGCGTGGCGTCCAGAAGGGATTGCAGCGCCGCAAAATTGCCCGCGCCAAAGGATTGCGCCACGGCGTTGCCCAGCGCGGCCGCCGACATGTTGCCGGCATCGACCGTGCCCACCGTCACGAGGAACCCGCGCGATTCCACCGATGCCAGCGCGGCGAGATAGTCGGCCGTGCTGGGATAGCCGTTCACGCCGATCTGCCAGACCGAATGCCGGGCCTCGTTGAATTCGACGGTAAAGCTGGTGATGGTGCCGCCGGTAAAGACCGGCACGGTGCCGCCGCCCTGGACCGCCGCGGTGCCCAGGGTCAGCCCGGTGCCGTTGAAGGTGATGCGGCCCTGGAAATCGGGGTGCAGGAACGTCACCTGGGTTGCGCTGGGCGTGGTCAGGGGATCGATGACAGGCACCTGCGTGCCCAGCATGGTGCCGTCGGCAAAATACCCGTCGACGCCGAGAAAGAGAAAATTCGAACTCGTTTGAATCGTGCCTGTCCAGACCATGACCGCTCCAATCACCTTGCTTCAATCGGCGGGCGCCGCACGCGCCGCCCGACACCTGCCCCAGCTCCGAAAATAGCCCATCTGCGCAGAGATGCACAGACGAGCCGAGGTCGGGATTTCCTGCCTTACTGGCAGGAAATCGTGGTCAGAAGATGAAATCGCCCGCGTCGAGGTCGCCCAGCGCAACGTTTTGCAGGCGAATGCTGTTGCCCGCACCATCGTCGATCAGGACGTCTGCATTGTCCTGGCTCATGTGATTGGCGGCCAGGTCGGCAAAATCGGTGATGGTGGACACCAGCCGCAGGTCGATCCGTTCGGCGGCGTCCAACGCATCGAAATCGGTGATGGTGTCGTCACCGAACACGCCGGCAAAGAAGAACCTGTCGGATCCGCCCTCACCCGAGATGCGGTCATCGTTGCGGCCGCCGTTCAGCGTGTCGTCGCCGTTGCCGCCCTGCAGGATGTCTTTGCCGCGGCCCCCCATGATGTCGTCGGCCCCGCCATCGCCAAAGGCCACGTCGCCCTGGTTGCCACCCTTGACCGTGTCGTTGCCCTGGCCGCCGCGCAGGATGTCAAAGCCGTTGCCGCCGCTGACAATGTCCTGCTGCGTGCCGCCGTCGAGATCGTCATTGCCATTGCCGCCGCCCAGGCTGTCATCCCCGGCGCCGCCGGTTGCGGTGTCGTTGCCATTGTTGCCGCGCACGGTGTCGTTGCCGTCACCGCCGTCGAGGTTGTCCTCGCCAAAGCCGCCCAGCATGGTGTCGCTGCCGCCGCCGCCGGTCATCGTGTCATTGCCGTTGCCCCCGTTCAGCGCGTTGGCACCGTCATTGCCCGCCAGCGTGTTGGCCGCCCCGGTGCCAAGGATGCCCATGTCGGCGGTGCCGCCCAGTGCCAGGTCCACCGCGCCGCCGGTCAGCACGAAGTCCTGGCTGTAGGGGCCGTCGGCGTCGATGGTCAGCCCGTCGACAGCCACGTTCAGCGGCCCCGCTTCGGCCGGGTCACCCGCAACACCGATGCCTTCGCCTGCCGTGGCCGCCGCCAGAGCTGCCGAGAGCGTGGCATAGCTTTCGATGAAGCTGGCAAAGGTGGCGTCGGTATAGCGCGCCGCCCCGGTGGAGGCCTGCATGATCACGTTGTCCAGCCCCCCGGTGTCGCCGCCCGAGATGTATTCGCCTCGGATATGCAGGCTTTCGAGATTGGCCAGAACCTGGCGGATCTCTGCCTCGGTCGCCACGGCACCGCTTTGGGAACCGACGCGCCAATCGTCGGAGGTGGACAGGGTAAAGCTGTAGCTGGTCCAGTCGGTGCCCGGAGGCGCGATCTCCAGAACGATGGTCAGACCGCCGCCGGTCAGAACGATATCATCGTAATCCAGTGTGCCAACGTAAGGGGATTGCTGCAGATCGAAGCTCAGCGTGCCGTCGTAAAACGCCGACTTGTCGCCCAGATAGGCGCTGGGGGCGACCCAGTACCAGATCTGGCCGCTGGCGAAATCCACCGCTTCGGCATAACCGCCGGAGTTGCCGCCGGTGGGCTGCCAGGTAAAGGTTTGCACATCAGCGATGAAGGACCAACCATCAAGCCCGGTGTCAAAGGTCGATTCGATCCGCGGCCCGGGCACCGGAACATCCACGTCGCCCATTTCCCAGACGACGTTGTCCAGCGAACTGGCATCGCCCGAGGTGCCGCTCACGAACTCGCCGCGAATCTCGAAACCCGTCAGGTTGGCAAGGACCTCGCGGATCACCTGTTCCGAAGCGATGGCACCGTTCAGCGAATTCACCCGCCAGCCGCCTCCCAGTTCCAGGTCCACGGTATAGGACGTGAAGCTGGTGCCGGGGTTCGGCCCGGCATCGATCACGATCGTATGGCCGCCGCCGGTCAGAAAGATGTCTTCGTCGTTGAACTGGCTCGATTGCGTGGGCTGCACCAGGTCAAAGCTGATGGTGCCGCCGTAATAGCTTTCCAGATCGCCGGAATAGGCGGCGGGTGCGACATAGTTCCAGACCCCGCTGCCGCCCTCGGCGCTGCTGACCCAGCCCAGGGGGTCATGGGTGATGGCGGCCCCGGTCGAGGTCCAGCCTTCGGCGTCCGTGTCGAACGTGGAGGAAATGGTCATGTCGAAGTCTCCCTTCCGAATATGGGTCAACCCGATCGGGGGAGCCGCCGGGCAATCCGCGCGTCAATAAATCCATGTGCCGTCGCCCCCCTGCCGGCAGGCCCATGTTAACACAATGCATCGAAATTGACAGATATGTCATGCAGGCGCGGCCCGCGAGGGGCCGCGCCCTGCCGGATCAGAAGATGAAGTAGGACGGGCTGAGGCTGGCCTGCGCCACGAATTCCAGCGTCACGGTGTTGCCCGCCAGATCGTCGATCACCACGTTCTGCCCCACCTGACTCATGTGGTTGGCGGAGAGGTCGGCAAAATCGGTGATCGCCGCCACATAGGACAGGTCGATCCGCTCGTTCAGGTCGAACACGTCGAAATCGGTGACGGTGTCGTTGCCGAACGCGCCGGCAAAGAGGAACGTGTCGGCATCGGCGCCACCCGTCAGGACATCGTCGTTGCGCCCGCCGTTGAGCGTGTCGAAACCGGCGCCGCCGTCGATCTCTTCGTCGCCGCGACCGCCGCGGATATCGTCATCGCCATCCTGTCCCAGGATCGTATCGGACCCGTTGCCGCCCAGAAGCGTGTCGTTCCCAGTCCCGCCTTCCACGAGGTCGGGGTTGTTGCCCATGTTGATGGAATCGTTGCCTTCGCCGCCCAGCCCGGTATCGCGTCCGTTGCCGCCGCCCAGTGTGTCGTTGCCCGCGTTGCCTTCGAGACTGTCGATCCCGTTGGAGCCGCGCACCAGATCGTCGCCGTCGCCGCCCAGCACGATGTCGTTGCCCCAGCCGCCGACAAGGATATCGTCGCCGCCGGTGCCCGAAATGGTGTCGTTACCGAACCCGCCGCGCAGATCGTTGGCATCGGGGCTGCCGATGATGGAATCGTCACCCGGGGACCCGATCAGGTTTTCAAACCCGTCCATCGCGTCGGCTTCGAACCCGCCGCCATCGGCATAGTCGAACGCCCAGCCCGACAGGTGCAGTTCGTAATACCCGGTCGAACCCGGGCTGTTCGACCAGTCGATGGTGTCGATGCCGTCGCCGCCGCGATAGGTATTGCCGACGATGCCGGTCTGAACGATCACCATGTCGTCGCCGGGGCCCGCATCGTAAAGCACGTCGGGCAGGGTGTTGGCCGTCACCGTGTCATCGCCGTCCCAGGCGTAGACCCGGGTGGAGCCGGGCCCGGCGGTGATGTCTTCAGAGCCGATCACACCGATCTGGGTGGGATTGGGATCGTAGGCGGCGTTGTTGATTGCGTTCCTCGGATCGTAAAAGCCCACACGGATGTCGGGACCGGCACCACCGATCCCCGCATCTTCGCTCCAGGTGATGGCGAACCGGCCATCGCCCAGCCCGATGCCGGTCTGGTTGTAGTTGAAATCGGCCGAGTAAAAGCTGGCAAGGGTGCCGATGGGCGTGCCCGTGGCGGAGAATTGCTGGAACAGGCCGGTATCGACCGCCCCTTCGGCATCCTGGTAGGCGATGACAAAGCGCCCACCCGACAGGCCAAAGACCGACGGGTCGCGGTTGACATCGGTGGCGCCCTCATCGCCCAGCGACCCGGCGGCACCCTGGGGCACACCGTTGCCGTCAAAGACCTGGAACATCACGTCGGATTCGGACACCGCGTCGCGGCTTTCCCAGGCAACGACAAACCCGCCATTGGCCAGCCCGGTGACCGAGCCATAGCGCTCGTCTTCGCCATTGGCCTGGGTGCCCGGTACAAAGCCGGCCAGACCGGCCCCGGTGGCGTCCCGCACGGCATAGGCCTGCGCCTCGTCCCCGTTGGTCGATTCGAACTCGAAGATCGCGGCAAAGCGGTCGTCGGTCAGGGTGGCGATGTCGATTTCGGTCGACGACGCTTCGGACCCGGCGATCCAGACCTGCGGGGCGCCCGGGACGTAACTGTCGTTGACCTCGTCATACGTGAAGTAGACGCCGCGCAGATCGTGGTCGTCCTCGGAAAAGTCGCGGTGTTGGTAAACCACCATAAACCCGCCGCTGCTGTCGCCCGCCACTGCCGGTTGGCTCACGATGTCGGAGGCGTCGGGCGACGTGGCAACCGTCGCCGACGCCTCATGCGTGGCCACGCCGGTCTGCAGGTTGGTCTGCCAGATTTCGGCGCGGATGGCCTTGTTCGACGGGTTGCCGTCGTCATCCTCGAACACCACCACAAAGCGTCCGCCGGGCAGCGCCGCGATCGAGGGCAGACGTTCGTTGTCCACGTTCCACGCGATGTTGACCCGGAATTCGGATCCCACCGGTTCCCCCGTGGGCGAGATCACCTGGGCCAGGATGTCCTGACCGGCCGGCGCACCGGGACCGGACGTCGTGTAATCGGTCCAGACCGCCACCAGATAGCCGGTGTCGAGCTGCACGATATCGGGATGGGTCTGGGTGCCGGTGTCGGTGGTGTTGACCTGGAAGTCGGCCAGCCATGTTTCGGGGGTTGCAGGCATGGAGCAATCCTTTGGGCAAAATCCGCGCGGTCAGAGCCTGTCGCCGGACAAATGGAACAAAAAGCGGAATTTCAGGCTAACATTTTTGTCCAAAAGGTAAAAGCAGGCCATTCGAAACGATCCGGACCGCACCTTTCCGCGCGGTCCGGTGCCGTTACGGCAACAAGGCTTGTGTTTCAGAACAGGAAATCGCTGGCATCCAGGTCTGCAACCAACGTGTTCTCGACACGGATCGTGTTGCCGAGCAGGTCGTCGATCAGCACATCGGCTGCAATCTGGGTCATGTGATTCGCGGCAAGGTCGGCGAAATCCGCAATCGACGAGATGCGGGACAGGTCGATCACCTCGTTGCTGTCGAACGCATCGAAATCGACGATGCGGTCATCACCGAACACCCCCGCAAAGACAAAGATGTCGGACTGGCCTTCACCGCGCAGGATATCGTTGTCCCGCCCGCCATTGATGGTGTCGAGCCCGTCCCCGCCATAGATGTTGTCCACGCCGCGCCCGCCGCGGATGTCGTCGGCCTGACCTTCCCCGATCAGACGGTCATTGCCGTTGCCACCCAGCAACGTGTCGTTGCCGTTGCCGCCGCGCAGCAAATCGTCCTCGTTCCCGCCGTCAAGCCTGTCGTCCCCGACACCGCCCAGCAGAACGTCCCTGCCGTTTCCGCCGCCGATGGTGTCGTCACCACGCCCGCCCAGGATCGTGTCCGCACCGCCATGGCCCTCAGCAAGGTCCGACTCATTCCCCGCATTGACAAGGTCATCGCCATGCCCGGAGATCACGGTGTCCGCGCCGCGGCCCGACAGAATTGTGTCATCGCCAAGAAGCCCGGTCAGCGTGTTGTCGGCATCGTTGCCGCGCAACAGATCGTTTCCGTTGCCGCCAACCGCGTTTTCGATCACAACGCCGTTGGCAATGGTGAAACCGCCCCCGACAAGATCGACGCGGGACACGAAACCGCCGCCGCCATATTCGGCTTGCAAGGTCGCGGCGCGCAGGTCGATCACGGCATCCAGTCGGCCGGACACGACAATCGAGTCTGTCCCGCCGGCATCCCAGATCGCACGCCAGCCGACGCCGGTGCCGTTTCGCGCGGGCAACTCGTAGATCGTATCACCTGTCGCCGTGGACATGTTGGCCCCGTAGTATTGCTGCAGAACGGCAATATCGAGAGCCATCGGACCGGCAGCGATTCCCACGCTGTCAAACTCGCCGGTCAGATACCCCCCGAAGTAAGACATGACGGAATAAACACCCTGGTTCAGATCATATGCGCCGGTCGCCGATCGGGTCGAATCCGGAATAAAGATATCTCCGCGATTTGCTTCGAAGGGATGCGCAAGCCCCAACCCGTGACCTAATTCGTGAAGGATTGTAAAGAAGCCGTTTCCGCCTGTCTCGAGGTCGCCGCCAGACGCCCGATCCCAGGCCGCTGCATTGAAAATACCAATCTGCGATAGGTCCGGATTGATTGCGTACTCCATCCACCCAAGAACGCCCGCGCCCAAGACGTCTTCGATCGAGCCATCCGTGACCGCGCCAAAGATAAAATCCGCTTCCTCAAGCGAGGATACAACGCGAAACGAGATATCGAGGTAGCTTTCATAGATTTCGAATGCGCGCTGAATTTGAGAAATCTCGTACGCATTGAAATCATCGGATCTTATGCCTAAGTATTCCAAGCCGGCCGGCGCAAACGCAACATCAATTACACGATCTCCCTCAATACCGGCACGCACCGTTAAACCGGTATCCAGAGAGTCCAGTGGATCAAAAACCGGCAGCTCGGAAGCCGCGACACTCACCGAGTAGCTGCCAGAACCTCCATCCCCGTAGGACTGGACGCCAACGTAGTATGTTCCGCCAGTCTCGGAATAAAACGTCGCAAAGCTGTCTCTGCCCGCATAGTCATTATTCAATGTGACCCGAACACCCGAGGAATCGAAGATGAAAAGCGCAGGATCCTCGAGCGTTCCACCATCGCCATCAAGTCCGATCAAGGACACGTTGACGTATTCACCGGGGCCGACGGTCAACGCGATCATGTCACGGTCGCCGACCTCGTCCAGTGCCCCTTCAAAGATATCGCCAACGGACATCGAATAGGGCGTTGAAAGGTCTGCAGCGGCGTCAGACGATTCCTCTACAATTCTTGCCATCTCGGCCAGGGCCGCAAGATCAACCGCGCAGCCGGTATCGACTTCAGTTTGCACGACACATCCGAGGCACATGTCAGACTCCCAAGATCAATTCATTCAACCTTGGGGTACTGTGTGGTCGCGCAAGATGCGACCGGCAGGACGTATAGGGTTGCGCGCGCATTCGACACGCGCGAACGCTCTTGCCGCGTGGTTCTTCCAAAGAAAGACGCCCGCCGGACATGGCAGCCCGGCGGGCGGCGTTGCTCTCAGAACACGAAATCGCCCGCGTCCAGATCACCCAAAAGCACATTGTCCAGCCGGATCGTGTTGCCCGTCAGGTCGTCGATGATCACGCGCGAGCCCACTTGCGTGGCATGGCTGGCCATCAGGTCGGCAAAATCGGTGATCGAGGAAACGCCGGACAGGTCGATCTTTTCGCGCGCATCCGATGCGTCGAAGTCGACGAGGGTGTCATTGCCGAATCCGTCTGCAAAGACGAACAGGTCAAACTGATCGCCGCCGCGCAGCACGTCGTCGCCTGCGCCGCCCTCGATGGTGTCCAGCCCGTTTTCCCCGCGGATGTTGTCATTGCCGGCATCGCCAAACAGCAGGTCGCCCGCAAAGCCGCCAAAGATGCGGTCGTCACCATCGCCACCGGTCACGGTATCCCGGCCATTGCCCGAACGGACAAGATCGTCGCCGGTGCCGCCATCAATGCTGTCCTCGCCCCCGCCCGCGGCAAAGGTATCGGCCCCGGCATCCCCCAGCAGCGTATCGTTGCCCGCCTGGCCCTGCAGCACGTCATTGCCGACGCCGCCATCGACAAGATCGAACCCGCCGCCGCCAAAGAGCACGTCATTGCCGTCTTCGCCAAGGATGCTGTCGCTGTTGCGCCCGCCGTTCAGGCTGTCATCGCCATTGCCGCCAAGGAGCGTGTCGTCCCCGTTGTTGCCGTCCAGCGAGTCGTTCCCGCCATCGCCCGAGACGCTGTCAGCCAGGCGCGAGCCCAGGAAGATGTCATTGTCGGCATCCAGGGCAAAGCCGCCCCCGTTCAGATAGGCCTGCAAGCCGGTGATATCGACGGTATTGGCATCCGTCGTCCCGCTCAGGCCAAAGTTCATGTTCAGCACTTCCACCGAGGCAGCGGCATCCAGGATCAATTCTTCGAGCCCGTTGCCCAGGTCGAATTCCAGCGTGTCGTTGCCCGCCCCGCCGTCAAAGCGTTCGCCCAGGCTCAGCGTCGGTTCGCCGACAAGGAACAGGTCGTCGCCATCGCCGCCCGACAGGCTGTCGGCCCAGGTGCCGCCGGTGATGGTGTCGTTGCCCCCACCGCCCGAAAGCGTGTCGGACCCGCGGTCTCCGGCCACCATGTCCCCCAGGTCGGACCCGGTGAAGATATCGTTGCCAAAGCCCATCCGGAACGTGCCCTGATTGACATAGCCCGCCAGGCCCGAGATATCGACCACATCCGTGGCGGCAGAACCGTCGAGGTTGAAGTTCATGTTCAGGATCTCGACCGACGCGGCGACATCCAGGATCAGTTCCTCGAACCCGTTCCCGAGGTCGAAGACCAGCGTGTCGATGCCGGCCCCGCCGTCGTAACGCTCACCCCCCGTCAGGGTGGTTTCGCCCACGAGGAACAGGTCGTCGCCGTCGCCGCCGATCAGGCTGTCGGCCCCGCCGCCGCCGGTCAGCGTGTCGTTGCCCGCGCCGCCATCCAGCGTATCGGCGCCGCCATCACCCGAGGCGATGTCGCCGATGGCCGACCCGGTGAACACATCGTCCCCGGCCGCCAGCAGGAAACTGCCCTGGTTGAGATACCCCGTCAGGCCCGAGACATCGACGGTGTTGACGCCGCTTGTCCCGTTGACGGTAAAGTTCATGTTCAGCACTTCGACCGAAGACAGCGCGTCCAGCACCAGGTCGGCGTCGATCGTGTTGCCATTGTCGAATTCCAGCGTGTCGTTGCCGGCGCCGCCATCATAGCGTTCGCCGCCGCTCAGGACCGCCTCGCCCACCAGGAACAGGTCATTGCCGTCACCGCCGATCAGGCTGTCCGCCCCGCCGCCGCCGGTCAGGGTGTCGTTGCCCGCGCCGCCATCCAGCGTGTCCGCTCCGGCCTCGCCCGAGGCCATGTCCCCCAGAACCGAGCCGAGAAAACTGTCATCGCCCGCGCCAAGGTTGAACATGCCCTGGTTCAGATACCCGCTGATCCCGGAGATATCGACAGAATTGGCCCCGCTTGTCCCGGAGAGGTCAAAGTTCATGTTCAGCACTTCGACGCCGCTGCCGACGCCCAGTTGCAGGCCTTCGAAACCGTTGCCACCATCGAATTCCAGCGTGTCCTGCCCGGTGCCGCCATCATGGACCTCGCCCAGGCTCAGCACCGCTTCGCCGACCAGCAACAGGTCGTCGCCATCGCCGCCCTGAAGCGTGTCGGCCCCACCGGCCCCCTGCAGCACGTCATCGCCGTCGCCGCCAAGGATCAGGTCGTTGCCGGCGCGGCCTTCCAGCGTGTCATTGCCCGCCAGCCCGTCGATCGTGTCATCCAGGTTGGAGCCGGGGATGGAGTTGTTGTTCACGTCACCTGTAAATAGCGGCATTTGGACCTCCCGATGGTGTGTGTTGTCCGGTTTGTGTGAATCCGTTGTCCTGCAGTGCAGGAAGTAAAGCAGGGCACCTGCCCCCGTACAACCCTTGCAAGAACCGCCCCCCACGCAAAAGGGCCGCCCGTGGGGCGGCCCTTTCCGTTTTCTGGCCGGTGTTCCCGGCTGTCCGGATCAGAAGATGAAGTCGTTCTGGTCCAGGTCGCCGATCAGCACGTTGTCGAGGCGGATGAAGTCGCCGGTGCCGTCCTCGATCAGGACGCGGCTGCCCACCT
>JAUHZO010000021.1 GCA_030425925.1 Alphaproteobacteria bacterium | reverse complement strand
GCTTCCTGTTCCTTGATCATCCCGATGATCTGCGCCTCGGTGAAGCGGCTTTTCCTCATGTCGTCTGCTCCTTCGCGGTTGGGCAGACTCTACGCTACGGCGAGGGAACTTTCGGGGGGCAGGTCACAACGTCAGGCCGCATTCCTCGCTGGGAAACCAGACGCCCGCAGAAGCGCGCCGGGCGCTTGAGCAATCTGAGGGCTCCGCGCCCGGCGCGCTTGCCCGACCCGAAACCGACGACTATCAACCCCAAGGACTCTCGTTATGAACGAGGGACGACCGGGGGGCAGGTCAAACGGGTTCGCGTCTTTGAGATTCAGTTCGACCAGCAGATCGCCAACCTGGCGTGCCGTCCGCCCGAACTTCAGGAATGTCGAGATCCCGATGCGGTCGGGAGCGGAAGTTTCTTTTCCCAGCCCACTTTCATGATTGGCGCCATTGCTGCAGCGTTTCCCGTGGTATTTCGGAAGGTTTCGGATTTTCGCCAATGCGAGGGCGACATCTTCCCGATCGATGTCGGAAAAGATCGGATTCCCGAGAGCCCGCGTCCATACACGCTTCGCACTCTGCGTATTCGCACCGCTGATCCGGCGCCAGTGTTCACCACGAGCGGCATCGAGCCGCAGGGCACCAGGCCGATATCCCAGCGACCTTGCGTCGATGAAGAGCTCGAAGGCCGTCTCGAGGCAGATTCGCAGTTCCCCGTCGAGGACGGCGCGTGATTGTTCAGTGATGTTGGCGGCCTCGAGAAGGGATCGAGGTGACTGCCAGGTGGTGGTTTCCTGAGGCATTTCCGTGTCAATTCGGGTGGCGAGGATATCGCGCATTGCCTGTATCTCCGTGGGTTTTAGAATGCCGCCCCTATGCCCCGGATTCGCGGGAAACAGTTGATCTGAGTCAAAATTTCGGATCGTTATCTTCCATGATGCATCACGCCTTCGTGAGGTCGAATGACTCCGCGGTGGGCAGTGCCGCCTTGGAATTTCAGGCCGGCCTGCGACGAAACCCGACGACATTGCCGTGATCGCCCTGAACCTGGGTTGGCACGGTCTCGGGAGCTGCGGACTCGGACGCGGCGAACGGGCTCTTGATCCTCGAGATATCCAGGTCGATCCGGCTGATGACCTCGTGGAGCGTCTTCACCCAGATCTCGCGTGTGTAGGACCCGTCACCCTCGTCCACCGGTTTCTCGTGCCCCATGATGCGCCGACGCACCATGTCGGGACAGAGCAGGTTGCCGAGGTCGTTGTGGAAGGTCGTGCGGAACGCATGGAAGTCGAGCCCGGGCCAGTAGCAGTCGTTCGTCTTGCGGTAGTAGCCGAAGGTCTTGCTGTAGAGTTCAGAGAACGTGTCCTTGGTCTGGCCGCGGTTGAGGTTCGGGAACAGGCGCGACTGCTTCTGCCGCCGCCGCGTCTCCACGAAGTGGAGGAGTCCGAGCTCGACGAGCTTCGGGTGCACGGCGATGCGACGTTCCCCGGCGGAGGACTTCACGTGGTTGCCGGTCACGTTGCGCACCGTGAAATAGGCAATACCGTTCTCCGACCCGAAATCGTCTGGGGCGAGTTGCAGGATTTCCTCGGCGCGACAACCGGCAAGGCGCGCGATGAGAGGGCCCCAGAACAGCGGGTAGTCCTTCTCCTCGCATTGCCCCTGGTAGACCGGAGAGGCGAAGAGCTTCTGGATCTTGTCGTCCCAGAGCATGCGCGAGCGATCTTCCTCGCTGGCCTTCATGTCCTTCTCCTCGTCGTTGGTCCACGAACAGATCTCGAATGGATTCTCCTCGATGAGCTTCATGGCCTTCAGCATCTTGCCGACCCGGTTGGCCATGCGGCCGTGGCGGAGGAAGGTCGCGACACGCAGCCGCGGGATCTTCGCGTCGAGCTCCGCGCGTTCGAGTTCGGCCGGCGTCACCTTGCCTCTTGCGGCCAGAACTTCCTTCGCTGCGATCGCCGTGGCCAGTTCCTGCTCGTCGGCACGCTCGACGAGATCGCGGAAACCCTTCAAACTGAGAAGGTTCTTCTTCTTGCCGTGGTATTTGGGGATCCGGCGAATGACATTCAGGACACCGTCGACTTCTGTCCAGTCGATCTGTTTGAACGGTTGGTTGCCCAGGACATCGACCCAGATATCGCGGGCTTTCCTTGCGTTGCCCCTCGAGGACCGAACCCAGTTCCGACCCTTGTCCGGAAAACTCTTCTGACGTGCTTCGAATTTGTCGCCATAACCGAGTTCTTTCAGCTCAAAATACAGGTCGAACGCCTCTCGGAACTCGATATTGGGGCCTTTTGCCAAGGCCGCGCGCGCCTTGTCGGAGAGGAGCGACTGATCGATCAGGATCCGGGGTTCTTCGCGCGGCATGGCGGGAGCTTTCGGCGCCGGCTCGGGCGACGCAACGATAGGTTCGGGTTCGCAATCGTGGCTGGGCGGTCGGTTGGACACGGTGTCGGCGACACCCGTTTCCGCCGTCTTCGGCGTGGCGAGAGCCTCCTGGGCCGGGGTCTGAACCGGCGAGGTCACCTGTGGCTCGGCTGGGGCGGTGGCCGACGGGACGGTTGACACCGGCACGGAAATCGCGACTGGCGCGGTTACTGCCGGGATGGCCGGAGCGGGGGCGGACGATCGAGAGGCAGCCACGGGTAGGGCGGCGGTCGCGGAGGCCGACTGGCTTGCCATGACCGACCGGAAGATCGGGGTTGGTTCTTCGTAGGTCCCGACCTCGCGTTTCTCCCGTTCGCGCGACACGTCCAGCATCACCCGCAGAGCCTCGAAGGCGAGGGCACGCCAGTCCGAACTGGTCTCGTCGAGGGTCACGCCGAACTGCCCCGCCATCTCGCGCAAGGGGTCCGTGACCGGGGACCGATCACCGAGCGCCAGGGCCCGGCGCAGCATGTCCTGGGTCGCGCGCTCGGTCTGCGCCGCAAAGTTCGCCGCCGCCTCGGAACGCGGTTCGGCCGACGCCCGAAGGGCCTCGTGGGCGGCGATCTGGCAGCGCGCCAATTCGGTCAGCAATGTCACGTGCTCGGGGCTCAGATAATCCACCGGTCTCTCCGTCGTCAGCGCGACGGCCAGGTCCGTGAGTGCCGTGAGGGCGCGGACGCGGCATGTCGCTTCGGAGAGGACGTCGGTCCGAAGGCTGAGACAGATGGCCGAACTTTGACCAGGGTTCGATATCTCCCGGAACGCGCGCGGAAGCCGGCGCCGGAAGAAGTAGCCCGAGGGGCGTTTTTCGAGGTGGGGGGTGTGTGCGACTCCGGCCATGGCAGGTGCTCCGAAAACGGTTCCAGGGCTTCCGGGAGTCGGGATCCGTGCACCGGTTCGGGCACGCGTTTGTGCACCAATTTGTGCACGTGCACAGGTTGCTCCGACTCTGGTCGGAGGTCACCTCGTGGGAAACCCAATGAAATAAGGCGTTTTGCCTATATCTGAGGGATTTTGGCTCCGGCGGTAGGGATCGAACCTACGACCAATTGATTAACAGTCAACTGCTCTACCGCTGAGCTACGCCGGAACACGAGGCGCGATATAGCAACCTCGCCAGGGGGCGTCCAGAGGGTTTTGTAACGAAAACACGAATAAGCGCGCGCCGGTGTCAGAGCCGTTCGAAGACCGCGTCCCCGGCCAGCGGGCCGTGGGGGGTGACGCGGTGTCTCGTCGTCAGATCAATGAGATGCGCCAGCACGTTGCGGGTGGCGGCAGGCTGCAGGGCCGGGGCGAGATCGGTGTAGATGCGCGCCGCCAGCGTGGCGGCGTCGGCCGGGCCGGGGGCGAGGGCGTCGAGGATCTGCGCCTCGCGTCCGCGGCGGTGCGCGGCAAGGCCTGCCAGCCGCGCCGCGGGCTCTGTCACCGGCGCGCCATGCCCGGCATGGAACACCGACCAGTCGCGCCCTGCCAGCCGGTCCAGCGAGGCCATGAAGGCGGTCAGGTCGCCATCGGGGGGCGAGACCAGCGAGGTCGACCAGCTCATCACCAGATCGCCGGAAAACAGCACGTCGCCCCAGGCGAAGCAGAGATGGTTGGCCATGTGGCCAGGCGTGTGCAGCGCCTCCAGCGTCCAGCCGTCCCCTTCGACGCGCGCGCCGTCGTGCAGGGCGATGTCCGGTGCAAAATCGCCGTCCACCCCCTCGCCACCGCCGGCGAGGCCCGACTCGGCCAGGGCCTGCATCACCGCGCTGCGCCCGGCTGCGGCCGGGCCGAAGGCCAGCACCGGCGCGCCCGTGGCCCGGGCCAGCGGCCGGGCCAGCGGCGAATGATCGACATGGGCGTGGGTGACCAGGATATGGCTGACGCGCTGCCCCGGCCCGATTGCGGCCAGCAGCGCCTGCAGGTGGCCGGGATCCTCGGGGCCGGGGTCGATCACCGCCAGCGCCGTCTCGCCCAGAAGGTAGGTCTGGGTGCCGCGGAACGTCATCGGCGACGGATTGCGCGCCAGCAGCCGCCGCAGCCCGGGGGCGATCGTCTCGGCCACGCCTGCGGGCGGGCGGTACTCGGGCTGGGGATCGGTCATGTCCTGTCCTTTCGGGATGGCGGCCAGCGCCGCCGCGACCTAGGCTTAGCCCATGTCGTTCAAATGGCTCAAACGCTATATGCCGCGCGGCCTGTACGGGCGGGCTGCGCTGATCCTGATCCTGCCGGTGGTGACGCTGCAGCTGGTGGTGTCTGTGGTGTTCATCCAGCGCCATTTCGAAGGTGTGACCGAACAGCTGACCCGCGAGGCGGTGCGCGCCGTGGATCTGGCGCTGCGACTGCAGGACCCGGCGACCACGCGGGCGCTGGGCCTGACGGTGCGCGCGGTGTCCCCCGGGGATGTGCCGGCACAGCCGATGCGGCGCTGGTACGACCTGACCGGGATCGTGGTGATCCACACGCTGGAGACCCGGCTGGCGGGCTATCGCCAGGCGATGCTGCCGGATGATCGCAACGTGACGCTGTACGTGCAGCGCCGGGGGCAGGTCTACCGGATCGGGCTTGACCGCAGCCGGGTGTCGCCGTCGAACCCGCACCAGCTTCTGGTGAACATGCTGTTCTTCGGCGGGCTGATGACGGTCATTGCCTATCTCTACCTGCGCAACCAGCTGCGGCCCATCACCCGGCTGTCCGCGGCGGCCGAGGCGTTCGGCAAGGGGCAGGTGGTGCCTTATGCGCCGGCGGGGGCCGAAGAGGTGCGGGCGGCGGGGCGGGCCTTTCTGGCGATGCGGGCGCGGATCGAACGGCATATCGAACAGCGCACCATGATGCTGTCGGGGGTCAGTCACGACCTGCGCACGCCGCTGACGCGGCTGCGGCTGGGCCTGTCGCTGCTGGAGGACGAGGACCGCGCGCCGCTGGAACGCGATGTCGAGGAAATGCAGCGCCTGATCGACGCCTTTCTGGACTTTGCCCGCAGCAATGCCGAATCCGCCGAGATGGAAGAGACCGATCCCCTGGCGCTGCTGCGCCAGATCGTCGACGACGCCACGCGCGCCGGGCAACCGGTGCAGCTGGGCGGGGCCGAGGGCGCGGGGCGGATGATGCTGCGGCCGCGGGCGCTGCGCCGGGCGGTGGAAAACCTGATCGGCAACGCGGTGCGCTATGGCACGCGCTGCGAGGTCAGCGTCCGGCTGAGCGAAAGCGCGTTGCGCATCGTGGTGGAGGATGACGGGCCGGGCATCCCCGCCGAGGCGCGCGAGGCGGCGCTGAAGCCCTTCGTGCGGCTTGATCCCGCGCGCAACCAGGACCGCGGCTCGGGCGCGGGGCTGGGTCTGGCGATCGCGCTGGACATCGCCCGCGCGCATGGCGGCACGCTGCGGCTGGGCGAAAGCGCCGGGCTGGGCGGGTTGAGGGCCGAGCTGGTGCTGGCGCGCTGAGCGCAGGGCCCGGACAATTCGCGACAAATCGGGCGGGAAGGCCAAGCTTTCGCCCATTCGGGGCCGCGGATTCGGGCAGCGCGCGGCGGAATGTCGGGGCATCGCAACAAGGAGACCCGAGATGAGCCTCATTGCCCTCGCATCGCTGTCCGTCCTCGGCCTGGGGACCGACCCGGCAGAGCCCGCCTTTCTGCAGCTGGCGCAGTCGCAGCCCTATCTGTCCACGCAAGGTGCCATGGCCCCGCGCGGCGACTACATGACCACGCCCGAAGGCTGCACCTATCGCAAGACGCAGGCGCCGGGCTATCCGCCGATGTGGATCCTGGTGCTGAACCCGCACCACCTGGGGCTGCCGAACTCGCCGCGCGCCTGCAAGGGCATGCGCTGAGGCGACAAGGGGGCGCGTCCTGCGCCCCCTTGCAGGGCCGTCCGCGTCAGAACCAGCTTTCCACCTTGCGCGCCCCGGCCGAGATATCGCTGCCAATGCCTTCGATGGTGCCGCAGCCGCCCAGGAAGGCGGCCACAGCCAGCACAAGTGCTGCTCGTGTCATGTCTGCCTCATGAAGTGGTTTTGTTATTGGTCTTGCCACCACCATACATCAGGCTGCCATCCGATCCAATCGCCATAGATCGGCACCCGCTCGGGAAAGCGCAGTTCCTTGGCGTGGGCGATGCGGCTGATGTTCCACTGGTAGATCGGGATCACGTAGCGGCCCGAGGTCAGCACCCGGTCCAGCGCCCGCGCCGCGGCCAGGAAATCGTCGCGGCTTTCCGAATTCAGCAGCCGGTCGATCATCGCCTCGGCCGCCGGGCTGCACATGCCCATCAGGTTGCGTGAGCCTTCGGTGTTGGCCGCCTCGCAGCCCCAGTAGAGATACTGTTCGTTGCCCGGCGACAGCGACAGGCCGCGCCGGAAATAGGTCATGTCGAAATCGAACGCGTTGGTGCGTTCGGTATACTGGGCGCTGTCGATGGCGGTGATGGTCGGGGTGATGCCCAGACGGTTCAGCGCATCGGCGTAGATGTCGATGATCGACTGTTCCTCGGTGGCGCCGTTCGACAGCACGATCTCGAAGGTGAAGGGGGTGCCGTCGGCGTTCTTCATCACGCCGTCCTGCACCGTCCAGCCGGCCTCGGCCATCAGGTCCATGGCGCGGGCCAGGTTGGCGCGGTTGCGCGCCGACCCGTCGCCGGCGGGCAGCGCATAGCCTTCAAGCGCGCCGGGCAGCAGGTCGTCCGCAAACGGCTCCAGGAAGTCGCGCACGCGGCCCTCGGCCGGGCCGTCCTGCATCCCGAGGATCGAGTTCGAGAAATACGAGGTGATCCGCGGCTGGGCCGAGCCGGTCATGGTTTCGTTGATGTATTCGAAGTTGAACGCGGTGATCAGCGCCTCGCGCACGCGCCAGTCCTCGAATTGCGGACGGCGGGTGTTCATCACGAAGCCGGTCATGCCCGAAGGCCGGCCATGCGGGATCACCGACTTGACCACCTCGCCCACGTCGATGGCGGGGAAGTCGTACTGGGTTTCCCACTTCTCGGCGTTGAATTCGCGGTTGGAGTTCAGGACCCCGGCCTTGAACGCCTCGAACATCGCGGTGCCGTCGCCGAAGAATTCCATGCGGATGGTGTCGAGATTGTTGGTGCCGCGGCGAAAGCCCAGATCCTTGCCCCAATAGTCGGGATCGCGCGACAGTTCCACAAAGCGCCCGGCCTCGAAATCCGAGATCACGTAAGGTGCGGTGGTGACGGGAATGATGTCGATGCCCGATTCGTCAAACGCACGACCGTCCCATTGCGCCTTTTTCAGGATCGGGCGCATGCCCACGATCAGCGCCAGTTCGCGATCCTCGACATTGAAGGTAAAGCGGACCGAGCGCGGGCCGGTCTGCTCCATCGTCGCGATCTTGTTCCAGACGCCGTGATAGCGCGGGTGGCCGACGGTGCCCAGCGTCTCGTAGCTCCACATCACGTCGTCGACGGTGACGGGGCTGCCATCGGAAAACCGGGCCTCTTCGCGCAGGGTGAATTCCGCCCATTCCCGATTCGGGCCGACCTCGATCGATTCGGCCAAGAGGCCGTAGAGCGTGAAGGGTTCGTCCCAGCTGCGCCCCATCAGGGACTCGTAGACCAGGAAGCGCAGCTGCCAGGGCGTGGAGCCCTTGAGGATGTGCGGGTTGAGACTGTCAAAGCTGCCGACCTCGCCGGTGACGATGGTGCCGCCGGTGGGCGCGTCGGGATTGGCATAGGGCAGGGACACAAAATCCGGTGGGAGCTGCGGCTCTCCATACATAGCTATGCCATGTCGCGGCTCGGCCGTGGCGAATCCGGCGGCCAGCATCAGAGCCGCCGAGGATGTGAGTTTGGTGACGTTACGGAAAAAGTTTCGGCTCATTTTGGCGACAATCCCTGCTGACCCTTGTTTTGTTGGCCCTGACCGTAGCGGGGCTTTTACGCCTTTTCAAACTTTTAGCTTGGCCCCGCGCGAGGAAACGCTTATACAGGGGTCACTGCTCGATAGGTTTCTTGCCTGTATGAAACCTGCCTCAATGACTGAACCCCGGCTTCGGCCGGGGTTTTTTTGTGCAGGTCATCGGTGCGACCGACATGCCTCCATGCGCAGTGTTGACCGAACGGAAGGCATTTGAGACTTTCGGATAAACGCAACCACCATTGGAACAGCGCGCATGCCTTCTTTCAACACATTCCCGAACCTGATCGTCGAAGACTACATCGAACTGCCGGACGGCAATTTTCTGGGAATCGGCACCCGAGCCCCCGTCCTCACCGGAGGCGTGGCGAGTATTGCCGTCGAGTTGCAGCATTTCACGGCCACCGGCAGCCAGATCGAGACCTTGTCCGGTCTGCTGGGCGGCACGGTGGGAAGCTCTGTCAACGCGGTCAACAGCTTTGTCTCGGCGATCGACATCAACGACAACGGCATTCTGGCGACGGTCAGCAGTAATTCGACCTCGTCTTTGAACACCGCGCCGAACCGGGGTTATCTGAGCATCGGGCAGACTTTCGACTTCAATACCGCCAACATCGTGTTCACGCCCGTGGTCGGCGAGGTTTCCGGCATGGACGTGGCGGTTCAGGCCGACAATTCCGTGCTGGCGATCTGGTCCGACGACAGCGGCGATGACGGTGCCGGGTTCGGCGTGTATCTGCAAGAGTACAACATCTTCGGCATTCCCGTCGGTCCACAGTTGTCGCTGGCGGCCATCGCGGCGGGCGACCAGACCGACCCCGATATCGTGACCCTGGCCAATGACGCCTTTGCCATGGTCTATGTCACCGCCAATGGCGGCAACGGGCGGCTGCGGCTGGAGACGTTCAACGCCGATGCCACATCGGCCGGGGTGGCCAACACGCTTTCGCCTCCGGGCCATGACGCCGACAACCCCAGGATCGACGTCCTCAACAACGGCAATTTCGCCATCGTCTACGAAGATGCCGCGGGAAGCGGCGTCTATCTGCGCATTGTCGACCAGACCGGCACGCCGGTTGGCGGCCCGATCCGCGTCAGCGACGCCTCGCACGCCAATCCGGGCGAACCGTCGGTGCTGGGCTTGCAGGACGGCACCCTCATGGTGGCGTTCAGCGAGGGGTCGGGCTTTGCCGAAAACGTCTTTGCCCAGCATTTCGACGCGGCCGGCACGCCGATCGGCGATCTGGTGACGGTGCAGAACGGCACCTTCACCAACGGCAACCGTGCCCAGACCAGCGCCATCGTGGAACTGGCCGACGGGTCTGTGGTGGTCGGCGGGCGCACCATCCTGGGCACCGCCGACACCAGCGATTATCTGGAACTGACCGGTCCGATGCAGGTCTTCGGCTATGCCGGGAACGACATCCTTCTGGGGTCGGGCGGGTCGGACACGCTGGACGGCGGCGATGGCAGCGACATCCTGAACGGCAATGCCGGGCCGGACTACATCTATGGCGGCGACGCGATCAACAACAGCCTGCAACTGTTGCTGGGGGGTGGTGGAGACGACTATATCACCACCATAGCCGGCAGCCTGATCCGTGGCGGTGCCGGGAACGACCTGATCGTCGGCGGCGGAGTGCAGATCTTCAATCCCGACGGCAGCGGCGGCGGCGCGCCGGGATATTTCGACGACAGCATCGAAGGCGGTCTGGGCGACGACCTGATCTATGGCCGCGAAGGGGATGACCTGATCCTCGGCGAGGATGGCGACGACATCATCCGCACCGGGCGCGGCGCGGACACCGTCGAGGGCGGCAATGGCAACGACTTCATCTTTCACGGCGGCCTGGCCGAGCCGATCCATGCCGATGGCGGCGGCCAGTCGGACACGATCTTTGGCGGCAATGCCAACGACACGCTGATCGGCGGCACCGGCAATGACCGCCTGCGCGGCCGCGACGGGGATGACGTGTTCATCGGCGGGCCGGGCGCGGACCGGTTCATCTTCATCTACGAAACCATCAATGTCGGTTCAGAGGCCGTCGAGATCCTGGTGCCCGTCGATCAGGGCGACAACATCATCCTCGATTTCGAGGACGGGGCCGACCGGCTGTGGCTGAGCAGCCAGTTCGGTCCCGGCTTCGGCGATCTGGAACTGACCCAGAACGGCGCACATGTCGAAGTTGCGCTGGGCAGCGAGGGATCGGTCATCCTGTACAACATGGCCGGGTCCTTCGATGCCTCGGACGTGATCTTTACCTGACGCGCCGGGTCGGGGGGTCGATACAATCCGCCGCATCCACTGCGGCGGAACCGTGCCTAGCTTTGATGCAGACGACATGCATCATTGGAGGCCGCCATGCGCGACACCTACACCCCCGGGCCGGACGGCCTGGCACCGGATCTTGACAGCCACCACGCGCCGCAGACCTTTTCGGACCGCGTGGCGCTGCGCATCGTCAAGACGATGCGCGTCTTTGCCGATGCCTTCTTTGCCAAGCGCTATGGCCACCGCGCCGTGGTGCTGGAGACCGTGGCCGCCGTGCCAGGCATGGTGGGCGGGCTGCTGCAGCACCTCAAGGCGATCCGCCACATCCGCGACGATCAGGGCTGGATCAAGGAACTGCTGGACGAGGCCGACAACGAGCGCATGCACCTGATGACCTTCATCCACGTGGCCCAGCCCACGCGGCTGGAGCGGATCGTGATCATGCTGGCCCAGGCGGTGTTCTACAACCTGTACTTCTTCCTCTACCTCTTTGCCCCCAAGACCGCGCACCGCATCGTGGGGTATCTGGAGGAAGAGGCGGTGATCAGCTACACGCAGTATCTTGAGATGATCGACGCCGGTCAGGTGGAGAACGTCCCCGCGCCGCGCATCGCCATCAACTATTGGGATCTACCCGAGGATGCCCGCCTGCGCGAGGTGGTGATCGCCGTGCGCGCCGACGAGGCAGAGCACCGCGACACCAACCACGACTTCGCCAACCAGATCGCGGCGGGGCGGCAGCCCTGACGACAGGGCAAGTGTCTGGGCCCTTCCCTTTGCAGATGCAGCGTGTAGGGTTGCTGCAACACAGGAAATGGAGGGGCGCATGAGCCTGCAAGGGAAAACCGCCGTCATCACCGGGTCGAATTCGGGCATCGGGCTGGGCATCGCGCACGAGATGGCCAAGGCCGGGGCGGCGGTGGTGCTGAACTCGTTCACCGATCGCGACGAAGACCACGCGCTGGCGCGCGAGATGGCGGACACGCATGGTGTGGAGGTGCGCTATATCCAGGGCGACATGTCCAGAGGCGACGACTGCCGCGCGCTGGTCGAGCAGGCGGGGGCCTGCGACATCCTGATCAACAATGCGGGCATCCAGCATGTGGCCGGGATCGACGAATTCCCGGTCGAGAAGTGGGACGCGATCATCGCGATCAACCTGTCTTCGGCGTTTCACACCACCGCGGCGGCGCTGCCCGGGATGCGCAAGGCGGGCTGGGGCCGGGTGATCAACATCGCCTCGGCCCACGGGCTGACCGCCTCGCCCTACAAGTCGGCTTATGTGGCGGCCAAGCACGGGATCGTCGGCATGACCAAGGTGGTGGCGCTGGAAACTGCCCAAGAGCCGATCACCGCCAACGCGATCTGCCCGGGCTACGTGCTGACCCCGCTGGTCGAGGCGCAGATCCCCGACACGATGAAGGAATACGACATGAGCCGCGAGGACGTGATCAAGAACGTCATGCTGACGCGGCAGCCGTCGAAGGAATTCGCGACGGTGGAGCAGATGGGCGGTACGGCGGTGTTCCTGTGTTCGGACGCCGCGGCACAGATCACCGGTACGACGATCAGCGTGGATGGCGGCTGGACGGCGCTCTGACGCGCTGCTCATCCGCCCTGACGGGCGGCCTCGCAAGGGCAGGGGAGAGACGACATGACGATCCGGATCAACCTCGCCCTGCAGGGCGGCGGCGCGCATGGTGCCTTTACCTGGGGTGTGCTTGACCGGCTCCTGGAAGAGCCGGACCTGGAGATCGCCGGGATCTCGGGCACCTCGGCCGGGGCGCTGAACGGCGCCGCGGTGAAATCCGGGCTGATCGAGGGCGGGCCCGAGGCGGCGCGGGACAAGCTGGACTGGCTCTGGGGCCAGATCGGCGCGCTGGACGATATCGCGCTGCCCGACTGGATGCGCGCCTGGCTGCCAGCGCCGGGTGTGGTGAGCCAGTCCGTCCAGAATTCGCTGCCCTTCCTCTGGGGCGAGTCCGTGGGGCGGATGATGTCGCCCTATGCCTGGGGGCCGTTCTACCAGAACCCGCTGGAGCGCATCGTGGAGCGGTTCGACTTCGACCGCGTCTGTGCGCATGAACCGCCCGCCTTCTTCGTCTGTGCCACGCAGGTGCGCGACGGCAAGGTGCGGGTGTTCCGGGAACACAGGATCTCGACCCAGTCGATCCTCGCCTCGGCCTGCCTGCCGACCCTGTTCCAGGCGGTGGAACTGGAAGACCCGGAAACCGGCAATACCGAAGCGTTCTGGGATGGCGGCTATACCGGCAATCCCGCGCTTTTCCCCTTGTTCGACAAGGGCTTGCCAGACGACATTGTGGTGATCAACATCAACCCGCTGCACCGCGAGACGCTGCCGGTCACGCCGCCCGAGATCCAGAACCGGATCAACGAGATCAGCTTCAACTCGTCATTGCTGCGCGAATTGCGGGCGATCGACTTCGTGCAGCGCCTGCTGGACGAGGGCAAGCTGGACGAGGGCGCGATGAAGCGGCCGCTGATCCACATGATTGCCGATGACGGGTTGATGAACGCCTTGTCGGTGGCGACCAAGCTGGTGCCGGTGCCGTCGGTCATCGCGCAGCTGAAAGAGGCCGGGCGCCGCGCCGCGGGCAGCTTTCTGCGGGATCACAAGGCGGACCTGAATCAGCGCCAGACGGCAGACCTGCGGGCGATGTTCGGCTGACAGGGGCGGCGCTTTGCGCGCCCTTACTGGGCGGCGTGCCGGACGCGCTCTTCCACCGCTTCCTTGGCTTCCTTGCCATTGGGATAGACCAGCCCGGCCGAGATCACCAGCTTGGCAGCATCCTCCAGCGCCATGTCCAGTTCGATCACGTCTTCCTTGGGGAAGAACAGCAGGAACCCCGAGGTCGGGTTGGGCGTTGTGGGCACAAAGACCGAGGTCAGCCCGCCCAGGGCCGGGGCCTTGGCCAGCACCTCGCCCTTGGCATCGGTGGAGATGAAGCCGATGGCCCAGATCCCCTTGCGCGGGTATTCGATCAGGCAGGCCTTTTCAAAGCTGCGTTCGGACTGGGCAAAGACGGTTTCCGCCAGCTGCTTGATGCCGGAATAGATCGAGCGCACCACGGGCGTGCGATCCACCAGGGTTTCGGCAAAGCTGATCATGGACCGCCCGATCAGCCCCTTGGCGATCCAGCCCACCATCACCGTGAACAGAAGGAAAACGACAACGCCCAGCCCGCGCACGTTGATCTCGACCCGGCCGTCTTCGTTGCTGTCAAGCAGGTCGATCAGCCACGGCAACCGCGGGCCGTCCGGGCCGATCAGCCAGCGGTTCAGCAGGGCGTTGGGCTGATAGGCATCGGGCACGAAGGGCCAGACAAAGCCGTCGACCCAGCCCACAACGGTCCAGATCAGCCAGACCGTCAGCCCCACCGGCGCGATCACCACGATTCCCGTCAGGAAGGAATTGCGCAGCCGCGTCAGAAGGCCGGGGCGCTTGGAGGGCTGCTTGTCAAAGGGTGTGGTCATGTTCGGGGGTCCGGGCCAGTCGCTGCGGAGAAGTTAGGTAATCGCCGGGGCAACGGCAATGGGCCGCACCGGTCATGGCTGCGATTCACGGGGCAGGGCGCACAAGCAGGCGGCAATCTCGGCCGCCAGGCGGGCATTGTTGAGCACCAGCGCGATATTCGCCGCCAGCGACCGGCCTTCGGTCAGCTCGAAGATGCGCTGCAACAGGTAGGGCGTCAGCGCCTTGCCGGAGATGCCGTGGGTGGCGGCGTCGCGCGTGGCCTCGGCGATGACGGGCAGCATCGTTGCGCGGGGGATCTCGGCCTCGGGCGGAATCGGGTTGGCCACCAGCTGGCCGCCTGGCAGGTCAAGGGCTGCGCGCATCTGGTGGGCGCGGGCGATGGTGTCGGCGCTGTCCATGCGCAGGGGTGCGCGCAGCCCGGCCTCGCGCGACCAGAAGGCGGGCAGCTGGTCCTGGCCATAGGCGATCACCGGCACACCCAGGGTTTCCAGAACTTCCAGCGTCTTGGGCAGGTCGAGGATCGCCTTGGCCCCGGCCGAGACCACGGTGACCGGGCTTTGCGCCAGTTCCTGCAGGTCGGCCGAGATGTCGAACGAGGATTCCGCCCCGGCATGCACGCCGCCGATCCCGCCGGTGGCAAAGACGCCGATGCCCGCCCGCGCGGCGGCGATCATCGTGGCGGCCACGGTGGTCGACCCGGTGCCGCCCCGGGCCATGCAGACCGCCATGTCGGCGCGGCTGAGCTTGGCGGCGTGGCGGGTGCGGGCGAGGCGCTCCAGCTCTTCGGCCTCCAGCCCGACGCGCAACTGGCCGTCCAGCACGGCCACGGTGGCCGGTTCGGCCCCGCGGGCGCGCAATTCGTCCTCGACCTGACGCGCGAGGTCCAGGTTCTGCGGCCAGGGCATGCCGTGGGTGATGATGGTGGATTCCAGCGCCACCACGGGGCGGCCTTCGGCCAGCGCCGCGGCCACGGCGTCGGAGGTTTGTACAAGAGACATCAGCCGGTCACTCCCGAAACATGGGCCGCGGCAGCGGCAAGGGCACGGTCCAGCGCCACGGCCCGACAGGCGCCGTCGCGTTCCGCCGCGATATGCGCGGCCATGAAGGTATCCCCCGCGCCGGTGACCCGGGTCACCAGCACCTGGGGCGGGCATTCCGCCACCAGACCGTCCGCCGTGGCGTCGCAGCAGCTTTCGCCGCCATTGGTCACCAGCACCCGCGCCGCCCCCCGGGCCATGAGCCGCGCCGCCGCCTCGGGCGCGCTGGCAAAGCGGGTCTGGCACAGGATGCCGGCCTCTTCGAGATTGACATACAGCGTGCCGCGCCCCGCGCGCAGGAAGGGCAGCAGCCGTTCCGCCTTGCCGGGCGAGGCCGGGGCGATGCGCAGGTCGGTGCGGGCAAAGGCAGGGCTGCGGGCGATCTCTTCCAGCAGCGCCTCGGTCAGGTTGCCGTCCAGCGCCACCAGCCCGTCGAACGGGGCGTCCGGTCGGCCCAGCGGGCCGTCCATCACCGGGGCGAGGATCCGCGCCCCGGCCATTTCCAGCGAATGCGCGTCGGCAATGGCGGCCACCAGCCCGTTGGCACCTTCGATGGCCATGTAGCGGTCGGTGGGCAGGTCGTCGGAGCGGTAGATGTGGCTTGTGTCCAGCCCCAGCCGGTCGCAGGCCGCCACCAGCGCCGCGCCTTCGTCGTCGCGGCCCACCGCCGACAGCAGAACGGGCCGCAGGCCGAAGCGCGCCAGCGTCATGGCGATGTTCAGCGCCACGCCGCCGGGCAGGCGGGTGATGCGCCCGGGCACGTCAGATCCCGGCGTCATGTGGCTGGGCGCACGGCCGATCACGTCCCAAAGGACCGAACCGATGCACAGGATGTCAGGCGAAGGCTGCGTCATGAACCCGGTTGTGGCCCGCCACGCGCCAAGGCGCAAGCGCCGTTGACCGGCACGGCGCATGCAGGGGATCTTGCCCGGGAAACCGTTTCCGGAACGCGTGTTTTCGGCGGAAAAACCCGTGTCTGTCGCGCGATCAGCGGGGCAGCGCGTCTTCCTCCTCGGCCTGAAGCGCCAGCCAGTCGCGAAACCGGCGCAGCGCGGCCCCGGGCGGGCGCGTGGCCGGCCAGACCAGGTGATAGGCCCCCAGGCTGAGCGGCGGGGCGGTTGTGGCCGGACGCAGCAGCCCGGTGGCGCGTTCGGTTTCGGTCAGGTAGTCGGGCAGCAGGGCCACCCCAAGCCCGTGCAGCGCGGCCTGCAGGATGGTGGTGAACTGGTCGAAGGAAGGGCCGGGCAGGGGCCCGGGATCGCTGCCCTGCGCCTGAAACCAGCGCCGCCACGCCTCGGGCCGGGACTGGATGTGCAAAAGCGGCAGGCGGCGCAGCCGCTCCGCCGTCACCGGCCCGTCGGGCAAGAGCCCGGGTGCCGCCAGGGGCCGCGCGCGTTCCGCCATCAGCATCAGCGCGTGGGTGCCGGGCCAGTCCTGCGGCGCGCCGAAATGCAAAGCGGCGTCAAAGGGTTCCGAGGCAAAGCTGAAGGGCCGCAGCCGGGTGGTCATGTTCACTGTGACATCGGCGTGGCGGCGGGTGAAATCCGGCAGCCGCGGCACCAGCCAGCGCATGCCGAAGCTGGGCAGGATCGCAAGGCTCAGCGCGCCGCCGCCACCTTCCAAAGACAGCGCCAGCGCGCCGCGGGTCAGCAGGTCCAGCGCCTCGCGCACCGTGGCGGCGTACAGCCGGGCCTCGGCGGTCAGGCGCAGCGCGCGGCGGTCGCGCAGGAACAGCCGCGCGCCCAGTTGCCGCTCTAGCCCCTGCAACTGGCGGCTGACCGCGCTTTGCGTCAGGTTCAGTTCTTCGGCCACCGCCGTGGCGCTGCCCAGACGGTCCAGTGCCTCGAGCGCGCGCAGCGCGGTCAGCGGGGGCAGGGTGCGGCGGGCCAGACTCATGACATTTCCTCATGCATTCTTGCGGAAATCTCGATGTTTCATGACGCTTGTGCAAGCTATACTGCCCCAAAAACCGCGACAAGGAGACCGCCATGAACGAGATGCGCCCCGAAAGACCCGCCCTCAAGCCCACCGATGCCCCCGATCTTGGCAGCTTTGACTGGCAGGATCCGTTCCGGCTGGCCGACCAGCTGTCCGAGGAAGAGCGCATGCTGGCCGAAGGCGCGCGCAACTTCGCGCAGGAAAAGCTGCAGCCGCGTATCCTTCAGGCGTTCCAGGACGAAACGGTGGAACCGGCGATCTTTGCGGAAATGGGGGCCATGGGCCTTCTGGGGATCACCGTGCCCGAGGCCTATGGCGGGCTGGGCGGCTCTTATGTCGGCTATGGTCTTGTCGCGCGCGAGATCGAGCGGGTGGATTCGGGCTATCGCTCGATGATGTCGGTGCAGTCCAGCCTGGTGATGTACCCGATCTACGCCTACGGGTCGGAAGCGCAGCGGCAGAAATACCTGCCCCGGTTGGCCAGCGGGGAATGGATCGGCTGCTTTGGCCTGACCGAACCCGATGCCGGATCGGACCCGGCGGGGATGAAGACACGCGCCGAGAAGATCGACGGCGGCTACCGGCTGACCGGCTCCAAGATGTGGATCTCCAACAGCCCCATCGCCGATGTCTTTGTGGTCTGGGCCAAGTCCGACGCGCATGACGGCAAGATCCGCGGCTTTGTGCTGGAAAAGGGCATGTCGGGGCTGTCGGCCCCCAAGGTGGCCAACAAGCTGTCGCTGCGCGCGTCGGTCACCGGCGAGATCGTGCTGGACGGGGTCGAACTGGGCGAGGACGCGCTGTTGCCGCATGTGCAGGGGCTCAAGGGGCCGTTCGGCTGTCTGAACCGGGCGCGTTATGGCATCAGCTGGGGCGCCCTGGGCGCGGCAGAGTTCTGCTGGCACGCCGCACGGGCCTACGGGCTGGACCGAAAACAGTTCGGCAAGCCCATCGCGCAGACCCAGCTGTTCCAGAAAAAGCTTGCCGACATGCAGACCGAGATCGCGCTGGGGCTGCAGGGCTGCCTGCGTCTGGGCCGCCTGATGGACGAGGCGCGCGCGGCCCCCGAGATGATCTCGATCCTGAAACGCAACAATTGCGGCAAGGCGCTGGAGATCGCGCGCATGGCCCGCGACATGCATGGCGGCAACGGGATCTCGGCCGAGTTCCAGGTGATCCGCCACATGCTGAACCTCGAGACAGTGAACACCTACGAAGGCACTCACGACGTGCACGCCCTGATCCTGGGCCGCGCGCAGACGGGGCTTCAGGCGTTCTTCTGAGGGCACCAGAACATTGCGAACGGGCACTGGCCCCGGTGACATCGTTGCCGGGGCGTTGCGGCGCAGGGCGGGGTCGGACTTGGGCGGGGTCGGACTTGGGCTGTCCGCACATGCAGATGTCCAATTCCGGTAATCAGTATTATGTAAATAAAGGATTGACCCAGCGCGCGCCGCCAAACCCCTCTTTTCAAAGACATTTGCGGCAGACCCGCAACGCCTTACATATTCCGCGCCGCGTTGCGCTGCGCCTACTGGACAGCGCGTTGCGCCCCATGTTGACTCCGCCGCAACTCACCGGAGCGCGGCATGCATTCGATCCTGATCCTCAACGGCCCCAACCTCAATCTGCTCGGGACCAGACAGCCCGAGATCTACGGGCGCACCACGCTGGCCGATATCGAAGAGATGTGCCGCACCTATGCGCGTGCGATTGATGTCGAGGTGGCGTTCGACCAGTCGAACCATGAAGGCGATCTGGTGGATGCGCTGCACGCCGCCCGCGGCACCCATCACGGCGTGATCCTGAATGCCGGCGCCTATACCCACACCTCCATCGCGCTGATGGACGCCATCAAGAGCGTCGACCTGCCGGTGATCGAACTGCACCTGTCGAACATCCACGCCCGCGAAAGCTTTCGCCACCACAGCTATGTCAGCCCGGTCGCCATCGGTTTGATCTGTGGTTTCGGCGCGCGCGGGTATACACTGGCGATGGACGCCCTTGTCAGCCACCTGGAGAAGGACACATGACCCCCGAGCTGCGCGCCTATCTGATCGAGCTGACCAATATCGACGGGGTCGAAGACCTCTGGCAGAAGCATTGCGCCAAGATGGCCAGCTACGGGTTCGACCGGCTGATCTATGGCTTCACCCGCTTCATCACACCTAACTCGCTGGGCGATCCAAACGATTTCGTCGTGTTGTCGAACCACACAAAGGCCTATCGCGAAGGCTTTGTCGAAGGTGGACAATACCGCCATGCACCCATGGTCCGCTGGGCGCTCGAGAACGAAGGCTGGTGCAGCTGGCGGATGCTGGGCGAGCAGGTCACGAGGGGCACGCTGGACGAAAAGGCCCGCAAGGTGGTGGAGTTCAACCTGACCCACAAGGTGCATGCGGGCTACACCATCAGCTTCAAGTCCGTGTCGAGCCGCGCCAAGGGGGCGATCTCGCTCACCACGCGCGCGGAACTGACCCAGGACGATGCCGATGCCATCTGGGACCAGCACGGCCAGGACATCGTGCTGATGAACAACCTCGTGCATCTCAAGATCCTGACCCTGCCGATGATGCTGCCCAACCAGGTGCTGACCCCGCGCCAGCGCGAGGCGCTGGAATGGGTGGGCGACGGCAAGACGATGCAGGATATCGCCCAGATCATGGGGCTGACCCAGGCCACGGTGGAAAAGCACCTGCGCCTTGCGCGCGAGACTCTGAACGTGGAAACCACCGCCCAGGCCGTGGCCAAGGCGGCGTTCCAGAACCAGATGTACGTGCTGCAGGCCTGAGCGGCGCGCGCCCTGCCCCGGAATCGGGTCGCGTGTGAATAACCTCGCGCAACCTGTTATTTTCCGTATGTCTTTTCTGACACAAGTGCCGCCGATCAACCGCCGTGCTGCCCGGGTCGGGAATACCCGACTTCCTTTACGCCCGGGAAATTGCAAATCTGCAGGCGTTCCGTGAGTGGTGGCTTTGGCCATGGAACGAAGGAGCGGCACCCCGGCGATTTCCGGGCCCTGCAGCTTTGAGCCGGTTCCGCGGCGCAATTATCGCGTGGCGAGCCGGCACCCTTTCGGGGTCCCCGATCTCATCCCCAATGTCTCAGGGGACCCCGGAAGGGTCTGACACGTCCCGGGCCTTCAAGGCCGCCCTGGCGCGGCAGGTCGGGCCCGCACTCGAAACCCGCAAACGCAAAACGGCGCGGGAAGCCCCGCGCCGTCTGTCCGGATCGCAACAGGTTCAGCCCTGGGCGGCCTTGGCCACTTCGGCGGCGAAATCCTCTTGCTTCTTCTCGATGCCTTCGCCGACCTGCATGCGGACAAAGCCCACGATTTCGGCACCGGCATCCTTGGCCGCCTGTGCCACCGTCTTGTCGGTGTCCAGCGCAAAGGCCTGGCCCAGCAGCGTCACTTCGGCCATGAACTTGTTCATGCGGCCCACGATCATCTTTTCGATCACCGCGTCGGGCTTGCCGGATTCGCGGGCAATGTCCATCTGGACCTGCTTTTCCTTCTCGACAACCGCCGGATCCAGCGCGTCTTCGTTCAGCGCGGCGGGGTTCATCGCGGCGATGTGCATGCCGACCTGACGGCCGAATTCCTCGGTGCCGCCCTTCATGGCGACCAGCACGCCGATCTGGCCCATGCCGTCCGCCACGGCGTTGTGCACATAAGCCGCAACGGTGTCGCCCTCGACCGAGGCCATGCGGCGCAGCGACATGTTCTCGCCGATCTTGGCCACCGCGTCAGTGACAACTTCGGAGACCGGCTTGCCGCCCATGTCCGACGCCAGAAGCGCCTCGACATCGCCCACCGTCAGCGCGTTGCGGGCGATCCCGCCCACCATCGACTGGAATTCGGCGTTCTTGGCCACGAAGTCGGTTTCCGAGTTCACCTCGACCGCAACCCCCTTGCCGCCGTCGACAACGACGGCCACCAGGCCCTCGGCCGCGGTGCGGTCGGCCTTCTTGGCCGCCTTGGCCAGACCCTTGGTGCGCAGCCAGTCCACGGCGGCGTCCATGTCGCCATCGTTTTCGGTCAGCGCCTTCTTGGCATCCATCATGCCTGCGCCGGTCATTTCGCGCAGTTCTTTCACCTGTGCAGCAGTGATCGCCATCTTTCGGCTCTCCTCATTTCCATCTTGCTGGTCCCGGCCAGCCCGGGTTCGGGGGGCCGTCGGACCCCCCGCCTATGTCACGGATGCATGTCGCTTTTGCGACACTCCGTCTTATCCCTGTTCGGCAGCGGCCGCGTCGGCCAGAAGCTCTTCGGCCGGCATGTCCTCGAGCGCGCCAAGGTCGATGCCCGCATCGCCCATCATGGCCGACATGCCATCCAGCGCCGCGCGGCTGACCAGATCGCAGTAGAGCGAGATCGCGCGTGCCGCGTCGTCATTGCCGGGGATGATGTAATCGACACCACTGGGCGAGCAGTTGGTATCGACCACCGCCACGACCGGGATGCCCAGCTTGTTGGCTTCGGCCACGGCCAGCGCCTCTTTCTTGACGTCGATCACGAACAACAGGTCCGGAACGCCGCCCATCTCGCGGATGCCGCCCAGAGACGCCTGAAGCTTCATCTGGTCGCGCTCCATGTTCAGGCGCTCTTTCTTGGTCAGGCCTTCGGCGCCGCCTTCCATGTGCTCGTCGATCTGGCGCAGACGGTTGATGGACTGGGACACGGTCTGCCAATTGGTCAGCGTGCCACCCAGCCAGCGGTGGTTCATGTAATACTGCGCGCATTTCTCGGCCGCCTCGGCCACCGGCTGCGCGGCCTGGCGCTTGGTGCCGACAAAGAGCACGCGGCCCCCCTTGGCCACGGTTTCGCGGACGGCGTTCAGCGCCGCGTCCAGCATCGGGACGGTCTGCGTCAGGTCGATGATGTGAATGCCGTTGCGCGCGCCATAGATGAACTCGCCCATGCGGGGGTTCCAGCGCTGCGTCTGGTGGCCAAAGTGCACGCCAGCTTCCAGCAGCTGGCGCATGGTGAACTCGGGAAGAGCCATGCGTTCGTTTCCTTTCCGGTTTCAAGCCTTGGCGGGGAATCACTCCGGACCATGTCCGGGGCAACCGGTGGACGCCCGGGGATGTCTCCCCCGATACGCCCGCCCCCGCCTGCGGGGTTCGTGGCGGAGCGGTTAGACGGAAATGCCGGGGAATGCAAGGCCTGCCGGGCCGGTTTGTGGATCGCTTGGATTTTGTATAGACATCGTATATCGCATGTGATGAACTGCGTCCCCGAAAAGGAGGTGCACATGTCTGATCTGCTCAAAGTCCGGGGGGTGGGCCCGGCCATGGCGCGTGCCATGTCGGAGATGGGGATCGTCACCCCGGCCGATCTGGCGGCCAGCGGGCCGCAGGATCTGGTCGCCCTGCCCCGTGTCCAGCTGATCCGCGCGAGAATGCTGATTTCCGCGGCCGGAGAAGTCCTGGCCACCCTGCCCCAGCCTGTGCCCGAGCCGCGCGCGGACGCCGATGCGTCGAAACCCGGCGGCGCGAAGAAGAAGAAGAAGAAGAAGACGGCAAAGGCTGGCAAGAAGGCCAAACCTGACACGGCCCCTGCCAAAAGGAAAAAAGCCGGGTCCAGGGACGGGAAGAAGAAAAAGAAGAAAAAGGCGTAAGCCCGTTCAGAGCAACTGTTGCGCCACAAGCCACCAGAGGCCGGCGCAGGCAATGGCCAGCGAGGCCGGACGGGCAACAAGGCGCTGATAAGGCTGCCAGGTCTCCATCCGCGTGACCGCCAGCAGACAGGCCAGCGCCAGCGCCGCCAGCGGGACTGCAAACGCCCAGACCTGCCCTGCCAGCGCCCGGACCAGTGCCGTATCCCCCGGCAGCAGCGCCAGCGCGGCAAACCCAAGGGCCAGCAGGGCATAGAACACCTGTGCGCCGCGCCGTCCCGCGCCGCCGTCGATCACCCGCCGGGCGTACCAGACCAGCAGCAGCACAAAGGCCAGCGCCGCCGCCAGCGCAAGGCTTGCGCCGGCGTGAAACGCTGCCAGCGCGACAGGGGCCCGCCCCTGCGGCAGGCCAAGCTGCACCAGCACCTCGGCCAGCGCCAGCCCGTGCAGCAGGCCAAAGACCAGCACGGCCGCCAGACGCCAGGGCTGCAGCCGCTCGGCCAGCAGGTTCTCGATCCCCAGATAGACCAGCGACCCCGCCAGCAGCGCCGCCACCAGCCCGCCGGGCAGCGCCACCAGCCCCAGCGCCGCGGCGACCAGCGTCACGCCGTAGCCCAGCACAAAGACCGCCATCTGCGCCACAAGCGGCATGGTGCCGGCCGCCAGAAAGGCCAGCGCCAGCACGCACAGCAGGTGTTGCGGGCCCAGCGGCAGTACCTGGGCAAAGCCCAGCGGCGCAAAGGCGCGCAGCGTTTCGGACAGGCTCAGCCGCGCGCCGAACAGCGGGATCGGACCGGTGGATTGCCCGGCCAGAAAGCCGGTATAGGGCTCGGCCACGCCCTGCTGCCGCAGGATCAGCGTGCCATAGGCCGCAGGCCAGGTCAGCTCCACCGTCGCGGCGCGGCGGGGCAGCGGGCCGGACAGCACCACCTGGCTTTCCCGCGGCAGGTCGGGCACGCCGACGGGATCGGTGCGCACCTGCACGGGTGCAAGCTCCAGCGCCTGCCCGTCCACCCGGACATCCAGCCGCGCGACGAGACCGGGCAGCGCCGGGGCCAGCCTTTGCGCCAGTTCTTCGGCGGGCAGCGCACGCAGAGCGTCCACCGCGTCCGACCCATCGGTGTCGTTGGTGTCGGTCACCCCCTGCAGGTCGACCCCGGCAAGCATCGGCTCGGCCACGATCCGCAACTCCAGCACCAGACGGCCATCCTGCGTGTAAAGATCGCCCACCGCGGGGCGGACCTCGTGCGCAAGGGCGGCGGACGCCAGTCCAAGCGCGGCCAGCATCAGGATGCACAGGCGGATCATGCCATTCTCCTCAGGTCCACACCGCCGCGATTGCGTCACGGCAGCGCGGGCGCGCCGTGCTCAGCCAAGCGCGTATCCGGCCCCGCGCACCGTGCGCAGCGGATCGGCACCGCCATGCTGGCACAGCGCCTTGCGCAGACGTCCGATATGCACGTCCACGGTGCGGGTATCGACATAGATGTCACGCCCCCAGACGCGGTCAAGCAATTGTTCACGCGACCAGACGCGGCCCGGCTTTTCCATGAAGGTGGTCAGCAGGCGAAACTCGGTGGGCCCCAGCTTCAGCGCCTGACCCGAGCGGGTGACGCGGTGGGTTTCGCTGTCGAGAATGATGTCTTCGTATTCCAGCCGCAGCCCCGCCGCCGCGGGCCGCGCCCGGCGCAACTGCGCGCGCACCCGCGCCATCAGCTCGATCACCGAATAGGGTTTGACGACGTAGTCATCGGCGCCCGTCTCCAGCCCGCGCACGCGGTCCACCTCTTCGGAGCGGGCCGAGAGCATGATGATCGGCACGTTGCGCGTGTCGGGGCGGCTCTTGATCTGGCGGCAGACCTCGATGCCCGACACGTTGGGCAGCATCCAGTCCAGCACGATGATGTCGGGGTGTTCCTCGTCAAGGATCACCAGCGCCTCTTCGCCGTTCTCGGCCCGCGCCACGCGGAACCCTTCGGCTTCGAGATTGTAGCTCAGCACTTCACGCTGTGCCGCCTCGTCCTCGACGACAAGTACAGTGGGCTGATCGGCGGGCATGGGTCCTAGTCCTTATCTTTGTCCAGACCGGTGCTGAGCGCAGCGTCAGACGAGGTGCGGTCTTGCTTGATGCGCACGTCGTCAGGCTTGCGCCCGGAGGTCAGGAACACCACCTGCTCGGCAATCGAGGTCACATGGTCGCCCATGCGCTCGATGTTCTTGGCGATGAAATGCAGATGCATGCAGGCGGTGATGTTGCGCGGGTCTTCCAGCATGAAGGTCAGGAACTCGCGGAACAGGGTATTGTACATCTGGTCGACATCGCGGTCGCGGTCGATCACGTCCAGCGCCAGCGCCTCGTCGCGCTGGATATAGGCGTCCAGCGCATCCTTCAGCATCAGCTCCACTTCGCGCGCCATGCGGCGGAGCGAGGCCGAGGTGCCGCCGATGGGATGCATCTGCACCAGCACGCCGGTGCGCTTGGCCATGTTCTTGGACAGATCGCCGATGCGTTCCAGGTTGGCCGACATGCGCATCACGCTCAGCACGATGCGCAGGTCCGACGCCGTGGGCGCGCGGAGCGCGATGACCCGCGCAGCCTCTTCGTTCAGGATCTCTTCGAGACTGTCGATGGCCGCGTCGCCGCGGCGCACCTCTTCGGCCAGTTCCTCGTCGCGCGTCTCCAGCGAGGTGGCGGCCTTCATGATGGCGGCCTCGACAAGACCGCCCATTTTCATGATCTGCGCCTGGATGCCTTCGAGGTCACGATCGAAGGCCCGCTGGATGTGTTCGCGAAGTTCCGGCATCAATTACCCGATGCGTCCCGTGATGTAGCTTTCGGTGCGGCTGTCTTCGGGATTGGTGAAGATCTTGCCAGTTTCGCCGAATTCCACAAGGTTGCCAAGGTGGAAGAACGCGGTCTTCTGGCTGACGCGGGCGGCCTGCTGCATGGAGTGCGTCACGATCACCACCGAGTAGTTTTCGCGCAACTCGTCGATCAGCTCCTCGACCTGGGCCGTGGCGATGGGGTCGAGCGCCGAGCAGGGTTCGTCCATCAGCAGCACTTCGGGCTCGGTGGCCACGGCGCGGGCGATGCACAGACGCTGCTGCTGACCACCCGACAGGCCGGTGCCCGGCGCGTGCAGACGGTCCTTGACCTCGTCCCAGATCGCGCCGCGGCGCAGCGACTTTTCCACGATCTCGTCAAGGTCGGCCTTGGTCTTGGCCAGGCCGTGGATGCGCGGGCCATAGGCGATGTTGTCGTAGATCGACTTCGGAAACGGGTTCGGCTTCTGGAACACCATGCCCACCTTGGCGCGCAGCTGCACCGGGTCGACGCGCTTGTCATAAATGTCGTCGCCGTCGATCTCGATCTTGCCTTCGACGCGGCAGATGTCGATCGTGTCGTTCATCCGGTTCAGGCAGCGCAGGAAAGTGGACTTGCCGCAGCCCGAGGGACCGATGAACGCGGTCACGGTCTTGTCCTCGATGTCCACGTCCACGTCCTTGATCGCATGGGTCGTGCCATAGAACACCTGAACGCCGCGCGCCTCGATCTTGATTTCCTTCTGGTCCACGTCTCTCTCCGTGTTGGGCGTGTCGTACATGCTTCTCTACCCTTGTCTTACCAGCGACGCTCGAAGCGGCGGCGCAGGATGATGGCGATGATGTTCATGGTCAGCAGGAAGACCAGCAGGATGATGATGCCGCCCCAGGCGCGTTCGTAATAAGCCGGGTCGGCGCGCTTTGCCCATTCGTAGATCTGGGCGGGCATGGCCGAGTTGGGCGACAGGAAGCCTTCGGCAATGCCGCCGGGATAGTTGGTGGCGATATAGCCCACCATCCCGATCAGCAGCAGCGGAGCGGTTTCTCCCAGCGCCTGTGCCAGACCGATGATGGTGCCGGTCAGGATGCCCGGCATGGCCAGGGGCAGAACGTGGTGGAACACGGCCTGCATCTTGGACGCCCCCACACCCAGCGCGGCATCGCGGATCGACGGCGGCACCGCCTTGAGCGAGGCGCGGGTCGAGATGATGATGGTCGGCAGGGTCATCAGCGTCAGCACAAGGCCGCCGACCAGCGGCGCGGATTGCGGCAGGTGGGCGAACTGGATAAACACCGCCAGGCCCAGGATACCGAACACGATGGACGGCACCGCGGCGAGGTTGGAGATGTTCACCTCGATCATGTCGGTCCAGCGGTTCTGCGGCGCGAATTCCTCGAGATAGATCGACGCGGCCACACCGATGGGCAGCGACAGGAGCAGCACCACGATCATCATGAAGAACGATCCCAGCATCGCCACCCCGATCCCGGCCTGTTCGGGCCGGCTTTCGGAGGCGTCGGCCCCCAGGATGAAGTCCACGTTGAACTGCTTCTGGATCACACCCGACGCGACGAAGGCATCCACAAGGTCAAGATGCTCGGCGTCGATGTTCTTGTCCCGCTCCACGTCTTCGCGCTTGACCCGGCCCTTGAGGTATCCGTCCACCCGCGACGAGGCGAGAATCCGGAACTCGACGGTCTGGCCGATCAGGTCGGGGTTGGCGATGACCGTATCCCGCACCTGTGCGGCGGCCGAGGCCGACAGCAGCGCCTTCATGTCGCCGCGCTTGGCCAGCGGCGTGGCGATGCCGTTCTCGGTGACCTTGTCGAACACCGCCTGCTCGATCAGCGGGTTGTAGCCGAAGGTCGACACCTTCTTGATGTCCTCGACATCGCGGTTGCCGTTCTTGTCCAGCTTGGCCTCGTCCAGATAGACGGGCACGGTGATGAAGGTCTGCTGGAAGGCGCCCACGCCGGATCCCACGATCGACACCAGAAGCACGATCAGGAAGAAAAGCCCGGCGGCGATGGCGGCGATCCCGTAGGCCTGGAACCGCTTTTCGGCGGCGTTGCGCTTCCGCGTCAGGTCGTCATCTGCATACAGCGAGATGGTGCGACGTGCGCCCTCTGCGGCGTTGTCCATGCTTGCGTCGGTCATTAGTCGTACTGCTCCCGGTACTTGCGGACAATGTAGAGGGCGAAGACGTTCAGCCCCAGCGTCATGAGGAAGAGGGTCATGCCAAGCGCGAAGGCGACCAGCGCCTCGGGCGAGGCAAAGTCACTGTCGCCGGTCAGCTGCGACACGATCTTGGCGGTCACGGTGGTCATGGCCTCGAACGGGTTGAGGCTCAGGCGGGCGGCGGCCCCTGCCCCCAGCACCACGATCATGGTCTCGCCGATGGCGCGCGAGGCGGCCAGCAGGATCGCACCCACGATGCCCGGCAGGGCGGCGGGCAGGACAACCTGCCGGATGGTTTCCGACCTGGTCGCACCCAGCCCGTAAGAGCCGTCGCGCATGGCTTGCGGCACCGCGTTGATGATGTCGTCCGACAGCGAGCTGACGAAGGGGATCAGCATGATGCCCATGGCGATACCGGCCGTCAGCACGGCGCGCTGCCCCTGCATCCAGCCCACTGTGTTGTCCCCGAAGACCGACATCAGGATCGGCCCGATGGTCAGCAGCGCGAACAGACCGTAGACGATGGTGGGGATGCCGGCCAGCACCTCCAGCATCGGCTTGGCAAAGCTGCGCACGCGGTTCGAGGCATATTCCGACAGGTAGACCGCGGCGAACAGGCCGATCGGCACCGCCACCACAAGCGCCACCACCGAGATGTAGAGCGTGCCCCAGAGCAGCGGGATGATCCCAAGCGACGATGCCCCGCCACGACCCGAGAAGCTGGGCGCCCAGTCGAGATTGGTGAAGAAGTCGGCCAGACCGGCCCAGGACCGTGCCCAGCCGCTGTAATACTCCATGCCGAACTCGATGTCCGAGTAGTCCTGGCCCAGCTTGGCGGCAAGCTCAGGGTCCGCAGCGACGATGCGCGCGATTTCCTCGTGCCCCAGCTCGCGCACCAGAAGCCCCACGCCGTAGAGATCGGCAAAGGCGACCGTGTTGCCGATCAGCGACAGGACGATCCCGATGGTCGTCAGGATGGCGATCGACGCCGCTGAGATCAGGATGGCCAGAACCCCCTGCTCCACCACGTTGCGGGCGCGGAAATCCTTGTGCGTCTGCATGTAGGCCCAGGCCAGCCCGGCCAGCGCCACGGCGATCACCGCGATGGTCATCAGCAGACTGCCGCGCGAGGTCGAGATCCGGTACTGCTGCGCCGCAGCCAGGATCGGCTGGGTGATTTCCGAGGTCACGATCTGTCCGGCGTCCTTGAGACGCGTGGTCATGTCGGTGAAATCCGCGCGGGCGTTGCGCGCCATGTCTTCCGAGATCGCCCCGGCGGCCACGGCGTTGTCCAGCCCTTCGGCGGCGCGGCGCACCTCGGCCATCACGAGGCCAAGGTTCGACCCGGCGTCGATCTCGCTGTCCGGGATCATCTTCGAGATCGTGTTCTCGATCATCAGGGGCTGCACGACCAGCCAGACAACCATCAGCAGCAGCGCAGGCACCACAACTTTCATGAACACGTTCGACCCGTAATAGGTCGGCAGCGAGTGAAGTTCGCGGCTGTCGCCGCCGGCAGAGCCGAGCGCCTTCTGACGGCCGATCACGAAGCCAACCGCGCCGATCACCAGCACGATAAGTATGAGCCACAAAACAGGCATATGCCCCCCGGAAACTTGATTGGAAAAGGTCCTAAAAGAAGAAAGGGGCGGCGGAATATGCCGCCCCTTGGCATTTGACTGCAATCAACCCGTCAGGGGTGAATTACATGCCTTCGCCCATGACCTGCTCGTCAGCGATCATCTGCTGGGTGGCTGCCAGTTCCGGGTCCGAAACGAGGCCGTAAGCGGCGAGCGGGCCGTCGGGGCCGGCGATCTCGTCGGAGACGAAGAACTCGGCATACTCTTTCAGGCCGGGGATCACGCCGATGTGGGCCTTCTTGACGTAGAAGTACAGCGGGCGCGACACGGGGTATTCGCCGGTCGAGATGGTCTCGGTCGACGGAGCAACACCGGCCATGGTGGCGACCTTCAGCTTGTCGGTGTTGTTCTCGTAGAACGCCAGGCCGAACACGCCGATGCCGTTTGCGTTGGCGTCGATCGAGGCCAGGGTCTCGGTGTAGTCACCGTCGATGTCCACGGCGCGGCCGTCCGACATCACTGCCAGGCATGCGTCCTCGGCGTCGTCTTCCGACATGCCGCCGGCGATCATGGCTGCCATGGCACCGGTTTCTTCACAGCCAACCGCGATCACCTTCTCTTCGAAGACTTCGCGGGTGCCGTGCTTGGTGCCCGGGATGAAGGCCAGGATGTCTTCGGCCGGCAGATCGGCGTTGAAGTCCGACCACTTGGTGTGCGGGTTGTCGACCAGAGCGCCGTCCACCATGACCTTCGGAGCCAGGGCGTTGAACAGGTCTGCCTGGGTGAAGGCGGTGTAGGCCGGGCCGTTCAGCTGCGACGCGAACACGATGCCGTCATAGCCGATGCGCACTTCGATGATGTCGGTCACGCCGTTTTCGGCACAGGCGGCGATTTCCGATTCACGGATTGCGCGCGATGCGTTTGCAATGTCGGTGTGCTCGGTGCCGACGCCCTGGCAGAAGCGCTTCAGACCAGCCGACGAACCGCCCGATTCCACGACCGGGGTCGGGAAGTCGAAGTTTTCGCCGAACGCTTCTGCCACGATCGAGGCATAGGGCAGAACGGTCGAAGAACCGGCAACCTGGACGTTGTCACGCGCGGCAGCAACCGAAGCAACCGAAGCGATCGCCAGAGTGGAGGCGGTCAGTTTTGCGAATTTCATTGAGATAGCTCCCTGAACTTAGGAATCGATCATCCCCACGATGATCTCCGAGCGCACAGCTAGTCGCGCCACACTATGGTTTTGTGACGATTGTGTAACAGTTTTATGAACCCGGATGCGGCGGCGGCCGGAATCCGGCGCAACACGCGGATTTCCGGCATTTGTCGGCACTGTCGCGATCCGGGTTGACGTGAAGTCATCGCGATAAGACCCTGCAGACAAGCCGTTTTCCACCGCCCGGCACACAGGCCTTGCGAAAGCGCACTTTCGCATAGGTTGAATCTTGTCCAGATCGCCCGAATTGCAGGCGCATGCGCCGACTCACGCCTTGGGCAGCACCACGGTAAAGACCGTGCCCTCGCCCGGTGTGCTGTCCACCCGCAACCGGCCCCGGTGGCGGTTCACGATATGTTTCACGATGGCAAGCCCCAGCCCGGTGCCCCCCATCTCGCGCGAGCGGTGGCTGTCGACGCGGTAGAACCGCTCCGTCAGCCGCGGCAGATGCAGCGGGTCGATGCCCGGCCCGGTATCGGTGACGGTGATCCGCACCCCCTGCCCGCGCACCTGCGGCTCGTAATCCGGGCCGCTCAGCCGGACCGTGACCGAGGCGCCGCGCCCGGAATACTTGATGCCGTTCTCCACCAGGTTGGTCAGCACCTGGCGCAGCTGGTCGACATCGCCGGGAATGACACAGCGCGTCTTCGGCAGGTCCGAGTCCAGCGTCACCCCGGCCGTCTCGGCCAGCTGCGCCAGCCCGTGCAGCGTGGAGGCGATCAGCGCGCCCGCGTCGACGCTGTCGGTGGGGCGCACACGCTCTTCGGCCTCCACCTTGCTCAGCGACAGCAGGTCGCCCACCAGCCGGTTCATCCGCAAGGCCTCGTCCAGCATGATGTCGAGGAACCGGCCACGCGCCGCCGGATCGTTCTGCGCCGGGCCTTTCAGCGTCTCGATGAAGCCGATGATGGCGGTCAGCGGCGTGCGCAACTCGTGGCTGACATTGGCGACGAAATCGCGCCGCATCTGGCCGATCTGCTCGACATGGGTGATGTCCTCGAAACTCACCAGCGTGCCGCGGCCGGCCTCCAGCATCACCGCGCGCACCGTGACGCGAAAGGTGGTGTCCTGCCGGCCGTCGCTGGTCAGATACTGCGTGCGCCGCGGCGTGCCGTCGCGCAGGCAGGCCTCGATGGCGTCCAGCAGGCCGGGCTGGCGCAGCGCGGTGATGAAATGCCGGCCCTCGATCCCCGGGCCCAGCAGCTTGCGCGCGCCGTCATTGGCCGCCTCGATCCGCTCGTCGCGGCGGATCAGGATGGCCGGCAGCGGGATCGCTGCCACAAAATCCGCGGCCAGCCCGTGCATCACACGCCCCGCGCCGCCTCCAGCCCGCGGTCGAAACAGGCGATCAGCGCGTCGGGGTCCTCCAGCCCCACCGAGACCCGGAAGAACCCCTCCGACAGCCCCACCGCCGCCTGTGCCTCGGCGCTCAGCGCCCGGTGCGACGAGGACAGCGGGTGCGACAGCGTGGTGCCCACATCCCCCAGCGTGGGGGCAAAGGCGATGCCCTGCGCGCCGCGGGCAAAGGCATTGGCCTCGGCTCGCCCGCCGTCGATCTCGAAACTCAGCATGTTGCAGCCCTGCCCCCGCAGCAGGGATTGCCCGCGCGCGGCCTCGGGATGATCGGGCCGTGTGGGATACAGCACGCGGCGCACCCCCGGTGCCCCGGCCAGATGATCGGCCAGCCGCTGCGCGTTGGCCTGCGCCCGGTCAAAGCGCAGATCGAACGTCGCCAGCCCGCGCTCGGCCAGCCAGCAATCGAACGGACTGGCGGTCAGACCGCTGGTGACGGCAAAGACGTTCAGCCGCGCCGCCACCTCGGAATCGCGCGCGCCCACCCAGCCCAGCGTGGCATCCGAATGCCCGGACAGAAGCTTGGTCACCGAATGGATCACGATATCCGCGCCATGGTCGAAGGGGCGGATCGCACGCGGCGTGGTAAAGGTGTTGTCCACCGCAAGAAGCACGCCGCGCGCGGCACACAGCGCCGCGATCCCGTCCAGATCGGCAATCCGGATCGTCGGGTTCGACACCACCTCGATCAGCACCATCCGCGTCTCGGGGCGCAGCGCCGCCGCAACCGCGGCCGCGTCGGTGGCATCCGCCAGCGCGGTGGCGATGCCCAGCCGCGGCAGATCCTCGGCCATCAGCCGCAGCGACCGGCCATAAAGCTGGTCGCCCCCCACCACGTGATCGCCCGCCTTGCACAGCCCCAGAAGCGCCGCGCTCACCGCCGCCATGCCCGATCCGGTCACGATCCCGCCCGTGACCCCCTCCAGCGCATCGATCCGGCGCGCCAGAAGATCGGCGTTGGGATGGCCCTCGCGGGCATAGGTATAGCCCTGCGCCCGTCCCTCGTACTGCGCGTCCAGCACATCGGGGGTTTCGGCGGCATAGACCACCGACGGCATGATCGGGCTGACCACCGGCGTCGACACGCCCTCCAAGGGCACCACCGGCCGCTGCAAACTGGGTTTCATCACGCTCTCCCGATCCTGCTCTTTCATCTTTCCGGCAAATACTCCCGGGCCCCGCCTGCGCCGCGCATCCGGTCCGGGAGACCCAAGGCGGCGGGTCGGCCACCACGTCGGTTCGTCCCGAACAACCACCCGGCACCGCTGTCCCGGAGGCCGCCTGCCCTACAAGGCCCGCAAGCCCGCCGCATACTGCCGCGCCCGCGCCCGGTAATGCGCGGCCGAGCCGCGCAGGCCGGCGATCTGGCCCTCGTCCAGCATCCGCACCACCTTGCCCGGCATTCCCATCACCAGGCTGCCATCGGGGATCTCCTTGCCCTCGGTGATCAGCGCGCCCGCGCCGATCAGGCAATCCCGCCCGATCCGTGCGCCGTTCAGCACCACGGCGCCCATGCCGATCAGGCAGTTCTCGCCGATGGTGCAGCCATGCAGCATGACCTTGTGGCCGATGGTACAGCCCGGCCCGATCACCAGCGGAAACCCCATGTCCGTGTGGCAGACCACGTTTTCCTGCAGGTTCGATCCCGCGCCCACGCGGATCTCCTCGTTGTCGCCGCGCAGCGTGGCCCCGAACCAGACCGAACTGTCTGCCTCCAGCACCACCTTTCCGATCAGGTTGGCATCCGGCGCAACCCAGGCCGAGGGATCCAGCGTGGGCACGATGTCGTCCAGGGCGTAAAGCGTCATGGCAGTTCCTCGAATTCGGTTTGCAGCGCGCGCACATGGTCCACCAGCCTCGGCTGCTGCAGCCGGCGCAGGCGGGTGGCGGTGACGATGGTCTTGAGCCGCGCAAAGGTCACGTCCAGATCGTCATTCACCAGAACGTAGTCATAGCTGCCCCAGTGGCTGATCTCGTCCCAGCTTTTCTGCATCCGCCTGGCGATCACCTCCGGGGCGTCCTGCCCGCGGCTGACCAGCCGGCGGCGCAGCTCGGCAATCGAGGGCGGCAGGATGAAGACCGACAGCGTGTGCATGCCAAGGGCCGAGTTCACGATCTGCTGCGCGCCCTGCCAGTCGATGTCGAAAAGCACGTCACAGCCCGCCCCGATCGCCTCTTCGACCGGCGCGCGCGGGCTGCCGTAGAAATGGCCGAAGACATGGGCATGCTCCAGCATGCCGCCCTGCCCCACCTGGCGCTTGAACTGGTCCTCGCCGAGGAAATGGTAATGCTGCCCGTCCACCTCGCCCGGCCGCGGCGCGCGGGTGGTGGCCGAGATCGAAAAGCGCAAGGTGGGGTCCCAGTCCAGCAACATGCGCGACAGGGTCGACTTGCCAGCGCCCGAGGGCGAGGACAGGATGATCAGAAGGCCGCGCCGGTCGCTCATGGCTCACTCCACATTCTGCACCTGCTCGCGCATCTGGTCGATCACGGTCTTGAGCGACAACCCGATCCGCGTCAGCTCGGCATCGCCGGACTTGGAACAGAGCGTATTGGCCTCGCGGTTGAACTCCTGGCAGAGGAAATCCAGCTTGCGCCCGATGCTGCCGGTCTCGGCCAAGAGCTTGCGGGTGGCGGTGACATGGGCGCGCAGGCGGTCGATCTCTTCGGTGATGTCGGACTTGACCGCAATCAGCGCCAGTTCCTGCGCCACGCGGGCCGGGTCCACGCCGTCGGTGTTCTCCATCACCCGTGCCAGCTGTGCGGCCAGCCGGGCCTTCTGCGCGTCGCCTCGCGCGGCGGCGGCGCCTTCGGCGGCGGCGACAAGCGTTTCGATCTCGCTCAGCTGGCGCGCCAGCACCTCGGCCAGCGCCGCCCCCTCGCTGGCGCGCATCTCGACAAAGGCGCCGAGCGCCGCCTCGAAATCCGCCATCAGCGCGGCGCGCAGCGGCTCAGGATCCGCCTCCGCCGCCTCGCTGCTCAGCACGCCGCGCAATCCCACGATCTCGGCCGCCGTCGACGGTGCCAGCGACAGGCCTGCCTCCATCGCCCGGGTCTCGATCTCGGCCATGGCGTCCAGCACCACGCCCATCTGTACAGGATCCAGCCGCAGCGCCGCCTCGCCCCCGTCCGAGGCCAGCCTGAGCCCGATCTGCACATTGCCCCGCGCCAGCCGTTTCGTGGCCGCCGCGCGCACCAGCGGCTCCAGCCCCTCGACCCGGTCGGGCAGGCGCAGGCGCAGGTCCAGCCCCTTGCCGTTCACGCCGCGCAGCTCCCAGGTCCAGCCCAGCCCCAGCCTGCCGCCCTGGCGCACCGCAAAGCCCGTCATCGAGTGCCGCATTCCTGCCGTTCCCTTGCCGTTTTGCCGGGCGTAGCGGGATCGGCGCGGCATGGCAAGCCGCCGTGCAAGGCGCCCGGACCTTGCACGGCGTTAACCCTTGGGCCGGAAATGAGGCGAAATTGCGATGCGCTTCGGTTAGTAAGGAGTTGTTAACATGGATTACGCAGTCTGGTCACGGGGGCCTGGCCGGCTGCATCCAGGGTACGATCCAGGGTGAGGATGACAAGATGTTCGGGAAAGACGAAAACGGTCGGGATGTGGTCTCCATGACGGCGCGGGAGCGTCACCAGCGCCGCGCGCCGCTGCGCCAGGTCGAGACCTATTGGCAGGCGCTGTGCGAGGACGGCAAGGTGCCGATGCGCAGCCAGATCGACCCCCGCGGGATCGAGGCGGCGCTGGAAAACGCCTTTCTGCTGGAGCGCATCGCGCCCGGCATGGCCAAGTTCCGCGTGGCCGGATCGCATGTCGGCGATCTGCTCGGGATGCAGGTGGCCGGGATGCCGCTGGCCTGCCTGATGGCCCCGAAGGACCGCGACCAACTGCGCCGTGCCATCACGCCGCTGTTCGAAGAGGCGGTGCCGCTGCACCTGTCGCTGCAGGCCGAAACCGGGCTGGGCAAGCCCGCGCTCTCTGCCGAGATGGTGCTGCTGCCGCTGCGGTCGGATTTCGGCGATCTGACCCGGGCGCTGGGGGCGATTGTCACTCATGGACGGCTGGGCCGCACACCGCGCCGCTTCCTTCTGGACAGCCACAGCGCCGGGCAGGCCCCGATGGCGGAGACAACGCCCGCCCTGCCCGACCGCCGTCCCGCACCGCAGGGCCTGGCAGAACCGGCGCAGCCGTTCACGCCCGCGCCGCCAAAGGTGCATCTGCGCCTTGTGGTCTCCAACGACTGACGCCTGCGCGGCTGCCCCGCCGCCGCGGGGCAGCGGTCAGCCCGCCTTGGCCCGGGCCTGCGCGCTGCGCAGCGCCGTCAGTTCCTCGGCCACGAGGAAGGCCAGTTCCAGCGATTGCGACGCGTTCAGACGCGGATCGCAGGCGGTGTGATAGCGGTCGGACAGATCCTCTTCGGTCACGTCGCGCACACCGCCGGTGCATTCGGTCACGTCCTGGCCCGTCATCTCGAAATGCACGCCGCCGGGGATCGTGCCTTCGGCCTTGTGGATGGCAAAGAACTCCTGCACCTCGCGCAGCACGCTCTCGAAAGGCCGGGTCTTGTAGCCGGTGGCCGACTTGATCGTGTTGCCATGCATCGCGTCGCAGACCCAGAGCACGTGCGCGCCCTCTTCCTGCACTGCCTTGATCAGGCGCGGCAGGTGTTCGCCCACCTTGCCCGCGCCAAAGCGCGCGATCAGCGTCAGCTTGCCCGCCTCGTTTTCCGGGTTCAGCTTGGCCATCAGCACCTTGAGATCCTCGGCGGAGGTGGTCGGGCCGCATTTCAGACCCACCGGGTTCAGCACGCCGCGGGCAAATTCCACATGCGCGCCGTCAGGCTGGCGCGTGCGGTCGCCGATCCAGATCATGTGGCCCGAACCCGCCAGCCATTTGCCCGAGGTCGAATCGAGCCGGCACAGCGCCTCTTCGTATTCCAGCAGCAGCGATTCATGGCTGGTGTAGAAATCCACCACCTTGAGCGTATGCGCCTGGTCGCCGCTGACGCCGGCTGCCTTCATGAAATCCAGCGTGTCGCTGATCCGGCCCGCCATCTCGCGATAGGCCTCGGCCTTTTCGCTTTCGGTAAAGCCCAGCGTCCAGCTGTGCACCTGGTGCACATCCGCATAACCGCCGGTAGAGAAGGCCCGCAGCAGGTTCAGCGTGGCCGCCGCCTGGGTGTAGGCCTGCAGCATCTTGCGCGGATCGGGGATGCGCGCCTCGGGGGTAAAGGCCAGTTCGTTGATGATGTCGCCGCGATAGCTGGGCAGTTCCACGCCGTTCACCACCTCGGTGGGCGCGCTGCGCGGCTTGGCGAACTGACCCGCCATGCGGCCCACCTTGACCACCGGCACCTTGGCGCCAAAGGTCAGCACCATGGCCATCTGCAGCATCACCTTGAACGTGTCGCGGATGCCGTCGGCCGAAAACTGCTCGAAGCTTTCGGCGCAATCGCCGCCCTGCAGCAGGAACGCCTCGCCTCGCGCGGCCTCGCCAAGCGCGCGCTTCAGGCGGCGCGCCTCGCCGGCAAAGACCAGCGGCGGATACTTGGACAGCTGCGCCTCGACGGCGGCCAGCGCCGCCGCGTCCGTATAATCCGGCATCTGCACCCGCGGAAGGCTGCGCCAGGTCGTTTTCTGCCACTCGGTCATCTGATTTCTCCGCAAAGCTGGGCGTTAGCGTCAACACGGCCCTCTCTAGCGCAGGCTCCTGCGGCTGGCCAGTTGCGATTTTTCCGTCATGTCTTGACGCTGCTGGACAGTTCTGCCCATCTGCTGGGCACGGCTGCGCAGACCGGCCGGACTCTGACCAGAAGGAAACCGTTCCATGCTTCCCCCGATGCAGCGCCATATCGTCGAACTTGACAAGGTTCCGGCGAAACCGCGCCGCTTTGTGTTCGTGCTGCTGCAGAACTTCACGCTGCTGTCCTTTGCCGCCGCGCTGGACTGCCTGCGCCTGGCCAACCGGATGTCGGGCAAGACATTGTACGAATGGCGGGTGATCGGCGAGGGCGGCGAGACGATCAGCTGTTCCACCAACACGGTGTTCCAGCTGGATGGCGATCTTGACGAACTGCACCGCGATGACACGGTGGTGATCTGCGGCGGCATGGATGTGCAGAAGGCCACCACCAAGCGCCTGCTGAACTGGCTGCGGCGCGAGGCACGCAAGGGGCTGCGCATGGGCGGGCTGTGCACCGCGTCGTTTACGCTGGCCGAGGCGGGGCTGCTGGATGGCAAGCGGGCGACGATCCACTGGGAAAACCAGGACAGCTTTGCCGAGGAGTTCGACGAGGTCGAACTGACCAAATCGGTCTTTACCATCGACGGCACGCGGTTTTCCACCGCGGGCGGCACGTCGTCCATCGACCTGTTCCTGCAGATGATCTCGAACGATCACGGCGAGGAACTGGCCAGCGCGGTGGCGGACCAGCAGATCTATTCCTCGATCCGCACCGACCAGGACACCCAGCGCCTGTCGGTCCCCACCCGGATCGGCGTGCGCCACCCCAAGCTGAGCCAGGTCATCCAGAAGATGGAGGCCAATATCGAAGAGCCCATCAGCCCCTCGATCCTGGCCCGCGACGTCGGCATGTCGACGCGCCAGCTGGAACGGCTGTTCCGCCGCTATCTCAACCGCTCGCCCAAGCGCTATTACATGGAACTGCGCCTGCAGAAGGCGCGCAACCTGTTGATGCAGACCGATATGAGCGTGATCAACGTGGCGCTGGCCTGCGGCTTTGCCTCGCCCTCGCATTTCTCGAAATGCTACCGCGCGCATTACGAGACGACCCCCTACCGCGAGCGCGGCGCCCATGCGCAGAGACTGTCGGTGTGATCCGAACCGAACGCCTGCTCTTGCGTCCGTTTCGTGCCGACGATCTGGACGCGCTGCATGCGATGTATTCCGATCCGCAGGTGATGCGCTACTGGGACCGGCCCGCCGATGGCGATCCTGAAAAGACCCGCGCCTCGCTTGACGGTTTCCTGCGCGAGGCCCCGGACGAGCATCTGGAATACGCGGTAGAGCGGGACGGCGTTCTGATCGGTCGCGTGGCGATGTTCCGGCGCTACGAGATCGGCTACATGTTCGCCCCCGCCCATTGGGGCGCGGGGCTGGCCACCGAGGCGCTGCAGGCGCTTGTCGCGGCGGCCTTTGCCCGCTTTCCCGAGGCCGATGCGCTGACGGCCGAGATCGACCCGCGCAACACCGCCTCGGCCCGGCTGCTGCAGCGGCTGGGCTTTGTCTGCACCGGCACGGCGGAAAAGAACTTCCTCTATGGCGACACCGAATGGTGCGACACCGCCTATTACGCGCTGTCGCGGGACGGCTGGGCCGGCAGAACCTAGAACAGCGGATTCAGCTTGGCAAAGTCGCTGTTGAAGCGGAAATTGATCGAGATCACCGCATCATCGCGCACGTGATAGAAGACATAGGCGTACAGATAGCGCCAGTCTTCCCAATAAGCGATCAGTTCCTGGACAAAGCCGTTGTCGTGCTCCACCCGGCGGATCAGCGCGACATTGTCCAGCCGGTTGGGATACAGCTGGTCGACCTGCACATCGAGATTGTCGAGCTGCACCTCGGTCATCTCGTCCGCGCCGCCAAAGCGCAGCATCAGCGCCTGGGTCTCGCGCGCCATGATCATGGCGTCCATCTCGCCGCGCATGGCGTCATAGCTCTGGAAATAGGCGTCCTGCGCGGCCAGCGGCGTGGCGGTGGCAAGGATCAGGGCAAGGGCGGCATCGAGGCGGGGCATGGCACTCTCCTGTGGCAATTTGCGCAGAGCCTGCCACGAACGCGCCGGATTGCCCAGCCTTGGGTCGCCTCAGCCGGCCTCGGCCGGAACGAGGCGGTACAGCGCGCCATTGCCCACGCTGAGGAACCACAGCCCGCCCTCGGGGCCCTGGCGCACATCGCGCACCCGGATCGTCGCATCGCTTTCGATGCGTTCGATCTCGGCCAGCGGATCGCCCGCCAGGCGCGCAATGTAGTCGAATTTCAGAGACCCCACAAAGGCGCTGCCCGCCCAGGCCCCGATGGCGCCATCGTAAAACACCATGCCCGACGGCGCGATGGACGGGTCCCAGTAATGGACCGGCTGTTCCATGCCGTCCCGCGCGGTGCCGGTCCCGATCCTGGAGCCGTCGTAATTGGTGCCGTAGGAAATCACCGGCCAGCCATAGTTGCGGCCCGGAAGCACGCGGTTCACCTCGTCCCCGCCGCGGGCCCCGTGTTCGTTGACCCAAAGCTGGCCCGCGCCATCCAGCGCCGCGCCCTGCGGGTTGCGATGGCCATAGGACCAGATTTCGGGCTGCGCGTTGCGGTCGTTGACAAAGGGGTTGTCCGCGGGGGCCTTGCCGTCGCGGTCGATCCGCAGGACCGAACCGTTATGCATCGACAGATCCTGCGCCTGATCGGCATTGCCGCGGTCGCCGATGGTGACAAACAGCGTGCCGTCCGGTGCCTCTACCAGGCGCGAACCGAAATGGAACCCGCCGCCGGTGCCGCGGGCGATGGAAAAGATCGTCTCGCCCGCTTCCAGCGTGTCGCCCGCGTCCGAAAGCCGCGCGCGATAGACCGCTGTCCCCGATCCCCGGATCAGCTGCTTGCGCGCATAGGTGAAGAACAGCTCGCGGCTCTGGGCAAAGTCGCGCGGCACCAGAACGTCCAGCAACCCGCCCTGCCCGTCCACCAGGATGCGCGGCAGGCCCGACACCGACACCCGCGTGCCATCGGGGCGGACGGCCCAGAGCGTGCCTTCGCGTTCGGTGACCAGGATGGTGCCATCGGGCAGAAAGCCGAACGCCCAGGGCGTGTCGAGGTTCTCGACCACCGGCTCGACCCGCAGCGCGCCAGCCGAGGTCTCGATGGTCTCGGCCCAGAGCGGCACCGCAACCAGCGCGGCGGCAAGACCGGTGAACAGGGATTTGATCATGGCGGCACCTCCTGTGCAGCGGATATGGGCACCCGACCGCGACGGACAAGGGCAAACGCGCCCCGGCCACGCGTGATGCCCTCTTTTCTTTTGTTTGCGCCCCGCCTAGGGTTTTGTCTGGACAAAACGTTCCAACATGGGAGTTGAAACATGAAAAAGCTGCTTCTGGCCAGCGCGGCCACGGCGCTGACCGCCGGTGCCGTCTTCGCGGCCGGCCACGCCTCCGAAGCCAAGATCGGCGTCATCCTGGGCTATACCGGTCCCATCGAATCGCTGACCCCGATGATGGCCGACAGCGCCGAACTGGCGCTGGCCGAAGTCAATGACAGCGGCAATTTCCTGGACGGCGTGACGCTGGTCCCGGTGCGCGCGGACAGCACCTGCGTCGACGCTGCCGCCGCCACGGCCGCCGCCGAACGCCTGGTGACCACCGACGGCATCGTCGCCATCATGGGGGCCGACTGTTCGGGTGTGACCGGCGCGATCCTGTCGAACGTGGCACTGGCCAACGGCATCCCGATGATCTCGCCCTCGGCCACTTCGCCGGCGCTGTCGACCGCCGAGGACAACGGCCTGTTCTTCCGCACCGCGCCGTCGGATGCGCGTCAGGGCGTCGTGCTGGCCGAGATCCTGTCGGCGCGCGGCATCTCCGAAGTTGCGGTGACCTACACCAACAACGACTACGGCAAGGGCCTGTCCGACAGCTTCATCGCGGCGTTCGAGGCCGCGGGCGGCAGCGTCACCCTGAACGCCCCGCATGAGGACAACAAGGCCGACTACTCCGCCGAGGTGGGCGCGCTCGCCTCGGCCGGCGGCGACATCCTCGTCACCCTGGGCTACTCGGATTCCGGCGGCAAGGGCATGATCCAGGCCGCTCTGGATTCGGGCGCGTTCGACACCTTCATGATGGGCGACGGCATGTATGGCGACGCCCTGTTCGCCGAGCTGGGGGCCGACATGGAAGGCTCGTTCGGCGCGGTGCCGTGGAGCGAGGGCGCAGGCGCCGACGCCTTTGCCGCCATCACCGCGGCTGCGGGCGTGAACGGCGAAAGCTCGTTCACCCGCGAAGCCTATGACGCCGCGGCGCTGATCGCGCTGGCGATGATGAAGGGGGGCGCCGCCACCTCCGAGGCCGTGGCCGCCAACGTGCTGGACGTGGCCAACGCCCCGGGCGAGAAGATCCTGCCGGGCGAGCTGGGCCGCGCGCTGCAGATCCTCGCCGATGGTGGCGAGATCGACTATGTCGGCGCCACCAATGTCGAGCTGATCGGCCCCGGCGAAGCCGCCGGCACCTATCGCCATTACGAGCTGAAGGGCGGCGCGCCCGAGACGGTCGAGTTCAAGTAAGACGACCGGAAACACAGGCGGCCCGGAAGGTTTTTTCCGGGCCGTGACAACAGGATGAAGAGCGCAGCTCATGCGCCGCAAGAGAGGTGCTCCACGGTGATCCGCGTCGACAACCTGCACCGCCATTTCGGCGGCTTCCGCGCCGTGGACGGTGCCTCGCTGGAGATCGCCAAGGGCTCGATCACCGGGCTGGTGGGCCCCAACGGGGCCGGCAAGACGACGCTGTTCAACGTGATCGCGGGCGCCCTGCCGCCGACCTCGGGCACCGTCTGGATGGATGGCGAGGACATCACCGGGCTGCCGCCGCATGCGCTGTTTCACAAGGGGCTCTTGCGCACCTTCCAGATCGCGCACGAGTTTTCCTCGATGACCTGCCGCGAGAACCTGATGATGGTGCCCGGCGGGCAGACGGGCGAGACGCTGTGGAACACCTGGACCGCGCGCCGCCGCATCGCCGAGGAGGAGCGCGCCTTGCGCGCGAAGGCCGACGAGGTGCTGGATTTCCTGACCATCTCGCATCTGGCCGACCACCCGGCCGGCGCGATCTCGGGCGGGCAGAAGAAGCTGCTGGAACTCGGGCGCACGATGATGGTGGATGCCAAGATCGTCTTTCTGGACGAGGTGGGCGCGGGCGTGAACCGCACGCTTCTGAACACCATCGCCGACACCATCGTGCGCCTGAATGTGGAGCGCGGCTATACCTTCTGCGTGATCGAGCATGACATGGATTTCATCGGCCGCATCTGCGACCCGGTCATCGTGATGGCCGAGGGCCGGAAGCTGGCCGAGGGCACGCTGGACCAGATCAAGGCCAACGAGCAGGTGATCGAGGCCTATCTGGGCACCGGGCTCAAGAACAAGGAGGTGGCGGGATGATCCGTCCGACGCAGTCCCGGCCCTGCGCCGGGACCTCTGCCCGCCCGCAACGGGAGGCCCCGGATCAGGTCCGGGGCGAGGCGGCGCATGGCGAATAACCCGTATCAGGACGACCGCGGCAATCACGACGCCTCCATCACCCGCACGGGCGGCGAAGGCACGGTGGATCCCACGCGGCGGTCCGGGCCGGTGACGGATGCGCCCGGCGGGCCGTTCCTGGAAGGCGCGGGCATGACCGGCGGCTATGGCAAGTCGGGCCCGGACATCCTGCACGACTGCACGATCGCGGTGGAAAAAGGCCAGATCGCCGTGATCGTCGGCCCCAACGGCGCGGGCAAGTCCACCGCGATGAAGGCCGTCTTCGGCATGCTGACCCTGCGCGCGGGCCATGTGCGGCTGGACGGGCACGACATCTCGGGCCTGACGCCGCAGGACCGGGTGGCCCAGGGCATGGGGTTCGTGCCGCAGACCTCGAACATCTTCACCTCGATGAGCGTCGAGGAGAACCTGGAAATGGGCGCCTTCCTGCGCCGGGACGATTATTCCGCCACGATGGAGCAGGTCTATACGCTGTTCCCGATCCTGCACGAAAAGCGCCGCCAGCCGGCGGGGGAGTTGTCGGGCGGGCAGCGCCAGCAGGTGGCCGTGGGGCGCGCGCTGATGACCGAACCCAAGGTGCTGATGCTGGACGAGCCCACCGCCGGTGTCTCGCCCATCGTGATGGACGAGTTGTTCGACCGGATCATCGAGGTGGCGCGCACCGGCATCTCCATCCTGATGGTGGAGCAGAACGCCCGCCAGGCGCTGGAGATCGCCGATCGCGGCTATGTGCTGGTACAGGGGCGCAACGCCTTCACCGGAACCGGGCAGGAGCTGCTGGCGGACCCGGAGGTCCGGCGCTCCTTCCTGGGCGGATGAGCGGGGTGTCCGGGGTGGAATTGAGTATTTTCAGAAAGATGAAAGGGGTGGGGCTGGCCTTTGTCCCTGTCTTTGCGCTGATGGCGCCGCTGCCGGCCGCCGCCCTGACCTGTATTGCGTCCGAGCAATGCCGGGGCGATGCGAAGGCGATGTGCGCGCCGTCGACGCTGCAGATCGAGGTTGCGGCGCGGGGGCCGGACGGGGCCCATCTGTGGATCGACTGGCAGGGGCCTTATGCGGCGCAGGCCGTAGACGGCGGCTGGCGGCTCGAGGCCTTTCCGGACCACGTCCTGCGGATCGACGCGGCGGGCGGGTTTCTCTATACCGGCAATCGCGGCAAGCGGTTCACCGGGAGGTGTGGCTGAGATGGTTCGGGGGCTTGCCATCGCCCTGGCCGTTCTGTCCTCCGCCGGGCTGCCGGGACCCGCGCGCGCCGAGGTGTCCACGCTGGTGGTCTACCGCTGCGCCGAGCTGCAGACCTGCGATGCCGGCGCGCGCTGCGTGTCGCGGAAGAGCCGCGTGCTGATCGGCGAGGTCTTCACGACCGGCAAGGGCACCATGCGCTTCCGCATGGGACCGCTTGTCCCGGACGCTGGAGGAGGCCAGTTTCACTCCGAAGACTGGCGCTGGATCACCGGTGCGCCGCCCGCGCCCGGCGACGCCACCGGGCGGGCCTACCTCATGCGGCAAGCCGGGAACGGCGTGACGCGCGAGGCGTTTGTCTACCGCCCCGGCCGCGAGGTGCGCGGGTTCTACCGGGCCGGCTGGGTCCGGGCCGATTACACGTGTGAACAGGTGCTTTTCTGATGGATCCCTTGAACGCCCTTGTCGCGCTGTCGAACTTCGTGCTGATCCCCGCCATCGCCTATGGCAGCCAGCTGGCGCTGGGCGCGCTGGGGGTGACGCTGATCTATGGCATCCTGCGCTTTTCCAACTTCGCCCATGGCGACAGCATGGCCTTCGGCACCATGTGCACGATCCTGGTGACCTGGCTCTTGCAGGGCCTCGGTGTCAGCCTGCACCCCTTCCCCACCGCGCTTCTGGCCATTCCCTTCGGCATCGCGGCCACGGCGGCGCTGCTGCTGTTCACCGACAGGACCGTGTATCGCTTCTACCGGGCGCAGAAGGCGCGGCCGGTGATCTTCGTCATCGTCTCGATCGGGGTGATGTTCATCTATAACGGGCTGACCCGGGTGATCCTTGGCCCCGACGACCAGCGCTTTGCCGATGGCGAACGGTTCATCATTTCGGCGCGCACGTTCAAGGCGATGACCGGGCTCGACGAGGGGCTGGCGCTGAAGACCACGCAAGGCATCACGGTGGTGACCGCCATCCTGGTGGTGGCGGCGCTGTTCTGGTTCCTCAATCGGACCCGCACCGGCAAGTCCATGCGCGCCTATTCCGACAACGAGGACCTGGCGCTCTTGTCCGGCATCGACCCGGAGCGCGTGGTGCGGGTGACCTGGATCCTGGTCGCGGCACTGATCACGGTGGCCGGGGTGCTTTACGGGCTCGACAAGACCTACAAGCCCTTCACCTATTTCCAGCTGCTGCTGCCGATCTTCGCCGCCGCCATCGTCGGCGGGCTGGGCAACCCGGTGGGGGCCATTGCGGGCGGCTTTGTCATCGCCTTTTCAGAGGTGGGGTTCGTCTATGCCTGGAAGAAGGTGCTGGGCTACCTGCTGCCCGAGGCGCTGGCCCCGGACGGGTTGGTGCAGCTTCTGGCGACGGATTACAAGTTCGCGGTCAGCTTCATGATCCTTGTCGTGGTGCTGCTGTTCCGGCCCACCGGGCTTTTCAGGGGGAAATCGGTATGATCCGCACTTTGGGCCTGTTTGCGCTGGTGGCGGCGCTGATCGTGGGCACCGGGATGGTGCAAAGCTGGAACTCGGCTCTGTTGATCCTGAACATGGGGCTGGTGAGCGCGGTGATGGCGCTGGGGGTGAACCTGCAATGGGGCATCGCGGGGCTGTTCAACGTGGGCATCATGGGCTTCGTGGCCCTGGGCGGTCTGGCGGTGGTGCTGACCTCGGTCCCGCCGGTGGCCGAGGCCTGGGCGGCGGGCGGCCTGCGGGTCATGGCCTCGCTGCTGCTGGGCGCGGCCACGGTGGCCGGCGCGGTCTGGGTCTGGGGCCGCACGCAAAGCGGCTGGCTGGTGGCGGCGGTGCTGGCGGCGGGCTTCGTGCTCTACCGACTGGTGCGCGACCCGGGCGTGGCGGCGGTCGAGGCGGTGGACCCGGCGGCCACCGGCTTTCTGGGCGGGCTGGGCCTGCCGGTGGTGCTGGCCTGGCCGGTGGGCGGGCTTCTGGCGGCCGGCGCGGCCTGGATCATCGGCAAGACGGCATTGGGCCTGCGCTCGGACTACCTTGCCATCGCCACGCTGGGCATCTCCGAGATCGTGATTGCCATCCTCAAGAACGAGGACTGGCTGGCGCGCGGCGTCAAGAACGTGATCGGCCTGCCCCGCCCCGTGCCCTACGAGATCGACCTGCAGAACGATCCCGCCTTTGTCGAGCGCGCGGCGGGCTTCGGCCTTGATCCCACCACCGCGTCGACGCTGTATACCAAGCTGGGCTATTCCGTGATGTTCACCGCGGTGCTGGTGATCCTGCTGGTGCTGGCGCAACTGGCGTTGAACTCGCCCTGGGGCCGGATGATGCGTGCCATCCGCGACAACGAGGTGGCAGCGCGCGCCATGGGCAAGGACGTGACCTTCCGCCATCTGCAGGTCTTCGTGCTGGGCTCGGCCATCTGCGGCGTGGCGGGCGCGATGATGACGACGCTGGACGGGCAGCTGACGCCGGGCACTTACCAGCCGCTGCGCTACACCTTCCTGATCTGGGTGATGGTGATCGTGGGCGGATCGGGCAATAATCTGGGCGCAGTGCTGGGCGGTTTCCTGATCTGGTTCCTCTGGGTGCAGGTAGAGCCCATGGCGGTCTGGGTCTTCGGCAGCCTGAACGACGCGGCCCAGGCCGGGCTGACCGACCAGTCCGGCGCCTTGCGCCAGGGTCTGGCGGGCCTTACGGCGCATCTGGCCGAAAACGCGCAGCAATTGCGCCTGCTGACCATGGGGGTCGTGCTGCTGGTGGTGCTGCGGTTCAGCCCGCGCGGGCTCTTGCCGGAGAGATAGCATGAGGGACCTGGCTGCAGAAACCCTGGGCACGGCCCTTCTGCTGATCTCGGTCGTGGGGTCGGGGATCATGGCCCAGACGCTCTCGCCCGACAATATCGGCGTGGCGCTGCTGGCCAACGCCATCGCCACGGGTGCGATGCTCTATGCGATCATCACGGTGCTGGGGCCGATATCCGGTGCGCATTTCAACCCCGCCGTCACCCTGGCCTTTGCCCTGAGGGGCGAGATCGCCCCCGGTCAGGCCGTGGCCTATACCGGCGCCCAGATCGCGGGAGGCGTGCTGGGGGTGCTGATCGCGCATGCCATGTTCGACCTGCCGCTCCTGCAACTGAGCACCACGGCGCATCGCACCGGCCTCGCGCAATGGACGGCCGAGATCGTGGCCACGTTCGGGTTGCTCTTCGTGATCTTCGGCGGGCTGCGCAGCCGTCCCGAGGCGGTGCCGACGCTGGTGGCGCTCTACATCACCGGGGCCTACTGGTTCACCGCCTCCACCAGCTTTGCCAACCCCGCGGTGACCATCGCGCGCAGCTTCACCGACACCTTCGCCGGCATCCTGCCCGCCCACGCACCCGCCTTCATCCTGGCCCAGCTGGCCGGAACCCTGATCGCCGCCGCCACCCTGCCCTGGCTCCGGAAGACAGGTCTTTCTTCTGGTGAGTCCTGAAGCTGCCCCCATTTACACAACCCAACACGCAACCCAACGCAAGCGCCTTGCCTGGAGAGGCGGGGCGGGTGGGTGGGAGCCTCTCCAGGCAAGGCGCGGCCCTAGCCCAGAGAAGTGACCCAGAGGATGGTCGCGTCCTCCTCCGACAGCGACACCACATTGTGCCCCATGGTTGCGTCGTAATAGGCGGAATCGCCGCGCCGCATCTCGATCGGCTCGTAGAACTCGGTATAGAGCCGAACCACGCCGGTCAGCACATACAGGAATTCCTCGCCATCATGGCGCACCCAGCCGTCAAACTCGGCCATGTCCCGGGCCCGGACCCGCGCCCGGTAGGGCAGCATCTTCTTGCGCGTCAGGCTCTCGGCCAGCAGATCGTGTTCATAGGTGGCGGTGGCGTGGCGCTGGCCCTCGCCGCCGCGGGTCAGCGCCATGCGGCCGTTCACCTGCTCGCGCTGCGGCGGGGTGAAGAGCTGCGGCACCGAGATTTCCAGCCCCACCGCCAGCTTCTTCAGCGCGTCATAGGTCGGCGACATCTGCCCGTTCTCGATCTTCGACAGGGTCGAGCGCGCCAGGCCGGCCTGACGGGCCGCCTGTTCCAGGGTCCAGTTGCGATCCTTGCGCAGCTGGCGTACCCGCGCGCCCAGGTCCAGCGGCTCGGCGGACAGGGTCTCGCCGCTCTCGCGGGCGATGCGGATCAGGGATTTCGGGTCAGAGCTCATGCCGTTGTGCTATAGGCCGCGCCCGCCCCCCTTGCAAGCGCGCGCCGCCGGGCCTAAGCCCGCTGCCATGCTCTCCGTTTCCGATACCGGCCCCTTCGCCCCCTGCCCAACACCGTTCAACCTCGCGGCGCATGTCCTGGCACGGGGCGCGGCCGATCCCGACAAGATCGCGCTGGCGGTGGTGCGGCCCACCGGCGCGGAACGCTGGTCCTACGGACGGCTGATCGCCGCGGTCCGGGGCACCGCGACCGGGCTCCTCAGACAAGGGCTGGAACCGGGGGACCGGCTGCTGATGCGGCTGGGCAACAGCGTCGACTTTCCCATCGCCTATCTCGGGGCCATCGCCGCGGGGATCGTGCCGGTGCCCACCTCGGCACAGCTGACCGCGCGCGAGGTTTCCCCGATGCTGGCGCATCTGTCGCCCCGGGCCATCCTCTGCGGCCCCGGCGTGGCCTGTCCGGCCTCCGACATCCCGGTGCTGGGCCCCGACCGCTTCGAGGCCTGGCACGACCTGCCGCCCGCCGCCTACGACATGGGCGATCCGGAGCGGCTGGCCTATATCGTCTACACCTCCGGCACCTCGGGCCAGCCGCGGGCGGTGGGCCATGCCCACCGCGCGATCTGGGCGCGGCAGATGATGATGCAGGATTGGTACGGGCTGGGGCGCGACGACCGCCTGCTGCATGCAGGCGCGTTCAACTGGACCTTCACCCTGGGCACCGGGCTGATGGACCCCTGGACGCTGGGGGCCACCGCGCTGATCCCGGCGGCGGGCACCGATCCGGCGCAGCTGCCGCTTCTGCTGCGGCGCAACGACGCCACGATCCTGGCCGCTGCCCCGGGCGTCTACCGGCAGATGCTGCGGATCCCGCTGCCGCCGCAGCCGCGGCTGCGCCACGGGCTTGCGGCGGGCGAGAAACTGTCCGAAACGCTGCGCGCACAATGGCAGGCGGCCACGGGCACGCCGCTGCACGAGGCCTACGGGCTGTCGGAATGCTCCACCTTCCTCTCCGGCGGGCCCGGGCGCCCGGCAGCCGAAGGCTGCCTCGGCCAGCCGCAGACCGGGCGGCACGTGGCGATCCTGGGCGCAGACGGCGCGCCGGTGCCGCGCGGCACCGAAGGCACCATCGCCGTGCATCGCAGCGACCCGGGGCTGATGCTGGGCTATGTGGGGGCCGAGGTCGAGACAGCGGCCCGGTTCCGCGGCGACTGGTTCGTGACCGGCGACCAGGCGGTGATGCGCGCGGATGGCCAGATCGCCTATCTGGGCCGCAACGATGACATGATGAATGCCGGCGGCTACCGGGTCTCGCCCATCGAGGTCGAGGCAGCGCTGGCCGGGCTTCCCGGCATTGACGAAATCGGCGTGACCGACCTGGAGATGCGCCCCGATGTGCGGGTGATCGCGGCCTTCTACACCGGAGCCGAGACGCTGAACGAGGACTGGCTGAAGGCCCAGGCGGCCGAGCGGCTGGCCCGCTACAAGCAGCCCCGGCTCTATACCCGCGTGACGGACCTGCCGCGCAATGCCAATGGCAAGCTGATGCGCAAGGCCCTCGCGGCGCTTCTGCAGGACTGAGGCCGGGGGCCAAGACTTTTCGTCGAAAAGTCTTGGCGGGCGGAAGAGTTTTCGACGAAAACTCTTCCGCGCCCTGCCCGAGGATGGTGCAAAAAACCGTCCGTGCCGGTCGCGTTCGATGCGTCGTGATGGTAGGTCTGGAACGGCAAGCGCCGCAAGGAGGCCTCATGATCCCGCTCGACATCTTCTCCGACCCGATCTGCCCCTGGTGCTATATCGGCAAGACCCAGCTTGACCGGGCGCTGGAGGCCGCACCGGGGCATCCGTTCCGGATCCGCTGGCTGCCCTTCATGCTCAACCCCGACATGCCGCCCGAAGGCATGGACCGGCGCACCTATCTGGAGCGGAAATTCGGCGGTCGGGACGGCGCGGTGCAGGCCTACCTGCCAGTCGAGGAGCACGCGCGCCGCGCCGGGCTGACGCTCGATCTCGGCGGCATCGCGCGGACTCCGTCCACCATCGACGCGCATCGCCTGATCCACTGGGCCGAACTGGAAGGTGTGCAGACCCGCGTCGTCTCGGCCCTGTTCCGGGCCTATTTCGTAGAGGCGCGCAATATCGGCGATGCCGAGGTGCTGGCCGATATCGCCGACGAGTCGGGCATGGATGCCTCGGTGGTGCTGCGCCTCTTGGCAACGCGGGAAGACGTGCAGGAAATCGTCGACCGCGACGCTGCCGCGCGCGGCATGGGAGTGACGGCTGTCCCCACCTTCATCGTGGCGCAGCAGCACGCGGTGCCGGGCGCCCAGCCGCCCGAGCTCTGGGCCCGGGTCATTGCCGAGATGGCAGGGCAGGACGCCGGATAGGCCCGCGCCGCGCCCCGTCCGTTTCCCGTCTGTCCTTTTGCGGGCCGGGGTGATAGCCCAAGGGCGAAGTCCGAGGTTCCCCATGCCGTCCCTGCCCTCCCGCACCGAGTTCATCGCCCTGATGGCGATGCTGTCGGCCACCGTGGCCTTTTCCATCGACGCCATGCTGCCGGCCCTGCCGGCGATTGCCGCGGCGCTGGCTGGGGGCGATGTGGCCGCGGTGCAGCTGGTGGTCAGCGCCTTCGTGCTGGGCATGGGGATCGGCACGCTGTTCACCGGCCCGCTGTCGGATCGCTACGGGCGCAAGCCGGTGATGCTGGCCGGTGCCGCGCTTTATATCGTGGGCGCAGTCGCGGCGGCGCTGGCGCAAAGCCTCGAGATACTGCTGGCAGCGCGGCTGGTGCAGGGGCTGGGCGCGGCCGGGCCGCGGGTGGTCGCCCAGGCGGTGGTGCGCGATCTCTATTCCGGACGGCAGATGGCGCAGGTGCTGTCCTTCGTGATGATGGTCTTTACCGTTGTGCCCGCGGTGGGGCCGCTGATCGGGGCCGGGCTGGTGCAGCTGGGCGGCTGGCCCGCGATCTTCTGGGCCTTTGTCGTCTTTGCCCTGCTGTCCTCGGCCTGGCTGGCGCTGCGCCTGCCGGAAACCCTGCCACCGGCGCGCCGCCGTCCGTTCCGCCTGCCCGCTTTGCGCTCTGCCGCGGCCGAGATGGCGCGACATCCGACGGTGCGGCTGGCCATCGCGGTGCAGGTGCTGACCTTCGGCACGCTGTTTTCGCTGATCTCGTCGGTGCAGCCGATCTTTGACGTGGCCTTTGACCGCGGCGAGAGCTTTCCGCTGTGGTTCGGGGCGCTGGCCCTGCTGTCGGCCTTTTCCAGCGTGATCAACGCGCGGCTGGTGATCCGGCTGGGCATGCAGCGCATGGTGCGCACGGTCTATGCCGGCGGCCTTGTCGTCAGCCTGCTGTGCCTGGCCGTCCTGCTGGCCGGGCTGCCCGTCGTGGTCGAATTTGCCGCGTTCGTGATCTGGCTGCAGGCCGCGTTCTTTCTGGCGGGCATGACCATCGGCAACCTGAACGCGCTGGCGCTGGAGCCGATGGGCCATGTCGCGGGCACGGCGGCCTCGGTCATGGGGGCGGTGGCCACGGTCGGCGGCGTGCTGCTGTCGGCCCCCATCGCGCTGATGTTCGACGGCACCGCCGTGCCGCTGCTGACGGGCTGCGTTCTGATGAGCGCGGCGGCGCTGGCCCTGGCGGTCCGGCTGGGCCGGGCCGAGGCGGCGCTGTCGGCCTGACCCCGCATCCCGGCCCGCGGCAGACACCGGTGCCGCGACACCTCGCCACCCAGTATACCATCGCATACCACCTTTCCAAGCCGTCCGGGATAGGCTAGAGACGGCGCATGTTTCCTGACCGGATGAGAGGGCATTCCCATGGCTGACGCCGCCAATCCCGACATTGTCTACACCAAGGTTGACGAGGCCCCCGAGCTGGCGACCGCCTCGCTGCTGCCGATCATCCAGCGCTTTGCCTCGGCTGCGGGCGTGTCGGTGGGCACGCGCGACATTTCGCTGGCCGGCCGCATCCTGGCAAGCTTCCCCGAGCATCTGGCCGAAGACCAGCGCATCTCCGACGACCTTGCCGTGCTGGGCGAACTGGTCAAGACCGCCGATGCCAACGTCATAAAGCTGCCCAACATCTCGGCCTCGGTGCCGCAGCTTGTCGCGGCGGTGAAGGAACTGCAGGGCCAGGGCTTTGCGGTGCCGGATTACCCGGAGACCCCGGCGAGTGACGCGGAACACGAGATCCGCGCCCGGTATGACGCGATCAAGGGTTCTGCAGTGAACCCGGTCCTGCGCGAAGGCAATTCCGACCGCCGCGCGGCCAAGGCCGTCAAGGCCTTTGCCCAGGCCAATCCGCACCGCATGGGCGAGTGGAACGCCGACAGCAAGACCCGCGTGGCGTCGATGTCGGGCGGGGATTTCTTCTCGAACGAAGTGTCGGCCACGCTGGCCGCAGACACGACCGCCAAAATCGTCCTGATCGCGGAAGACGGCACCGAAACGGTGCTGAAGGACGGCCTGAGCTACCCCGCGGGCACCGTGGTCGACGCCACCTTCATGAGCGCCGCGGCGCTCGACACCTTCCTGGCGGACGAGATCGCCCGGACCAAGGACGAAGGCGTGCTGTTCTCGTTGCACATGAAGGCCACGATGATGAAGGTCTCGGACCCGATCATCTTTGGCCACGCGGTCAGGCAGTTCCTGGCCCCGGTCTTCGACAGGCATGGCGACCGGCTGGCGGCGCTGGGTGTGAACCCGAACCAGGGCCTGGGCGACCTGCTGGCCCGCGTCGCGGGCGAGGCAGAGATCAAGGCGGATATCGAGGCCTGCATGGCCGACCGTCCGCCCCTGTACATGGTCGACAGCGACCGCGGCATCACCAACCTGCACGTGCCGTCTGACGTGATCATCGACGCGTCGATGCCTGCCCTGATCCGCGCGGGCGGCAAGGGCTGGGGACCGGATGGCAAGGAACAGGACGCGGTCTGCGTGATCCCGGACAATTCCTACGCGCCGGTTTATGACGAGACAATCAAGTATTTCAAGGAAACCGGCAAGCTCGACCCGGCCACGGCAGGCGCGGTGCAGAACATTGGCCTGATGGCGCAAAAGGCCGAGGAATACGGCTCTCACCCCACCACCTTCGAGATCCCGGTGGCGGGCACCGTCCGGATGATCCTGGGCGACGGCACCGTTCTGCACGAACACAAGGTGGCGGCAGGCGACATCTGGCGCTCGTCCTCGGCGCGCAAGGCCCCGATCGAGGACTGGGTGACCCTGGCCATCGACCGTCAGGCCGCCGAGGGCTGCGAGGCGATCTTCTGGCTCGACGAGTCCCGCGCGCATGACGCGGAGCTGATCAAATACGTCAAGCCGATCCTTGAGGCGCGCGGCGTCGCCGACAAGTTCGCCATTCTCGCCCCGCGCGAAGCCACCCGCCAGACGCTGGAGACGATCCGCAAGGGCGACACCTCGATCGCGATCACCGGCAACGTGCTGCGCGACTACCTGACCGACCTGTTCCCGATCCTCGAACTGGCGACCAGCGCCAAGATGCTGTCCATCGTCAAGCTGATGCAGGGCGGCGGGCTGTTCGAAACGGGTGCCGGCGGCTCGGCCCCCAAGCATGTCCAGCAGTTGCAGGCGGAAAACCACCTGCGCTGGGACAGTCTGGGCGAGTTCTGCGCGCTGGCGGAAAGCTTCAAGTTCCTCGCCGATGCCAAGGGTAACGCCAAGGCCCGCGTGCTGGGCGAAGCGGTGGAGGCCGCGACGCAGGGCATTCTGGATCATGGCCGCTCTCCCGGCCGCAAGGTGGGCCAGCCCGACAACCGCGACAGCCATTACTGGTTTGCCCGCTACTGGGCCGAGGCGCTGGCGGCGCAGACGGACGACGCCGATCTGGCGGCAGAATTCGCACCCGTCGCGCAGGCCCTTGCCGAGAACGAGGCGCAGATCGTGGCCGAACTCGCGGCCCCGCGCGGACAGGCGGCAGATACCGGCGGCTATTACCACCCCGATCCGGTCCGGCTGGCCGCGGTCATGCGCCCCAGCGCCACGCTGAACGGCATCATCGGTCAGGCTTGAACAGGCCAAGGCCGGGCTCCGCGCCCGGCCTTTTCCTTTCCACGCCTCGCGGAACCGCGTCCGCGCCCCCGAAGGGGCGCGCGTCAGTCTGCTGTCGCCTTCTCCACCGCGGCAGCCAGCGCCGCAACGGATTGCCGGAACGACCCGGCAAAGCCCGCCTCGCCCGGCGGGACCGCCAGCGGCGGGAAGGTGACGCTGTGCAGGCCAAGCGCCGTCACGGCCTCGATGGCCTCGGCAGGCGGTTCGGCCTCCCACAACAGGACCTTTGCGCCGGTCTCGCCTGCCAGTTTCCACAAGGCGTCCAGCTCGGCCCCGGTGGGCATGGCCCCGGCGTCCCATTCCAGCGCGCCGATCTGAAGCCCGTAGGCGCGGGCCAGGTACTGATAACGCGGATGCGTGGCGATCAGCGGCACGCCCTGCGCCGCCGTCAGCGCCGCGCGCGCCTCGGCGTCCAGCGCCTGCAGATCGGCGCGCAGCGTGTCGAGCCGGGCGGCCACGTCCTCCGCCGGGGCCAGATCGCGGGCGGTGATCGCGGCCGCCACCGCCTCGGCCTGCGCGATGGCCAGCGACGGATCGAGCCAGGTGTAGGACGCCAGCCCTTCATGCGAATGCGCGCCGCCGGCACCATGGCTGTGGGTGATCGTCTGCGTGGTGATGAACCGGTCCTGATAGGCGCGCGACGTGTCCGCCACCCGCGCGCGCGGCAGCGTCACACGCTCTACCCAGCCGGCGAATCCCGCGCCGCTCAGCAAGATCAGGTCAGCCGATTGCACAAGGCTGATATCGGCGATGGCGGGCCGCCAGAACGACGGGTCGACCCCGTCGGGCACGGGATAGACCACCTCGGCCTCCGGCCCCAGAAGGTGGCTGGCAAAGCTTTGCAGCGGATAGTTCACCGCCACGACGGTGGCACGGTCCTGCGCGGTGGCGACACCGGCAAGCGTCAGGCAGGCGGCAACCGCTGCAGTGCGGATCAGGCGAGGAAACACGGTCAGCTCCCGCAATTGCGCACGATGTCGTCGGGGGTGACGATCCAGTAATTGTCATGGCTGCCGGTATCGACCTCGATGACAAGGCCCGTGCTGTGATCGACGCTGTCCAGCGGGATGCGCAGCGTGCCGTCGCTGTTCAGCTGCAGCGTGGTCAGCAGCGTGTTGGACCCGTCCAGCACCCGCACCTCGCCCAGCCGGGCCACGGCGCCCGAGGAAAACCGGGCCTCGACCAGCACGACCTCGCAATCGACCGAGGCAAAGACCACCAGCTGATGCGCCGCCGCCCCCAGGGGGACGGCGGACAGCAGGGCGACAAGGCCAGCGGCGCGGAGCGCTGGCCCAATCACTGGCCGGTTTACTGGTCCAATCACTGGCCGGTCCATGCTTCGAACCGCACCCAGATCACGGCGCCCAGTTCCACCGCCTTGTCGGTGCCGTCCTGCGGCAGGGTGTAGTCGGCGGTGTTCAGCGCGGCAAAGCCCCACCAGCCGGCGGCCGGCGCGGCGTAGGTGAACACGCCGTTGGCGTCGGCCTTGACGGTCTGGGTGATCATCAGATCGTCCGGCGCGCTGGCCCCGGCGGTGTCGTTCAGGAACTCCACCTCGACCTCGGCATAGGGCACGGGCGCGCCGTCCAGCTTGACGATGCCCTGGAACACGTTGCCTTCCCACAGGCCGAAGGGCTTGGACAGCGGCACGATCTCGGTCTTGAGACCCAGTTCGGTATCCCAGCCCTCGTCATCGCCATAGGCGGTCACGTAGGTCTTGGTGTAATGGACGATGAAGGCATCCTCGGCCGGTTCCCAATAGGGCTGCGGCTCCATCGCGAAAATGTAGGTGCCGGGGCGGTCCAGCGGATAGTCCAGCGTGTAGCCCTGTTCGTCCATCACCTGTGCGTCCTGCAGAACACCCAGCAGGTCCGAGGTTTCGCCCTCGTGCGTCACGCTGAAGGCCGCGGGGCGGTCCAGCGTCATGCCCGCCATTTCGAACGGGTGCGAAAACGACATCGTCAGCGACACGCTGCGCCCGTCGGTCTGGCTGATCATCGGATCGGACGGGATGATCATCCCGTAATGTGCCATCGCCGGGGCGGCGAGACAGGCCAGCAGGGAAAGTCCGGCAGTCATGCGTTTCATGTTGGTGTCCTCCATTCAGGCGCCCAGGGCCAGCAGCCATCCGACCCAGGCTTCGGCATTGGTCGAGATGACGGCCGCACCCAGGACAGCGATACCGCCTGCCAATGACAATAGCGTAACCGTCTCTGCCGCCAAGAGCCTTAGCACCATGCCGCGCCGCGCCCCCAGTTTGACCGCGGTGGCGATCTCGGACGCGCGCAGCCGGTAGCTGAGGAACAGCGCCAGCCCGATCGCCGCCAGCGCCGCCAGCGCGATGATCGCGGTGACCAGGTCCAGCAGCGTCTTGATGCGGAAGATCCGGTCCACCAGCCCGCGCATCACCTCGGCCGGGTCGATCAGCTGGCTGGTGCCGTCGGGGTCGAGATAGCGGCCCTTGAGGATGGTGGCGGCGCGGGTGTCGTTGGGGACCACGATCACCGCCGAGGCGGGAAACCCGTCCTGGCTGCCGTGAAAGTGAAAGCTGTCGATGTTCTCGGGCGTGATGCGCTGGTACTGCACCACCGCCGCATTGGCGAGGGCGGCGCTGCCGCTGGCGATGTCGGCGGCGGTGACCACGTCCTCGTGCCCGTGCCCGATGCCCTGGATCACCCAGGCGGTCTTGATGTCCACGAAGATGGCGGCGTCGTCGGGGCTGTTGGCGGGGGCCAGCACGCCGACGATGGGCATCTCCAGCGGATAGACGCCATCGAGATCGAACAGGTTCTCGGGCGACGACACCAGCGTGTCCCCCACGCCCTTGCCCAGGGCCTGCGCCACCTCGGCCCCGATGACCGCCTCGCCCAGCACGGCCAGCCCGCGCCCCTGGGCCAGCGGCAGGCCGCGGAAATCGAAATAGTCCAGCGTGGTGCCCACGATGCGGAACCCGGAGGACGCAAACGCCGTGTGCAGCGGGATCGGCAGGCCAAGGCCGCTGTCCCAGATCGTCTCGACCTCGTGCATGGTGACGGGATCGGGCCGTTCGTCCGAAAAATAGAGCGCGGCCATGGTCAGATCCAGCTGCGAGCCGCGGCTGCCCAGCAAAAGCGGCGTCGCTTCGCCCCGCGCGATCAGCGCCCGCTGGCTGGTGGACAGCAGGATCTGCGTGGCCAGCGGCACGAACAGGATCAGCGCGGCGACACTCACCAGCACCAGGCTGCGCGCCCAGTGGTAGCGCAGATAGGCATAGGCCAGATACACCGCGTTCATGACACGGGCTCGCGGTAGGTGGCAAAGTCCAGCACCCGCTGGAAGCGCGGCAGAAGCTCGTGGTCATGGGTGACCGCCAGCACCGAGGCCCCGGCCTCGGCCGCCTGCGCGAACAGCAGGTCGAGGATGCGCGCCTTGCTTTCGGGGTCGAGATTGCCGGTGGCCTCGTCCGACAGGACCAGCCGCGGCTGCGTCACCAGCGCCCGGCAGATGGCGACACGCTGCTGTTCGCCCTGGCTGAGCGCGGCGGGATGCCGATCGAGCTTGTCCCCGATGCCGCAGGCGCGGGCCAGCGCGTCGGCCCGCGCGCGCGCCGCCGCGTCCAGTTTCAGCGCCGGGGTGATGCGATAGGGATACAGAATGTTTTGCCGCGCCGTCAGGTAGTCGAGCAGCGCAAAATCCTGAAAGACAAAGCCGATGCGGCTGGCGCGAAAGCGCCGCCGCCCGGCATCGGGCAAGGCGCTGACCTCGGTCCCGGCCACGGTGATGCGGCCGGTTTCGGGCGTCAGGATGCCGGCGATCAGGTTCAGAAGCGTGGTCTTGCCGCTGCCCGAGGGGCCGACGATGGCCAGCCGTTCGCCATCGGCCAACGACAGGTGCGGCACGCGCAGCCGGAATCCGCCCGCGGCATAGCCGAAGGTGATGTTCTCGACCTCGACCATCAGTTGGTCTGCGGCGCGGCAAAGACCTCGCCCGCCGCGTCCCGGTTGACATCCAGCAGCGCAAAGTCGCGTATCTTCCACGCGCCGTCCACCGGCGCGACGGACAATTCGGCGCTGTAGGTGTTGCCGCGCACATGCAGGTGTTCGGCATGGCCCACGGTGCCGATCACCTGCCAGACGGCGTCGATGGCCAGCGCCGCCCCGTCACGCTGCACCTGCGCGTTCAGCAGCTTGATCTCGTGAATGGTCTGGTCGCCGGCGTCGAGCCCGCCGCCCGCCATGGCCCCCACCCGTTCCAGGTAGAGGTATTCCAGCGCCGCGCCATGCGTCACCTCGGCCAGCGTGTCATAGATCGCGTCTTCGTCGCTTAGCCCGAAGGCGTCGTAGACCACCAGCAGCAGCGCCGGTGTGAGGCGGTAGAAATTGCCATGCGCCGCCTCTACGCTCAGCGGCTCCAGCCCCGGCGCGGCAAAGACCGCGTCCGGGCTCACCGGCCCGCGCCCCGTCACCAGCAGTATGCCCATCAGGGTCAGACCGGCGATGGCGGCGCCACTGATGATCAAGTTTCGGCCCATGCGCCGTATCACCTCGGATTTCCGTTCCCTGCCGTTGCGGCGCGCAGGCCTGTCGCCGACGGGCTCACCGTGTCGCAGATACTCCGGAACATCAAGATGGCAAGCGGCCTTGGCCTTTCTGAACCCTCGCACGGCTGCTATAGGCCGGGCCAGATCCGCAGCGGAGCGCGCCCGATGACCAAGATCAAGGTAGACAACCCCATTGTCGAGATGGACGGGGACGAGATGACCCGCATCATGTGGCAGTTCATCAAGGACAAGCTGATCCTGCCCTATCTCGACATCGACCTGCTGTACTACGACCTCGGCATCGAGGAGCGCGACCGCACCGATGACCAAATCACCATCGACGCCGCCGAAAAGACGCGCGAGGTGGGCGTGGCGGTGAAATGCGCCACCATCACGCCCGACGAGGCGCGGGTCGAGGAATTCGGCCTGAAACAGATGTGGCGCAGCCCCAATGGCACCATCCGCAACATCCTGGGCGGCGTGATCTTTCGCCAGCCGATCATCTGCCGCAACGTGCCCCGCCTTGTGCCCGGCTGGACACAGCCCATCGTCGTCGGCCGCCACGCCTATGGCGACCAGTACCGCGCCACCGATTTCCACTTTCCCGGCGCGGGAAGGCTGACGCTGAAATTCGAAGGCGCCGACGGCACCGTGATCGAACGCGAGGTGTTTGACGCGCCCGACGCCGGCGTCGTCATGGGCATGTACAACCTCGACAAGTCGATTCACGACTTTGCCCGCGCCTCGTTCAACTATGCGCTGAACCTGGGCTGGCCTTTGTACCTGTCGACCAAGAACACGATCCTCAAGGCCTATGACGGGCGGTTCAAGGACATCTTTGCCGAGGTCTACGAGACCGAGTTCAAGGCGGCCTTTGCCGACAAGAAGATCTGGTACGAACACCGCCTGATCGACGACATGGTTGCCTCGTCGCTGAAATGGTCGGGCGGGTATGTCTGGGCCTGCAAGAACTACGATGGCGACGTGCAGTCCGACACCGTGGCGCAGGGCTTTGGCTCGCTCGGGCTGATGACCTCGGTGCTGATGACGCCCGATGGCAAGATCGTCGAAAGCGAGGCGGCGCATGGCACCGTGACGCGGCATTACCGTCAGCACCAGAAGGGCGAGGCGACCTCGACCAACTCCATCGCGTCGATCTTTGCCTGGACCGGCGGGTTGAAACACCGCGCCAAGCTGGACGGGAACGCGGCGCTGCGCGCCTTTGCCGAAACGCTGGAACGGGTGATCGTCGAGACGGTGGAATCCGGCCACATGACCAAGGACCTGGCACTGCTGGTGGGCCCCGACCAGGGCTGGCTGACGACCATGGGGTTCCTTGAAAAGATCGACGAGACCCTAAACCGCGCGCTGGCCGGCTGAGGCTGTCAGCCCTGTCCGGCAAAGCGGTCGGGCAGCGTCGTGCGCCAGGACAGTTTCAGCGCGCGGGTCTTGACGATGGACCCGCGTTCCAGCCGCGCGGGCTTGACCGACAGCGTGGCAAAGGCGCGGGCCTCGGCCGTCTCCCAGGGCAGCGGCTCCTTTTCGGCAAAGGTGGCGTGGAATTTTGCGGCATCCTCGTCCGCCCTTGCCCAGCCCGCGCCGGGCAGGCCCTGCCCTTCGGCATTGCCCACCTGCATGCGCACGGAGGTGGCGTCGCGGAGCGCGTCTGCATGCGCGTATTTCAGATGCGCCAGATAGAGCCCCGGGGCCATGTGGAAGGGAAAGCTTTCCAGACGCCGCGGCGCGACCTTGACGCCGTGCAGCAGGAAATCGATGGGCCGGCGCGCTGCCACCGCCTTGGAATAATGCCCGCTGAAGGCCAGGTGCCGTCGCTGCGCCAGCACCGGCCCGTCCAGAAGGGGCGCGTCACCCGGCTGTTCCACCAGGTCAAAGCCAAGCGCGGTGACAACCGGCGCGTCCTGGGCGGCAAGCGCGGCGGGCAGCGAGGCATGGCGGGCGGGATCGTAGCAGATCAGCTCGTCCGCGTCGGTGCGGATCACCCAGTCATAGATCTGCGCCAGCCCGGTATGCAGGCCGTTCAACAGCCCCGCGCGCACCTTGTCGAAATTGTCGAACCGCTCGCGCGGGATGGTCAGGATGCTGGCCCCGGGGCAGATCTGCGCGATCCGGGGATCGGCGCCATGGGCGACCACGAACAGGTTCTGCGGGCCCAGTTCGGCCCCGTGATGCGCATACCAGCGCGAAAGCGCCCAGTAGTCGCGGTAAACCATCGTCAAGGCACAGATTTTCATGGCATCCCCCTGCCCGCCCACTCTGCCCGAAACCCCGGCAACGGCAAGCCGTCGCGGACAGACGCGCGCCCCGTCGGACCGCGGCGGCCCGCACCTTCATGCAAGACCTCAGAAATTGTCCACAACCGCCTGTGGACAAAGAAAAAGGGGCCCCGCGGGGCCCCTTGAGTTTCGCTGATAAGGCTCATCTGTTCACCGCCCGAGTTTTCTGCCTGCGGCCTTATCCGCGCCAGAGGCACGCGCACGCGCCTCGGAAGTCTGGCCGGCCCCGATTATTCGCCGAATAATCGGGCCCTGCGCCCTCGTTTCGTCGGGGGCGGGTCCCGTCGGCCTCGGACCCGTGCCCCCTACACGCCCCCCCAGGGGACGCGATCCGGTCAGCTGCAGCCCGATGTCGCGCCGCAGGTGTTGCACTTCATGCAGGTGCCGTTGCGCACCAGCGTGTAGTTGCCGCATTCGCCGCAGGCCTCGCCCTCGTAACCCTGCATCTTGGCCTTCGTGCGCAGGTCCATGCTCAGCGTGCCGCTGGCCACCGCCACGGTGGAGGTTTCCGACACCACCGCCGTCGCCGTTTCCGGCACCAGCGTGTTCAGCGCGGCCACCGGATCGGCCCCGTTCAGCGCCATCGCCCCGGCCTGCCCGCCCTGCAGCACCACCAGTTCCTGCGGCAGGCGCTTGCGCAGATAGCCGGTGGAGCTGATCTGCTTGAGCACCTCCAGGCTGCGCGAGGCCGCAGTTTCCGACAGTTCCTTGACGTTCGACACGCCCTCTTCCTCGCCGCGGCCCAGATCGTCAAATGTGGCGCCTTCGGGCTTCACATGCGCGAGGTCGGTGCGGTCCAGGTAGGACACGGCCAGTTCGCGGAAGATGTAGTCGAGGATCGAGGTGGCATTCTTGATCGAGTCGTTGCCCTGCACCATCCCTGCCGGTTCGAACTTGGTGAAGGTAAAGGCGTCAACGAACTCCTCCAGCGGCACGCCGTATTGCAGACCGACCGAGACCGCGATGGCGAAGTTGTTCATCATCGCCCGGAAGCCCGCGCCTTCCTTGTGCATGTCGATGAAGATCTCGCCCAGCGAACCGTCCTTGTATTCGCCCGTGCGCAGATAGACCTTGTGGCCCCCCACAACCGCCTTCTGGGTATAGCCCTTGCGGCGTTCCGGCATCTTCTGGCGGTGGGATTTCATCACCTCCTTGATGACGATCTTCTCGACCACCTTCTCGGCCAGCACCTGTGCCTTTTCCTGCGCGGTGCCGGTTTCCATCACCTCGGCGGCCTCGTCGTCATCCTCGACCAGCGCGGCGGCCAGCGGCTGCGACAGCTTGGATCCGTCGCGATAGAGCGCATTGGCCTTCACGCCCAGCGACCAGCTGAGTTCATAGGCCTTCTGGCAATCCTCGATCGTGGCGTGGTTGGCCATGTTGATCGTCTTGGAGATCGCGCCCGAGATGAAGGACTGCGCCGCCGCCATCATGTGGATGTGGCTTTCCACCGACAGGTAGCGTTTGCCTTTCTTGCCGCAGGGATTGGCGCAGTCGAACACGGGGTAGTGTTCGACCCGCAGATGCGGCGCGCCTTCCAGCGTCATGGTCCCGCAGACATGGTCGTTGGCCGCGTCGATCTGCGCGCGGTCAAAGCCCAGGTGGCGGAGCATGTCGAAGGTGGGATCGTTCAGCTTTTCCTCGGGGATGCCCAGCACCTCGCGGCAGAACTCCTCGCCCAGCGTCCACTGGTTGAAGACAAAGCGGATGTCGAAGGCGGTGGCCAGCGAGGCCTCGATCTTTTCGATCTGCGCGGGGCCAAAGCCATGGCCGATCAACGTGGTGTGGTTGATGCCCGGCGCATTGCCCAGCGTGCCATGGCCCACGGCGTACGAGATGATCTCTTCGATCTGCGCGCTGCCATAGCCCAGCTTTTCCAGTGCCGCGGGAACCGACCGGTTGATGATCTTGAAATACCCGCCGCCCGCAAGCTTCTTGAACTTCACCAGCGCGAAATCCGGCTCGATCCCCGTGGTGTCGCAATCCATGACAAGGCCGATGGTGCCCGTGGGCGCGATCACCGTGGCCTGCGCGTTGCGGTAGCCGTGCTTTTCACCCAGCCGCAGCGCCTCGTCCCAGGAGGACATGGCCAGTTCCACCAGCGTGCCATCGGGGCAGCCCGCGTGGTCCAGCGGCACCGGTTTGACCGCCAGCGCCTCGTAGCCCGTGCTGGCCCCGTAGGCGGCGTTGCGGTGGTTGCGGATGACCCGCAGCATGTGCTCGCGGTTGCGCTCGTAGCCGCTGAACGCACCCAGCTCGCCCGCGATCTCGGCCGAGGTCGCGTAGGCCACGCCAGTCATGATCGCCGTCAGCGCACCGCACAGCGCACGGCCTTCGACCGAGTCATAGCCATAGCCCATGTTCATCAGCAGCCCGCCGATATTGGCATAGCCCAGACCCAGCGTGCGGAAGTCATAAGACAGCTGCGCGATTTCCTTCGAGGGGAACTGCGCCATGGTCACGCTGATCTCTAGCGTCAGCGTCCAGAGCCGCGTGGCGTGCATGTAGCGTTCCGCGTCGAACTTGCCGTCCTTGAGGAAGGTCAGCAGGTTCATCGACGCAAGGTTGCAGGCCGTGTCATCAAGGAACATGTATTCCGAGCACGGGTTCGATCCGCGGATCTCGCCATCCGCCGGGCAGGTGTGCCAGGCATTCACGGTGTCGTGGAACTGGATGCCCGGATCGGCGCAGGCCCAGGCGGCGTGGCCCACCTGTTCCCACAGATCGCGCGCCTTGATGGTCTTGGCGATCTTGCCATCGGTGCGGCGGATCAGCTCCCAATCGGCATCCTCGCGCACCGCCTTGAGGAAGGCATCGGTGACGCGGATGGAGTTGTTGGAGTTCTGGCCCGACACCGAGGCATAGGCTTCGCTGTCCCAATCGGTGTCATAGGTCGGGAATTCGATGCCGGCATAGCCCTGACGCGCATAGTCGAGCACCCGCTTGACATAGGTCTCGGGGATCATCGCCTTCTTGGCCGCGCGAATTGCGCCCTTCAAGGCGTTGTTTTTCTTGGGATCGCAGGCGTCGTCCTCCTCCCCGTCCCAGGTCCGGATCGCGTCGAAGATGGCGTTGAGCATCTTCTCGTGCATCTTGGAGCCTGCCACGATGGACGCGACCTTCTGCTCTTCCTTGACCTTCCAGTTGATGAACTGCTCGATATCCGGGTGGTCGGCGTCGCAGATGACCATCTTGGCGGCGCGTCGCGTGGTGCCGCCGGACTTGATCGCGCCTGCCGCGCGGTCGCCGATCTTGAGGAACCCCATCAGGCCGGAGGACTTGCCTCCGCCTGACAGGGCCTCGCCCTCGGCACGAAGGGAGGAGAAGTTCGTGCCGGTGCCAGAGCCGTATTTGAAAAGCCGTGCCTCACGAACCCACAGATCCATGATGCCGCCTTCGTTCACCAGATCATCGGCAACCGACTGGATAAAGCAGGCATGGGGCTGCGGATGCTCATAGGCTGACTTCGATTTGGTGAGTTTGCCGGTTTTGTAATCGACATAGTAATGCCCCTGTCCCGGGCCGTCGATACCATAGGCCCAGTGCAGGCCGGTGTTGAACCATTGGGGCGAGTTCGGCGCGGCGGTCTGCGTGGCCAGCATGTGGCGCATTTCGTCATAATAGGCGCGGGCGTCTTCCTCGGTGGTGAAGTAGCCGCCCTTCCAGCCCCAATAGGCCCAGGCACCGGCCAGACGGTCGAACACCTGCTTGGCCGAGGTCTCGCCCGTGCGCTCGGTCCCGGCCTGTTCGGGCACCGACCGCCAGAGGAACTCCGGCACATCCTTTTCCGCCACACGCTTCAGCGCCACCGGCACACCGGCCTTGCGGAAGTATTTCTGCGCGATCACGTCGCTGGCAACCTGGCTCCACTTGGCGGGAACTTCGAGGTTTTCCAGCCGGAACACCACGGTGCCATCGGGGTTGCGGATTTCCGAGGTCGTGGTGACGAACTCGATCCCCTGATAAGCGTCCTGCCCTGCCGTGGTGAACTGTCTTTCGATCTTCATGTGCTGCCCCATTTCAGCGTTTCGTTCCGGCGGCCCAGTCCGGGCGGCACAGGGGCAGACGACACCTCTGACGCGGGATCCGCGTGGGCAGAGGCCTTGGCGCTTGATTGTTGCGGCGTGTCGTCCCTGTGCGGCCCATCCACTATATGTTGTGGCTCTCTCGACCGGCTCGCACAAATTGACGGATTTTGCCCCGCAGGGTCAACGGTTTTTTGCCTGCCGCCCCCAATATTTTGCGTTAACCTTTGGCGGCACCACCAGCCCTGTGCGATGTCCCCCGAGTCGTCCCCAATCGGGCGGTCGGGCAACAGACCGCGGCGGAACCGAAAATCGCTTTTCCCCCACAAAGTTATCCACATGCGTTAAGGGATCGGGGAAAGCGGTGGGCCGGGCCTTCGGGCCAAGGGCGACTCTGGGTGCAGCCCCCACATATTGCGTCAAAACCACATTCAAGCGCCGAATCTGCCCCTCTGCCCTGTCCTGCACAGGGAATCACGGCCCCCCGAAAAGGCGCTTGGGGGTTAACCCAAGTTAACGCTTGGGAAACTTACCGACAGCGGAGAAGCAAAGCGGGATGGTCGGGGCGGCGAGATTCGAACTCACGACCTTCTGTACCCAAAACAGACGCGCTACCAGGCTGCGCCACGCCCCGACAGACCGGGTGTATCCCCGGCGCGCAGGCTTGAAAAGCCCAAACTCAGTTGCAGGGCCACGCGGCCCCTTCGATGGCGGGGTGGCGCAGTTCGGCACCGGGGGCGATGCCCAGCTGCCGCGCCAGCCCGCCATTGATCTCGAGCACGAATTGCGCGGGCGCACCGCTGGGGATCGAGGTCAGATCACCGGGCACCGCGTTTTCATGCACCCGCACCACGACGCCCTGCCCGTCGGCAAAGATCATGTCCAGCGGGATCAGGGTGTTCTTCATCCAGAAGGCCACCGGGCGCGCATCGGGATAGACAAACAGCATGCCGCGCGAGGCGGGCATGCGTTCGACAAACATCAGCCCGCGCGACCGCTCTTGCGGCGAATCCGCCAGATCGACGGAAAAGCGCGCCTCGCCAAACGGGCCACGCAGCCAGACGGTGTCGTCCCGGCAGGCCCCGGCGGCCTCAAGCGGGCCGGCGGCGGCCAGTACCAGCATCAGCGCGACAGCGCGGCTTCCCATGCATTCACCTCCATCGCCATGCGTCCGCGCCTGCCCTCGATCACGCGGATCGCCAGTGCCTCGCCCGGCTGCAGATCCGACAGGCCCGAGCGGCGCAGAACCTCGATATGGATGAACACATCTTCGGGCTTTCCGAAGACATTTGCAAAGCCGAACCCCTTGGCCTTGTCGAACCATTTGACGCGGGCCGGCTCCAGCGTGGCCGCCGCCATCTCGGCCGGGTCCACATCCTCGAAATCGGCCAGCGGCGCGCCTTCGGTGCCTTCCGGCGGTTCGATACGCAGCACTTCGGTGGCCTGGATGCCGCGTTCGGTCTGTTGAATGGAAATTTCCACCCGGGCGGCATCCGCCACCGAGCTTTGCCCGAAGTTTCTCAGCACGTTGGCATGCAGCAGAATGTCCGGCCCGCCCTCATCCGAGATGACGAACCCGAACCCCTTGACCGGATCGAACCACTTTACCTTGCCTGTGACTGTTCTTGTTTCTTTGTCTTGCTGTCTCAACTCTGCTTCCAACGGTAACGACGTATCCCCGAAGTTAGTCATGCGACACTACAGGCGATGATTGCAAGCCAGCCTTTTGAGGCTTTTTTGTGTCAAAAAGAGGTAGACGTTACGTCTTTCAGGGATTCAGGCGATTGACCTGCCATGAATGACCGGTTGACGCACGCGTCCACTGGAATCTGTCGTGCAGACGGAATGCACCGTCGGCCCAGAATTCAACCTCAAGTGGTGTGATGCGATAGCCCCCCCAGAACGGCGGGCGTGGCGGATTGGTCCCGTGGCGTGCGGTGATGCGCGCCACCTCGGCCATCAAAGCGGCGCGCGAGGCCAGCGGTCGCGACTGTTGCGACGCCCAGGCCCCCAGTCGGCTCTTGAGCGAGCGCGAGGCATAGTAGGCATCGGCCTGCGGCCCGTCTTCCTTCTCCACCAGGCCGCGCACCCGGATCTGACGGCGCAGCGACTTCCAGTGCAGCACAAAGGCGGCCTTCTGCGCGCCGTCCAGTTCCCGCGCCTTGGCGCTTTCGTAATTCGTGTAGAAGACAAAGCCCGCGTCCTCGATCTCCTTCAGCAGGACCATGCGTGCATTGGGCAGGCCATCGGCATCCACCGTCGCCAGGGCGATGGCGTTGGGATCGTTGGGCTCCTGCGCCTCGGCCTCTGCCAGCCAGCGCCGTGCGATCCCGAACGGATCGTCGCCTTCGAATATCCCGCTGCGGTCGCTCATGTCGTCCTCCTGTGCCGTGCCCTGCCGTCCTGAGCCAATTCCCTGCCCGCTTCAACCGTCTTGATGGCCTGACAGGGATGGCCTAAAGGACGCTCCATCAGCGATTTGGGTGGAGAGGCGAGGATGTCAAACCGGTTGATGGAGGGCAAGCGCGGCCTGATCATGGGGCTTGCCAATGACAAGTCGATCGCCTGGGGCATCGCGCGGGCCTGCGCGGACGCAGGGGCGGAACTGGCCTTTTCCTACCAGGGCGATGCGCTGAAAAAGCGCGTCGATCCGCTGGCCGCGCAATTGGGCAGCGAGATCGTCCTGCCCTGCGATGTCGGCGACGAGCCCAGCATCGACGCGCTGTTCGACGGGCTGAAGGCCCGCTGGGACAGCCTCGATTTCGTCGTGCACGCCATCGGCTTTTCCGACAAGAACGAGCTGCGCGGCCGCTATGTCGACACCAGCCGGGCGAATTTCGCCCTGTCCATGGACATCTCGGTCTACAGCTTCACCGCGGTGATGCAGCGGGCCGAAAAGATGATGACTGAGGGCGGCTCGGCCATCACGCTGACCTATTACGGTGCCGAACGGGTGATGCCGCATTACAATGTCATGGGCGTCGCCAAGGCCGCGCTGGAGGCCTCGGTACGCTACCTGGCCGAGGACCTGGGCAAGGACGGCATTCGCGTCAACGCCATCAGCGCCGGGCCGATCAAGACGCTGGCCGCCTCGGGCATCGGCGATTTCCGCTACATCATGAAGTGGAACGAATACAACTCGCCGCTGCGCCGCAACGTGACCATCGACGACGTGGGCAAGTCGGCGCTGTACCTGCTTTCCGACCTCGGCAGCGGCGTGACGGGCGAGACGCATCACGTCGACGCGGGGTTCCACGTGGTGGGCATGAAGGCGGTGGACGCGCCGGATATGACGCGGGGCTGAGCATGACCGCCGCCCATGTCCTTGCCTTCAACCTGACGCTTCTGGCCGCGATGGCCGCGCCCGGCCCGGCGCTGCTATACGCGCTGCGGCAGTCGATCGCGGGCGGGTTTGCCGTTGGCGCGGCGACGGGGGCCGGGCTGGGACTGGTGGCGGCTTGCTGGACGGGGGCGGCGCTGCTGGGCCTGCAGGCGGTGTTTGCGCTCTTTCCCTGGGCCTACCTGGCGATGAAGGTCGCGGGCGCGCTCTATCTGCTGTGGATCGCCGTGTCGCTCTGGCGCGATGCGGCGACGCCCGTCCGCGACAGCGCCAATCCCGGCGCGCGGGCGTTTCTGGGCGGGATGCTGGTGAACCTGGCCAACCCGAAATCGGTGTTGTTTGCCGCCTCGGTGCTGGTGGTGATCTTCCCCCCCGACCTGGGCCTGGCCGACAAGGCTCTGATCGTGGCCAATCATTTCATCGTGGAATGCATCGTCTATGCCGGGTTCGCCGCCGCGCTGTCCACGCCGCCCGCCCGCGCCGGATACCTGCGGCTGAAACCCGCCATCGACCGCATCGCCGCCGTGATCCTGGGCGCGCTGGGGCTGCGCCTTTTGCTCGACAGATAGGAGAAAGCCATGACCGACCGCCTGCCGCACGAGAAGGGCTTTCACGTCAGCTGGGACCAGCTGCACCGCGACGCGCGCGCGCTGGCCTGGCGCCTGCAGGGGCACGGGCCCGATGAGGGCGGCTGGCGCGCGGTGGTGGCGATCACCCGCGGCGGCATGGCCCCCGCCATGATCGTCGCGCGCGAGCTGGACATCCGCATGGTCGACACGATCAGCGTGAAAAGCTACAACCACCAGACCCAGTCCGAGCCCCGCGTGATAAAGTCGCCCGACATGACGGTGATCGGCGACGGCACCGGGGTGCTGGTGGTGGATGACCTCGTGGACACCGGCCGCACGCTGGAAGTGGTGCGCGCGCACATGCCACAGGCGCATGTCGCCACGGTCTATGCCAAGCCCATGGGACGGGCTCAGGTCGACACCTTCATCACCGAAGTGAGCCAGGACACCTGGATCTTCTTTCCGTGGGACATGGCGCTGCAATATGTCAAACCCTATCGGGGCGACGAATGAGGCGGCCTGACCGGAACGGTGCGGCTGCGCCGCACAGTTTGGATTGCGTTCGGGCCACGCAGGCCTTGGGGGCGCTGCCCCCAAACCCCTTGGGGTATTTTCACCAAGAAGAAGCACAGGGTCAGGGAGACGGGCCATGACGACACGCACCGAAGCGACCTTTTTTCCGCCCATCCCCGAGGCGCGGCGCTGGCTGGATGGCGTTGTCTTTCCGCCGGACCGGCCGCTGATCAATCTCAGCCAGGCAGCCCCCGCCGATCCGCCGCCGCCCGCGCTGCGCGCCGCCATGGCCGGGTTCCTGGAGGAGGTGGACACGCATCTTTACGGCCCGGTGCTGGGCCTGCCGGAGCTGCGCGCGGGCCTCGCCCGCAACTGGGCGGCGCATTACGGCGGCGCGGTGGCGGCGGCGCAGGTGGGGATCACCGCGGGCTGCAATCAGGCCTTTGCCGCAGTGCTGGCGGCGATTGCCACCGAAGGCGACGAGGTGATCCTGCCGGTGCCGTGGTACTTCAATCACAAGATGTGGCTGGACATGTCCGGGGTGAGGGCGGTGCCGCTGGCCACCCGGCCCGACCTGATCCCCGACCCCGAGCGGGCGCGCGGGCTGATCACGCCGCGCACGCGGGCGATTGCGCTGGTCAGCCCGAACAACCCGGCCGGCGTGGAATATCCTGCTGGAACCCTGCGCGGTTTCTTCGATCTGGCGCGGGCGCATGGCCTGCGCCTGATCGTCGACGAGACCTACCGCGATTTCGACAGCCGTGCCGGTGCGCCACATGAGCTCTTGACGGCAAGTGACTGGGATCAGACGCTGATCCAGCTTTACAGCTTTTCCAAGGCCTACCGTCTGACCGGCCATCGCGTGGGCGCGATCCTTGCCGATCCGGACCTGCTGCACCAGGTGGAGAAGTTCCAGGACACCGTTGCCATCTGCCCGCCCACGCTGGGCCAGAAGGCCGCGCTTTGGGGGCTGGAGCATCTCGCGCAATGGCTGGCGGGCGAACGGGCCGAGATCCTCGACCGCCGCGCGGCCATCCTCGAACAGATGCCGCGGCTGGAGGCAAAGGGCTGGCGGCTGCGCGGGCTGGGTGCGTATTTTGCCTATCTCGACCATCCCTATGCCGCGCCCGCCGATGCGCTTGCGCCGCATCTGGTGCGCGCGGCCGGCGTGCTGCTGCTGCCCGCCACCATGTTCACCCCCGGGGGCGATGCCAGCGGCGCGCGCGCCTTCCGCGTGGCCTTTGCCAATGTGGACCGCGCCGGGATCGCCGCGCTGTTCGACCGGCTGGAGGCGCTGGACTGGCCCCTTGCGGGCCCCGGGGGCGCGGCGTAGACAAGGCGGGCAGCGCAGGAGGAACCGGCATGGCCAAGGCACAAAGCAGCATCGGCAAGACATTCGTGTGGATCCTGCTGGCGCTTCTGATCGTCGGCCTGATGGGGTTTGGCGCCACCAGCTTTACCGGATCGGTGCGCAGTGTCGGCAAGGTGGGCGAGACCGAGATCGACGTGAACGACTATGCCCGCGCGCTGCAGAACGAGATCCGCGCCGCCGAGGCGCAGGCCGGCAGCGCCATCACCTTTCCGCAGGCCCAGGCCATGGGTCTGACCAGCCGGGTGCTGAGCCAGCTGGTGGTGCAGGCCGCGCTCGAGGACGAGGCCGCAACGCTGGGCCTGTCGGTGGGCGACGCGCAGGTGGCCGAGGATCTGCGCGCCATCGAGGCGTTCCAGGGTCCCGACGGCCGGTTCAACCGCGAGGCCTATGCCTTTGCGCTGGAGAATGCCGGGCTGAGCGAACAGCAATTCGAGGAGGACCTGCGCGCCCAGAGCGCCAGCACCCTGCTGCAGGCCGCCGTGGTGGCCGGCGTCCGCCTGCCCGACACCTATGTCGACACGCTGATCGCCTATGCCGGCGAGCGGCGCAGCATCAGCTGGGCCGTTCTGGGCCCGGACCGCCTGACCACCGGTGTGCCTGTCCCCGACGAGCCGGCGCTGCAGGCCTGGTACGAGGCCAATATCGACCGGTTCACCCTGCCCGAGACCCGGATGCTGACCTATGTCTGGCTCACGCCCGAGATGATCGTGGACAGCGTCGAGGTGGACGAGGCCATGCTGCGCGCCGCCTATGAAGAGCGCAGTGCCGAGTTCAACCTGCCCGAGCGCCGCCTGGTGGAGCGTCTGGTCTTTGCCGATGCCGCCGCCGCCGAGGCGGCGCTGGCGCGGATCACCGAAGGCGGGGCCGCGTTCGAGGACCTGGTGATCGAGCGCGGGCTGGACCTGGCCGATACCGATCTGGGCGACGTCACCCGCGACGATCTCGACGCTGCCGCCGAGGCGGTCTTTGCCGCCGAAAGCGGGGCCGTGGTGGGCCCTGCCCCCTCGCCGCTGGGCCCGGCGCTGTTCCGCGTCAACGGCGTGCTGCCCGCGCAGGAAACCCCGTTTGACGAGGCCGAACCGGCGCTGCGGGACGAGCTGGCGCTCGACCGCGCGCGCCGGGTGGTGGAGACCCAGGCGCAGGGGTTCGACGACGAGCTGGCCGCCGGGGCCACGCTGGAGGAACTGGCCGGTCTGACCGATCTCGAGCTTGGCCAGATCGGCTGGACCGGGCAGAACGATGCGGGCATCGCGGCCTATGACGCGTTCCGGGCTGCCGCCGCGCGGGTCACAGAAACCGATTATCCGCAGATCGACACGCTGGGCGATGGCGGGCTGTTCGCACTGCGCCTGGACGAGATCCGCGCGGCCGCTCCGCAGCCCTATGACGAGGTGCGCGACCGGGTGATCCGCGGCTGGGAACGCGCGCAACGTACCGACGCGCTGATGGCAGAGGCTGCGGCCCTGCGCGACCGGCTGGCCGAAGGCACCGACTTCGACGGCCTCGGCTTGTCCGCGCAGACCGAGACCGACCTGCGCCGCGGCGCGCAGGTGCCGGGCCTGCCGCTGACGGTGGCCGAGGAGGTGTTTGCGCTCGACCCCGGGGCCGTCACCGCGCTGCGCGGCGAGGGCGAGGTCTATCTGCTGCGCCTCGACGCGATCCTGCCCGCCGATCCCGACAGCAGCAGCGCAGCACTCCTGCGCCAGATCTATGCCGAACAGGCGGCCTCGGACGTGGCGGGCGACCTGTTCCGCGCCCTTGCCAGCGATATCCAGGCCCGCGCCGGGGTCGAGATCGACCAGCAGGCGATCAACGCCGTGCACGCCAATTTCCAGTAGGCCCGCCCATGTCCGCGCTCACCCCCGATTTCGACAGCTTCGCCCGCGCCTACGAGGCCGGGCAGAACCAGGTGGTGCATACACGGCTGGCCGCCGATCTCGACACGCCGGTCTCGCTGATGCTCAAGCTCACCGGCGCGGCGCGCGACGCCTTCATGCTGGAATCCGTCACCGGCGGCGAGGTGCGCGGGCGGTATTCCATCATCGGCATGAAGCCCGACCTGATCTGGCAGTGCCATGGGCAGCAGGCCCGGCTGAACCGCCAGGCGCGCTTTGACGCCCAGGCATTCGAGGACCAGCCAGGCGATCCGCTGACCGCGCTGCGCGCACTGATCACCGAAAGCCGCATCGACCTGCCCGAGGACATGCCGCAGGCGGCGGCGGGGCTGTTCGGCTATCTGGGCTATGACATGATCCGGCTGGTCGAGCACCTGCCCGACATCAATCCCGACCCGCTGGGCCTGCCCGATGCGATGCTGATGCGGCCCTCGGTGGTCGCCGTGCTGGACGGGGTCAAGGGCGAGGTGACGGTGGTCTCGCCCGCCTGGGTGCAGGACGGGCTGTCGGCGCGGGCCGCCTATGCACAGGCCGCCGAACGGGTGATGGACGCGGTGCGCGATCTCGAACGCGCGCTGCCTCAGGCCACCCGCGACCTGGGCGACGCAGCAGATCTGGGCGAGCCGGTGTCGAACTTCACCCATGAGGGTTATCTGCAGGCGGTCCGCACCGCCAAGGACTACATCCGCGCGGGCGACATCTTCCAGGTGGTGCCGGCACAGCGCTGGACGATGGACTTCCCGCTGCCGCCCTTCGCGCTCTACCGATCGCTCCGGCGCACCAACCCGTCGCCCTTCATGTTCTACTTCAATTTCGGCGGCTTCCAGGTGGTGGGCGCCAGCCCGGAGATCCTGGTGCGCGTCTTCGGGCGCGAGGTCACGATCCGCCCCATCGCGGGCACCCGGCCCCGCGGTGCCACCCCGGCCGAGGACAAGGCGCTGGAGCGCGACCTGCTGGCCGACCAGAAGGAACTGGCCGAACACCTGATGCTGCTCGATCTCGGGCGCAACGACACCGGCCGGGTCAGCAAGATCGGCACGGTGCGCCCCACCGAGGAATTCATCATCGAACGCTACAGCCACGTGATGCATATCGTCTCCAACGTGGTGGGCGAGTTGTCCGACGATCACGATGCGCTCTCGGCGCTGCTGGCGGGCCTGCCCGCGGGCACCGTCTCGGGCGCGCCCAAGGTGCGCGCGATGCAGATCATCGACGAGCTCGAGCCGGAAAAGCGCGGGCTCTATGGCGGCGGCGTGGGCTATTTCAGCGCCGGCGGCGACATGGACATGTGCATCGCGCTGCGCACGGCCCTGGTGAAGGACGGCAAGCTTTACATCCAGGCCGGCGGCGGCGTGGTGCATGACAGCGACCCCGAGGCCGAGTACCAGGAAACGGTGCACAAATCCAACGCCATCCGCCGCGCCGCCGCCGATGCGGCGCGCTTCACCGGCAGCGGCAACAGCTGAGCTTTCTTCCGGAGCCGTCCCTCGCCTGAGACCGGACGGACAGGGGCTGGTGGCAAAGCCAAGCAAAATCGCGGAGGGCCCCGCGCAGCGGGAGACCGCTATTTTGCTTGGGTTTGACGGCGGGCCCTGTCAGGCAAGGTTCAGGCGAGGGAGGGGGCAGGAAGACAGGTCTTTCTTCTGGTGAGTCCTGAAGCTGCCCCCCATTACACACCCCAACACGCAACCCAAGCGCCTTGCCTGGAGAGGCGGGGCGGGTGGGTGGGAGCCTCTCCAGGCAAGGCGCGGCCTATCCGCCCGCGCGAATCCGCTCGATCATGGCGCGCAACCCGTTCGAGCGCTGCGCCGACAGATGGTCGTGCAGGCCCAGCCGGCCCAGCTCGGCCCGGGCATCCACCTGCGCCACCTCGGAGACGGGCAAGCCGTCATAAAGCCGGTGCAGCAGCGCGATCAGGCCGTTGACGATCAGCGCATCCGAACAGCCGCGGAACCGGAACACCCCGTCCTCGGGTGCGATGTGCAGCCAGACCTGGCTGGCGCAGCCCTCGACCTTCGTGGCGGGCACCTTCAGCGCTTCGGGCAACGGCTCCAGCGCCTTTCCCATCTCGATGACCATGCGATAGCGGTCTTCCCAGTCCTCCAGGAAGGCGAAATCCTCTACCACCTCTTCGAACGCTGCCTGTGCCATGGCTCCTCCCGGGGTTCTGCTGCCTGCCAGCAGGTAAGCCGCCCGCGCGCGCAGGTCCAGCCCCGCCCCGGCAATTCCCTTCCCGCTTTTCAAGCCGCGGCGAATGCGCTAACCGGGAGGGCAGACAGAAGGGCCAGGCACGACATGAAGCAACCGATCCTCGTTCTGACGCTTGCCGCGGTGCTGGCCACCGCGGGCTGTTCCTCGGTCCGCGAGTCGCGCCTGAACCCGTTCAACTGGTTCGGCCGCAGCACCGCCGAACGGGCCCCGGAAGACGTGGTCAACCCGCTGATCCCCAAGCGCCGCGAGTCGATCTTCCGGCAAGAGCAGGACAGCAGCTATCGCGGCGATCTGGTGGCCGAGGTGACAGAGCTTTCGGTGGACCGCCGCCCCGGCGGGGCCATCATCCGCGCCGAGGGCCGCACCGACACGCTGGGCTTCTACGATGTCCGCCTTGTGCTGCGCGATGACGCGGACAACCGCGACAGCCTGACCTACGAGCTCAAGGCCCTGCAGGTCCCGGCCCCGCAGGGATCCGGCTCGGCCCGCGTGGTCAGCGCGGCGCAATGGATCACCGACAGCGATCTGGACGGCATCCGCGAGATCCGCGTCGTGGCGCGCGGCAATTCCCGGGTGTCGCGGCGCTGAGCCGCGACATGCTCAGATCTCGATCACCTCGACGCTCTTGCCCTTCGCCGCCAGCGCCAGCCGGCCGTCGCACAGCTTCAGCGCATCCTCGCCGAACACCTCGCGCCGCCACCCGCTCAGCGCCGCCACGTCGCGCATGCCCGCGGCAATGGCATCCAGGTCCGAGGCCGGGGCAATCAGCTTGGACGCCACGCCAAAGGATTCCGTCCGCGCCTTGAGCAGCACCCGCAAGAGATCGGCCAGCGCCGGATTGACCTGCAGCTTGTCGCGGCTGACGTCCAGCTCCGGCAGCCGGTTCTTGGGGCAGTCCAGCCCGGCCTTGACCGCCGCCAGGATGCCGTCGGCAATCTCGCCCTTGCGGGCCTCGCGCAACAGCAGGCGCGAGCGGCCCAGATCGTTCATCGTTGCAGGCTTGGTCGAGGCAAGTTCCACCAGCGCATCATCCTTGAACACGCGGTTGCGCGGGATGTTGCGGCCCTGGGCGTATTCCTCGCGGAACCGCGCCAGTTCGCGCACGATGGCCAGAAAGCGCGGGCTGGACGACCGTGTCTTGATCCGCAGCCAGGCGTCTTCGGGCCGGGTGACATAGGTGTCGGGATCGGTCAGCGTGGCCATCTCTTCGCTGACCCAGCGGGAGCGCCCGGTCTCTTCCAGCTTCCGGGCCAGGAATTCGTAGATCTGGCGCAGATGGGTGACATCGGCCAGCGCATAGGTCTTTTGCGCATCGGTCAGCGGACGCCGCGACCAGTCGGTAAAGCGCGAGGACTTGTCCAGCGATTGCCGCGCGATGCGCTTGACCAGCGTCTCGTACCCCGCCTGTTCGCCGAACCCCGCCACCATCGCGGCCACCTGGGTGTCGAACAGCGGCGCCGGGATCACGCCGTGATCGATGAAGAAGATCTCCAGATCCTGACGCGCGGCGTGGAACACCTTGACCACCTTGTCGTTGCGCATCAGCTCGATCAGCGGGGCCAGCGACAACCCTTCGGCCAGCGGATCGACCAGCACCGCGTCGGAATCGTCCTTGCCGGGCAGCGCCAGCTGCACGAGGCACAGCTTGGAGTAATAGGTCCGTTCGCGCAGGAACTCGGTGTCGACGGTGACATAGGGCACGTCGCGGGCGCGATCGCAGAACGCCTGCAGGTCGGCGGTGGTGGTAATCGTGATCATACGTGTCGCCTTGGCCTTGTCATTCTTGTTGTCCCGGCACCCCTTGGTCCCTGTTACAGGAAAACCGGGGCGTTTGGAAAGGCCTGCGCCTCAGGGCATAAGGACAGGCCGGGCATCTCCTGCCGCAAAGCGCCGCAGCACCGCGGGATACAGCACATGTTCCTGCACCAGCACGCGCGCGGCAAGGCCTGCCGGCGTGTCACCGGGCAGCACCGGCACGCGCGCCTGGCCCAGGATCGGCCCGTCATCCAGCGCCGCGGTGACGCCATGCACGGTGCAGCCCGCCTCGGCCTCTCCCGCCGCCAGCGCGCGGGCATGGGTGTCCAGCCCACGGTATTTCGGCAAGAGCGAAGGGTGGATGTTCAGCATCCGCCCCTGCCAGCGGCGCACGAAGCCTTCGGTCAGGATGCGCATGAACCCCGCAAGGCACAGGATATCCGGGGCCGCCTTGCGCAATTCGGCGTCCAGCACGGCCTCGAACGCGGCTCGGTCTGCAAAATCGCGGTGATCCACCACCGCCGTGGGCACGCCCAGAGCCTCGGCCCGGCCCAGCCCCCCGGCCCCCGGCACGTTCGACAGCACGAGGCAGGGCCGCGCGGGGTGGTCGCCGGTCATGTCCTCGACCAGCCGGACCATGTTCGACCCGCCGCCCGAGATCAGGATCGCGACGCGTTTCACCCCAGACGGCCCGTATAGACGATCCCCGGCGTGCCGGTGACATGGCCCAGCTTCGTGACGCGCTCGCCCTCGGCGCTCAGCATGTCGGCCAGGGCACCGGCACGCGCCGCGTCGACCACCAGCACCATGCCGATACCGCAATTGAAGGTCTTGAGCATCTCCGGCGCGGCAATGCCGCCCTGCCCCATCATCCAGGCAAAGACGCCCGGCACGTCCCAGGCATCGAGGTCGATCTCCGCCCCCAGCCCCTCGGGCAGGACGCGCGGCAGGTTCTCGGTCAGCCCGCCGCCGGTGACATGCGCCAGCGCATGCACCCCGCCGGCGCGAATGGCGCGCAGCGCCGGTTGCACGTAAAGCCGCGTGGGCGTCAGCAGCGCCGCGCCCAGCGTGCCGTCCTGCCAGGGGCAGTCCGCCTCCCAGCCTTGCCCCGATACCTCCACCAGCTTGCGCACCAGGCTGTAGCCGTTGGAATGCACCCCGTCCGAGCCAAGCCCCAGCAGCACGTCGCCCTCGGCCACACCGGCAGGCAGCGCCGCACCGCGTTCCATGGCCCCCACGGCAAAGCCGGCAAGGTCGAAATCCCCCGCCGGATACATGCCGGGCATCTCCGCCGTCTCGCCGCCGATCAGCGCGCAGCCCGCGCGCACGCAGCCCTCGGCAATGCCTTCGATCACCTCTGCGGCGGCCCCGGTCTCCAGCTTGCCGCAGGCAAAATAATCCAGAAAGAACAGCGGCTCCGCCCCCTGGCAGACCAGGTCGTTGACGCACATCGCCACCAGGTCGATGCCCACGCCCCCCACAAGGCCCGTGTCGATGGCGATCCGCAACTTGGTGCCCACGCCATCGGTGGCCGCCACAAGGACCGGATCGCTGTAGCCTGCGGCCTTCAGATCAAAGAGCGCGCCAAAGCCGCCCAGCCCCGCCATGACACCCGCCCGGTCGGTCCGCCTTGCGGCCGGCTTGATCCGTTCCACCAGCGCGTTGCCCGCGTCGATATCCACCCCCGCCGCGGCGTAGGTCAGGCCGTTCTTGCCGTCTGTCATGGCGTGTCCCCCTTTTCCACGCGCGCTTAGCCCAATGGCGGGGGCGCTGCAACGTCCCCGCTTGACGCGTCCGCCCCGGATGCTACTCAGGTCGGCACGGTGGGCCTGTAGCTCAATTGGTTAGAGCAGGGCGCTCATAACGCCTTGGTTGGGGGTTCAAGTCCCTCCGGGCCTACCAGACCACCCCCCGTAGGACCCCCGGACCGTCCCGGTCCGGAGGTGTGCCGCGTGTCCGGGGGGTCAGGCGGCCTTGGTGACGGCGCGGCGGGTCATGGTTCTGACCAGGCTGGCGCGGTAGGGTTTGGAGGCGTGCAGGTCGG
>JAUHZO010000003.1 GCA_030425925.1 Alphaproteobacteria bacterium | reverse complement strand
GCTCGATGATCGACCATTCAAAGTCCGTCAGTTCGTAGCGACGTTGCGACATGCTGCTCTCCTCCCGTGAGAGAGTGAATCAGCAATCCTCAAGCGCCGCTAGCCATTTATGAGTGCGTGACCTAGTGCTTGGGTCGAGGTATTTTCAGACACGCAAAACAACCGCCAATAGCCTGTCTTTGTGTGCGGCGGGGAGGTTGGCGGGGTGTCATGTGCATTTGCTGGCCATCACGGAATTGGTCCGAGATCGAGCAACCCCGAGGAGACATCTTAATGCCCCTGCAAGCGGCCACGGAGGTAGCGCCGTCAATTGCTGCACCTATGGAGGATCCGGCCGAAGCCGCAGCGATATAGTGCGGTTGGGCAGGTTGCGCATGCGGAACGTGTGCACATGATATCTCGCCTCTATCCTTTGTCGTCGCCAAGGTTGAAACAGCACGGTTGGGCCCATTGCAAGATGTGGTGGCCACTTCTACGCCACAGGCCGCGGGACTACGCTCTCCACCAACTGCAGAAATCGTGAGTTGCGAGCCCCCGCAACCAATCATCGCAATGGAAAAAACCGTTCAAGAGCCTCCCGCACGGGAGGCTTTTTTGCGTTCTGAGCCGCGGCCTGTTTCAGGACCGCCGCGTGCCGTTGGGGCAGGACGAGTTGATTTGCAGACCGTGCCGTTCGAAATCTGGCTGAACCGCGATTTGGACGTGCACGATACCCGGCAGACATCCATCCAGCGACACTGCGGTGTCCGTCAGCCGAAACGGCTCCCGTCGACGCCCGGGACGTTGCTGCGCTGAGGATTGGCCGCTTGCCGGGAATACACCATCACCATGGCGTTGACGGACGCCAGGCCAGCCGTCATGCCGCACCTCCTTTCAGCATGGCATAAAACTCTGGTTTCTCCATCATTTCGACCGGTTGTTTCGTCCCGGTTTCCAGCGCCTTGACCCCTGTCTCGGCGACCTTTGCGGCGCAATAGCCATCCCAACAGTCAGCAGCGATTTCAGGGAAGGTGCCGGTTTCGACAAAGCGCAGGAACGCCCGGTTCTGCCGCACATAGGCCTCGTGATAGCGGCTGCGCCAGTCGGCGTCATAGCGGGTGGCAGAGGCCAGTTTCATGTCGGTCCGCGTATGGGCCACGGTGTTCATGGATACGCTGCCCGCTTCGCCCACCAGTTCGGCGCGCACGTCATAGCCATAGGCGGCGTTGTTGTTGATCTCGATGGTCACCAGTTGCGCGTCCGTGGTTTCCAGCACCATGACCACGGGGGCCACACGCGTGTCTGACCGGCGCGGCTGGTGCGCGGTGATACTGCTGTATTCCGCGCCCAGCACATGCCGCGCCACGTCGAATTCGTGCGGCGCGGAATTGGTGATCGCCATCGCCCCGGTGAAATCGGCCGCCGGTGTTTCCACGTTGCGGTGGAAATTGTGCATCATCAGCGCCCGCCCCAGCGCGCCCGAGTCCAGGGCGGCGCGCATCTCGACATAAGACTGGTCATACCGGCGCATGAAGCCCAGCATGACGTGCCGCGCGCCCGCGGCCTCTTCGGCGGCCATTACCTCGCGGCACGCGTCCGCGCTCTGAGAGAGGGGCTTTTCGCACAGCGCGCGCTTGCCCGCTGCGATGCAGGCCTTTGACAAGGGCGCATGGGTGAAATCCGGCGACGCGATGATCACGGCATCGACATCCTTCCGCGCGATGACGGCTTCGGGATCGGTGCCGATATCGGCGGCCCCCAGGGTATCCGCGACGGCCCGCGCACGGGCCTCGTCCATGTCACACACCACCTGAAGCAGGGCACCGGGCATGTCCTGCGCCACGATCGCGGCGTGATCGGCCCCCATCACGCCAGCGCCGATTACGGCAAGTCTTGTCGTCAAGGCTGTCTCCGTTCGTTCGGGCCGGCATCAGCGCCGCCCCTGGGGTTGGGTCCAGGCAAGCCGGGCGCGGTTTCGCCCGCTGCAGATCAGGGTGCCGGCAGCGGATGGTCCAAGCGGGTCGCCGGGTCCGCCTCGTCAATGCCCTCCAGATCGGCCCTATCTTCGCCTCTTGTCTTCCGGTCGGCAATCCTTTCGCGTGTCTTGCCGCCCATGGTGTGAATCCGGTTTTCAGGGGGCACAGCCGGAATACGAACTTGCAACGGTCCATGTCTTCGAATTGAATGAGTCCCGGATCGAACTTGCCGCACCCGTGCCAGAACCGGACGCAAACATGGTGCGCAGAGTTGTCGTCAGATGCGATACTGTCAGCGACAAGAGACGTTGGAACACCGAAGAGGCGTCTTCGGCGGCACAGGTGCAGACCGGACCGCTTCGCGGTGGCCGGTTCGTGGCCGGGAAGGGGAATACGATCGGGGCGCGCGGTGTCCCGGTCCCGGGTCTGACGGGTGGCCTGTGGCGTCCGCCGGACCAGCATGGAGGAAAGATGCGATATCACACACCAACGACATTCGCAGAGGCGGCGGGAATTGCCGCAGCAGCGCAGGGCGTGACCCGGTTCCTGGCTGGCGGGACCGACGTTCTGGTCCAGATGCGGGCCGGGATGGTGCTGCCGGATGACCTGATCGACCTCAAGAAGATCGACGGCGTCGACCGGATCGACCCCACGCCCGAGGGCGGCTGGCGGATCGGCGTCGCGGTGCCGGGGATCGCGCTTGGCGCGCATGAAGCGCTCCGCGCCGACTGGCCCGGGGTGGTCGAGGGCATGGAACTGGTGGGCTCGACCCAGATCCAGGGCCGCGCCACGCTGGTCGGGAACCTGTGCAACGGCTCGCCCGCTGCCGACAGCGTGCCGGGGCTGGTCGCTGCCGGTGCCATGGCCGAGATCACCGGGCCGGACGGCGGCCGCGTTGTGCCGGTCGCAGACATTCCGGCCGGTCCCGGGCGGACAACGCTGCAGCCGGGCGAAGTGATCAGCGCACTCCTTCTGCCGCCCCGGGGCACGGCGGGGGGCGATGCCTATCTGCGCTTCATCCCGCGCACCGAGATGGACATCGCCGTGGTCGGCTGTGCCGTGAACCTGCGCTGCGACGGCGACACCGTGACCGAGGCCAGCGTGGTGCTGGGGGCAGTGGCACCCACCGTGGTCAGCGTGCCCGCCGCATCCGCGGCGATCATCGGCACCGCGCTGGACGACACCGCGCTGGGGACATTGGCCGAAGCGGCCAGCGCCGCCTGCCGCCCCATCGACGACAAGCGCGGCACGATTGCCTTCCGCACCGAGGTGGCAGGCGTGCTGGCGAAACGCGCGGCACGGATTGCCCATGCCCGCGCCAAGGGAGAAAACGCATGAGCAAGGTCCACGTTACCACCACCGTGAACGGCGACGCGGTCGAATTCCTCGCCGACCCGCGCGAGACGCTGCTGGATTGCCTGCGCGACCATGTCGGCCTGACCGGCACCAAGGAAGGCTGCGGCACCGGCGATTGCGGGGCCTGCAGCGTCGAGATGGAGGGCGTTCTGGTCTGCTCGTGCCTGGTGCTGGGCGTCGAGGCAAATGGCAAGCGGGTCGATACCATCGAGGGCATGTCCGACGGCCACGACCTGCATCCGCTCCAGCGCAAGTTCATCGAACATGCGGCGCTGCAATGCGGGTTCTGCACCCCCGGGTTCCTGGTCGCGGCCAAGGCGCTGCTGGCGCGCAGCCCGGATCCGACCGAGGAAGAGGTGCGCTATTGGCTGGCCGGCAATCTTTGCCGCTGCACCGGGTATGACAAGATCGTCCGCGCCGTGATGGATGCGGCGGCGGAAATGCGACAGGAGGCCGCGTGATGGCAAAGGATGGACTGACCGAATTCCGGTTGATCGGCACGCGCCCGGACCGCCCGGACGGGCTGGACAAGGTGACGGGCCGCGCCCGCTATGGCGCGGATTTCGCGCTGCCAGGGATGCTGTTCGGGGCGGTTGTTCGGTCGCCGCACGCCCATGCCCGGATCGTCCGTATCGACACGTCCAGGGCTCTGGCACTGGAGGGCGTCAAGGCCGTGGTCACCCGGGCCGACCTGCCCGACGGGCTCGAGGGTGAAGACTGGGACCTGCAGGAAAACACCCTTGCGGGCGATCGCGCTCTTTATGACGGTCACGCCGTGGCTGCCGTTGCCGCCACCTCGCGGCTTCTGGCCGAAGAGGCGGCCCGCCTGATCGAGGTCGACTACGAGGTGCTGCCGCATGTCATCGACGTCGACGACGCCATCCGGCCCGACGCACCGGTGATCCGGCAGGGCGCTGCCGATGCCAGCGTGCCCGAAGGCATGCCCCCCAATGTCGTGCGTTACATGGAGTTCGGCCATGGCGATATCGAGGCGGGCTTTGCCGAGGCGGACATCGTGCGCGAACGCAGCTACCGGACCGAGGCCGCGCACCAGGGCTATATCGAGCCGCATGCCTGCGTCGGTCAGCTTGGTGCCGACGGCGCGGGCGAGATGTGGGTCTGCACCCAGGGGCAGTGGTACATCCGTCGCATGTGCGCCGCCGTGCTGGGGCTGGAAACGGCTCAGCTGCGCGTCACCCCGTCCGAGATCGGCGGTGGGTTTGGCGGCAAGACCACGATCTTCATGGAACCGCTGAGCCTGGCGCTGTCGCGCAAGGCCGGCGGGCGTCCGGTCAAGATCGTCATGAGCCGCGCCGAGGTCCTGCGCGCCACCGGTCCCACCGCCTCGGCCAGCATGGATGTCAGGATCGGCATGAAGAAGGACGGCACCATCACCGCCGCCCGCGCCGAGTTCCGGATGCAGGGCGGTGCGTTTCCGGGCGCTCCGGTGGACATGGCGCTCTATTGCGCCTTTGCCCCCTACAAGCTGCCTGCGGTGCAGCATATCGGCTATGACGTGCTGGCCAACCGCCCGAAATGCGCTGCCTATCGCGCGCCGGGCTCGCCCATGGGCGCGTTTGCGGTGGAAAGCCTGCTGGACGAGATGTGCCGCGAACTGGGCATCGACCCGGTCGAGATGCGCCTGACCAACGCGGTGCGCGAAGGCGACCGCGCCAGCTATGGCCCGACCTTCGGTTCGATCGGGCTGGTCGAGGTGCTGGAGGCGGCGAAAGGCCATCCCAACATGGCCGCACCGCTGGGTCCGAACCAGGGCCGGGGCATCGCCTCGGGCTACTGGTTCAACCATAGTGGCGAGACCTCGGTCAGCATGGCCATCTCCGAGGACGGGACGGCGCAGGTCTCGGTCGGGACGCCCGATATCGGCGGCAGCCGCGCCTCCATCGCGCTGATGGTGGCGGAACGGCTGGGCATTCCCTACGAGGACGTGCGCGTGAATGTGGTCGAGACCGGCGCGTTGGGCGTGAACGAGCCGACCCATGGCAGCCGTGCGACCTTTGCCAGCGGCAAGGCCGCCGTGGTCGCCGCCGAACAGGCGATTGCCGAGATGTGCCGCCGCGCGGCCGCGGAATGGGGTATCGACGCCGAGGCGGTGGAATGGGTGGACGGCGCGGCGCAGCCGGCCGGTCCCAACGCGGGCCGTTTCCCGCCAATGACCATCGCCGAGATCGCCGGCAAGATGGGGCAGACCGGCGGGCCCATCTCGGGCCATCACGAAGGCCTGCCCGAAGGTGTCGGCGCAAGCTTCGGGGCGCATGTCGTGGATGTCGAGGTCGATCCCGAAACCGGGCGCGTGACCATCCTGCGCTACGTGGTGGTGCAGGATGCCGGCCGCGCGATCCATCCCGCCTATGTCGAAGGCCAGTACCAGGGGGGCGCGGTGCAGGGCATCGGCTGGGCGCTGAACGAGGAATATGTCTATGACGACAGGGGCCGCCTCGCGAACCCCGCCTTCCTCGACTACCGGGTGCCGGTGGCGTCGGACCTGCCGATGATCGACACCGTCATCGTCGAGGTGCCCAATCCCGGCCATCCCTACGGTGTGCGCGGGGTTGGCGAAACGGGCATCACCCCGCCGCTTCCGGCCATCGCCAACGCCATCGAGGATGCCGTGGGCGTGCGCCTGACCCATCTGCCCATGTCGCCGTCCAAGGTTCTGGCGGCGCTCAAGGGCCGGGGCTGACCGGCATGGCGACGGTGCAGCTCTGGTCCAGCCTGACCCGTTTTACCGACGGGGCCCGCGCGGTCGAGGTCCCCGGGGCAACCGTCGCCGAAGCGCTCGACAACCTCGTCAAGGCCCATCCGGGCCTTGACCCCATCCTCAGGGGGGGCGTTTCGGTTGTCATCGACGGCGAAATGATCCCCAACCGCCACGCCGAAATCGCCCCCGATGCTGAACTGTTCCTGATGCAGCGGCTGAAGGGCGGCTGATGCGGCGCGCGCGGCGTCAGGCGACCGCGGACCAGACCAGCCGCAGCGCGATGACGAACAGCAGGGCCAGGATGATCCGGTCAAAGCTGTCGCGGTCGATACGGCGCGCCAGCCATTCGCCGATGGGCATGCCCGCCAGCAGGGGCAGCATCGCCAGAACGCCCAGGGCAAAGCGCTCGGTCGTCAGGATTCCGTAGCCGAACAGCACGGGGATCTGCACCACCGACATGGTGGAGAAGAAGATCGAGATGGTCACGATAAAGACCGGCCGCTCCAGCCGGAGCGCGTTCAGGAAGGTGACCGAAACCGGGGCCGAGATGCCGCCTGCCCCCTGCAGCACTCCGGCCAGGGCACCCACCGGCAGCACCACGCGCCCGGCCATCGCGGTGTTCAGCTGCCAGCCCGGGCGCAGCAGGCGAAAGGAGATATAGGCCAGCACCGCCAGCGCCACGACCAGCATCAGCGGTTCGGACGGCAGGTTGGCCAGCATCACCGATCCGATCCCGGCGCCACAGGCCCCGGCCAGGGCAAACTGCATGGCAAAGCGGCCCTGTGGCAGATGCGCGCGGTAGCGGTAACCCTGCCAGAGATTGCTCAGCAGGTTCGGCACCACAAAGACTGACACGGCAAAGGGCACGCCGAAGAAGATCGCCAACACAGGCACGCCCACCACCGGGCTGCCCGCGCCGGTCGCGCCCTTGAGGATGCCGCCGAGAAGAAGCGTGGCGGCGCAGATCGTCAGGGTCTGGGGGTCCATCAATGGCTGTCCGACACCTCGGTCACGCAGTCGATCAGCGCAGGGCGCCGTTCGGTGCGGATCGCGTGCAACGCGCGGTCGAGCGCGGCGGGCAGGTCCGCGCCGTCCTCGACCCGTTCCGCGTGGCCGCGCGAGGCTTGCGCCAGCAGCGTGAAGTCCGGCAGCGGTGTCAGGTCGGTCAGCGGCACGGCATTGGCGCGCGCCGCCGCCCCGTCGGGGTAGCCCGACACGACAGAGCGGCGCACGGCGTTCCAGAGACCGTTGTTCTTGATGATGGTGAGGATCGGCAGCCCCAGCGCCTCGGCCACCTGGTGGCAGGCGGGCGGGTTGGCGAACATGTACGACCCGTCGCCGCAACAGGCGATGGTCAGCTTGCCGGGCCGCATCAGCTGCGCGCCGAGGGCTGCGGGCAGCGCCCAGCCCAGCCCGCCGGCATGGACGTTGTTGAAATGGCGATTCTGCCCTTTCAGGTCCATGAAGCCGGGGAGCAGACCCAGTTCGGAAAAGGCCACCGCGTCCTCGTCCATGATGCGCGAGACGCAGAGGCTGATCCATTCGGCGGACATGGGCTTTGTCGCCCCCGCCTCGGCCTTTGCGCGCGCCTTGTCGCGCCGCGCTGCGCTGGCCTCGGCCAGCGCCGCCCCGCGCGCCGCGGCCTGGCCCGACGGCGCGGCCATGCTCAGCGCCTCCAGCGCCGCGGCCGGGCAGGCGGTGATCGCCAGATCGGTCTGGTAGCCGCGCACCGGCATGCGGGCGAAATGCGGGTCCGGGCCGATATGGATGACGCGGGCACCGGCCCCCGGCGCGTGCAGCGCCTCGATCCAGGGCGTGTCGGCGTCAAGCGCGATCACCAGGTCGGCGTCCTTCGGCGCGGCAGGCCCGTAGCCCTGCAGCATCGGATCGGTCGAAGGCAGGACGTTGCGGATGCTGAACGGCTCGTGCACCGCGACGCCGTGGTTGCGTGCGAAGACCGACAGGACCGGCGCAAGCCGTCCTGCCGTGTCGCCGCGCTGGCACAGCAGAACGGGCCGTTCGGCCTCGGCCAGCCAGGACGCGGCGGTCGCGATGGCGTCCGGGTCCGGCATGGCGGCGGAGGCGGGCACGGGGGACGCCTCGCGCAGGGGCAGCCCCTCTGGCACCGGTTCGGACAGCGGCTCCTTGGGCAGCGACAGGTACACCGGCCCGCAGGGTGCGCTGCGCGCCAGCGTCAGCGCGCGTTCGACAAGCGGCCCGCCCTGTTCGGGATAGCGCATTTCGTAGGTATACTTGACGAGGTCGCGCACCAGCGAGGCCTGGTCGTACATCTCCTGCCCGTACTGGATGGGCGTCATCCGGCAGCCCTTGCGCCCGGCTTCGGTGATGGGCGTACGGCCCGACATGACCAGCATGGGCACATTGTCCGACGCCGCGTTGATCACCCCCATCACCGCATTGGCGAGGCCCACGTTCACATGCACCATGACCGCCTGCGGCTGGCCCGTGACCAGATAGGCCCCGTGCGCCATGCCAACGGCTACCGATTCATGCGGGATTGTCAGCGCCGTCGGCGCGGCGTCCATATCCGCGGCCAGCGCCTCGATCACCGGTGGGAAGTCCGTGCCGGCATTGGCAAAGAGGTAGGACACGCCGCAGCGTTTCAGCCCGCGCAGCAGCGCCGCGGCACCTGTGTTTGCCTGGTCCGTCATCTGCGCCTCCCTCGCGATGCGTGCCGCGACATTAAGTCTTGCTCAAAGGGAAATCACAAGTATCTTGAGTCGGAATCTCACAATTTGGGATTTTCGTCGAATTTCGCCGTAGATGCGGAACGATCCTAGGGAGGACATCATGAAGCACTTCATCACCGCGGCCGCGCTTTCGCTGGCCGTTCTTGCCGCGCCTGCCAGCGCGCAGAACGTGGGTATCGCCACCTCGAACCCAGGTTCGCTGTTCCACAATATCGGCACCGCCGTGGCCAATGCCGCGAATGCGGGCGGGCTGAACACCACGATTCAGCCGGCGACCAGCCCGAACCAGTTCATCCCTTTCGTGAACGCGGGCGGGATCGAGTTCGGCGTCGCGAACCTGCAAGAGGTCAACTATGCCATCACCGGCGAAGCCTGGTGGAACGGCGTCACCAACGAGAACCTGCGCGTCGTTGCGCATCTGCAGCCGCTGGTAGAGGCGATCTTTGTCCGCGCCGACAGCGATATCCAGAGCGTGGCGGACCTGCGCGGCTTGCCGATGACCGATGGCTACACCGCGCAGAACACCATCCTGCCGCAACTTGCGGCCTTCTACGCCACCGCAGGCATGACGCGTGACGATGTCGAACAGGTTTCGGTCGCTTCGGTCGTGGCGGGCGCGGATGCGTTCATGGCGGGTGATACGGTCGGCTTCATCTTTGCCCATGGCGCGGGCAAGGTGCGCGAGGCGGATGCCGCGGTGGGCGGTCTGCGCGCGCTGGGCGTCGACGATCCTTCGGACGAGGCCCTGGCGGCAGCACGGGAACACTGGCCCACCGCGTTCTTCATGGAACTGAAGACCGGCGCGATGCCCGGCGTTCTGGAAGACACCATCTACATCGCCTTCCCGCAGGTGATCTTTACCCATGCCAACGCGCCCGAAGAGGCCGTCTACCAGATGGCGAAGGCGATGTATGAAAACGCCTCCGTGATGGGCGAGACCTTTCCGCCGATGCGCGCTTTCCGGCCCGAGAACATGAAGGGCGATCCCGGCATCGCCGAGTTCCATCCGGGCGCGCTGCGCTTCTTCGAAGAAGCCGGGCTGAACTGAGCCTTGGCGAAGTTGCGGGAGCATACCGGAGGGGCCGGGTTCGGCCTCTCCACACGCGTGACACGCCCGCTGGCGGATGCGCTGGCGGCAATTGTCACGCTGCTGGCCATCGGCTGGGCGCTGTCGTTCCAGCGCCAGCTGGGTCTGAACCTCTACCCGCAGCAATTCTACGCCGCGATGCACGGGCTGGTGCTGGCAGTGGCCTTTCTGACCCTTCCCGCGCGCCGCCGGTCCGAACGGACGGTGGTCCCGGTCTGGGATCTGGCGCTGGCCGCGCTGGCGCTGGCGGCGATGGGTTATATCGCGGTGCGCTACCCCGCGCTGATCCTGATGATCTTTGCCAAACCGGCCGAGTTGTGGATCCCGGGCCTTGCCGTGGTGATCCTGACGCTTGAGGCGCTGCGTCGCGCGACCGGCTGGGCGCTGGTCATCATCATCTCGGTCTTCCTGCTTTATGCGCTCTTCGGAGACGCCCTGCCCGGCCGCCTGCAGGGGCGCGCGCAGAACTGGCAGCTGCTGACCGGCTACATGGCGGTCGATTCGAACGGCATCCTGGGCCTGCCGATTTCCGTGGCCGCCACGGTGGTGGTGGGCTTCATCCTGTTCGGCGTGCTGCTGGAGATCACCGGCGGCACGCGGTTCTTCACCGACGCGGCGATGCTGGCCATGGGGCGGTTTCGCGGCGGGTCGATGAAGATCGCGGTGCTGGCCTCGGGGCTCTTCGGCTCGATCTCGGGCTCTGCCGTGGCGAACGTGGTGGGCACCGGGGTCGTGACCATCCCGATGATCAAGCGCGACGGATATCCCGGACACAAGGCGGGCGCGATCGAGGCCGTGGCCTCGACCGGCGGGCAGCTGATGCCGCCGGTGATGGGGGCCGCGGCCTTCCTGATGGCCGAGTTCCTGGCCGTCCCTTATTCGCAGATCGTGCTGGCCGCGCTGGTGCCCGCGATCCTCTATTACGTCGCGCTCTTCATCCAGGCCGACCTGGAGGCCGCGCGGCTGGGCATCCGCGCGATCCCGCGCGACCGATTCCCGCCCGCGCGGCAGGTGCTGTGGGGGCTGCATTTCGTGCTGGCCTTTGCCGTGCTGATCTACCTGCTGTTCTGGCAACGCTACCAGCCAGAGCGCGCGGCGCTCTGGGCCGCGCTGGTGCTGATCGGCACCGGGCTGGCGCTGGGCTATGGCGGAGAGCGGCCCGCGATTGGCCGCATCCTGGGCGCGCTGTCCAGGACGGGCCACAACGTGATCGAGATCATCCTGATCTCGGCCGCCTCCGGCTTTGTGATCGGGGTGCTGAACATCACCGGGCTCAGCTTCAACCTGACCTACCTGCTGGTGCAGGTGGGCGGCGGGTCGCTGGTGCTGCTGCTGGCGCTGTCGGCGCTGGTGTGCATCATTCTGGGCATGGGCCTGCCAACCCTGGGCGTCTATGTTCTGCTTGCCGCGCTGGTCGCGCCCGCGCTGATCCAGCTGGGGGTAGAGCCCATCGCGGCGCATCTTTACGTGCTGTACTTTGGCATGATGTCCATGATCACGCCGCCCATCGCGCTAGCCGCCTTTGCCGCGGCCTCCATTGCGCAGGCCCCGTCCATGGCGACGGGCTGGGCGGCGATGCGGTTCGGCTGGTCGGCCTACGTGATCCCGGTGCTGTTTGTCTTTTCGCCCACGCTGATCCTGATCGGCGGCACGGGCGAGATCGCGCTCGCCGTGGCGACGGCGGGGATCGGTGTCTGGCTGATCTCGGCCGCGCTGGCCGGGTTCTTCCGCGGGCCGCTGTCACCTGTCATGCGGGCGGGCTTTGTCCTGACCGGGATCATGGCGCTGGTGCCGGCGGGCGCGTTCCCCGGTGCGGTCTACAGCGACCTTGCCGGCGTCGTGCTGGGCCTGGGGCTGATGGCGGTCGAGGCCGCGCGCGGGCGGGAGGTGCCGGCATGAACTCTGCCGACCGTTTGCTGACCCTGCTCGACCTCTTTTCCGAGGCGCGGCCCGAATGGACCGCCGAGGAGATGATGGCCGAGACGGGCTTTGCCCGCCCCACGCTCTACCGCTATCTCAAGACGCTGAAATCGGCGGGTTTGATCGCGTCGGTCCACGGGGCGGGCTTTACCCTGGGGCCACGCGTGACCGAACTCGACTACCTGATGCAGCGGGCCGATCCGGTGGTGGCCGCCGGGCGCGATCCCCTGAAAACGCTGGCCGCCATACATCCGGGCACCGCCTTTCTGGTGCGCTGGTACGGGCGCAAGCTGCTCTGCGTGGCGTCCGAGGTCTCGACCCTGGCACCGCGCTCCAGCTATCCGCGCGGGCGGCCCATGCCGCTGGCGCGCGGCGCGATCAGCCGGGCGATCCTGGCCTACCTGCCCAAGCGCGAACAGGAGGCCATCGGCGGCGAGAACCTGGCCGAGTTCGCCCGCGCGGGCAGCGGCGAAACGGTGGAAGAAATCCGCGCCACCCTGCGCCGAGTCCGGCGCGACGGTGTCGCGGTGGCCTATGGCGAGGTGACGCCGGACGTGGTGGGCATTGCAGCACCGGTCTTTGACGGCGGGCCCGAGCCGGTGGCGGCGGTCTGCCTGACGGTCGAGGAAACCGGCGTCGATCCCGCAACGCTGGCGCGACTGGAAACGGCGGTCAAACGCGCCGCACAAGAAACAAGCGAGGTGCTGGGCTGCGGGACGGCGCGGCAAAGCGCATGACGGAGGGGCAGATGTACGACGTGATCCTGAACGGCGGCGGTCCGGTCGGCACGGGGCTGGCCATCGACTGCGCGCAGCGCGGGCTTCGGGTGGCGCTGGTCGAACGCTATCCCGAACCGCAACTGGTGCCCAAGGGCCAGAACCTGACCCAGCGCAGCCTGGAACATTGCCGCGCCTGGGGTTGCGAGGCCGAGATGCGCACCGCCCATCCCATGCCACCCGGCGCGGGTATCGGCGGCATGACGGCCTATGGCACGCTCTTGACGGACTACCATTACGACTGGCTCACCCGGGCGGCGGTCAAGGATTACTACGCCTGCGCCAATGCCCGTCTGCCGCAATACGCCACCGAGCGTGTGCTGCGCGCGCGGGCCACACAACTGGACGGGATCGACATCTTCTATGGCTGGCAGGGCACCGGGCTGACACAGGACGCCGACGGTGTGACGCTGGAGATCGAAAAGCGCAAGGGCGACGGACGGAAAACGCTGCGCGGGGCCTATGTGGTGGGCTGCGATGGCAGCCGGTCGATGGTGCGCGCTGCGGCGCAGATCCCCGAACGGTTGTCGGACCACAACAAGCTGATGTGCCTGATGGTCTTTCGCTCCGAAGAACTGCACGCCCTGCTGGAGCGCTATCCGGGCAAGGCGTTCTTTTGCGTCCTGCATCCCGATTTCGAAGGCTACTGGCAATTCTTCGGGCGCGTCGATCATGGGCTTTCGTTCTTCTTCCACGCGCCGGTGCCGCTGGACAGCACCGCCGAGACGGTGGATCCAAAGGCGATCCTGACCCGCGCGGTGGGGCAGGATTTCGCGTTCGAGGTGGATTACCTGGGCTTCTGGGACCTGCGCGTGTCGGTGGCCGAAACCTACCAGGCGGGGCGCGCCTTCATCGCGGGGGACGCCGCGCATTCGCATCCGCCTTACGGCGGTTACGGGATCAACACCGGGTTCGAGGACGCGCGCAACCTCGCGTGGAAGCTGGCGGCGGTGCGGCATGGCTGGGGCGGGCCGGGGCTGCTGGCGAGCTATTCGTCGGAACGCCAGCCGGTCTTTGCCTCCACCGCGCGGGATTTCATCGAGAACTACATCGAGGAAGACCGCGCCTTCCTCGCCGCGCATCACCCCGAGGACGCGGATTTCGCCGATCGCTGGTACACCCGCCATCCCGACGATGCCGAGGTGAACCGGTTCGAACCCAATTACGAAGGCTCGCCCATCATCGGCGGGCGTGGCGCGCCGTCGGCGGTGGGCGATCACCAGTTCCGCGCGCGCGCCGGCCACCACCTGTCGCCCGCGCCGCTGGCGGACGGGCGCGGAGTCTATGACGTCCTTGGTGACGGGTTCACCCTGCTGGCGGCAGATGGCGCGGACAGCGGATTTACCGAGGCCGCCCGGGCGCTTGACCTGCCCCTGCAGGTCCTGCCGCTGGGGCCGGACGGCGCGGCGCGGCTGGAGGCATCCTGCGTCCTCGTCCGCCCCGACCACTACGTGGCCTGGGCGGGCGAGGCGGGCGATCCGGCGCAGATCCTGCGCCGTGCCGCCGGGTGGCCCTGATGCGGGTGCTGATCACCGGGATCGCGCATGGCATTGGCAAGGCCACCGCCGCGCGGCTGCGCGCCGACGGGGCCGAGATCGTGGGCGTGGACATCGGAGACGGTGACTGGCTTGCCTGCGACCTCTCGCACCCCGAAGCCATCGACGCGCTGCCGCTTGACGGGGCGTTCGACGCGCTGGTCAACGCCGCGGGCCTGCCGCCCCGGCCCGGCTCCGAAGCGGCGGTGCTGAACGTCAACTTCCTGGGCCTGCGCCGCCTGACCGAGCGGGTGATCCCCTTGATGACCACAGGCGGTGCCATTGTCAGCCTCGCCTCCAAGGCGGGCGCGAAATGGCGCGAGAACCTGGATCAGGTGCAGCGCTTCATAACGCTGACGGACCCCGACGCGCTGCCCGGCTTCATTGCTGCCGAGGGGATAGATCCGGTGCGCTCTTATGACCTTTCCAAGGAGGCGGTGGTGGTCTGGAGCCGGGCACAGACCGCGCGGTTGCAGAAACTGGGGCTGCGGGCGAACACCGTCAGCCCGGCGGCGGTCGAGACCCGGATCCTGGATGACTTCATGACCGCCTTTGGCGACAGGGCCAGCAAGGGCACCGCCCTGATGGGCCGTGCGGGAACAGCCACGGAGGTGGCGGCCGTGGCGGCGTTCCTGTGCCACCCCGAAAGCGGCTGGCTGAAAGGCGTGAACCTGCCGGTGGATGGCGGGCTGGACGCGCGGCTGGATTGTCTGGCGTTCGGCATTCCCGAGGCGGAGTAACCGGCTTCGGTATACAGAAACTGGATGATCTGCGGCGGCATGTCGCTTTTTTCTTGGTGATGCGGCCATTTTTGTATACAGAAATGGCGACTCGCGTGTCGCAGGGGAGGGCGCATGCACGGATCCGAACGCAATGCCCAGTTCAGCCGCGCCTTGATCGAGCTGCGCTCGCTGATTCTGGGTGGCACGTTTGAAACGCAGCACCGGCTGCGCGAAACCGCGCTTGCGGACCGGCTGGGCATTTCCCGCACCCCGCTCAGACAGGCCATGGACAGGCTGGTGGAAGAGGGTCTGCTGGAACGCATCGACACCGGCGGCTGCCGCGTGGCGAGTTTCACGCTGGACGACATCATCGACGCCATCGAATTGCGCGGCGTGCTGGAAGGCACCGCGGCCCGGCTGGCCGCGGAACGGGGGGCCGATGCGCAGCTGGCGCGGCGCGCGTCCGAGGTGCTTGATGCGCTGGACCGTGCGGTGCACCATGACACGGGGCTCGACTTCGACACCTACGTACCGCTGAACGCCGAGTTCCACGACCTGATCGCCGGGATGGCGCGGAGCCCCATCGTCGCGCGCGAGGTGGAGCGGGCCAACCGCCTGCCCGTCGCCTCGCCCTCGGCCTTCTTGCAGGGGCAGGAGGTGATCCCCGACTTCCAGGCCAGCCTGCGCCGCGCCCAGCATCAGCACCGCGCGGTCTACGAGGCGATCATGGCCCGCGAAGGGGCCCGGGCCGAAGCGCTGATGCGCGAACATGCGCGCCTGGCGCGGTCCAACCTTGAATACGTGATGACCGAAAACCCCACCCTCGCCGCCCGCGTGCCGGGTCTGGCGCTGGTGGCGCAATGAAGCGAAGGAGAGACGACAAATGGCAAGCCTCAGCGATGTGATGGCAAAGTGGAACAACCCGGTGGAGATGCTGCGCAACTCCCGTATCGGGATGTATGTCTACCCGGTTGTGACGCCGGAATTTTCCAACTGGCGGGTCGAGCAGGAAGCCTGGCGCAAAAGCGCCGTGCTGTTCGACCAGTCGCACCACATGGACGAACTGATCGTCGAGGGCCCGCAGGCGACCGAATTCCTTGCCTATCACGGCATCAACGGTTTCGGCAATTTCGACCTGAACCGCGCCAAGCACTACGTGCCCGTCACCCCGAACGGCCACGTGATCGGCGACCACATCATCTTCCGCGAGCGTGAGGACAAGTACATCCTGGTGGGCCGCGCGCCGACGTCGCACTGGCTGATGTTCTGCGCCTCGTGGGGCAAGTGGAACGTGCGGATCAAGCACGACCCGCGCTCGCCCTCGCGCCCCGAAGGCGAACGCGTTTTGCGCACGCATTACCGCTACCAGATCCAGGGTCCGGACGCGCCGAAGATCTTCGAAAAGATGAATGGCGGGCCGATCCCGGACATCAAGTTCTTCCACGTGGACTGGATCAATATCGGCTCCAAGAAGGTGCAGGCGCTGCGCCACGGCATGTCCGGCGCGCCGGGACTGGAGGTCTGGGGACCGTACAAGGACAAGGACTACATCCACTCCACCATCCTTGAGGCCGCGAAGGAGGCCGGTGTGGATCTGGTCCAGTGCGGCAGCCGCGCCTATTCGACCAACACGCTGGAATCGGGCTGGATCCCCTCGCCCCTGCCGGGCATCTACACCGGCGACGGTATGCTGGCGGATTACCGCGACTGGGTCGGGGCCGACATGTACGAGGCGGCGGGCGCCATCGGCGGATCGTTCGTTTCGGACAACATCGAGGACTACTACGTCAACCCGTTCGAACTGGGCTATGACTTCTACATCGGCTGGAAGAAGGACGATTTCGTCGGCAAGGCCGCGCTGGAGAAGATCAAGGCCGAAGGCCCCAAGCGCAAGAAGGTCACGTTCGAGTGGAACCGCGAAGACGTGCTGAAGGTCATCGCCAGCGGCTTTGAAGAGGGCACGCCCTACAAGTGGATCGACTTCCCGCAGCCGAACTATGCCTCCTCTTCGGCCGACATGGTCATGGACGGGGACAAGATGGTCGGGATGTCGATGTTCAACGGCTATTCGTGGAACGAACGCTGCGTGCTGTCGCTGGGCGTCGTGTCGACGGACGTGCAGGTGGGCGACGTTCTGACCCTGAAATGGGGCGAGCCGGACGACACCGCCAAGACCTCGACCGAGCTGCACAAGCAGGCCGAGATCCGCGTGCGCGTGTCCGAAACGCCCTACGCCAAGGAAGCGCGCGAGAACTACGCCGACAGCTGGCGGACAAAAACCGCCTGACCGACAACGGAATTGCCCGTGCCGCAGAGGTCGCGTACAGCTGTGGCACGGGCACCGCTCCGGCGCGTCCTGCGCCGACACAACAGAACCGGGCCTGACTGGGAGGAAGATCAATGAACATGAAGCACGTGATTGCGGCGCTGGCCGCCACTCTGGTGACGGCTGTTCCCGTTGCCGCGCAGGAACTGAAATTCGCCAACTTCACGCCGCCATTCCACACCGTGAACGCCAGCGTGATCGAAAAGCTGAACGCCGATCTCTCGGCCGCCACCGATGGCGCGCTGAGCGTGCGCGGCTATCATGGCGGCGAACTGGGCGCCGGCCCGGTGGAACAGTATGTGCGCGCCGTGCAGGGCGCGGCCGACATCACCTGGGGCCTGCCCGGCTACACCTCGTCGCAGTTCGAAAAGACGATGATCGTCGAACTGCCGGGTGTCGTGGCCGATGGCGAGAGCGGGGCCGACGCGCTGTGCCGCGCCATGGACGAGATCGCGGGCGAGTTCCCGGGCACCGTGCCGCTGGCGCTGTGGACGTCCGAGCCCAACATCATGATCATGAAGGACAAGGTGGTGCGCACCCCCGCCGACCTGCAGGGCCTCAAGATCCGCGTGGCCGGTGCCACGGCGGGCAAGGTGGCCGAGGCGCTGGGCGCAACCCCGGTCCAGATGCCGATCAACCAGGTCTACAACTCGCTGCAGACCGGCCTGATCGACGGCGTGTTCACCGGGTCGTCCACGCTGGACGATTTCAAGCTGGACGAAGTGGCCAATGCCTTCACCCTGGGCGCGCCGCTGGGCCGTCTGAGCTTTTTCGCCGTGATCGGCGAGCGGGCCTATAACGGTCTGTCGGACGAGGCGCGCGCCGCTCTGGACGCCGCGTCGGGCTGCGATCTTGGCAACAACGCCGAAACCGCCTGGAACGCCAAGGGGGCTGCGGGCGTGGACCGCGCCCGCGGAGACGCCAAGAACACCTTTGTCGACCTGACCGCCGAAGAAGCACAGGCCTTTGCCGACGCGGTGGCCGATGTCACCGCCGAATACGTCGCCAGCGTCGGCGGCGAGGCAGCGCTTGCTGCCATGAAGGGCGAGTGATCGGCGCGTGCTGATCGTTCTGAGAAAGGCGGCGGACGGGCTGATCGGCCTGTCCGTCGCGCTTGCCGCCCTCGGACTGCTGTTCGAGGTCGGCGTGATTCTGGTGGACGTGGTCGGCCGCGCCTTCGGCAACCCGCTTTACGGCTCGCAGGACCTGATCACGATGACCATGATCATCCTTGTCTTCGGCGCCATGGCCGCCTGTGACCGCACCGGAGGGCATATCGCCGTGGACCTGTTCCAACGGCACTACCCGCCCGCCATGAACCGGAGCATCGACATTCTGGCCGCGATCACCGGGGCGGTGATCTTTGCCGCGCTGGCTTATGCCACATGGGACAGCGCCCGCATCTCCGAGATGCTGAACCTTTCCACCAATCTCCTGCGCCTGCCCAAGGCGTGGTTCCAATACGCGCTGATCGGGTTTTCGGTGATCACCGCGCTGGGCATGGCCCTGCGCGCGGCGGAACTGTCCCTGACCCGGACCGATGTGCGCCACGACGGAAAGACTTCGGCATGAGCGCCTCGACCATCGGCATCCTGGGCATTGTTGCGCTGTTTGCCCTGCTGATCCTGCGCATTCCGGTGGCCTTTGCCATGTTCGTCGTGGGTTTTGCCGGCATCGCCGTGCTGAACGGGATGAACTCGGCCTGGAGCCTCCTGGCCTCCGAAGCGTTCACGCTGGGATCCTCGCCCGAACTGGTGGTCATCCCGCTGTTCATCCTGATGGGCAACGTGGCCAGCGCCACGGGGATGAGCCGCCAGCTTTACGACGCCGCCTATGCGCTGATCGGCCATATTCGCGGCGGGCTGGCTTCGGCCACGGTGATCGGCTGCGGCGGGTTTGCCGCGCTGTCGGGGTCGTCGGTGGCCTCGGCCCTGACCATGGGCAAGGTTGCGCTCGGCCAGATGGACCGGTTCAACTACGACACGCGCCTCTCCACGGGCGTGGTGGCGGCAGGCGGCACGCTGGGCATCCTGATCCCGCCCTCGACCGGCTTTGTGATCTACGCCATCCTGACCGAGCAAAGCATCGGGCGGCTGTTTCTGGCCGGGGTTCTGCCAGGGCTCTTGCTGCTGACCCTGTTCATTCTGGCAGTGACGGTTCTGTGCTGGCTGCGGCCCGAGTTCGGCCCCGCCGGTCCGGCCACCACCACCGCCGAGAAACTGCGCGCGCTTGGCGGCGCGGGGCCGATCGTGGGTGTGATCCTGCTGACCATCGGCGGGATCTATACCGGCTTCTTCTCGCCGGTCGAAGCCGCGGCGGTGGGTGCCGGGGTTGTGATCCTGATCGGCGCGGCCAACCGCAAGCTGACGCTGCCGGTGCTCTGGACCAGCGCGCGTGACGCGGTGGTGACCACGGCGACCGTGATGCTGATCCTGATTGCCGCGCACATGATCAACCCGTTCATGGCGCTGAGCCACATCCCCGACGCGGTGGGCAGCTTTCTGACCGGGCTGGGCCTGTCGGTCACCGGAACGCTGATCGTGATCCTGCTGGTCTATCTGGTGCTGGGCTGTTTCCTCGAAGGCTTTGCCATGCTGGTGCTGACCCTGCCGATCTTCTTTCCGATCATCCAGCAACTGGGCATCGACCCGATCTGGTTCGGGGTGCTGGTGGTGCTGACGCTGGAGATGGGCCTCATCTCGCCGCCGGTGGGCATCAACGTGTTCATCGTGAAATCGGTGGCACCGGGGGTGGAACTGGGCCGGATCTTCCGCGGTGTTCTGCCGTTCTGGCTGATGATGATCGTCTGCGTCGGCCTGCTGATCGCCTTTCCGCAGATCGCGCTGTTCCTGCCGGAAACGATGATCAACTGACGGCCCCTCAGGGCTGCCAGCCGTCATAGAGCGGGTGATCGGGGGCCAGCGGCAGCGACACCCGCGCGCCGGTGCGCGCGGCGTGGTAGATCGCGCTGACCAGCGCGACCGAGGCCACCCCGTCCTCCAGCGTCACCGCGGTGTCGGGCCGGCCTGTCAGGGCGTTGACGATTTCGGTGAAGAACCCCGCAAAGCCCACCGCTTCGGCCGGGGTGTCGGCCAGGGCGGCATCGATGCGGGCCTGGTCCTGCGGATCGCGGGCCACGAAATGCCACGGGTCTGCCCCGGGCGCGTAGGGCGCTTCCCCCGAACTGGCGGTCAGATGCTCGAACACGATGCGCAGGCGCGTGCGGTCGAACCCCGCGCCCAGCGTGATCGAACTGGTGACCAGCGCGCCCGACTCCATGCACAGCGCGATGGCGGCGCAATCTTCGGTCTCGATGGGGTTGACCCGGGTGGCCACCATCGCCGAGACCGAGGCCACCGGACCCAGAAGATGGGTCAGAAGGTCGTGGTTGTGAATGGCATGGCCCAGCACGGCCCCGCCCTGTTCCCCGGCCCAGGTGCCGCGCCAGGGCACGGCATAATACTCTGCCCCGCGGTTCCAGTGGGTTTCCAGCGCGGCCACCTGCGCCCGGCCGGTCAGACCCAGCCGCATCAGCTGGCGCATCTGCGCCAGCGACGGCCCCCAACGGTACTGGAACACCGGAAACACCCGCCGCCCGCTCTGCCGCGCGGCGGCCTTGAGCCGGGCGCAGGCCGACAACGCGGTGGCCAGCGGCTTTTCGCAGACCACGTGCTTGCCCGCCTCCAGCGCCTGCAGCGCCACGGGCACGTGCAGATGCGGCGGCAGGCAGATGTCGACCAGGTCGATGGCCGGATCGCCCAGCACCGCCGCCACGTCGCTTTCCACGCGGAACCTGTCTCCGGGCGCGCGCAACGCCTCGGCCCGGGCCGGATCGAGATCGACCAGAGCAGCCACGTCAAGGCCTTCCACATTCCGGCAGGCGGCAAGGTGTTCCCGCCCGATGCCGGCACCAAGGATGGCGGTGCGGATCATGCCCGCCCCTCGGCCATGGCCTGCGCGGTCAGGGCCAGGTCCATCACGGTAAAGGTTCGGCGCTGCGGCATGGCGGTTTCGCTGCGTTCGGCCACATCGGTCAGAAAGCGCGCGAAATAGGGCAGCCCGGCCCCGGAGGCGTCGATCCGTTCGCACCGCGTGCCGTTCACCAGGATCAGGTGATCGGTGCCGGGATGGCCCACATCGACATATTTGCGCAGTTCGATATAGCCTTCGGTGCCGAGGATCGTCAGCCGCCCGTCCCCCCAGTTGGGCAGGGCGTCCGGCGTGTACCAGTCCACCCGCACATAGCCCGAGGCATCGGGCGTACGCAGGCTCAGCTCGCCGAAATCCTGCAATTCGGGATCGTCCGGGTTGGCGTGGTTGGCCACATGGGCCATCACAACCCTTGCGGTTTCGGCGCCGGTGAAGTGCAGGAACTGGTCGATCTGGTGACTGCCGATATCGGTCAGGATGCCGCCATAGCGGGCGCGGCGAAAGAACCAGTCGGGCCGCGTGGCGCGGTTCAGCCGGTGCGGCCCGAGCCCGACGGTCTGCACCACGCGCCCGATGGCACCGGCCTGCACCAGCTCGGTCGCCAGCGTCACCGAGGGCACCTCGAACCGTTCCGAAAAGTCGATGGACCAGATGCGCCCGGTCAGGGCGACGGTTTCGCGCAGGGCCGCCAGCTGGGCGAAGTCGGTACAGCCGGGCTTGTCCACCATGACATCCTTGCCCGCCTCCATCGCCCGGATCGCCAGCGCGGCGCGGTCGGCGGGCACGGCCGAGATCACGGCGATCTGCGCGTCGGTCTCCAGCGCGGCGTCCAGCGTCGGCAGGCGGGGAATGTCGGCAAAGCGCTTTTCCCACCCCGCCAGCGTGCCGGGGGAGCCGACGGTCCAGAAGCCGCAGCAGCGTGCGCCGGCCTTCTGCAGGTTTTCGGTCATGCCATAGGCGTGGCGGTGATCGATACCGATCACGACAAAGGACAGGGTCATGGCTGGGTCACCTCGATGCGTTGGCCGGTGGCATGGCTGCGTTCCATGGCGTCGATGACGGCGTGCACCGCCAGCGCCTCCCGCCCGGTGGCCGCGGGCGGGTGTCCGTTGCAGAGCGCAAGGGCAAAATCCTCCAGCACCGACTGGTGCCAGGCATGGGTAAAGGCCATGGGATCGGCCCCGCCGCCGGTGGCGGCGCTGGCCCCGATGCGTTCGGTGCGGCCGTCCATCAGGCGCAGGTCCAGCACGCCTTCGGCCAGATGCGCGCTGCCCCGCGTGCCGTGCAGCGTCAGGCTTTCCGCGCCGCCGGGATAGGCGGCGGTGGTGGCGTACAGCGTGCCGAAGGCACCGCTGCGGAACCGCAGCGTTGCACCTGCCCAGTCTTCGGCCTCCAGCCGGTGCAGCGCCGTGCGCCCCATCATCGCCTGTACCTCGGCCACCGGCCCCAGCAGCCACAATGCAAGGTCCAGCGTGTGGATCGCCTGGGTGATCATCACGCCACCGCCATCGCGGGCATAGCTGCCGCGGCCGGGGCTGTCGTAATACGCCTGCTCCCGCCACCACGGCACACGGATTTCCACCGCGACCAGATCGCCCAGAGTGCCCGCAGCCACCTGTTCGGCCAGCGCCCTGGACGCGGCGCGCATGCGGTGCTGGAACACGATGCCCAGCGGCACGGCGGCGGCTTCGCAGGTCTCGACCAGCGTGGTGGCGGCGGCGAGCGTGCGCTCCACCGGCTTTTCCATCAGGACGGGCTTGCCCGCCGCCGCCAGCGTGGTCACGACGTCGTGCCTTGCATCGGGGGGCGTGGTGACGATGGCAAAGGCGATTTCGGGATCGTCGGCCACGGCGCGGACATTGTCATATAGTGTGACGGCATGGCCAAGCTGATCGGCGGCCTTTTCGGCAAAGGCGGCCATGCGCGCAGGGTCCCGGGCCAGCACGCCCTTGAGCGTCACTCCGGCACGATTGTCCCGCAGCGCCGCCAGATGGGTATCGGCGACCATGCCAAGGCCGATCAGGACGGCTTTCATGGTGCGGGCTCCGGCGGCGGGACGATGGCACCGGGATGGCCCACCACATGGGCCGCGCAGGCATGGGCCTCGGCCAGTGCCTGCGCCTGCGACCAGCCCGACAGGCGCGCGCCCAGATAGGCCCCGTTGAAGCTGTCCCCGGCGGCGGTGGTGTCCACGACCCGTGCGGCAGGCGGATAGCGCTGCTCGGGCGGTGTCTCTGGCCCCAGCGACAGCGGCCCCGCCGCACCGCGCTTCAGCGCGCCTTCGGCCCCCAGCGCGGCAAAGCGCGCCGCGACCGCCTCGGCGGTTTCCCCGGTCAGCGCCATTTCGTCGTCGATCGAGGGCAGCGCGATGTCGGCCCGCGCCCACCAGGCCGCGATGCAGTCCTGCGCCTCGGCCCGCGAGGTCCAGAGCGCGGGGCGGTAATTGCTGTCAAAGGCCAGCCGCGGGCCGCCCTGCAGATGCGCCAGCAAGGCCATGCGCATGTCGGGCGGCAGAACCGCCAGCGTGATCGCGGACAGGTAGATCACGTCATACCCGTCCAGGGCCGAGAAATCCGGCCCCGCCGGGCCCTGAAACAGCGTTCGCGCCGCCGACTGCCCGCGCCAATAGGTGAACGACCGCTCGCCCGCCTCGGTGGTGATCGCGTAAAGGCCCGGGATCCGGTCGGGCGAGGTTTCGATGCGCGCCGTGCCCACGCCATGGGCGGCGATGAAGTCCCGGATACGCTGGGAAAAAGGATCGTGCCCCAGCCGGGTGACGTAGTCCACCTGCAGCGACGGGGCGGCGCGCCGGAGATAGATCGCCGTGTTCAGCGTGTCTCCGGCGACGCCCACGCGGGGCGGGTCGGTCATCGCCAGTTCGATCATCGCTTCGCCAATGCAGGCCACACGCATCACCGGGACTCCCGTTGCCAGATTATCAGGCCCGACGCGATGATGATCGCCGCGCCGACCATGGTCAGCAGGTCGGGCACGTGGTCGAACACCAGATAGCTCAGCACCGTCAGGTAGAGAAGGAAAGAGTAGGTATACGGCATCAACGTGCCCGATGCGGCATACCGATGGGCCGCAGTCAGAAGCTGGTGCCCGCCCCAGCCGAACACCCCCAGCGAGATCAGCACCAGCCAGTCGCGCAAGGTTTCGGGGGATTGCCACGACCACAGGGCAAAGGGCAGCAGGGCCACGGTTCCCAGCAGACCCATGTAGAACTGCATCGTCTCGGTTGCGACGGTTCCGGCCAGCCGCCGTGTCAGGATGGAATAGAGCGCCAGCGCCGTGGCATTATAAAGAACCAGCAGCATCGCCCAGTGGAAGTCGGCACCGAACGGGCGGATCACCACCAGCACTCCGGCAAAGCCCAGCCCCACCGCCAGGCTGCGCCAGGGACCGATCCGCTCGCCCAGCAGTGGCCAGGACAGCAGCGACACGATCACCGGGCTGGAAAACATGATGGCCGAGGTCACCGTCAGTGGCAGCACCTTGAGCACGTAGAAATTCAGGCAGGTGGCCGAGATCAGAAGCGCCGACCGCAGCGCGAGCGGCCAGAAATAGGGGGTGGCAAAGCGCGACAGATCCGCCCCGCCGCGGGCGATGACGGCGATGGAGATGGCGAAATGCCCCGCATAGCGGAAAAACGCCACCTGAATCGCCGGAATGCCGGCCACCACCACCCATTTCGCCCCGGTATCGACCAGCGCGAACAGGAACCACGCGCCCAGCATCATCACGATGCCCAGACGCGCGCGGTCTTCCAGCGCTCCGGCGGTCACGGCCATCGGCTGCGGCCCCGGTCGCGCGTGTGGCAGGGAAGAGAGGCGAGCGACATGTGGTTACTTTCTGGCCACGTCGAAGGCGCGCTTGCTGAGGCCCTTCTGGATTTCGTAGATCGAGATCGGCTTGTCCGGCTGCGGTTGCGGGATGCGGATCGGGATGTCCTTCAGGCGCGGCTGCAGGGTCGGTGTGCCGCAGAGCATCCGCGCGTTGTAATCCTCGATCCCGTTCCACCTGGTCATGCTGCCCATGATCGGAAAGGCGTCCGCTGCCATCATCTCGTAAAACAGGATGCGCCGCGCGCGGTCGGAGGTGTTGAGCGCCGAGCCATGCACGATCCGCCCGTGATGGATCGAGATCGACCCGGCCGGTCCGGTCAGCGGCACCGCGTCGGCGGTGTCGAGGCCCACATCCGCCGGAATGAACCCGCCGGCAAAGACGCCATCCACGTGGTGGTCGTAAACCGGCCCCTTGTGAGAGCCGGGAAAGACCATCAGCGGGCCGTTTTCCAGCGCCATGTCGTCCAAGAGCACGCCGATGGCGAGGATGTCGTCATTGGTGTGCGGGTAAAAGGCATAGTCCTGATGCCATTCCACCGTCGCGCCGTAACCTGCGGATTTCATGTTGAGCTTGGTGGTGTGCAGCCGCAGGTCCGGCCCGATCAGGTCGCGGGCAGGGGCGAGGATATGGTCGGAATACATCAGGTCGCGCATCACGTCGCTGATCATGTGCGGCAGCTTGATCCGGCGCAGGCGCGGCGCGTCGGGGCTGTGGGTGTCTTCCAGGTCCAGCCGGTCGTTCGAGGCGGTCACGCCGCGGGCCTCGTCTTCAAACCGCGCGATCTCGGCGTGGATCCGGGCCAGCCAGTCGGCGGGAATGCGGTTTTCGAGGATCAGGAAGCCCTGCTCGTGATAGGTGGCTTTCTGGGCGTCGGTCAGGACTTCAGACATTTGCAGGCTCCTTGGCGAGGTGGCGTTCGATCTCCAGCGCGACGGCCAGCGAGGCCCGGGCGGAGGCGACAGGGATGCGCGGCGGCGCTCCGTCGATGACCTCAAGGAAATGGCTGAGCTGGCGGGCCAGCGGATCGGGCGTGGCATGGGATTGCGGGGGCTGGACGATCTGTGCGGCTTCGGACCAGTCCGCCGCCTGCCCCCAAAGCGTCAGCGACGGGAAGCTGACCGCGCCTTTGGTGCCGGTGACGAACAGCATGTCCTGCCCGGTGTGGCCGATATGCGGGTTTTCGCCAGTCGCCGCTTCGAACCCCCAGGGGCTGGGCGCGGTATCGGCAAAGCTGATCGTGGCGGTCAGGCCGGTGTCAAAGGACAGCGCAACGGCCCCGGACTCGATGCGCGCCGCGTCGCGCAGGCGACGGCCGGGCAGGGCGACGGTGGCGGTGACCTCTCCGAACAGCGCGCGCAAGAGGTCGATGTCGTGGATCAGGTTGATCAGCACCGGGCTGCCATGGGCCGCGCGCCAGTTGCCTTTGAAGTAGTCATCGGGTTTGCGCATGGCCCAGATCAGCGTGGCGGTGATGGGTGTGCCGATGGCCCCGCCGGTCAGCATGCGCTGAAGCTGTTCGACGCTGTCATGGTAACGCCGGTGATGGCCCACAAGGCTGCGGACACCGGCCTGCGCAATGGCCTTGGCCAGAGCATCGGCCTCGGCCAGCGTGTCGGTCACCGGTTTCTCGATCAGCATGTGCCAGCCGCGCCGGGCGGCGTAAAGACCATGCGGGCCATGCAGGGGGTTGGGGGTGGCGATGATGACACCGTCAACCGGGGCCGTGACGTCCGCCATGTCTGCGAAACGGGGGACACCGGGCGGGGTGGCGATGTCGGGCGACGGATCGACGAGGCCCACCAGAGTGGCCCCGGGATGCGCTTGTACCGCCTGCACATGGCGCGCCCCTATCAGGCCGCCACCTGTGACCAGCAAACGTTTCATCACGACGCAGTCCCGGGCTTGACCCGGGACCTCCGGGTTGCAGTGCCTTGGGCAAGAGGTCCCGGGTCAAGCCCGGGACTGCGTCGAGCAAGGCGTCTCACATCACCGCCCCGATCTGCCAGGGCACAAACTCGTAATCCCCCAGCCCTTGCGCTTCGGACTTGCTGGGCGCGCCCGAGGCGACGCGCAGGAAGGTCTCGTAGATCTCGCGGCCTTTTTCCTCGACGCTGACGCCGTCAGACAGGATGGTGCCGCAGTCGATGTCCATGTCTTCGGACATGCGCCGCGCCATCTCGGAATTGGTGGCAAGCTTGATCGTGGGCGCGGGTTTGGAGCCGAAGGCAGAGCCGCGCCCGGTGGTGAAGCAGACCAGGTTGCAGCCGCCCGCGATCTGGCCGGTCACGCTGGCCGGGTCGTAGCCGGGGCTGTCCATGAAGGTGAACCCTTTGGCCGTGACCTCTTCGGCATATTTGTAGACGCCGTTCAGGGGCGTCGTGCCACCCTTGGCCGCGGCTCCCAGCGACTTTTCGAGGATCGTGGTCAGCCCGCCCTTCTTGTTGCCGGGGGAGGGGTTGTTGTCCATCGAGCCGCGGTTGCGGGCGGTGTAATCCTCCCACCACTTGATGAGGCCGATGAGCTTTTCGCCGGTGGCGCGGTCGATTGCGCGGCGGGTCAGCAGATGTTCGGCGCCATAGATTTCGGGCGTTTCGGCGAGCACACCGGTGCCGCCCTGCGCGGTCAGCAGGTCAACCGCGTATCCCAGGGCCGGATTGGCAGTGATGCCCGACCACGCGTCCGAGCCACCGCATTGCAGGGCGACGGTCAGCTCGGAGGCGGGGCAGGGCGTGCGGGTGGCCAGGTTGGCGATGGGCAGCATGGCCTCGATCTTTTCGATGCCCATTTGAACCGTGCGACGCAGGCCCGCGACGTTCTGGATGTTCATGGTCTGGAAGGTGGGGCCCTGTTTCAAACCGTAAGCCTCCAGCAGCCAGTCGATCTGGTTCATCTCGCAGCCCAGCCCCACCATCAGCACGGCGGCGTGGTTGGGGTGGCGGGCATAGCCCCACATGACGCGTTGCAGCGCCTCGAACCCGTCGCCGTCTCCGGCCATGCCGCAGCCGGTGCCGTGCACGAAGGCGGCGACGCCGTCGACATTGGGATAGGGGGCGAGGCGTTCGGGGGTGAAGTGGTCGGCGATCATGCGCGCGGCGGTGGCCGAGCAGTTCACGCTTGTGACGATGGCGATGTAGTTCCGCGTGCCGACGCGGCCGTTTTCGCGCCTGTAGCCGAGAAACGTGTCTTGTCGGTCCTGATGGACCGCCTCGACGGGCCGCAAGTCGGTCGAGAATTCGTAATCGGCCGAGGTGTTCCGGAAGGCGACGTTATGGGTATGGACGTGATCGCCGGGGGCGATGTCGGTCGCCGCGTAGCCGATGAGCTGCGCATATTTGCGCACCGGCGCCCCGGCCCTGATGGGCTGAGTCGCGATCTTGTGGCCGGAGGGGATCAGCGCTGTCGTGCGGATGTCTTCAACCGCGTGCCCCGCGTCCAGAGCGCGGGTGGCGGTGACGACATTGTCGGAAGGGTCGAGGCGGACGGTGTCCATGTCAGTGCGTCCTTTGGCGGGGAACGAGGGCAGGGCGGGAGCGGGCCCGCCGCGTGTCAGGCGCAGGCCGGGCTGTCGGAGCGCCAGCGATGGATGTCGATATGCGGCCGTTCGGCAAGGCGGGCCCGCGCCTCTTCCCACATGGCCCGCCAAGCGCGCCAGTCGCGCAGCTGGGTCTCCGGGGCGGCGTGCGAGCGGGCGACGAAATCGGGAAAATGGCTGCGTCCGGTGGGCTGGCCGGTCACGTTGTAGCGCAGGTCGAACGACCAGCGGATCCCGCCCGAGCGGTTCGGCAGCGAGGCGTGCGGGATCATCGGGTCGAGGATCACCGCGCCCCCGGCCTTCACCGGCAGGGGCCGCGCGCGGGCCTCGTCGACGAACCCGTCGGCGATGGCGGTCTGTGTCTTCGGGCAATGCGGCAGCATCTCGGTCACCCGCGGCACGCATTGCAGGCAGCCGTTTTCCACCGTGGCATCGGTGATGGCGAGCCAGACGGTGATCATCTGCGTCTGATCCGCCTCTTCCAGCGCGACGGCGCGGTCCTGGTGCCAGTCTGTCCCGCCGACATGGGCGCGGACCTCATCGGGTTTCAGGTCGCGCGCGGGCGGCTTGATGCGGACATGCTGGATCGGGTTCGAGGTGATCTCGGGCCCGATCAGGCTTTCCACCAGGTCCAAGAGGCGCGGGCAGGTGACCATGTCGAACACCGCGGGGCCAAAATGCATCGGCGTGCTGTCGGTGATGCGGTCGCCGGGCAGCGAGATGTCCATCGGCTGGAACCAGTCGCAGCCCGCGCGGTAGGCCGCGATCAGGCGGTCTTCGAAGCCCTGCGACGCGGGTACGCGGCCTTCGGCCTGCCAGCCGTCGTAAAGCCCGTCAAGCAGTGCGGCGTATTCGGCCCGCAGCGCCTGCAAGAGGGGCTGCGGCAGAACGTTGTCCACCACCAGCACGCCTTCGGTGCGGAACGTCTCGATCTGGTCAGGATGCAGCATGCGGGTCTCCCGTTATGCGGCGGGGTGCGCCCCGCCCTACAGCAGCAGCGTGACGATGGGCGGCCAGATCAGCAGCACCGACAGCGCCAGGATCTGGATCCCGATGAACGGCAGGAAGCCCTTGAAGATGTCGGTCAGCGAGATGTGCGGCGGGGCCACGGATTTCAGATAGAACGCCGCCGGGCCGAAAGGGGGCGAGAGGAAGCTGACCTGCATGTTCATGCAGAACAGCACCCCGAACCACACCGCCAGCTCGCGCCGCTCCAGCTGACCGAACAGGCCGATTTCCTCGATGGGCAGGCGCTGCACGATGGGCAGGAAGACCGGGATGATCAGAAGCACGATGCCGACCCAGTCCATGAACGCGCCCATGAACAGCAGGATCAGCATCATGATCAGGATCACGCTCATGGTGGGCAGGTCGGAGGCAACGATCATGTTGGCCACGTATTGCGGCCCGCCCGCGAGCGTGTAGGCCCCGGCTAGTGCTGCGGCACCGATGGTCACCCAGATGATGGTGCCGGTCGAGCGCAGCGTGCGCATGAGGCTGTCCCAAAGCAGGTCCCACGACGCCTCGCCGCGGAAGATGGCGATCACCAGCACGGCCAGCGCGCCCATGCCCGCGGCCTCGGTGATGCCGGTGATGCCGCCATAGATGGAGCCCATGACAACCCCGATCACCACGATGGGCGGAACAAGGCCCTTGCCCATGCTCCAGCCGCGTGCCGTGCGGTCGCGGCCAAAGACCAGGAAAGCGGCGGCGATGGCAGCGGCGACGATGACGCCCAGGATCCATACGTGATGCGGCTGGCCCAGTACGATCGGGTCCACGCCTTCTTTCGCGACGTTCTCGCCCGTCAGGGTGAAAAAGCCCGCCCGCAGGAACAGCGCGGTGGCAAAGCCCGCCACCAGCACGTTCATGAAGGCGAGAAAGAGCATGGTCTTTTCGCGGCCCTCTGGCTCTCCGGGCACCGGATCGGGCAGTGGCGCGTCGTCGGGGCGCAGCTGGGTCCGGATGATGATGTAGGTGATGATGAACGAGGCCAGCATGAAGCCCGGGACAAAGGCGGCGGTGAACAGCGCCTTGATCGAGGTTTCGGTGATCAGCCCGTAGATGATCAGCACGATCGAGGGCGGGATCATGGTGCCCAAAGAGCCCGACGCGCAGATCGTCCCGATGGCCAGGTTCTGGTTGTAGCCCAGCCGCAGCATCTGCGGCAGCGCGATCAGGCCCAGCAGCACGACCTCGCCGCCGATGATGCCGGACATGGCGGCCATGATGACGGCCATGATCGAGGTCACGATGGCGATGCCGCCTCGGGTGCGGTTCAGCCAGACGTTCAGGCTGTCATACATCGCCTTGGCAATGCCCGAACGTTCCAGGAGCGCCGCCATGAAGATGAAGAGCGGAATGGATATGAGAACATATCCCGTCAACACCTCGTACATCTTGGAGGCGAGCAGGTTCAGCGGTCCCGTGCCCGGGCGACTGGTCAGGATGCCTTCGCCAAAGGTCCAGGGCGCATAGAGCAGTTCGGGTTCGAATTTCAGGATCAGCGTCACCACCGCCAGCACGGCCGAGGCCAGGCCCAGCGGCATGCCGATGGCCAGAAGGCCGATGAGGGCGAGAAGCAGAATGATCGAGATCGTGCCGACATCCATGGTCAGTCGTTCCTTTTGACCTGGCTGCCTTCGATGGCGGCGCGGGTGACATCCAGTTCGCCGGTCCCGTCCTGTCCGACGGCGGCGCGCAGCGCGGCAAGTTCGTCTTCGTCGATATCGTCGGCGGCGGTGTGCTTGACGGGTTCGGCATTCCAGTCGGAAATCAGGTTGATGACCGCCTGTATGGCCACCAGCGCGATCACCAGCAGGATCGAGATCTTGAGCGTGGCGGGCAGCGGCGGATCGAACGCGGTGCCCAGAAGCTCCCACCGCATGAACTTGCGGAAGGCATCGCCATAGCTGCCATAGATCAGGAAGAAGGCAAACAGCACGATCAGCGTGGTCGAGATCGTGTCGAACACCCGCTGCAGCCAGCGCGGCACGGCGTCATACAGCAGGAAGATGCGGATATGGCTGCGCTGCTGCATCGCGTAGAGGCCCGCGAACAGGAACAGGAAACCTGCCAGCCACAGCGTCATCTCGTTGGCCCAGATCGTGCCGTCGTTCATGACGTAGCGCATGAAGACCTCGAACAGCATCACGCAGGTCATCAGCACGATCAGCATCATGGTGACCCGCCCGATGAACACGGCGACGCGGTCGATGGGGCGCCAGCTTTCGAACTCCATCGGTGCGCGGCGCACGGTCAGCGCGCCCAGGACAAACACCGCCGGTGTCAGCACGAGCATGATGTAATCCACGATGTCGCCGGCCGGTCCGAAGAGCGGCGACAGGGTGGGCAGCAGATCGGTCCGGGCAAACTGGGCGGCCAGTTGGTCGTTCTGCGGGCCCAAATCCAGAATGAAGGCCGGGCACTGCCAGATGACCCACGCCATGCAGGCGCAGAAGGCCAGCGGCACCAGCCATTCGACAAGCGAGCCGGTCTTGGCATGTTCCATGGGGCGGTCCTGTAAGGTGGAGAACGCCTGCGAGCACGTTGCCCCGCAGGCGTCGAAAAGTCGGGCGCGGCGATGATGCGCCGCGCCGTCGGTCCTGGCCGATTACTGCGAAACCAGGCCCAGCTGGGTCAGGTAGGCGATATGGCTTGCAACCAGCGCCTCGGCTTCGGGCGTGGTGGCGAATTCCGGCCAGGTGGCCTGTGCCGCGTCGCGGAACTTCTGCAGCTCTTCCGGCGCCCATTCGTGGATGGTGACGCCATCGGCGCGCAGCTTGGCCACGGCTTCGGCATTGGCCTTCTCGAAGGTCAGCGCGGTGCGCAGTGCCAGGCTTTCCATGCCCACCTTCATGATGCGCTGATGTGCTTCGGGCATGTTGTCAAAGACTTCCTTGTTGCACGCCAGGTGGTCGGACGGCATCGAGTGGAAACCCGGATAGTTCGCGTGACCCGCGATATCGTACAGACCCAGCGACACGTTGTTGGCGATGCCCGAGGCGTCGGCACCGTCGATGATGCCGGTTTCCAGCGCGGTGAAGATCTCGGTGAAGTCCATCACGATGGGGTTTGCGCCCAGCTTTTCGAAGATCTTGGTCTCCATCCCCGGAGGCGACCGGAATTTCCAGCCCTGCAGGTCGGCGGTCGAGGCGATCGGCTTGGTCGAGGACAGCGATTCCTGACCGTAGACCCACCAGCCGATCAGCTCCATGCCGTACTTGTTGTACAGCTGCTGCGCGGCGTCGAGGCCACCACCGTAGTACAGCCAGGACAGCTGCTGATACGGCGTGGAATAGCCGCCCATGATGTCGCCGACGAACTGGAAGGCCGGGTTCTTGCCGGTCTGGTAGCCGCCGCCGGTCATGTCGCAGTCGATCACGCCGTTGGCGGCGATGTCGAAGGTCTCGGTCGAGGGCGACAGCGCGGACGAGAAGAACATCTCGATGCTGATATCGCCGCCGGACATGGTCATCACGTTGTCGGCGAATTCCTGCGCCAGCTTGCCGGACACGGATTCCGGGGCATAGTGCGTCTGGATCCGCAGATTGGTCTGCTGGGCCGCCGCGCCCATCGCCGTGCCGGCAACCAGCGCCGCCGCCATGACGGCCGAGGCCGCCTTCTTCACGAAAGTCATGGTGTTCCTCCCTTTGGTCAATTCTGATCGGAGCGTCTTTGCGCTCTTCTCGTTGGCATCGAACCGTAGGCGCAAAGCCGCCGCTGCGGCAAGGAAAAAAACCGCAAAGGAAAGTTTTTCGGGAAAGACTTGAAATCTCGAAATTTGCGGGACAGTCTCGGGCAATCCCGCACAGCGAAAGTTGTCTTTGATGGATGTGTTCGACGATCTCAGGCGGCGGCTGGTCAGCGGCGATTTTGCATATGGCGTCAAGCTGCGCGCCGAGGTGCTGAAAAACGATTACGGTTGTTCCGCCAGCACCGTGCGCGAGGCGCTCTTGCGCCTGTCGGCGATGGGGCTGGTGGAGTTCCAGGAACAGCGCGGCTTTCGCATGCCCGACCAGTCGCCGCAGCGACAGCACGACATCACCGAAATGCGCATCCTGCTGGAAAGCGAAGGGGCCTGTCGGGCGATCCGCCGGGGCGGCGTGGCCTGGGAAGCCCGGCTGACCGCCGCGCATCACAAGCTGAGCCATATCGAGAGCCGGATCGCCGCTCTGGGCCCGGGCGACGATCTGCGGGCGCTCTGGGCCGGGGCCGAGCTGGAGTTTCACCAGACATTGCTGTCGGCCTGCGGGTCGGCCACGCTGATCGAGATGCACCTGACGGTCTATTACCGCTACCGTCAGGTCCAGGCGGAAAAGGACCGCAAGTTCTTGTATCTGGCGGAAAACATTCAGGAGCACGCCGCGATCCTGAACGCCGCCGTGAACGGTGACGAAGCCGCCATGCGCAGAAGCATCCTGAAGCATTTCGAACGCCACCTGATGCCGCCCGGCGCTGCCGCGCCGCAACCCGGCCCGTCACTGGCGGGCTGAGGGCAGGTCGTCCGCGATATAGGTGGCGATGATCTCGTCGAAATCGCGCTCTGCCTCGAACCCCAGCGCGATGGCGCGGGCCGGGTCGAAATCGCGTGGCCAGCCTTCGACGATCTTCATGATCGCCGCGTCGGGCTGCGGCTTGATCCGGTCCACCGCGGCCTGCCCTGCGGCGCGGCGCAGCGCCTCGATCTGGTCGGCCACGGTGCAGCTGACGCCGGGCAGGTTGAGCGCACGACGCCCCTGCAGCCGCGCGGTGTCGAGCGTGGCGGCATGGGTCAGGAAGCGGGCGGCGGCGCGCGGGCTGGCATGCCAGTGGCGCACGCTGTCGGGCACGGGCAGGATCGCGTCCTTGCCGTTCAGCGGCTCGCGGATGATGCCGGAGAAGAAGCTGGAGGCGGCCAGGTTGGCCTTGCCCGGGCGCACGCAGATCGTGGGCAGGCGCAGCGACATCCCGTCGATGAAGCCCTTGCGGCTGAAATCCTGTACCATCAGTTCCGTACAGGCTTTCTGCGCGCCGTAGCTGGTTTGCGGCGAAGACAGGAATTCGTCGCCGATCCTGTCGGGGTAGGGCGCGCCGAAGACGGCGATGGAGGAGGTGAAGATCAGCCTGGGGATGTAGGTGCCGCCCGAGGCCGCGTGCTCGGCCCGCAGCGCGGAGAGGAGCTGCCAGTTGGACATCATGTTGACGTCCCAGCCGAGATCGAAATTCGTCTCGGATTCGCCGGAGACGATGGCGGCGAGGTGAAAGATCAGGTCGAAGCGCTGCCGGGCGATCCAGTCGGTGCGCTCGGACAGGCGGCCGGTCACGCGCTCGGCGGCAGGGGCGCCGGCGTCGGGAAAGCCCAGATCGAGGAGCGTGACCTGCCGCTCGCCCGGCCCTTGCAGCCCGGTCTCGCTGAGGCGGTGCGCGAGCTTCTGGCCCACCATGCCGCCCCCGCCGATGATCAGAATGCGTGTCATGTCGTCCTCCCGTTTCGATGGCCCGGCTGGCTGTCGCCAATTGCGGGGCCTTGTCATACGCTCACATTTCTGGACACTGCCGCAAGCCCGCGCCGCAACGCCGCGCGGGACAACAAGACGGAAGGACCCGCGACCGGACTGGCGGTGCAGCGGGGCCGGGGGGAGGAAAACGAGATGGCTCAACGGCTTGCAGGGAAGCGGGTGCTGGTGACGGCAGCCGGGCAGGGAATCGGGCGCGCCAGTGCGCTGGCCATGGCGGCGGAAGGTGCGCAGGTCTGGGCGACGGATGTGAACGCGGCTTTGCTCGATTCGATTCGCACAGAGAATCCCGAAAATATCGAAATTCTCGAACTGGACGCGCGCGATGATGCCTCCGTACGGGCCGGTGTCGCGGCAGCGCAGCCCGACGTTCTGTTCAACTGCGCGGGCTTCGTGCATCACGGCACGGCGCTGGATGCGACGGATGCCGAATGGGACTTTGCCTTTGACCTGAACGTGCGGGCGATGTTCCGCACCATCCGCGCCGCGCTGCCGGGGATGCTGGAGCGCGGGGGTGGGTCGATCATCAACATGTCCTCGGCCTGTTCCTCGGTGATCGGCGCGCCGAACCGGTTCATCTATGGCACCACCAAGGCGGCGGTGATCGGGCTGACGAAATCGGTGGCGGTGGATTACATCAAGCGTGGCATCCGCTGCAACTGCATCTGCCCGGGCACGGTGGAAAGCCCCAGCTGGCATGACCGGGTCAAGGCGCTGGGCGAGGAAATGGGCAGCTACGAGGCGGCGCTGGAGGCCTTTGTGGCGCGTCAGCCCATGGGGCGTGTGGCCAGCGCCGGTGAGATCGCCGCGCTGGTGGTGTACCTGGCCAGTGACGAGAGCGGCTTTACCACCGGGCAGCCTTTCGTGATCGATGGCGGGTGGTCTGGCTGAGGCCGGGTCGGGGTATTTTCACCAAGAAGAAGCATCAGGGGTGCGCCCCTTTTCAGACGAGGGACACGGGGATGGCAGGGAAGATCGGCATCGCGGATTTGCGGTCACGCAAGTGGTTCAACAATCCGGACAACCAGGAGATGACGGCGCTTTATCTGGAGCGCTACCTGAATTACGGGCTGACGCGGGAAGAGTTGCAATCGGGCAAGCCGATCATCGCGATTGCGCAGACGGGCAGCGATCTGAGCCCCTGCAACCGCCATCATGTCGAGTTGTCGAAGCGGGTGCGGGACGGGATCATCGCGGCGGGCGGCACCTGTATCGAGGTGCCGGTGCATCCGATCCAGGAGACGGGCAAGCGGCCCACGGCGATGCTGGACCGGAACCTGGCCTATCTGTCGCTGGTGGAGACCTTGTTTGGCTATCCGCTGGACGGGGTGGTGTTGAACATTGGCTGCGACAAGACCACACCGGCCTTGTTGATGGCGGCAGCGACGGTGAACATTCCGGCGATCGCGTTTTCGGTGGGGCCGATGCTGAACGGCTGGTTCCGCGGCCAGAGGACCGGGTCCGGCACCATCGTGTGGAAGGCGCGCGAGATGCATGCGGCGGGGGAGATCGACGATGACGGGTTCTTTGACATCGTGGCCTCGTCGACGCCCTCGGTGGGCTATTGCAACACGATGGGCACGGCCACGACGATGAACTCTCTGGCCGAGGCTCTGGGCATGCAGTTGCCCGGCTCGGCCGCGATCCCGGCCCCGTATCGGGAGCGCGGGCAGATGGCCTATGCGACGGGCAAGCGCATCGTGGAGATGGTGTGGGAGGATCTGCGCCCGTCGGACATCATGACGCGGGATGCCTTCGAGAACGCCATCGTGGTCAACTCGGCGATTGGCGGGTCGACCAATGCGCCGATCCATCTGAACGGGATTGCCCGGCATCTGGGAGTACCACTGGACAATGACGACTGGCAGAAGATCGGGCACAAGATTCCCCTGCTCGTGAACCTGCAGCCGGCCGGGGAATACCTGGGCGAGGATTACCAGCGCGCGGGCGGGGTGCCTGCGGTGGTGGGCGAGCTGATGGCGGCGGGGCTTTTGCCGCATCCGGATGCGGTGACGGCGAACGGCCGGGCGATGGGCGAGAACTGTGGCGACATGCGGTCGGCAAACACCGATGTGATCAAGCCGGTCGACGCGCCGATGGTGGCGCATGCGGGGTTCATCAATCTCAGCGGCAATCTCTTTGACAGCGCCTTGATGAAGACCAGCGTGATCTCGGCCTATTTCCGCAAGACTTTCCTGTCGAACCCCGAGGATCCGAACGCGTTCGAGGGGCGTGCCATCGTGTTTGACGGGCCGGAGGATTTCCATGCAAGGATCGACGATCCGGCCGAAGGGATCGATGCGCAGTGCATCCTGTTCATGCGTGGTGCCGGGCCCAAGGGCTATCCCGGAGGGGCCGAGGTGGTGAACATGCGCCCGCCCGCCTATCTGATCCGGCAGGGGGTGGAGAGCCTGCCTTGTGTGGGTGACGGGCGGCAATCGGGGACCTCGGGGTCGCCCTCGATCCTGAACGCCTCGCCGGAGGCGGCGGATGGCGGCGGGCTGGCGCTGTTGAAGACCGGAGACCGGGTGCGGATCGACCTCAACACCTGCACCGCCAACATGCTGGTGCCCTTGGAGGAACTGGCGGCGCGGGCCGAAGCGCTGGAAGCCGCGGGCGGCTATGCCGCGCCCGAGAGCCAGTCGCCCTGGCAGGCGTATTTCCGCGGGCTGGTGGGGCGGTTCGACGAGGGCATGACCCTGAAAGGCGCGCCGGACTACCGCGACATCGCGCGCAAGCATTTGCCGCGCGACAATCATTGAACATGTCTTGAGACGCGCGGCGGGGTGAACCCCGCCCTACGCAAGCTTTCAGAGAAAGGAACAGAGATGAAACTGGTACGCTACGGCGAGAAGGGCGCGGAAAAGCCCGGCATGATGGATGGCGATGTGCTGCGGGATCTGAGCGCGCATGTGGATGACATCACCGGGGCGATGCTGGATGAGGCCACGCTGGACCGGCTGCGCACGCTCGATCCGGCGAGCCTGCCGGCGGTCGAGGGCACGCCGCGCATCGGGGCCTGCGTCGGCAATATCGGCAAGTTCCTTTGTATCGGGCTGAACTATTCCGACCATGCCGCCGAGACCGGCGCGGCGATCCCGGATCATCCCATCCTGTTCTTCAAGGCGAACTCCGCCATCGTGGGCCCGAATGACGATGTCTCGATGCCGCGCCAGTCGGAAAAGACCGATTGGGAGGTGGAACTGGGCGTGGTGATCGGCACCCGCGCGAAATACGTCTCGAAAGAGGACGCGCTGAACCACGTGGCGGGCTATTGCGTCGTGAACGACGTGTCGGAACGGCATTTCCAGGCCAACCTGACCGGCCAGTGGACCAAGGGCAAAAGCTGCGACACGTTCGGGCCCACCGGCCCGTGGCTGGTGACCCGCGACGAGGTGGCGGATCCGCAGGCGCTGGGCATGTGGCTGGATGTGAACGGCAAACGCATGCAGACCGGCAACACCGCCACCATGATCTTTACCGTGGCCGAGATCATCGAACATCTGAGCCATCTGTTCACGCTGGAGCCGGGCGACGTGATCTCGACCGGGACGCCTCCGGGCGTGGGACTGGGCATGAAGCCGGAGCCGGTGTTTCTCAAGGAAGGCGACGTGATGGAGCTGGGGATCGACGGGCTGGGCACGCAGCGCCAGAACGTCGTGCGCGATGCCTGAGCGGCTGCTGGTGGTCGGCCAGCCGACCGCGCGCATGCTGGATCGGCTGTCGGGTGCGTTCGAGCTGGTGCGGCTGGACGACCTGAACGGGTCGGGCGCGGGCATCCGCCATGCCTGCATGCTGGGCCACACGCGGATCGATGCCAGCCTGTTCGACCGGCTGCCGGACCTGCGGGTCTTTGCCAATTACGGTGTGGGCTATGACACGATCGACGCCGCCGAGGCGGCGCGGCGCGGAGTGATCGTGACCCACACGCCGGACGTTCTGAACGCCGAGGTGGCGACCACCGCCCTGATGCTGATGATGGCCTGTTACCGCGAGCTGCTGCGCGACGAGGCCTATGTCCGCTCGGGCCGGTGGGAGCACGAGGGCGGCGCGCCGCTGACGCGGTCGGTGGACGGGCAGACGGTCGGCATCCTGGGGATGGGCAGGATCGGGCAGGAGATCGCGCGCAAGCTGTCGGTCTTTGACGCCGAGATCGTCTATCACACCCGCTCGGAAAAGGATGTGCCCTTTCGGTATTTCGCAGACCTTGTGGACATGGCGCGCGAGGTGGATTGCCTGATGGTCATCACGCCGGGCGGGGCGGCCACCCGGCACCTGGTCAACCGCGCGGTGCTGGAGGCGTTGGGCCCGGGCGGCACGCTGATCAACGTGGCGCGCGGCACGGTGGTGGACGAGGCGGCACTGATCGATTGTCTCGAAACGGGCAAGCTGGGCTGGGCCGGGCTGGATGTGTTCGAGGCCGAGCCGCATGTGCCGGAGCGTCTGCGCGCGCTCGGCAATGTGGTGCTGTTGCCGCATGTGGGCTCGGCGACGGTGCAGACGCGGCAGGCCATGGGGGATCTGGTAGTGGACAACCTGCTGGATCACCTGGCGCACGGCACGGTGCGCACGCCGGTGCCGGAGTGCCGCGATATCGCGTGATCCTCCGCCGTCCCGGATCAGGTCCGGGACGGCGGTGCTCGGCTGCGGCGGGGTCTTGCCGGTCACACAGGAAAGTGTTCCCAGCCGTGACTGCTCTGCGTTAGCGTGCGCGCAAAGCTGGGCAAACGGGTGCGGGCGGTATGCGGGTTCTGGTATTTCTTCTTTCCATGGCGGTGTTTCTGACACCCGGCGCAGCACAGGATCGGGCGGCGGTGGAACGGCAGTTCCGCGCCTGGCTGGAACAGACGATCTGGCCCGAGGCGCGCCGCAAGGGTGTGTCGCGCAGCACCTTCGACGCGGCCTTTCAGCGGGTCACGCTGAACTGGGACCTGCCCGATCTTGTCCCGCCGGGCACGCGGGCCACCACGCCCAAGCGCCAGCGCCAGGCCGAGTTCGGCCAGCCCGCCAGGTATTTCAACCGCGGCTCCATCGACGGGGCGACCGCGACGGGGCGGCGCATGGCGCAGCGCCATGCCAGCGCGCTGGCGGCAGCCGAGCGCCAGACCGGCGTGCCCGGGCGCATCGTGCTGGGCATCTGGGGGCGCGAAAGCGGCTATGGCCAGGTGCCGATCCGGCACGATGCCTTCCAGGTGCTTGGGACCAAGGGCTTCATGTCCACCCGCGCGGCCTATTTCACCGACGAACTGATCGCCGCGCTGCAGATCGCCGAGGCCGGGCACGCACCGGGTGGTCGGCTGGCCAGCAGCTGGGCCGGGGCGCTGGGACAGCCGCAATTCATGCCGACCTCCTTCCTGCGCTACGCGGCCGATGGCACAGGCGACGGGCGCGCCGATATCTGGGGGTCGGAAACCGACACGATCTTTTCCATCGCCAACTACCTTGCCCGCCATGGCTGGCAAAAGGGGCGCGACTGGGGGTTCGAAGTGGTGGTGCCCGAAGCGGTGTCCTGCACGCTCGAAGGCCCGGACCAGGGCCGCCGCATCCGCGACTGGGAGGCGCTGGGCATCACCCGCGTCGGCGGCAAGGCCTTTCCCGATCACGAACGGCGCGGCGAAGGCTTCCTGTTGATGCCCGCGGGCCGCTTTGGCCCCGCCTTCATCGTGACGCCGAATTTCTACGTGCTGAAGGATTACAACACCTCCGACCTTTACGCGTTGTTTGTGGGCCATGTGGGGGATCGCATCCAGTACGGCATGGGCGATTTCACCGCGCGATGGGGCGATGTCGGGGGGCTTTATCGCTCTGACGTGGCGACGATGCAGGCGGCGCTGGTCAAGATGGGTCACGACGTGGGCGGTGTCGACGGGCTGCCGGGCTACAAGACCCGCCGCTCCATCGGGCGCTGGCAGGAGGCCAATGGCCGCCGCGCCACCTGCTTTCCGACGGCAGAGCTGAAGCCTGCCCTGCGCTGAGGACCGAAACCGCTGGACAGCGCCCGCCCCCGCCCCGACAGTGCGGCGCAGGGAGGACGAGCATGACAGCCATCACATCGGTCGAGGCGCGGCTGTTCGCAGTACCGCTGGACGAGGTGCTGGTGGACGCAAAGCATGGGGCGCATACGCATTTCCACCTGATCACCGCCACGGTCACGCTGGAGGACGGGCGGCAGGGCACCGGCTATACCTATAATGGCGGTCGGGGCGGCCACGCGACCCGGGCCCTGATCGCGCATGACCTTTCACCCTTCCTGCAGGGGCAGGATGCCGACGATGTCGAGGCGCTGAATGACGCGATGCAGTGGCACATGCACTATGTCGGGCGGGGCGGGATCCTGAGTTTTGCCATCTCGGCGGTGGATATCGCGCTGTGGGACCTGCGGCTGAAAGCGCAAGGCCTGCCCCTGGTCAGGGCGGCAGGCGGCGCGGATGCGACGTGCCTTGCCTATGGGGGCGGGATTGACCTAGCCTATCCGTTGCCAAAGCTGTTGGCGCATGTACAGGGCTACCTTGATGCCGGGTTGAACGCGGTCAAGATCAAGATCGGCCAGCCCGACCGGGCCGACGACATCGCCCGCATCCGCGCCGTTCGGCAGCAGATCGGGCCAGAGGCGGGCTTTGCCATCGACGCGAACTATGCGCTGGAGGTCGAGGACGCGATCCGGCTGGCGAACGCCGTCAGCGATCAGGACATCCTGTGGTTCGAGGAACCGGTCCTGCCGGATCTCTACGCCGATTACGCGCGGATCACCGAAGCCACCGGCATGCCTGTGGCACAAGGCGAGAACCTGCACACGATCCATGAATTCGAGATGGCGCTGGGACAGGGCAAGCTGGGCTTCATCCAGCCTGATGCCAGCAATTGCGGCGGGATCACCGGCTGGCTGCAGGTTGCGACGCTGGCGTCCCGCCATAGCGTGCCGGTCTGTTCGCACGGGATGCAGGAACTGCACGTCTCGCTGGTCTCTGCCCAACCGCATGGCGGCTGGCTGGAGGTGCATTCCTTCCCCATCGACCGCTACACGACGCGGCCGCTGGTGATCCGGAACGGCCGTGCCGTGGCACCCGAGGCACCTGGCATCGGCGTCACTTTTGACTGGGACCGCCTGGCCCCGTTCGAGGTGCAGTGATGCTGGAATTCGCGCTTGCCGCCTTTTTCCTCGTCATCACGCCGGGGCCCGGCGTCCTGTCGACCGCCGGGGTGGGGTCTGCCTTTGGCTACCGGGCGGGGCTGGCCTATGTGGCGGGGCTGTTCGTGGGCAATTTCACCGTGGCGCTGCTGGTCATCACCGGGGTTGCGGCTGTCGTGTTCGCCGTCGACGGGCTGCGGCAGATCCTGCTCTTCGCTTCGGTCGCCTACCTGTGTTACATGGCGGCCCGCATCGCCTTTGCGGGCGCGCGGATCGGCTTTATCGAGGCGCAGTCAAAGCCCGGCTTCTGGAACGGCTTTGCGCTGCAGCCGATCAACCCCAAGGCCTATGTGGTGTCGACCACGCTGTTCTCCGGCTTTGCCTTTCTGCCCGATGCGCTTTGGGCCGAAACCGCGATCAAGCTGGTGATCTTCAACGCGCTCTGGATCCCGATCCACCTGCTCTGGCTCTGGGCCGGGGTCACGCTGCGGCGGATGGATCTGCACGCCCATGTTCAGCGCGCCATCAACATCGTCATGGCGCTGGCGATGCTGGCGGTGGTGGGGCTGGCGCTGCTGGCGGGATAAGGCCGCGCGATCAGTCAAGCGGGCCCTGCAGGTCCAGAGCTGCGCCAAGCGTGGTCACCCCGCGCGCGGCCAGCAGCGGCAACATGCGGCGGAACAGTTCGGCCGTGGCCAGCGCATCGCCGAGCGCGGTGTGGCGCAGCGCGGCGTCGATCTCGACCCCGAAGCGCGCCGCCAGATCGTCCAGCGTGTGCGCACCGGTATGGGCGTGCAGCGCGTTCGACAGCCGCGCGGTGCACAGCGCCGGATGCGCAAACCCGCCGACGCGGTGCAGAAAGGCCATGTCGAAGGGCGCATTGTGCGCCACCAGAACGGTGTCCTCGGCAAAGCCGCGAAAGGCCTCGGCCACCGCGGCAAAGCCCGGCGCGCCGTCGACCATGGCATCGGTGATGCCGTGGATGGCGGTGGCGGCTGCCGGGATCGGGCGGCCCGGGGCGACCAGCTGGTCGAAGGTCTCGCCCCGCAGCAGGCGCGCGCCCAGCAGGCGGACCCCGGCAATCTGCACCACCTCGTCGCGCTGCGGGTCCAGCCCGGTGGTTTCGGTGTCGAAGACGACATAAGCCAGCTCGGTCAGCGGGCGGTCGAGCCCGGGGCGGCTTTGCGCCGGCAGGTCGAAATCGTAGAAATCCGGGCGGTGTGGCTGTGCCTCGTCCGGATCGGCCCCGGCGGCGGGCAGGGGCAGCACGATGCGCGGCCCGGGTTCCGCCCACAGATCGCTGCGATGCACGTCCAGCGCGTCGCGGCCCGTATAGGGCCCATACGCCTCGGACAGCGGCGCGCGCAGCGCCTCTTCCAGCTGGCCCTGCGGGATGGCGGGGCCCGACCAGCCCAGCACCAGGCAGATCTCGGCCCCGCGCGGTTCGGCGGACAGCGCAAGGTCGCGGCGGGCCGGATCGCGTTCCAGCGTGTCGAGGATGCGGTCCAGCAGCGCCGTCATGGCAAACCCGTCGCAGCGCAGGCGGGCCTCTCCGGTGCGGTTCACAAGGCCGGGATGGCGCGGGGCCAGCGCGGTGGCGATTTCGGCGGCACCGACATCGCGGATCGGCCATTGTGCCGCGGCCATCCCCGCCTGCCGCGCGGCAATGGTTCCTAGATGGGCCGAGAGGCGGTCAACCTCTTCGCGCAGGGCCGCGGCAAAGCGGGCGCTGTCGGCACCGGGTCCGGAACCCAGGTCCAGCACGTCCAGCAGCGCGCCCATGGCCATGGCGGGACGGCGTGCCTCTTCCAGCGTCTCGCGCAGCAGCGCTTCGAGATCGGCATGGGTGCGCAGCGCCTCGGTGACGTCGTGGAACATCACCACATGCCCCACGAGCACCGCGTCCGAGCGCACGGCGGACACCGCCCCGGTCAGCAGCCGGTCCCCGCTGCCACCCACGGTGAGGAACGGCTCGGCCCGCCCGTCCGGCGCGGCGTTGTGGCGGGCCAGCGCCTGTTCCACAGGGGCCAGCTGCAGGAAGCTGCCGACGGGACGGTTGAGCCCGATCGGCCCCAGAAGCGCAACGGCGGCTTCGTTATAGAGCAGGATGTGCCGGTCTTCCGACAGCACCAGCACGGCCTGGGTCAGGTCGCGCAGCAGGGTTTCCAGCAATGCCTTGTCCCGCGCCATGCGCGCGGTGCGTTCGGCAAAGGCCCGGGCCTGGCTGGCACGTGCGGCTTCAAGCTCGGCATGGATGGCCTGTGCCGCCGGGGCCAGCGCGCCAAGATAGCGTGCCGGGGCGGCGTCGATGTCCGCCGTCACGTTGGATTGCGCGCGCGTGTGCAACTCCGCGGCAAGTGCGAGGATCGGGCGGGCGACATTCTCGTCGAACAGCAGCGCGATCCAGGCGGTCAGCCCGGTGAGTCCGAAGCCGCCGACCAGCCCTGCGATCACGAATCCGTCCGGTGCCCCGCCCGCGCGCGACCAGCCCAGCCACAGGCCCACCCCAAGAAAGGTGGCCCCGCCCCCGGCCAGCGCGGCAAAGAACAGGGCAAAGCGCAGGCGCAGCCCCAGCCGGTCAAGCATGGGCGGCCCCGTCTTCGCCCAGCAGGGCGCAGATCTTGTCGGTCAGCGCCCTGGTGTCGAACGGCTTGGTGAAATAGGCATCCGCCCCAAGCGCCAGACCCTTGCGGCGCGTCACCTCGCTGCCGGCGGCGGACATCATCAGAACCTTGACGTCGCGCAGGTCTTCGCTGGCGCGGATGTGCTGGCAGATGTCAAAGCCGGAGCGTTCCGGCAGCATCACGTCCAGCACCACAAGGTCTGGCCGCTCGGTCTCCAGTGCTTCCAGCGCCGCAGTGCCGGTGGCCACCCGTTTCAACCCGAAGCCGCGCCGCCCGATGATCACTTCGAGCGCCAGTGCGATGTTGTCCTCGTCCTCGACCAGCAGGACGGTCTTGTTCGATGTGGTCATCCTTGGGCCTCCTTGCAGGCAAGCTCTGTCAGGGCCGGGGCGGCGGCGCGCCAGCTGGCCGAGGCCGGATCGGCCAGCGCGGCCTCGGACGGGTCGGCCCGCCCGGCGGGATCGCAGCGCACCAGCTGCGGAACCCGTGCCGGCGGCTGCCAGCGGGCGAACAGGTAGAGATCCACCAGCCGCACCCCCGGCGCTGCGGGGTTCTCGCGCACCGAAGCGGTGTCGAGCGTGACCAGACGCACGGTCTGCGGGGCCAGATAGGTCCAGGGCCGCCACCAGGCCTTGTCCTGCACCGTTTCCACCACGGCGACGCCCTGCGGCAGCGCCCGGATCGTGCGGGCACCCCAGGACATCTCCATGAACACGGTCACGGCGAGCATGGCCAGACCCGCGCCTGCGGGCATCGCCCAGCCAGGCAGCCGTCCGCTGGTCAGGCGGTTCAGGATCAGCACGATCCCGGCAGCGCCGATCCCGGCGGCAAAGGTGGCGATCAGTTCGAGGAACATCGCGTCTCTCCTAGACTGCGCCGCCCAGGGCGGATTGCATCGTCTTGACCACCAGGAAGGCGTCGCGCAGGTGGTTGCGCTCCAGTTCCGACAGGCGGCCCGGGGCAAGGTAGTTGTCGGGCGGCCCCCCCGCGCCGATCTGCGCGGCCTGGTGGTTCAGCCGCATCTCGGCAATCAGGTCGTAGGCGTCCAGCAGATCCCGCGCACCGCTGGCCGAGATCACCCCGGCGTCGCCCGCCGCCGCGATCCGCTCACGCGTGTTGACGGCGGTGATCGCCCCGCGCAGCGCATAGACCCGTGCCAGATCGACCACCGGCACCACGCCGGCATGCTTGAGGTCGATGGTGTTCTTGTGCGCGCCCGAGCGGATCGGCGCAATGCCGCGGAACAGGCCCAGCGGCGGCGTGTGCTTGAGCGAATTGCCGATCATGTGGCGCACAAAGATCGAATTGGCCTTGGCCAGCGCAAGCGTGTCGTCCTGCAGGCCGGTGAACAGCGCGGTCTCGCCCGAGATGGCGCGCAGGTCGAACATGACCGAGGCCAGCATCTGCGCCTCTTCATCCGGTTCGGCCACCCATTTGCGGAAATAGCCCTGCCAGACATGCACCGGCTGCCGCCAGCGCGGGTTGGTCGCCATCATGTCGCCCGGGCAATAGACAAAGCCCAGCGTGTTCAGCCCGTCGGACACGAACTGCGCCAGCCGGGCGAAATAGGTGTCGTGTTCCGGAGCATAGGCATTGTCGAGGATCAGCACGTTGTCCTGGTCCGACACGCCGGTCTGTTCGCGCCGTCCCTGGCTGCCGCAGGCGGCCCAGAGATAGGGTACCGGCGGCGGGCCGAACCGGTCTTCGGCCAGCGCCAGAAGCCGGCGCGTGGCGGCGTCGGTCAGGTCGGTGATACGGCGGCAGATCGCCGCCGGCCGCGTGCCCGCCGCCGTCAGATGCAGCAGCAGGTCCGGCAGGCGCTGCATGACGGCGGCCATCTCGTCGGCGCTGTCGGCGGCGACGATCTCGGCGGCCATGTGGCTGGCGGTGGCGGCCTGCTGGCGGAACAGGTCGGTCCGGCCGATCATGCCGACGATCTGCCCGCGGCGATCGGCCACCGGCAGGTGGTTGATGCGCCGTTCGGCCATCATCAGCAGCGCATCCAGCCCCACCGCATCCGGCGCGATGGTCACCGGGTTGGGCGTCATCACCCGGTCGACGCGCAGCGCGCCGTCAAGCCCTTCGGCCAGCACCTTGTTGACAAGGTCGTGGACGGTGACAATGCCGTCGAGCCGCGTGTCGTCCATCACCAGAACCGAACTGATCGCCCGGTCGCGCATCACCTGGGCGACCTCGCGCACCGTTGCGTCGGGACGCGCGGTCACCGGGGTGCGGGCCATGATGTCGGACACCTGCAACGCCATCAGGCCGGTGGCATAGGGCCCGTCATCGGGCGCGGGCTCGGAAGGGCGGGCGCGTTCGAACCAGTGCGCCACCTCCGGCACCGCGGCCAGCAGGTGACGAAAGCGCTGCGCCGGGATCACCAGCAGATCGGTGGGCTCTGCCGCGCGCGCGGTCAAGAGCGCCAACCCGTCGCGCAACAGCCCGCGTTCGCCCATGATCTCGCCGGGCCCGCGCTGCGAGACGATGTCGTCGCCGCCCGACCAGATGTCGACCCGGCCGGTTTCGACGACATAAAGCGCGTCCAGCGCCTCGCCCTCGCGAAAGATCACGTCGCCCGGGGCGGCGTGGCGCTCGGCGATCTCTGACTCCAGCGCAGCGCGTTCTTCTGGCGGAAGATGATCGAAGGGCGGCACCTGCAGCAGGCGGTCCATCGGAAGGGTCTGATCGTCAGGCATTGTGGCGGTGCCTCCGGGCGGGAAAATGACCTAAAAAGGCGGGGGTTGTCTCCGAAAACCGGCCCCGCGGATCGGAGGCGCCGCACACGGCGCCTCCGTCTGTCTCAGTGCTCGGCCTGGGCGGCACCGGCCCCGCGGGGCACGCGCACGCTTTCCACCAGCGCACGGATTTCCTGCGGCAGTTCCTTTGTCATGCTCGACACCGCATAGGCCACGGCAAAGTTGATGGCCGCACCGATTGCTCCGAACGAGGTCGACTTGACCGTGCCCAGCAGCGGGTCGGCATCGGTAAAGCTGTTGGTGTCGGGGATGAAGAACCAGCCCTTGTGCAGGAAGATGTAGACCAGCGTCACCACCAGACCTGCCAGCATCCCGGCCACGGCGCCGTGGTTGTTGATGCGGGTCGAGAAGATGCCCATCATCAGCGCCGGGAAGATCGACGCGGCCGCAAGGCCAAAGGCCAGCGCCACGGTCTGCGCGGCAAAGCCCGGAGGATTGAGCCCCAGATAGGTCGCCACCGCGATGGCCACGGCCATGGCGATCCGGGCCGACAGAAGCTCGCCCTTTTCCGAGATGCCCGGGTTCAGCTGGCCCTTGATCAGGTCGTGGCTGACCGCGGACGAGATCGCCAGCAGCAGACCGGCTGCCGTGGACAGCGCCGCCGCCAGGCCGCCCGCCGCCACCAGACCGATCACCCAGCCGGGCAGGTTGGCGATTTCGGGATTGGCCAGAACCAGGATGTCGCGGTTGAACTTGGTCAGTTCGTTGCCGGTCCAGCCTGCCGCGGCGGCCTTGTCGGCCATCTCGGGATTGGCGTCGTTGTAGTACTGGATCAGGCCGTCGCCGTTCTTGTCTTCCCAGTCCAGCAGACCGGTCTTCTGCCAGGTCAGCATCCAGTCATAGTTGGGATCGCTTTCGATGGTTTCCACCGAAACCGCCGCCTGATCGGTGCCGTTCGGCCAGAACATCTCGGTGATGTTCAGGCGTGCCATCGCACCCACGGCAGGGGCCGTGATGTAGAGAAGCGCGATGAAGACCAGCGCCCAGCCGGCCGACCAGCGCGCGTCGGACACCTTGGGCACGGTGAAGAAGCGCATGATCACGTGCGGCAGACCCGCGGTGCCGATCATCAGCGACAGGGTGAACAGCACCATGTTGAGCGTGTCGGCGTTGTGCGTGGTGTATTCGGCAAAGCCCAGCTCGGTCACGATCTGGTCCAGCTTGGCCAGCAGCGGTTCGCCCGACGCGGCATGGTCGCCGAACAGGCCCAGGCCCGGGATCGGGTTGCCGGTCAGCTGCAGCGAGATGAAGATCGCCGGGATGGTATAGGCCAGGATCAGCACCACGTATTGCGCCACCTGGGTATAGGTCACGCCCTTCATGCCGCCGAACACGGCATAGGCGAACACCACGCAGGCACCGATCAGCAGGCCGGCGGTGTTGCTGACCTCGAGGAAGCGGCCAAAGGCCACGCCCACACCGGTCATCTGGCCGATCACATAGGTGGTCGAGGCGACGATCAGGCAGATCACCGCCACCAGGCGCGCGGTCTTGGAGTAGAAGCGGTCGCCGATGAATTCCGACACGGTGAATTTGCCGAACTTGCGCAGATAGGGGGCCAGCAGCAGCGCCAGCAGCACGTACCCGCCGGTCCAGCCCATCAGGAAGCTGGAATTGTCGTAGCCCACAAAGGCGATGAGGCCCGCCATCGAGATGAACGAGGCCGCCGACATCCAGTCGGCAGCGGTGGCCATGCCGTTGGTGACGGGGTGCACACCGCGGCCTGCAGCGTAGAATTCCGATGTGGAGCCCGCGCGGGCCCAGATCGCGATGCCGATGTAGAGCGCAAAGGACGCGCCCACGAACAGCAGGTTGATGACAAACTGATCCATTGTCCCGATGTCCTTATTGTTCGTCGACGCCGTACTGGCGGTCGAGTTTGTTCATCTGCCACGCATAGTTGAAGATCAGCGCGAGGAAGACGAGGATGGAGCCCTGCTGGGCAAACCAGAAGCCCAGATCGGTGCCGCCGACCGGGATGGCCGAAAGCAGCGGGCGCAGCAGGATGCCGAAGCCGAAGGAAACCAGCGCCCAGATCACCAGTGACCAGGTGATGATGCGCAGGTTGGCGGCCCAGTAGGCGTTGCCGTTGGTGTCGTCAGACATGGGGATACCTCCTCCCATTGAAGTGACGGTTGCGGTTGCGCCCCCGCGCGGCAGCGGGGGCGGGGGTCGTCACGCCAGCGCCTTTGCGACGATGGCGGTCAGGTCGGTTTCGACGCGGTCGATGTCTTGCATGGCGTCGATCGTGGTCAGCACGCCGGTTGCGGCGTAGAAATCGATCAGCGGCGCGGTCTGCGCGTGATAGGCCCTGAGCCGCTGGCCGACGGTTTCGGCGTTGTCGTCGGCACGGCGCTTGAATGCGGTGCCGCCGCAGGAGTCGCAGGTGCCGTCCACGACCGGCGTCTTGAAGCTGTCGTGATAGCCCTCGCCGCAGCCGGCACAGGTGAACCGGCCCGAGATGCGCGTCACCATGGCGGCGTCGTCCACCTCGAGGCTGATGGCAGCGGTGATCGCGCGACCGGTTTCGGCCATCAGCGCATCCAGCGCCTCGGCCTGCACGGTGGTGCGCGGAAAGCCGTCAAAGATCACGCCCCCGGCGCAATCGGGATCGGCCAGCCGGTCACGGAGGATCGCGATGACGATGTCGTCCGACACCAGGTCGCCGCGCTCCATCACGGCCTTGGCCGCCTTGCCCGCCTCGGTGCCCGCCGCCACGGCAGCGCGCAGCAGATCGCCGGTGGACAGCTGCACAAGGCCGAAACGGTCTTGGAGCTTGCGCGCCTGCGTGCCCTTGCCCGCGCCCGGAGGCCCGAGCAGCACAAGGTTCACGGTGGTCTGGGTGGTGATGCTTCCGTCCATGACGTTCTCCCTCAGGCGGCGCGGTTGGCGATCAGGTCTTCGACGACCGACGGATCGGCCAGCGTCGAGATGTCGCCCAGGCTGTCGGTCTCGTTCTCGGCGATCTTGCGCAGGATGCGGCGCATGATCTTGCCCGAACGGGTCTTGGGCAGGCCCGGGGCCCACTGGATCACATCGGGCTTGGCGATGGGGCCGATTTCCGTGCGGACCCATTTCTGCAGCTCGGCACGCAGCGCGTCCGTGGCCTCGACCCCGTCCATCAGGGTGACGTAGCAATAGATGCCCTGGCCCTTGACGTCGTGCGGATAGCCCACCACGGCGGCTTCGCTGACGGCTTCGTGTGCGACCAGCGCGCTTTCCACCTCGGCGGTGCCCATGCGGTGGCCCGAGACGTTGATCACGTCGTCGACACGGCCGGTGATCCAGTAATAGCCGTCCTCGTCGCGGCGGCAGCCGTCGCCGGTGAAGTAGTAGCCCTTGAACATCTCGAAATAGGTCGAAACGAACCGGTCATGATCGCCCCAGACGGTGCGCATCTGCCCGGGCCAGCTGTCGCGGATGGCCAGCACGCCCTCGCAGGCGCCTTCCAGTTCGTTGCCCTTGTCGTCCAGCACCACCGGCGCGACACCGAAGAACGGGCGCGTCGCCGATCCGGGCTTGGTCGCCGTGGCCCCCGGCAGCGGGGCGATGAGGATGCCGCCGGTTTCGGTCTGCCACCAGGTGTCGACGATGGGGCAGCGGCCCTTGCCGACATTCTCGTTGTACCAGTTCCAGGCTTCGGGGTTGATCGGTTCCCCCACCGAGCCCAGGATGCGCAGCGACGACAGATCGTGCTTTTCCACCCATTCTGTGCCCTTGCCCATCAGCGCCCGGATGGCGGTGGGGGCGGTGTAGAACTGGGTGACCTTGTGCTTGGCGCAGACCTCCCAGAACCGGCCGGCATCGGGGAAGGTCGGCACGCCTTCGAACATCAGCGTGGTCGCCCCGTTGGCCAGCGGGCCATAGACGATATAGCTGTGTCCGGTGACCCAGCCGACATCGGCGGTGCACCAGTAGACATCGCCGTCCTGGTAATCGAACACGTACTGATGCGTCATCGACGCATAGGTGAGGTACCCGCCGGTGGTGTGCACCACGCCCTTGGGCTTGCCGGTGGAGCCGGAGGTGTAGAGGATGAACAGAGGGTCCTCGGCCCCCATCTCGGCGGGGGTGCAGTAGCTGCCCACGCGCGACGCCATTTCGGCATAGCGGAAATCGCGGCCTTCGATCCAGTCGATCTGTTCGCCGGTGCGTTCCACCACCAGGAGCTTGCAGTCATGCATGACGCGGCGCAGCGCCTTGTCGCAATTCGACTTCAGCGGGGTGGAGCGGCCGCCGCGCGGGGCGTGGTCGGCGCAGATCACCAGCTTGGCGTCGCAGCCATTGACCCGGTCCGCCAGCGCATCGGGCGAGAAGCCGGCAAACACGATGGAATGGATCGCGCCGATCCGGGCGCAGGCCAGCATGGCATAGGCGGCTTCGGGGATCATCGGCAGGTACAGCACCACGCGGTCGCCCTTGCCGACGCCCATCTCTTTCAGCACGTTGGCCATGATCTGCACCTCGCGGTGCAGTTGGGCGTAGGTGATGTGCCGTGCCGCCTCTTCGGGGCTGTCGGGCTCCCAGATGATGGCGGTCTGGTCGCCGCGGGTGTCGAGATGGCGGTCGACGCAATTGGCCGAGACGTTCAGCGTGCCGTCTTCGAACCACCTGATCGACACGTTGTCATGGGCGAACGAGGTGTTCTTGACCGTGCGGTACGGCGTGATCCAGTCCAGCCGCTTGCCCTGCTCGGCCCAGAAGCCTTCGGGATCGTCCATCGACTGCTGGTACAGCGTGTCATAGCGCCCGGCATCGGCATGCGCCCGGGCGGCAATTTCGGCCGGCGGGGCGTAGACGGGGGTTTTGGCCTGGGGGCTGTTGGGGTCGGCGTTCATACGTGGTCCTCCGCTTCACGAACTGGTGGCACGGGCCTGGCACCCGGCCATGTGTTGTGAAGAAAGGCTTAGCATGGACGTGAAAAGTTCTAAAAATGTATGGGAAAAATAAGAAGTTATTAGTCAAGAAGTTTGCCCGGAATGCTGAAATTGTGTCACGCAGTTTACGAGGGGCGGAATTTTCCATTGGTTTCAAGGTGTCGTCGCGTCAGCCGGTATGCGGCGGTATGCCATATTGGACGCGGCAGCGCAGCAAAGCGGGAAAAGGGTGAGCGCTAACCGAACTGCGGCACCGCGTCGCGCAGCGGTTGCATCGCCAAACGGCAGGCGCGAATCGCAGGCGTGATCCGGGCCTAGCCGGCGTGGCAAAGCCGCGTCATGTGCCAGGCCAGCGCCTGGTTGGAACTGAGCACCGGCACGCCCAGTTCCGCCGAAAGCGGGTCCAGGATGTCCAGCGTGGCAAGATTGGTGCAGGACAGAAACACGGCGTCCAGCGGGGCCTGCGCCGCCAGGCGGCGCGCGGCCTCGGCGGAGATGCGCGGGTCGATCCGCGCCACGGCGGCCTCGCTGCTTTCCTCCAGCGACAGGCTGGCGGCGATGGAGACGCCGCGCGCCTCGAACGCGGCGCAGACGCCCTCGGCCACATCCGCCACATAGGGCGACACGAGCCCCACCCGCCCGGCACCCAGATGCGCGATCTGCGCCACTGCGGCACACAGCGGGGTGGTGACGTGGCGGGTCTTGACGCCTTGTGCCACAAGATCCGCCACCCGGTCCGCACCCAGCAGGGCCGTGCCCGAGGTGCAGGCATAGCCCACGGCGTCAAAGGTCACCGCCCCGGGCAACAGCGCCGCCGCATCGGTCAGGCGCGGCCCCATGGCGGCGATGCTGTCCGGGGTCAGGTCGTCGCCCGAGAGGATGCGCGTCACGTGCAGCCGCGCCTGCGTGGCGGGGATCAGGGTGCGGAACTCGTGCTCGATGGTTTCATCGACGCGCAGCACGATCAGCCCCAGCCGGGGCGTGTCGCCGGGCGCGCGTGTTGGAGGTGCGGTCATGCCGGGATCTCCGCAAGCGCCTGTGATGCGCGCGGCGACAGCAGTTCCGGCCCGTCGGCGCGCAGCACGATGTTTTCCTCGTGCACCAGAAACCGGCGATCGGTGACATGGGCCGACGGCTCCAGCGTCAGCACCATGCCTTCGCGCAAGTGGGTTTCGTCCAGCGGCGTGAAGGACGGCCATTCGGTCAATGTCAGGCCCAGCCCGTGGCCAAGACGCCCGGCGCAGGGACGGGCCCCGTGCCGCTCCAGCGCCTGCCAAAGCAGGCGATGCGCGTCGCAGGCGCGCAATCCGGGGCGCAAGGCGGCCAGCGTGTCCTCGGTGGCGCGCCACAGCGCCTCATGTGTGCGCCGTACCGCGTCGCTGGGGCGACCTATGGCGATGTTGCGGTCGAAATCGCAGAAATAGCCCTGTCTGACGGCCCCGGTGTCCAGCATCACCACATCTCCTGCGTGCAGCGGCGTGGCGGTGGCGGGCGAGATCACGTCGTCATAGCCGTCCGGCCCCGCGGCCCCGGCAACATAGCTGACCCAATCCGCCCCTTCCTGCAGCAAGAGGCTCTGGAAACCGCGGAACACCGCCTCCAGCGGCGTCCCCGGTCGGGCAATTTCATCCAGCCGGGCAAAGGCGCGCCCGGCGATGGTGCAGATCTCGCGCAGGCGGTCTATCTCGGCCGCGCTCTTGATCTCGCGCGTGCGCTGGACAATGGCGGTGCCGTCCACCACTTGCCGCGGGCCAAGGCGGGTGGTCAGGTGCCGGAAATCCGCCACGGGCATGCGCAGATGGGTTTCCAGCCCCATGGGCGTGGCCAGGCACGCATCCTCCGGCACCAGCGCGCAGAGCGTTTTGGCCAGGAGGCTGACACCGTCATCCCGCGGGTCGGGCGCATTCCACACGCGGATATCCGCGATCCAGGTCCGCTGCATCAGCGGGGCACCGATGGCCGGGATCACGGCGACAGGATCGCCCGTGGCCGGAACCACCACAAACCAGGGCCGCGCGGGGCTTTCCCAGAACCGGGTCAGGAACCCCGTGACATAGAAGATGTCGGCCGGGGTGGTCAGCAACAGCGCGGCCACGTCCTGCCGTTCCATCCCGGCCTGCAGCCGTGCGACCCGGGCCCGGAATTCCGCGGCGGGAAAGATCAGGCTGGTCTCAGCCATCCTCGGGGCCCTCGCTGAGCACGGCCAGCACCCGGGCCTGCGGGCCCGGGTTCAGCCCGGCCAGCAGCGCCGCCAGACCGGCCCCGCCCGAAGGCGTGGTGTCCAGCCCGTGGCGCGCCAGCTCGGCGACGCCGTCATCGGCCTCGGTCTCGGTCAGGGTGGCAAAGCGGTCGGCATCGCGCGACAGCCCGGCAAGCGCCACCAGCGAGGGCGTTTTGCAGTCCAGCCGCCCCATGGCGGATACCGGTCCGGGCGCGGTGACCAGCCGTCCCGCCCGGATGCTTTCGAACAGCGCTGGGGCGTGCGCAGGCTCGACCACGACGATTTCCGGGTCCGCACCCCAGACCTGCCGCGCGTGGCAGGCCACCGCCGCGGCCAGACCGCCAACGCCGGCCTGCAGCAGGATATGGGTCGGGATGTCGGGCACCTGCCGTTCCGCCTCGGCCGCCAGTTGCAGATAGCCTTCCATCACCCGCCGCGCGGGTTCGGTGTAGCCGGGCCAGGAACTGTCGGACAAAAGCTGCCAGCCATGCGCACGCGCCGCGGCCTCGGCAGCGCTCATGCTGGCCTCGTAATCGGCACCTTCACGGACCACCTCGGCCCCCTTGGCGCGCAGGCGCAGGGCAAAGGGCTCGGGCACGGTTTCGGCGATGTAGATCACGGCGCGGGCCCCGAACAGACGGGCACCGGCGGCAACAGAAAGGCCGTGATTGCCCGCACTTGCCGTGACATAGGTCTGTCCCTCCAGGGCGTCGGCCAGATCGGTCCGGCCGGTTTCTGCGGCGGCGCGGGCGATGGCAAAGGCCGCCCCCAGCGCCTTGAAGCTGCCCAGCCCCATGCGCCCGCGTTCGTCCTTGATCCAGACCTGGTCGACTCCGGCCAGCCGGGCAAGGTCAGGACGGGTCAGCAGGGGTGTTTCCCGATGCGCCGGACAGCGCGCCAGCAGCCCCGCCACGGTGGCGGGGTCGGTGACGGGCTGCGGCGCCTCTGGCAAAAGGCCCCGTCCGCGCCAGGGATTGTCGATGATGTCCGGCATCCTGTCCTCGCTGTGCTGTCGCGGCCAGTCTGCGCGGGATCCCCGGCAGGCTCAAGCTAGCCCTGCCGGTCCCCCGTCGCTTCGCGCCAGTGGCGGCGACACAGGCTGACATAGGTTTCGTTGCCGCCGATCTGCACCTGGTCGCCATCGGTCAGCACCGTGCCGTCGGGGCCGCGGCGCACCACCATGGTGGCCTTGCGTCCGCAATGGCAGATGGTGCGCACCTCGCGCATCTCGTCGGCCAGCGCCAGCAGCGCGGCCGATCCGGGGAACAGCGCGCCGCGGAAATCCACCCGCAGCCCGTAGGCCATCACCGGCACGCCCAGATCGTCGACGACACGGGCCAGCTGCCAGACCTGATCCGGGGTGAGAAACTGCGCCTCGTCGACAAAGATGCAGGCCACCTCGCCGTTGGCCAGCCGCGCGGCGAGGCGCGCAAACAGGTCGTCCCGGGGCGTGAAGGTCTCGGCCTCGCGCGAAAGCCCGATGCGCGACCCGATCCGCCCCGCGCCGGCACGGGAATCCACGGCGGCGGTCAGAAGGCAGGTCTGCATCCCGCGCTCGTTGTAGTTGTGCGCCGCCTGCAAGAGCAAAGTGGACTTGCCGGCATTCATGGTGGAGTAGTGGAAGTGCAGTTTGGCCATGGTCCCGCGTCTTGCCGCAGCAGCGATGCCATGGCAAGCGCGCGCTGTGACCCGTGCCGCCCCGCGGGATCTTCCCCGGGGGTCCGGGACGGCACGGGCGTGATGCGCGGTCCGATCCGCCGCTACGCATTTAGGCATGACATTGCAAGCATTTGCCGGTAAGGGGAAAAGACTGTGGACACTCCCACAGGTATGCGGACAAGGGGCAAGAGTGCGGATGTCGAGTGTAGGTCGATACCTGAAAAAGCACAGCGAGGCGCTGGTCAAGGATGTGGGAATCGAGGCAGCCTGCGAGCTGACCGGCAAATCCAAGGCGACGCTGGGGCGCTACTATTCGGATTATCCCGAACATGCCGACCGGTTCATGCCGGTGGATGCTGTGGCCGCTCTGGAAGAGGCGGCGTCTTACCCCCATGTGACCGCGGCGCTGGCCGAACTCAAGGGCATCACGCTGAATTTCGACGACCGCCGCCGCAATGCCAAGTCCGAAGGCGGGGTGAACGCCGATGTCATCGCCCTGTCGCAACGCTTTGCCATGCTGATGGCAGAGTATCACCAGTCGATCGAGGACGGGGTGATTTCGGCAAACGAGGCCAAGCGGCTGCTCAAGGAAACGGTGATGATCCAGCAGGTGTTGATCGACATGAAGCTGCACCTGGAAGATGAAACCGTCCTCTGATCCCAAGTCCGTTGTCGCGCGTCGCGAGCCGATCCCGGCGGAACAGCACGTGCCGATCCTGCTGCAGCGCTTCCTGCTGGATCTGGAATGCACCACGCGCTCGGTCGAGGTCTGGCAGCTGATCGTCGATCTGGGCCGGCGGCTGGATTTGCCTTTTGTCGATTTCATCTCGGCCAGCGATTACCGCGACTGGACGCGCACGCTGTTCATCCGCACCTCCTACGATGCCAGCTGGCTGCACGCCTACAACACCGACCCCGACCTGCAGCGCTGGTCCTATTTCCGGTCGCACGCCATGCATTTTCTGACGCCCATCGCGGTGGGCTACGAATTTGCCGACGACTACCGCGATCTGCCGGCAGGGCGACTGGAGGTGCTCCGGCAGGCGGCCGAGAGGGGCATCCGCGCCGGGTTCTCGATCCCGCTGCGGATCTACGCACCGCCCCAGGCCGCCCTGCTGACCTTTACCGGCAATCATTCGCGCGATGAATTCCTGGCGATCCTGAACCGCCATGGCTGGACCCTGAACACCGCGGCGATCATGGCGCACCAGCGCTATCTGCATCACTTCGCGCAGGAATTTGCCGAACGCAACCGCATCACCGAAAAGCAGCGCGAGCTGATGGAACTGATCGGGCGCGGGCTGCTGGACAAGCAGATCGCCGAGCGGCTGGGGATCTCGGTCTCGGCCGTGCGGCAGCGGCTGAACGCGCTGCTGCAGAACACCGGGCTGACCAACCGGGTGGAACTTGCGGCCCTGGCGATGTCCATCGGCATCCTGCCCGACCCGATGAACCGCCCGGACCGCGCGCCGCTGGTGGCGGTGCTGGAGATGGACGATCACGGCACGCTGGAGCGGCCGGAACCGGGCTGACGGATCTCAGAGCAGCAGCGCCAGAACACCAACGATCACAAGGCTGGCGGCCCAGACCCGGTCAAGATTGAACCAGGCCCGGGTCAGGAATTTCAGCCCCAGCCAGCGATACATGCCCACCGCCAGCGTGCCCCCGGCAAGCGTCATGGCGGCGGTATGGGCCAGGGCCACCACGATGGCGATGCCCGCATTGGCCGACATCAGCGCATAGGCCGCGTCATGGCCGGCATCCTCGCCCAGGGCACAGATGCCCAGGTAGATCGGCACCAGCATCAGCCCGGCGCCATGCGCCAGGGCGGCCAGAAAGGACCACAGGCCCAACCTGGCCGGAGACACCCGCGCAAGAAACCGCGGATGGCGGTTGGTGATGAACAGATACAGCCCCAGCGCAATGATCACGAGACCGGCGGCAGACCGGATCTCGCGCTCCCAGATCACCAGGATCGTCATGGCCGACAAAGGCAGCAGGATCGCCAGCATCGACAGGAAATGCCCCAGCGTCAGCGCCGCGAGCGCCCGGGGCAGGGCGCTGGCCCTTTGCTCCATCAGCGCCGCCGACACCGCCAGAGGCCAGCCCATGCCGGGGTTCAGGCCATGATAGAGGCCAGAGACGATCACCGCCACCCAAAGCGAGGCGGCGGTGGACAAGCTGTCGGTCATCGCGGTCAGATCTTCTTCTTGGGAGAAATACCCCCGGGGGTGTGGGGGCAGCGCCCCCACGGAGATCCGTCAGGATCAGGCCGACGGGTAGCAGAAGCTGTCGGTCGAGCAATCCCCGCCTTCCAGCCGGATCTGGTGGCTGCGATAGCCTTCGGGGAAGTCCACCCAGAAGTCCGGGTCCAGCTCCAGCCCGCCGCCGTCGCCCGCCCTGGCCATGACCATCGCCGCGCCGCGTTCGCCGGGATAGAACTGGTCGTCCCAGGTGGAATAGAGCGAGTTGGTCCAGTAGACCCGCTTGCCGTCGCGGCTGATCTCGACCATCTGCGGGCCGTATCCAAAGGTCTTGCCGTTGGGATGCGGGGTCTTCTTGACGATGCCGCCGATCTCGACCTTGCCCGCCAGCCTGGGGTTCATCGGGTCCGAGACGTCATACTGATGCATCTCGCCCGTGCCCCAGCAGGCAACGTAGAGGAAGTTGTCGTCGAGGCTGAGGTCGATATCCGTCACCAGCGGCGGCACCGCGCCAAAGCCCTTCAGCAGGTCCGGCAGGTCGTCCGGGTCGGCCGGTTGCGGGTCGATGGTGATGGTCTTCCTGGCCTCGAACGTGCCGTCGTCCTTTTGCCACCAGGTAAAGATGGCACCCTGCAGGTTGGTGGTGTCCACCACGACGCCGCAGAACCCGTGCTTCTTCGCCGGATCATGGGCGGGGCGGATTTCCAGCGCCATCTGGTGATTGGCGCCGAGGTCGATGGTCTGGACGTTCTTTCGCTCGCGCAGGTTCCAGAAATGGATCTTGTGCCCGTACTTGTTCGACAGCAGGTCCTCGGCCACGATGCCGTTCTCGAATTGCGGCGGCAGGCCCCATTCCGAGCTGACCATGTAGTCGCGCGGCAGGTTCCACCAGAAATCGTAGTGCTTTTCCTGTGCGCCGCGGTCGATCTCGTAGCGGCCGATGATGTCGAAGGTCTGGCAATCCAGGATGAAGATGCCCGGAGGGCCGTCGGTCCCGTCCGCACCGCCGCCGCCCAGGGTCGAGACATAGATGCCCTCGGGTCCGCAATGGATGGTGTGCGGGCGGGAATAGCCGGTTTTTGCGAACACCTCTTCGGGTTCGATGATCTTGTGGATCTTCGCTTCCAGCTGCTCCTTCACGTCGATCACGTAGATGCGCGAGGACCGGATGCCCGGGATGATCAGGTAGCGGCGTTCCAGGAAGGCATGGCCGCTGAGCGGGCTCAGCGCCGAGGAGCAGGCGTTCCAGCCGAAATGGTGGAACTCGTCGCCGGTATTGGGCATCATGACGGTGTGCACGATCTTGCCGTACTGGTCGCTGTCGGGATCGACATTGACCACGGCCAGCCCGTCGGGCTGGCTGAAATCCGGGCTCAGCATCAGCGTGTAGGCCAGCTTTTCAACAGGCGCTTCCATCGCCATCCTGGGCGAGGGATAGAAAGTGGGATCTGGTCTGAGGTTCATGTGTATCCTCCCTTAGAAATTGAAACGAACGCTGGTTCCTGCGCCCTTGGCGGGTAATTCCGCAGCGGCAGCCTAGCACAGCATTTCGATTCAGGAAGGCTGTTCTGTGCTCAGACCAGCCGGCCCCAGAGATCGTACTCGCCAGCCTCGTCCACAAGGACGGTCACGATCTGGCCGGGGGTCAGGCGGGCGGCGTCTTCGTCGATGAAGAGGTTGCCGTCGATCTCCGGCGCGTCGGCCCGGGTGCGACAGGTGGCGATTCCGTCGTCGTCCACATCGTCGACGATCACTTCCTGCCGCTGGCCGACCCTTGCGGCCAGCTTCGCCTCGGAGATGGACTGCGCCTTTTCCATGAACCGGTTCCACCGGTCCTGCTTGACGTCATCGGGCACATGGTCGGGCAGCGCGTTGGAACGGGCGCCCTTGACGTTTTCGTACTGAAAGCAGCCGACCCGGTCCAGCTGTGCCTCGTCCAGCCAGTCCAGCAGGGTCTCGAACTCGGCCTCCGTCTCACCGGGATAGCCCACGATGAAGGTGGAGCGCAGCGCGATGTCGGGGCAGACGTCGCGCCAGGCGGCGATTTCGTCCAGCGTGCGTTCGGACGCGGCGGGGCGCGCCATGCGGCGCAGCGTGTCGGGATGGGCGTGCTGGAAGGGGATGTCGAGATAGGGCAGGATCTTGCCCGCCGTCATGAGCGGGATCAGTTCGCGCACATGCGGGTAGGGGTAGACGTAGTGCAGCCGGACCCAGACCCCGAGTTCGCCCAGATCGCGCGCCAGGTCCAGAACGGGCGCTCGTCCGGCCTGATGGCCGGCCTCGCGAAAGCCGCGGTCCGTGCCATAGGCCGACGTGTCCTGGCTGATCACCAGCAGTTCCTTCACCCCGGCGGCCACCAGCCGTTCGGCCTCGCGCAGGATGGCCTCTGGCGGGCGCGACACCAGCGGGCCGCGCATGTCGGGAATGATGCAGAACTTGCAGGCGTGGTTGCAGCCTTCGGAAATCTTCAGATAGCTGTAATGCCTTGGCGTCAGCGTCACGGCGGAGGCGGGCAGGAGGTCGACAAACGGATCGGGCCGCGGCGGCACCGCGGCGTGCACGGCGTCCAGCACCTGTTCGTACTGGTGCGGGCCGGTGACCGCCAGCACGCGGGGATGCGCGCCGGTGATGTAGTCGGGTTCGGCGCCAAGGCAGCCCGTCACGATCACCCGGCCGTTTTCGGCCAATGCCTCGCCGATGGCGTCCAGGCTTTCGGCCTTGGCGCTGTCGAGAAACCCGCAGGTGTTCACGATCACCGCGTCGGCCCCGGCATAATCGGCGCTGATCCCGTAGCCCTCGGCCCTGAGGCGGGTCAGGATGCGTTCGCTGTCCACCAGCGCCTTGGGACAGCCGAGGCTGACCATGCCGATGGTGGGCTGGCCGTCGCGGCGGGTGTCGGAGACGCGGGCGCGGGCAAGATCGGGGCGAAGGATCGGCGGGTTCTGCATGAGCGGCCTATAGCCTGCGCCGTGCGCGTCGGAAAGACCGTCAGTCGGTCTGCCACAGCTTCTTGAGCGCTTCCATGTAGCGTTTGTCGTGGGTCCATTTCGGGATCAGCGCTTCGGCCTGGTCCCAGGTCACGTGGGGATTGGCCGCGCGCCATTTGCGGCCAGCCTCCATCGCGGCCTCCATGTTCCCGGCCAGGAAGTGGGTGCCGTACAGCATGCGGTACGCCCAGGTCACGCCGCTGCCTTCGCGCATGCCCTGTTCCAGCAACGCAATCGACTCGTCATAGCGCCCCAGCGCGCGCAGCGCGGCAGAGCGTCCGAACAGGCCGTTGAAGTGAAACGGGTCGAGCGGGCTGAGCGTATCGTAACGGTCGAAGGCCTCGAATGCCTTGTCGAAAGCGCCGATATAGATCTGCGTCCAGCCCAGCCGCAGCCAGCCCTAGGCATTGTTCGGATCACGCGCCAGGGCGCGTTCCACGTAGTGGCGGGCGGCCTCGAAATCGTTGGCGGCCAGCCCCGCGACCGCCGACAGAGCCACCAGCGTTGCCGCATCGTCCTGCGCCAGCGGCGCGGCGCGGTCGGCCAGTGCCAGCGCCTGGGCCTTGTCCGCGGCGCCGTCATGGGTCCAGAGGTAGCAGCAGTGATGCGCATGGCACCACGCGTTGTAGGCAAGCGCGGGCGCATAGTCGGGCGCGTGGGTCAGCGCCTGATCCAGCAGGGCGATCGCCTTGAGGTTCTCGTCGCCGCGATGCGCCCAGAAATGCGGCAGCGCGCTGAGGGTCAGCTCATAGGCCGTACGGTCGGCAGGCGGACGGCGGCGCGCGGCGGCGATTTCCGCCGCACGCAGGTTGGGCGAGACCTGCCCGGCCACCTGGGCCGCGATCCGGTCCTGCAGATCGAACAGGTCGTCCAGCCGGTCGTCGAACCGGTCGGACCAGAGCGTGTGCCCGTCTGCCCCGCGCACCAGTTGCACGGCGATGCGCACCCGGTCGCCGGCGCGGCGGACCGAGCCTTCGACCAGGTAGTCGGCCTCGAGCCGCGCCGCGATTTCGGGCACGGCCAGCGCCTGTCCCCTCAGCGCAAAGGCGGATTGCCGCGCGATCACGCCGAATTCGCGCACGCGGCTGAGCGCCCCCGTGATCTCTTCGACGATGCCGTCGGCGAACATGTCGGCCTCGGCCGCGCCGATTTCCTGAAACGGCAGGATGGCAAGGGCGGGGCGGTGATCGGTCGGCGTCTGCGACGGGCGCGGGACGGCGGGCGGGGCCGATCCAGGCTGGCTCTGGCGGGTCGTCCGCAGCCAGTCCTCGAACCCTTCCGAGGGCAGGTCGAACCCCTGCAGGACCTCGCCCGCGTCATGTCGCACCTCCACCCTGCCTTGCGTCAGCCAGACCGCCTGGCGGTCGGCGTCCAGCACGCCATTGGGCAGGGCACGCCGCAGGACCGACAATTCCTGACGCAGCGAGGCGCGGGCCTGAGGGTCGGACCGGTCCGACCACAGCAGATCGGCCAGCCCGCCGCGTTCGGCGCGCAGCCCCGGCTGCAACGCGAGATAGGCCAGAAGCGCCTGACCGCGGCGGCTGAGCCCCACAAGGTCGGGGCCATCGCCATGCGTGATGCGCAGGGGGCCGGTGATGTGCAGGACCAGAACGGACATTGCGGAAGAGCCGGGATCGTCAAAACCTTTTTACCCAGTCGGGCTGCGAATTGACGGGACTATTGCATGAATGCGGACCGGGTTCAGCCGGTTTCTTGCGGGGCGCTTGCGCCCGTGGGCGGGGCTGGAGCCATCGCAACACCCTGCAAGGAGACCCAGGATGACCACGACACCGACGCTTTCCCGCCTGTCCCTCACGCCGCTTGCCGCCCGGATCCGCCAGGCCTTGCCGGGGCTGACCGGCCGCGACGGCACTCGGGCCGCTGCGGGCGGCACCGATCATCTGAGCGCCGAACGGCTGGCCGACATGGGGCTGCCCGCGCGAAGCGCGCAGAACCGCCGCGCCAGCTGGGAACGCGGCCCGCTGCCCCGGGCCGATCTGTGGTAAGCGCCGCGCTGGGCGGAAATCCCCCGGCGCGCCACAGAGCGGTTGCCCGCTGTCCCGGTCTTTGCCACTCAGGTGCCAGGACAACGGGGAGCGGGCATGCGGATTCTGTGGAACGCGCTGGGGTTTCTGGCGGTGCTGGTCCTGGTGCTGGCGGCCGGACTGGCGCTGCTGCCGGCCGACCGGTTGGGCAAGATCGTGTCGGACCAGCTGACCGAGCAGACCGGGCGCGACGTGCGGCTGGGCGAGACGCGGGTGACGCTCTGGCCGGTTCTGGGGGTCGAGGTGGCGGGCCTGCACATCGCGAATGCCGGGTGGGCCGGGCCGGACCCGCTGTTTTCCGCCGAACGGGCCAGCATCGGCGTCGACCCGCTGGCCCTGTTGCGCGGCCAGGTCGCGGTGCGCAGCATCGAGGCCGCGGGGCCGGAACTGCGCCTGTCGCGCGCGGCCTCGGGCGCGGTGAACTGGGCACCGGGGGCAAAAGGCGCGTCAGAGAGGCCGGGCGACCCCGGGCTGGCGCTGGTGGGGCTCGATCGGGTACGGATCTCCCGCGGGCTGTTCGTGTTCGACGATGCCGGGGAACGCACGGTCTTTGCCGATACCGATCTGACGCTGGACTGGCCGGACCGCAGCGGCCCGATGGTCCTGAGCGCACGGCTGCGCCCGGGTGCGGCCCCGGTTGCGGTCGAGGCACGGATATCCACGCCGCTGACCCTGCTGGAGGGGCGCGGCGCGGTGCCGGTGACGGCGTCGCTGACCACCGAGGGCGGCGCGATCGGATTTGACGGGCTGGCCGGGGTTGCGCCCGAGGCACAGGGCCGGGTGACGCTGGACCTGCAGGACACCGCCCGCGCGGCGCGCGCCCTTGGCCAGATCGGCCTGGACCTGCCCGATGGCTTTGGCCGCCGGGTGACAGGCGCGCTGCAACTGACCCTGACGCGGGACGGGCGCATCGCGATCCGGGACGGCGCGCTGTCGCTTGACGACAACGCCGTGCAGGTGGCGGCGGACATCGTGCCCGGTCCGCGCCCGCGGGTGAACGCACAGATCGAGGCAGAGGCGCTGGACCTGAGCGGGCTGGTGGCCGGGCAGGAGACCGACCAGGCCGCCGAAGGCTGGAGCAAGGTGCCCATCGACGCCTCGGGCCTCGGGGCCTTCGATGGCGAGGTGGCGCTGGTCACCGGGGCACTGACCGTGGGCGATCTGCGTTTTGGCGCGGTGCGCAGCGTGATGGTGCTGGACGACCGCCGCGCGGTGTTCGACCTGCGCGAACTGCGCGGCTACGACGGGGTGATGACCGGGCAGTTCGTCGCCAACAACCGTGGCGGCCTGTCGGTCCGGGCCGATATCGCCTTTGCCGGGGTCGAGCTTGGGGCGTTGTTGCGCGATGCCATGGGGATCGGGCGGATCTCCGGCAAGGCCGATGGCAGCATCCGCCTGCTGGGCTCGGGCCAGAACATGCACACGCTGGTGGCCACGCTGGACGGTGACGGCGCGTTGCGTGCCGGTCCCGGCCGGCTGACGGGGATCGACCTGGCGGCGGCGCTGACCGGGCAGGCCGGTGGCGGGACCACGATCTTTGACCAGGCCACGGGCAGCTTCACGATCACTCGCGGACGGCTGCAGAGCGACGACCTGCTGCTGGAGCTGGGCCGGGTGCGCGCGCTGGGCCGCGGACGGGTCGAGCTTGCGCCGCGGGCGCTGGATTATCTCATCACGGTCGAGGACCCGGCGGCGCGGGACGGGCGCGGGCTGGCGGTGCCGGTGCGGCTCAAGGGGCCGTGGTCGGACATCCAGATGCGCCTTGACGCGGGCGAGGCGATCGACCGCAACCTGTCCGAAGAGCGCGATGCGCTGCGAGGCCGGGTGCAGGACCGCGTCAACCAGGCGGTGGAGGATCGCCTTGGCGTCACCGTGACCGAAGGCGAAAGCGTCGAGGACGCGCTGCGGAAACGGCTCGAGTCCGAGGCGGTGGATGGTCTGCGCAACCTGCTGAACCGGTAAGCCCCGGTTCAGCCCAGCGGGTTCGCCTCGAGCCAGACGCCGCCTTCGGGGCGCAGGGTCAGGATCATCACCGGGTCCGGATCGCGGCCGGGCACGGGCCGGAAGCGAAACCGCGCCAGCAGGGTGGCCAGGATGATCACCGCCTCCTGGATCGCAAACGACGCGCCGATGCAGATGCGCGGGCCGTCGCCGAAGGGCAGATAGGCATAGCGGTCGGGCCGCGCCTGCTCCCAGCGGTCGGGGCGGAAGGCATCCGGGGCGTCATACAGGTCGTGGTGGCGGTGCAGGGCGTAGATCGGCACGATGACGGTATCTCCGGGCCGGATCTCGCGGCCGCACAGCGTGTCCCGGGCCTGCGCCGTGCGCGAGACCATCCCGGCAGGGGGATAAAGGCGCAGCGCCTCGTCCACGATCCGCCGCACCAGCGGCAACCGGTCCACATCGTCGCCGGTGGCCACGTCGCCCACCACGGCGCGCACCTCGTCCCGGGCCCGGGCCTGCACGTCCTGGTCGAAGGCGAGCAGGTAAAGCGACCAGGCCAGAGTCAGGGCGGTGGTCTCGTGCCCGGCCACGATGAAGGTCAGCAGGTTGTCGCGCAGCTCGGCCGTGTTCATGCGGCGCTGCGTTTCCGGGTCTTCCCCGGCCAGCAGCAGGTCCAGCAGGTCGGGCACGCCGTCATTGCCGCGGGCGGCGCGGGCCTCGATGGCGGCATCGGCGACGCGCTTCATGTCCTTCACCCCTCCCGCGCCAAAGGCGCGCCCGGGCCGCGGCACCCAGTCCGGCAGGCCAAGGATGTCGAACAGCGAGATCTTGCCCGCCTCGGCGATATAGGCGTCGATGGCCCCGTGCACCGCGTCGCGGTCAAACCCCTCGTCTCCGGAAAAGGTCACGTCCGAGATCACGTCGAAGGTGGTGGTCACCATCTCGTCGAGAAAGTTCACGGCACGCGGCCCCGCCGCTTCGATGCGCGCCACGCTGCGCCCGGCCGCGGCCGACATCACCGGGGCAAGGTTACGCACGTTGCGGTGCGAGAACACCGGCGCCGCGGCGCGGCGCTGCCAGCGCCAATGCGCGCCTTCGGCGATGAACAGCGATTCGCCGATCGCCGGTTTCAACAGGTTCTTCGTGACCAGCGACTTGGGGTAATCCTCCAGCCGCTCCAGCAGCACGCGGCGCAGCGCGGTCGGGTCCATCACCATGTGCCAGCGCTTGCCGGTGCGGCCCGACAGGATCGGGCGGCGCGTGGCGATTTCGGGGATGATCGACAGCACGTTGCGGCGCGAGGCCTGGAGCGAGCCCCAGATGCCCATCGGCGTGTTGCCCAAGGCGACGCGCACCGGCAAGGCGGCAGGGGGGGCGATCGGGGTCTGGTCGGTCATGGCTCCGTCTCCTGTCAGCACCATAGATAGGCGCATCGGCTGCGCGGGCAAAGAGCGGCAATTGCATGGCCGCCGCCCCTGCGCTATGCGGCGTGGGATGTTGCCCGACCCGGGGGGAGTGCCATGCCGCGTTTTCTTGTTGTTCTTGCCCTGCTTCTGGGGCTTGGCGCCTGTGCCAGCACCGCCGTCGATCCCGACGCCCCGGTGGAACCGCTGGGCGATTTCCGGCTGGGTTTCGTCGAGGTGGTCGCGCCCAATCCCGAAAAGCTGCTGATCTCGCGCGACGCCACGCCGGAGGAGCTGACCGAGGCGGTGGACAGCGCGCTCGAGGCGCGGTTCGGCCGGTTCGACGGCGGCGCGGTCTATCACCTTGGCGTCAGCGTCGAGGCCTATTCGCTGCCGCCGCCGGTGATCCCGGGCAAGTCCGCGCTGGCGATGCGGGTGACCGTCTGGCGCGATGCCACGCAGACCAAGATGAACGCCGAAACCGAGGTGATCAGCGTGATCAAGGTGTTCGAATCGCGCATCTCCACCTCGCGCGAGGGCTCGTTGCGCGCGCTGGCGCAGGACGCCGCCTTCCAGACCGAGGCCTGGCTGCGCAAGAGGATGGAAGAAGACGGCTGGTTCCTGCCCGAACCGTCCGAAAATGACCCGGCCTGAGCGGCATCGGGCCCCCGCCCAAGCGCCGGGTGCAGGGCCGCGACACCGGGGCATCAACCGCTTGATTTTCCCCAGCCAAGCCAATAAACGGCGCGCGATGTGAATCTCGGGTCGGCTTGGACCCCCAAACTGCGAGGCGTCGGAAGACTATGGCAAAGGAAAAGTTTGAACGCGGCAAGCCGCATTGCAACATCGGCACGATCGGGCATGTTGACCACGGCAAGACGACGCTGACGGCGGCGATCACCAAGTATTTTGGTGACTTCAAAGCGTATGACCAGATCGATGGCGCGCCGGAGGAGAAGGCGCGCGGGATCACGATCTCGACGGCGCATGTGGAATACGAGACCGAGAACCGCCACTACGCGCATGTGGACTGCCCCGGCCACGCCGACTACGTCAAGAACATGATCACGGGTGCTGCCCAGATGGACGGCGCGATCCTGGTGGTGAACGCCGCCGACGGCCCGATGCCGCAGACGCGCGAGCACATCCTGCTGGGCCGCCAGGTGGGCATTCCCGCCATGGTGGTGTTCCTCAACAAGGTCGACCAGGTGGACGACGAGGAACTGCTGGAACTGGTCGAGATGGAAGTGCGCGAACTGCTGTCCGACTACGACTTCCCCGGCGACGACATTCCGATCACCGCGGGTTCGGCCCTGGCGGCGCTTGAGGGTCGCGATCCCGAGATCGGCGAGGAGAAGATCAAGGAACTGATGCAGACGGTGGACGATTACATCCCGCAGCCGGCGCGGGCGATCGACCAGCCGTTCCTGATGCCGATCGAGGACGTGTTCTCGATCTCGGGCCGCGGCACGGTTGTGACCGGCCGTGTCGAGCGCGGCGTGATCAACGTGGGCGACGAAATCGAGATCGTGGGCATCAAGGACACGCAGAAATCGACCTGCACGGGTGTCGAGATGTTCCGCAAGCTGCTGGACCGCGGCGAGGCGGGCGACAATATCGGCGCGCTGCTGCGCGGCATCGACCGCGAGGCGGTGGAGCGCGGCCAGGTGCTGTGCAAGCCCGGCTCGGTCAAGCCGCACACCAAGTTCGAGTGCGAGGTGTACATCCTGACCAAGGAGGAAGGCGGCCGCCACACGCCGTTCTTCAAGAACTACCGCCCGCAGTTCTACTTCCGCACGACGGACGTGACCGGCACGGTCGAACTGCCCGAGGGCACCGAGATGGTGATGCCGGGCGACAACCTGAAGTTCAACGTGGAGCTGATCGCGCCGATCGCCATGGAAGACGGCCTGCGCTTCGCCATCCGCGAAGGCGGCCGCACCGTGGGCTCGGGCGTGGTTTCCAAGATCATCGAGTAACAGCGTGTCTGTTACAGTGGCGGCAGGGTATTCGGGCCGAAGGCCCGAATGTCCCGAAAGCCACACCGGTCGAGGCGCAAACTGACGCCGCCCGGCCGTGCCTTTCCGCAGGAAAGGTCACGAGCGGGCGAGGTCAGCACCCGGTCGAGGTTTCCACCGAAACACCGAAAGGCCGCCCCGGACGGGGCGGCCTTTGCCGTTTCAACGCTGTTTCAACACGGATCATGGCAAAAAAAATCTGTCCGGGTCGCTGTCTTATCTCGCATGCGCAGCATTGAATTTGTCCCTTTCGTTCAAGGGCTAAACCGATCCGCATCCCGCGGCATACCGCTTCGGTATGCCGTTGCATCCCGTTAACCCATTCATTTTGTTTGATTTTTGCGCCCGATCCGCGCATCCTGCGCCGATATTGACGGGAGGGGCGCAAATGGGCGTGAACGTGGCAGAGTGGATCGGGCGGTCCGAAACGGCGCAGGCCGTTGTTCCCGCGCAGATGGCGCGGATGATGTCGGCCACCTTGGAGCCCGCACCGCGCGCGCTGCAGGAGGGCGATCCGCTGCCGCCGCTCTGGCACTGGACCGGCTTTCCGCCGCTTGCGCCCACCGAAGGGCTGGGGCCGGACGGGCACCCCGAAAAGGGCGGTTTCCTGCCCCCCGTGGCCCTGCCGCGGCGCATGTGGGCCGGCGGCGCGCTGAGTTTTGCAAAACCCCTGCATGTGGGCGAGCGCCTGACCCGGCATTCCACGATTCGCGATGTCGTCGAAAAGGATGGCGGGGCAGGCCCGATGGTCTTTGTCACCGTCGACCACGAGATTGCAGGCGAGGCCGGCCTGGCCCTGCGCGAACGTCAGGACATCGTCTATCTGCCCATGCCCACCCGCTTTGCAGAGCCGAAACCGCGCGACGTGCCTGCCACGCCGCTGCTGGATCGCCACGTCGCGGTGTCCGAAGCGCTGCTGTTCCGCTATTCGGCCTGCACCTTCAACGCCCACCGCATCCACTACGATCTGCCTTATGCGCAGGAGGCCGAGAAATACCCCGGTCTCGTGGTGCACGGGCCGCTGCAGGCGACGCTGCTGATCGCCATGGCCTGCGCCTGGAAGGGCCGCGATCCTGACAGCTTTTCGTTTCGCGGCGTCAGCCCGATGTTTCACGATCATGACCTGCGGCTGCTGGCCGTGGCAGAGCCGGACGGCCTTACGCTGTGCACGGCCAGAAAAAACGAGCGCCAGGGCATGACGGCCCGCGCCATCTGGGAGGAATGACATGACGCAGATACTCAAGGGCATGCGAGTGGTCGAAGGCTCGGCCTTTGTCGCGGTGCCGCTGGCGGGGATGACGCTGGCGCAGATGGGGGCCGAGGTGATCCGCTTTGACCGTATCGGCGGCGGGCTGGATGCCGGGCGCTGGCCGCTGGCACCGGACGGGCAAAGCCTGTTCTGGGCGGGGCTGAACAAGGGCAAGAAATCCATCGCCGTCGACATGAAATCCCCCGAGGGGCGCGCGCTGATCACCCGCATCATCACCGCCCCCGGCCCGGATGCCGGGATGTTTCTGACCAATCTGCGCGTGCGCGGCTGGATGGACCACGAGACGCTCAGCCAGCATCGGGCCGACCTGATCATGGTCACGCTGACGGGGGACCGGCATGGCCGTCCGCAGGTGGATTATACCGTGAACCCCAGCCTGGGCATTCCGCACATGACCGGACCCGAAGACGGCGGGCCGGTGGCCCATGCCCTGCCGGCCTGGGACATCGCCGCGGGGAACATGGTGGTTTCCAGTCTTCTGGCGGCGGAACGGCACAGGCTGCGCACGGGACAGGGGCAGGACGTGGAGTTTTCGCTCAAGGATGCGGCGGCAGCCACCATCGGCCATCTGGGCATGATCGCCGAGGCCAGTCTGACGGGCAAGACACGCCCGCGCGCGGGAAATGCGCTTTACGGTGCATACGGGCAGGACTTCCTGTGTGCCGACGGGCAGCGTGTGATGGTGATCGGTCTGACCGCGCGGCAATGGAAAGGCATCGTCACCGCCACCGGGACCGCGGCAGAGATGGCCGCGCTGGCTGCGTCTGCCGGGGTCGACCTGACGGACGAGGGCACGCGCTGGAGGCTGCGCGATCGGATCACCGCGCTGCTGGCACCCTGGTTTGCCGCGCGCCCGCTGGCCGAGGTGGCGCGCGAATGCGAGGCGCACGGGCTGACCTGGGCCCCGTTCCGGAGCCTGCCCGAAGCGCTGCAAAGCGATCCCGATCTCGGCCCGGATAACCCGATGTTCCGGATGATGGAACATCCCGGTGTCGGGCAATACCCGGTGCCCGGCTCGCCGGTGCAATACTCTGCCTTCGCGCGGACCGATCCGGTGGCGGCCCCGGCGCTGGGCGCACATACCGAGGAAATCCTGTCGGAGGTCGCGGGCCTTGACGGCACCGAGATTGCCGGGCTGTTCGACCGCGGCGTCGTCGCTCAGGCAGAGCGCGCGGCAACCCGCAACGCGGCCTGATCCGCGGACGGAGCGGGCCACAGGCCACCCCGGCGGAAACCGGGGTGGCGCTGGATCATGGCACCACGCACCTTCGAGAGGGCGCGTGGCGGAGGGTCTCAAACATGCCGTTACTGCAGGAAGGCGCGCACGGCGTTGCGCTTTTCGCCCTCGCTGTCGCCGGAATGCACGATGCTGACCAGCTGTGCGATCTCGAGATCGGTGAGGGTCGAGAGGTCGGCATTGGGCGCGTAGGACTGGATCTGGCGCTCGAAGCCTGCGGGTTCGATCATGGCCGAGGCGGCGGTGGTCAGACCGGCAAAGGCGATCAGGGCGGTTGCGATGTACTTGGTCATGGGGTTGGTCCTTTCGTTTGATATGTGACGCGGTGCGTCGGTTCGTGGTGTGTTGCCGGTTGCGTCCGACGCCATGGAAACTGGGTGCCGCCCGGAACGATTTGAATTCACGAAGAAATACCGCTCCGATCACGGCAAGTTGCGGTTGACGAAAGCGGGTTCGGGACAGGGGCCTGTGCGGACGGGCACAGGGATGGTGCGCCTCAGGCATGCAAGGTCTGCCGCGCCGCGCGCCCCTCACCACCCTCCGTGAGCGCGCCGCGAGCAGGGCCGACAGCTTCGCCCGATCACATGTTCTTGCACGCGCCAGCGGGCGGTCAGCGCCCCGGGATGTTTCAGCGCCGTCCCGACCGCGTGAAGCGGCGTGTGCCCGGGCGTGAGGTCACATGCACAAAAGAACCCGCGCATTGGCCCCTTGATTTCGGCTTTGGCTTGGCGTAGGCCACAGATCGGCCTTAGGGGTATAGCTCAGCTGGTAGAGCGACGGTCTCCAAAACCGTAGGTCGCGGGTTCGAACCCTGCTGCCCCTGCCATCCTTTCCAGACCCGTCAGGAACAGCCGTCTTGCGTTGCGCGGGACAGGGTTGTCTGCAGCATGTCCAGAAAGTCGGTCGCCCGTTCGGGGCTCAGGCCCGCCGTCAGCCGGGCGTTCACCCGGGCGACCACCGCGGCCAGGTCCGGGGCCAGCGCGCGCCCGGCGTCTGTCGCCCGTACAAGATGGGCGCGGCGCGATCCGGGATGTGGTGCGCGGGTGACAAGGCCGCGGGTTTCCAGCCCGTCGATGGCGCGGCTGATGGCATAGGGCGGCATGGCAAAACGCTGTCCGATCCCGGCCTGGGTCTGCCCGTCGCATTCGATGACCATCATGAGGATGGCGAATTGCCCGTGGGTCAGATCGAAGGCCGCAAGTTCTTCGGCCATCCAGAGATCCAGTTGCCGTGCAAGGCGCTGGATATACCAGCCATGGCTGGCGGTGCGGGTCTGTCGAACGGTGTCGGCGTCGGTCATCGGCGCAGGATGGGGTGCGCCGATAATATTTGCAATATTTGCAATTGCAACAAAATAGCCAGGCGACTAAACTGGACGCGTCCCCATTTGGTATCCAGGAGAGATCCGATGACCCGCTACCACCCCGTTCTTGTCGCGCTCCACTGGCTGATCGCGCTGCTTGTCCTGATGGCGCTGGTCGCCGGCGGGGCGGTGCTGGAACACATGCCCAACTCCGATCCCGAAAAGGTGGCCGCACTGGGGCCGCACATGGTGATCGGCATTGCCATCCTGGCGTTGATGCTGGTGCGGCTGGCCGTGCGGCTGCTGACGCAGACCCCGCTGCCTGCCGATGCCGGGCACCCGCTTTTGACGCAGGCCGGGCACTGGGCGCATTGGGCACTTTACGCGCTGGTTCTTGCCATGGCTTTGTCGGGCGTGGCCTTGTCCGTGCAGGCCGGACTGCCCGGCATCGTGTTCGGCGGCGAGGGCACGTTGCCGGAAAGCTTTGACGTCTATTCCGCGCGCGCCGTGCATGGCGCGGTGGCGTCGCTGCTGATGCTTCTGGTGGCCGCGCATGTGGCGGCAGCGCTGTATCACCAATTCCTGCGCCGCGACGGGCTGTTTCGCCGCATGTGGTTCGGTGCGCGCGGGTAAGACGGGATCGGGCGGCGGGCTTGTCTTCGGGTCCGCCAGCGCGTACATGTCCGCAAACGCGTCAAGGGAATTCGACAGGCATGGCGACCAATCCGCTTCAGTTCATCCAGCAGGTCCGGGCCGAAGTGTCCAAGGTCGTCTGGCCGACCCGGCGCGAAGTCGTGCTGACCACGATCATGGTCTTCATCATGGCGACGCTGACCGCGATCTTCTTTGCGCTGGTGGATCTGGGCATCCGTTCGGGCCTGCAGGGCATCCTGACCCTGTTCGGCTGAGCCGCCCGCGGCGGTCTTGAAATCCGCGCGGCGCGCGGGTAGGCACACGACACTTTCGTGACAGGGCGTGCAATGATTCGAGTTGCACGCCGCTTTTTTGTTTCCCCGGCCCATCGGGGCGCAGGAACGGCACGGCAATGACAGGGGCCCGGCGCGGCCCGGCAAGAACAAGGAAAACGACCCGATGGCGAAGCGGTGGTATTCGGTGAGCGTCCTGTCGAACTTCGAGAAGAAGATCGCCGAGGCGATCCGGACAGCGGTGGAGGAGCAGGGGCTCGAAGACCAGATCGACGAGGTTCTGGTTCCCACCGAAGAGGTCATCGAGGTGCGCCGCGGCAAGAAGGTCACGACCGAACGCCGTTTCATGCCCGGCTATGTGCTGGTGCATATGGAGATGTCGGACCAGGGCTATCACCTGGTGAACTCGATCAACCGCGTCACCGGCTTTCTGGGGCCTCAGGGCCGCCCGATGCCGATGCGCGACGCCGAGGTCGAGGCGATCCTGGGCCGCGCCGCCGAGGCCGAGGATGCGCCCAAGCTGATGATCAGCTTCGAGATCGGCGAGAAGGTCAAGGTCAATGACGGCCCGTTCGAGGGCTTCGACGGGATGGTCGAAGGCGTGGACGACGACAACCAGCGCCTGCGCGTGTCGGTGTCGATCTTCGGCCGCGAAACACCGGTGGAACTGGAGTTCACCCAGGTTTCGAAAGAGGGCTGAGGGGCGGCGGGGTGAACCCCGCCCTACAGCCGCATATCCGTCGGAAAGATGTCGCGCGCCGGGTTCGGGCGGTGTGGGGCGGCTGTTTGACATCGCCGCGTGCCCTGCCGATCTGCCCCCTTTTTGTGGCATCGCGCGACTGGATGACACGATCGTCCCTGAGTTGTACGAATGGCTGTTCGCAGGGCGGAACACGTGCACGGCACCCGGTTTCGTGCGGACACTGGCCGAAAAAGACCATATGGCGTCGTTTTTGGCACATTCGTGCTGGTCCCATAGAGGCTCGCCGTTATATCACAATGCGTTAGCAAGCGCGGCGCAGTCGGTGTCGTGCGCCCGGTCCGTCAGTCCGGACCGGAACAAACCGCGCGCCGTCCGTGGCGCGCCTGCTCCAGAACGGAGATGTCATGCGATCCATCCATCCTGCCGCCAGTTCCCTTGCTGCCGAACACCTGAACGGCCAGCTTTCGCGCCGCGAATTCCTGACCCGCGCCACCTCGCTTGGCGTCACCGCCACCGCGGCCTATGGCCTGATCGGCCTGACCGCGCCCGGCACGGCGCAGGCACAAGCCGCCATGGGCGGCACGATCCGCATCCAGTCCGATGTGCGCCCGCTGAAGGATCCGCGCACCTATGACTGGCCGCAGATGTCGAACTTTTCGCGCGGGTGGCTGGAATACCTGGTGGAGTACCAGCGCGACGGTTCGTTCAAGCCGATGCTGCTGGAAAGCTGGGAGGTCAGCGAGGACGCGACGCAATACGTGCTGAAGGTGCGCCCGGGGGTGACCTGGAACGACGGAACGCCGTTCACCGCCCAGGACGTGGCGTTCAATATCGCGCGCTGGTGCGAAACCACGGTTGAGGGCAACTCGATGGCCTCGCGCATGGCCTCTCTGGTGGACAGCGCAACCGGCATGGCCCGAGAAGGCGCAATCACCGTCAACGACGACCTGACCGTGACGCTGGTGCTGAACGCGCCCGACATTACGCTGATTGCCGGCTTTTCCGACTACCCGGCGGCCATCGTGGCGCAGGATTTCGCGGGCGATCCGATGACGGCCAAGGGCACCGGGCCCTACCGCCCGGTCTCGCTCGACGTGGGCGTGCGCTCGGTGATGGAGCGCAACGAAGACCATGCCTGGTGGGGCACGGACGTGTTCGGCGGGCCGTTTGCGGACCGCATCGAATATGTCGATTTCGGCACCGACCAGGCGGCGCATTTCGCGGCGGCCGACGCGGGCGAGGTGGACATGCTTTATGAATCGCTGGGCGAGTTCGTCGACCTGATGGACACCATCGGCTGGGAGAAGTCCGAGACCGTGACCGCCAACACCGTGGTGATCCGGACCAACCAGCTGGCCGAGGTGGACGGGCAGCAGCCCTATGCCGATGTTCGCGTGCGCCGCGCGCTGGCGCTGGCGGTGTCGAACGCGGTCTGCCTGGAACTGGGCTATGCCGATCGCGGCGAGGTGGCGGAAAACCACCATGTCTGCCCGATCCATCCCGAATATGCCGACCTCCCCGCGCCGGTCTTTGACCCCGAACAGGCGGCGGCGCTGATGGCAGAGGCCGGCATGGCCGGGTTCGAGCACGAGCTGATCTCGATCGACGACAACTGGCGCCGTGACACCTGTGACGCCGTGGCCGCACAGCTGCGCGACGCGGGCATTCCTGTGCGCCGCACGGTTCTGCCCGGCGCGACCTTCTGGAACGACTGGGCCAAGTACCCGTTCTCGGCCACCGACTGGGCGCAGCGTCCGCTGGGCGTGCAGGTCCTGGCGCTGGCCTATCGTTCGGGCGAGGCGTGGAACGAAACGGCGTTTGCGAACGAGGAGTTCGACAGCGTGCTGCAAGAGGCGCTGGCCATCGCCGACGCCGACACGCGGCGCGAGAAATCGGCGCGGCTGCAGCAGATCATGCAGGATGAAGGCGTGGTGATCCAGCCTTACTGGCGCTCCACCTACCGCCACGCCCGCCCCGGCCTGATCGGTGCCGAACAGCACCCGACCTTCGAGATCCACGTCTACAAGCTGGGTCTTGCGGCCTGACAGACCATTGCCCCCCCCGGGCCGTATGTCCGGGGGGGGGACCGCGCGGGGCGATGAACCCGGTGGGCGTCATCAAGTTGTAAACAAACCGGGCTACCCCGGCGGTCACAGCAACAGGAGGAACCGCCATGGCTGCCGCGCGCTTTGTCTTTGATCGTCGTCTTGTCCTGCAGGGGATGCTGGCCGGGGCCGCCGCCGCGGCGATGCCTGCCGCGGCCCGGGCCGAGGAGCAGGCCGATGCCGTCCTGCTGACCATTTCCGACCTGCACGCGCCGTATGCGCGGCTGCCCGCGCTGCTCGACACCATCCGCCGGGTGCGCGACAGCGCCACGGCACCTACGGCCTTGCTGCTGAACGGCGACATCTTCGAGCGCGGCAACGTGGTCTGCCTGCGCTCTGGCGGGGCCGCCGACTGGGCGTTCCTTGCGGCGCTGTCCGCCGAGATGCCGGTGGTCGTGAACCTCGGCAACCACGAAACCGCGATCCTTGACGACATGACCATGTTCCTCGCGCGGGCCGATCACGCCGGGGTGCAGGTGATTTCCAACCTGATGGACCGCCGCACGGGCCGGTTCCTGGCCCCCGTGGCCGACACGCTGGGGCTGGGCGGGATCAAGGTCTCGCTGCTGGGGCTGGCGGCGACCAACCCGTTTGTCTACCGCCAGCCGGTGCGTGACACGCTTACCTTCCTCGACACCGCGCAGTTCGTGGCCGATGCCTATGCCGACACCCAGGGCGGGTCCGACCTTGCGATGATCATGAGCCATGCCGGCGTGGCGCCCGACAAGACCTTCATCGACAGCCTGCCCGAGGGGACGGTGATGCAGGGCGCGCATGATCATCAGAGCTTTGAGCTGCGTCACAACGGCGTGCATTATTTCCACGGCGGCAGCTGGGGCACGCATCTGGGCGTGCTTTCGCTGAACCGGACGGCGGATGGCGTCGCCACCCGTTACCGGACCGAAGCCATTGCGCCGACCGGTGGCGACGCGGTGCTGGCCGATCTGATCGCGGCGCAGAAGGCCGAACATCTCACCGACGCGGATCGGGCGGTCGTGGCCGAGATCCCGCAGGCCTTCGACATGCACCAGTCGATCCTGCTTGCCACCGAGGCGATGCGCGCCGCAACCGGGGCGGATGTGGCGATGATCGGCCACACGACCTTTGGCGCGCCGCTGGCGGCCGGTCCGCTGACGCGCTACGACTTCGATGCCTTCGTGCGCTTTGGCGGCGGGCTGAAACTGGCCGAGGTTTCGGGCGCACAACTGGCGGACATGGTGGCCCGCGCCAACCAGTTCGCGGCGACCGATCTGTCGGGGCGCACCGGCGACTACGTGCATGTGGCCGCGCTGGACATCGCCGCGGACAAGACCTACCGGCTGGCCGTGAACGGCTGGACCGCGCTGAACCAGACCGCGTATCTGGGCACCGAGGGGCTGGCCTTTGCCGACGTCGAGGGGCTGGAACTGAAAGCAGTGATCGCCGACCATCTGGCGCAGGCGTTCTGAGCCCGGTGCCTGACTGATGACGGGACATCGGACAGGCGCCGCCATGCGGCGGTGCCTGTGCATGGAATCTCTTGCACAGAGGGCCCGGTCGCGCTATGCGCCGGGCTCGCGGTCATGGACCGTGTCATCGTGGGAGGCGCGCCCGTCGCGACGGGCAGACCGGACCACGTCAACATAGGTCAAGGGACGCGTCCCCGGGCTGTTTGAAAAGGAGACCTGCCGATGGCCAAGAAGCTTGCCGGCAAGATGAAGCTGCAGATCCCTGCAGGCAAAGCCAACCCCTCGCCGCCCGTGGGCCCCGCCCTGGGTCAGCGCGGCATCAACATCATGGAATTCTGCAAGGCGTTCAACGCCAAGACGCAGGAGATGGAGCCCGGCGCGCCGTGCCCGACCGTGATCACCTATTACGTGGACAAGTCGTTCACGATGGACATCAAGACGCCGCCGGCGTCCTATTATCTCAAGAAGGCCGCCGGTCTGAAGCCGGTGGGCAAGCGCAACCGTCCGCGCGGCGCAGAAAAGCCCGGGCGCGAGACCATCGCGACGGTGACCGTGGCGCAGGTGCGCGAGATCGCCGAGGCCAAGATGAAGGACCTCAGCGCGAATGATGTCGAAGCGGCGATGCAGATCATCCTTGGCTCGGCCAAGTCGATGGGCATCGAGGTCAAGGGGTAACGGACATGGCAAAACTCGGAAAACGCAGCCGTTCGGCCCGCGAGGCATTTGCCGGCAAGGAAAACATCACGGTTGAAGAAGCCGTGGCGCTGATCAAGGCAAATTCCAGCACCAAGTTCGACGAAACCGTCGAGATCGCGATGAACCTGGGCGTCGATCCCCGCCATGCCGACCAGATGGTCCGCGGCGTCGTGGGCCTGCCCAACGGCACTGGCAAGACGGTGCGCGTGGCGGTCTTTGCCCGCGGCCCCAAGGCCGACGAAGCCAAGGCTGCCGGTGCCGATATCGTCGGGGCCGAGGACCTGATGGAAACCATCCAGGGCGGCACGATCGAGTTTGACCGCTGCATCGCCACCCCGGACATGATGCCCATCGTGGGTCGTCTGGGCAAGATCCTGGGCCCGCGCAACCTGATGCCGAACCCCAAGGTCGGCACGGTGACGATGGACGTGGCGCAGGCAGTGCAGGACGCCAAGGGCGGCCAGGTGCAGTTCAAGGCTGAAAAGGCTGGCGTGGTGCATGCCGGTGTCGGCAAGGTGTCGTTCGACGACCAGAAGCTGGCCGAAAACATCCGTGCCTTCGTGGCGGCGGTGTCGGCGGCCAAGCCGTCGGGCGCAAAAGGCACCTACATGCAGAAGATCTCGCTGGCTTCCACCATGGGGCCGGGCGTGTCGGTTGACGTGGCCAGCGCCACCGGCAACTGATTGCACTGCAGACGGAACAGCAAGAGCGCCCTGCCCGGGCGCTCTTCGTGTTTTCCGGACTGTGCCTTTGCCGTTCCGCCCGTTAGAAGCGTGGGATGAAACGGGTTCTCCTTCTTCTTCCGGCGTTGGCGGTCGCGGCGCTTGCGCTCAACTGGGCGCTGGCGCGTCCGTCGCATGACAGGGCGTGGCGTGCCGAATACGCCCGCCTGCCGGAGGTGGAGCGGTTGTCGGATCGCGTCCGGCTGCGCAATGTCCGGAACTGGGATTACGCGCCCGACGGCACGCCGCGCGCCAGGGACTGGATCGATGTCGAGATCGATCCCGCCAAGCTGACCGGCACCTATTTCCTGATGGAGCCGTTCGGCAGTGTGGATGCCATCGCCCACACCATGCTGGCCTTCGCTTTCGAGGACGGTTCCGCCTATGTCGCGTCCATCGAGGCGCGGCGCGAAGAAGACGAAAGCTATGACGCCGTCAAGGCGGCGGTTCTGCCGGTGTTCGAGTACATGTTCGTCTGGACCACCGAACGCGACATGTATGGCAACAGCGAATTCGTCGCTGGTGATGCGCTTTACATGTACGAACTGAACCTGCCGCCGGACCAGCAGCGCGCGGTGCTCGATGCGATGCTTGCGGGCACCGCCGATCTTGCGGCGCGGCCGCGGTTCTACAACACGCTCTTTTCCAACTGCACCAACGTCCTGGCGCGCACGATCAACGACGTGAACAAGGGTGCGGTGCCGTTTCACATGGCCTGGTACCTGCCGGGCTATGCCGACGAATTCCTGTTCGAACGGGGGTTCCTTAAGCGTGCGGGCGGGTTCGCGCGCACCCGCGACGCGGCGCATATCTCGCCGTTGGTCCGGGCGGCCTATGGCGAATCCGATCCCGTCGCGTTCTCGCGCGCGTTGCGGGACGCGCTGCAAATCCGCTGAACGTCCAAGAAAACACTTGGCATCCAGAGCCGCCGTGGTATGCGGTCCACTCGCAGGTTGCGTCGCGATTCGTGCCGCAGCTTGCATTTCGTCCGAGACGGGGGTTGGCCCTTGGCCTGTAATTCCTCCTGAGACGGGAAGAGACATCTTTTCCAGGACCGGCTGTCTGGCCGGCCCCACAGGATGCGTCTACCCTTTCGGACTTTGTGGCAGGTACCCCCTGCCGAACTGAGCCGGAGGGTCCGCCCTCCAACAACTGGAGTGAAACTGTGGATAGAGCCCAGAAAGAGAAAGTGGTCGAGGAACTCGGCCAGATCTTCGAAAGCTCTGGCGTCGTGGTGGTTGCCCGCTACGAGGGTCTCACGGTTGCCGAGATGCAGGATCTGCGGGGCCGCGCGCGTGCGGGCGAAACCTCGGTCCGCGTCGCCAAGAACAGGCTCGCCAAGATCGCCGTAGAGGGCACGCCGTGCGAAGGCATTGCACCGCTTCTCGAAGGCATGACCGTTCTCACCTATTCCGAAGACCCCGTGGCAGCCGCCAAGGTGGTCGAGGACTTTGCCAAGTCGAACCAGAAATTCGAAATCCTTGGCGGGGCGATGGGGGGAACGGCACTGGACCGCAACGGTGTCGAAGCCGTGTCGAAAATGCCTTCGCGCGAGGAGCTTATCGCTTCGATCGTGGGCTGCATCGGCGCACCCGCCTCGAACATCGCCGGTGCCATTGGCGCGCCCGCATCGAACATCGCTTCGATCCTGTCGACCATCGAGGAAAAGGCCGAAGCGGCCTGACTGGCAACTCATGAACCCGCGTAGGGCCGCAGGCCCCGACGTTGGAACACATCTAGCAAACGGAAAAGAGTCTCAAAATGGCTGATCTGAAAGCACTTGCAGAGCAAATCGTCGGTCTGACGCTGCTCGAAGCACAAGAACTGAAAACCATCCTCAAGGACGAATACGGCATCGAGCCGGCAGCCGGTGGCGCCGTCATGATGGCGGGTCCGGCAGGTGGCGGCGACGCTGCTCCGGCCGAAGAGGAAAAGACCGAATTCGACGTGATCCTGAAAGCCCCGGGCGACAAGAAGATCAACGTCATCAAGGAAGTCCGCGCCATCACCGGCCTGGGCCTGAAGGAAGCCAAGGAACTGGTGGAAGCCGGTGGCAAGGCTGTCAAGGAAGGCGTGTCCAAGGACGAGGCCGAAGAGCTCAAGAAAAAGCTCGAAGAGGTCGGCGCCGAAGTCGAGCTCAAGTAATCCGCGCCCACTGGCGGATTTCGGCAGGCACCCTTCGGGGTGCCTGTTTCGTTCCGCGTTCCGGGCGGCGGATGCGCCACGGGCGCGCCTATCCAGAGCCTGAAACCGGCATTCAGCTTGACCTTTTGTGCAAGTTTTGTCATCGTCCCGATGTGTGGATAAGCGCAATTCCCCGTGTGAGGGGTATTGCGCTCCTGTGCTTTACGGAATATTCGGAAGTCTCCGCCGGGTTCGTGCGATTCGAACGCGGACGGGCGAATTCTGACGCGTGAGGTGACAAGCCGGCTTCTTGACAATTCACAACGCCGCCCCACATCCGCCGGTCCAGCAGCACACAACACTTGGCACGGCATGACGCAAGGCGGGTGACCCGTTTGCCCGGACTTGGCAAGCCCCTTTGCGCAAGGGGTTTTCCAAGGCAGGCAGACCCGGATCGAGAGGCGCGCGGTGGGACGCGGGCCGAGCATGGATCGGTCTTTTGCCGTGATTGACGGAATGCGTCGCCCGTGGCCCCGGCGGCCGGCGCGTTCGGGCAGAACAATCGAAAGGGTGGCCCCACTCATGGCGCAAAGCTTCCTCGGTCAGAAACGTCTTCGCCGCTACTACGGGAAAATCCGTGAAGTCCTTGACATGCCGAACCTCATCGAGGTTCAGAAATCCAGCTACGAGCTGTTCCTGAACTCGGGTGACCAGCCGCAGCCCAGCGATGGCGAAGGCATCATGGGCGTGTTCCAGTCGGTCTTTCCGATCAAGGATTTCAACGAGACCAGCGTGCTGGAATTCGTGTCCTACGAGCTGGAAAAGCCGAAATACGACGTCGAGGAATGCATGCAGCGCGACATGACCTACAGCGCCCCGCTGAAGGTCACGCTGCGCCTGATCGTGTTCGACGTGGACGAGGACACCGGCGCCAAGTCGGTCAAGGGCATCAAGGAACAGGACGTGTTCATGGGCGACATGCCCCTGATGACGCATAACGGCACGTTCATCGTGAACGGCACCGAACGCGTGATCGTGTCCCAGATGCACCGCTCGCCGGGCGTGTTCTTTGACCACGACAAGGGCAAGACGCATTCGTCGGGCAAGCTGCTGTTTGCCTGCCGGATCATCCCCTATCGCGGCTCGTGGCTGGATTTCGAGTTCGACGCCAAGGACATCGTCTTTGCCCGGATCGACCGTCGCCGCAAGTTGCCGGTGACGACGCTGCTCTATGCGCTTGGCCTTGATCAAGAAGCGATCATGGACGCGTACTACGACACCGTCACCTACACTCTGCGCAAGGGCGAAGGCTGGGCGACCAGGTTCTTTCCCGAGCGGGTGCGCGGCACCCGTCCAACCTATGACCTGGTGGACGCCGATACCGGCGAGGTGATCGCGGAGGCCGGCAAGAAGGTCACGCCGCGCGCGGTCAAGCAGATGATCGACGAAGGCAAGGTCAAGCACCTTCTGGTGCCGTTCGAGCACATCGTCGGAGAGTTCGTCGCCAAGGACATCATCAACGAGGAAAACGGCGCGATCTATGTCGAGGCCGGGGACGAGCTGACGCTGACCGTCGACAAGGATGGCGAGATCACCGGCGGCACCCTGCAGGATCTGATGAATGCAGGCATCACCGAGATCCCGGTGCTGGACATCGACAACATCACCGTGGGCGCGTACATGCGCAACACCATGGCGATGGACAAGAACATGAACCGCGACGGCGCGCTCATGGACATCTATCGCGTGATGCGCCCGGGCGAGCCGCCCACCGTCGAGGCCGCCTCGGCGCTTTTTGACACGCTGTTCTTTGACAGCGAGCGCTATGACCTGTCCGCCGTGGGCCGCGTCAAGATGAACATGCGCCTGGCGCTGGACAAGCCCGACACCCAGCGCACGCTGGACCGCGACGACATCGTGGCCTGCATCAAGGCCCTGGTCGAGCTGCGCGACGGCAAGGGCGACATCGACGACATCGACCACCTGGGCAACCGCCGCGTGCGCTCGGTCGGCGAGCTGATGGAAAACCAGTATCGCGTGGGCCTGCTGCGGATGGAGCGCGCGATCAAGGAGCGCATGTCCAGCGTCGAAATCGACACCGTCATGCCGCAGGATCTGATCAACGCCAAGCCGGCGGCGGCGGCCGTGCGCGAATTCTTCGGCTCGTCGCAGCTGTCGCAGTTCATGGACCAGACCAACCCGCTGTCCGAAGTGACGCACAAACGCCGCCTTTCGGCGCTTGGGCCCGGCGGTCTGACGCGGGAGCGCGCGGGTTTCGAGGTGCGCGACGTGCACCCCACCCACTATGGCCGCATGTGCCCGATTGAAACGCCGGAAGGACCGAACATCGGTCTGATCAACTCTCTGGCGACCTTTGCGCGGGTGAACAAGTACGGCTTTATCGAAACGCCGTACCGCGTGGTGAAAGACGCCAAGGTCACGGACGAAGTGCATTACATGTCCGCCACCGAGGAAATGCGCCACACCATCGCGCAGGCCAACGCGACGCTGGATGACGAGGCGCGGTTCGTCAACGAGATGGTCAACACCCGCCAGTCGGGCGATTACACGCTGGCTCCGCGCGAAAGCGTGGACCTGATCGACGTGTCGCCCAAGCAGCTGGTGTCGGTTGCGGCCTCGCTGATTCCGTTCCTGGAAAACGACGACGCGAACCGCGCGCTGATGGGGTCGAACATGCAGCGTCAGGCCGTGCCGACGCTGCGGTCGGAGGCCCCGCTGGTGGGCACCGGGATCGAAGAGATCGTGGCGCGCGACTCCGGCGCGGCGGTCATGGCACGCCGCGGCGGGATCATCGACCAGGTCGATGCGCAACGGATCGTGATCCGTGCGACAGAAGACCTGGAGCCGGGTGACCCGGGCGTCGACATCTACCGGATGCGCAAGTTCCAGCGCTCGAACCAGAACACCTGCATCAACCAGCGTCCGCTGGTGAAGGTGGGGGATACGGTGGGCAAGGGCGAGGTCATCGCCGACGGCCCCTCCACCGACATGGGCGAGCTGGCGCTGGGCAAGAACGTGGTCGTCGCGTTCATGCCGTGGAACGGCTACAACTACGAGGACTCGATCCTGATCTCGGAACGCATCGCGCGCGATGACGTCTTCACGTCGATCCATATCGAGGAATTCGAGGTGGCCGCCCGCGACACCAAGCTGGGGCCGGAAGAGATCACCCGCGACATCCCGAATGTCGGCGAGGAGGCGCTGCGCAACCTCGATGAGGCGGGCATCGTCTATATCGGCGCGGATGTAGAGCCGGGCGACATCCTGGTCGGCAAGATCACGCCCAAGGGCGAAAGCCCGATGACACCGGAAGAAAAACTGCTGCGCGCCATCTTCGGCGAAAAGGCCTCGGACGTGCGCGACACCTCGCTGCGGGTCAAGCCGGGCGACTATGGCACCGTGGTCGAGGTGCGCGTCTTCAACCGCCACGGGGTGGAAAAGGACGAACGCGCCCTGCAGATCGAGCGGGAAGAGATCGAACAACTCGCCCGCGACCGCGACGACGAGCTGGCGATCCTTGACCGCAACATCTATGCCCGTCTGAAGTCCATGGTGCTGGGCAAGGTCGCCGTGAAGGGCCCCAAGGGCGTCAAGGCGAATTCCGAAATCACCGAAGAGTTGTTGGAAAGCCTGACCCGCGGCCAGTGGTGGCAGCTGGCGCTTGCGGACGAGGACGATGCAAAGATCGTCGAGGCGCTGCACGACCAGTACGAAGTGCAAAAGCGTGCGCTGGATGCCCGTTTCGAGGACAAGGTCGAAAAGGTCCGCCGCGGCGATGACCTGCCGCCGGGCGTGATGAAGATGGTCAAGGTCTTCATCGCGGTGAAGCGCAAGCTGCAGCCGGGTGACAAGATGGCCGGTCGTCACGGCAACAAGGGGGTGATCTCCCGCGTTGTGCCGATGGAGGACATGCCGTTCCTGCAGGACGGCACGCCGGTCGATTTCTGTCTGAACCCGCTGGGCGTGCCGTCGCGCATGAATGTCGGCCAGATCCTCGAAACCCATATGGGCTGGGCCGCACGCGGTCTTGGCATCAAGGTGGATGAGGCACTGGCCGATTATCGCCGCTCGGGCGATCTGACACCTGTGCGCGAGGCGCTGCGCATCGCTTATGGCGACGAGGTCTATGAAGAGGGCCTGGCCGGGCTGGACGAGGATCGTCTGGTGGAATGCGCCGGCAACGTCACCCGCGGCGTGCCCATCGCCACCCCGGTCTTCGACGGCGCGAAAGAGGCGGATGTGAACGACGCGCTCTTGCGGGCGGGCTTCAGCGAAAGCGGCCAGTCGGTGCTGTATGACGGCCGCACGGGCGAGGCGTTTGCGCGTCCGGTGACGGTGGGGGTCAAGTACCTGCTGAAGCTGCACCACCTGGTGGACGACAAGATCCACGCCCGTTCGACCGGGCCATACTCGCTCGTCACCCAGCAGCCGCTGGGTGGCAAGGCCCAGTTCGGCGGTCAGCGTTTCGGGGAGATGGAGGTCTGGGCTCTGGAAGCTTACGGCGCCGCCTACACTCTGCAGGAGATGCTGACGGTGAAGTCCGACGACGTGGCGGGCCGAACCAAGGTCTACGAAAGCATCGTCAAGGGCGAGGACAACTTCGAGGCCGGCGTGCCGGAATCGTTCAACGTGCTTGTCAAGGAAGTGCGTGGCCTCGGCCTCAACATGGAACTCCTGGATGCGGAGGAGGATGAGTGAGCCAAACGCCGGTCCCTTTCGGACTCGCTATCGTCTCAAAGAGTGGTTTTGAGAGACAGGAGTTTTATGCTGAACACCTACGGTATTCTTCTGAACTCTCGAAACCGCATGGTTGCCCGGCTTGCGTTGTTTTCAAAGCGACGATCGGGAAAGACCAGTGGGACGACGAGTGCGGCTTAGAGTGGACTGTTTGGCTGGATGACAACCGAGAAATAGAGCGCGACGAAGTTGTGCTAGTCGGATCCGCAGAAATTCATGGCAGCCAAATTGGCTTTGAGTTGCCCACCTTAAGCGGGGAAACATCAGGAACCAGGAACTGACCAACAACCCGTTCAAACCGCTCACGCCGCCGAAGGTCACGCCGAAATAAGAAAGACCGCCAATGGACAAAGAAACACGCAAAAGCTTTGACGCTGTTCTGTCCCGCCTGGACGCCATCGTCACACGTCTGGACGAGCAAGACGCGAGCCACGACCGCCTGATGGGAAAGGTGGACCGGCTTGGCGTGAAGGTTGATCAACTCTCCGTCCTCGCCTCCGCAGGCGAACACGCCATGACATCGCTCGACGCGCTCTCGCGCCGCGTCGCCAAGATTGAAGCTGCCCTGCGCAGCGATGGAAAGGACACCTGATGAACCAGGAACTGACCAACAGCCCGTTCCACCCGCTCACGCCGCAGGACGAGCGATAGGATCGTTCGAAGTGTCGTTGTGCAGCGGCGGGCCCCTTTGCGCCAGTCGCGGCACACCATGACACTGTAGCACCCGACCGCTGAAAGACCCTCGCATGACACTGCATCCCGCCCCGACACATGCCGTTCCTGAAGGCTCTTGCCTTCCGGCAGGGGATTTGCGGGCCGCGGATACCGTGCTGTTGCTTCTGACCTACAGCCGCAACGAACCCTACGTCGACCCAGCGCGTGAAAACCTCGCGCGGTTCTGGCCGGACCATCCGCCACTTTACGTGGTGACCGATGGCGATCTGTGCGGAGCGGATGTTCTGCGTCACCCTGTGACGGACTTCACGGCGCTCTTGTCGCGTGCGCTGGACGACCTGCGGGTGCGGCAACCCGCGTGTCGGTTTGTCTACCTGTTGCTCGAGGATCTGGCACCGCTGGGCCCTGTGGACGATGGCTACATGCTGGATGTCGAAGCCGCCATGCGCAAACATGGCGGAAAGTATGTGTATTTCCTCTGGCAGTCCGAGCGCAAGCTGCGCGGCGTTCCCGTGGCACAGGGTGATCTGGGTGGGGCGGCTGCCGGCCTGGGGCTCCGGCGCCTCGAGCCAGGTCACGACGAGGCAAGAAACAGCCTTGTCGTCTGCCTGTGGGATCTGAACCATCTGCGCGATGTCGTGTCCCGCAAGCTGGCCCTTGGACAGACCTCTCCCTGGCAGTTCGAATTCGGCATCGAGGGGGATCAGACACCCCATTTCGTCTCACGTTCCGTCTGGCCGACGCTCAAGCACGGGGTTCTGAAACAGGGTGCCGTCTCGAAGGATGTCGCCAAGGAAGTTCTCTATCGACGGCGCTTTCCGCCATCGCCGCTTTTGACAGCGGCGTACACGCAATTCTTCAACGAAGGCCATGCCACCGAACGCCTGCGCCGCCGCCTTTTCCGCCTGTCGATCCGGTTGCGCCAGGTCTTTGCGCCAAAAGCGGTCATCCGATGACTGAAGGACACGCCGCAGGACGGCACCGCCTTTTCCCGATCTCCCAAATCTCGCCCAAGGGGAACCCGACATGAACCAGGAACTGACCAACAACCCGTTCAACCCGCTCACGCCGCCGAAAGTGTTCGACGAGATCAAGGTCTCGCTCGCTTCGCCGGAGCGGATCCTGTCTTGGTCCTTCGGTGAGATCAAGAAACCCGAGACGATCAACTACCGCACGTTCAAACCCGAGCGGGACGGCCTGTTCTGCGCGCGTATCTTTGGCCCGATCAAGGATTACGAGTGCCTGTGCGGCAAGTACAAGCGCATGAAGTATCGCGGCGTTGTCTGCGAGAAATGCGGTGTGGAAGTCACGCTGCAGAAGGTCCGCCGCGAGCGGATGGGCCATATCGAACTGGCGGCGCCCTGCGCCCACATCTGGTTCCTGAAGTCGCTGCCCAGCCGCATCGGCCTGATGCTGGACATGACGCTGCGTGACCTGGAACGCGTTCTCTATTTCGAGAACTACGTGGTGATCGAGCCGGGCCTGACCGACCTGCAATACGGCCAGATGCTGAGCGAAGAGGAATTCCTCGACGCACAGGATCAATACGGCATGGACGCCTTCACCGCCAATATCGGTGCCGAAGCGATCCGCGAGATGCTGGCGGCCATCGACCTCGAGTCGGAAGCAGAGAACCTGCGCGCCGATCTCAAGGAGGCCACCGGTGAGCTGAAGCCGAAGAAGATCATCAAGCGTCTGAAGGTGGTGGAGTCGTTCCTCGAATCCGGCAACCGTCCGGAATGGATGGTGCTGACCGTCGTACCGGTCATCCCGCCGGAACTGCGCCCGCTGGTGCCGCTGGATGGCGGCCGCTTTGCGACCTCGGACCTGAACGACCTGTACCGCCGCGTGATCAACCGGAACAACCGTCTCAAGCGGCTGATCGAACTGCGCGCGCCGGACATCATCGTGCGGAACGAAAAGCGGATGCTGCAGGAATCCGTGGACGCGCTCTTTGACAATGGCCGCCGCGGGCGTGTGATTACCGGCGCCAACAAGCGCCCGCTGAAATCGCTGTCGGACATGCTGAAGGGCAAGCAGGGCCGTTTCCGTCAGAACCTGCTGGGCAAGCGCGTCGACTTCTCGGGCCGTTCGGTCATCGTGACCGGGCCGGAACTGAAGCTGCACCAATGCGGCCTGCCCAAGAAGATGGCGCTGGAGCTGTTCAAGCCGTTCATCTACTCGCGGCTTGAGGCCAAGGGCCTTTCCAGCACCGTGAAACAGGCGAAGAAGCTGGTCGAGAAAGAGCGCCCGGAGGTGTGGGACATCCTCGACGAGGTCATCCGCGAGCATCCCGTGCTGCTGAACCGCGCGCCGACGCTGCACCGTCTGGGCATCCAGGCGTTCGAACCCACGCTGATCGAAGGCAAGGCGATCCAGTTGCACCCGCTGGTCTGCTCGGCCTTCAACGCCGACTTCGACGGTGACCAGATGGCCGTGCACGTGCCCCTGAGCCTTGAGGCCCAGCTGGAAGCGCGCGTGCTGATGATGTCGACGAACAACGTTCTGTCGCCCGCCAACGGCGCGCCGATCATCGTGCCGTCGCAGGACATGATCCTTGGCCTGTACTACGTGACCATCGCTCGCGATGGCATGAAGGGCGAGGGCATGAAGTTCTCTTCGATCGAGGAAGTCGAGCACGCGCTGAACGCGGGCGAGGTGCATCTGCACGCCAAGATCACCTGCCGTGTCAAGCAGATCGGTGCCGAGGGTGAGGAAGTCTGGACGCGCTTCGACACCACGCCGGGCCGCGTGCGGCTGGGCGCGCTGCTGCCGCTGAACGCAAAGGCGCCGTTCGACCTGGTCAACCAGCTCTTGCGCAAGAAGGACGTGCAGCGCGTCATCGACACCGTCTACCGCTATTGCGGGCAGAAGGAGTCGGTCATCTTCTGCGACCAGATCATGAGCCTGGGCTTCCGCGAGGCCTTCAAGGCCGGCATCTCGTTCGGCAAGGCCGACATGGTGATCCCGCCGAACAAGTGGGATCTGGTGGACGAGACCCGTGACCAGGTGAAGGATTTCGAACAGCAATACATGGACGGCCTGATCACCCAGGGTGAAAAGTACAACAAGGTCGTCGATGCCTGGTCGAAATGCAACGACAAGGTCACCGAGGCGATGATGTCCACCATCTCGGCCGAACGCCGGGACGAGAACGGTGCCGTGATGGAGCCGAACTCGGTCTACATGATGGCGCACTCGGGTGCCCGGGGCTCGGTCACGCAGATGAAGCAGCTGGGCGGGATGCGCGGCCTGATGGCCAAGCCCAACGGCGACATCATCGAAACGCCGATCATCTCGAACTTCAAGGAAGGCCTGACGGTGCTCGAGTACTTCAACTCGACGCACGGCGCACGCAAGGGCCTGTCGGACACCGCTCTGAAAACGGCGAACTCGGGCTACCTGACCCGCCGCCTGGTGGACGTGGCGCAGGATTGCATCATCCGCATGCATGATTGCGGCACCGACATGGCGATCACCGCCGAAGCGGCGGTGAACGACGGTGAAGTTGTGGCCAGCCTGGGCGAGCGTATCCTGGGCCGCGTCGCGGCCGAGGATCTGGTGCACCCGGTGACGGGCGAGGTGATCGTCAAGGACGGCCAGCTGATCGACGAACGCCTGTCGGACGCCGTCGAGGAGTCGGCGCTGCAGACCGTGCGCATCCGCTCGCCCCTGACCTGCGAGGCCGAGGAGGGCGTCTGCGCCATGTGTTATGGCCGCGACCTGGCGCGCGGCACCATGGTGAATATCGGCGAAGCGGTGGGCATCATCGCGGCGCAGTCCATCGGCGAGCCGGGCACACAGCTGACCATGCGGACCTTCCACATCGGCGGCGTGGCGCAGGGCGGTCAGCAATCCTTTCTCGAAGCGAGCCAGGAGGGCATCATTGCCTTCGAGGGGGCTTCGACGCTGGAAAACGCCAATGGTGAGACGCTGGTCATGGGCCGCAACATGAAGCTGCGGATCGTGGACGAGCAGGGCGCGGAACGGGCCAGCCACAAGCTGGGCTACGGCTCCAAGCTGTTCGTCAAGGAAGGCGAGACGATCAAGCGCGGGGCCAAGCTGTTTGAATGGGACCCGTATACCCTGCCGATCATCGCCGAGGCGGACGGTGTCGCGCGGCATGTCGACCTGGTGAACGGCGTGGCCGTGCGCGAGGAAACCGACGATGCCACCGGCATGACGCAGAAGATCGTGATGGACTGGCGCGCGGCCCCGCGGGGCAACGAGCTGAAGCCCGAGATCATCCTGCAGAACGAGGATGGCGAGCCGGTGCGCAACGCGGCCGGCAACCCGGTGACCTACCCGATGTCTGTGGATGCGATCCTGTCCTGCGAAGACGGTCAGAAGGTCCGGGCCGGCGACGTCGTGGCGCGGATCCCGCGCGAAGGTGCCAAGACAAAGGACATCACCGGGGGTCTGCCGCGTGTGGCCGAACTCTTCGAGGCGCGCCGTCCGAAGGATCACGCCATCATCGCGGAAATCGACGGCTATGTGCGGTTCGGCAAGGACTACAAGAACAAGCGCCGCATCACCATCGAACCGGCGGATGACAGTCTCGAGCCCAAGGAATACATGATCCCCAAGGGCAAGCACATCCCGGTGGTCGAAGGCGATTTCGTCCAGAAGGGCGATTACATCATGGACGGCAACCCGGCCCCGCACGACATCCTGTCGATCATGGGGATCGAGGCGCTGGCAAACTACATGATCGACGAAGTGCAGGACGTCTATCGTCTGCAGGGCGTGAAGATCAACGACAAGCATGTCGAGGTGATCGTGCGCCAGATGCTGCAGAAATGGGAGATCCTCGACAGCGGCGACACAACGCTGCTGAAGGGCGAGCATGTCGACAAGATCGAGTTCGACGAGGCCAACGAGAAGGCCGAGAAGAAGGGCGGCCGCCCGGCGCAGGGCGAACCGATCCTGCTGGGCATCACCAAGGCGTCGCTGCAGACCCGGTCGTTCATCTCGGCGGCGTCGTTCCAGGAAACCACGCGCGTGCTGACCGAGGCTTCGGTGCAGGGCAAGAAGGACAAGCTTGTCGGCCTGAAGGAGAACGTGATCGTGGGCCGCCTGATCCCGGCGGGCACGGGTGGCGCGACCCAGCGCGTGCGCCGCATCGCGTCGGAGCGCGACAACGTCGTGATCGAGGCGCGCCGCGAGGAGGCCGAAGCGGCCGCGGCCCTGGCCGCGCCCGAGATGATGGACGACGTGGTGGGGGGCGACGAGTTCGACACCCTGATCGTCGACACGCCGGAAAGTCGCGAGTAAGCGCCCTCCCCCTCGCAACCCTCCCCCTGACAGGGGGAGGGCTCGGGCCAGCGTTACCGTGGGGCGGAGGGGCAGACCGTGCACGGGCGGCGGGCTTTTCCGCCTCACCCAACCCTCTCCCCCAAGGGGAAAGGGCTTTTTCTTTGGGGAGATGTCGCAATCGACATGGCAAGCGGCAGGGCGGGTTGCTAGGGCATCACCATGACGACCCGGTCCGACAACACCCGCGGTGCCCTTTTGATGGTGGCCTCCATGGCCGCGTTCACTTTTGGCGATACCTGCGTCAAGGCGCTGGGCGGGCAGATGCCGCTGTCGCAGATCCTGACGATCCGGGGTCTTGTCTCGACCCTGTTCATCGGGCTTCTGGCCTGGCGCATGGGGGCGCTCCGGCGCGACGTGCCGCGGCGCGACATGGTGCTTGTTCTTCTCAGGGCCGTGGCCGAGGTGGCCGCGGCGCTGTTCTTCTTCACCGCGCTTTTCAACATGCCCTTTGCCAATGTCTCGGCGCTGTTGCAGATGCTGCCGCTGACGATCACGCTGGGCAGCGCGCTGTTCTTTCGCGAGCCCGTGGGTTGGCGGCGCTGGCTGGCCATTGCGGTGGGCTTTGGCGGGATGCTGCTGATCGTGCGTCCGGGGACCGAGGGCTACAACATCTACTCGCTGGCCGCCCTGTGCGCCGTGGCCTGTGTCACCGTGCGCGATCTGGTGACCCGCAGGATGTCGGCCGCGGTGCCGTCGCTTTACGTCACGCTGGTCACCGCGGCGGCTGTGCTGGTCTTTGCCGCGATCTGGAGCCTGTTTCAGGACTGGGTGCCCGTCACACCCCGGAACGGCGCCCTTCTGGCCGGGGCGAGCCTGTTCATCATCGGCGGCTACACCTTCAGCGTCATGGTGATGCGCGTGGGCGAGGTCGGCTTTGTCGCGCCGTTCCGCTATACCAGCCTGGTGCTGGCGCTGCTGCTGGGCTGGCTGGTCTTTGACGAATGGCCGGCGCTTCTGTCTTTGGTGGGGGCAGGGATCATCGTCGCCACCGGCGGCTTCACGCTCTGGCGCGAGATGCAGGTGCGCCGTCAGGCAAAGACGCGGCGGACCTGATCCTCGGTCACGGCGAACCGGTCGCGCAGGAGGGCCAGCGTGGCCGCATCGGCCAGGGGCAGGCGCACCGGTTGCACATGCGCCTTCTGGCGCGAGTCGTTGAAGGCATCATGGCCGCGCAGATACATCGCGCTGTCGGTGAAGGTGACGGTGGGCATGAAGCGGGCCACCTTGCCATGGGCAAAGTTCATGATCGACTGCCCGACGCCGCCCTGGACCACCATGGCCATGCCCATGGGATAATAGGGTAGCACCGTTTCCTCTGCCCGGATGCCGTTTGCCGACGGGCTGACGATGTAACCGCGGTTGTAGTCCAGCGTGACCAGGCGGTTTTCGGCGCAGAGCGGGGCCACGCGCGCTGCATCGGCGCGTAACCGGGCGGTAAAGTCCACCGCCACGGCATCATCGTCGTCCAGCCGGTACTGGATGCAGGGCGCGCCGCGATCCTGCCGGGCGGCGTTCAGCACCTCCTGGCAGACCTTGCGGTGCGGGCCGGGGGCGCGGGGGACCAGCACCGCCTGCGGCAGGTCGGCCACGAGGGCCTGCAGCCGCTCCAGCAGCGCCGGCGGCAGCGCCTCGTCGATCAGGATGGCGAAGGTGAAATCGGGATCGGTCTGCGCCTTCAGGGCGGGCAAGGTGATCGCCTCGAAACTGCGCATCCGGGTTTCGATCCGGTCGGGGGCATAGAGATAGGAACGCCGCTGGGCAATGTCGGCATGTTCCACCTGGAACCCGCCTTCGGCCGGGTAGGAAAACCGGCACAATCCGATGACCTGCATGGTGCTCGCCGCCCCTTGATGACATACACATCTGCATGTCACCGGGGCGCGCCGCATGCAAGCCCGGCCCTGTTGACAAGGCCAGCGACTCCCCCTATACGCCCCGCTAATCCGCCGACGTCAGGGTCTGGCGGTTCTGCAGAACTCAAGCGGTCACGATCCGGGTACCAGCCCCGATCCTCTGGAAACCCCCGCGTCGTTCCCGAAGAGAAAGGGAACCGATGCGGTTTTTTGCGTCGTTTCCGGACGGCGTGCCCAACCCGGATGGTGCGGACGCGCGCGCATCCACTTGATGACAACCTGATGCACGGGTCCTCCCCGTGTGACACATATGTGAGAAGTACGGGGAAGACACAGGAATGCCCACGATTCAACAGCTGATCCGCAAGCCGCGGCAGCCCAAAGTCAAACGCTCGAAGTCGCAGCACCTCGAGCAGTGCCCGCAGAAGCGCGGCGTTTGCACGCGCGTCTATACCACCACGCCGAAAAAGCCGAACTCGGCCATGCGGAAGGTGGCCAAGGTGCGTCTGACCAACGGCTACGAGGTGATCAGCTACATCCCCGGGGAAAGCCACAACCTGCAGGAACACTCGGTTGTGCTGATCCGCGGCGGTCGTGTGAAGGACCTTCCCGGCGTGCGTTACCACATCCTGCGCGGGGTGCTTGACACGCAGGGCGTCAAGGACCGCAAGCAGCGCCGTTCGAAATACGGCGCCAAGCGTCCCAAGTAAGAGGAACAGACCATGTCCCGTCGTCACGCCGCTGAAAAACGCGAAGTCCTGCCCGATGCCAAGTATGGCGATCGGGTTCTGACGAAATTCATGAACAACCTGATGTATGACGGCAAGAAATCCGCTGCCGAACGCATCGTGTATGGCGCGCTCGACCGCGTCGAGAAAAAGGTCAAGCGCGCACCGGTGGAACTGTTCCACGAGGCGCTGGACAATATCAAGCCGTCGGTCGAGGTGCGTTCGCGCCGCGTCGGTGGTGCGACCTACCAGGTGCCTGTCGAAGTCCGACCCGAACGCCGCGAGGCGCTGGCGATCCGCTGGCTGATCAACGCCAGCCGGGCGCGCAACGAAAACACCATGGAAGAACGCCTTGCCGGTGAACTCCTTGACGCAGTGCAATCGCGTGGAGCCGCCGTTAAGAAGCGCGAAGACACCCACAAGATGGCCGACGCCAACAAGGCGTTCAGCCATTACCGATGGTAAGCTAACCTCCTAATCAAGGACCTGACAGATGGCCCGCGAATATCCTCTCGACCGTTACCGCAACTTCGGGATCATGGCGCATATCGACGCCGGCAAGACCACCACGTCGGAGCGCATCCTGTACTACACCGGCAAGTCGCACAACATCGGCGAAGTGCACGATGGCGCTGCAACCATGGACTGGATGGAGCAGGAGCAGGAACGCGGGATCACCATCACTTCGGCGGCCACCACCACCTTCTGGGAGCGGTGCGAGGTGCACGGCGAGGCGCAGACCGAGAAGCACCGCTTCAACATCATCGACACCCCCGGCCACGTGGACTTCACCATCGAGGTCGAGCGTTCTCTGGCGGTTCTCGACGGCGCTGTGTGCGTTCTGGACGCCAACGCTGGCGTGGAGCCGCAGACCGAAACCGTGTGGCGTCAGGCTGACCGCTACAAGGTTCCGCGGATCGTCTTCGTCAACAAGATGGACAAGATCGGCGCAGACTTCTTCAACTGCCACAAGATGATCGAAGACCGCACCGGCGCACGCGCGATCCCCGTCGCGATCCCGATCGGCGCCGAGTCCGAACTCGAAGGTCTGCTCGATCTCGTGATCATGAAGGAATGGCTGTGGAAGGGCGAAGACCTGGGCGCGACCTGGGTGCTGGCCGATATCCGTCCGGAACTGCAGGACCAGGCCGACGAATGGCGTTCGGTCATGATCGAAGCCGCGGTCGAACAGGACGATGACGCGATGGAAAAGTACCTCGAAGGCGAGGAACCGGACATCGACACCCTGCGCAAGCTGCTGCGCAAGGGCACCCTGAACATGTCGTTTGTCCCGATGCTGGGCGGTTCGGCGTTCAAGAACAAGGGTGTGCAGCCGCTGCTGAACGCCGTGATCGACTACCTGCCCAGCCCGCTGGACGTGGTCGACTACATGGGCTTCAAGCCCGGCGACGAGGAAGAAGTCCGCAACATCGCGCGCCGCGCTGATGACGACATGGCGTTCTCGGGCCTCGCGTTCAAGATCATGAACGACCCGTTTGTCGGCTCGCTGACCTTCGTGCGCATCTATTCGGGCCAGCTGGCCAAGGGCGACAGCATGCTCAACTCCACCAAGGAGAAGAAAGAGCGTGTGGGCCGCATGATGATGATGCACTCGAACAACCGCGAAGAGATCGAATGGGCCGGTTCCGGCGACATCATCGCGCTGGGTGGCCTGAAGGACACCACGACCGGTGACACGCTGTGCGACGCCAAGGACCCGGTGGTTCTGGAAACGATGAACTTCCCCGACCCGGTGATCGAGATCGCCGTCGAACCCAAGACCAAGGGTGACCAGGAAAAGATGTCCCAGGGTCTGGCGCGTCTGGCGGCCGAAGACCCGTCCTTCCGCGTCGAAACCGATCTGGAATCAGGTCAGACGATCATGAAGGGCATGGGCGAACTGCACCTGGACATCCTGGTGGACCGCCTGAAGCGAGAGTTCAAGGTCGAGGCGAACATCGGCGCGCCGCAGGTGGCGTATCGTGAAACCATCTCGCACCAGATCGAGCACCAGTACAGCCACAAGAAGCAGTCGGGTGGTTCGGGCCAGTTCGCCGAAGTCAAGCTGGAGATCATCCCGACCGAGCCGGGCGAAGGCTTCTCCTTCGAATCCCGTATCGTTGGCGGCGCGGTTCCGAAGGAATACATCCCGGGTGTGGAAAAGGGCATCAAGTCGGTGATGGACTCCGGTCCTCTGGCGGGCTTCCCGGTGATCGACTTCAAGGTCGCGCTGCTCGACGGCAAGTTCCACGACGTGGACTCCTCGGTGCTGGCCTTTGAAATCGCGTCGCGGATGTGCATGCGCGAAGGCCTGAAGAAAGCCGGCGCCAAGCTGCTCGAACCGATGATGAAGGTCGAGGTGATCACGCCGGAAGAGTATACCGGTGGCATCATCGGCGACCTGACGTCGCGCCGCGGACAGGTGTCGGGTCAGGAACCGCGCGGCAATGCGGTGGCGATCAACGCCAACGTGCCGCTGGCCAACATGTTCGGCTACATCAACACGCTGCGTTCGATGTCCTCGGGCCGCGCGCAGTTCACGATGCAGTTCTCGCATTATGACCCGGTGCCGCAGAACATCTCGGACGAGATCCAGGCCAAGTACGCATAAGAGCGGTGCGTGGGAAACCACGCACCCTACCCCCGTAGGGTGCGCAAATGCGCACCGCCAGATAACAGGAGGCCAAGATGGCAAAGGAAAAGTTTGAACGCGGCAAGCCGCATTGCAACATCGGCACGATCGGGCATGTTGACCACGGCAAGACGACGCTGACGGCGGCGATCACCAAGTATTTTGGTGACTTCAAGGCGTATGACCAGATCGACGGCGCGCCGGAGGAGAAGGCGCGCGGGATCACGATCTCGACGGCGCATGTGGAATACGAGACCGAGAACCGCCACTACGCGCATGTGGACTGCCCCGGCCACGCCGACTACGTCAAGAACATGATCACGGGTGCTGCCCAGATGGACGGCGCGATCCTGGTGGTGAACGCCGCCGACGGCCCGATGCCGCAGACGCGCGAGCACATCCTGCTGGGCCGCCAGGTGGGCATTCCCGCCATGGTGGTGTTCCTCAACAAGGTCGACCAGGTGGACGACGAGGAACTGCTGGAACTGGTCGAGATGGAAGTGCGCGAACTGCTGTCCGACTACGACTTCCCCGGCGACGACATTCCGATCACCGCGGGTTCGGCCCTGGCGGCGCTTGAGGGTCGCGATCCCGAGATCGGCGAGGAGAAGATCAAGGAACTGATGCAGACGGTGGACGATTACATCCCGCAGCCGGCGCGGGCGATCGACCAGCCGTTCCTGATGCCGATCGAGGACGTGTTCTCGATCTCGGGCCGCGGCACGGTTGTGACCGGCCGTGTCGAGCGCGGCGTGATCAACGTGGGCGACGAAATCGAGATCGTGGGCATCAAGGACACGCAGAAATCGACCTGCACGGGTGTCGAGATGTTCCGCAAGCTGCTGGACCGCGGCGAGGCGGGCGACAATATCGGCGCGCTGCTGCGCGGCATCGACCGCGAGGCGGTGGAGCGCGGCCAGGTGCTGTGCAAGCCCGGCTCGGTCAAGCCGCACACCAAGTTCGAGTGCGAGGTGTACATCCTGACCAAGGAGGAAGGCGGCCGCCACACGCCGTTCTTCAAGAACTACCGCCCGCAGTTCTACTTCCGCACGACGGACGTGACCGGCACGGTCGAACTGCCCGAGGGCACCGAGATGGTGATGCCGGGCGACAACCTGAAGTTCAACGTGGAGCTGATCGCGCCGATCGCCATGGAAGACGGCCTGCGCTTCGCCATCCGCGAAGGCGGCCGCACCGTGGGCTCGGGCGTGGTTTCCAAGATCATCGAGTAACAGCGTGTCTGTTACAGTGGCGGCAGGGTATTCGGGCCGAAGGCCCGAATGTCCCGAAAGCCACACCGGTCGAGGCGCAAACTGACGCCGCCCGGCCGTGCCTTTCCGCAGGAAAGGTCACGAGCGGGCGAGGTCAGCACCCGGTCGAGGTTTCCACCGAAACACCGAAAGGCCGCCCCGGACGGGGCGGCCTTTGCCGTCATCGGAACCAGCGGACAATTTGATCTCGCGTCCCCTCCCTCAGTTGATTCCTGATGAATGCATTCATTCGTGAAGGATCAGGCGCGTGGGCGACATCTTCCTCGCGGATTTCCCATGTATCGAAGTCGGAGGGATCACCCGCGATAATGAGGCCTGTACCGTATCGCGCAGCCTCGTCTTGAATGTCAGTCAAAACCGGATCCTGGATGACCTGCTCCCCTGAAACGTCCTCGCTTTGAGGTTAGCCTGTTCTCCAAACGAGGAGACAGATGATGAAGAGAAGCCGTTTCAGTGAAGCGCAGATCTTGACATTCTGAGCTACTCCCCAATCCTTGGACAGATTTCCGGGTTCTATAAGCTACTGCCTGCCCCTGCTGATCGGTTTCAATGCGGTTAAAGTAGACCACGGCGGGCGGTTGTCCGCCATGGGCAGTGTGAGGGCGTTGGTGGTTGTAGAAGGTGATCCAGCGCCCGATGCGAAACGAAAACCGGAAAGAACAACCAGTCTTAACTCAGGTGTGGTGATCTTTTACCTTGCACCAGCGGTTGAGAAGCAAAGGGTTACCGAACAGGCTGCAACCATCATGTGGCAATGGGACAAAATCGTAGTTCAAAGAAAGAACAACAAGAACGGGCTCTTTCTGCTTCCCATGAACAAGCGTACTCAGTTTTCCGCACTTTGGACGAGTTCAAATTGATGTCGCTCTTTCTTCCCCCTCACCATGCCCAATCAAACGACCGGATCAGCAGCACGCCCACGCGTCCCTGGTCGCGCGTCTGCACCACTGGGGAGTCGCCGATGGAGCCGGTCAGGCGGCTCCAGCCCACTGTCCCCTCGATGCCCCAGGACTCGTTGAAATCGTGGCGCAGCGACATTTCCAGACCGGCGGAATAGAGTCCGCCATCGGCGTCGTAGGCGGCCAGGCGCGCGCCCGTGGGGACGTCGAAATAGGTGTCGGCATAGGTGTCGTCCGCGAAGCGCAGGCGCGGGCCGACGCGCAGTTCCGTCTGCGGGCCAAGCGCAAGGAAGCCGTCGGCGCCCAGGTCCATCACCATGCCTTCATGCCCCGTCACACCGCCGCGCAGCGCGCCAAAGATCTCGGCCTGTTCCCAGCGATAGGACATCCGCACGCCCAGTTCGAACGCCGCATCCACGTCGTCGATGCCTGTCAGGCGGGCGTAATCTGCGTCGTCGCGCTCGGCCAGGACGCGGATTGACGGGCCGATGCCAAAGCCCAGCCCGTCGCCCCGGTCGATGTTGAGGAACCAGTAGTTCAGCCGGCTGATGCTGCCGCCAACTTTGGGCCCGACCGTGTATTCGTCCGAGCCTTCATAGGCGGGCGATGTGCCGATGCCCGCCCCCAGTTCGAACCGCAACGCGACATCCGCTGCAGTGGCAACGGGGAAGGCCGCGCTCAGGGTCGCAAGGGCGGTGAGGCAGGAGGCAAGGCGCATCGAAAGTCTCCGGGTACACAGCGGCGTTCACCGACACATAACGCGTCGCGCCGCCGCCGCCACGCGAAATCGGACGATCCGCGCCCCCTCCACATCCCGCGCACCACCTGTTACACCCGGCCCGAACGCGTCAGGAGACCACGATGAAGCCCGTTATCCTCTGCATTCTCGACGGCTGGGGCCTGTCCGACGACACCCGGGCCAACGCGCCTTTTCTTGCGTCGACGCCCACCATGGACCGGCTGACCGAAACCTGCCCGCATGCCACACTGATCACCCACGGACCCGATGTGGGCCTGCCCACCGGGCAGATGGGCAACTCGGAGGTGGGGCACACCAATATCGGCGCAGGCCGCGTGGTGGCGATGGATCTGGGACAGATCGACCTGGCCATCGAGGACGGAAGCTTTTTCGAAAACGGCGCGATCCTCGACTTCTGCAAGACGGTCAGCGATGCGCAGGGGGTGGCGCACCTGATCGGGCTGACCTCGGATGGCGGCGTGCATGCCCATGTCGATCACATCCTTGCCGCGGCCAGGCTCCTGACCGACCGGGGCCTGCGCGTGCAGGTCCATGTCATCACCGACGGCCGCGATGTCGCGCCCCGCTGCGCCGCCGAGCAGGTGGCCGCGTTCGAGCAGGCCCTGCCCGAGGGGGCGCAGATCGCCTCCGTCTCGGGCCGGTACTACGCCATGGACCGCGACAACCGTTGGGAGCGGGTGGAAAAGGCCTATCGCGCGATCATCGAGGGCGACGGGCCTGCACAGAAGGATGCGCAAACCGGGATCGCGGCCAGCCATGCCAGCGACGTGGGGGACGAATTCATCGAACCCTTCGTGATCGAGGGCTACGCGGGCGTGAAAGACGGCGATGGCGTCTTTTTCATCAACTTCCGCGCCGACCGCGCGCGCGAAATCCTGTCGGCCATCGGCGACCCGGGTTTCGACGGGTTCGACCGGACGCAAAGGCCGCTATCGGCCCTCCTGGGCATGGTCGAATATTCCGAGACGCACAGCACCTACATGACCACCGCCTACCCCAAGCGCGAGATCGTCAACACGCTGGGCGAATGGGTGGCCAGACAAGGGCTGACCCAGTTCCGTCTGGCGGAGACCGAGAAATACCCGCATGTCACCTTCTTCCTGAATGGCGGCAAGGAAGAGCCGGAGCAGGGCGAAGACCGCTTCATGCCCGCCTCCCCCAAGGTCGCCACCTATGACATGCAGCCGGACATGAGCGCCGCCGAGGTGACGGAGCGGTTCCTGAACGCAATCGACAGCGGCTATGACCTGATCGTGGTGAACTATGCCAACCCCGACATGGTGGGCCATACCGGCGATCTGCAGGCGGCGATCGCGGCCTGCGAGGCGGTCGATCAGGGGCTGGGGCAGGTGGTCGAGAAACTGCAAACGGTGGGCGGAGCGATGCTGGTCATTGCCGATCACGGCAATTGCGAAACCATGGTGGACCCGGCAACCGGCGGGCCGCACACGGCGCATACCACGAACCCGGTGCCGGTGATCCTTTATGGCGGGCTTGACGGGGCGCAGTTGCGCGACGGGCGGCTGGCGGATGTGGCCCCGACTCTTCTGCAGCTGATGGGGGTGCCGCAGCCCGAAGAGATGACGGGAAAGAGCCTGATCTCGTGATCCGCGCGGCGCTTGTCTTCTGCCTTCTGGCAACGGCCGCGCCGGCGCAGGATGCCGGGGCTCCGGCCCGGGCCGCGGCGCGGGCGCTGGAACAGGCCGCGCTGCAACTGGATGCCGCAGACGAGGCGCGTGACCGGGTTGCGGCGCTGACAGACACCGTTCGCGCCTACGAGGACGGGCTCGCGGCGATGCGCGAGGGGCTGCGCGCGGCGACGATCCGCGAAACCGAACTGGCGCGCAAGCTGGCCGCGCAAGAGCAGGAGGTGGCCCAGCTTCTGGGCATTCTTGCCGCGATGGGCGGACGGGCGCAGCCGCAGACGCTCCTGCATCCGCAGGGGCCGCTGGCCAATGCCCGGTCCGGCATGCTGGTGGCGGCGGTGACGCCCGGGCTTGCGGCGCGGGCCGCCGATCTGCGAACCGATCTCGAAGAGGTCACGGCGCTGCGCCAGTTGCAGCAGGCTGCGCTGTTGCGCCTGCAAGAGGGGCTGAGCGGCGTCCAGACCGCCCGGACGGAACTGAGCAAAGCCATCGCCGACCGCACCGACCTGCCGCGCCGTTTTACCGAAGACCCGGTGCGCACCGCGATCCTGATCGCGGCCACCGAAACGCTGGACGGCTTTGCCAGCGGGCTGTCGTCGATTGCCGAAGGCGAGGTGCCGTCGGACCTGCCCGCCATCGACGCGCGGAAAGGCGCGCTGCCGCTGCCGGTGCGCGGTGTCGTGCTGCGCGCGGCGGGGCAGGCCGACGCCGCCGGGGTGACCCGCCCCGGCCTCGTTGTGGCCACCGAGCCGCAGGCGCTGGTGACCACGCCGGTGGCCGCGACGCTGCGGTATACCGGGCCGCTGCTGGATTACGGGCTTGTCTCGATCCTTGAACCGCAGGCCGGGCTGCTGTTCGTTCTGGCGGGGCTGGAGGCCAGTTTCGGCGAGATCGGCGAGGTTCTGCCCGCCGGCAGCCCGGTGGGCGTGATGGGCGGCGCGGCACAGGATGCTTCACCTTCCGGTGAAAGGGCTGGCGCCGGGCGGACGGAAACGCTCTATATAGAGGTCAGAGAAGGTGATGCGCCTGTCGATCCACTGACGTGGTTCGCAACGGACAAAGGATGATCCATCGATGCAGAAATTCGTGATGGCCGCACTGGGCGGCACCCTGGCCGGTGTCGTGGCGACAACGCAGTTTGTCGGCCCGCTGCTGGCCCAGGAACAGAACCGGCCGACCAATGTCTATGAACAGCTTGACCTGTTCGGCGACATCTTTGAACGCATCCGCGCGCAATATGTCGAAGAGGTGGACGAGGCCGACCTGATCGAGGCCGCGATCAACGGCATGCTGACCTCGCTCGATCCGCATTCCTCCTACCTGCCGCCGGACGATGCTGCCGACATGCGCGTGCAGACCCGCGGCGAATTCGGCGGTCTGGGCATCGAGGTCACGCAGGAGGACGGCTTCGTCAAGGTGGTGTCGCCCATCGACGGCACGCCCGCCGACGAGGCCGGGATCGAGGCGGGGGATTTCATCACCCATGTGGACAATGAATCGGTGCTGGGCCTGACGCTGGACGAAGCCGTCGACCTGATGCGCGGTCCGGTCGGGTCCGAGATCCTCATCACCGTGGTACGGGAAGGCGTGGACGAGCCGTTCGACGTGTCGATCATCCGCGACACCATCAAGCTGACCGCCGTCCGCTCGCGCATCGAGGGCGACACCGTGGTGCTGCGCGTGACCACCTTCAACGACCAGACCTATCCCAACCTTTCCGAAGGCCTGGCCGAGCGGGTCGCGGAAATGGGCGGCATGGAAAACGTGAACGGCTTTGTGCTGGACCTGCGCAACAATCCGGGCGGGTTGCTGACCCAGGCGATCCGGGTGTCGGACGCGTTCCTGGAAAAGGGCGAGATCGTCTCGACCCGTGGCCGTGATCCGGCCGATGGCGAGCGGTTCAACGCCACGCCCGGCGACCTGGCCAACGGCAAGCCGGTGGTTGTGCTGATCAATGGCGGGTCGGCCTCGGCCTCGGAGATCGTGGCGGGCGCGCTGCAGGATCACCGCCGCGCCATCGTTGTGGGGACCAAGTCCTTTGGCAAGGGCTCGGTCCAGACGGTGATGCCGCTGCGCGGGGACGGTGCCATGCGGCTGACCACCGCGCGCTATTACACGCCCTCGGGCCGGTCGATCCAGGCGCTGGGCGTAAGCCCCGACATCATCGTCGAACAGCCCCGGCGCAACCCGAACGCAGAGGCCGAGGAAGAGACCGATCGCTTCAGCCGTTCGGAGGCCGATCTGCGCGGCAGCCTGGACAATGACAGCCTGACCGAGGACGAGATCCGCCAGATCGAGGCGGACCGTGCCAAGGCCGAAGCGGCTGCGGCGCTCCGGGAAGAGGATTACCAGCTGGCCTATGCCATCGACATCCTCAAGGGCCTGTCAGCGCTTGGTCCCCAGTGAGGCGGACAGCGCCAGCCTGAAGGCCGGGGCGGCCCCCAGAAGCGGGGCCGCCGTGCTTTTTGCCTTGCGGCGGGGCCGCTGCAGGGCGGCCTGCATGAAGTGACCGGCCAGGTCGCGGACGATGGCGTCGATATCGTGCCGGGCGATCACCCGCGCCCGCGCCGCCGCACCCATCCGGCGCAGCTCGCCATCGGGCAGGCGCGACAGGGCCAGCATCGCATCGGCCAGCGCCGCGGCGTCGCCGGCGGGCACCAGCAGACCGCTTTCGCCATCCTTGACCAGTTCCGGGATCCCCGCGATCCTGGTGGCAATGACCGGGCGGGCCGAGGCCATCGCCTCCATCACCACCATCGGCAGACCTTCGGCAAAGCTGGGCAGCACCAGGCCGTGGCTGTCGTCCAGCATGCGGCGCACGGTGTCCTGGTTCACCCAGCCTGCAAAGCGGACATTGTCCTGCAGTCCGGCCTCTGCCACCGCCGCTTCGAGATCGCCGCGCATCGGGCCATCGCCCAGGAATGTCACGCTTACACCTGGCTGATCCGCGACGCAGCGCGCCAGCGCCTCGACCAGGATCCCGTGGCCCTTCTGTTCGACGAAGCGGCCGATGCACAACAGGCGCAGGGCTCCGTTCTCGACCCGGGGCACCGGGGTGCTGTCGGCATGCTTGGCGGGCACGATCCCGCAATGCACCACCTTGATCCGCGGCCAGTCATGGCGGTCGGTCCAGCGCATCAGCTGGCTGCGGCCATAGCTGCTGACCGTGGCGGCAAAGGCCGCCCGGGAGGTCTTGACCCCCAGCGACAGCGATTCCTGACGGTCGAATTCCTCGGGGCCGTGCACGGTGAAGCTGTAGGGCAGATCGCTCAGCGCGCTGGCCAGCATGGCGATGGCAGAGGCGTTGGTGCCGAAATGGGCGTGGATGTGATCGGCGTCGGCCACCTCGCACAGCCGGACCACGGTGCAGGCCTCGGCCAGGTAAAGCAGGTGGCGCAGCTTTTCTCCCGCCGTCAGACCGCAGGACAGCGCCAGCCGCACCGCCTTCGCCATGGCGACGGGACGCCGCAGCGCCTGCCCCAGGGCGGTGGCCATCAGCTTTGCCTTGCCACGCTCCAGTACAAAGGTCGTCTTGTCCGCTTCGGTCCGGTTCTGCGGATCGGGGTCGGTGCCGCCGGGGCGGCGCATGGCGATCCGCGCGACATCCATGTGCTTTTCCAGCGCGACGATCTCGCGCCGGATGAAGCTGTGCGAGGGGCTTGGATACGTGTTAAGGACATAGGCAATCTTCATTGGGTCACCGCGATCTGACAGCTTGAGGGGTGCGTATTTGGCGCATCTGGATGTGGCGGAAAGCTGCAAGACTCATGCCGCCGCCGATGGGCAATCGTCCCATGCCAGAGGGCTGGCGGGGTATGGCGCAAAGGGATAGCGTGACAGGCAAAAGACGAGGCAGACTATGACACCGGATGATATCGCAGCGCTTCCCTACCGCCCGTGCGTGGGCGTGATGCTGGCCAATGCTGACGGCCATGTCTTTGTCGGTCAGCGCACCGACAGCGACGTGCCGGCCTGGCAGATGCCGCAGGGCGGCATCGACAAGGGCGAAGACCCCCGCGCCGCCGCCCTGCGCGAATTGCGCGAGGAAACCGGGCTCAGCGCCGATCTGGTCACCGTCGAGGCGGAGACCGACGGCTGGATCGCCTATGACCTGCCGCATGACATCGTGCCGCGGATCTGGAAGGGGCGGTACCGGGGCCAGCAGCAGAAATGGTTCCTGTTGCGCTTTCATGGCCGCGACGACCAGGTGCAGCTGGACGCCGACGACCATCAGGAGTTTTCGGAATGGCGCTGGCTGCCGGTCGACGAGGTGCTGGCGCAGATCGTCCCGTTCAAGCGCGAGGTCTATGCCCGGGTCATCGACCAGTTCCGGGCGCATCTGTGATGCGCTGGCTGTCGCTTGTCCTGATCCTTGCGGCCTCTCCCGGCTGGGCGCTCAGCTGTCTGCGCCCCGATGTTGCGCGCGCCTATGCGCAGGCCGAGGCGTCCGAGGATGTCTGGATCGTCGTCACCGGAACGCTCGGATTCGACGAACGCCGCCTGCCTGCCGGCAAGTCACCCGATCCCGAGGGGGCCGACATTCCGGCCCGCCTGACCGGGCAATCGCTGACGCCCCAGGGGTTCACGCGCCCGTTCGACACGCCGGTCACGCTGAGGATCGCGTGCTTTGGCCCCTGGTGCGGCGGGGCGCGGGACGGGATGCCCTATCTGGCGTTTCTGCGGAAGGAGGCCGGCGGCCACGTGGCGATTGCCGGTCCCTGCGGAAGCCTTCTGTTCCCCCAGCCCACAAAGGCACAGCTGGAGCAGGCGCGCCGCTGCATGGCGGGAGAGGCCTGCGAGGCGTCGAAAGGGCGGCGCTAGGGGCTGCGCGCTTCAGCGCAGCCGCTGCAACAGCTCCAGCGAGGCATATCCGTCGGGCACCAGCCCTGCGGCGCGCTGATAGGCCCTGAGCGCGGTGACGGTGTTCGGGCCGATCCGCCCGTCGACGCCGCGTGTGGCAAAGCCCCGCGCCGTCAGGCGGCGCTGCAGCTCCTTGCGTTCGGCAAAGCTCAGCGCGCGGGCATCGCGTGGCCAGCCGGACCGGATCGGCGGGCGGCCGATCAGCCGGTCCGACAGGTGCCCCACCCCGATGACATAGGCGTCGGCGGCGTTGTAGCGCTCGATGGCGCGGTAGTTGCGAAAGATCAGAAAGGCCGCGCCCTGGTGGCCCGCCGGGACCAGCACCGAGGCGACGCCATGATCGGGCACCGCGCGCCCGTCCATGTCGGTCACGCCCAGCCGGGCCCAGTCGCTGGGCATCTTCTGCACGTCACGCCGGGCCAGGGCGTAATCGAAGCCGCGCGGCAGCTTGACCTCCACCCCCCAGGGCATGCCCCGGATCCATCCGCTCTTGCGCAGGTAGTTCGCGGTCGAGGCCAGCGCGTCGGCGGGATTGTCGCCCCAGATATCGCGCCGCCCGTCTCCGGTGTAATCCACCGCCAGCGCCTCGAACGAGGTGGGCATGAACTGCGTGTGCCCCATCGCCCCCGCCCAACTGCCCGTCATGTTGGCGGGGCTGGTGTCGCCGCGTTGCAGGATCGTCAGCGCCGCCACCAGCTGGTTTTCAAAGAACGACCGCCGCCGCCCGTCAAAGGCCAGCGTGGCCATAGACCCGATCACGGGCTTGTCGCCGCGGATGCTGCCATAGGCCGTTTCCATTCCCCAGACGGCTACCACCACCTGACGGTCCACGCCATAGCGCGCCTCGATCCCGTCCAGCAGCGTCTTGTGCCGGCGCAGCATCTCGCGCCCGGTTTCGATCCGGCTGTCCGACACGGCGCTGTCGAGATACTGCCACAGCGTCTTGGTGAATTCGGATTGCGTCTTGTCGCGTCGGACCACCTCGGGATCATAGCGCACGCCGCGAAATGCGCGGTCGAACACGTCGCCGCGAATACCCCGGGCCAGCGCGCGCGGGCGGAAATCGCGAATCCAGCGCTCGAACGCCGCCTGCGTGGCGGGCGAGACGGTCTCGGCCGGGCGCAACGCCGCGGGGCGCAGGGCAGGACGGAGCGACTGGCTGGGTGCCACGGTCAGCACGGTGGCGGCCCGCGCCACGATTTCCGGCGCGTCTGTTCCGGGACGGGCGACGGGAAACAGCGACCGGTCCACCGCCCCGGCCAGAGCGGCCTGGGCAAGGACCAGAGTCACGAAAGCGCCGCAAAGGATGCGAAGGGGCATTTTGGGTCCTGCTGCTCGATTGTCGTTTTGCTGCAGGGTACCGCGACCGGCGGGAAAAGCGAAGTGGTCAAGCGCCCGGAACGCGATTTCCTGCCGTTGCGACCTGGTCCAGATAGGCCCGCAGCAACGGCACGCGGCGGGGCCGGAAAGATGCGCCGGTCAGCGCCAGCCCGGTCATTCGGTCCAGCCGGAAGGCACGGTGGTCGTCGCGCAGCAGGCACCATGCCAGAAGGCAGTGGCTTTGCTCGAACAGCATGATCGACAGCGGCCAGGCGGTGCGGCGCGTCGGGGCGCCGGACTTGTCGGTATAGTCGAACGCGATCTCGTCTTCCGCCCACGCGGCCCGGCGCAGGGCGCGGGGGTCGATGGTCGGGGCCGGGGGCGGCACAAAGCGGTGCGCGCTCAGCACGGCATGGCGCAACCGGTGCGCCTGCCGTTCGGGCAAACGTGCGCGCAGCTTGGCCAGCGCGCCGTCCGCCGCAGCGGCCAGCGCAGGGTCGCCCACCGCGCGGACCTCTCGCAGGCCCAGAAACAGCGCCTCCAGCTCTTCGTCGTCAAAGCCCAGGGGCGGCAGGTGCGCGTCTTCGATCAGCCGGTAGCCATAACCGGCGGCCCCGTCGATCACCGCGCCAAGCCCGCGCAATGCCTCGATATCGCGGTAAAGCGTGCGCAACGATACGCCGGTTTCCTGCGCCAGCACCGTGGCGGTGACCGGGCTGGGCAGACGCCTGAGGGCGCTCATGAGCTGGAACAGACGATGGGTGCGGGACATGCCGCAGGATCCTATCAGCTGCTGACAGAAATTGACAGCACCCCGCGCTAGTCTGCCGCCAGGCTTTCACGGAGACCCACAATGCTGCACCTGCTGACCTACCGCCCCGGTTTTGACGAACCCTCGCTCAGCCCGTTTTGCGTCAAGGCGATGATCCTGCTGGACCTCGCCGGCCAGGACTGGCGGCCGGAATGGACGGACATGCCGCCAAAGCAGAGCTATGGCAAGCTGCCCGCCCTGCGCACGCCGGACGGGCTGATCCCCGACAGCGCCTTCATCCTCGACTGGCTGCAAGCGCAGGGGGTCGACCTGTTCCCCGGCATGGACAGCGCCGCCCGCGCCAAGGCCCATGCCGTGACCCGCATGGTCGAGGAAAACCTGCGCTGCGGGCTGGTGCATGATCGCTGGGCGCGCGACGATGGCTGGCGCCATCTCAAACCGGTCGTGTTCGGCACGCTGCCCGCGCCGCTGAAGCCCGTTGTGCCCGCTATCGTCCGGCGCGGCGTTGTCGGGATGCTGAAGAAGCAGGGCATGGGGCGGTATTCCGAAGACCACCGTCTGCGCAGCCTTGGCGCGGATCTGGCGGCGCTGGACGATCTTCTGGGCGATGCCCCGTTCTTTTTCGGCGCGCAGCCGACGGCGCTGGATGCCGCGGTGCTGCCTGTCCTGTCGATGCTGGACCGGCTGCCCTGTGACACCGGTCTGCGCCGGTTGGTGCGCGGCCACACGCGGCTCATGGCCTATGTCCAGCGCGGACGCGCGCGGCTTTATCCCGGGCTTACCGAGATCGCTTCTGCCGCGTGACCTTGCGTTTTGTCTTGGCGTCCTTGGCCTTGGCCTTGACCAGCTTGCGCCGGGCGGGCGGCTTGCCCCGACCGCGCCCGCGCGGCGCGCCGCGTCCGCCGCCCGGCACACTGTCATAACCTTCGTCGTCCAGTTCCAGCAGTTCGAAGGCGATGCCGCCGGTGACCGGCGCGGCTTCGACCAGCTTGACCCGCGCGCGCATGCCAAGGGCGATGACCCGGCCTGTATCCGCCCCCATCAACGTGCCGCTCTCGCGGTCGAAATGGAAATATTCGTTGCCCAGCGTGCCGATGGGCACCAGCCCGTCCGCGCCGGTCTCGTCGAGCTTCACAAACACCCCGAACTTGGCGATCCCGCTGATCCTTCCGGCAAACTCTGCTCCCAGCCGGTCCGACAGGTACGCGGCGAGGTAGCGGTCCGTCGTGTCGCGTTCGGCCATCATCGAGCGCCGCTCGGTGTCGCTGATATGCTGGGCGGTGGTCTCCAGCTTGTCGACCTCCTCTGCCGTCAGCCCGTCTTCGCCCCAACCATGGGCCGAGATCAGGGCGCGGTGCACGATCAGGTCGGAATAGCGCCGGATGGGCGAGGTGAAATGCGCGTAGTTCTGCAGCGCAAGGCCGAAATGGCCGAAATTCTTGGGGCTGTAATAGGCCTGCGTCATCGACCGCAGGGTCGACAGGTTGATCAGCTCTGCCTCCGGACTGCCCGCCGCCTGATGCAAGAGCCTGTTCAGATGCGCGGTCTTCAGGACCTGCCCCTTGGCCAGGGAAAATCCCGCCGCCTCGGCCGTGTCGCGCAGCGATTCGAGCTTGTCCATCGGCGGCTCTTCATGCACGCGGAAAAGCAGCGGCGTGTCCTTGGCAATGAGCGTCTCGGCGGCGGCGACATTGGCCAGCACCATGAACTCCTCGATCAGCCGGTGGGCATCCAGCCGGTCCACATGGCTGACCGAGGTGACCTTGCCGTCCTCGTCCAGCACGACCTTGCGTTCCGGCAGGTCCAGATCCAGCGGCTGCCGACGTTCGCGCGCGGCCTTCAACGCGGCATAGGCGGCGTAGAGCGGCTTCAGGACCGGCTCCAGCAGAGGCCCGGTCTTGTCATTGGGCTGACCGTCGATGGCGGCCTGCACCTCCTGGTAATTCAGCGCGGCGGGAGAGCGCATGAGGCCGCGCATGAATTTCTGGCCCAGCTTGTTGCCCTCGGCGTCGATACGCATGCGCACGGCGATACAGGCACGCGGCACGCCTTCGTGCAGCGAACACAGGTCGCCCGACAGCCGATCCGGCAGCATCGGCACGACACGGTCCGGGAAATAGCTGGAATTGCCGCGTTTCTTCGCCTCGCGGTCCAGCCGGGAGCCGGAGCGCACGTAATGCGCCACATCGGCAATGGCGACCCACAGCATGTGACCGCCGGGGTTCTTGGGATCGTCATCCGGTTCGGCATAGACGGCATCGTCGTGATCGCGCGCATCGGACGGGTCGATGGTGATCAGCGGCAGGTCACGCAGATCGGTGCGGCCCTTGAGGCCGGCCGGCTTCATGCTGTCGGCCTCGTCCAGCACCTCTTGCGGGAAGTCGTCCGGGATGCCGTGCTGGTGGATCGCGATGAGCGACACGGCGCGCGGCGCGGTCGGATCGCCCAGCCGCAGGACGATACGGGCGCGCGGCAGGCCCATGCTCGCCTTGGGACCGGCCTGTTCGGCCTCCACCAACTCGCCGTCCCTAGCACCGCCCGTGGCGTCGGCGGCGACCATCCATTCCTTGTCCGAACCCTTGTCGATGGGCAGGATGCGACCGCCCTCGGCGGTCTTGCGGAAGATGCCCACCACCTTGCGCGCCGAAAGGCCGATGCGGCGGATCAGGCGTGCCTCGTAATTGTGATCCTCTTCATGCACCACCTGCAAGCGGGCGAGGATCCGGTCGCCTTCGCCCAGCGCCGGGTCGGACGCGCGGGGGATCACCAGCACCGTGGGCTCCACACCCTCGCCATGCCATTCCAGCGGCACGGCAAAAAGATCACCGTTCTCGTCAGGGGCCTTGACCTGCAGCACCGAGACCGGCGGCAGACGGTCCGGGTCGCGGTAGGTCTTCTTGCGCTTTTCGAGGTGACCTTCGTGCTCCAGCTCCTTGAGCAGGCGCTTGAGGTCGATCCGCGCCGCGCCCTTGATGCCAAAGGCCTTGGCGATGTCGCGCTTGGCGGTCAGGGTCGGGTTGTCGGCGATCCATTGCAGGATCTGCGGCTTGGTGGGCAGCTGGCTCATTGCCATCAGGTAGCACGGCGGCAGAGGGGCGTCATCGCGCATTCGCCGGGGGCGGGCACGATTTTTCGGCTAAAAAATCGTGGTGCCGGTGGGGACGGGGAGGAAGACTCTTCTGCGAAAAGTCTTCCTCCGCTCAGCCGTTGCGCCCGAGGTCGGCGGCGGTATCCACATCGGCCAGCGTATCGACCAGGGCCACATGCCGGCCCGGCACAGAGGCGATGCTGTCGGCCAGCGCTTGCGCGGTGGACCAGCGCACGCCCCTGAACAGCGACGCCGGCACGGCCTGGCTGTTGCGCGCGCCCACCAGCCAATAGCCGCCATCCTCCGCCGGGCCAAAGACCAGCTCTGCCCGGCCCAGCGCGGCAAAGGCCCGCGCCAGGTGCGCGCGCCGGATGCCCGGAATGTCGGCGCCGATCACGCAGACCCGACCGGGTGGCACCGCCCGCATCATGCGCCCCATCCGCGCGCCCAGATCGCCTCGCCCCTGCGGCAGGCGCGGCAGGTCTGCTGGCCAGAACGGTCCGTCCGCCCGATCCGGCGACACCGCCAGCACGATCTGCCAGCGCGGATCGCGGATCCGCCGCAGCAGCCGCGTGACCTGGTGGCGGAACCACCAGGCCGCGGCCACCTGCCCGATCTCGCGCCCCAGCCGAGTCTTCACGCGGCCCGGGCGCGGTGCCTTGACCATGACGATCAGCCTGCGGTCAGGCAAAATAGTCCCTCAGGATGCGCGCATAGATCGCCTTCAGCTGGTGGATCTGTGCCACCTCGACCCGTTCGTCGACCGCGTGCATCGTCTTGCCCACCAGCCCGAACTCCACCACCGGGCAGTGGTCCTTGACAAAGCGCGCGTCCGAGGTGCCGCCTGTCGTGGACAGCTCCGGCACCTGGTTCGTTTCGGCCGCCACCGCGCGCGAGACCAGGTCCGACAGCGGCCCCGGCGGGGTGAGGAAGCTTTCGCCCGAGATCTTCACGCGCAGCTCCGTGACCGTGCCAAATGCCGCGTCCACCTCGGCCGCCATGCCCCGCAGCCAGGTCGTCAGGCTTTCGCCGCTGTGACTGTCGTTGAAGCGGATGTTCACGCAGGCGCGGGCCTCGGCAGGGATCACGTTGGTCGCGGGGTTGCCGGTGTCGATGGTCAGCACCGCCAGCGTGGAGGGATCGAAATGCGAGGTGCCCTTGTCCAGGTCTTGCAAGGCCAGCCGGTCCATCAACCGCACCAAAGCCGACAGCGGATTGACCGCGCGGTGGGGATAGGCGGAATGGCCTTGCACGCCCTTCACCGTGAACCAGGCGCTCATCGACCCGCGCCGCCCGATCTTGATCATCTGGCCCATGAAATCGGGGCTTGTGGGCTCGCCGACCAGGCAATCTGTCATCCGCTCTCCGTGCGCGTCCATCCAGTCGAGCAGCGCGGTGGTGCCATGCAGCGCGTCGCCTTCCTCGTCCCCGGTGATGGTCAGGATCACGGCCCCGTCGGGCGGGGTTTGCCGGACATGGTCCACCGCGGCGGCCACAAAGGCCGCGACGCCGGATTTCATGTCGGTCGCCCCGCGGCCATAGAGGAAACCATCCTCGATCTCGGCCCCGAAGGGATCCCGTGTCCAGTCCTCGCGCCGCCCGATGGGCACCACGTCGGTGTGACCGTTGAAGCCCAGGCTGCGCGCGTGTCCCTTTTCGCCCCAGCGGGCAAAGAGGTTCGACACGCCGCCGCGGTCCACCCGCGTGCAAGCAAAGCCCGCATCCTCCAGCACCTCTTGCAGGAGCACCAGCGCGCCGCCCTCTTCAGGAGTGACAGAGGGGCAGCGGACAAGCTGCGCGGTCAGGTCGACGGGATCGGTGGGGGACATGGGGGCACGCTCCGGCTTGGGTCAGGTCCGCCATGGGCTAGCGCGCCGCCCGCGCTTTGGCAAATGTGGCGCAATTGCACCAGAACTCTGGCGGCGACGTGGCGGAAAGGTGAAAAATCCGTTAACAGAGTCCGGGCCCCGTGCTACCCCTGCTTGCAACAACAAAGAAAAACCCGAGGCAGGCCTTCCCTTTAGCGCATCGCGGGCGAGCGAACCACACTCGCGTGCCGTGCCGGTGGAGTGCGTGTTCCCGGGAACAAGGACAGAGCAGGCATGGTCCAGCCTTCGGAACTGCCCATCGATACGGGCGCATCGGCGCTTGAAATGGCACAAACCATCTTTGGCGACGGCGCGGCCGTGGTCTCGGCCAGCTATACCGGCGACAACCGGGCGTCGGGCATCTACAGCGACGGTCTGGGCACGATGCCCGGCGTGGCGCCGTCGGACAGCGGCGTGATCCTGTCCACCGGTCAGGCGCAGGCGATCACGAACAGTTCCGCCCCCTGGTGGAACCCGTTCGACTCGAACCAGTCTTCCAGCACCACCACCAGCAACAACGGTCCCAACAACAATCCGGACTTCAACCAGGCGGCGGGCACGCGGTCTTATGACGCCTCCTTTCTGGACGTCGATTTCGTGCCCACCGGCAACCTGCTGACGATGCAGTTCGTGTTCTCGTCAGAGGAGTATCCCGAATACCAGTCATCGCAATACCAGGACTTTGTCGGTGTCTGGATCAACGGGGTGCAGGTGGAACTGGGGATCGGCGATGGCGACATTGACCCGCGCAACCTGAACGCCAACTCCAACCAGAACCTCTATGTCGACAACACCGGCGACCAGTACAACACCGAGATGGACGGCTTTACCCTGACGCTGACGCTGACCATGCCGGTGGTGGCGGGGCAGGTGAACTCGATCCGCATCGGCGTCGCGGACGTGCTGGATTCCAATTACGATTCCAACCTGCTGGTGGCGGCGGAGTCGGTCCAGACCTCGCTGGTGGCGGTGACCGATACCGATACGGCGGGGCTGAGCGGCACGGCGACGCTCGATGTTCTGGGCAATGACATCAACAACACCGGCGGCACGCTGAGCGTGACCCATATCAACGGCGTCGCCGTGTCGCCCGGCGATACGGTCACGCTGAACTCCGGGCAGCAGGTCACGCTGAACGCCAATGGCACGCTGAGCGTGGCCGGCGACGGCGACGAGGAAGAGGTCAGCTTTACCTACGAGGTCGCCAGCAGCAATGGCGACACCGATGTCGGCTTTGTCACCGTGGATTTCGTGCCGTGCTTTGTCGCCGGCACCCGCATCGACACCCCGGACGGGCCGCGCCCCGTCCAGAGCCTGAGGCCGGGCGATCTGGTGGACACCCGCGACCACGGCCCGCAACCGGTGCGCTGGATCGGGCGTCGCCTTGTGCCGGCGTCGGGGGATCTTGCCCCGATCCGGATTTCCGCCGGGGCGCTGGGCGATCACGGCGCGCTGATGGTCTCGCCGCAGCATCGGATCCTGGTGCAGGACGTGCTGGCCCATCTGATGTTCGAAACGCCCGAAGTGCTGGCCGCGGCCAAGCACCTTGTCAATGGTGGCTCGATCCGCCAGGTCGACGGCGGGATGGTGGAATATGTCCACATCCTGTTCGATCGTCACGAGATCGTGCGCGCCAACGGGCTGCTGTCGGAAAGCTTCCTGCCCGGCGCGCAGACCGTGCACGTCTTCGATACCGAGGACACGCTGGCCGAAATCCGCGCCCTGTTTCCACAACTGGACCCACGCAGCGGCGAAGGCTATGGCCCCGCGGCCCGTCCGATCCTGCGGGCGCACGAAGCGGCGGCGCTGCGGCGGCGGGTGGCGGCATGAGCTGGATCGCGATTTCCGGGCAGGGGCAGTCCTGGGTCTGTCCGGCGGTGTTCGAGCAGACCTCGGCCCCGCGCGACCTGCTGATGGCGCGCGGCTCCGTCGTGATCGAGACGCGGCTGTCGCCGGACGGGCGGCCTCAGACGCTCTTGTCCTACGAACGGCGTCACCCCTGGGCCGGTTCGATCTCGTTCCAGGCGGTGCCCGGCGGCGGGATCGTGCTGGTGATGAGCCAGGGCGAGGACGTGTTCCACACCGTGCTGGCGCACCGGCCCGACGCCCGCACCGACGTGCTGCGCGTCACCTTCAGCTGGGACAGCGAGGCCGGGTTCGGACGGATCGCGGTGGAGCGGCCGGAAAGCGATGCGGTGATGGTGCAGACCACTCCGCCGCCGCCGCCGCTGATGATCGAGGACATCTACACCCTGACCCGCAGGCCGCAGCTGTGCGAGATGGACGAGGATGTGGTGTTCTTTGCCGTGTCGGACGAAATCGAGCCCATCGGCCCGATGCCGCTGGTGACGGGCCAGGTGCCGGTGCTGACGGCGCAGGGCTACCGGCGGCTCAGCACGCTGCACACGGGCGACACGGTGCGCACCCGGGCCAACGGCATCGTCCCGGTGCTGCGCCGGGTGTCGCGCCGGGTTCCCGCGCTGGGGTCGTTCCAGCCGGTGCGCTTGCGGGCGCCCTATTTCGGGCTTCAGCAGGATCTGGTGGTGGCGCCGCACCAGCGGCTGGTGATCGGCGGCACCGACGTGGAGTACATCTTTGGCCGCGAAGCGGTGCTGGTGCCGGCCGTCAGCCTGGTGAACGGCTTTGCCGCTGTCTACGAATCGGGCCACCTGACCGTGCGGTATCACGACCTGCTTCTGCCCGGGCACGAGCCGTTCATTGCCGCGGGAGCGGAACTGGAAAGCCTGTATATCGGGAGGTTGCGGCGGCGGCGGGCGCATCTTGCCCAGACCCTGCTGGCCAGCTGCCCGTCGAACCTGCTGCCGGAACATGCCCGGGCGGGACTGAAGGTGCTGCGCCCCTTCGAGGCGATCACGCTGGCAGAGGCGCGCGCGGCTTAACCTTCGTCCGCGTCCTCGTCGCCGAAGAACGGTGTGACCTGGGCCACGATCACCGCGTTCTCTTCCAGCGCGCGCCGCATCAGCGCGGCTTCGTCCTCGTCGATGTCAAAGCCCGTGTCGCGGCGTTCCTCGGGCGTGCCATAGCCGGTGACGTCCAGCGGGGCCATGTCGGCCTGTTTCAGGATCGCCACGGTTTCGCGTACTGCCTCGGCCTCGTCCACGCCCGAGGCATAACACATCAGTGCGGCCCCGGTTGACCCTTCGGGCAGGCCATCGCCGGATTTCCGCCCGACCTGCACCAGAAGCGTAAAGACCTGCTGTTTGCGAGACGCGTTTGCCATGCGCGCGGGCTCGCAGATTGCGGGCCGGCAGGCAAGCCGGAAAACGCGGGCTTGGCAGAATGGCCGCGTGCCGTTAGGGGAGGCCCGGGACGATGTGGGGAATGAGATGCGCCGGTCTGCGCGAACAATCGCTTTGGCGGTTCACCTGATCCTTGTGACCTGGCTGGCCTGTCCCGGCTGGGCCCAGCCGTCGTCGCTGCTGTTCGCCACGGTGGACCGTGCGCCGTTTTCCATGCCCGGCGCCGAGGGGGCGGATGGCTTCAGCATCGCGCTGATGCGCGAGATCGCGGATGTCCTGGGGCGCGATGTGGCGTTTGTCTACATGGACAGCTTCCCCGAGATGCTGGGCGCGGTAGAGCGCGGCGAGGTCGACGGCGCGATTGCCAACATCTCGATCACCGGGGCGCGCGAGGCGGTTCTGGATTTCTCGCAGCCGATCTTTCAGAGCGGGTTGCAGATCATGATGCGGTCCGAAGAGGGCAGCTCTGCCCTCTGGCGCGTGCTGCTGAGCCGCGATCTGCTGTTGACCGGACTGGCCGCCTTTGCGCTGCTGTTTGGCGGCGGCATGGCGATGTGGCTGTTCGAACGCGGCCGCCAGCCCTATTTCGACCGCCCGCTGAACGAGGCGCTGTTCCCGTCCTTCTGGTGGGCGCTGAACCTCGTGGTGAATGGCGGGTTCGAGGAACGCATGCCGCGATCGCTGCCGGGGCGGGTCTTTGGCGTGGTCCTTGTGGTGTCCAGCCTGTTTGTCGTGTCGGTCTTTGTCGCCAACATCACCGCCAAGATGACGGTGCAGGCCATCACCGCGTCGGTGGACAACGTGTCGGATCTCGACGGGCGCCGGGTGGGAACGACGCTGGGATCGTCCGCCAGTGCCTTTTTGTCGGCCCGAGAAGTCAGCCACCGGCGCTATGCCAGTTTCGACGAACTCATCGCCGATTTCGAAGCCGGCGGGCTGGATGCGGTGGTCTTTGACGGGCCGCTGCTGTCCTACTACCTGTCGCAGCCCGATGCGGCCGAGGCCGAACTGATCGACCGGGTGTTCCGGGTCGAGAATTACGGGATCGCCCTGCCCACCGGCAGCGCATTGCGCGAACCGATCAATGTCGCCCTGCTGGGCTTGCGCGAAACCGGCACCTATGACGCGCTGGTTTCGCAATGGTTCGGGTCGCGCTGAGGCGGCGGGTCAGTCGCGCAGCAGCTCGTTGATGCCGGTCTTGGAGCGGGTCTTTTCATCGACACGCTTCACGATCACGGCGCAATAGAGGCTGACATTGTTCTTGCTGGGCATCGTGCCGGCGACCACGACTGAATAGGGCGGCACTTCGCCATACATGACCTCGCCGGTCTCGCGGTCGACGATCTTGGTGGACTGGCCAAGGAAGACGCCCATGCCAAGGACCGAGCCTTCGCGGACGATCACACCCTCGACCACTTCGGACCGCGCACCGACAAAGCAATTGTCCTCGATGATGGTCGGGCCGGCCTGCATCGGCTCCAGCACGCCGCCGATGCCCACGCCGCCCGACAGGTGCACGTTCTTGCCGATCTGTGCGCAAGAGCCCACGGTGGCCCAGGTGTCGACCATGGTGCCTTCGTCGACATAGGCGCCCAGGTTGACGAAAGACGGCATCAGCACCACGCCCGGCGCGATGAAGGCGGATTTGCGCACGATGCAGTTCGGAACGGCGCGAAAGCCCGCGTCTTTCCATTCCGCGTCGCCCCAGCCCCTGAACTTGCTGTCGACCTTGTCCCACCAGTGGCCGCCCTGCGGGCCGCCATCGTGCTGTTCCATGTCCTTCAGGCGAAAGCCCAGCAGAACGGCCTTCTTGGCCCACTGGTTGACGTGCCAGCTGCCATCGGCCTGCTTTTCCGCCACCCGCAGGCTGCCGCTGTCGAGCGCGTTCAGCGTGGCCTCGATGGCGTCGCGGGTTTCGCCGCCGGTCGACGGCGTGATCTCGGTCCTTGCCTCCCAGGCGGCTTCGATGGCGGCTTCGAGCTGTGCATTGGACATGGGTCTCTCCCTCTTCCTGTCGTTGCGCGGGGCTATAGCGACTGGGGGCGGGCACGACAATGGCCGGTGGTGCCGGTGGCGCGGTCCGGCAGCGAGGGGCCAGCCCCTCGCGCTCCCCGGAGGTATTTGAAGAAAGATGAAAGAGCGGGTCTGGTCATCAGGCCAGAGGATCAGGCAGAGGGTCAGGCCAGCGGATCGGGGGCCGGGTTTGCGCCGCAGACCAGGACGGCGACCTTTTCCCCGGTCTCGGGCCTGTAGGCGCCCGATTGCAGCGCGGCGAGCGCGCAGGCCCCTGCGGGCTCGACAAGCAGCCGGTGGGTCTGCCAGAGCGACAGTTGCGCCCCGAGGATCGCATCGTCGGGCACGGTGATGGCCGCGATGTCCTGGGCCCGGGCCAGATCGTGGCAGATCGTGCCGATCCGCCGCGCCCCCAGCGCATTTGCCGCCACCCCGGAGACGGGGACGTCCACCGGACCCCCGGCCGCCAGCGCGGCTTGCAGGGTGGCGCAGCCGGAAGGCTCCACCGCCACGACCTTGCGGCTGCCCTGCAGCCAGGCCAGCGCGCCCGCGATCAGGCCGCCGCCGCCCACGGCGATCAGCACCGTGTCGGCGTCGAGCCCCTGCGCCTCCCATTCGCGCATCAGGGTGCCCTGGCCCGCCACCGTGAGCGGCGCGTCATAGGCATGGACCTGCATCGCGCCCTGTTCGGACTCGAACCGCCGCGCCATGTCGAGCGCGTCGGCATACTCTCCCGGCACCACGGTCAGGTCGGCCCCGGTGCGTTCGATCAGCGCGATCTTGGCCGGGCCTGCGAGTTCGGGCACGAAGATGCGCGCCCGGTGCCCCAGCCGGTGCGCCGCAAAGCCCACCGCCGCGCCGTGATTGCCGCCCGAGGCCGCCACCACGCCGCCTTCGGGCACCTCCACCGCCGAGAGCGTGTTGAACGCCCCGCGCGCCTTGAAGCTGCCGGTGTGCTGCAGCTGTTCCAGCTTGAGCGCCACCGGCCGGTCCCACAGCGTGTCGGACATCATGACCGGCGTCGTCACGACATGGCCCGCGATCCGGCCTGCGGCTGCGTCAATCTCGGCTCTCCAGTCCATCATCCTCTCCTTGCCTAGCGCTTGCCGATCCGACGCTATAGGTGTGAGGAATGCCCGACAAGGAGAGGCCCATGACCGACACCCGCCGCAGCCCCTTTCGCGACGCCCATCTGGACCGGGACACGGCAGAACATGTGCCGGTCACGCCGCAGACGCAATCGCCCAGCTACCGGCTGGCCTTTGCCGACGAAGATTTTCTGTGCCGCGAGGAGTTGCGCCCGGTGCGGCTGCAGCTGGAGCTTCTGAAATTCGAGATGCTGCTGGATCAGCATGACATCCAGTCGACGGTGGTGCTGTTTGGCGGTGCGCGCATTCCGGCGCCGGAACGCCGTGACGCCGCGCGGACGCGGACCCTGGCCGAGCTGTCGCATTTCTATGACGAGGCGCGCGCCTTTGCCCGGCTGATGACGCTGAAATCCAGGGCCACCGGCAACCGCGAGTTCGTGATCGTCACCGGCGGCGGCCCCGGGGTGATGGAAGCGGGCAATCGCGGGGCGCAGGACGAGCAGGGCATCTCGATCGGGTTGAACATCGTGCTTCCGCATGAACAGGCGCCGAACCCCTATGTGACGCCGGAACTGGCCTTCAACTTCCACTATTTCGCGATCCGCAAGATGCATTTTCTCATGCGGGCCCGGGCCATCTGCGTCTTTCCCGGCGGGTTCGGCACGCTGGACGAGCTGTTCGAGGCGCTGACCCTGATCCAGACCGGGCGGATGCGCCGGGTGCCCTTTCTGCTGTTCGGGCGGGCCTTCTGGGAACGGATCATCAACTGGGACGCGCTGGCCGATGCCGGCACAATCAGTGCGCAGGACCTGGACCTGTTCCGCTTTGTGGAAACCGCGACAGAGGCGGCGGACATCATCGAGAACTGGGCACCCGCCCCGGCGCGCGACGACATTCCCGACCGCTAGGGCGGTGCGGGTCAGGCCGGTTCGCCGTCTGCCGTCTTGACCGGGGGCATGTCGCCCTTTTCCACCCAGCGCGCGATCACCGCGCGGGCCGCGGCCTCGTCGCGCGCCGCGATGGATTGGCGCAGTTCCTTGAGCGCGGTGGCCATCTCGAATTCCGACAGATAGCTTTCCTGCGCCCGCATGATCTTGCTGTGCGGCGTGGTCAGCATGTCGGCCGAGATCAAAAGCTCTTCGTGCATCTTTTCGCCCGGGCGCAGCCCGGTGACGATGATCTCGATATCGCCATCCGGGTTGTCGGCCGTCTTCACGGTATAGCCGGCCCCTTCGATCATCTGGCGGGCCAGCTTGCGGATCGGCACCGGGTCACCCATGTCGAGCACGAACACGTCGCCGCCGCGGGCGAACGACCCGGCCAGAAGCACCAGGCGCGCCGCTTCGGAGATGGTCATGAAATACCGCGTCACCTGCAGGTCGGTCAGGGTGACCGGGCCGCCGCGGGCGATCTGTTCCTCGAACAGCGGAATGACCGAACCGGACGAACCCAGCACATTGCCAAAGCGCACCATGGAAAACCGGGTCCCGGCCGAGCGGGTGGCAAGGTCCTGCACCACCAGTTCGGCCAGCCGCTTGGACGCGCCCATCACGTTGGTCGGGCGTACCGCCTTGTCGGACGAGACGAGGATGAACCGTTCGACCCCGGCATCGCGGGCGGCATCGGCCATGATCTTGGTGCCGATGACGTTGTTGCGCAGCCCGGTGATGGCATTGCATTCGACCAGCGGCAGGTGCTTGTAGGCGGCGGCGTGCAGCACCACTTCGACGCTGTGTTCGGTCAGCACGTCGCGCATCAGGTCCTCGTTCAGGACCGAACCCAGCACCGGCACGATGTCCAGGGTTGCGCTGAGATCGCGCAGTTCCTTTTCGATGTTGTACAGCGCCAGTTCCGAATGATCGACCAGCACGAGGCAGTCGGGACGGCAGGCAATCAGCTGGCGGCTGAGTTCGGACCCGATGGAGCCGCCGGCCCCGGTGATCAGGATACGGCGGCCGGAATAGGCGTGGCTGACGCCGGGAAGTTCCTTTTCCAGCCGGTTGCGGCCCAGAAGTTCGTCCAGTGCCACCGGGGCGACGCGCTTTTTCAGTTCGCCCTCACCCACCAGTTCGGCAAAGGAGGGCAGGGCGTGCACCTCGCAGCCGATGGTGCGCAGACGGTGCGCGATGCGCGATTGCGCAGGCTGGCTGATGGACGGCATTGCCAGCACCACCCTGTCGATGTCCTTTTCGACGATCAGTTCCTTGAGGCTGGACGGTGCATAGACGCGCAGGCCCGCGACCACCAGGCTTTGCAGGGTCGGATTGTCATCGACAAAGGCCACGGCCTGCACCGCATCGTCATGGCGCAGCGCGGCCACCAGCTGCTGGCCGGTCTGCCCGGCACCGTAGACGAGGACCCGCATGCGCACCTTGCCGCGGCGGTAGATTTCCAGCGTGATGTGCAGCAGCACGATCCGCCAGGTGGCGCAGACCACCATTAGAAGCAGGGAAAAGATCAGAAACACGCCGAACGGCAGATGCTTTTGCAGCACGATGTTGAAGAAACCGCCGGTCAGCGCCGCCAAGACGGCAAAACCCGCGGTCAGGATGATGCCGCGGGTCTCGTAGGCGTTCAGCTTGATGCGCGGCAGGCCCAGCCACCAGCCGATGGCGGTGCCCGCCAGCGTGATCAGGAGGGCAATGTCGGCCAGCCGCAGCAGGGTTTCGCGGTCGGCGTTGACGGAGGCTTCGAGTGCGATGGCGCTGACGAACATCGCCAGGATGACGGCGGCGTCGACAAGCGCAAAAACCGCCTGTTTCTGCGATCGCGTCAGATGGGTAACGATCCTGTAGAAAAACAATTTCCTGTCCCCCCGCACCCGGTTTCAAAGCGTGTGCCAATCGGCTGATTTTGTTCAACAAACAACAGAGCGCAAACAGTTAACAAAGTGTGAATGGCACTCGGAACAACACTCCCCGGGTTCTAGTCGAACGCTTAATAAATAGACAAGTAAGGAATTTCTGCACCTGCAAATTGTGGCAGGAAACCACCGATTTTCCGGTCTTTTGATGCAAAACAAGGCGCTCCTCACGCCGGCGCGGGCTGTTGGGGCATGTCCGAATCGGGTTTGGGGCCGCGAATCAGGCTCTGCCCGGCGATGCCCCCTTTCACCGTACCGGCGGCTGGGATATGCAGCCCGCCAGTTGCGGCAGGGGTGTCCCGCCTTGTTGGCCGCATCAACCGAACGGAGGGCCATCATGGGCTACAAGGTCGTTGTCGCCGGTGCCACGGGCAATGTGGGCCGCGAAATGCTGAACATCCTCGCCGAACGGGAGTTTCCCGTCGACGACATCGCTGCGCTGGCCTCGCGCCGCAGCCTTGGAACCGAGGTGAGCTTTGGTGACAAGACCCTGAAAACCCGGGATCTGGACACGTTCGATTTCACCGGATGGGACATCGCCCTGTTCGCCATCGGGTCGGGCCCGACAAAGGAATATGCGCCCAAGGCCGCTTCGGCGGGCTGTGTGGTGATCGACAACTCCTCGCTCTACCGCTACGACCCGGACGTGCCGCTGGTGGTGCCCGAGGTGAACGCCGACGCGGTGCTGGGCTACACCAGGAAGAACATCATCGCGAACCCGAACTGTTCCACCGCGCAGATGGTCGTGGCCCTGAAGCCGCTGCATGACCGCGCGCGGATCAAGCGGGTGGTGGTATCGACCTACCAGTCGGTGTCCGGCGCGGGCAAGGACGGCATGGACGAGCTGTGGGACCAGACCAAGGCGGTCTACAACCCCACCTCCGAAGTCGCGCCGAAGAAGTTCCAGAAGCAGATCGCCTTCAACGTCATCCCGCATATCGACGTCTTCATGGAAGACGGCTCGACCAAGGAAGAGTGGAAGATGGTGGCCGAGACCAAGAAGATCGTCGACCCGAAGATCAAGGTCACCGCGACCTGCGTGCGCGTGCCGGTCTTTGTCGGCCATTCCGAGGCCATCAACATCGAGTTCGAAGACTACCTGGACGAGGACGAGGCGCGCGACATCCTGCGAGAAAGCCCCGGCGTCATGGTGATCGACAAGCGCGAGGATGGCGGCTACGTCACCCCGATCGAATGCGTGGGCGACTTTGCCACCTTTGTCAGCCGCATCCGGCAGGACAGCACCATCGACAACGGCCTGAACATCTGGGTGGTCTCGGACAACCTGCGCAAGGGCGCGGCCCTCAACGCGGTGCAGATCGCCGAGGTGCTGGGCCAGAAGGCGCTGAAAAAGGGCTGAGCCCGGCGGGGCGGCCTGTCCGCCCGCTATTGTTGCTGGATTGGTGACGTTTTGTTGCCAATCCAGAAATCGTCGCCGGATTGTCCGTCCGGTGCCGTCTTGTTGCCGCTTTGGCCGCGCAGGCTGATCAGGCCCGGAAGCCGTGTCCGGCCCGCGGCGCAACAAGAAAGGACAGAGCAGTGACCATCGACCTGACCCAGACCGCCCGCAGCAGACGCCTTCGGGCCCTGATCGCGCTGGAACGGCCGCGTCGCGCGCGCCCCACGCGCCGGCCCCTGTTCCGGACCGAAAGGGGCGGGTCCGAGATCCGCATGCAGATGGTGTGACAGGCCGGGCGGCGTGTCCGCCCGCAAGTGGTTGCACGAGTGAGAAAGGACGCATCATGCGCCATATACCCCAGGACCGGTCCGGATGGGACCGGCCAGACCCCGCCAACCCGCTGCCGCCCGCGCTGGATTGCGAGACGCTGGCGCTGATGCGCGGGTTCCTGACTCCGATCCTGGAAACCGCCGAAAGCTGGGACTCGCTGACCTGTCAGCTCCGCCACAAGGGGTTCGGCGTGGCGTTTCGCGCCGGGCATCTGGTGATCCTCAAGCTCGACAGTGGCGAGGCCCTGTGTACCGGACGTGCCCTGGGTGTGCCGCTGCGCGACATCAGCGCGCGCATCGGCAAGCCCTGCATCCGCGCCCATTGCGGCGGCGCCTCGGGCGAACTGGTGGACTGAACGGGGGCACGGCCCGCGGGGCCTCAGAACCGTTCGGCGCGCAGCACTTCGCAATCGGTGATGCAGACCACGCCGATATGCCGCTCGACCACGGCAAAGGCCGCCTCCAGCAGCGGGTCCAGCCGCTCGGGGCGCACGATGCACACCACCTGCACCATGCCGGTGCCGCGGCTGATCTGGCCCTCGCGGCTCCAGGCCCCCGACCGCCCCGATCCGCCGCGCACGGGCAGGATCGACCAGCCGGTCACGCCGGCCCGCGTCAGGGCGTCGGTCAGGCGGGTTTCCATGACCTTCTCGATGGTGATCTCGACACGTTTTGCCTTGTGGGTCTGCATCGTTTCGCCTCCGGTCAGCCGGTTGTCAGCCACTGGGCGGCCGCAAGGTACAGCGGCAGGCCCAGGGTCAGGTTGAAGGGAAAGGTGATCGCCAGCGACAGCGTCAGATAGACCGACGGGTTCGCTTCGGGCACCGCCACGCGCATCGCGGCGGGCACGGCGATGTAAGAGGCCGAGGCCGACAATGTCATCAGCAGCATCGTGCCGCCGGTGGACAGGCCCAGCGGCAGCGCCGCCATCGCCCCGGCGGATGCGCCCAGCACCGGCATCAGCACGCCGAACAGCACCGCCCCGCGATCCAGAACGCGGGCCCCCTCGCGCAGACCGCGCCCGGCGATCAGGCCCATGTCCAGCAGGAACAGGCACAGCACCCCCTGGAACGGGCTGACCAGAAATGCCTCGACCCGCGCCAGCCCCTCGGACCCGGTGATGGCCCCGATGGCAAAGGCCCCCAGCAGCAGCACGATGGAGCCGTTGAGCAGGATCTCGCGCCACAGGTCGCCGTCCATCTGGCGGACCCCGCCGCCACGGGCGATAAGCCACAGCGCCGACAGGATGGCCGGGGCCTCCATCGCGGCGGCAACCGCCACAAGGTAGCCTTCCGAGGTCAGGCCCGCGCTTTCCAGCACCGAGGTTCCGGCCACGAAGGTGACGATGGAGATCGACCCGTAATGCCCGGCCACGGCGGCGGCGTCGACCACCGACAGGCGCGACATGCCGCGCAGCAGGGCAAAGGCCAGCAATGGCAGGGCAAAGGACAGCACGACCCCGGCCAGCACCGTGGCCACAAGCCGCGCCTCCAGCCCGTGATCGGCTACGGCGACCCCGCCCTTGAAGCCGATGGCAAAGAGCAGATAGATCGACATGGCCTTGGCCGCGGCCTCGGGAATGCTCAGATCCGATCGTGCCAGCGAGGCCCCAAGCCCCAGCACAAAGGACAGCACGATGGGCGACAAGAGGTTGTAGACGGCCAGTTGCAGCATGCCTCTCTCCCTGACGTTCGTTTTCGCATTTGCAGCGAAATAAGAACGCCTGTTCAATTCGGCAATGGCAACCGGCCGGAAAAACCGGCGCGTCGCGTCAGCTGTTGGCCCGCATCCGCGCCGAGATGCGTTCGCGCAACGCGTCCGCGTCCGCCGTGCTGAGCCCCTGCGCCTCGGTGCGTTGGGCAACGAGGAGGGAACAGGCGTTCACGATGCTGTCGAGCCCCGCGCGCAGGCGCGTGTCCAGGTCTTCGCGGTCTTTGGCGATTTTCTCCGGCGATCTGCGATACGTCATCAAATGCTCCCGCGGCGTGCCATGGTACATAACATCCTTCAGGCTTTATGCCATGTCACGACGTGTCATGATACTGTTATGTCGCGCCACTTTGCTTCAAGACCAGCAAAAATACAACATTCGGACGTCAATTGGCGTCAGGATAGTTAACAAATTCTGATTCCCGCGTACGCTGATTTCGTTTACGAAATGCCACTTCCGGGGTGTCATGGAACAATTTCCGCCTCTGGGCCGCGCGCTCGAATCGATTTTGCCCAAAGGGACCAACGATTTCGAAGACCCGCACAGGTTTCTCGAGTCCCCCTTTCCCAAGAACCATCCCTGTCCGATGGATTGGCGCGTGCCGCCGATCTTTCCGCCCGACATGTTTGCGGCGGCGGGGCATCTTTGCCGCCAGGGCGGTGTCGTGGCCTATTTCGAACCCTCGCTGTACGACGTGTCCAAAGGGGATTGTCATTTCGGACTGACCCGGCTGGAACGCAACGCCATCGACGACGCCGCAAGGACCTGGCAGGCAAAGATGATCCCGCCGGACATGGTGTGGGACTTGTGGCGGATGCTGGTGGATTGCTGGGACCAGCCGTTGACCCCTCAGCCCGAGAACCACGCAAAAGGCGAGCCGCTGCCCTGGTGGAAGCCCGCGCTGATGCTTGTCATGATATCGGATCTGGCCTGCGTCCGGGTCCTGAAGGGCAAGATCGAGCGGCTGGTCGAGGATGAAAACGGTGTGCCTGTGGCCGTTGCGGACGACCCAAGCCCCTTCGAGGGCTGGCTTGAAACCAGTTACCTGATTGCGGAACAGAAGTCCCGCGAAGCAGGCACCGAGTTCCGTCCTCCGGCCACGCTGGCGCTGATGGCCGACACGGCGGTGGCCTGTGTCCTGCCCAAGATGCGGGTGGCCCCTGTGGGCGCAACCTTGCGCAACGTCTCGCGCAACCTGTCCCTGCTGCCGGGGCGCGGTGAGGTGCGGTGTTTCTGGTACGGGCTGGGCAAGGATGCGGTGCCCAGCGAAGACCTTGAAACGCTGGATATCCTCCTGATCCCCGAACCCCGCAAGCTGGCCGCGGTGGACTTCGTGCCGCATGACAACGGCGAAGCCCCCGCCGCCGAGTTGCGCCACAACAAGTGGGACTATTTCCACCTCAACCAGTCCTGGATCGACGGAGACAAAAAGCGCCGTCAATTTGTCGAGGATTGCGTCGGCCTTGTGAACCGCGCCAAGGATCAAAGCCGCAGTGTGAATGCCGTCATCCTGCCGGAATACGCCGTTGACTACGATCTTTTCCAAGACCTGTGCACCGCGTTGAAAATGGCCGAGCCGAAGCTGGAATTCGTGATCTCCGGGTCAAGCACCAATTGCGATCACGCCAGCGGAGCGCCGAGGGGCAACTACCTGCTGACGCATTTGTGGGACACGCCAGACGATCCGCGGCTTTATGCGACGCAAAGTCGGCGCAAGCATCATCGCTGGCGCATGGACCGCACGCAGATCGACACCTATGGTCTGTCTTCGGTGCTCAATCCCAAGGTGCCCAACTGGTGGGAGGCAACCGGGCTTGGCCGGCGCGAGCTGCAGTTTCACCGGTTCCGGCGGCAATCGGCGTTTTCCGTCCTGATCTGCGAGGAACTGGCCCGGTCGGATCCGTGCCACGAAATCCTGCGTGCCGTGGCGCCGAACCTGATCTTTGCGCTGCTGATGGACGGCCCGCAGATCAAGCAGCGCTGGCCCGGCCAGTACGCCGCCAACCTGGCGGACGACCCAGGAAGCTCGGTCCTCTCCTTCACTTCTTACGGACTGATCGACCGCTCGAACACACGCGGCAAGTACACGGCCAACCATTCCGTGGCGATGTGGAAGGACGACAGCGGCACCTTTGTCGAGATCGCCATGCCGTCGGGAGACGGCCCGCGCGGCGTGCTCCTGTCGCTCTGGGCCGAGCATGTCAAGGACGCCACAATCACCGGGAAACGCTCCATCGAACGGGCCTGGCGCTACTCCGGACACTATCCCGTGACGCTGTGAGCCGCGTCCGCGGGTCAGACCGGAACGAAACTGTCGCTGTCGGGGTCCCAGGCTTCCAGCCCGCCTTCGCCGATATCGGTCCACAGACCGTGCAGCGTCAGCGTCTCGGCGCGCACCGCGGCCTCGACAAAGGGAAAGGTCAGCAGGTTGGTCAGCGAGACCCTGACCGCCTCACGCTCCAGCGCACGCGGCAGCATGTCCGGGGCCGCGTCGCGGACGCGGTCATAGCCCGGACGCAGGATGTCCATCCAGCGGCCCACGAAGCTGGTCTTTTCCTCAAGCTCCGGGGCCCGGCCCTCGCACATGTCCAGACAGCCCTGCACGCCACCGCATTGCGAATGCCCCAGCACGATCACATGCGCGACCTTCAGCGCGGTCACCGCGTATTCCACCGCCGCCGATGTGCCGTGCTGGTTGCCGTCGGGCTCGTAGGGCGGCACCAGGTTGGCGATGTTGCGGTGGATGAAGAATTCGCCCTGATCGGCACCGAAGATCGACGTCACGTGCACCCGGGAATCGCAGCACGAGATCACCATGGCGCGCGGACGCTGGCCTTCGGAGGCAAGGCGGCGATACCAGGCCCGGTTCTCGGCATACCCCGTGGCCTTCCAGCCGTGATAGCGTTGCACCAGATAGGCGGGCAGCGGGCGGATTCCGTGCATCAAGGTCTCCTTGTCGATCCTGTAGCGCGCCTGTTACGCCGAATTCGCCTGAATTTCGAGCGAAAAGGCACGCGGCCCCTAACGTTTTGGGAACCGCTGCGGGGGCATGGTCGCAAGGCCGTGGGGGCGCAGAACTGGGGTGAGTTGTGGAAGAGGTGACATTCATTGCGCCCGTCGAACGGCCGCGCATCGATGCCGGCCGGATCGAGGCGCTGTGCGAGGAAATCGGGCCCTATGCGACCGAAGACCTCGTCTGCCGCGCGATGGAGGACATCGCGCTGGGGCTCAAGCAGGTGCATGACGGCGCGGCGCGGGGCACAACGGCCGAACTGCGCGCCAGCCTGGACGCCCTGGCCCTGACGGCCGAGCAGATCGGGCTGACCACCATGGCCCGGATCGCCCGCGATGTGGCGCAATGCATCGACGATGGTGATCCGGTGGCCGAAGCCGCCACGCTGGCGCGGCTCGTGCGCAGCGGCGAACGGTCGCTGGCGGCGCTGTGGGATCTGCAGGGCGTATCGATCTGACCGTGCCGCCCTGCAACGGCAGAAACCACCCTTTCGGCATTTTCGGGGGGTGAAACCGGTCGAACCGCGCCGTAGGCTGCGCCTGTCAACCAGAAGGACGTTGCCATGCCGCTGACCTTTGCCGCCGCCGATGCCGCCGCCCTGCCGCTCCACGTGCTGGAGCCCGATGCCGTTGCCGCCTGGAGCGAAACGCAGCCCGAGCCCACGCGCCGATGGGTGGCCGCCTCGGGCTTTGCCGGGGCGATCGGCAGTGTGCTGATGATCCCCGGCCCCGACGGCGCGCCCGTGGCGGCGCTCATCGGCCATGGCACGGCGGCCCAGCGCGTGCGGCACCGCTTTGTCCTTGCGGCAGGTGTGCCACATCTGGCACCGGGCCAATATCGCCTGGCCACCTGCCCCGGGCCGGAGACGCTGTCCACCGAGGCGCTGGGCTGGCTGCTGGCCGGCTACGGGTTCACCCGCTACAGCGGGTCCGACAGCGCCGTGCCGATGCTGGTCGCTCCCGACGGCATCGACGCGGCCCGCATCGAAACCCTGGCCGCTGGCGAGGCACTGACCCGCGATCTGGTCAACACCCCCGCCTCGGACATGGGCCCCGACGCGCTGGAGGCGGCGGCGCGCGATCTCGCGGCGCGGTTCGGCGCCGACATCTCGGTCATCGCCGGCGATGACCTGCTGACCGGCAACTTCCCCATGATCCACGCCGTGGGCCGCGCCGCCGCCCAGCCGCCGCGGCTGATCGACCTGCGCCGCGGCACAAGCGGCCCGTTGCTGACGCTGGTGGGCAAGGGCGTGTGTTTCGACACCGGCGGGCTGAACCTCAAGCCCGGTTCCTCGATGGGGCTGATGAAGAAGGACATGGGCGGCGCTGCCAACGTTCTGGGTCTGGCGCAGATGATCATGGCGCTGGACCTGCCGCTGCGGCTGCGCGTGCTGATCCCGGCAGTGGAAAACAGCGTGTCGGGCAACAGCTTTCGCCCGCAGGACATCCTGACCTCGCGCAAGGGCCTGACGGTCGAGATCAACAACACCGATGCCGAAGGCCGTCTGGTGCTGGCCGATGCGCTGGCCCTGGGGGACGAGGAAAAGCCCGATCTGATGGTCTCCATGGCCACGCTGACCGGCGCGGCACGGGTGGCGGTGGGCCCCGACCTCGCCCCCTTCTACACCGATGACGACAGGCTGGCGCACGACCTGGCGCAGGCCGGTCAACGGGCCGCCGATCCGCTCTGGCGCATGCCGTTCTGGGACCCTTACGAGACGTTGATCGAACCCGGCATCGCCGATCTCGACAACGCACCGTCAGGCGGCATGGCCGGGTCGATCACCGCGGCGCTCTTCCTGCGCCGCTTCGTCGAAGACGCCCGCACCTATGCGCATTTCGACATCTACGCCTGGCAACCCGCCGCCGCTCCCGGGCGCAGCAAGGGTGGCCTCGGCCAGGGTGCCCGCGCCATCCTGGAGGCGCTGCCGCAGGCGCTGGGGCTCTGATGGACCGGCGGCTGACGCCGTTCAACGGACGGGTCGCGCATGTCTCCCTCAGGGGGCAGGTGACGGCAGAGCGCTTTGTCGACGGCACGCCCGCCATCGTCGCGCAGCCCGTCGCCGACATCCTCCCCGCCCCCGACGTCAACGCCCCCGGCCTCGACCGGCAATTGCTGCTGGGCGAAAGCGTGCAGGTCCTCGACCACGACAAGGGGTTTGCCTTCGTCCAATCCGACAAGGACGGTTATGTCGGCTGGATCCTGGAGTTTTACTTGAACGAATACGCCCTCACGCACCCCACTCACACGGTCCGGACCAGAGCCGCGCATCTCTACCGCTGGCCCGAAATGAAACACGCCCGCCACGCCTGGCCGATCAGTCTGGGCAGCCGCCTGACGGTGACCGAAGACGACGGCCGCTTCGCCCGGGTCCGCCTGCCCGGCCGGGCCGACGCAATGGAGGCCGAACAAACCCGTTTTGTCCCGTCCTCCCATCTGCGCCCCCTCGACCGGCCCGATCCCGACCCGGTCACTGTCGCGGAACGCCTGATCGGCACGCCTTATCTCTGGGGCGGCAACTCCACCTTCGGTATCGACTGCTCCGGCCTCGTGCAGATGGGCTGCCAGATGTGCAACATCCCCTGCCCGGGCGACAGCGACCAGCAAGAAGCGGCCCTCGGCGAAACCCTGCCGCCCGGCACGCCCTGTGAACGTGGCGACCTGCTCTTCTGGAAAGGCCATGTCGCCTGGGTCGCCGACCCCGAAACGCTCCTGCACGCCAATGCCTTCCACATGGCCGTCACCCATGAGCCGATCGCACAGGCCATAACCCGCATCGCAGCGCAAGGCGACGGCCCGGTCACCCGCCACGCCCGCCTGGTCCAGAGCCGCACGCCCTGACTTCTTCTTGGTCAAAATACCCAAAACCCCTCAAAGCCAAACCCGCCCCACCCCCTGATGGACCAACCGCAGCGAGGCAAGCACGCAAGGGCTTGATGAGCGGCGCGCCAGGGCGCACCCTGCACCCAAACCACGGAGCCTCCGCATGTCCGATCCCTTCTTTCACCCCGTTTCCGGCTTTGACCTTCCACGCTTTGCCGGCGTGCCCACCTTCATGCGCCTGCCGCATGTCACCATGGACGACCCGCAATTCCGGAACGTCCAGATCGGCCTTGTCGGCGTGCCCTGGGACAGCGGCACCACCAACCGCCCCGGCCCGCGCCACGGGCCGCGGCAGTTGCGCGACGCCTCCACCATGATCCGCGCCCAGCACCCCGTCACCGGCCTGCGCCCGTTCGAGACGGCCAATTGCGCCGACCTGGGCGATGTCGGTCCGAACCCCGCTGACATCCTCGACAGCATGGCCCGCATCACCGCCTTCTACGACCGGCTCAAGGCCGCCGGCATCCGCCCCCTCACCGCGGGCGGCGACCACCTCACCTCGCTGCCCGTCCTGCGGGCGCTGGCCAAGGACGGCCCGCTGGGCATGGTGCATTTCGACAGCCATACCGACCTCTTCCACTCCTATTTCGGCGGCACGATGTTCACCCACGGCACGCCCTTCCGGCGCGCCGTCGAAGAAGGGTTGCTCGACCCCAAACGCGTCATCCAGATCGGCATCCGCGGCACCATGTACGACGCCGAGGACCGCGACTTTGCCAAGGCCGTGGGCATCCGCATCGTCACGATCGAGGAATATTTCGACCGCTGCCAGCTCGAGATCATGGCCGAAGCGCGCGAGATCGTGGGCGACGGGCCGACCTATGTCAGCTATGACATCGACTTCGTCGACCCCACCTTTGCGCCCGGCACCGGCACCCCCGAAGTGGGCGGCCCCAACAGTTTCGAAGCCCTCCAGGTCGTGCGCGCCCTCGCCGGTCTCAACATCGTCGGGGCTGACCTGGTCGAGGTCTCGCCCCCGTTCGATCCCTCGGGCGGCACCGCCTTCCTCGGCGTGTCCATCATGTTCGAACTGCTTTGCGCGATGCTCGGCCCCGGGGGCTGAGCCGCCTCACTCCACCGACCGGATCAGTTTGCGTTCCAGCACCCGCAGCACCGTTTTCAGATCGTGCCCGCGTTTCAGCACCTGCCCGTCCATCCCGATCACGGCGTATTCGCCCTGTCGGTTGCGCAGCTTGGGCCGTTTCTCGATCCGGTAAAGCGGGTTCTCGGCGGTCCGGCGGAAGACCGAAAACACCGCCACCTCGCGCAGCGCCGAGATGCCATAGTCGCGCCATTCGCCTGCGGCGACCATGCGCCCGTACAGCGACAGGATCACGTTCAGTTCGGTGCGGTGGAACGACACGACCTCGCGCGCGGGCGGGGCGGGGAAGGGGGTCAGGCTGTTCATGCCTCCAGACTTGCCCCACTCTGCCGTGAAATCAAGGGATTTGCAGGCCGCCGAAGCGCCGGGCAAAATCCGGGCCGGGAACGGGCATGGCGGTCATGTCGCCCGCGCCGCTGTCGAGCCAGGCTTCGGCCCCCGGGCTCAACCTTGCATAGGCCCGCGCCACGCCGCCATGCAGGTCTGCCGGGTGCAGCCGCGTGCACAGCAGTTCCGGTGGCACCGGCGGCCAGCGCAGCACGATCTTGCGCCAGCGATGGATGAGCAAGGTGCGCGCGGCGGCACAGTCCAGCGGGTCGGCGGGGGTCTGCGCCAGGGCCTGCAGATCGGCTGCAAGGCATTCCAGGGCACGGCGGTGGCCGTCGTCCAGATCGCGCCAGACGGCGTCTGCGGCCCCGGACGACAATGCGCCGGTGATCCCAAAACCTTGCGTCGCGGCAGCCCGACCCGCGGGCAAAAGCCAGCCGCCGGCCACCCGCAGCGCGCCGTCCGCCGGGGTGGTCTGGAAGGTCCAGACCCGCACCGCGCCGGGTGCGGGGGCCGCATAGATCCGCGCCGTCGCCGGTGTGAACTCCCGCGCTCCGCGCTGGCTCAGCGCATAGCTGCTGCTGCGCCCGGCGCGACGGCTGTCCACCCAGCCATCCCGCGACAGTCGCGACAGGGCCGTGCGCAAGGCCCCGGTCTCGATCCCGATCCGGCCCAGCAGGCGGCTCAGCCGCGCCGTGGCGATGCGCCCGCCACGGGGCTGCACGCTGTCGCCAAAGACGGTGATCACCAGCGACCAGACACGCGGGCGGCCGTCGGCGTGAAGGTTGTCGATCAGGGGCTGCAACGGGTCCATGATGTTGAGATAACTGGATTTCCCGGGGCGCTGCAATCACCCCGTCAAAGCCGGTCCAACCCGCCCTCGACAAAATCCGCAGCCAGCGCGGCATAGGCGCTGCGGCTCAGCCCCTTGCCCGGGCGGTGCCACATGTAGAACCAGTTCAGAATGCCGAACACGGTCATCGTCGCCGCGCGCAACCGGTCCCCGTTCAGCTCGGGATGGCGCGCATGGATGGCCGCGGCCATGCTTTGGACCAGCCGGCGCTGTGCGGCAACCAGCGGGCGCTGCAGGTCGGGTGGCAGGCCCGACAGCGCCTCCAGCTGCAGCTTGTGCTCGGCATCGGCGTTTTCATAGGCGGCCAGCAGCGCCGAAATCAGTGTGCGAAGCCCGCCCGGTGCGGCCGCCTCCACCACCTGTTCCAGATGCGAAAGGTGCGTGTCGAGAATGTCGAAGAGCAGCGCCTCCTTGCTGTCGTGGTAGTGATAGAGCAGCGCCTTGGACACCCCGCATTCCCGCGCGGCCCCCGTCATCGACGCGCGGTCAAAGCCGTGGCGCGCGAAATAGGCCGCGGCCCCCTTGCGCAGGGCGGCGCGTTTTGCGTCGTGATCGCGGGCGATGCCTCGGGGCACGGCGGTCTCCTTCGGGACTGTCGCCGGGGATGGCGGGCGGGGCGTCGTTCCGGACAGGGTCCGGAACGCGCGCCGTCCCCATCCCGGACGTTCAGGCCTTGGGGCGGTTGTCGACGATGCGCACGGCCTTGCCCTGGCTGCGCGCCACCCCGCCCGGGGCGGCCACGTCCACCTTGACCGTCACGCCGACGCTGGCCTTGATCCGCGCCGCCAGGTCGCGCGCCGCGGCCTCACCCTGCTCGACGGTGTCGGGCAGGGTTTCCACCTTCACCCGCATCTCGTCGCGATGCTCCACCCGGTTCAGTTCCACCTGGAAATGCGGGGCGAGCGCGGGCACCAGCATCAGCTGTTCCTCGATCTGCGTCGGAAAGACGTTCACGCCGCGCAGGATCATCATGTCGTCCGACCGCCCCGTCACCTTCTCCATCCGCCGCATGCTGCGGGCCGTGCCCGGCATCAGGCGGGTCAGATCGCGCGTACGGTAACGGATCACGGGAAAGGCTTCCTTGGTGAGCGAGGTAAAGACCAGCTCGCCCAGCTCGCCATCGGGCAGGACGCGGCCCGTTTCCGGGTCGATCACTTCGGGATAGAAGTGATCTTCCCAGATATGCAGCCCGTCCTTGGTTTCGACGCATTCATTGGCCACGCCCGGCCCCATCACTTCGGAGAGGCCGTAGATGTCCACGGCATGCATGTCGAACGCCTCTTCGATCTCCTGCCGCATGGCGTTGGTCCAGGGCTCTGCGCCGAAGATGCCGACTTTCAGCGGCGAGAGCCGCGGGTCGCGGCCCTGGGCGGCGTATTCGTCGATGATCGACAGCGCGTAAGACGGCGTCACCGTGATGCCGGTGGCGCCAAAGTCCTCGATCAGCCGCACCTGCCGGTTTGTCATCCCGCCCGAGATCGGCACCGTGGTCAGCCCCAGCTTGTCCGCGCCCAGATGGATGCCCAACCCGCCGGTGAACAGCCCGTAGCCATAGGCATTGTGCAGGATGTCGCCGGGTTTCAGCCCGCTGGCGCGCAGGCAGCGCGCCACAACCGTGGCCCAGACGTCCAGATCGCGCGCGGTGTACCCCACCACGGTGGGCTGGCCCGTGGTACCGGACGAGGCATGCACCCGCGCGACCTGATCGCGCGGCACGGCGAACATCCCAAAGGGGTAGTTGTCGCGCAGGTCGGTTTTGACGGTGAAGGGGAATTTCGCCAGATCGTCGAGGCTGCGCAGGTCGTCCGGATGCACGCCCGCGGCGTCAAAGCTGGCCTTGTAATGCGGGACGTTCTGGTAGGCATGGGCCAGCGACCATTTCAGGCGCTCCAGCTGCAGCGCGGCGATCTCGTCACGCGACGCGATCTCGATGGGGTCGAGGCTGTCCTTGGGGGGCGTCAGGTCTTCCATGTCTCAGATCCTCTCCATCACCAGCGCGATGCCCTGCCCGACACCGATACACATTGTGCACAGCGCGTAGCGCCCACCGCTGTCGGTCAGCGTGTGCCCGGCGGTCAGCGCCAGCCGTGCGCCGGACATGCCCAGCGGGTGGCCAAGCGCGATGGCCCCGCCATGGGGATTCACGTGGGCCGCGTCGTCGGGCAGGCCCAGATGTCGGGTGACGGCCAGCGCCTGGGCGGCGAAAGCTTCGTTCAGCTCGATCACGTCCATCTGGGCGATGGTCAGGCCCAGCCGGTCCAACAGCTTTTCAGAGGCTGGCGCGGGGCCAAAGCCCATGATCCGCGGGGCGACGCCAGCGGTGGCGGCGCCAAGGATACGGGCGACGGGGGTCAGGCCGTGCCGTTCGGCGGCTTGCGGTGAGGCCACGAGCAGCGCGCAGGCCCCGTCATTGACGCCAGACGCGTTGCCCGCCGTCACGCTGCCGCCGTCGCGGAAGGGCGTGGGCAGGCTGGCGAGTTTTTCCTGCGTGGTGGCGCGGGGATGCTCGTCGGTCTCGACCGAGACCGCCTCGCCACGGCGCTGCGGGATCGTCACCGGCGTGATCTCGCGGGCCAGACGGCCCGAGGCGATGGCCTGCGCCGCGCGCTCTTGCGAGCGATGGGCAAAGGCGTCCTGATCTTCGCGGCTGACGTTGAAATCCGCGGCCACGTTCTCGGCCGTCTCGGGCATCGAATCGATGCCGAACTGCGCCTTCATCGCCGGGTTCACGAACCGCCAGCCGATGGTGGTGTCGTGCACTTCGTTGCTGCGGGCAAAGGCCTGCGTGGCCTTGGGCATCACGAACGGCGCGCGCGACATGGATTCGACACCGCCCGCCACGATCACCTCGGCCTCGCCGCACCTGATCTGGCGCGCAGCCATGGCAAGCGCGTCCATGCCCGAGCCGCAAAGCCGGTTGACCGTCGTGCCCGGCACGCCCTCGCCCAGCCCCGCCAGCAACGCGGCCATGCGGGCGACGTTGCGGTTGTCCTCGCCCGCCTGGTTGGCACAGCCCATGATGACCTCGTCCACGGCCACACCGTCCGGCACCGCGGCGCGGATCACATGGGCCAGCAGGTCATCGGGCCGGACCGAGGACAAGGCCCCGCCATATCGGCCGATCGGTGTTCGTGTGCCCTGGCACAGCCATGCCTCACGCATCGGTTTCCTCCTCGAAATTCACGCCTTGGATCGTTCGTGACAGCCCGCGCATCAGCGCGATCACCCGCCCGTCCGCACCGGTCACCGTCACGTCGTAGACCCCCGAGCGCCCGGCCAGTGCGCTTTCCTCGCAGGTGGCCACCAGACGTTCCCCGGGCTGTCCCGGCGACAGGAACGAGATCTGGTTCTGCTGCGCCACCGTCACCTTGTTGTAGCTGTTGCAGGCAAAGGCAAAGGCGCTGTCGGCGAGCGTGAAGATGAACCCGCCATGGCAGATCCGGTGCCCGTTGAGGTGATGTTCGGCCACCTCCATCGACAGCACGGCCCGCCCCGGGCCCACCTCGTCGATCCGCGCGCCCAGCCATTTGCTGGCGTTGTCGGTGGCCCACATCGCCTCGGCCGAGCGGCGCGCGCGCGTTTCTGGTGTCATGCCCTGTCCTCCCTGCAGCGGACACTGCCCAAAGCCGACCATGCGGTCAAGTATGTTGATTTCCCGGTCCGCCTCGCCCAAAGTGCGGCGCAAAGGGAGGACATGGACATGCTGACACCGCAAAGCTTTGCCTGCGGGCGCTGGATCGGCCCCGGGGCGGATGCGCGCACCATCCACAGCCCGGTGACGGGCGCTGTGATCGCGCAGGCTGGCGGTGCGCCGCTGGATTTTGCCGCGATGCGCGATTTCGCCGTGACACGCGGCGGGCCGGCCCTGCGCGAGATGACGTTCCACCAGCGTGCCAGGATGCTCAAGGCGCTGGCGCAGTATATCGGCGGGCGCAAGGAAGAGCTGTACGCGCTCAACCCGCTGACCGGGGCCACCCGCAAGGATGGCGGCGTGGATATCGAAGGCGGGATCATCACCATGTCTGTCATCGCCTCCAAGGGCCGGCGCGAGATGCCGGACGGGCATGTCTATGTCGATGGTGCGGTGGAACAGGTCTCTCGTCAGGGCACGTTCCTGGCGCAGCATATCGCGGTCCCGCTGCAGGGCGTGGCGGTGCATATCAACGCCTTCAACTTCCCAGTCTGGGGCATGCTGGAAAAACTGGCGCCGACGCTGCTGGCGGGGGTTCCCGCCATCGTGAAACCGGCCACGCAGACCTGCTACCTGACCGAGGCCTGTTTCCGGATGATCTTGGAGTCGGGTCTCTTGCCAGACGGCGCGGTGCAGCTGGTGATCGGCTCCACCGGCGATCTGCTGGATCGGCTGGGGCCGCAGGACGTGGTCAGCTTTACCGGCTCGGCCGAAACCGCGCTGACGCTGCGGGCGAACCCGGCCCTGATGCGCAATTCCACCCGGTTCATGGCCGAACAGGACAGCCTGAACGCGTCGATCCTCGGGCCGGACGTGACGCCGGACACACCGGAATTCGAGCTGTTCGTGAAACAGGCCGCGACCGAGATCACCGTGAAGGCCGGTCAGAAATGCACCGCGATCCGCCGGATCATCGTGCCTCAGGCGCAGGTGGATGCGGTGACCGAAGCCCTGGCAGAGCGGCTGCGCGGCACCACCATCGGCGATCCGGCCTCCGACGTGCGCATGGGCGCGTTGGCCTCGGCGGGGCAGAAGGCGGACGTGCTGGAAAAGGCCGCGCTGATCGCGCTGGACGCGCAGCCGGTGCTGGAGGACGCGTTCGATCTGCCCGGCGGGCCCGGATTCGTGCCGCCCATGCTGTTCCGCTGCGCCGATCCGGATGCCGCCCGCCATGTGCACGCGGTCGAGGCGTTCGGCCCGGTTTCGACGATCCTGCCTTACCGCGACACGGCCCACGCGGCGGCGCTGGCCAATCGCGGCGAGGGCTCTCTGGTGGCCTCGCTGGTCACGCAGGATCCGGGTGTTGCGCGCGACGTGACGCTTGCCTCGGCGGCGTGGCACGGACGTCTCTACATCACCGACCGAAGCTCGATGAAAGAGGCGACCGGCCATGGCAGCCCGCTGCCGCATCTGGTGCATGGCGGGCCGGGGCGCGCGGGCGGCGGCGAAGAACTGGGCGGCGTGCGCGGCGTGCTGCATTACATGCAGCGCACCGCCGTGCAGGGCAGCCCCGACGTGCTGACCGCGATCACTGGGCAATGGGTGCCCGGCGCGCGCGAGATCCAGGGTCCGGCGCACCCGTTCCAACGCACCTACAACGAGATCGAGATCGGCGAGACCATCGTGACCGACCCGCGCGAGGTCACTCTGGAAGACATCGAACATTTCGCCGACTTCACCGGCGATACGTTCTACGCCCATATGGACGAGGACGCGGCCCGCGCGAACCCGTTCTTTCCGGGCCGCGTGGCGCATGGTTATCTGCTGCTGAGCTTTGCGGCGGGGCTGTTCGTGCAGCCCGATCCCGGTCCGGTGCTGGCCAATACCGGGCTGAACGGGCTGAGCTTTCAGAAACCGGTCAGCCCCGGCGACCGCGTGCATGTGCGTCTGACCGCCAGGCGCAAGACCCAGCGCACCGACAGCTATGGCGAAGTGGCCTGGCACGTGACGCTTTACAATCACGAGGCCGAGCAGGTGGCAGAGTACGAATTGCTGACGATGGTGGCCTATGCCCGCTAGCGGCGCACCCCGTCAGGGCGCTGGCGCGGGGCTGTCGTGGAACGGGGCGACGGTCCGGCGCCGCCCCAGCGCCAGCGCATCGGTCACAAGGGTCATCGGACGCAGGTCGCAATCGCCTTGTCCCTCGCGGACAAGCGCGGCCATGCGGGCATAAAGCCGCGGGTATTCCCCCGCCAGCGCGTCGGCATCGCCGCTGGCAACGCCGTCGATGGACAGGACCGCGCCACCATCGGACAGGAGCAGCGTGCCGCCATCGGTCTCGGCGGTGATGTCCCAGGTTTGCGTGCCTTCGTGCCGCCAGTCGAAGACCGCCGTCATTTCGGCCCCGTGGGGGTGGTAAAATCCAACCTGCGCGGCAATCGGCGTCTGGCAGTTTTCCGGCACATCCAGCACCGCCTCGGTCACGTGGATGTCATGCGGCAGGATTTCCGTCACGATGGATAGCGCGTTGATCCCCGGATCGAACACGCCCATCCCGCCCGGCTCCCATATCCAGGCCTGGCCGGGATGCCAGCGGCGCACGTCTTCCTTCCATGTCACCGTCATCCGTTTCAGGCGCTTGTCCGCCAGCCAGGCCTTGGCGGCGGGCACCATGTCGGCGTGTCGGGAATGCCAGGTGGCGTATAGCGTCAGCCCCGCCGCATCGGCGGCGGCCTGAAGGGCATGGCATTCCGCCAGCGTGGCACCGGGCGGCTTTTCCAGCATCACGTGCCGCCCGGCCTGCAGCGCCTGCATCGCAAGGGCAAAGCGCGGCACCGGCGGCAGGCAAAGCGAAATCACCCCGATATCCGGACGTGTGGTCAGCAGCGTCCCGAGATCGGTATGCGCCTCGACCCCCGGCACCGTTCCGTGACGGCTGAGCGTGGCCGCAAGCTCCCAGTCGGGGCTGTCGGACAGGGCGGGGACATGCTGGTCCAGCGCGATCTTGCCGATACCTGCCAGAGCGATCTTCATGCCGGTCCTCCCCTTGTCATCGTGTGGCGTGCCGGAGTTTCATACAATCTGCACAAAAGGCGGGCGCAGCTAGCCGCGCGTTCCCCGCCACTGGGCCGTGGTCGCCCCGCGGCCGCGCGGCTGCTGTTTCTGCTGCGCCTCGCGGATGCGTTCGAGAACCTTCAGCCAAAGCATGGACGCATCCACAGCGCCCTGCGGAACCTCGACCGGAGGCACCGTTTCGGGGGCCTTTTCCACCTGACGGTTCAACGCCGGTCCCATCAGCGGCTGGCCAAAGATCTGCACGTCGCAGGCGCGGGCGTCCTCGGCGTAGATGTCGCGCACCATTTCGGCATCGGCGCGGTTGATGACCACCTTGGGCCCGGCCATCGCGCCCGAGGCCTCCATCTCGCGCACCAGCATGCCGATGGCCGTGGCATTGCCGTTCTGCTGGCCCTGGCGCGGCTCGGGCAGCCGGGCAAAGATGCCGCGGATCACTTCCAGCGCCGGCGCGGTGAGCGAGCTGTTGGCCATGGGGATGTCATGCACTTCGGGCACCGGCGCATCGCTGCCAAGGCAGCACTGCAGGAAATCGTGCACGACGCAGCCTTCGGTCAGCCGGTCGCGCATCATCGGGCGGATGGTCAGCTGGTCGGGGCCAAAGACCGCCCGCCAACGCGCCAGCCGCGGCGCAAAGTGAAAACGGCCCTGCTGCTGCATCTTCTCGACAAACCCGCGGATGTCGCTGTCGAATATCCCCTGCTTGACGTTCTGCACATATCCCGAAACCACCCGTTCGATATGCGGGCGGACGTAGATGACGATGTGCAGGTCGGCCAGGCTTTGTGGCAGGAACGTGGTCAGCGCCTCCTTCAGCACGTTGGGATCGACGAACTCGAACCGCTCGGACGACACCACCAGAAGATCGGCCTGGCTGGCGGCAAGCTCCTTGGACAGCGCTGTCCAGGCCGGTTCGCGGAACTTGCGGTATTGCGGCATGTGCAGCGCGTTCGACAGCCGGTGGTGGTTCAGCGAATCGCGGCGCCCGGCGGCGGCGTAGTGCAGGCTGCCGCTGCCCTCGGGCAGCGCAAACGTGCCCGCCTGCAGCACCGACTGGATCGCGGTGCTGCCGGACTTGCAGTCGCCGGCATGGATGACAAGGCGGGTCATATCGGGCCTCCCATGGGGCGCGGACGCAGGGAAAAGCGGATTTCGTCGGTCATGAAGCCCAGCGCCATGGGGCGCCGCAGCCCGGGCAGGACGCAGACGTCGTACAGTTCCTGCACCGCGCCTTCGATCTGCAGCACGTGCTCGATCTGGCCGGTGTCGAGGTTCACGCCGATGATGGCGCAGATCGGCTCCTGACCGCGGGCCGCCAGCCGTTCGTCCAGTTCCAGCCCCTTGAAGGTCTTGTCCTTGCGCGGGCGCGACACGCCGATGACGGCGTGATTGCCCAGAAAGGCCAGGCCGCGGGCAAAGCCGGGCATGTCGCAGACCGGCTCGAACGTGCCGCGGTCGCGGTCCACATAGCCGAACTCTCCGGTGCCCGACTGGATCAGCCAGAGCCGCCCCTTGTGCAGGCGCGGCGAGTGCGGCATCGACAGGCCCTGCACCACCGGCGCGCCGTCCTTGACGTCCAGCACCACGCCGCCGTCGCGGCGCCGGTCCGACCAGCCGCGCACCACGTTGGTCATCGCCACGCAGGTGACGTATTTCGCGACCCCGTCTACAAAGGCCGCGCCGTTCAGGTGGCAGCGATCCTCGGCGACGATTTCGGTGATGAAGGGCGGTTTCCAGATCGGTGCAAAGCTGTGCCGGTCGTCCAGCGTCGCGATGCAGTTGACGCGGGTACAGACAAAGACCGGCCTGCCATCGGGGCCCTGGGTGATGTCGTGCACGTCGATCTCGCCCGTGGTGTGGCCGTTGACCGGCACGAACACCGCGTCATACCCGTTGTGCATCTGGCCCTTTTCCAGAAAATTCTCCATCCGCCAGAGCTGAAACAGCGACGACATCCAGATCGTGTCGCCCGCCGGGCCAAGCCCCATGCAGCGCGGGAAGGTGCGTTCGAAGATCGACACGCGCCGGTTCTGGTTGGCCCCGACAAACAGCATCTTGCCCGCCTGGTAGGTGGTGAACGCAAGCGAGGCGTTGTTGGCGATCAGCCAGTCGGCAAAGCCTTCGCTTTCCAGCATCCGCAGCGGAGCCTGCGGCTGCTTCGGTGCCGGCGCCTTGGCCTCTGCGGGGCTGTCCTGCGCATCGGCATAAGAGGCGGTTTGCTGCTCGTACATCATGTGTGAAACCAAGGTTTTGTCCGAATTCGTCCCGACTAGACAGTTAAAGTGCCAGAGGAGCAACATAAAAATCTGTACGAAAGATGTAGCGCTGTTAAGATTTCGGGCAGAGTTCAACGATTTCGAATCGAGGTTTCCCATGCCCTATGCAGGTTCCGACCAGACCGGCTTTGCCCTTGGAATAATGACGACCGTCTCCGAGATCGGAGACTTCAACGGTGACGGCATAAACGATTTTGTCGTCGGCTCTCCCTACGAGGCCGGCGAACTGGGCGGGAACGCCTTTGTGATCTACGGCACTCCGGACGGACTGCCGCGCTCGCTGGATCTGGACAATCTCGACCCCAGCGAAGGCGTGGCCATCGTGGGCGGCGATGCCGGGACGCTGTTCCAGACGGGCGACCTGCTGGGCTATGACGTGCGGGATGCCGGCGACATCAACGGCGACGGGTTCGACGATGTCGTGGTAGGCGCGCCGCAGGACGATCCCACCTACACCTATACCAATTCCTTCCTTACCTATGTCGGCTACAGCTCTTACGTCGTCACCTACACCGGCTTCAACTATTACGGGTACGGCACGTACACCACCTACGGTGCTTACACCTACATCTACACCGGCACCTACACGTTCACGAGCGGCTACACGAATTTCGGTGGGTACTCGACCTATGTGACCTACACCTATACCAACACCCGAAACGATGCCGGGTCGGCCTATGTGATCTACGGGACCAACACCAATCCGACGGCGGTGGATGTCAATCCGCTGGGGTCCAGCGGGCTGCAGGTGACCGGGCCCACGTCCGGGTCGAACCTGGGCCTGCAGGTCACCGGTGTCGGCGATTTCAACGGCGACGGTGTCGATGACGTGGCTGCGTCGGCCGAGTCGTTCTTCGGTGGATCGTATTCCACCTATTTCTACACCGATGGTGCGGTCTTTGTGGTGTTCGGCGATGCTGGGTCGCTGCCGGACAGCGTCGACACCAACACCTTGCCGTCGCCCGAAGGCACAGTGCTTGTCACCAATCAGACCAATTCGAACTTCGGGGCGGCGCTGGATGGCGGGCAGGACATCAACGGTGACGGGTTCGGAGACATCGCCGTGGGCGCACCGAACGCCTATGCGTCTTACGTTGTGACCAACACCTACACATACACTATCCCGCCCAGCGGCTACTCTACCTATATCTACACCGGCGGCGGCTATTCTGTCGGCTACACGACGTATTCCGGGGCATACACCTACACGTCCTACATCCCGCCGTTCGGGTACTTCACCTACGTCTATACCCAGCCCGGCGGAACCTATACCTATACCAACACCTATGTGACCTACGTGCCCAATACCGGGGCGGCCTATGTGTTCTTTGGCAATACCGGGGGGATCGTCCCGCCGGCCGTGGCCCTGCTGCCCAGCGGCGTGATCAACGAAAACTCGCTGGTCGGGAGCAACGGCTTTACCTTCAACGGCACCACGACGGGCGATCAGGTCGGTGCTGACGTGGCCTTTATCGGTGACGTCAATGGCGACGGTCTTGACGATGTCATGATCGGCGCGCCCGGTGCCGATGGCGGCGCGGGCGAGGCCTATGTGGTCTTCGGCAGCGCGCTTGGCTTCCCGGCCGAACTGAACCGCACCGACCTGAACGGGACCAACGGGTTCATCATCCAGGGCGACGGGTTTGGGATCGGGCTGGGTCAGACCGTGGCGGGTGTCGGCGACGTGAACGGCGACGGGATCGACGACTTTGCCGTCGTGGACACCGAAACCTATCTCGGCGAAAACGACATCCACGTCTTCTTTGGCACCGACGCGGCGCTGCCGCCGGTCATTTCGACCGCGGATCTGGATGGCACCAACGGGTTCAGCATCCAGCAATTCGACGGTGCCCTGAACTTCGGGCAGTCGGTGGCAGGGGCCGATCTGAACGCGGACGGGTTCTCGGACATCATCGCGTCGACCAACAATGCCAGCAACGTGCTGATGGGCGGGATGGAAGTGCTGGGCTTCCTGGACGCGCTCGACGGGTTTGCGGACGGTCGCATCGACGCGGATTTCCTGTTCGATCCCTTTGTCGTGGGCACCGGCAGCGATGATGTGCTCGGATCGTCCAACGACAGTTCGCAGATGTTCGGTCTGTCGGGCAATGACGACATGACCGGCGGCACCAGTGCCGATCTGATTTCCGGCGGCGATGGCAATGACAGCCTGAATGGTGGCGGGGCCAACGACACGCTGGAAGGCGGGCGCAACAATGACGATCTGCGCGGCGGCTTTGGCGATGACCTGCTGCGCGGCGAAGGCGGCAGCGACACCATTCGCGGCAATGCCGGCGACGACGTCATCAATGCCGAGGCCGGCAACGACGTGGCCTATGGCCAGAGCGGCAACGACACCATCACCGGCGGCGGCCAGAACGACTATCTGGACGGCGGCAACGATGATGACCTGATCCGCGGCGGCAATGGCAGCGATACGGTAATCGGTGGCGATGGCGACGACCGCCTGATCGGCGATGCGGGGGCTGACCTGATCGAAGGTGGCACCGGCAACGACAACATCTTCGGCGGCAACGGGCTCGACACCATCATCGGCGGCGAAGGCGACGATGTGATGCGGGGCGAGGGTCAGTTCGACGTGTTCGTCTTTGCCGACGGCTTTGGCAACGACCGGATCGTCGATTTCGACGAGTTTTCCTCGGGCGAGCAGATCGACCTGTCTGCTGTCACCTCGATCACGGATTTCGCCGACCTTGCGGCGAACCACATGTCGCAGATCGGCAGCTGGGTGCAGATCGACGCGGGCGGTGGCAACACCATCCGCGTGGACAATGCGCTGGTTGCCGACATGACGGCGGACGACTTCATCTTCTGATCCTGCCCGCCCGGCAGGTCAGGCAAAGGGCCGCCCCGCGAGGCGGCCCTTTCTTTGTGCGGCTTGTAACTTTGGCCCGGATGGCTAGAATAAGGCCTCCACGGAATGCACAGGCGGCCCCGCAGCGCGGCCGCTTTTTCAGTAAGGAACACCCATGTCCTGGACCGATGAACGCGTCGAGTTGCTCAAGAAGATGTGGTCCGAAGGCCAGTCTGCGAGCCAGATCGCGAAAGAGCTTGGGGGCGTCACCCGCAATGCGGTGATCGGCAAGGTTCATCGTCTGGGCCTGTCGAACCGCGCCGGGGCCGCCCCGGCGGCAGAGGTGAAGCCGGCCAAGGGCAAGCCCGAACAGAAAGCCAAGCCGGACCAGAAGGCACGGCCGGAAGACGACGTGCCGGCCGCAGCGGAGGAGCGGCCCGCTCAGCCCGCCGCGGTGGTGGCGCCGGTGCCGTCCCCGGCGCGCAAGGCGATCATCCCCGCAGGCCAGCCGCTGCCGCCCCAGCCTTCGGCGAACGAGATCAGCCCCGAGGCGCTGGCCCGGGTCAGCGAGGTCGAGAAGAAAGCCAAGAAGCTGAGCCTGATGGAACTGACGGAACGGACCTGCAAATGGCCCGTCGGCGACCCGGCGACCGAGGATTTCTGGTTCTGCGGCCTGCCCATGCAACAGGGCAAACCCTATTGCGAAGCGCATGTCAGCGTGGCGTTTCAGCCGATGTCCTCGCGCCGCGACCGGCGGCGCTGAGGTACGGGCGACGTGTTGCACCGGGCTGGTGTCGCGCCCCGGACGGGCGGCGCGATGTCCCCCTCACCCTAACCCTGTCTCCCAAGGGGAGAGAGAACCGGTTGCGCGGGGCGGCTGCAGGCGCGCGCAGCCCGAGGGGCGATCCCGATCAGCGGTTGGCCCCCGGCACCCAGAGCACGTCGGCGCGGCCGTCATCATTGGCGATACGGGCGGCGACGAAGAACCAGTCGGACAGCCGGTTGAGATAGCGCACCGCCTCGGTGTTCACCTCTTCCATCGTGGCCAGTTCCACCGTCAGCCGCTCTGCGCGGCGGCAGACCGTGCGGCAGTGGTGCAGATGCGCGGACAGCGCCGAGCCGCCGGGCAGGATAAAGCTGCGCAAGGGCTCCAGCCGCGCGTTCATCGCGTCGATCTCGGCTTCGAGCCGCGCCACTTGCGCCGCGGTCATGCGCAGACGCGGGTATTCCGCATCGGCGTCCGACGCCAGATCGGGCACGCACAGATCCGCCCCCAGATCGAACAGGTCGTTCTGGATGCGCGACAGCTGATCATCGAGCGCGCCCTCGGCCTGCAGCCGCGCCAGGCCCACCACCGAGTTCAGCTCGTCCGAGGTGCCATAGGCCGTCACGCGCATCGAATGCTTGGCCACCCGTGCGCCGTTGCCCAGCGCGGTTTCGCCGGCATCGCCGGTCTTGGTGTAGATCTTGGACAACACAACCATGTCAGCCTCCGCGCCGGATCCAGACGAACAGCAGGATCAGCACCACCGCGCCGAACTGCGCCATGATGCGCCAGCGCATCGCCTTGTTGGCATATTTCCTGTTGAATTCGCCGCCCTTGGCGAATGTGGAGATGCCGAAAAGCAGGATGCCCAGCACCAGTAGCATCGCGACCGCCACGACGATGAAGAGGGGGTCTTTGGCCATGTGTCCTCCGAATGGTTTTGCCAGAGATAGCCGGGCCCGCGCAAAAAGCGAACCCGGGTCAGGCGCCTTTGGCCAGAATGCTGTCGAGCACGCGGGTGGGCAGAACCCGGCGCGCGGCCCGCATGATGTGGGTGGGGGTGGTGACGTCATACCGCGCACGGGGGCGCGGCGCGCTCAGGACGCGGTCCAGCGTGCGGGTCACGGCCTCGGGCGGCAGTTCGAACCGGTCCGGACCGCGGTCTTCGTACAGGCGGTGCAGGATGGCACGGTACTGCGCGGCCCGCGGGGAGTGTTCCCACGCGATCCAGCGTTCGAAATGCGGGATGGCGTTTTCGCGAAAGCGCGTGGTGATGGGGCCGGGATTGATGGTGCTGACATGGATCGGCGTGTCGCGCATCTCCAGCCGCAGCGTGTCGGCCCAGCCTTCCAGCGCGAACTTGCTGGCCACATAGGCCCCGCGCCAGGGATAGGCGACAAAGCCCAGCACCGACGAGATGCAGACAATCCGACCGTGCCCCTGCCTGCGCATCACCGGGATGACCTGCCGCGTCAGATCGTGCCAGCCAAAGAAATTCGCCTCGAACAGGGCCCGCAGCGCGTCGGTGGGCATGTCTTCCAGCGCGCCGGGCGTGGCATGGGCCCCGTTGTTGATCAGCGCGTGCAGGGTGCCGCCGGTTTGCTCCAGCACTTCGGCCAGCCCGGCGGCAAGGCTGTCAGAGGCGGTGTAGTCCATCTGTGGCGCGTCAAAGCCTTCGGCTTGCAGGCGTGCGCAATCCTCGGCCTGCCGGCAGGCGGCGAACACGCGCCAGCCCCGCGCCCGCAAGCCGCGCGCGGCGTCCAGGCCGATGCCCGAGGAACAGCCGGTGATCAGAAGGCTTTTGTCGGACATGCCGCGCTCCGTCCAGATTGCGCCGGGGTAGCGCGGAATGCGGGCCGGTTTCAATGCACCCGGACAAGGAAAAACGCCGCAGTAGCTGCGGCGTTCGACATGAGGCGATCCGGGATCCGGCTTGGGATCAGTTGATGGCGGTCAGGAAATCCTCGGACATCCAGCCGATATGGTTGCCGTCGATGGCGCGAAGCTTGACCCAGCCGGTGTCTTCGTCCCGCAGCACCTCGACCTCGTTGCCGCGGCGCAGCTGTGTGACCACGTCGAACTCGGTGCTGGGGCCGCTGCGCAGGTTGACGCGGCTGCCGGTGACGGCGCGATAATCGACGGCGGCAAACACGTCCTCGGCCTTGGCGGGCGCACCAAGCCCGTCCACCGACAGGGTCAGCACCTGCGCTTCGGGTTTCGGCTGCGGTGCCACCGTCGGTCGCTGCGGCGCAGGGGCGGCGCTGGTCAGGCTGGCCTTTTCGATCCGCGGCTGGTCGGCGTTCGGCTGGCCGACGCCGGTCAGGTCCGCCGCGGACACATCCGTGCGGCTGACCTGCGGCTGCGGCGCGGGCAGATCCTGCTGTTCGACACGGGCCAGCACGGTCAGGCCGTTGGAGCCGGGTTCGAAATCCGACCCGCCAGACAGTTCGTACCATGCCCAACCCAGCACGCCGAACGTAATGAGAATAATGCGCGACATACGCAGCGCCCCCCCCCGAAACTCGTATTGAAAACCGCGTGCAGACAACGCGGCGTTGTCGGAGTGATACCCGATTCCCGATCAATGGCTAAGGGAAAATCCGGGATTTTTTCCCGGGCCGTCGCTTTACGGGGAAATGGTGTCACTGTATCACATCATCTATGGATGATGACGCGTTCGACCCCAACATGAACCCTCGGGATGTGGCAGAGCCGCTGCGGCGCGCGATTGGCGAGCGTTATCTGACCTATGCGCTGTCCACCATCATGCACCGCGCGCTGCCCGATGCGCGGGACGGTCTGAAACCGGTGCACCGCCGCATTCTTTACGCCATGCGACGGTTGCGGCTGACCCCGACGGGGGGGTTCCTGAAATCGGCCAAGATCAGCGGCGACACGATGGGGGATTTCCATCCCCATGGCGACGGCGCGATCTACGACGCGATGGCGCGGCTCGCGCAGGATTTCACCATCCGCTACCCGCTGGTGGACGGGCAGGGCAACTTTGGCAATATCGACGGGGATAACCCGGCCGCCTCGCGCTATACCGAAGCGCGACTGACGGTGATGTCCGAGGCGCTGTTGCAGGGGCTGGACGAGGATTCGGTCGACTTCCGCCCCAACTACGATGGCCGGTTGATGGAGCCCGTGGTGCTTCCGGCGTCGTACCCGAACCTCTTGGCCAATGGCTCCAGCGGGATTGCCGTCGGGATGGCGACGAACATCCCGCCGCACAATATCGGCGAGCTGATCGAGGCCTGCCTGCACCTGATCAAGTCCCCCGGTGCCAGCGACGAAAAGCTCCTGGACTTCGTGCCCGGCCCCGATTTCCCCACCGGCGGCGTGATCGCGGAGGCGCGCGAAAACATCGCGCAGGCCTATGCCACCGGGCGCGGCGCGATCCGCCTGCGCGCGCGGTGGGAGGTCGAGGATCTCGGCCGCGGGCAATGGCAGGTGGTCGTCACCGAGATTCCCTACCAGGTGCAGAAATCCAAGCTGGTCGAACGCATCGCCGAACTGATCCAGACCAAGAAGGTGCCGATCCTCGCCGATGTGCGGGACGAATCCGCCGAGGATGTCCGCATGGTGCTGGAGCCGCGCAGCCGCACGGTCGATCCCGACACGCTGATGGCGATGCTGTTCCGCAATTCGGATCTCGAGATCCGGTTCTCGCTCAACATGAACGTTCTGATCGACGGGGTCACGCCCAAGGTCTGCTCGATGAAGGAGGTGCTGCGCGCCTTTCTCGACTTCCGCCGCGACGTGCTGATCCGCCGTGCGCGCCACCGGTTGCGCCGGATCGACGCGCGGCTCGAGGTGCTCGAAGGGCTGATGGTGGCTTTCCTGAACCTTGACCGGGTGATCGAGATCATCCGCTACGACGACGATCCCAAGGCCGCGCTGATGTACGAGGACTGGTCGCGGACCCATCAGGCGGGCATCGCGCGGGCGATGTCCGAAGCCCAGTATGTCTCGCCCCTGCTGGGGGTGGACATGGCCTCGCTGCAACTGGTGGCGGACCCGAATGCCGACCTGACCGGCGTTCTGGCCGAGGAGGACGGCGCACCCGCCGGTGTGCCGCAGCGCTACCTTGGCCGCGAAGACGGCCTTTCGGACGTGCAGGCCGAGGCGATCCTGAACATGCGCCTGCGCTCGCTCCGTCGTCTTGAAGAGCTGGAGCTGAAATCCGAGCAGGACAAGCTGATGTCCGAACGCGCCGACCTGACGGACCTTCTGGACAGCGAAGACCTGCAATGGAAGCGCATCGCCGAAGAGTTGCGCGAGGTGCGCAAGAAGTTCGGCAAGGATTACAGCGGCGGTGCGCGCCGCACGACTTTTGCCGACGCGGTGGACGCCGAAGAGGTGCCGCTGGAAGCGATGATCGAGCGCGAGCCGATCACCGTGGTCTGCTCGCAAATGGGCTGGATCCGCGCCATGACCGGCCATATCGCGCTGGACCGCGAGTTGAAGTTCAAGGATGGCGATGGCCCGCGCTTCATCTTCCATGCCGAAACCACCGACAAGCTGCTGATCTTCGGATCAAACGGGCGGTTCTACACCTTGCAGGCCAGCGCGCTGCCCGGCGGGCGCGGCATGGGTGAGCCGGTGCGGATCATGGTCGACCTGCCCAACGAGGCCGAGATCGTCGATCTGTTCATCCACCAGCCCGGGCGCAGGCTGCTGGTGGCCTCCAGCGCCGGAGACGGGTTCATCGTGCCCGAAGACGAGGTGGTGGCCCAGACCCGCGCCGGCAAGCAGGTGCTGAACGTCCGTGCGCCGGTCAAGGCGCGGCTTTGCAAACCTGTCACTGGCGATGCGGTCGCGGTTGTGGGAGAAAACCGCAAGGTGCTGGTCTTCCTGCTTGACGAGCTGCCCGAGATGGGGCGAGGCAAGGGGGTAAGGCTGCAAAAGTACAAGGATGGGGGTCTGAGTGACGCGACCACCTTCACCCTGGGCGAAGGCCTCTCCTGGCGCGATCCTGCCGGGCGGACAAGGACCGAGTCCGATCTTGGCGAGTGGCGGGCCAAGCGCGCCGGCACCGGACGCATGGCCCCGCGCGGCTTCCCAAGGGACAACCGGTTCACCTGACCAGGTTGCCCCCGACACGCTGGCCACGCTATTTGTCGGCACGCGCGGCCCGCTGTTCTGGCTGGCACTCAAGACCGGTGTGCTGACCGTGCTGACGCTGGGGCTGTACCGGTTCTGGATGAAGACGCGCCTGCGCCGCTGGTACTGGTCCGGCGTGCGCGTGGGCGGGCATCCGCTGGAATATGTGGGCGACCCGTATGAAAAGCTGCTGGGCTTCCTGATCGCCGTGGTTATCCTGGCGTTTTACATCGGGATCGTGAACCTGCTCTTGATGTTCGCCAGCTTCTCGCTGTTCCAGGGCAATAGCGTCGCCTACCTTGCCAGCCTCGTCGGCGTGATCCCGATCTGGTTTTACGCGCAATACCGCGCGCGGCGCTACGTGCTGGCCCGCACCCGCTGGCGCGGCCTGCGCTTCGGGCTGGAGCCGGGGGCCTGGGGCTATGCCCTGCGCGCGCTTTGGTACTGGGCTTTGACGCTGGTCTCGGGCGGGCTGCTATGGCCGCTGATGACCTACAAGCTCGAAGCCTACCGCACCAACCGCACCTTCTTTGGCGATGCGCGGATGTCGCAGGGCGGTCGCTGGACGATGCTCTACGGCTCCATGCGCTGGTTGTTCGTGGCGGCGGCGCTGGGGCTGGCCGCAGGCGGGCTGGCCCTGGCCGAGCGGTACCTGCAGGCGGTGCCACTTGCGCTGGTGGCGGCGCTGATCGCGCTTTTCGGCCTGGTGTATTACCGCGTCGACAGCCTGCGCCGGCTGACCGCCACCAAGACGTTGAAGGACACGGGCCTGCGGCTGGAGGCCGCGCCGCTGCGCGTGACATGGATCCTGTTCTTTGGCTACCTGCTGGCGCTGATTGTCGTGTCGCTGCCCGCCGGTGTTCTGGGCGGGCTGATCCTGGCGGTGCAATCCACCGAAACGCTGGTCGAACTGGGGCTAGAGGACCTGCCGGTGGACCTCAGCGGGCTGGAGCGCTGGGTGCTGGTGGCGATCAGCGCGGGGCTGTATTTCTGCATCTTCCTGCTGTGGTCGGCGCTGACCCATGCGCTGGTGACGATGCCGATCTTTCGCCACTATGCCCGGGGGCTGACGGTGACGGGCCATGCCGGGCTGCGCGGCATCCGGCAACGCCCGCGGGATGAACATGCCGAGGCCGAAGGCTTTGCCGAGGCGCTGGATGTGGGGGCTTCGCTATGAGCACGGTTCTGCGCGTGGGGGCGCGTCCTGCGGCGTTCCGCTCGACCGCCAGCTATCTCGACGGGCAAAGCGCGGCGCCACGTGGCGTGGTGCTGGGCATCGACGAGACACGCAAGGTGCTGGTGGGTGACGGGATCGACTGGCCGCTGGACGACATCCGCGAGGTGCCCGACCAGGCCGGCGGCGATTTGCTGGTGCTGCGCCTGAAGGGGGATCCGGTACAGCGCCTGATCCTGCCCGACCGCGCGCTGGTCCCGCGGCTGCCCAACCGCACACGCTCTGCCCCGGTGGCGCGTCGCGGGCGGCTGGCGGCCTGGGCGGTGGCGGCGGTGGCCTCCGTTGCGCTGATCATCTTCGTGCTTGTGCCGGTGATGGCGGACCAGCTGGCCGGATTCATCCCGCCCGAAGGCGAAGCTGCGCTGGGCGAGGTCACGCTGGAGCAGATTCGCGGCGCGCTGGACGAAACCGGGCTGCGTCCGGTGCCCAGCTGTTCCGGCACGGAGGGCCGCGCCGCGCTGGAGACGATGCAGGCGCGGTTGACCGAAGCGCAGGACCTGCCGGTCGACCTGACCGTACACGTTCTGGACCACCCCATGGTCAACGCCTTTGCCCTGCCCGGCGGCAATATCGTCTTTTTCCGCGGCCTGATCGACAAGGCCGGATCCGCCGAAGAGGTGGCTGCGGTCTTTGCGCATGAAATTGGCCATGTGGTCAGCCGCGATCCCACCCGGCACGCGCTGCGCTCGGCCGGGTCCATCGGTGTGCTGGGGCTGCTCTTTGGCGATTTTGCCGGCGGGACCCTCGTGCTGCTGCTGGCCGAACGGCTGATCGAGGCGCAATACAGCCAGGAGGCCGAGGCCGCGGCGGATGTCTTTGCCCACGAGATGATGATCCGCGCCCAGATCGCGCCTGCGGCGCTGGCCGAGATGTTCGAGCGGTTTCGCGCCATGGGCGGCGATGCCGAAGGGTTTGTGGCGCATTTCATGTCGCATCCCCGCCTTGGCGACCGGATCGAGGCGGCGCGCGCCGCGGTTCCGGACGGGTTCCAGCCGCGCCCGGTGCTTGGTCCGGCCGAATGGCAGGCGCTGCAGCGCATCTGTCGCTGAGCCGGGGCGCGGCAAAACGCGACGTCGTTAAGCGCTAACGTGACGATTTTGCCCTGTTTCCCCCGGGGTCGCCGCGCTAAGACACCCGTCAAGACCAGCAATCGGTGCCGCCCGGCATCGCGTCCAACCCGAGGAGAGACACGCAAATGAAGGTACTGGTGCCTGTCAAGCGCGTGATCGACTACAACGTGAAGGTCCGTGTGAAGGCGGATGGGAGCGGTGTCGATCTCGCCAATGTCAAGATGTCGATGAACCCGTTCGACGAGATCGCCGTCGAAGAGGCGATCCGCCTGAAGGAAGCCGGCAAGGCCGACGAGGTGGTGGCCGTGTCCATCGGCGTCAAGCAAAGCCAGGAAACCCTGCGCACCGCGCTTGCCATGGGGGCCGACCGCGCCATCCTGGTGGTGGCCGCCGACGACGTGCATCAGGATATCGAGCCGCTGGCCGTGGCCAAGATCCTGGCCAAGGTGGTCGAAGAGGAACAGCCGGGCCTCGTGCTGTGCGGCAAGCAGGCCATCGACAACGACATGAACGCCACCGGACAGATGCTGTCGGCGCTGTTGGGCTGGTCGCAGGCCATGTACGCCAACAAGGTCGATATCGAGGGCGATCACGCGGTGGTCACCCGCGAGGTGGATGGCGGGCTGCAGACCGTCAAGGTCAGGATGCCCACCGTCATCTCGACCGACCTGCGCCTGAACGAGCCGCGCTATGCCTCGCTGCCGAACATCATGAAGGCCAAGAAAAAGCCGCTGGACGAAAAGACCGCCGCCGATCTGGGTGTCGACGTGACGCCGCGGCTGGAAATCGTCAAGACCGGCGAACCCGAGGCGCGGGCAGCCGGGATCAAGGTGGGCTCGGTCGACGAGCTGGTGGCGAAACTGAAAGAAGTGGGGGCCCTGTAATGGCTGTTCTGCTGATTGCCGAAATCACGGACGGCGTGCTTGCCGTCGATGCCACCGCCAAGGCGGTCACCGCCGCGGCGCAGCTGGGGGACGTGACGGTCCTGTGTGCCGGGGCAAGCTGCTCTGGCGCCGCTGCCGAAGCTGCCAAGATTGCCGGTGTCGCCAAGGTGCTGTGCGCCGAGAACGATCTTTACGGCCATCGCCTGGCCGAGCCGGTGTCCGACCTGATCGTCAGCCTTGCGGGCGAATTCAGCCACATCGTCGCCCCGGCGACCACCGACGCCAAGAACATCCTGCCGCGCGTTGCGGCGCTGCTGGACGTGATGGTGATCACCGACGTGACCGCCGTGGTGGATGCCGACACGTTCGAGCGTCCGATCTATGCCGGCAACGCGATCCAGACGGTGAAGTCTTCGGACGCCACCAAGGTGCTGTCCGTGCGGACCTCGACCTTTGACGCCGCCGCCGTGGACGGCACGGCCCCGGTCGAGACCATCGCCGCCGCCGCCGATCCGGCGCTGTCGGAATGGGTCGAGGACAAGGTGGCGGCAAGCGACCGTCCCGAACTGACCTCGGCGGGTGTCGTGGTCTCGGGCGGGCGCGGCGTGGGCTCGCAGGACGATTTTGCGCTGATCGAAAAGCTGGCCGACAAGCTGGGTGCCGCCGTGGGTGCGTCGCGCGCCGCGGTCGATTCGGGTTTTGCCCCGAACGACTGGCAGGTGGGCCAGACCGGCAAGGTTGTGGCCCCGGATCTGTACGTGGCCGTCGGCATCTCGGGCGCGATCCAGCACCTTGCCGGCATGAAGGACTCCAAGGTGATCGTCGCGATCAACAAGGACGAAGAGGCCCCGATCTTCCAGGTGGCAGATTTCGGCCTTGTCGCCGACCTGTTCCAGGCCGTGCCGGAACTGACCGACAAGCTGTAAGCTGCGGCGGGGTAAACCCCGCCCTACGCGATACCCCAAGGCCCGCCCCGGTGGCGGGCCTTTTACTTGGGCGCGCGCACCAGGCTGCGCAGCGGCACCTCCAGCGCATTGGCCACCAGCTCATGCGCACGGGGTCCCATCTGTTCCTCGGCGGCGCAGGCTTCGTAATCGGTAAAATGCATGCCGACCGTGCCCTCCATCAGAACCTCCTGCGGCGGCACAACCTCGACCACGGCAGCGACCCGTGGCTCCAGCGTCTGGAGCATCTTGCGGGTCACAAAGAGCGGTTCGTCCTCGATCTCGGCGGCCAGCCGCGCCGACGGGTCGTGGCGCGAGAACCACAACAGAACGACATTGCCGCGCAGGATCGTCAGCAGGTGCTTCATGCGGGCGATCCAGGCCTGCTGCAATTCCTCCACCACCGCGTCGAACCGGTCCGGCGCCAGCCCGGCCAGATGGCCCAGCATATGGCGGTTGAAGTGGAAATCGGTGAAATCCACCTCGGGATACAAGGTTTCGAGCCGTTCCGAGGCGCGCAGGAACCGGTCATTGCGGCGCGGATGCACCTGGTAGAACCGGTTCGACATGTTCTGTGCGCCCATGACCTGCAGAACCTTCGCCGATGCTTCGGCCGCAAGGTCGAGGATCGCCGGATCCTGCAAATACAGGTCGACCCCGGCGTTGACCACGCCGAAATTCGCACAAGCCACCGCAAGACGCCGTTCCAGAAGGGTTGGATAGGGCGTTTCGACAAATCGCCCGTAAGTTTCCAACCCGCCCAGATAGGCAATGTAAGACCCCGAAAGATCGCGCCTGGGTCCGCGGAACAGCACGCGGGAACCCTGATAGCGACAGGGGTAGTATTCCAGCCGGTCCTGACCGGAGCGCTGGTACGTCATCACGCCACCCTTTCTTTTCACCCTCTGTCAAACTGCGGCAAAACCCTTGCCAATCCGCTAATGTGAAAAAGCGACAGGACTTTTCCCGGCTGGCCTTGCAGGCGCAGTTGCCACGGGCCTATGGTTTGCCCGCAACGGCGGCAGGAGGGCTGGGGATGGAAATCAGATCGGTTGGTGTCGTGGGGGCCGGGCAGATGGGCAATGGAATCGCCCATGTGATGGCCCTGGCCGGGTATGACGTCTGTCTCAACGACATCAGCCAGGAGGCGCTGGACAAGGCCGTTGCCCAGGTGACCCGCAATATCGACCGGCAGGTGAGCCGCGGCAAGGTCAGCCAGTCCGACCGCGACGCCGCCATGGCCCGCATCCGCGCCACGCTGGATCTGGCCGAGGTGGCCGCCAGCGATCTGGTGATCGAGGCCGCCACCGAAAACGAGGCGGTCAAGCACAAGATCTTCGAGGCGCTGGTGCCAAAATTGCAGCCGCACACCATCCTGACCTCCAACACCTCGTCGATCTCGATCACGCGGCTGGCCTCGCGCACCGACCGGCCCGAAAAGTTCATGGGATTTCATTTCATGAACCCGGTGCCAGTGATGCAGCTTGTGGAACTGATCCGCGGCATCGCCACCGATCAGGAGACCTATGAGGCCTGCCTTGCCGTGGTCGAGAAGCTCGGCAAGACCGCCGCCAGCGCCGAGGATTTCCCGGCCTTCATCGTCAACCGCATCCTGATGCCGATGATCAACGAGGCGGTCTATACGCTGTACGAGGGCGTCGGCAATGTGACTTCCATCGACATGGCGATGAAGCTGGGTACCAACCACCCGATGGGCCCGTTGGAACTGGCGGATTTCATCGGGCTGGACACCTGCCTTGCCATCATGAACGTGCTGCATGACGGTTTGGCCGATACCAAGTACCGGCCCTGTCCGTTGCTCACGAAATACGTGGAGGCCGGGTGGCTGGGCCGCAAGACCAGCCGCGGTTTCTACGACTACCGCGGCGAGGCGCCGGTGCCGACGCGATAAGCGTCAGGTCGCCTCGCGCAGGGCCAGCGTCAGGTCGCGCAGGCGGGCGACGAATTCTCGCTGGCCTCCGGCAATCGCGCGCAGGTCGTCCGGCGAAAGGGCGCGGCCCACAACCGGCTTTTGCGGGCGGTGGCAGGCATGCACGACCTCGTGGATCAGCAGCCCCTGGCGCACCGTGGCCGAGATTTTGTTGGCGATCTGGTAGGCGCGCGAGTTCTGGCCGGGGAAAAAGATCGGCACCACCGTCGCCCCCGACCGCTGGATCATCTTCGCCGTAAACGGGTTCCAGACGGCCTCGACCGCCGGCCCCCACCAGGTTTCCGACGCCGCCACCACACCCGACGGGAACAGTGCGATCACCCCGCCCTGCTTGAGGTGGTCCATCGCCCGCGCCCGCATCTCCAGCCCCTGTTCGCGGGCATCGGCCTCGTGCGGGAAGGGCACGGGGATCATGAACGGATCGATTTCCTTCACGCCGGTCAAGAGCGAGCGGGTGAGGATCTTGTAATCGGTGCGCACCTTGCCGATCAGGCTGGCCAGCACCATCCCGTCCACCAGCCCGTGAGGATGGTTCGCCACCACCACCACCGGACCCTCCTTGGGGATGTTGTCGATCTGCGATTGTGGGGTCTGCAGGTCGATCCCCATGACGTTCAGCGCCTGGGTCCAGAAAGCCTGGCCTTCAACATAGCCCAGCCGCTCGAACCGGCGCACGATGCGCAGCAGCGGGATCTTGCCCGTCATCCACTCCATCGCGCGGATGGAATTGGCCTTCCACGGGTTGGTGAAGGTGTTGGCATAGCTGACCCGGCGCTTGTCATACGGGTCGCTGGGCTTGTACGCCTGAGGGGCGGGTCTGTGCCTGGTGGTCGCCTGTGTGCTCTCAACCATGCGTGTCGTCTGTCCCGTCTCCATGCGCCCGGTTTTCCGCCGGGTCAGCAATCTTCTCCGAAACGGTCGGCAACGAGGGTCTCGACCGCATCCGCCAGCGCCTGTGCATCCGGGCCGGAGGTTTGCACTTCAATAGTTGTTCCTTTGGCCGCTGCCAACATCAAAAGCCCCATGATGCTGTCGCCCGATGCGGTCATGCCGTCGCGGCGCACCTCGGCCATGGCGTCGAATCCCTCGACCACCTCGACCAGTCTGGCCGAAGCGCGGGCGTGCAGTCCCTTTTCGTTCACGATCTTCAGCACGCGTGTGACGCTGTCTGTCATGTCCCGTTCTTCCGTGACGGCCAATTCACGAGGGATCGGCGCTTATGTTGCGGCTGTCAATATATTTCCGCCCGGCTTCCAGCGCGCGGCGGGCGGCCTCGGGCACCGGCACGTCGCGGCTCTTGGCCAACTTGATCAGCATCGGGAGGTTGGCCCCGTAGAGGATCCTGCGGTTTTCGGGCCGGCAGGCCCGGAGCGACAGGTTCGACGGCGACCCGCCGAACATGTCGGTCACGACGATCACGCCCTGACCCTGGTCCACACTGTCGGCGGCGGCGCAGATTTCCGCCTGCTTGTCGCCCCGGTTGCAGTCCGCTTCGATCGAGATGGCCAGGATCGCCGTCTGCTTGCCCACGACATGCTCGACCGCGGCAAGGTATTCCCGGGCGAGCCCGCCATGCGCCACGATCACGATGCCGATCACTGCCCGAGCCTTCCCGCCTTGTCGGTTTGCCGTGCGTCCGCGGCAGAAAGGCCGCGCCGCTCCAGTTCGCGATGTCGAATAGACACCTGCCAGCCTGCATGCGCAAGGGTGGCCGCCATGGTTTGCGTCACCGCGACCGACCGGTGCTGGCCGCCGGTGCAGCCGAAGCCCACGGAAAAATGCGCCTTGCCCTCTTCAACATAGGCCGGAAGCACGAACAGAAGGTAATCGGCAACGCGCGACACCAGCCCGGCATGGCGGGGGTCGGCGGCGACATAGGATGCCACCGCCTCGTCCAGCCCGGTCATCGCGCGCAGCGACGGGTCCCAATGCGGGTTGCGCAGAAAGCGCACGTCATAGGTGGTGTCGAGCCCGGGGGGCGTGCCGCGCTTGAACGAAAAGGAGTGCAGCGACACGGCCATGCGCTGACCGGTGGTCTGGCCGAACCAGCCCTTCATCTCGCGCCGCAGGTCGTGCACCGTCAGGTCGGACGTGTCGATAAGGATGTCGGCGCGGGACCGCACGTCGCCCAGCAGTTCCAGTTCGCGCGCAATCCCCGATGACGGCGAAGCATCCGGGGCCAGCGGGTGGCGGCGGCGGGTTTCCGAATACCGCCGTGTCAGCACCTCGGCGCTGCAGTCGATATAAAGAAGATCGACGGCGATGCCCGGGCGTTCGCCCAGCAGGTGGTACAGGTCCAGCAGCCCCGTGGCGCTGAAATCCCGGTTGCGCACGTCGATGCCCAGCGCCAGCGGCCGCAGCAGCGGCCCGACCCCGTCGATCAGGCGCGGGATCAGGCTGAGCGGGATGTTGTCGATGCTTTCAAACCCGAAATCCTCCAGCGAATCGATGGCCGTGGACCGGCCGGCCCCGGACGGGCCGGTCACAAGAACCACGCGCTGGTTGGTGCTGGCAGGCTGGCGCATCCTCACTCTCCCCGACCCGCCTTGAGATATTGCACGAGCCCTGCGGGAAAATAGGCAGAGGCGAAATTGTGAAGCAAGGGGAGCCTGCATCCCAGAAGCTCGGTTTCGCGGCTGTCGGGCAGCCGTGCCGTTTCATGCCTGTCAAGATCCAGGATGGCGGCGGCGCGGGCGCGAGGCAGGCTCTCGGCGTGCAGGAGTCCCAGCCCCCGCGCTTCGATCAGACCGCGCAACCGGGCCGGGGCCGACAGCCACAGCCCGCCTGCCGCGGGATCGACGGCTGCGATCACCCGGTCATCCGCCACCAATTGCGCACCGCGGGCCATCATTTCGAGCGCAAGCGCGGATTTGCCGCTGCCGGACGCGCCGGTGATCAGCAACGCGCGGCCAGCCACCGCTACGGCGGTGGCGTGCAGCAGCAGGCTGCCATCGGGCAGGGGATCAGATCGGCAGACCCACGACAAAACGTGCGCCCAGCGGTTCAGAGGTCACGTCGGCCTCGGTCGGGCGGATGTTCTCGGCCCAGATCACGCCGCCATGCGCCTCGACGATCTGTTTCGAGATCGCAAGGCCCAGGCCGGAATTGTTGCCGAAATCCGATTGCGGGCGCGAGGTGTAGAAGCGCTTGAAGATCTTGGTCAGCGCCTCTTCGGGAATGCCGGGGCCGGTATCCTCGACCACGACCAGCACGCGATTGTCGCGGCGCCGGGCCCAGACGCGGATCGCGTCGCCATCCTCGCAAAAGCTGATGGCGTTGGTGATCAGGTTGACAAAGACCTGCGCCAGCCGCGGCTCCAGCCCGTTGATCGGGATCGGGCGCGGCGGCAGGTCGGTGATGAACTCGATCCCCTTGGCGCGCGCGTCCTGGCCCAGGAAGTCGCCGATATTGGTCAGCATTTCCAGCAGGTTGAACTCCTGCTCTTCTTCCTTGACCAGTTCGCTGTCCAGCCGCGAGGCATTGGAGATGTCGCTGACCAGACGGTCGAGCCGGCGCACGTCATGTTCGATCACGTCCAGCAGCTTGGTCCGGTGTTCTTCCTTCTTGACCATGCGCAGGCTGCCCACGGCCGAGCGCAGGCTGGCCAGCGGATTCTTGATCTCGTGCGCGACATCGGCGGCGAACTGCTCGTTGCTGTCGATGCGGTCATACAAGGCCGAGACCATGCCGCGCAGCGCGCCGGACAGGCGCCCGATCTCGTCCGGGCGCGCGGTCAGGTCGGGGATGCGGATCCGGCCGGGGGCCACCGACCGGCGGTTGCGGTCGCGCCCTATTTCGGCGGCGTCGGCCAGGTCCGAGATCGGGTTGGCGATGGTCGAGGCCAGAACAAGGCTGAGCCCGATGGAAACCAGCGTGGCGATCACGAACATCTGCAACACGTGCTCACGCTCGGCACTGACGGCGGCATCGATCTCGCGCGCGGGTGAGACCATGGCGACGGTGCCCACCACCGCGCCCGCCTGCCGGATCGGCGAGAAGGCGTGAAACAGCGTGTCGCCATCGGGCCCGGTGCCGGATTCCACCCGCGTCACGGTGGGATCGCCGGCCTCGATCATGCGGCGCAGCTTGTCTTCCAGCACCAGCTCGGGCTCGGCCGAGAAATAGGTGAACAGCCCCGCGATGCCATTCCAGACGGAATCGAGGAAATTGGAGATCAGCGTCGGTTCGGTTTCCGAGCGCGAGGGTGCAACGATGGGCGGCATCTGCCCCGCCGCTTCGCCCACGAGGAAGCTGGCGCTGTCATAGATCAGCACCTGCACGCCTTCGCGCAGTTCGATCCCGGCCACGGTGCCGGGCACGTCGATGCCGTCCGAGGTGCCCAGACCTGCGGGGCCGTCCTGCGGCAGCTGCGCCTCGAAGATGTCGGCGATCAGCTCCACCTCGGCCTGCAGCGCGTTGGCGCGCTGCACGGCAAGGGTATCGCGCGAGGAGTTGAGCCAGAGGATGCCCGCCACCAGGACGTTCAGCGCGATCAGGTTGAAGGTGATGATCTTGCGCGTCAGCGGCGAGCGATTCAGCGAAAACAGGCTGCGCCGCGCGCGGCTGTCGCGCAGCTCCTTTTCCACGGTGCTGTCCGGAGCGACCCAGTCGTCGCCCAGAACAACATCCGCGTCACGGCGATCCGCATCGCCGGTGTCGCGCGTAAAGAACCGCTCGGCCAGGGCCATGGATCACTCTTCGTTGTAGCGGTAGCCGATACCGTACAGCGTCTCGATCGCGGCAAAATCGTCATCGACCGAACGCATCTTCTTGCGCAGGCGCTTGATGTGGCTGTCGATGGTGCGGTCGTCGACATAGACCTGATCGTCATAGGCGACGTCCATCAGTTGGTCGCGCGACTTGACGAAGCCCGGACGCTGCGCAAGGGCCTGCAGCAGCAGGAATTCGGTCACCGTCAGCGACACGTCCTGGCCTTTCCAGGTGACGGCGTGGCGCAGCGGATCCATGGTCAGCGATCCGCGCACCATCAGCTTGGTCTCTTCGGTTTCGCCCACGACGTCGCCGGCCACCGCCTCCTGACGGCGCAGAAGCGCGCGGATGCGTTCGACCAGAAGCCGTTGCGAGAACGGCTTTTTCACATAGTCGTCCGCGCCCATGCGCAGGCCCAGCACCTCGTCGATCTCGTCATCTTTCGAGGTCAGGAAGATCACCGGCATCTTGGATTTCTGGCGCACGCGCTGCAGCAGGTCCATGCCGTCCATGCGCGGCATCTTGATGTCGAAGACGGCCATGTCGGGCATCTTCTTGTTGAAGGCGTCCAGCGCGGCCTGGCCGTCATTATAGGTTTCCACCTCGAACCCCTCTGCCTCCAGGGTCATGGAAACCGATGTCATGATGTTCCTGTCATCGTCCACAAGGGCGATCTTAGACATGTGACATGTTCCTTGTTCTGCTCTGCTTGCCTGTTTTTTTCCGCACTATGCGAGATTTTTGCCTTTACAACAATCCCAAACTGCGAATCAGGCCGCCGTCCTGACACGATTGCAGGCGAAATTGGCAAAGGAATGGCTAAAATGCCTCAACACGGATGTGCTCAAACCAACCGGTCTGCCGCGGGCCGCTGTCTGCGCGCCGGGATCGCCGCGCTTTTTCTGGCCGGAGCCGCGGCGGCGGACGGTCATGGTGCGGTGGAGTTGCTGGAAGCCGGGGTGATCTGCGACATCGTCCTGGAAGGGCGGCGCGAGGCGCCCCTGACGGAAAGCGGTGTGCTGAACCTGGTGCGCAGGGATCGCCATGTCGATGTGGTCACGACCCGCGTGCCTGCGGTGCGCGGGCTGAGCTTCGGCATCCGCGTCCAGGCGCGGCGGGGGGTGCCCGATCAGGCGCGGCTGGTGCTGTCGCATCCACCCATGGGCGCGGCACGGGTCCGGGTGCAAAGCTGGAACGTGCCGCTGACGGCGGGCGAGCCCGCGCTGAACATGTTCACCTTCGAACAGCGCTACGAGATGGTCCAGGGCCGCTGGACGTTCGAGTTGCGCGCGGGCAACGACTTGCTGGCGCGCAGCCGGTTCGATGTCGTGCCCGCCGGTACGGTGCCGGAGGTGGCGGCCACCTGTTTCGGCGGCCCCCCGGTGTCCTGATCGTCAGGGCGTCGGTCAGGGGATCCGCGCGACCGAACGGCGGTGATGGTCTTGTCCCCGCCTTCGGGCAGGACCTCAAGGCCCTGGAAGAACCGGGTGCCCCCTGCGTCCCCCGACATCGCCGGTCAACAGGTCAGGCGGCCCGCAATCCCAGCATGTCGCGGGCCTGCGCCCATGTGGCGACGGGGCGTTCGTACTTCTCGCACAGCGCAACGGCGCGCCGCACCAGCGCGGCGTTCGACGGCGCAAGCGTGTCGCGATCCAGCCGGACATTGTCTTCAAGCCCCGTCCGGGTGTGGCCGCCGGCGGCGATGCACCATTCGTTGACCTCGATCTGGTGGCGTCCGATGCCGGCGGCACACCATTCGGCCTCGGGGGCGAGGCGCCGGACCGTCTTGATGTAGTGGTCAAAGACCTCCCGGTCGCAGGGCATGGCGTTTTTCACACCCATGACGAACTGCACGTAAAGCTTGCCCGGAATGCGCCCGTCGGCGTTCATCTCGGCGGCCTTGAAGATGTGGCTGAGGTCGAATGCCTCGATCTCGGGCTTGACCTCGTGCTCGCGCATCTCAGAGGCGAGCCAGTCCACCAGATCCGGCGGGTTTTCGTAGACGCGGGTGGGGAAGTTGTTGGACCCCACCGAAAGCGAGGCCATGTCGGGCCGCAGGGGCAGCATGCCGCCGCGTTCCCGGCCCGCGCCCGACCGACCTCCGGTGGACAACTGGATGATCATCCCGGGGCAGTGCTTTTTCAGCCCTTCGACCAGGCGGGCAAAACGCTCGGGATCGGAGGTGGGAGTCTCGTCGTCGTTGCGCACATGGGCATGGCAGATGGACGCCCCGGCCTCGAACGCCGCATGCGTGCTTTCCACCTGCTCCTCGACCGAGATCGGAACCGCCGGGTTGTCCTTTTTCCGCGGCACGGAGCCGGTGATGGCGACGCAGATGATGCAGGGTTTCGTCATGGTGTTGTCCTCGTGCGCAAGCCGCTCGTCGCGCCCTTGCGTGCGCGCCTCGCGAAACCGGGCGAGGCGCGCTTGTCAGAGCGCGACGAGCGATGGGTCAGATGTCGAAGAAGATCGTCTCGCCCTCGCCCTGCAGGCGGATGTCGAAGCGATAGCCACCGTCTTCGGGCTGCGCCATCAGGGTGGGGATGCGCGACTTGTGCTCGATCCGGTTCAGGATCGGGTCCTCGGCATTGGCGGCCTCTTCATCGGCAAAGTACATCCGCGTGTGCAGGCCCAGGTTGATCCCGCGCGCCACGATCCAGAAGGTCACGTGCGGCGCCTGCAATTGGCCATTGTGCCACGGCACCCGGCCCGGCTTGACCGTGTCGAAGACGAACTCGCCCGTGGCCATGTCGCCGGGCGACCGGCCCCAGCCGGTAAAGCCGGCCTCGCCGCCCTGACCGGCGAACTTGCCCTGCGCATCGGCCTGCCAGATCTCGATCAGCGCATCCCGCAATGCGGTGCCCGCGCCGTCGATCACCGTGCCGCGGATCGCGATGCGCTGGCCCGAGACGTCGTCAGTGATCATCTTCTTGCCCAGATCCTCCGGGTACACGCCTTCGATGCCCGAAAAGTTCGGCGTGCAGCCGATGTGGACGTAAGGGCCTGCCGTCTGCGACGGGCTTTCCTTGAAACGGTTCATCACATGCCCTCCATGCGGTTTTCGAACATGGTCTGGCGCTTGCCGCGCAGCACGATGTCGAACTGGTAACACAGCGCATCCATCGGAAGGGAACCGGGACGGTCCAGCCGGGCGACCAGCGTCTCGATCGCCTCGCGCGACGGGATGGTGCCCACGATGGGGCATTGCCAGATCAGCGGATCGCCTTCGAAATACATCTGGGTGATGAGCCGCTGCGCAAAGCTTTGCCCGAAGACCGAGAAATGGATATGCGCGGGCCGCCAGTCATCGGGCCCGTTCGGCCAGGGATAGGGGCCGGGTTTCACCGTGCGGAATTCGTAACGCCCGGTCTCGTCGGTGATGCAGCGTCCGCAGCCGCCGAAATTGGGGTCGAGCGGCGCGAGATAGCCCTCTTTCTTGTGCCGGTAGCGCCCGCCCGCATTGGCTTGCCAGACTTCCACCAGCGTGTGCGGCACCGGTCGGCCGAACTCGTCGATCACGCGGCCCTGCACGATGATGCGCGGGCCGATGGCCATTTCGCCGGGGGTGGCGAAATTGGTGATCATGTCGTTGTCCCTGGGCCCCAGGATATCGTGGCCGAAGACCGGCCCGGTATCTTCGGACAGCGAGGTCGCCGCACCGATGGGCGCAAAGCGCGGGCTGCGCGTCACGGATGTCTTGTAAAGCGGCGCCAGCGCGGGCGGGTGCCAGGCCCGGTCCCGTGCGGCAAAGCCGTTGCGGTTGCTCATGTCAGGTCTCCTCCTCTGAGCGGGCGCGCGTTTCCTGCTCCATCTCTGCATAGGTCTGCTTGGCCAGCTTCAGCGCGTGGTTCGCGCGCGGCACGCCGGCATAGATCGCCACGTGCTGAAAGGCCTCCAACACGTCGTCCCTGGACGCACCCGTCCGCGCCGTGGCGCGGATATGCATCGGGATCTCCTCGAAATTCCCCAGCGCCGCCAGCAGCGCCAGCGTCAGCATCGAGCGTTCGCGGTCGCTGATCCGGTCCGACGCCCAGACATTGCCCCACGCGGCCTCGGCGATAAGTGTCTGAAAGGGTTCGTCGAAGGGTGTCTTGGCCGCTTCGGCGCGGTCCACATGGGCATCGCCCAGGATGCGGCGGCGCACCTGCATGCCGGTTTCGAAACGGTTGGTCATCGTCGTCTCCTCCGGCGGCTCAGTAGGGCAGGCCGACATAGTTGATCGCCAGCGTCGCCTGCGCAGCGGGCGTCGTTGCCAGATGCTCGATCTCGGCGCGCTGGATGCGCAGTTCATACTCGTCGGTATCGGGGAAGCGGTGCAAGAGCTTCGTCATCCACCAGCTGAACCGCTGGGTCTTCCAGACCCGGCGCAGCGCGGTTTCGGAGTAGGTGGCAAGCGCCGCCGAGTCGGCCTCCTGGTACCGCGCCTTCAACGCCTGAAAGAGGTAATGCACATCCGACGCGGCTGTGTTCAGCCCCTTGGCGCCGGTGGGTGGCACGATGTGCGCGGCATCGCCCGCCAGGAAAAGGCGGCCGTATTGCATCGGCTCGCAGACAAACGACCTGAGCGGCGCGATGCTTTTCTCGATCGACGGCCCGGTCACCAGGGTCTCGGCATGGCGCGCCGGGATGCGGCGGCGCAACTCGTCCCAGAACGCCTCGTCCGACCAGCCCTCGACCTTGTCGGTCAGCGGACATTGCACGTAGTAGCGGCTGAGGCTTTCATTGCGCATCGAGCACAGCGCAAAGCCATGCGCCGAATTGGCGTAGATCAACTCGTGATGCACGGGCGGGGTTTCCGACAGGATGCCAAGCCAGCCAAATGGGTAGATCCGTTCGAACTCCTGCCGTTTCTCCACCGGGATGTTTTGCCGGCTCACCCCGTGAAAGCCATCGCAGCCCGCAACGTAATCGCAGGCGATTTCCTTGCGCGTGCCGTCATGGGTAAAGCTGACGGTGCAGCCCGCATCGCCTTCGAGGTCGGCATTGCCGATCTCCACGTCCTCGACCTCGTGCAACGTCACGCCACCGGTCGCGTCGCGCGCCTCGTAGAGATCGCGGGTGACCTCGGTCTGTCCGTAGACCATGACCGGCGTCTCGGTGTGTGCGCGAAAGTCGATGCGCACCTCGCCGTCGGCAAAGCTGAGCACGGTGCCGTCATGCGGATAGCCATGGCTGTCCATGCGCGTGGGCACCTTGGCTTCTTCCAGAAGGCGCAAGAGCCCCTGTTCCAGCACGCCTGCGCGGATGCGTGCCAGCACGTGCTCGCGCTTGCGCCGTTCCAGCACGACCGCGTCGATCCCCGCGACATGGCAAAGCTGCGCAAGCAAAAGCCCGGACGGGCCGCCGCCGACGATACAGACCTGAGTGCGCATGGTGTCCTCCTGTTTTCTCAGTATCTGCCATGGGGTTTGGTTAAGTAAAATGATATTTCGGCGCAGTTGTTTTCCATTTATGGAAAGCAACATGCTGGATCGCCGGATCAAGTTCCGCCATGTCGAATGCTTTGCCACCATCGAGCGGCTGGGCAGCCTAAAGGCCGCCTGCGCGGCGTTGAATCTCAGCCAGCCCGCACTGTCCAAGACGCTGAAAGAGCTCGAAGACATCCTCGGCGCGCGGCTGATGGAGCGGGATCGCGGCGGCGTACGGCTGACGCCCGAAGGCGAGGTCTTTCTGGAATTCGCCGGTCTCAGCCTCGCCGCGCTGCGCCGCGGGGTGGACGGCGTGGCGGCCCTGCGCGCGGGCGAGGGCGACATCCTGCGCGTCGGGGCCCTGCCCAGCGTGGCGGCGCGGCTGATGCCGCCTGCCGTGGCCCTGTTCCGCCGCCTGTCGCCCGACACGCGGCTGGATCTGCAGGACGGCGCGCATGGCCAGCTGACGGTGCGGCTGCGCGCCGGCGAACTGGACATCGTGGTGGGCCGCCTGGGTGCGCCGGCCGTGATGCAGGGCGTGTCCTTCACGCAGCTTTACCAGGAGCGCGTGGTCTGCGTGACCCGCCCGGGCCATCCGCTGGGCGGTGCCACCACCGATCCCGCGGCGCTGATCCGCTGGCCGGTGCTCTACCCGCCCGACGGTGCGGCGATCCGGCCGCTGCTGGACCGCTGGTGCCTGGCGCAGGGCCTGCCCGCCTTCCCTGACCGCATCGCCTGCGTGTCGGGCGCGTTCGGGCGCAACTACGTGGCCGCCAGCGACGCGCTGTGGTTCATCTCGGAAGGGGTGGTTGCGCAGGACCTGGCCGAAGGACGGCTGGTCGCGCTGCCGCTCGACCTGGGCCTGACCGCCGGGCCGGTTGGCCTGATGACCCGCCCGGGCACCACCGAGACCGCAAGCCAGCGGCTGTTTGCCCGCGCGCTGGAGCGGGCGGTGTCGGAACTGCCCATATCTTGAGGGGATTCCCGTCCATCCACAACTTATTGCGGCGTTCACAAAAATATCGCTTTACAGAGCGCTCCTCCCACAGGCACCATATGTTGTAAGGGCGTGGGCAAGCCCCGCAGACCCTAGAGCAGGCAGCAAAAGCTGGGGGCCGACTCGACCCCGGCAGCTATAACCAAGAGGTGTCCGCATGGCCCTGTCCGAGCAATTCCTGAGCGAAGAACTGCATCCCATCGACATCGTCGAGCATATCGCCGAGCACAACGATTGGGATTTCGACCGCATCGCCGACGACCAGATCGCCATGGCGGTGGAAGGCCAGTGGCGCACCTATTCCATCACCCTGGCCTGGTCGGGCTATGACGAGACGCTGCGGATGGTCTGCACCTTCGAGATGGAACCGTCAGAGGACCGTCTGCCCGCGCTGTACGAAGGGCTGAACCTGGTGAACGACCAGTGCTGGGCGGGCGCGTTCAGCTATTGGGACGCGCAGAAGCTGATGGTCTACAAGTACGGCCTGGTGCTGGCGGGCGGCAATGTCGCGAGCCCCGAGCAGATCGACACGATGATCACAGCCGCAGTGCTGTCGGCGGAACGCTATTACCCGGCCTTCCAGTTGATGGTGTGGACCGACAAGACGGCCAGGGAGGCGCTGCAGGTCGCCATCGCCGAGGCCTACGGGCGCGCCTGACCGGACCGGCAGACCGGGGGCTCTGCCCCCGTCGCGCCATGCGGCGCGACTCCCCCGGGTGTATTTTGTCCAAGAAGAAGATCAGGGCGGGCCACGCGGCCTGCCTTTTCTCTTGAGCGCCGCGGGCCGGGCGGCAATGCTGGGCCCAGGTCTTGGGACCGGGTCTTTTAGGAGGAGACGGCATGACACGATTCTTGGCGATGGTACTGGCGGTGATGGCCGCCCCGGTGGTTGCGCAGCAGACGGCGGAGGATTGCGCCGCGCTGCGCGACACGGTGTTTGCAGGCGGTCACGTGACCTCGGCGCGGGTGATGCGCAGCGAGGGCCTGCCGCCCTATTGCGAGGTGCGCGCGACCGCGCTGCCCGCAATCTCGATCGAGGTGCGGCTGCCGCTGGAGGGCTGGAACGGCAAGTATTACCAGGCGGGCTGCGGCGGGTTCTGCGGCATCCTGGGCCGGGCCGATGCCAGCGGCGGATGGGTCAACGCCATGCGCCCGGGGCTGGAGCGCGGCTATGCCACCGCCACCTCGGACAGCGGCCACCATGCGCTGGGCGTGACCGAGGCGCTCTGGGCCTACAACAACCCCGCCGCCGAACGCGACTGGGGCTACCGCTCGATCTCCGAGACGCACCGCGTGGCGCAGATCATGATCGACGCGTTCTACGCGGCCGAAAGCGAACAGGCGATCTTCCAGGGCTGTTCCACCGGCGGGCGGATGGCGCATGTGGCGGCCACGCGCTTTCCGGAGATGTTCGACGGCATCATCTCGGGCGCGCCGGCGATGGATTACCCGGGGCTTGTGGCGACCAAGATGTCGTTCCTCGTGCAGGCCAACACCGACGCCGACGGCAACCAGATCCTGGGGCCGGAGGAGGCGGCCACCATCGGCGCGGCGGTGCTGGAGCAATGTGACGCCACCGACGGGGCCCAGGATGGTGCCATCGCCGATCCCCGCGCCTGCGAGGTGGATTACAGCGGGCTGGGGCTGACCAACCAGCAGATGGACACGCTGATGAAATGGCGCGAGGGCCCGCGCAATGCCGCCGGAGAACAGCTGTATCCCGGCGGAGTCCCCGAAGGCTCCGAGCCGTTCTGGTGGCTCTGGCTGACCGGCAATGCCGACGGCGCGGGCAAGCTGGTGCCGGCCTTTGCCACCGATTTCGGCCGCTACATGGCGTTCGACGAAGACCCCGGCCCGACCTGGTCACCGCTCGATTTTGACCTGGAAAACGACCCCGCGCGCATGTCGGTGGCGGCGTCGATGTATAACGGGGACAATCCCGACATCTCGGCCTTCCGCGCGGCGGGCGGCAAGATGATCGTCTATCACGGCTGGGCCGACGCCATCGTGACGCCCTACAAGACGGTGGACTGGTACGAAAAGGCCTCGGCCGCGGCGGGTGGCGAGGACGCGCTGAAGGAGAACGTGGCGCTCTTCATGGTGCCGGGGCTGGACCATTGCGGCATCCTGCCTGGGCCGGGTGGCATCAACGCCGCGGCGCTCGACCCGATGACACCGCTGGAGGCGTGGCTGAACGACGGCACGGTGCCGGCGTCGATCCTGGCGGAATGATCCCCGCCCCGTCCCGGCGTTTGCCGGGGCGGGGTCAGCCCGACCGGCCGTCGCGGGCCCAGCGGATGGCGTCGTCCAGCCGGTCGTCGCCCCAGAACACCTCTTCGCCCACCACGAAGCTGGGCGCGCCGAAGACGCCCAGGCGCATGGCGATGTCGGTCTCCGCCGCCAGCCGGTTTGCCACCGTGTCGGCCCGCGCCGCCTCGGACACCCGCGCCGGATCCTGCCCGATCTCTCGCAGGCATTCCGACAGGTTCGGCTCTTCTCCGGGGCGCAGGCCGTGTTCGAACCACAGCCGGTAGGTGGCCCGGGTGTATTCCTTTACCCAGCCTTCCTCAGCCGCCAGGATCGCGACCTGGTTGGCAAAGACCAGTTCCGGGAGCGGATAGGGCGCGGGCAGTTTCGGGGTGAGACCATAGAGCGCCGCGCGCCGTTCGATGTCGCGCCACATGTAGGCGGCCTTGACCGGCTTGTCGCGGAACGGAATGTTGTTCTTCGTCATCATGACGTGTCGCACGTCGAAGGGCCGCCAGGTGACCTCCAGCCCCGCCTCCCGCGCCACCTTTGGCAGGCGCAGCACGGTCAGGTAGGAATAGGTGCTGCCGATCGAATACCAGAAGTCCAAATTCATGCCCGTGCTCCCTTGTGGCGCTGCCGCAAGGGTAGCCGCAGGCCTTGCGACGGGCAACAGATCAGAGCCATTGCATGCGCTGTCAGGCGGGCCTAGCCTGCGGCGAGGCGACGACAGGAAGGTGTGATGCAGAATTCCGATCTGGCCCGGCGCGGGCTTGTGCTTCTGGGATGCGGCAAGATGGGGTCGGCCATGCTCGAAGGCTGGCTGGCGCGGGGATTACCGGCGGGCGCGGTCTGGGTGATCGACCCGCACCCGTCAGACTGGGTGCAGGCGCAGGGTACCCATCTGAACACCGGCCTGCCCGCCGATCCGGCGGTGGCGCTGGTGGCGGTCAAGCCGCAGATGATGGGCGAGGCGCTGCCGCAGCTCGCGGCCCTGGGCAACGGCACGACGCTCTTTGTCTCGATCGCCGCGGGCACGACGCTTGCGGCATTCGAGGCCGCGCTTGGGGCCGACACCCCGGTGATCCGCGCCATGCCCAACACACCTTCGGCCATCGGGCAGGGGATCACGGCGATTGTCGGCAACATGCATGCAAGCCCGGCGCATCTGGACATGACCGAGGACCTGCTGCGCGCCATCGGACAGGTGGTGCGGCTGGAGGCCGAGGCGCAGATCGACGCCGTCACCGGCGTCAGCGGGTCGGGTCCGGCCTATGTCTTTCACATGATCGAATGCCTGGCCCGGGCGGGCGAGGCACAGGGTCTGGCACCGGATCTGGCGATGCAACTGGCCCGGGCGACCGTTGCAGGGGCGGGCGCGCTGGCCATGATGTCCGGGGAAACCCCGGCGCAGCTTCGGCGCAACGTGACCTCGCCCAATGGCACGACGCAGGCGGGGCTCGAGGTGTTGATGGACGAAGAAACCGGCCTGCCGCCGCTGATTGCAGGTACGGTGGCCGCCGCCACGGCCCGTGCGAAAGAACTGGCCAATGGCTGAGATCAGCTTTGACGATTTTCTGGCCGTGGACATCCGGGCCGGCACCGTCCTGCGGGCCGAACCCTTTCCGGAGGCACGCAAACCGGCGATCAAGCTCTGGATCGATTTCGGCCCCGAGATCGGGGAACGCAAGAGTTCGGCCCAGGTGACGGCGCATTACGCGCCCGAAGACCTGGTGGGGCGGCAGGTGATGGCCGTGGTGAACTTTCCGCCCCGCCAGATCGGGCCCTTCATGTCCGAGGTGCTTGTTCTGGGCGTGCATGATGCGGCAAGGGCGGTGGTGCTCTTGTCTCCGGACCATCCCGTGCCAGATGGCGAGCGGATGTGCTGAGGCACGACACGGACCGGGCGCGGCCCGGGGCAGGCAGGATCAAGAAGACGGGGAGGTCGACATGCCAAAGATTCTAATCGCGCGCAATCTGCCGGACAATGTGGTGGCAGAGGCGCGGGCGCTGTTCGACGTGGACTACCGCGACAGTCCGGCACCGATGAGCCGTGACGAGATGGTGGCGTCTCTGCGCGACTATGACGGCGTGCTGCCCACCCTGGGTGATCTTTACGCGGCGGACGTCTTTGCCGAGGCGGGTGCTCTGCGCTGCCGGATCCTTGCGAATTTCGGCGTGGGCTACAATCATATCGACGTGGCGGCGGCCCGGGCGGCGGGGTTGACGGTGACCAACACGCCCGGCGCGGTCACGGATGCCACGGCAGACATCGCGATGACGCTGATGCTGATGTCGGCCCGCCGCGCGGGCGAGGGCGAGCGGCTGGTGCGCGCAGGCGGATGGCAGGGCTGGCACCCGGTCCAGATGCTTGGCCTGCATCTCAGTGGCAAGACCGTGGGCATTGTCGGCATGGGCCGGATCGGTCAGGCCATCGCGCGGCGCTGCCATTTCGGCTTTGGCATGGCGGTGGCCTATGCCTCGCGTTCGGAAAAGGCGCTGGACTTCCCGGCCACCCGCCATGCCTCGCCCGAGGCGCTGGCGGCCAAGGTGGACGTGCTTGTGGTGGCCGTACCCGGCGGTGCCGAAACCCATCATCTGATCGGAGAGGCGGTGTTTGCCGCGATGAAGCCCACGGCCCATTTCATCAACATCGCCCGCGGCGACGTGGTGCACGAGGCCGCGCTGATCGACGCGCTGGAAAAAGGCGTGATCGCCGGGGCCGGGCTGGATGTCTACGAATTCGAACCGGCGGTTCCGCCGCGGCTGATGGCGCTGGAAAACGCGGTGCTCTTGCCGCACCTGGGCACGGCGGCGCTGGAAGTGCGCGAAGACATTGGGCGGATGGCCGTGGCCAACCTGCGCGCTTTCTTCGCCGGAGAGGACGTCCCGAACCCGGTCTGAGCGGCAAACCCGCCGCACCCGACCCGGGTCTTGCGGCGGCACGACCCGCCTTAGCGGAAGGGGTACATCCAGACGCGGTAGTCCTGGATCAGGGCGTTGCCGTGGGCGATCTGCTCGGGTGTCATCTTCTTGACGACCTCTTCCATGCTGATGGCGGCGTCGGGATCGCCGCCGATGGCAGACAGGACATACCACATATAGGCGCGCACCAGATCCGGCGCGGGCATGCCCAGGCCCACTTCGTAATACCAGCCCACACCCGATTGCGCGCCGGGATGGCCCTTCATCGCGCTGCGCAGATACCATTCGAAGGCGCGGACGTGGTCCTGTTCGACGCCGAGGCCAAGGGCGTACATCACGCCGATCAGTTCCTCGGCATCGGCATTGCCCGAGCGCGCCAGCGGCAGCATCGCCTCGCGCGCCTCGGCAAAGCGGTTCGCCTCCATCAGGTCGCGCGCCTCTTCAAGACCGGTGGCGCCCAGCGGCAGCGCCGCGCCAAGCGCCAGGGCCAGACCCAGCCATTTTCCGCCCCGGTGCATCATCCACCCTCCCTGATCCGGCCACCGCGGCCGGATGCATCACGCCGCAGGATACGGGCCGCGCCGGCAGGGGCAAGAGGGCATCCGCCCCCACTGCGCGTCGCGCGCAGGTCAGGGGACAGGCGAAAATCAAGGCTGGTCAGCGCGCCCGGCTTGGCGCAAAATCCGGCGTCATGACCCGTCTGTTCTCCATACGCCTTGCCGGCCTTAACGTTCTGGCCCTGCTCTGGGTGGTGTCCTGCGTGGCCCCCGCCCGGGCGGACGGCCTGGGGCCAGAGGATTTCCTGCCTTTCGATCCGGACCAGGCACAGATCGGTCGTTTGCTGTTCTACGACAAGATCCTGTCGGGCAACCGCAACATCAGCTGCGGCACCTGCCACCATCACAGCCTTGCCGGGGCCGACGGGCTGAGCCTTGGCATCGGCGAGGGCGGCAGCGGCATCGGGCCGGAGCGCACCCCGGGCAGCGGCGACGAGCGCATCCGCAAGCGTATCCCGCGCAATGCGCCGGCCCTGTGGAACCTGGGCCATCGTGACATCCGCGTGCTGTTCCATGACGGCCGCGTCCAGATGACCGACTACCCGCACTGGGCGTTCGACACCCCCGCCGGGGACTGGCTGCCCGACGGGCTGAACTCGCTCCTCGCCGCGCAGGCGCTGTTTCCCCTGACCTCCGAGGCCGAGATGGCGGGCAATCCCGGAGAAAACGAGGTTGCCGGCGCGGTCAAGGACCGGATCGACGGCGGCTGGCCGATCCTGGCCCGGAGGGTCCGCGCGATACCCGAGTACGGCGCGATGTTCGTTGCGGCGTTCGATCATGTCGATGCTCCCGAGGACGTGACCATCGTCGAGATCGCCAATGCGCTGGCGGCCTTCATCGGCACCGAATGGCAAAGCCATGACAGCCCCTATGACGCATGGTTGCGCGACGGCACGCCACTGCCCGACGCGGCCGAGCGCGGGCGCGTGCTGTTCTATGGCAAGGCAGGCTGTGCGGCGTGTCACAGCGGACCGCTGTTCACCGATCAGGACTTTCACGCGGCGGGCCTGCCGGCCTTTGGCCCCGGCCGCACCCGCCCGTTCGATCCGATGCCACGCGATGTCGGGCGCATGGGCGCGACGGACCTGCTGGAAGATGCGTACCGCTTTCGTACGCCCAGCCTGCGCAACGTCGCGCTGACCGCGCCTTATGGCCATAACGGGGCCTATCCCACGCTGGCCGGCATGATCCGCCACATGGCCAACCCGGTTGGCGCGCGCGCGCGGTGGCGGCCGCAAGAGGCCCGTCTGCCCGACGTGGCCTGGCTGCGCGACGGCGATTTCGCGATCCGCGCCGACCGGCTGGAAATGGCCCGGCAGGCCGAGGTTCTGGACCTGCCCACGATCCGCCTGACCGCCGAGGAGGTCTCCGAGATCGAGGCCTTTCTGCATGCGCTGACCGGGGCCACTGCGCAGGAGCGTCCGCTGGGACGGCCCGAAACGGTGCCCAGCGGCCTGCCGGTGGATTGACCGCGGCGCAGTGCCCGACGGCTCAGGACGCCCGGAGCAGTTTGCGCAGCCCGGGCTGTTTCATCGGCTGCCGGTGCAGCGCCATCAGCAGCGCGGCCAGTTCCGGCTCGCTCACCCGCCGCGCCGCGGCCTTGAGCGAGAACCAGCGGCGGCGGCGCTCCTTGCGTTCCTTCCAGTCGCGGGCGAGCCGTTCGACCATCATGGGATAGACCCGGACCTGGCAGTCCATTTCGCGACCGTCGTCCAGAATCTTGCGGTAGGTATAGGTGCCGATCTTGCGGCGGCTGATAGATCCGCGCGCGCCTGCCTCTTCCAGCGCTTCGATCTCGGCGGCGGCCCAGGGCTTCTTGTCGTTCATTTCCCAACCCTTGGGCATCACCCAGCGCCCGGTGCCGCGCGACGTCACCATCAGCACGCGAAGGGTGCCGTTGCCGTCCTGCCTCAGCGGCAGGGCGGCGATCTGTTCACCAACCATCTTCATACCCGTCCCCCGGCGGTGCACTTCCTTAACGAAGACGCCGGGGCAGAACCACACGCAATCCGCCGGTCCGGGGGTTATCCCCGGCGATATCCCCGGGTTTCTGGTGCCCTGCCGGCGCTGCCGTGGCCGGAACGGGCAGGGCGCGGGTGACGCGCGACGGGCCCCGCGCTCAGCCCGCCAGTGAAAAGAACGCGTCCAGCGTCTGCATCTTGCGGTCTGCGGGGGCAAAGATCACCTCGTCGCTGGTCGTGGCACCGCCGGACAGGTCGATCTGGCAGACATCGTCGGCGCGGCTGGTGCTGGTTTTCCAGACAAAGCCGATGCCCATGCCGTTGGCCACCGCCTCGAACACCCCGTCGCGGGTGTCCAGCGTCAGGAACGGCGTCGGCTCCAGCCCCTGCGCGCGAAAGTACCGGTCGACCACCCGCTGGGTCGATGACCCTTCGGAGCGAAAGATCAGCCGGTGCGGCAGCAGCTGCGCGCCGGTGACCTCGCTCAGCCGGGCCAGCGGATGATCGTCGGGTGCAATGGCCACAACCCGGTTCGACATCAGCACCTTGCGGCGAAAGCGCGGGTCGCGGGGGATGTCGGGCAGGATGCCGACATCCACGCTGTGCTCCAGCACCGCGCGCATGATCTTCTGGAACGACCCGGTGATCACTGTCAGGCGGGTTTCGGGATAGTTGCGGTTGAACGCCGCAATCAGCGACATGCCGGGCATCGCATTGCCCAGCCCCACCGACAATTCGCCGCGGTCCAGCGATCCGTGATTGCGCAGCATCCGCTCCAGCGCACCATGTTCCTGCAGCACCCGCTCGGCCGCATCGCAGACGCGTTCACAGAACGGCGTCGCCACAAGTCGCCCGTTGCTGCGGGTGAACAGGTGCACGGCATATCCCTTTTCCAGGCTGCGGATGTGCTGGGATACCCCGGGCTGCGACAGGCCCATCACGCGCGCTGCCGCCGCAAAGGATCCGGTGTCGGCAACGGTGCGCAGGGCCTGCAAGGCTGTCAGAGAAAGCGTCATGGCCACCTGCAAGCGAATCTTTGACTTAGTCAAAGTCTAGCTTGCGGACGTCACAACCACGTCACAGCGGACCCCGATCCTGCCCGCACGTCCGGAGCCACTGCCGTCCGGAGGACAAGGACAGACTCAGCAACCTGCACCGGGGCCTTGGCCCCGAACAAAGGGGATATGCCCGCGTGACGCAAGCGGTTCTGACACAGACGCACCGATGCCCCCGGCTGAGCGCCGGGCTTGTCGGCGACGCGGCGCTGGTGCTGGCCGATCTGGATGGCTGCCTCGTGTCTGAAGGGCAGGCCTATCCCGACGCGGCGGGCTTTGTCGGGGCCTGTGCCGACCGGCTCTGGATCGTGTCCAACAATTCGACCCATACCGCGTCGGCGCTCGGTGCCGAACTGGCGGCGCAGGGGATCTTCCTTCCCGCCGGGCGCATCCTGCTGGCCGGGGAACAGACGCTGCGCCACCTGCACGCCACGCGCCCCGACGCAAGGATCGCCCTTTACGCTACCGGAGGACTGCAGGCCGAGGCCCGCGCCCTGGGCCTGAGGCTGGACGACGCGGCCCCGGACATCGCGCTGCTGTGCCGTGATCCGGGATTCACGCTGCGCGATCTGGAACGGCTGGCTGCGCAGCTGCGCGCCGGCGCGCGGCTCTGGGTGGCGAACACGGACCGGGTGCACCCGGCGCTTGACGGCCGCCCCATCCCCGAAACCGGTGTCCTTCTGGCGGCGGTGCAGGCCATCCTGGGCGAAGTGGCGTTCGAGTGCCTGGGCAAGCCGCACCTGCACATGGCCGAGATCGCGCTGCAGGCATCGGGTGTGGCACCGCACCGGGCGCTTTTTGTCGGTGACAATGCCGACACAGACGGTGCCATGGCCCGTGCCGCAGGCATGCCCTTTGCCCATCTGTTGCGGGAGGCCGCGGCATGACCGTATACATCCTGCGCACCCTGCTGAAGATGGTGCTGACGCTGTTTGTCATCATCACCCTGGTCTTCTTTGCCACCCGCCTCACCGGAAGCCCGCTCGAGACCTTCCTGGGCGAGGGGCTGACCGCCGAGGACCGGGCGCTTCTGATCGAGTATTTCGGGCTGAACGGATCAATCTGGGAACAGTACCTGCGCTATCTGCGCGGCGTGGTCGAAGGCAATTTCGGCCTGTCCTTCCTCGAACGCCGCCCTGTGGCCGAGATCGTCGCCGAACGGGTCTGGCCATCGCTGCAACTGCTGCTGGCCTCGCTGGCGCTGACGCTTTGCGTGGCGATCCCGCTGGGCGTCCTCGCGGCGATCTACCGTGCCAACTGGATCGGCAGCGCGATCATGGCGCTGGCCTTTGTGGGCTACGCGGTGCCGAATTTCGTCATCGCCATCTTCATGGTGCTGATCCTCGCCTTTTCGTGGAACCTGCTGCCGGTCGTGGGCAATGCCACCTGGGCGCATTTCATCATGCCCACGCTGGCGATGTCGGGGGTGCTGATCGCCGCGCTGACCCGCTTTACCCGCAACGCCATGCTGGACGTTCTGGGGCAGGATTTCATGCGCACCGCCCGCGCCAAGGGCCTGCCCGAGACGGTGGTGATCCTCAAGCACGGCCTGCGCAATGCCGGCGTCACGGTGCTGTCGGTGCTGGGCCTGCAGATCGCCGGCATGGCGGCGGCGGGCAACGTGGTGGTCGAGGCGATCTTTTCCTGGCCGGGAATCGGAGAGCTTCTGGTTTCGGCCGCCATCACCCGCGACTATCCGGTGCTGCAATTCGGCGTGATCTCGGTGGCCATGGCGGTGGTTGTGGTCAACGCGCTGACCGACATCGCCTATGCCTATGCCGATCCGCGCATCCGGCTGGCGCGGGGGTAGGCGGATGGCGGTCATGTCGCATATCCCGCGCCGCGCCTACCTGGCCACGCTGTGGTCCGAGGCGAACTGGATCCAGCGCATTGCCGCGATCCTGGGCATCGCGCTGCTGCTTGCCGCGATTCTGGCTCCGCTGATCGCGCCGTTCGATCCGCTCAAGCAAAGCCTGATCTCGCGCCTGCGCCCGCCTGTCGGGTTCGACCGCTACAAGGACGGCTTTCTGCTGGGCACGGACGAACTGGGCCGGGACGTGCTGTCGCGCACGCTGTACGGGCTGCGGCTGACGCTGGGCCTTGCGATGGTGGGGGCCTGTATCGGCCTGCTGATCGGGGGCACGCTGGGGCTTGTGGCCGGGCTGCGCCGGGGCTGGACCGAAGACGTGGTGATGGGGGCGGTCGATATCCAGATCGCGGTGCCCTTCACGCTGATCGCGCTGCTGATCCTGTCGATCTTCGGCTCCTCACTGACGGTGATGATCTGTGTCCTTGGCATCGCCGGGTGGGAACAATACGCCCGCATCGTCCGCGCCGAGGTGCGCAAGATCACCGAACTGCCGTTCATCGAGGCCGCCCGCGCCAGCGGTGCGGGCCCGCGTTACATCGCGCTGACCCATGTGCTGCCCAATATCGTCTCGCCTCTGGTGGTGCAGTTCACGCTGTCGCTGTCCAATATCGTGATCCTCGAAAGCACGCTGTCCTTCCTGGGCCTTGGCGTTCAGCCCCCCACCGCCACGCTGGGCTCGATGGTGGGCTACGGGCGCGATTACATGCCCAACGCCCCCTGGATGGTGACCGCCCCTGCCATCGCGATCATCCTGCTGACCTTTTCCGTCCAGATCCTTGGCGACTGGCTGCGCGACCGGGCCGATGTCCGGCTGCGCGCCCGGTGACCCGTTTCAACAAGAGGCCGTCGATGCCCTTTCGCAACCCCGTTCCGAAACTCATGGAGACATGACATGAAGACCTTCCTGATGACCACCGCCGCCACGCTTGTGGCCGGTGCCGCCATGGCCCAGTCGATCACCGTCGGCGCGGCCAACGTGTCGGACTATCTCGATCCGGGCCGCGACCACTCGAACGTGGGCTCGCAGTTCTACTACAACGCGTTCGACACGCTGATCGGCCGCGACCATTCCAAGCTGGAGCCGGAATGGGTCCCGGCGCTGGCGACCGAGTGGATGCTGGTCGACGACACCACGATGGAGCTGAAGCTGCGCGAAGGCGTCACGTTCCACAACGGCGAAGACATGACCGCCGATGACGTGGTGTTCTCGCTCAACCGCATGTACCAGGCGACCTTCCCGCCCTATGTCGTGCGCTCCAGGGACCGGCTGGGCAATTTCGTCGAAGCGGTCAAGATCGACGACTACACCGTGCAGATCAAGGTCGAGCGCCCCGAGCCGCTGTGGGAAACGCTGATCTCGCTGCAGCAGGTCATGATCATTCCCGAAGACTACACCAAGGCGCTGTCGGGCGATCCCGAAGTGGCCGAGGACGGCGATTACGAGGCGTTCAGCCTGGCGCCCGTGGGCACCGGCCCCTATGCGATCTCGGAATTCGTGCCGGGCCAGAAGGTGGTCTATTCGCGCTTTGACGACTTCTGGGGCGACCTCGCGCCGCTGGAAACCGCAACCGTGATCCGTATCCCCGAAACCGCGTCGCGCATCACCGCGCTCAAGACCGGCGAGGCGGATATCGTCACCAATATCGCGCCCGACCAGCTGGACCTGATCAACGCCGATCCGAACCTCAAGACCGAAGGCTCGGCCACCGCGCTGTTCCACGTCATGATCATGAACGTGAACCACCCCAACCTGCAGGACCCCAAGATCCGCCAGGCGATGTCCTACGCCATCGACCGCGACCTGCTGAACGAGGCGCTGTGGCTGGGCAAGGCCGTTGTGCCGTCGACCCACACGATGGAAGAGATGGGCGCGCTGCACATGCCCGAACTGACCACCTTCGAGTACAACCCGGAGATGGCCAGGCAGCTGCTGGCGGAGTCGTCCTACAACGGCGAAGAGATCGTCTTTGACGCCTTCCCGGTCTATTACACCAACGGTGTGCTGGCCGCCCAGGCGATCATGGAGATGTGGGCCGAGGTCGGCATCAACGGCAAGCTCGACGTGCAGGACGGCTGGACCGGTGGCGATCCCGAGATGATGGCACGCTCGTGGTCGAACCCGATGTACTTTGCCGACCCGTTCGGCTCGTTCGGCGTGATGTGGGCCCCGAACGGTCCCTCGGAAGGTGAAGGCCGCTTCAACACCGACGAAGAGTATGCCGCGATCTGGGAGCGCTTCCGCTTCTCCACCGATGTCGAGGCGCGCAAGGCCGCCTATGCCGAGCTGATGGACCGCATCAAGCAGAACCCGCCGGTCCTGCCGCTGTACCGCCCGTTCGAAAGCTGGGGCATGCAGACGTCGATCACCTGGAAGCCGCAGCCGGGCCACATCCCCTATGTGCTCGACTTCCGCGCCGGTGCCATCGCGCTGGGCGACAGCTGACCTGACGCGCGGCGGGGAAAACCCTGCCCTGCGCCCGCCACGGGCCGTAGGGCGGGGATTTCCCCGCCGCACCCTTCCCCTTCCACAGGACCGACCCATGAGCCTGCGCATCGCCATCGTTGCCGATATCCACCACGGCGCTCCTTCCCACACCAAGCGCGGGGATGCCGCGCTGGGCCTGATGGCCGCGTTTGCCGACTGGGTCCGCGACACGGGGCCTGACATGGTGCTCGACCTGGGCGACCGCATCTCGGATATCGACGAGGCCACGGACCTGCAGCTGGAGCAGGAGGTGGCCGAGGCGTTCAGGGCCGTGCCCGCCCCGGTCCACCACATCTGCGGCAACCACGACCGCGACCACCTGAGCGTCGCGCAGAACGAAGAGATCCTGGGTCAGGCCCTGCAGAACGAGCTGCTGGATTGCGGCGACTGGCAGATCGCGCTCTGGCGCGCGGATGCAAAGATCTGCCGCGATCCCGACCCGCTTGGCTTTGACCTTCCCGAAACCGACCTGCTCTGGCTGTCGCGCACGATCCAGGCCGCCGCGAAGCCGACGCTGGTGGTCAGCCATGTGCCGGTCTCGGGCCATGACCAGACCGGCAACTACTATTTCCAGCGCAACCCGCAATTCTCGCGCTACCCGCAAAGCGACCGGGCGCGCGCCGCGCTGGCGCAGGCCCGCGTGCCTGTGGTCTGCCTTGCGGGCCATGTGCACTGGAACACCGTCACCACGCTCGACGGCATTCCGCACCTGACCCAGCAATCGCTGACCGAAAGCTTTACCACGCAGGGCGCGCCTGCCGGGGCCTGGGGGCTTCTGACCTTGACCGAAACCGCGCATTGGCAGGTGTTCGGCAAGGACCCGTTCGAGGCGCGCGTGACCCCGCAAACCGGGCGCTGGACGCCCCCCTTGATGCCGTTCTGAGCCATGATCGACGCGCCTGTCCTTTCGGTAAAGCATCTTTCGGTGGCCTTTGGCCGCCATGTGGCGGTGCGCGATCTGTCCTTTGACATCCATGCCGGCGAAACGCTGGCGCTGGTGGGCGAAAGCGGTTCGGGCAAATCGGCGACGGCCCTGTCGGTCCTGCGCCTGATCGAACGCGAGGGCGGGCGGATCACCGAAGGCGCGATCCGGCTGGGCGCTCAGGATCCGGTCGACCTGGCCGCGCTTTCGGACCGCGAGATGCAGGCCTTTCGCGGCAACCGCGTCTCGATGATCTTTCAGGAGCCGATGACCTCGCTCAACCCGGTGATGCGCATCGGCGAGCAGTTGGGAGAGGTGCTGCGCCGGCACCAGGGGCTTGGCACCCAGGCGGCGCGGGTGGCGGCGCGGCACGCGCTGGAGCAGGTCCGCATCCCCGATCCGGAGCGCCGCCTGCGCCAGTATCCGCACGAATTGTCCGGCGGCCTGCGCCAGCGGGTGATGATCGCCATCGCGCTGGCCTGTCGTCCGGACGTGCTGATCGCCGACGAACCCACCACCGCGCTTGACGTGACCACGCAGGCCGAGGTGCTGAAGCTGCTCAAGAGCCTGCAGGCCGAGATCGGCATGGCGGTGCTGTTCATCACCCATGACATGGGTGTGGTGGCCGAAGTGGCCGACCGCGGGGTCGTGCTGCGCCATGGCCGGACCGAAGAGGTGGCGCGCGTGGCCGACCTCTTTGCCGCGCCGCAATCCGCCTATGCGCGCGACCTGATGGCTGCCACGCCCAAGCTGGGCCAGTCGCCGCTGCGCCCGCCCGTTCCGCAGGCCGAACCCGTTCTGCGCGTCTCGGGCCTGTCGAAAAGCTTTGCGCAAGGCGGCGGCATCCTGAAGCCCCGGACCGTCACGCAGGCGGTCCGCGACGTATCCTTCGACATTCTGCCCGGCGAGACGCTGGGGCTGGTGGGCGAGTCGGGCTGCGGCAAGTCTACCCTGTCGCGGGCGCTGATGCGGCTGATCGAACCCGACGCCGGCACCGTCACGCTGGCGGGACAAGAGATCACCGGGCTGGACGCTGCCGCGCTGCGGCAGGCGCGCAGCAACATCCAGATGGTCTTTCAGGATCCGTTTGCCAGCCTCAACCCGCGGATGACCGTCCGGGACCTGATCACCGAACCGGCCTATCTGCATTCCGGCATCGGTCCGGACGCACGCGCGCGCCTTGCTGGCGATCTGCTGGAACAGGTCACGCTGGAACGCGACGTCGCGGATCGCTATCCGCACCAGTTCTCGGGCGGCCAGCGCCAGCGGCTGTGCATTGCGCGGGCGCTTTCGGTTTCGCCCCGGGTGATCGTGGCGGACGAGGCCGTTTCGGCGCTGGATGTCTCGACCGCCGCGCGCGTGACGCGGCTGATGCAGGACATCCAGGACAGGCTGAAGATCGCCTTCCTGTTCATCAGCCACGACATCGCCGTGGTCGAACGGGTCAGTCATCGCATCGCAGTGATGTATCGCGGCGAAATCGTCGAGATCGGCCCCACCGACCGGGTCCTGCGGCATCCGCAGCACGACTACACCCGCAAGCTGCTTGCCGCCGTGCCCAATCCCGTGCCGCGCCCCATGCGCGCCGCGCGCCGGCCCGAGCCGGTTCTGTGACGACAGCCATGACCCTCCTGGCCTCGATGCCCAGGCCCGGTCAGGCCCGAAACATCGCGTCAGCCGGTCCCGGTTGGCGGATGACCCGCCGGGCGGGGGCCGTTCCGGCCCGCGCCCATCCCTTCACCACCACCAAACCGAACCTCTGGGGGAAATCACCATGCTGAAAAGCATCCTCAAGGCCGTTGCGGTCGCTGCTGTCGCGCTGACAGCCGCACCCGCGCTGGCCCAGGACGACAACCGGCCCGATCTGGTCGTTGCCGTCAACAACCTGCCCGGCTCGCTCGAAGGCATCGAAGAGATGGGCAACGTCGCCGTGCGCATCACCTATTCGATGTTCGACAGCCTGATCCGCCGCGACTTCCTGGCCGACGGCTCGGGCACCGCGTCCAAGCTGGTGCCGGGCCTGGCCGAAAGCTGGACCCGCGTCGATGACCGTACGCTGGACCTGAAACTGCGCGAAGGCGTCAAGTTCCACGACGGTTCCGAGCTCACCTCCGACGACGTGGTGTTCTCGTTCAACGCCGGCCGTGGCCACGGCTACGATCCGCTGATCGGTGCTGCCCGCCGCTTCATGCTGACGATCAGCCATGTCGAGCCGCTGGACAAGTACAGCGTCCGCGTCGTCTCGAAAGAGCCCGACGTGCTGCTGGAACAGCGCCTTGCGGGCTATGCCTTCTGGGTGGTCGAGAACAAGAGCTACATGCTCAAGGGCAAGGACGCCTTCGCCCGCAGCCCCGTGGGCACCGGCCCCTACAAGATGGACGAATGGGTCGAGGGCGAATACATCCGCCTTGCGTCGCATGACGACTATTTCGGCGGCATGCCGGCGGCCAAGACCGTGACCTTTGTCGAAGTGCCCGAGGTGTCGGCGCGCATCGCCGGCCTCGTGTCGGGCGAATACGACATCTCGGTCAACATTCCGCCGGACCAGATCCCCACGATCGAAAGCTATGACGACCTGAAGGTCGAGCGGATCGTTCTGGACAACACGCACATGCTGGTCTTCTACACCGCAGGCCCGCTCGAGGACAAACGTGTCCGTCAGGCGCTGTCGCTGTCGATCGACCGCAAGCTGCTGCGCGACGCGCTGTGGGGCGGCCTGAACTACACGCCGAACGGCCACCAGCTGCCGTCCTACCAGATGTGGATCGAGGACTATCCGGAGTTCGAGTACAACCCCGACAAGGCGCGCGCCCTGCTGGCCGAGGCCGGGTATGACGGCGAGGAAATCGTCTACAAGTTCCCGCTGAACTACTACCTGCTGTCCACCGAGGCCGCGCAGGCCATGCAGCAGATGTGGAAATCCGTGGGCCTGAACGTCAAGCTGGAGCCGGTCGAGAACTTTGGCCAGGTGACCGATCCCAACGGCACTGTGCATATCCGTCCGTGGTCGAATACCCACCGCATGCCTGATCCCACCGGCTCTTTCGTGCCGCAGTGGGGGGCCGACAGCGAAGTGCAGAACAACCGTCAGGATGCCGACCGCGCCTGGGACGCGCCGGCCGAGTTCAACGAGCTGCACGAGGTCATCATCGCGTCGACCGACTGGGACGAGCGTCAGCAGGCCTATCGCGGTGCGCTGGACATCTGGATGGACGAAGCACCGGGCACGATGCTCTACAACCCGCTGGAAACCTACGCCATGCGCAAGGCCATCACGTGGAAGCCCTATGGCCTCTATTACATGGACCTGCGCCCCTACAACCTGCAGATCGCCGAGTGATCCTGCTGCGGCGCCGCGGGCATCCTGCCGCGGCCCCGTTTTCGCGCCCCGGGGGTGACCCGGGGCCTCACCCTTTGCCCTGGCGTACAGGTTCCGGCTCGGTCCCGGGACAGGCGCGCCCGAGAGAGGTTTCGCAGTATGCTGCATGTCAGCTCCATGGCCGTCACCATCGACCGCCGTCGCGGCGGGCCGGTCCGTCCCGTGCGCGAGGCCACGCTGGCCGTCGAGCCCGGTCGGACGCTGGCGCTGGTGGGCGAATCGGGCTGCGGCAAGTCCATGACCTGCCTGGCCATCGGCGGGCTGTTGCCCCGCCGCGCGCGGATCAGCGCCGGACAGGTCATGTTCGACGGGCAGGACCTTGCGGCGCTACCGCCCGAGGCCGCGCAGCAGGTGCGACGGCGCCATATCGCCAGCGTGTTTCAGGATGCGACCGGCGGGTTGAACCCGGTGCGCACCATCGGATGGCAGGTGGCCGAGGCCGTGCGCCTGCGCGCAGGGGCCACCCGCGCCGAGGCCGCGCGCGAGGCGGTGCGCCTGCTGGGCCGCGTCGGTCTGCCCGATCCCGAGACCCGCGCCCGGGAATACCCGCACCAGTTTTCCGGCGGCATGAACCAGCGCGCCATGATCGCCCTGGCCGTTGCCGGCAACCCGCGCCTTCTGATCGCCGACGAGGCGACGACGGCGCTGGACGTCACCCTGCAGGCGCAGATCCTCGACCTGATCGGCGACCTGCGTGACAGCCTTGGCATGGCGGTGCTCTTTGTCACCCATGACCTGGGCCTTGTGGCACAAAGCGCCGAGGACGTAGCAGTGATGTATGCCGGGCGCGTGGTGGAAACGGCCCCGGTTGCCGATCTGTTCGCAGCGCCGCGGCATCCCTATACGCGCGGGCTCTTGTCCGCCTTGCCGCGCAACGCGGCACCCGAGGCCCGGCTAGCCACCATCGACGGCGTGGTGCCCCCCATCGACGAGCTGCCCGCGGGCTGCGCCTTTGCGCCCCGCTGCCTGCAGGCGACGGACCTGTGCCGTGCGACGGACCCGGCGCTGGAGCGCGGTCTGGCCTGCCATCACGGGGCGACCTCCGATCCCCGGAAAGAAGAGGCCCCGGCATGACCTACCTGACCGCCACCGACCTGACCCGCAGCTATGCGGTGGGACGCAAGACGCTGTTTCGGCGTCAGCGCACGTTTCTTGCGGTCGACGGCGTTTCGCTCAGCATCGAGAAGGGCAAGACGCTGGGCATCGTCGGCGAATCCGGCTGCGGGAAGTCGACGCTTGCGCGGCTGCTGCTGGGCCTGATCGAGGCGGATCGCGGGGCGGTCCGCCTGGACGGGCAGGACACGCTGGCGCTGGGCGATGCCGAATGGCGCGCGCTGCGCCGCCGGATGCAGCTGGTCTACCAGGATGCCGCCGGTGCGCTGGATCCGCGGATGCCCGTCCGCGTGCAGGTCGAAGAACCTCTGCGCATCCATGGCCTGCCGCCGGACGGGGCCGCGCGGGCCCTGCAGGCGGTGGGGCTGACGGGGGTCATGGCCGACCGCTATCCGCACGAGATGTCCGGCGGCCAGTTGCAACGCGTGGTCATCGCCCGCGCGCTGGCGCTGGAGCCGGAGTTGATGGTGCTGGACGAGCCGGTCTCGGCGCTGGACGTGTCGATCCAGGCGCAGATCGTCAACCTGCTGATGGACCTGCAGCGCGACATGGGGCTGACCTATCTCTTTGTCAGCCACGACCTGTCGGTGGTCCGGCATATCTCGGACCGGGTCGCGGTCATGTATCTGGGCCGGATCGTCGAAGAGGCGTCGCGCGATGCGCTGTTTGCACAGCCGTTGCACCCCTATACCCGCGTGCTGATGGACGCCGTGCCCAAGCCCGATCCCGCCGCACGACGGGCAGGCCGGCTTGACGTGGGCGACCCGCCCAACCCCGCCGACCCGCCGGCCGGCTGCCGGTTCCATCCGCGCTGCCCCCTTGCCAAGGCGCGCTGCCGGACCGAAGCACCGGCGCTGCGCACCCTTCCCGACGCCGTCCCGGGCCTGACCCGGGACCTCCCGTCCGCCACGCCCCGGCGGGTGGCCTGTCATCTCGTGGAGGCAAGCTGATGCTCTGGTTCCTGACAAAGACCCTGCGCGCGGTGATCACCATGTGGCTGGTGGTCACCTTCGTGTTCTTCGTGCTGCGCCTGTCGGGCGATCCGACGATGATGCTCTTGCCCGACGATATCGACGAGGCCACGCGGGATTTCTATCGCCGCCTCTGGGGGCTGGACCGGCCGATCATGGTGCAATACTGGAGCTATCTCGGCGCGCTCTTGCAGGGCGATTTCGGCATCTCCTTCCGCAACAATCTGGATGCGTTCGGGCTGGTCTGGGACCGCGTGCCCAAGACCGCGCTGCTGACCGGCACCGCGCTGCTGATCTCGCTTGCGATCGGCATTCCGCTGGGCATCGTCGCCGCGTTCTATCGCGACAGCTGGCTTGACCGGGGTGTGATGGCGGTGTCGGTGTTCGGCTTTTCCATGCCGAACTTCTTCCTCGGCATCCTGCTGATCCTCGTCTTTTCGCTGAACCTGCGGGTGCTGCCCTCGTCCGGGTCCGGCACCTGGGCGCATCTGATCATGCCGGCGGCCACGCTGGGCGTCAGCTTTGCCGCGCAATTCGCACGTTACACGCGGTCGAGCATGATCGACGTGCTGAACAAGTCCTACATGCGCACGGCGCGCTCCAAGGGGGCAGGCCCGGTCCGCCGGGTGAACCTGCACGCGCTGCCCAACGCCGCGATCCCGGTGGTCACGATCCTGGGGTTCAAGGTCGGCGAACTTCTGGGCGGGGCGGTGATCACCGAAACGGTGTTTGCCTGGCCCGGGATCGGGCGGCTCCTGACCAACTCGGTGGCGGCGCGCGATCTGGCGGTGGTGCAATGCATCATGATCCTGCTGGCCCTGACCATGGTGCTGGCCAATACCATCACCGATCTGGCCTATGGATGGCTGGATCCCCGAGTGCGCGTGGGCGCAAAGGCAGGTGCAAGATGAGCGCGGCAGATCTGGTCCAGGGCCGCCGCATCGGCCTGATCCGCTGGCTTTCGGGCACGCCGGTCACGGTGATGCTGGCGGGCGGGTTCATGGCCTGCATGCTGTTCGTGATGGTGTTTGCCAAGCTCCTGCAGCCCTTCGCCTTCGACTATATCGACCTGCTGAACCGCATGGCGCCGCCGGTGCCGCTGGCGGGCAGCACCTGGCTGCACCCGGCGGGCACCGACACGCTGGGGCGCGACCTGTTCTCGCGCCTGCTGGTGGGCACGCAGACCTCGATGCTGCTGGCGCTTCTGGGCACCTGTCTGGGCGCGGTGCTGGGCATCGCGCTGGGCTTTCTGGCGGCGCACAAGGGGCGGCTCTGGGACGAGGTGATCATGGGGCTGGTGGATTTCCAGGCGGCCATGCCGTGGTTCATCATCGCGCTGGCCGTGCTGGCCTTCCTGGGCAATTCCATGGTGATCTTCATCGCCATCATGGCGCTTTACGGCTGGGAGACCTATGCCCGCATCACCCGAGGCCTGGTGCTTTCGGCCCGCGAACAGGGCTATGCGCTGGCGGTGCGCGGACTGGGCGCGCGGCCACGCTGGATCTACCTGCGCCACATCCTGCCCAATATTGCGGGGCCGTTGCTGGTGCAGCTGACGGTGAATTTCCCGTCAACAATCCTTTTTGAAACATCCCTGTCCTTCCTGGGGCTGGGCATTCGCCCGCCCATGACTTCGCTGGGTCAGATGCTGGGCGAGGGCCGCGATTACCTGATCAACGCGTGGTGGCTGGCGGTGGTGCCGGGCATGACGATCTTTTTCATCACGCTCAGCATGTCGATCCTTGGCGACTGGCTGCGCGGCAAGCTGGATCCATCTCTGGAGGACTGACATGGCAACCATCGCGGGCTGCGGCCTGAACCTGACATCCGTGGCCCCGGGCGATCTGGACGGGGCCGACCGGCTGATGGCCCGCTGGGCCGAGATCGGCTGTTCCCATGTCGAGATCAGCGCAAGGCGGCTGGACATCATCGTCGGCGGTCAGCTGAACATGCCGGCCGTGCGTCGCGTGGCAGCGATGATCGAACGCCACGGCATGGCCCCGGTGCTGCACGCGCCCCATGCCATCAACCTGATGGACCGCCCCCGGCGCGAGATGCACCTGGCCGTGGCCGAGGCCTCGGTCGAGTTCTGCCGGATCACCGGCTGCGCCTCGATGGTGGTGCATTCGGGCAGGGTGCAGGCGCAGGAATGGGTGGTCCAGCGCGCGGCGCTTCTGGCCGAGGAGCGCGACCAGTTGCGCCGGCTGGGCGATCTGGCAGAGGCGGCAGATGTCAACCTGGCGGTCGAGAACATGATCGCCTCGCCCGCCAATGCCGGCAGCGTGCCCTATGGCGCCGATCCCTTTGCGCTGGCGGCGCAACTGGCCGAGGTGGATCATCCGCGCGTTTGGGCCTGTCTCGACTTTGGCCATGCCTGGCTGTCGGCACCGACGCTGGGGTTCGAATTCGTGGCGGCCTGCGAGGCGCTGTCTCCGCATGTCTGGCACCTGCACCTGCATGACAATTTCGGCCGTCCCCCCGGCGGAACCGGCATCGGCGACAGCGGGGACGAGGTTGCCATGGGGCAGGGCGACCTGCACGCGCCGATGTTCTGGGGGTCGATCCCCTGGGCCGATCTGCTGCCGCGGACGCGGTTCCGGCAGGGCACCTTCGGCATGATCGAGCTGAACGGCCGCTACAACATCCATGCCGAGGGCGTGCTGCAGGCAGCCCGCAACATCGCGGCACATCTTGACGGCGCGCCGCTGGTCAATCCGTGGAAGGAAGAGGCATGACCCATATCATCTCGACCGGTTTCAACACCGGCATGGCCGATGGCGATCTGAGCCGTCTCGACGCCCGTCTGGCGCATATGCAGGAGATCGGCTGCACCGGTGCCGAGATCACCGCCGTGGGGCTGGACGCCGTGGTGGATTGCCGCCTGATCCCCGACCGCGTGGCCGCGCTGCGCGAGATCACCGCGCGTCGCGATCTGGCCTATTCCTTGCACGCCCCCATCGCCATCAACCTGATGGACGAAGCCCATGCCGACATCATGGCGCGCGCGGCCCGCGTCTCGATGGAGCTTGCGGCCGAGATCGGCGCGCGGGTCGTCGTGATCCATCCCGGCCGCGTGCCGCCGCTGGCCTGGGTCGATCGTCAGGCCGCGTTGTACCAGTTCGAGCTGGACCAGCTTGGCCCCGTAGCTGACCGCGCGGCGGAACTGGGCGTGCAGATCGCCTACGAGAACATCTCTCCCAATCCGCGCGTGATCGCGGGGCAAGAGACGTCCTATTCGCTGGACCCGCGTCTTCTGGCCGCGCAGCTTGACCGGCTGGCGCATGATGCGGTGATGGCCTGCCTGGACATCAGCCATGCGCAGCAGGGCGCGGGGCTGTGGGGGTTCGACATGATCGAGGCCTGCGAGGCGCTTGGGCCCTGGATCGGGCATATCCACTTTTCCGACAGCACCGGCCTGCCCGCCAGTTTCCCGACGGGAAGCCGCAACGAACAGCATTTCTTTGGCATGGGCGACATGCACGCGCCCAAGGGTTATGGCCGGGTCGATTTCGACGCGCTGGCGGGGCGGCTCGGACTGCGTCAGGGCACCCGCGTGGTGATCGAGATCAAGACGAACTTCCTGGCCCATGCCGAAGCCCGGACGCTGGACGATGCCAAGGCCTTTGCCGCTGCGGTGAATGCCGCGCTGGGCTGAGCCCGGCCGGGCGCGCCTCCGGCGCGCCCGTGGCCCGCGCGTGGATCAGGCCCGCGCCACCAGCACCGAGCCCACCGAATAGCCCGCGCCAAAGGAACAGATCACGCCCCGATCCCCCGGGGCGAGATCGCCGGAATGCTTCGAGAACGCGATGATCGAGCCGGCCGAGGACGTGTTGGCATAGTCCTGCAGGATGTTGGGCTGCTCTTCCGGGGCAGGCTCGCGCCCCAGCACCTTCTTGCCGATGAAATCGTTCATCGTCTTGTTGGCCTGGTGCAGCCAGAGCCGCCTGAGCTGATCCGCCGTCCAGCCTTCGTCTGCCAGGTGCCCCAGGATATGGGCCGAGACCATGGGCAGAACTTCCTTGAACACCTTGCGGCCGTTCTGCATGAACTGCATGTCGCGCCGGTCTTCCATCTGGTCGCGGGTGCGGCGCAGGAAGCCGTTGTTGTTGCGGATGTTGTTGGAGAACTCCGTCGCGCAGCGGGTGCCGTGGATGTCGAACCGCGCGCCCTGCGCCTCGTCGGCGCGTTCGATCACCACAGCCGTGGCCACGTCGCCAAAGATGAAATGGCAGTCGCGGTCGCGCCATTCCAGGTGGCCCGAGCAGATCTCGGGGTTGACCACCAGCGCGCGGCGTACAGAGCCCGAGCGTACCATGTCCGCCGCCGCCTGGATGCCGAAGGTGGCCGAGGAACAGGCGACGTTCATGTCGAACCCGAAACCGCCCGCGCCCAGCAGCTTCTGGATCTCGATGGCAATCGCCGGGTAGGCACGTTCGTGGTTCGAGGCGGCGCAGATCACCAGGTCGATCTCGGCCCCGTCGCGTCCGGCCATCGCCAGCGCCTTGCCGGCGGCATCCAGCGCCATTTCGGCCATGATGCCCGGCTCGTCATCGCTGCGCGGGCGCAGGCTGGGATACATCCGGTCCGGATCCAGCACCCCCGACTTGTCCATCACATAGCGGTTCTCGATCCCGCTGGCCGACAGGATGAACGCGGCACTGGACATGCCCATCGCCTCGGCCTCTCCTTTGGCGATGGCCTCGGCATGGGCGTCGTTCCAGCGCTCGGCATAGGCGTTGAATGCCACCACCAGCTCGTCATTGGTGATGGTCTGTCGGGGTGTGAACACCCCGTGCCCGGTGATGGCTGGCTGATACATGGTGTCCTCCAAGGTTCATCTCAGGAACCCGATTGCCTGGCAAAGGTCAACCGGCCCGCGTTGTCCCGGTGGCCGGAACACCGCATGTCTAGCAAGCTGACCCAGGGTCAGTCTGACGCCAGAGCTTGCCGCAGGAGGCCATTGCATGCCCATCGCCTTGCAGAACGAAATCACCACGCTTGACCAGTTGCGCGCCATCATTCCCGAATGGTCGGGCAATGCCACCCTGAAGGATCATGACCGCCTGAACGCCACGGCGCGGCCGGATTGCGGCTGATGAAGACCTGCGCGCGCGCCACGCGGTGAACGGGCGCCTGCCGGATCTGGTCATGGTGGTCGAGGTCGAACAGGTGTTCATGCATTGCAGCAAGAGCCTGATCCGGTCCGGCCTGTGGCAGCCCGAGAAGTGGCCCGCGCTGGACGGCGTGCCGACGCTGGCGCAATGGGTCAAGTCCGTGGTCGACAATCCGTCACAATCCCTTGAAGACGTGCAGGCCACCACGACAACGATGCGGCGAAACGCCTGTACTGAGTGCGCTGCGCCGGGGGATGGCGCAGCCGTGGCATCAAGTGCATTTGCGCGGGTTTTTATCTGAATGCGCGAACAATGACCCGGGAACGGGTGCGATTGTTCACGTCTCGGATACGGCCCGCGCCTCGACGAGCATCCACAGCGCCAAAGGCCGCAGGTTCATCTGTGCGCGGTATTCCGGCCTGTCGGGGACAAGCGCTGCGGGCAGGCGAAAGTGCAGCCCGCGTTTCGGGCCCAGCTCGTCTGCCAGAGCACGCATCAGGATGCGGCATTCGTCTTCCAGCCCATAGGCCCGCAGCGCCGCGGCAAAGGAGGCGTTGAAGCCGATCAGGATCTCGTCCCATTGCAGCCCCTCTTCGCCCTTGGGGGCATAAAGCGAGCTGTCATGGCGCGGCGAGGTGACGGCCATGACGCCGCGGCCCCCGGTTTCGACAAAGTTCTTCTGCCAGACATGACGCAGCGCGGTGCGCGCCTTTTGCGGGTCCACGCAATCGCCCAGCCCCAGCATCCGGGCGCTGGCCGGACCGAACAGCTGTTCGGCAAAGACTGCGTCGGAAAACCGCCCGCCGGTGTCGACGCGGAAACACGTGCCGGTCCAGAGCGTTTCCTCAAAGGCCGCTTCGCCCCGTGCGCCGGTCTCGCGCCAGCGACGGGCGTGCAGGTCATCCCCCGCCGCCTCGGCCATCGCGGCGGCGGCCCGCAACGCCGCCAGCCACAGCCCGCCACAATAGGCGCTGGCCCCGGTCATGGGGATGTTGTCAAAGGTCTGGTCGGGAAAGCCGTCATTTTCGATCAGCCCGTCGCCATCGCGGTCGAACGCGGCAAGCGCCGTCATGGCCTCTTGCACCGGTCCGTTGATCCCGGCGGCAAGGGACGGGCTGTTCCGCACGTCGCGCCAGGCGCAAAGCACGAACATCGCGTTGAGGTCCTTCCACAGCGCGCTGTCCTGATAGACATAGTCGTTGGCCCGGTGAAACGGGTCGGCATTGGGCGCGCCCAGATCGTGCGGTGCCATCCCCGCGCGCTGGCGCGCAAACCGCCGGTCAGAGCGCAGGTGCATCCGCGGCTCGGCGTCGTCGCGGGCGATCTCGGCCCCGTAGGCGCGGGTCACGGCGCGGGCCAGTTCGGGAAAGGTCTGGCTGATTGCCGGCGCGGCATAGACCCACAGATCCAGCGTGTTGTAGAGCGGGTAGTCCGGGCATTCGATCAGCCCGAAATGCCCGGCATCGGTCCAGACGGCAAGCCCGTCGGTCAGGAAATACAGCGCGTTCACCACCAGCGCCGTGGCCTCGGGCGGCAGATCGAGGCTTTCTGCCAGATCGGCGTGCCAGGTGTCGATCGTCTCTGACCAGCGATCGACGTGCGACAAGGCATGGGTGGCAATCACCTGGGCATTGCTGCCCGAGCGGCCCCACCGCGCGGTGTAGTGGCGGAAATGGCGGCGGCTCTGGCCAAAGCGGATCACCGGCAGATCCCAGACCAGGGCGAAGTCGATGCAGCGCGTCTCGCCCGGGTCCAGCGTCACGCGGGCCGCCACGGCGGCGCCGGGCTGGGCCGCGGGAAATTCAGAGAACCCGCCGCCGGTCACCCAGTCGGGGCCCGGTGCGGCCACCCGGCCATCGCGGTCAAACCCGTCCCAGAAGGCCCCGGCCTCGCGGCGCGGGTCGAAGGCGGGGCAGGTGGTGATGTCGAGCCCGGGGGCCGGGGCCACGCCGATCAGCATCTGGCCCTGGCCTTCGTCGGGCGGGCCGGCGAGGTCCTGTTCCATCACCACGCCATGCAGGCTGTCCGTCAGGACGGTGCGGTTGCGTTGCCCGGCGATGCCGCCGGGCACGCCGATCCCGTTGAACCCGGCGAACCAGCCGACAAGATTGGCAAAGCTCAGCATCACGGACGCGTCCGTCGGCGTTTGCCCGGTGTTTTCCAGATGGGCGCGGAACAGGCCTGCGGGCAGATCGCAGTCCGCCTCCAGTCCCGGGGCGATCGGCGAGAGCTGCTCGATCACCAGGCGCAGCGCGCCGTCCTCGTAGCTGTGCCAGGCCTTGGGAAAAAGCGCGGCATGCCGGCCTGCCGGGTCAAAGCGCCAGGGCAGGCTGCCCGGATCCGTGTCCGGGCGCAGCGCGCGGGCCCCGTGCCCGGCCTGCCACAGGGCGAACCCGTTCACAGGCCAGTCGCGATAGGTGACCGCGCCGGCCTTGAGCGTCCAGCGGGTAAAGCCGCCGGACACCCCGCGCGTGATGCCGCCCGCGCCGATCCCGCCCAGCGGAACGGACAGATCGTGGTGGCTGTCCAGCTGCGAGGGGATTTTCAGCCGCTGGACCTCTTGCGGGGTCCAGGGCGCAGGGGTCGACCAGGCAAAGGGTGGCGGCGTGGCTGGCATGGGATGTCCTCTTGCCGGGCGCGCCACGGCGGCGCGCCGGGAAAGCGGACGGAGCGCGCCGTGGGGCGCGCTCCGCAAGGGATCAGTTCAGATCGCCTTCGTAGACGGCCGCGATGTCGGCCTCGACCTCGGCCACCGTGGCGGTCAGCGCGTCGAAGATCTGCTCGCCCCCTTCGATATTGGCCTTGAACCAGTCATAAACCGGGGCCGCGGCCTCCTTGAAGGCGGCCTTTTCGTCAGGGGTCGGCACGTAGAGATCGCCGCCACCGGCCACGAAGTCCTCGTAGGCCTGGATCGACTTGCGCTTGGGCGAGGCAAAGGTGGCCTGCTGCAGCTGGTAGAAGCCATCCACCACCACGCGGCGCAGCTCCGGCGACATCGACATGAACTTGTCGTTGTTCATGAACCACAGCGCGCCCATGTAGGCGTGGCCGTCCAGCGTGACGTATTGCAGGCCCGCTTCGGGGAACTTCATGTTCATGATGTCGGTGATGCCGTTCTTGGAGCCCTCGACAACGCCGGTCTGCAGCGAGGTGAAGAGTTCCGGCCAGCTGATCGGGGTCGGCGACGCGCCCAGCGCCTTGACCAGTTCCTGCGGCAGGTCGGCCACCACGGTGCGGATCTTGAGGCCGGCCAGATCGCCCGGGCCCTGAACGCGGCGCTGGGTGTTGGCAAAGTTGCGCCAGCCGCCGGTATTGCCGACGGTCATCAGACGGATCGCGCCGCCCGAGGTGTCAGCCACCATCTGCTGCATGGTCGTGATGAATTGCGACCCGTTCGCCAGCGCGCCTTCGGCCACGCGGTCATCCGCCATCAGGTAGGGCAGGTCCAGCACCTGGACAAAGGGGAACAGGCCCGCGGTGCCGCCCGAGGTCGAGACATAGACGTCGATCGTGCCGTCGGCCACGCCCTGCATGCATTCGGTGCCATTGGCGCAGAGCTGCGTGCCGATGAACATCTCGACGGCGATGGCACCGTTCGAGGCGGCCTCGACATGGTTCTTGAAGACGACCAGACCGTCATAGTCCTCGTCGTTCTCGTTCGAGTTGGCGGTGGCGCGGATGGTGAAATCCTGCGCGGCAACGGCCATTGCGTTGCCTGCCAGAAGGGCCGCGGTCAGCGACGCTTTGATGAGACCTTTGAACATCTTCTTCTCCCTGTCTTAGGTCCTGAAATGGGCCGAAGCCCGGTGGGTGTAGGGCGGGGTTTACCCCGCCGCACGTCAATCCGCGAACCCGGTCAGGCGCGGAATGGTCATGGAAATCTCCGGAACGAAGGTGATCAGGAAGATCACCGCGATTTCGACGGCAAGGAAGGGCAGGATGGACCGGGCGATGGTTTCGACCTTTTCACCCGACACCGACGAGGCGACGAACAGCACAAGCCCCATGGGCGGCGTGGCCAGCCCCACGGTGAGGTTCACGCTCATGATGATGGCAAAGTGGATCGAATCGATGCCCAGATTGGTGAAGATCGGCGCCAGGATCGGGCCCAGGATGATGATCGCCGGCCCGGCATCCAGGAACATGCCCACGATGAACAACAGCAGGTTGATCAGGAACAGCAGCACCAGCGGGTTTTCCGACAGCGTCAGGATGAAGTCCGCCAGCTGCTCGGGCGCGTGGCTGAGCGACACCACCGTCTTGAATGCCATCGCCGCGCCGACCAGCAGCAGCACCACCGCGCTGGTCATGGCCGCGCGCATCAGAACCTCGCCCAGATCGCGGATCGTCATGCTGCGCAGGATGACGAAGGACACCAGCAGCGCATAGGCCACGGCGATGGCGGCGGCCTCGGTCGGGGTGAACACCCCGGCCAGGATGCCGCCCAGGATCAGGATCGGCGTTTGCAGCGGCACCACCGCGCGTTTGCAGACCATGCGGAAATCCTGGCTGACCATCTGCCGCAGGCCCAGCATCAGCCCGTGCGCCACCAGCATGCCGCCGCCGACGAACAGCCACTGGGCCAGGCGCGTGGGGTCTTCGCCCATCGGCACGACTTGCGCCAGCAGCCAGCCCAGGTTGAACCGGACAAGGATGAACGAGAACCAGAACTCCAGAAAGCCCAGCCTTGTGCCTTTCAGCACGACGCGATGCGCGGCCGGAAGCTCGAACCGGTCGGCCAGCAGGCGCACGCACAACATCAGGCCCAGCCCCACCAGCAGCCCCGGAACGATGCCTGCCAGGAACAGGGCCGCCACCGATTCGCCCATCACATAGGCGTAGATGATCATGATCCCCGATGGCGGGATGATCGGCCCGATCACGGAACTGGCCGCGGTGATGGCGGCGGCAAAGCGGCGGGAATAGCCCTCGCGCTCCATCGCCGGAATCAGCATCGACCCCAGCGCCGAGGTATCGGCCACCGCCGATCCCGAAAGGCCCGCAAACAGGATCGACGACAGGATGTTCACCTGCGCCAGCCCGCCGCGCAGATGGCCCATCAGCGCCTGGGAAAACTCCACCAGCCGTTCGGTGATGCCGCCGCGGTTCATCAACTCTCCGGCGAGCATGAAGAACGGGATGGCCATCAGAGGGAAGCTGTCCATGCCGTTGTAGACATTGCGATACAGCAGCGCGAGGTCGCGCTCCTGACCGTTCATCCACAGCAGCAGGCCCGGCGCGGCAAGCAGGCCGAAGAACACCGGCAGGCCGATGAGCAGGAACAGCAGGAACAGCGGAAGGAACCAGACCAGCATCACTCGGCACTCGCAGGCAGGTCGGCATCCATTTGCGGGCGCAGACGGTCCTCGCCGCCCAGGGCGGTGACCACGGCGCGCAGGATCAGCTCGATATTGACAAGGGTCAGCAGCACGACGCCGACCCAGAGGCTCAGAAAGGCCAGCGGCAAGGGCATCTTGGTCCATCCCCATTCAAAGGAAAACGCAGGCGACGTGCGCGTGCATATGGTCAGGTCGAGCCCGGTGAGCGGGATCGGCAACGCGAACTTGAAGGTAAAGGGCAGCCACAGTGTCGAGGACTTGAACAGGCAATTGCCGAACACGTGCTTGTGCCCCAGTTGCAGTGCCATCACCAGCACCAGCAGGGACAAGAGCAGCAGTGCCAGAGACAGCGCCTGTCCGGCGCGGCGCGGCAGTGCGGTCTGCACCATGTCGATGGCCACGAAACCGCCGCGGCGATAGGCCAGGGGCGCGATCAGCCCGGTCATCCACAGCATCAGGAACCGCGCCGCCTCTTCCGGCCAGGGCAGGGCGTTGTTCAGCACGTAACGGAAATAGACCTGCAACAGGATGCAGACCACCATGACCGCAAGTGCCAGAACCGCCAGCCCGCGGCCCAGTCGCAGCACGACATCGTTCACGGCTTGCAACGGACGCAAGAGCGCCAGCAATGCGGCCATGGGCCTTCTCCTCCTTGCGCGCGCGGGGCGCGCGTTACGACGCTTTTTCGAAGCTTCCGTATTGTCCGGCAAAAAACAACAGCGGATCGCCGTCTTGCGTGGTCACGCGCGTCACACGCGCCACGATGATCGAGTGGTCTCCGCCATCATGCGTGGCGGATGTCTGACATTCAAAGCGCGACAGGCAGCCGTCGATCAGCGGCACGCCGCCATCGCCGGTGTGCCAGTCATAGCGGTCAAAGGCCGCGCCGTCGCGGGCAAAGGCGTGGCAGCAGTCGAACTGGTCGGCCCCCATGACATGGATCGCAAAGCGTTCGGCGGCCATGAAGAACGGGTAGCGCTGGCTCGACTTGGCCGGGGACCACAGCACCAGAGGCGGTTCCAGAGACACGCTGGCAAAGCTGTTGGCGGTGATCCCCAGGGGGCCCGAGGGCGTGGCGCAGGTGACCACCGTCACGCCGGTGCCGAAACGCCCCAGCGCATCGCGAAAGGCGCGGCTGTCCCCGGCAGCGGGGTCAAAGCTGGTGGCGTGCGCGGTCATCAGCCGATCTCAGGCGACTTCGCGGCCAAGGGCCAGGGTGTAGAGCTCAAACCAGGTCTCCCGATCCATGGCGACACGGGCAGCATCGCCGATCCGGGCGATGCGGTCCAGATTGTTGGTGCCCAGAACCGGCAGGATTCGTGCCGGATGCGCCAGCAGCCAGGCCACCGCCACCGCGGCATCGTCGACGCCCTGCGCCGCGCCGATCTCGGCCAGCCTTGTCCGCAGGTCGGCATGGGCGCTGTCGAACAGCGCGCCGCCGCCGAGCGGTGACCATGCCATCGGCGGCACACCCAGCTTTTGCAGATGCGCGATGTCGCCGTTCACGAAGGGGTCGTGGCACAGAAGGCTCAGCTCGATCTGGTTGGTGACAAGCGGCGTTGTCATCGCCGATTGCAGCAGGTCCCAGTCATAGGGGCGGAAGTTCGACACGCCCACGGCGCGGACCTTGCCGGATTGCACCATCTCGTCCAGTGCTGCGCCGGTTTCGTGATGGTCCATCAGCGGGTCGGGGCGGTGGATCAGCAGCAGGTCGATCACGTCGATCTTCATCAGCCTGAGCGAGTGTTCGACCGAGGCGGTGATATGTCCGCGCGAGGTATCGTAGTGCTTCACGCGGGTGTTGGCATGACGCCCCACCGGCGCGACGATGTCGCATTTGGTGACGATCTCGATGCGGTTGCGCAGGTCCGGCGTCATCGCCGCGCCCAGGATTTCCTCGACCTCGTAACCGCCATAGATGTCGGCATTGTCCATCGTGGTGATGCCCTGATCGAGGCAGGTGTCGATCTTGCGGCGCACCAGCTCGGCGCTGGTGTCGCTGTCATCGCCCAGCCGCCAGAGGCCATAGACCAGGCGGCTCATCTCCAGCGCGTCGTTCAGTTTGATGCGGTCCATCCGTGCGGTTCCTTCGTTCTTGGCGCGTCGTGGCCCCGGGCTTGCCCCGGGGTCTCTGGCGTGGAGGTCCCGGGGCAGGCCCGGGACGATGTGGCGCTAGCGTCGCTCGCCCGCGCCCAGCGGTGTCTTCGGCGTCTCGGCGGGCACGCGCCCGTAAACCTCGGGCAGCGAGCAGGTTTTCAGCTGCGGCAGCACGCGGCTGCCGAAATGGCGGCATTCGTCGAGATGCGGGTAGCCCGAGAAGATGAAGGCGCGGATGCCCATCTTCTGGTATTGCTCGATCTCGCTCAGCACCTGGTCGGTGGAGCCCACAAGCGCTGCGCCGCAGCCCGAGCGGGCGCGGCCGATTCCGGTCCACAGATGCGGTTCGACATAGCCGAACTGGTCGGCCAGTTCGCGCGCGCTGGCCTGGTGGCTGACGCCAAGGCTGATGGAATCATGGGCGCGGTCGCGGATCAGCTTGCCGTATTCGTCGTCGAGCCTGGACACGATGTGTTCGGCCCATTCCCGCGCCTCGGCCTCGGTGTCGCGCACGATCATGTGCACGCGCAGGCCGTAATTCAGCGTGCGGCCATAGCGCTCTGCCACCGCGTTCACCGCCTTCATCCGTTCGGCGATCTGCTCCTTGGGCTCGGGCCACATCAGGTAGACGTCGCAATGCTGGCCGCACAGCTCCAGCGCGGCGGGAGAGTAGCCGCCGAAATACAGAAGCGGGCCGCCGGTCTGGTAGGGTCTGGCCGGATCGGTGGTCAGGCCCTCGAAATCGTAGACCTGACCCTTGTAGGTGATCTCGTCCTGAGTCCACGCCTGCTTGAGGATCTCCACCACCTCGCGCGAGCGCTGATAGCGCAGGCCGCTTTCCGCCACCTCGCCGGGGAAGTCCGACGAGATGATGTTCACCGTCAGCCGCCCCGCCAGCATGTGATCCAGCGTGGCGATGGTGCGGGCCAGCATGATCGGCTGCATCTCGCCGCAACGCACGGCGGCCAGCATGTTGATCCGGTCGGTGATCGGCGCGCAGCCCGCGACAAAGCTGAGCGTGTCCTGGCCCACCTGGTACGAGGAGGGGCAGAGGATGTTGCGAAAGCCCTGGCGTTCGGCCTCCTGCACGATTCCCGAGCAATGCGCAAAGGACGACCGCAGCCGGCCCTCGGGCACGCCGAGATATTCGTAATCATCCGAACAGAGCGCGGCGAACCACGACACTTCGGCGGCATCGAGATCGGGAGAGGTGATGGGCACGACGGTCATAAGATGCCTCGGGGATGCGTGATTTGCTATTGCGTAGCACTCTGTTTGATGTAGATCAATACTGTATCAATTCTTTGACGGACCTCATGTCGACCGAACCCCGCCACGCCTTGCCGCTTTATGTCCAGATCAGCGAAATGCTGATCCGTGACATTCAGGCCGGGCGGCTGGCCGATGGCGAGCGGTTGCCGCCGGAGCGGGAGTTCGCGGAACGGCTGGGCATTTCGGTGGGCACGCTGCGCAAGGCCCTGGCGGACCTGACCGACAAGGGCCTGCTGGAGCGGGTGCAGGGATCGGGCAATTACGTCCGGGCGCGGGCGGACGTGCGCTCGGTCTACGGCTTCTTCCGGGTCGAGCTGCTGCAGGGCGGTGGCCTGCCCACCGCCGAGCTTCTGTCGGTGGCGTCGCTTGTCAAGCCTGACGGCCTGCCGCGCTTCGGGGACAGCGACCGCGCGCATCGCATCCGCCGCCTGAGGCGGCTGAACGGCACGCCGGCGGTGCTGGAGGAAATCTGGCTGGATGGCAGCTTTGCCGCGTCGATCCCGGCCGAGGAGCTTTCGGAGTCGCTTTACCTCTATTACCGCGAGGCGCTGGGCCTGTGGATCGTGCGCGCCGAGGACCGTCTGGGCATGGCCTGCGTGCCGGACTGGGCCCCGGCCGCCTTTGGCCTTGCGCCGGGCACGCCGACCGTTGCCGCCACGCGTCTGAGCTGGGCGCAGGACGGTGCCCGGGCCGAGGTCTCCACCAGCTGGATCAACACCAAAATCGCCGCCTACGTGGCGCGCATCACATGAAGGATAAACGCGTGGCACAGGATATCGTCACATACGGAGTGGTCGGCTGCGGCATGATGGGGCAGGAGCACCTGCGCAACATCGCGCTTCTGCCCGGGGCGCGGGTCGGAGCGATCCATGAGCCCAACGAGATCATGGCCAACGCGGCCAAGGCGATCGCCCCCAATGCGCGGCTTTGCGCGTCGCTGGCGGACCTGCTGGCGCAGGATATCGATTGCCTGCTGGTGGCCAGTCCGAACCATGTCCATGTCGCGCAGATGGCCGAAATCGCCGCCACGCGCCCGCTGCCGCTGCTGATGGAAAAGCCGCTGTTCACCGATCCGGCCGACGATGCCCGTATCCTGGAGATGGGCAAAGCCTATCCCGCGCCGATCTGGGTGGCGATGGAATACCGCTACATGCCGCCCATCGCGACCTTTCTGGACGAGCTGCAGCGCGTCACCGGCGGGCCCACCATGTTCACAATCCGCGAGCACCGGTTCCCCTTTCTGAACAAGATCGGCGACTGGAACCGGTTCAACCGCAATACCGGCGGGACGCTGGTGGAGAAATGCTGCCATTTCTTCGACCTGATGCGGCTGGTGCTGAACTCCGACCCGGTGCGCATCAGCGCCAGCGCGGGGCAGGAGGTGAATCATCTCGACGAATCCTATGACGGCGAGGTGCCCGACATCTGGGACAGTGCCTATGTCGTCGTCGATTTTGCCTCGGGCGCGCGGGCCATGCTGGAGCTGTGCATGTATGCCGAAGGTGCGCGCTACCAGGAAGAGCTGTCGGCGGTGGGGCCCAAGGGCAAGATCGAGGCGCTGGTGCCCGGTCCGCACCGGTTCTGGCCCACCCATCTGGGGACGGCGCCGGTGCCGCAGGTCATCGCCAGCCCGCGCCATCCCAAGGGGCCGCAGGCCGTGGACATCCCTGTCGAGCCCGCCTTGCTGGATGCCGGCGACCACAACGGATCGACCTTCTACCAGCACCAGCGCTTTCTCGAGATCGTGCGCTCTGGCGGCAGCCCGGACGTCAGCCTGGCGGACGGGGCCTGGGCGGTGCGCATGGGACTCGCCGCGCAGGTGGCCGCGCAGGAGCACCGCGTCATCACGTTCTGAACTGTGGCAAAACTGACACATTTCCGCCCGATTCGATGCGGGAACCCGGTTTTTCCCCCTGTATGAACGCCTGATGCAGGGGGGCAGACAAATTTAACTGTGGCGAAGATTAGACAAATCTGCTATCCAATCGGCAGAGCGAAAAAGGCACCCGTATAGAAACAGGATGCCGCAGAGGAAGAGTGGTGTTATCATGAACGCGATCGATTTCGTGGTCCGTACCCGTGCGGGTGCGCTGGAGCGTGGGTCTGTGGGCGGTGAAGGTCAGGGATTCCTGATCGATGCCGGTGCGGGCAGCGACATCTTCTTGAACATCAGCCAGTCCGATCTGCGCGGGTATGACCGTGCCGGAGACGACCTGCTGATCACCCTGGCGGACGGGCGCGTGATCGTGCTCGAAGGGTATTTCGATGGCGGCGAGGGCGGCAACCGGCTGTTCCTGAGCGCCGATGGCATTCTCAACGAAGTCAGCTTTGTCGAGGCCGAAGGCGGCGCGCTGTTCGCGCAATACGGCCCGACCGAGACCTGGGGCAAGTGGAGCCCGTCGGACGAACTGATCTTCATCGACGAACCCACGGTCGTGGCGGACGGGGCCTATCCGGCCACCGGTGACGGCGACGATGGCGAGGTCAGCATGCTGGCGGCCGGTCTGCTCGTCGGCGGCTCGGGCCTTTTGGGCATCGGTGGCGGCGACGGTGATGGCGGCAGCGACTGGATCCCGCCCACGGTCAACGATGCCGACGCGGCCTATGCGCTGAACGGCGAGGATGTCCGCGAAGTGCGGGTGACGGGCACGGCGAACCCCGGCTCCGAGGTCACCGTGATCATCGGCGACGACACCGTGACCGTGATCGCCGACGAGGACCGCGGCTGGGAAGCCGTGTTCGACGGCGACCGCTTCCCCGAAGACGGCACTTATGAAGACATCGACGTCGTGGTCACCGATCCCGACGGCACCGTGACGGAACTGGACGGCCCGACCGTCATCATCGACACGACCCCGCCGCTGATCGACGTCACCGACGGGGCCGTGTCCAACGGCGATCTGTTCAACGCCGAGCAGCACGAGGAAGGGGTTTCGATCTCGGGCACCGGCGAAGTAGGTGCCACGGTGACCGTCACCATCGGCGACAGCACGCAGACCACCACCGTGGACGAAAACGGTGACTGGAGCGTGGCGATCGACGACACCGTGCTGCCCGAAGGCGAATACATCTCGGATGTGGTGATCACTGCCGAAGACGATTTCGGCAACACCACCACCATCAACGACCAGGTCCAGATCGACACCGTCGCGCACCCGATCACCATCGGAACGGTGGGCGGCGACAACCTGATCAACGGGGCCGAGGCCGATGCCGGCTTCCAGATCACCGGCACCTCGACGCCGGGTGCGTCGGTCACCGTGACCTTTGCCGACCTCACCGAAACGGTGGTGGTGGCCGAAGACGGCACCTGGGTGCTGGACGTCACCTCGGACGATTTCCCCGGCGGCGAGTACATTGCCGAGATCACCGCAACGACGGTGGATGCCGCGGGCAACCCCTCCTCGGCAAGCTCGACGCTGGAGATCGACATCGTCAGCGAGGTCACCCTGACCAACACGCCGCTGACCGGCGATGATCTGATCAGCGGTGCGGAACTGGAAGCGGGCCTTGTCCTGACCGGCACCACGCAGGTGGGCTCGGTGGTCGAGGTGACGATCGAGGGTGTGACCCAGACCGCCACCGTTGCCGCCGATGGCAGCTGGACGGTGACCTTCCCCAATGGCAGCCTGCCGACGGGTGTCTATGACAGCACCGCCACCGTGACCGCCACCGACACCGCGGGCAACGTGGCGACGACGACGCATGGGTTCTCGGTGGATACCGAAACCACCCTGTCCATCGACACCGGCAGCGTGGCGGGCGACGGCATCATCAACCTGACCGAAAGCCAGAGCGGTGTGGCCCTGACCGGCACCGCCGAGGCCGGCGCCAGCGTGACGGTGACCGTGGGCGATGCAAGCTTTGACACCACGGCCGAGGCCGCCGCGGGTGTGACCCTCACCGGCACGACCCAGCCGGGCAGCACGGTTGTCGGCAGCGTCTCGGGCCAGGATCTTGCCGCCAGCGTTGCCGCCGATGGCAGCTGGAGCGTGGTGATCCAGCAGGGCCTCATCACCGTGACCGAAGGCGCGCTGGATGTTGCGGTCACCTCGACCGATGCCGCGGGCAACGTGGCCACGGCCTCGGGCAGCGTGATGGTCGATCTTGAAACCATGGTGGCCGTCGCCGACGGGCTGGTGGAAGGCGACGGTGTCGTGAATGCCGACGAACGCGCCGACGACGTGCCGCTGACAGGCATCGCCGAAGCCGGGGCCGCCATCGCGGTGACCGTTGCAGGCAGCACCTTTGACACCACCGCCGACGCCAGCGGCAACTGGAGCATCACCATCCCGGCGGCGCTGGTGCCCGAGGGCGAAACCAGCCTGCCGGTTTCGGTGCTGGCCACCGATGTCGCGGGCAACACCGCCACCGCCCAGGGCAGCATCGCCATCGACACCGTGACCACGGTGACGCTGGTGACCGACACTGTTGAAGGCGACGGCGTGATCAACGCCACCGAACAGGCCGACGGCGTCACGCTGACCGGCACCGCCGAGGCGGGGGCGTCGGTCACCGTCACCACCGGCGGCCAGCAACTGGTCACAACCGCCGCGGCCGATGGCAGCTGGAGCGTGAACGTTCCGGCCAGCGCCGTGCCGACCGGCGTGACCACTATGGACGTCACCGTGTCGGCCACCGACGCGGCAGGCAACACCCAGATGACCGCGGGTAGCGTGGCCGTGGACACCGAAACCGCGCTGACGATGGACGATGACGCCGTCGAAGGCGACGGCGTAGTGAATGCCGCCGAACGCGCCGACGGCGTGCTGCTGACCGGACAGGCAGAGCCGGGCGCTGCGGTGTCCGTCACCGTGCAGGGCACTGTCCGGGCCGCCAGCGTTGCCGCCGATGGCAGCTGGAGCGTCACGATCCCGGCGGCTCTGGTGCCCGAGGGCGAAACCAGCCTGCCGGTCTCGGCCATGTCCGCCGATGTCGCGGGCAACACCGCCACCGTCAGCGGGACGATCCGGATCGACACCGAAACCGAGGTCAGCGTGCGTACGGGCGGTGTCGAGGGCGACGGCATCGTGAACGCCGCCGAATACGCCGATGGCGTCGTGCTGACCGGCAACGCCGAACCGGGTGCCTCGGTGATGGTGACGATGGGGGCAATCACCCATGCCGCCACCGTGGCCGCCGATGGCAGCTGGACCGCCAGCTTCTCGGCTGCGGAAATCCCCACCGGTGAAACCAGCCTGCCGGTCACTGCAATCGCCACCGATGCCGCAGGCAACAGCGCCACGGCCAACGGGACGGTGCAGGTCGACACGCTGGTGCGCAACTTTGCCATCACCTCCGACACGGGCGGTGCCGATGGTGTGGTCAACGCGGAAGAAGCCGCGCAGGGCATCACCCTGACGGGCACCACCGAACCCGGCGGGTCGGTTGTGGTCACGCTGGACCGTGCCACGCAGAACGCGACGGTGGATGCCGATGGCAACTGGACCGTGACCTTTACCGCAGGCCAGCTGCCGCAGGGCGAACAGACCGTGACGTTGACCGCCGTGTCCACCGACATCGCGGGCAACAGCGAAACCCTGACCCAGAGCGTGATCATCGACACCGATGCAGGCCTGCTGACCATAGATCCCGACCCGATCGAGACCGATGACGTGGTCAACTATGCCGAAGCCGCAGACGGCGTGGTGATCACCGGCACCTCGAACCCGGGCCAGATGGTCACCGTCACCCTGGGCGGCGTCAGCCATGTGGTGCAAACCGGGGCCAACGGGGCGTGGAGCGCCAGCTACACCGCCGCGGAAATCGCGCCGGGCACCTATACGGCCGACATCACCGCAACGATCACCGACAGCGCGGGCAACACGCTGACCCGCACCGACAGCGTCGAGGTGGATACCGAGGTTCTGAACTTCGGCGTCAGCGGCGATCCGGTGACCGGCGACGGTGTGATCAACGCCTCCGAGGCAGGCCGGGGCGTGACCCTGGCGGGCACCACCGAACAGGGCGGCACGGTCGAGGTTGTGATCGACGGCATCGCCTACGACGCCGACGTTGCGGCGGACGGCAGCTGGGAGGTGACCTTCCCGGCCTCGGCCTTCAACGCCAATGACGAATACGGCGTGACCGCCACGATCAACACCACCGATGCCGCGGGCAACACCGCGACCACCACCACCGACCTGACGGTGGACACCTGGGTGCATCGCCTGAACATGACGGCGGCGGACATCACCCCGGACAACGTGGTCAACGCGCTCGAGGCGCAGGATGGCATCACGCTGGCGGGCCAGGTCGAGCTGGGCTCGGTGGTCGAGGTGACCATGGGCGGGGTCGTGCATGTGGCCACGGTCAACCAGAACGGCTACTGGACGGTGGACATCCCCGGCAGCTCCATCCCGCGTGGCACGCTGGATGCGCCGGTGATGATCGAGGCGACGGACCCGGCAGGCAACGTGCGCACGATCACCGAGACCGTCAGCATCGACACCGATCTGCCCGACAGCCCGGTGGTGGAAAGCTATACCCGCGACCATACCGGTCTGCGCGGCGTCTCGCTGGAAACCACGGCAGACGACATCCAGATCGGCCACGTGGTCAGCGACACCTCGGTCGAAGAGGTGGGCTTCTCGGCCGACGAGATTCCCGCGCTGGGCGAGACGTCGTATGCTTTCAGCCAGGTGGTTCCCGACGGCTCGCACCTGGTGATCGCCTCGACCGACGATGCCGGCAATACCTCGGGCACCTATCTGGTGGTGGACGATACCCGCACCTCCGAGGTCACCATGACCGACGCTCTGGCCGACACCCTGTCGGAATTCCAGATCGAGAAGATCGACCTGCAATTCGCCGAGGACAGCGCGTTCACCATCACCGAAGCCCAGCTGGTCGCGCTGTCGGATCACACCGACACGCTGATCGTCGAGGGCGGTGCGGATGACAGCGTCACCATCACCGGCGCGCAGGCTGCCGGCACTACAGCGCAGGGCAACACCAGCTACAACGTCTTCACGCTGGGCGACGCCACACTGCTGATCGAGGATGACATCACCAACGTGGTGATCTGAGGACAAGTATACCGTCCGGAGGCCCGGCCAAACCGGGCCCCGGATCCCGATACAAACAATAATCGCGCCGATACGGGGGCACGACATGAGGCATGGCAGGCAGAGCCTGGGGATGATCATCGCGTTGATGATGCTGCCCGGGTGTTTGAAAGACATGGGCGAGGGCACCGTCTCTCGCTTCAAGGGAGGCGAGCCTGCGGCCACCGCGCCGCAGAAATCCCCTGCCACGGCGGCGGTTGTCAAACCCTCCGACGCCTCTCCGGTGATCCATGCCCTGCAGACCCGGCCTTCGGTGATCGAACCGGGCACGCCCTTTGCGCAGGTGGCCGATGCGGTCATCGCGTCGGATGCGCGTGTGGCCGAGGCCGAACTGCGCGTCGCGCGGCTGCGGGCCGAGGCCGCCGAAAAGAACTGGCTGCCCCGGATCGGCCCGCGGATCTCTCTGAATTCTCTGGGAGAGTTCGTGGCCGAACTGATCATCAATCAGGTGCTGTTTGACAATGGCCGCAAGGTGGCCGAGCGCGATCTGGCCAAGGCCAATGTCGAGGCCGCCGCCGTCACGCTGGTCGAGGATGGCAATCGCCGCGTGTACGAGGCGCTGTCGCTGTACCTGACCGCCGAGGAAAACCGCCAGTTGTCCGCCCATCTGGACAACGCGCACGAGGACATGAGCCAGTTTCAATGGGTCATGCAGCAGCGCGTGGATGGCGGCGTGTCGGACATGTCCGACCTCAACATCCTCATGCAGAAGAACGCCTCGATCCGCGCCCGCTCGGGAGAGGCGCGCGAGGCGGCGGCCACCGCGCTGGCGGAACTCAATGCCATGTCGGCCCGCCCGCTGGGCGAGCTGCGCGGCATCGGTGGGATCCGGGGCAGCGCCGCGGGTGAGGCGCTGGGCGTGCTGCGCGCCAGGGTCGAACTGGATCAGGCGATGGCCCAGGCCCGCATCGCCCGGGCGGGGCACCTGCCGGGGCTGGCGGCGACGGGCTCGACGGATGGCAATTTCGGGCTGGAGGTGACAACGGATTCGCTGTTCGGCCTGGGCACGATGGCCGAGTTTCAGGCCATCGAGGCGACCAAGGAAAGCGCCGAACGCAAGGTGACCGAAGCGCGCGAGGTGGCCGCACGGCAGATCGAGGCACAAGGTGCCAGGCTGGCGGCCTATCGCCGCCAGGCCGAAGAGGCCCGCGGTCTGACGGCGCAGGCGCGACAGAACCTGGAGATCTTCCAGCGCCAGTATGATGGCGGGCAGCGGCAGGTCATGGATGTGGTGGGTGTGTACGAAACCTATGCTCAGGCGCTCGAAACCGAGATCGCGCTGAAATACAAGGCCGCCCGCGCCGAACTGGAACTGGCGCGGCTCAAGGGCGCGCTGGCTGAAGGGGCAAGGATTTGACCAAGGCAGGCGGCCAGAACGGCAGCGGGCGCATTCACCGGCCCGCGTTGCGCGCGGTGCAGGTGCCCGCCCAAGCGGCCAACACGCCCACGCGTGCGCCCCGGCACGGCGCGCGGGCCAAGGCGCGCGCCGATCTGGTCCACGCGCTGGCGTCGCGGCTGGGCGTCGACGCCCGTCGGGCCGACATCCTGGATGCGCTGACCCGGGCAGGCGGCGCCGATGACAGCTTTGACGCCGCCGCGTTGCAAACCGCGGCCGAGGCGGCCGGGCTGGTTGCATCGGTGGAAACGCCTGACAGCCTGGTGCCGGGGTTGTGGCCGGCCCTGGCGCTGATGTCCAACGGGCAGGTGGTGCTGGTGCTGTCGCAGGAAGGCCGCACCCTCACCATCTATGACGAGGCCGGCACCGACCGTCAGTCGGACGTCGCCATTGCCGAATTCGGCCCCTACTTTGCCGGCGACGTGGTGCGCGCCGAAGCGCCGGTGCGCACCCTCTCGGACATCCACGCGCAGGTTGCCGAGAAACGGCACTGGTTCTGGGGCGAGTTCCGCCAATTCTCGCGCCATTTTGGCGAGGTGGCGCTGGGCTCTTTCGTGGCCAATCTGCTGGCGGTGTCGGTGGCGCTGTTTTCGCTGCAGGTCTATGACCGCGTGATCCCGCACCAGTCCGAGGCCACGTTGTGGGTGCTGGCCGCAGGCGCCGCGCTGGCGCTGCTGCTGGAGGCCTTCCTCAAGGTATCGCGGGCACAGCTTCTGGACGGTGCCGGACGGCAGATCGAGATGGGCGTGCAGGGCCTGCTGATGAACCGGCTGCTGGGCATGCGGTCCGACCTGCCGGGGCGGTCGCCGCCGCAATTGTTTGCCGCCATGCGCGAGTTTTCCTCGGTGCGCGAGTTCTTCACCGCTTCCAGCGTCGGGGCCATGGCGGACATTCCTTTCATCTTCGTCTTTCTGGCGCTGGTCTGGTCCATCGCGGGATCGGTGGTCTGGGTGCTGGTGGCGGGCGGCATCCTGATGGTGCTGCCCGGCTTCTTCCTGCAGCGCCGCATGATCCGGCTGACGCAGGAAATGCAGGGCGCATCGGCGAAACAGTCGCGGCTTTTGCAGGAAACCGTTGCCGAACTGGACACGATCAAGACACAGCGCGCCGAATCCCGCTTTGCCCGCGTCTGGCAGGAACTGACCGCTGTGCAGGCCCTGAAGTCCTCCGAGCAGCGAAAGCTGTCGGCGGCGCTGACCTTCTGGAGCCAGGGGGTGCAGCAAGCCACCTATGTCGGGGCGGTGATCACCGGCACCTATCTGGTCTTTGCCGGCGAATTCACCGTGGGGACCATCATTGCAGTGGGCATCCTGACCTCGCGCACGCTGGCCCCGCTGACGCAGCTTTCCGGCATCCTCGCACGCTGGGGCAACGTGAAATCGGCCCTCGACGCGCTCGACACCGTGGCCGTGGTGGCACAGGACCGGGTTGGTGCCCGCACCTATCTGCGGCGCGAAAAACTCAGGGGTCAGTACGAGCTGCAGGGCGTCACCTATCGCTACGATCCCGAAGGGGCCGCCGTTCTGGACCTGCCGAAATTCGTCATCCAGCCCGGTCAGACGATCGCGGTGCTGGGTGCCAACGGATCGGGCAAGTCGACGCTGCTGAAGATGCTGACCGGGCTTTATGCGCCGGCACAGGGCAAGATCCTGATCGACGGCATGGAAATGGCGCAGATCGACCCCAAGGACCTGCGCCGGTCCATCGGCTATCTGGGGCAGGACGTGCGGCTGTTCCATGGCACGCTGCGCGACAACCTGAACCTCAACCTGCTGGAACGCGACGATGACCGGCTTTACGCCGCGCTCGATTTCGCCGGGCTGGGGCAATATGTGAAGGCGCATCCCAAGGGGCTGGACCTTGACATCGCGGATGGCGGCGAAGGCCTGTCGGTGGGCCAGCGCCAGTCCATCGGCTGGGCACGGCTGTGGCTGCAGGACCCGGACATCTGCCTTCTGGACGAACCCACCGCGGCGCTGGACCAGACGCTGGAAAAGACGCTGATCTCGCGGTTGGAAAGCTGGCTGGAGGGCCGCACCGCGGTGATCGCCACGCATCGCGTGCCGATCCTCAGCCTTGCATCGCGCACGCTGATCCTGGCGCAGGGGCGCATGGCCATCGACGGGCCGCGCGACCAGGTGCTTGACCATCTTCGCACGCAGCAGCCCGGAGTCGCCTGATGGCCACGACCACCACGAACCTGCAAGCGCAACTGTCGCAAAGCCTGCGCGGACCCTCGCTGACCATCTGGCTTTGCGCCGCCTCGGTCTGGGTCTTCATCATCTGGGCGTCTTACGCCTGGGTCGACGAGATCGTGCGCGCCGAGGGCGAGATCATCGCCTCGTCCCGCCCTCAGATCATCCAGAACCTCGAAGGCGGCATCCTGACCGAGCTGCTGGTGAAGGAAGGCGACCAGGTGCTGCGCGGCGACACGCTGGCGCGGCTGCACGGAACGCAATTCCGGTCGTCGGTGGACGACCTTCAGGACCAGATCACCGCCCTCGAGATCCGCCGCCTGCGGCTCGAGGCCGAACTGGCGGGGGCGTCCGTGTTCGACGTCCCCGCCTCTTTGGCGGACCGGTCCCCGGAGATGGTTGCCTCGGAACGGGCGCTGCTGGCGGCACGGCAATCCGACTATTTCAGCCGACGCGAAGGCGCGCGCCGGGTGCTGGACGAAGCGGCGCGGGAAATGTCGCTGATGGAGAACCTGCTGGAAAAGAAGGTGGTGGCGCTGATCGAGGTCACCCGCGCCCGCAAGGCCCATGCCGACGCCCGCAAGGCCTATGACGAGATCGTCACCCAGACCGAGCTGGCGCGGGCCGAGGAATACTCGGAGACGCTCAAGGAACTGGCGACGCTGCGGCAGAACCTCAAGGCGAGCCTGGACCAGTTGAACCGGACGGTGCTGACCTCGCCCATGCATGGCGTGGTGAACAAGCTGATGGTCACCACGATCGGTGGCGTGGTGCGCCCGGGCGAAGAGATCATGCAGATCATCCCCGTCGACGACGACCTGTTTGTCGAAGCAAAGGTCAAGCCCGAGGACATTGCCAACATCCGCCCGGGCCAGGAAGTGACGGTGAAGCTGACGGCGTATGACTACACGATATACGGCACGATGAAGGGCCGGGTGGACGTGATTTCGGCCGACACCTACAAGGACGAACGCCGCAACGACGAGGATCCGCATTACCGCGTCACGATCCGCGTGGACATGGCGGCCATGACCGACCGCCAGGCCGCCATCGAAATCCGCCCCGGCATGCTGGCGCAGGCGGAGCTGCACACCGGCTCGAAAACGGTTCTGCAATATCTTCTCAAGCCGCTCTACAAGTCGCGCGAGGCGTTTCGCGAGCCGTAGGAGGGATTGCGCTGCCGGTCTGCGACAACGCCCGGCGCAACCGCCGGGCTTCATTTCAACCGCTTGATTTCCGGAAAGAAGATTGTGTTGCACGATTGAGGGGAATCGCGTTTTAATTGTATTGCGCATCGCTGAAAATGCTATTGATGGAGGCTTTCATGATCTTTTCGCGCATGGCGATTTATTCGTGTCTTTTGCTGTTTGCATCGCAGGACAGTTCCCAGACGGTCAGCGCGTCAGATCCGCAAAGCGTTGTCAGCGCGCTGCAGAGCCTGGGCTACCGCGCCGTGCTGGGGCGGGATTCGGTGGGCGATCCCAAGATCACCTCGTCTTCGAACGGTGTGGAATACGATATCTTCTTTTATGGCTGCGCCGAGAACAAGGACTGCAAGGATCTGCAGTTTTCCTCGGCCTTCAATACCACCCGGGTCTGGACGGCCGAGGAAATGAATGAATGGAATTTCACCAAGCTGACCGGCAAGGTCTCCGTGGACGAAGACGGCGATCCGCGCATTCGTCTTCTTGTTCCCGGTGTCCTTGGTGTGCCCTACGAAGCGTTTGAACGTGTGGTCGTGCGCTGGGACAATGCATTTGGCGACTTTCTCGTCCTGATCGACTGGTGACCCCGTCAAGCAGTGCGGCTTGCGCCGCGCAGGTTTTGCCTGTCATCGCCTCTGGCGCTGACAGGCGCGCCCGTGGGGGCGCGACGCGGTGCGATGCGGGCGCGCCTGTGGTGCGGTCGCGCGGCCTTCGGCGAGGGGTATTTTCACCAAGAAGAAGCCCCGGAAGGGCGTGTGTGCCGAATGTGACGTTTCAGGTCTCGGTATCGAGCCAGATCGTGACCGGGCCGTCATTGGTGAGGGTGACGGCCATGTCGGCCCCGAAGCGGCCCCGGGCGACGGGAATGCCCTCGGCCTCGATCCGGCTGGCGAAATGCTGGTAGAGCGCGTTTCCCTGCTCGGGCGGAGCGGCGGCGGAAAAGCCGGGGCGGTTGCCGCGTGAGGTGTCGGCGGCCAGCGTGAACTGGCTGACGATCAGGGCGGCCCCGCCCGTGTCGAGGAGCGAGCGGTTCATGCGCCCGTCCGCGTCCTTGAAGATGCGCAGCCTGGCGATCTTTGCGGCGAGCCGGTAGGCCCGGGCTTCGCTGTCGCCCTGCATGGCACAGATCAGGATCAGCAGGCCCGGTCCGATTTCGCCGATCGTGTCGCCGTCAACCGTGACGCGGGCCGCGCTGACCCGCTGCAGGAGCGCCCTCACAATTCGTGGTCCCAGGGCGGGTTTGCCCCGGCGCGGCTGACTGTCACCGCCGCGGCGCGGACGCCCAGATCGGCGGCGGCGGCAAGCGCCGTATCGTCGGCCTGGCGCAGCCCGGTGCGGGTGAGCAGGCCGGCCCGGTGGAGCCCGGCCAGGAGCCCTGCGTTGAAGGTGTCTCCGGCACCCACGGTGTCGACAACTGCCACCCTGGTGGCGGACACCCGCGTGGTGCCGGCCGGGCTGACCAGGTCCACCCCGTCTGCACCCCGGGTCACCACGACGAGGGCAGCCCCGTCCGCCAGAAGGCTTTCCGGGGCGATGCCCAGCCAGAGTGCGTCTTCGTCGGACATCTTCACGATGTCGGCCCGGGCCAGCATCGCCTTGAGCCGGGTGCGGTAGCGCGGCTCGTCCGTGATGAAATCGGGGCGCACATTGGGATCGACCATCACCGGCACGTCGCCGGCCCCCGTGCACAGGTCGGCATAGCTGTCGGCTGCCGGTTCCGACACCAGGCTGATGCCGCCGAAGAACAGGGCCTGGGCCGCGTCTGCCGGCGGCAGGTCGTCCCTGGACAACATCCGCCCGGCGGTGTTTTCGTCGTAGAAGGCGTATTGCGCCTGGCCGTCCGTCAGCGTGACAAAAGCCAGCGTGGTGGGGCGCTGGCTGAGGGCGCAGAGGTCGTGGCGCACGCGCGAGGCCTCCAGCGTGTCGGTCAGCAGCCGTCCGAAGAGATCGGTGGAGAGCCCGCCGAAATAGCCCGCGGGCGCGCCAAGCCGCCCCAGCGCGATGGCGGTGTTGAAGACCGAGCCGCCGGCATATGGCGCAAACGCCTGTTCGCCACCGGCGGTTTCGCGGGGCAACATGTCGATCAGGGCTTCGCCGCAGCAGAGGATCATGACGGTCTCCGGATGTCGATGTTTGCGCTAACTAGCCGAACAAGGCCCGGCAGGGCAAGGCCCCGGATCGGGTCAGTTTGGCAGGGCCTCCTGGTTCATGGCGACCAGATAGCCCAGGCCGCCGGCCACGATCAGGCCCAGCACCACCGCCACGGCGATCTTCCAGGCCGACCAGGGCCGTTCGCCCTGCACGCGTCCGGTGCGGCCGTTGACCACGAAGCGGTAGCTTTTGCCGCGATACTTGTAGGCCGCCATCCAGACCGGCAGCAGGATGTGCTTGAAGGTCACGTCCGCGACCTCGGTGTCGATGCGGTGGATGCGCTGGCGGTCGCCGCCGATGTCGAACTTGACGTCGCGCTCGATCACCCGGTCCATATGGGCGCGGGCCTCGGCAAAGCCTTCGTCCAGGTCGACCTGATAGCCTTCGGCGCGGAAGCCGGCCAGGAATTCCGGGCGGTAGGGTTCGAGTGCCGCCAGATCCCAGGGTTCCAGCGCGTCGGTGAAGCGTTTGGGCAGCGATCGTGAGGCCAGCACCAGCACATCGTCGAAAAAGCGCGCGACGCGGCCCGATTTCGGCGACCAGCGGACCTTTTGCACGCGGATCGTTTCCTGCTTGCCATCCCGCATCACGGTGCGTGTTTCGTAATAAACGGTGCCGCGTTCGCCGCGATACTGCGAGGTGGTGTCGGCATCAAACGTCCAGTAGGGCACGTAGATGCCGGTCAGCTTGCGGCCTTTGCGGGCATAGGCCTGCAGCCCGTTGGGGGCGAACCACAGACGCCCGAGCCAGTCGGTCATGGCGTCCCGCGCCTTCTCCTCGTCCAAGGCAAAGGGCAGCAGACCGCGGGGCTTGATATGGCGATGGGTGCCGGTGTCGGTGACAACGGGGGTGGCGCAGAACGGGCAGTCGGCGGCGTGGGTGTCCGGGTCGAACTCCACCTCGGCCCCACAATTGGGGCATTTGGAGACGCGGGTTTCCTCCATCTCCTGCAGCGGCAGGAGGTTGGCCATGGCGGCCTTGAAGTCCAGTTCCTTGATGCCGCCACCCCAGGGGCCGGCACCGGCCACCTCTTGCGTGTCGCCGCAGAAATCGCAGACCAGCAAGCCGGCATCCGGGTCGAACCGGTAATCCGCGCCGCATTGCGCGCAGGGAAAGCGGTGGTCTTCGGTCATCTGGCCCCCGGGGGTTTTGGCGGCAGGGTAGAAGATGCGGCGCTGAGAGGGAAGGCGTTGCGTGGCCCTGTCGCCAGACCTACCTGTTGGGTCCGGACAGGAGGGTGCGATGCGTTGGATGGTGGGAATTCTGGCCCTGTGGCCGCAGCAGGGGGTGGCCGAGGCCGCGTGGCGCTTTGCCTGGGAGGGGGCAAACGGCTTCGCGATGACCGGGGCCATGGCCTATGTCGAGACAGAGCGCAACGCATCGCTGGTGCGGGAATGGGACGTGACCTGCTTTGTCATCGAAGGCACCCGCAATGGCGCGCCCGTCGGACGTTGGGCGCTGGGCATGAAGGGGCCAGAGACGTCGTGGCGGCTGTTCTTTTTGCCGGAGAAGGGGGCGTTTGTGCATGACGGGCTGGGGGTGACCATGCCGCAGGCCTGGAACATGAACGGCGCGGGCAACAATTGCGGAGAGGGCGGGTTCGGCTTCAATATCGGCAACCTGGGGCAGGACATGTGCCTGGACAACCGGCCGCAATGGGACAGCCAGATCGCGCCCCGGACACCGTTTCCGGCGCAACGGGACGATTCGGTCTCGTTCCCGTCCGATGCCTGCCTTGGCCCCGTTCTGCTGAGCGCGCGTTGACCCGGGACGGCGGGTCTTTCCGATGTTCGGGCACGGGCGCGGTTAACCGTCATGCGCGGTGGGGATCGTCCTTGGGGAGCGCGTCCTTGAGGCCGTCAAAGCTTTTCCAGGGCGGCTTGGCCCCGTGCCCGGTATCGTCGGGCAGGTAGGGCGACGGCGCGCCTGTGCTCAGGTCGGGGATGTAGCGGGGGCAGTTGGGGAAGATCTCGTCGGCCTGCAGCCGCACGGTCAGCTTTTGCGGCCCCGTGACGGGCGGGTCGATCAGGGTGCAGGTGCCGTTTACGCGCAGGCGTTGCGGGGCGCCGGTCATGCGGATGAACAGCAGCCCTGCGCGTGGTGTGCCCAGCAGGTTGCCCAGGCTGCGATACATGGAATTGCCGTCCAGGTCCGTCCATTCCAGCGTGGTCGGCCCGGTGACGCTGACAAAGCCGCGCGGCCCGCCCTTGAAGGAACAATCCACGCTACCGCCATGCGCCGTGGCGAGAAAGAAGAACTCCGCCGCTTCCATGAACGCCACCTCGTCCGGCCCGAAGGAGTCCAGACGCCGGTGCCGTTCCAGCGCGTCCGCCATGCGCCGCCCGTCGAACCGGTCCTGCAGCGCGCGGTGCGCGTCATGGAACATGCTGCGCCGGTCGGCCATGGCCTTCGTCACATCGGCGGCGGGGGCGGGGGCATGATGGTGAAGAGCTGCGCCAGCTCGGCCACCTCACCGGCCTTTTTCCAGCCGTCCTGGCCGGGTGTCCAGACAAACGTGTCGCGCGCAAGCTCCCCGCCCGAGGCCATGCGGCCCAGATCGGCCTTTGAGTAGGGCCCCTTGGTCTGGCCGTTCTCGGCAATGTGCCAGACATGTTCGACCGGCGGGGGCGGCGGGGCGACCGGGGCCGCTTGCGGTGCGCCGCCCCACGGCCCGGGCTGCGCCATCTGGCCGGCCATGTTCATGCCCATGGCCGCGCCCAGCCCCATGCCCATGGACTCGCCCATTGCACCGCCCTTGCCCATGGCCTCGGCCGCTTTCCACTTCATGTGGTCGTCGAGATTGCCGGCGATCCCGCGCGAGGTGCGTTCGTCCAGCGCCTTTTCCACCGCGGGCGGCAGCGAGATGTTCTCGATATAAAGCTCCGGCAGGCTCAGCCCGTATTGCCGGATCGTGGGATCAATCGCCTGCGCGATCAGCTTGCCCACATCGGCGGTGTTGGCCGCCATGTCCAGCACCGGGATGCCCGATTTGGCGATCGCCTGGCTGAATTCCTGCACGATGATGTTGCGGATCTGGAAACTGATCTCGTCCATCGTGAACTCGCCATCGGTGCCCACGATCTCGGTCAGGAAGACCGCCGGATCGGCGACCTTGATCGTGTAGCTGCCAAAGGCGCGGAGGCGAACCGGCCCGAATTCCGGGTCGCGCAGCATGATCGGGTTCTTGGTGCCCCATTTCAGATCGGTGAATCGGTTGGTGTTGACGAAGTAGATCTCGGATTTGAACGGCGACTGGAAACCGTGATCCCAGTGCTGCAGCGAGGTCATGATCGGCATGTTGTTCGTTTCGAGCATGTAGAGCCCGGGCGTGAACACATCGGCCAGCTGGCCCTCATGCACGAACACCGCTGCCTGGCCTTCGCGCACGGTCAGTTTGGCCCCGTACTTGATCTCGTGCCCTTCGCGCTCGAACCGCCAGACCATGGTGTCGCGGCTGTCGTCGGTCCAGTGGATGACGTCGATGAACTGTCCGCGGAGGAAATCGAAGATGGGCATGGTCAGGCTCCTGTCTGTCAGCTTGGCCCGCTTGCAGCCATCAGGCCCGCCGCCAGTTCGCGCACGATGGGGCGGGCGGTGTCGGCGGGCATGCCGGGGGTGAGGCGGGGGTTGTAGAGGATCTTCAGCAGCAATTCGTCATGCGTGGTGAGCAACGCGAACTCGTCATCATCGTTGAAGATCGAGGGCCGTGCCTGCGGGTCGTCATTGCCCAGGCCAAGGCCTTGCGCCACCTCTTCGTGAATGCACGAGCGGCGCAGCAGGTCCGGATGTTCCGAGCGGATCACCGCGATGGCGGTTCCGTAATCATAGCCGCCGCGGGTGTGGGAAAACGCGATCACCAGGCAATGGATCGCGCGCGGCAGCGTTTCGAGGATGCGCAGCGAGGCCGGGTTCACATCCGGCACCAGGGCCCGCACCCGCCCGGGGATCAGTGCGCGGTCGTCTTCGGACATGAACAGGACGTAGAAATTGGCCCCGCTGTCGGACATGGTGATGGGATGGCCGGACACCCGCGCCAGCCGGGCGGCATAGGCGCTGAGCGTGGCCAGATCGCGCTGTGCCTGGGCTTCGGGCACGGATGGGCCGAATTCGGCGGTCATGCGCACCGGCTTGACCCATTTCTTGACCGGGCCCGGCCCGGCGGACGAGGGGCGCAGCCCGGCGCCGCGCTCATACTCTTCGGACAGGGCGATCCGTTCGAAGTTGCGCGCCAGCATGGTGTCGGTAAAGGCGGTGTCCGGCCCGCCGCCATCGGTGCGCAGCAGGCCGCGCACCAGCAGGTCTTCCTGCACCCGGGCATAATAGGCCGCAAGGTCGCGGCTGGCCCGGGACGGGCCGCGGGGCTGCGCCGCGGTGGCCTGCACAGGGGCCGGAGCGGCCACCGGAACCGGTGGCCGTTCTTGCGGTGTCACCGTGGCGCGGCGCGGGGCAAGTTCGGACATGTCGCAGGCGGCCAGCCCCAACATACACATGACCGCAATAGCGGCACCTGCCTTGCCCCGATGCATCATCCCGTCAGGTCGGGACGGCGGTGCCGGCCACGTCGCCGGTGCCGGACTTGCGCGCCTTGGCCGAAGCCAGCGTGTCGCGCAGTTCCTTCTCCATCTTCTGCAGCTCCTGCTCGGCGGCGGCGCGGCGTGCCTTGCCCTCGTCGGCGATCTGCAGGCTTTCCTCGATGGTGCCGATCAGGTCGGCATTGGCCTGCTTGACGGCCTCGATGTCGAACACGCCACGCTCCATCTCTTCGCGGATCATCTTGTTGGTGTCGCGCAGGTTCTTGGCGTTCGAGGTCAGCAACTCGTTGGTCAGGTCGTTGGCATCGCGCACCGCGGCTGCGGCTTCTGCCGAGCGCTGGATGGTGACCGCCTGCGCCAGCTGGGTTTCCCACAGCGGCACGGTGTTCACGAGGGTCGAGTTGATCTTGGTCACCAGCGACTTGTCGTTTTCCTGCACCAGGCGGATCGAGGGCAGCGACTGCATGGTGACCTGACGGGTCAGTTTCAGATCGTGCACGCGGCGCTCCAGATCGTCGCGGGCGGCGCGCAGATCGCGCAGTTCCTGCGCCTTCATCACCTGGTCACCTTCCGGCGCGGCCTGCACCTCGGCTTCCTTGGCGGGGATGTCCTTGGTGTCGAGTTCTTCGATCTTTTCTTCGCCAGCCGCGATGTAAAGCGCCAGTTCGTCGTAGAATTGCAGCGTCTTTTCATACAGCAGGTCGAGCGACTTGATGTCTTTCAGCAGCGTGTGCTCGTGGCGCAGCAGGTCGTCGGTGATCTTGTCGATCTGGCCCTGCACGGTTTCAAAGCGCGCTGTGAACTGCGCGAAGGGCGCAGCGCGGCCCAGCAGTTTTTCCCACCAGGTGCGCTCGCGGCGCACGTCCAGTTCCGAAACCGAAAACCCGCGGATCGTGGTCACGATGTTGCGCAGGCCGTCGCCGGCCGGGCCCACATCCTTGTTGCGCACGTCGGTCAGCATGGCCTGGCTGATTTCCTGCAGTTCGGCCTGCGCAGCCGACCCGAAGGAGACGATGGAATTGGTGTCGGACATGTCGATCTCGGACATCCGGGTGCGGATCTCCTCGCCCACTTCCGGGGCCGCTTCCTTGAGCGGCACGATGGCATTGGCGTCCACCGGATCCGGCAGCACGATGGCATTGACTTCATCAACCAGAGACAGGGTCTCCTGGGCTTTCTGACGTACATTCTCGGACATGGAGGTTCCCCGTTTTGTAATCCGTTAATCCAGACGCACACCTTCGCGCTGCAGACGGTCACGCAGCACGTCGATCTCGATGCTGAGATCGGCATTGTTGTCGAGCAGCAGCTTTTCCGTCTTCTTGTCGAAGCTTTCCTCGAGATCGGTAAGCAGCATCATGAAATCCGACCGCGCCCCGCGATCCTGCGAACGGGCGAACACATCCGAGAATTTCACCGCGGCATCGCGCGCGCCCATCAGGTAGACGCCCAGATATTTCCTGGCCGCCGTCAGGTCGCGCGGGTCTTCCTCGACGGTGCGGATCATTTCGCGCACCTTGATCTGAAAGCGTTCCACCCGCGCCTCGACCTGCCGGTCGCCGGCACGTTTCACCGCGTCGGCCATGGCGGCCAGATGAGCCTCGGCCTCGGTCACGGCGCGTGCCACGCGGTCCTGCTGGAAGGCGTCGATGCCTTCCATGCCCTTGTCCCTGAGCGGGTCGATGCCGAACGCGCCCAGATGCAGCACACCTGCCGCGCCGCCAAACAGCAGCGGGGCCACGAGGCCCGGCTCGACCCTCCAGGCGGCAATGGCGGTGCCGATGCCGCAAAGCGCGGCGGCAAGGATCTTGCGCGGCAGGCCCGGGCGGCGCGCGACCTTGCGCTCGTGATAAGCGGCTTCGGCGGTCAGCCCCTCGCGCAGCAGCCAGGCGCCCAGAAGCAGCGCGGCAGCGCCGCTCAGCCCGGTGACAAGGCCCACGGCCCCGTCATTGATCGACAGGAAGGCCAGAACCACGGGCGGCACGAACAACACGTTGGAGCGTGCGCCCGCCGGGGCCACCCGGGCCCCCTGATAGGCGGGCCGGTCGTCGACCGGGGTGGCATTGCCGTCCGGGCTGAATTTTCCGCCAAACCGCCGTGCCATGGATCAGAGCCCCCCGATCCAGCCGGTCGTGACGCCGAAGAGGAGCACGATCAAAAGAACGTACGTCACCTTTTGCAAGGCGTTTCCAGACATCGTTACCCCCGCTTTCGCGTCCTTGGGCAGAACTTAGGGGTAAAATGCTGCGCTTGCTAGGGGGAACCGTGCTGCAGCCGCGTCATGCCGCGGATTCGGTCTGCATCCGGTCCAGCAACAGGTCGGCTTCGAAGTCGAACGCATCGCGCCCGCCGCGGGTCGAGCGTTTGCGGGCATGGGTCTCGAAACTCTCGGCCAGAACCTGCAGCTTGGCCACAAAACGGCGGCGCGCAAAGCAGGCCTTTTCACCGGACCAGTCCGCCTCCAGCCGGTCCACCTCGAGCGACAGGATCTCGGCGAATTTCGTGACGGGTTTCTGCAACACGCGGCGCGCGCCCTTGCCCTTGCGGTCCATCGCGCGCACCAGGCGCAGAACCATGTCCCGCGCGGCCGCCGTGCGCCGGGTCAGTTCCGGGTCCTGCAGCATGGCGACGCGGTCGGCGATCTCCTGCAGGCGCGCCTCGGCCTCATCGACAAAGCCATCGGTGGCGGGCGTCGTTTCTGCCGGTGCGGTGCCGGGTTCGGGCCCTTCCTTGTCCCGCATCGGATCGATGCCGAAGGCCGAAATGCTGAGCGTCGTGGCGATCACGCCCATCAGCAGCGGCAGGTGCAGCGACACGAAGTGGTGCCCCGCAAGGATCAGGACCATCAGACCGATCAGAATCGACCCGCAGACCTTGCGCGGAAAACCCGGGCGCATCGCCGTTTTCGCCGCCTCGTATTCGGCCTGGTACTTTCGGCCCTGGGCGATCAGGATCAGGGCAAAGGCCAGCAGCAGCAGTTCCAGCACCGCGGTAAAGACGCTGACGGACGAGCCCTGGAAAAGGTACAGCACCAGCGGGAACGCGGCCAGGAACAACACGTTCAGCCCGTTGTCTTCGCTGTCTTCTGCAGTCTTGACGGTGACAAGCGACTTTACCATGGCCCGGCCTCAGACATAGCTCAGGGTGAAGATCATCAGCCACAGCGAGGCAAAGGCCGTGCGCTGGATCAGCACGCCGGACTGGTGTGCCCTCAGCGCCGCTTCGTACAGCGTCTGACAGGTGTCACGGGCCACCATGCGCAGGCTCGAAAGCACAAGTGCGCAGGACAGGACGAGTACCGCTATGGCTATAATGGATATCATGCCTACCTGAATGAGCGCCAATCCGGGCGAAAACGGGGCAAGTCGCGGGAAAAAATAGGAAAGGTTAACCGCTGCCCGGCAGGGCCGGGAACAGTTCGCGCCACCTTAGCGGGATCGTCGCGCCGGGCGGCGCAATTTTGGCTTGGGGGAGGGACGGTCGGTTTCTCCCAGACCTAGCTGGTCGCGCAAGATGCGGCGGCGCACCTCTTCCACGGCACCAGGTTTCAGCTGGCCCAGCTGGAACGGGCCATAGGAAATCCGAATCAGCCGGTTCACCGTCAGACCGATATCGGACATGGCGCGGCGAATCTCGCGGTTCTTGCCTTCGCGCAGGCCCACCGTCAGCCAGGCATTTGCGCCCTGCTGGCGGTCCAGTGCCACCTGCATCGGCTGAAAGCGCTGCCCGTCCACCTCGATCCCGTCGCGCAGCGGCTGCAGCATGCTGTCGGTGGGACGTCCGTTGATCCGCACGCGGTAGCGCCGCAGCCAGCCGGTCGACGGAAGTTCCAGCCGCCGCTTGATCCCGCCGTCATTGGTCAGCAGCAGCAGGCCCTCGGAATTGAGGTCAAGCCGCCCGACGCTCATGACGCGAGGCATGTCCTCGGGCAGGTCGTCGTAGATCGTGGGGCGGCCCTGATCGTCACGGGTGGTGGTCACCAGACCGGTGGGCTTGTGGTAAAGCCACAGACGCGGCTCGGGCGGCGCATCCAGCGGCTTGCCGTCCACCACCACCTTGTCATTCGGCGTCACGTTCAGCGCGGCGCGCGCCACCACCTCGCCGTTGACCGTCACACGGCCGGCTTCGATCAGCCGTTCGGCCTCGCGGCGGCTGGCGACGCCGGCGCGGGCGATGACCTTGGCGATGCGGTCGCCGGGTGGAGGGGCAGGGGGAGGCGTCATGTCAGGCCTTTAGCCCAACGCGCTGGCGCAGAGAAGAGGCAAAGGCAACAAGCGGCTTGCCTGGACGCGGGGTGCCCGTAGGCTGACCCGGCGGGTGGTGCGGACAGCATGAGATGGACTGGCAGATCGGTCTGGGCGTGGGGCTGTTCGTCTACCTGGCGTTTGTCTTTGATCTTTTCGGCTTTCTCGCACGCGACGAATTGTGGTTGCGGCTGTTGATGCTGGCGGCCAGCGGGCTGTATCTGGCCTGTTTCTCCCACGTGGCCGAGGCCCCGCTCTGGGATGCGATCAGCACAGACGTGATCCTTGCCAGCGCCAATCTGGCGATGATCTGCGTGGTTCCGGCCGAGCGCAGCACCTTGTCCATGTCTGCCGACCATGCGGCGCTGTCGCGCCATTTTCCGATGCTGAACCCCGGCCAGTTCCGCCGACTCTACCGGGCGGGGCAGGATCAGCGCGTGGACGCGGTGACGGTGTTGACGGAGGCCGGAACGCGGCCCGACCGGCTTTTCTATGTGGTGGAAGGGAAGGTCCTGCTGGACAAGGGCGGGGCCGAGACCGCGCTGGATGTCCCGCTGTTTATCAGAGAACTGGCGTTTCTGACTTATCTGCCGGCCACCGCAACGGTCCGGATCGAGGCCGGGGCCCGATACCTGTCGTGGCCGGGGGGCGACCTGAGACGCTTGCTGGCCCGTTCGTCGGAGCTGAACGTGGCGCTGCAGGCAGAGTTCAACCGCGATCTGGTGGGCAAGGTGGCGCGATCGCTGCCGCGGGGTGCACTCTGAGGCTCTTGGGTCCGGGCTTTGGGCGCAGTATGAGGGCGTCATGACCCATGCGACCCATATGGACCGGGCCCTGGCCCAGGCCCGCGCCGCCGCCCTGCGCGGCGAGGTGCCGGTGGGGGCTGTCATCGTGTCGGCTGCGGGGGACGTGGTGGCCGAGGCAGGCAATCGCACGCGGGCCTGGAGTGATCCGACGGCCCACGCCGAGATGCTGGCAATCCGCGCGGCCTGCGCCGCCCTGGGCCAGGAACGCCTGACCGGACATGATCTGTACGTCACGCTGGAGCCCTGCCCGATGTGCGCGGCGGCAATTTCCTTTGCGCGGATAAGACGGCTCTATTTCGGGGCGGCTGATCCGAAATCCGGCGGGGTGTTGCAGGGCGCGCGGGTGTATGCGCACCCGCAATGTCACCACGCGCCAGAGGTCTATGACGGGATCGGCGAGGCGCAATCGGCAGCGCTGCTGCGCGATTTCTTTGCCGGGCGGCGCTGAGATGGCGCAGGTGATCCTGTTCAACAAGCCGTTCGGCGTGCTGTCGCAATTCACCGACAAGGGCACCGCGGACAGCCCGCGCGCGACCCTGTCGGACCATATCGACGTGCCGGGGGTCTACCCGGCAGGGCGGCTGGATCGCGACAGCGAGGGGCTGTTGGTGCTGACCGATGACGGGCGGTTGCAGGCGCGCATCGCCTCGCCGAAATACAGAAAGCCCAAGACCTACCTGGTGCAGGTGGAAGGCGTGCCGGGGACCGAGGCGCTGGACGCGTTGCGGCGGGGTGTGGTGCTGAAGGACGGCCTGACCCGGCCCGCACAGGCGCGGCAGATCGATCCGCCCACGCTCTGGCCGCGCGACCCGCCGGTGCGGTTCCGCAAGACGGTGCCGGATGCCTGGCTGGAACTGACGATCACCGAGGGACGCAACCGCCAGGTGCGGCGCATGGTGGCCCATGTGGGCCTGCCCTGCCTGCGTCTGGTGCGCTGGTCGGTGGGCGACTGGAGCCTTGACGGGCTGGACAGCGGACAGTGGCGAAAGATCTGGCCGGGATGACGTCCGGCGCTCCCGCGGGCCATGGCCCGCGTATCGCCCCGCCCGCCATCCCGCAGTCGCGTTTCGGCGCGAAACGCGGGAACGCTTCTGGAACTCACCAGGAAACAGGCCCGCGCCTGTCTCCCGCAGCCCCCCCGTCGCGGCAGATGCCTGGACCGGGGCGAGGTCCGCCGCAAGGACAGGCCGCCCTGCGGGCGGTGCTGCGCATCCTTGCCCCGGACCCCGCCCCGGCCCTGTCCGGCATCCGCGACGGACGGCTCCGGGAAACAGGCGCTGCGGGGGTCCGGCGTGGCTCAGACCCACTTGGCCAGCGGCGGCAGGCTCATGAGCACGGCGTTCGCGTCATGGCCGGTGGCGAGGCCGAACTTGGTGCCGCGGTCGTAGACGAGGTTGTACTCCGCGTAGAGCCCGCGATGGATCAGCTGCGCCTCCTTGTCGGCCTCGGTGAAGGCCTGGACGCGGCGTTTTTCCACCAGCGGCACGAAGGCGGGCAGGAAGGCGCGGCCGATATCCTGCGTCAGGGCGAAATCCGCCTCCCAGTCGCCGGAATTCTGGTCGTCCATGAAGATGCCGCCCACGCCGCGGGCGCGCTTGCGGTGGGGGATGTAGAAATACTCGTCCGCCCAGGCCTTGAGCCTGGGGTACCACTCTGCGCCATGGGGGGCGAGATGCGCTTCTTGCCGGGCGTGGAAATGGGCGGTGTCCTCGGCGTATTCGAGGCAGGGGTTCAGGTCCGAGCCGCCGCCGAACCACCAGGCATGGGGTGTCCAGAACATGCGGGTGTTCATGTGCACCGCCGGGCAATGCGGGTTCTGCATGTGCGCCACGAGGCTGATGCCCGAGGCCCAGAACCGCGGATCGCTGTCCATGCCGGGCACGCCGCGCGCGGCCATCGCCTTCTGCGCCGCCTCGCCCAGCTGGCCGTAGACCGTGGAGACGTTCACACCCACCTTTTCAAACACCCGCCCGCCGCGCATCACGCTCATCAGCCCGCCGCCCGCGTCCGATCCATCCTCGGACTGGCGCGTGGTTTCGGTCACCTCGAACCGGCCGGGGCCTGCCTCGGCAAAGGGGCCTTCGGAATGGCTGTCTTCCAGCGCCTCGAAGGCGGCCACGATCTCGTCGCGCAACTGCCGGAACCAGGAGGCGGCGCGGTGGCGTTCGCTGTCAAGCATGTCTGTCATGTCGCTGTCCTTTCGTCTTGACAGCGACGCTAGCGGCCCAGCGGGCCGAGGGCAACGCGGCGTTTCGGCGGTTCGGCCCCGAGGCGGCGGGCAAAGCGCACGAGGCAGGCCAGCACCTGCCCCAGGACCAGCGCGCTGAGCCCGCCGGCCCAGACCACGCTGAACCAGAACGGCACGAAGGACACGCCGTTTTCGGTGCTGCCGGGCTGTTGCGCCGCCGTCAGGTTGCCAAAGCGGCACTGGTTCCAGTCGGCCATCAGGCCGCAGCTTTCCAGCATCTCCCACGGGCTGACCTGCGTGTGGCTGCCGTCGTTCAGCCAGGCCTGCCCGTCGGTGCAGAATTCATGCCAGGCCCAGGCAAAGCCGATCACCGGCAAGACGCAGATCAGCGCCAGCGAATGCCATTGCCACAGACGGTCCAGTTGCGGGGTCTCGAACCGGGTCAGGGCAAAGCGGGGAAAGGCTGCCTCGTGCGCGGGGACAAAGCGCAGGAAGCGGCCCACCAGCCAGTAGCCGTAAAGGGCGATGGGCAGGCCGAACATCAGCAGGGTCAGCGCCACGGCAGGGCGTTCGGGAAACAGGCCCGCCTGGTCCCAGCCCATGCGCCACTGCACTTCGGCAAAGCCTGCGATCATGGCCAGGATCAGGAAGGCAAAGACGGTGGTGATCACCGCCTGCAGGCCGCTGCCGGGAGTCTTGTCCGTTGCCATCGCGCTCTCCTGTCAATGGGCCGGGGCGGCGACCGGGTCGAGCAGGGTGCGCCCGCCATCCACGGTGATGATCTGCCCGGTGACAAAACCCGCCCCGTCGCAGGACAGGAACTGCACGGCCTCGGCCAGTTCGCGCGGCGCGGCGATGCGGCCCAGCGGGGTGTGATCCTCGATATCCTCGCGAAAGCCGCGATTCTCGCGCAGCGTGTCCTTGAGGCTGGCCGACATGACAGAGCCGAAGGCCACCGCGTTCACCCGGATGCGTTCGGGTGCCAGCGCCACGGCCAGGGAGCGGGTCATCTGGTCGAGCGCCGCGCAGGACACCGAATAGCCCAGAAGCGAGGGATGCGTGCGCCGGGCGGCGATCGAGGACAGGTTGACGATGGCACCCACCTGGCCTTCGTCCTGATCTTCGGCCTGCCGGATCATCCGCCGGGCGACCAGCTGGCTCATCCGTAGCGCCGTCAGCATGTTCTGCGACAGCATCTGCTCGACGGAATCGTCGTCCAGGTCCAGCGGGTCCGACACCGCCATCTGGCGCGAGCCGTTGATCAGGATGTCCACCCGGTCGAACGCGTCCAGCGTGGCCGACAGCAGGTTTGCCACGGTCAGCCGTTCGCGCAGATCGCCGGCGTAAAAGCGGATGTTGCTGTCATCGGCGGTTTCGCCGACCTCCTTGACCAGCTGTGCCTCGTCCATGTCGGCCATCATCACGTTGGCCCCCTTGTCGGCAAAATGCCGCGCGATGGCCAGGCCCACGCCATTGGCGGCCCCGGTGATGATGGCGGTCTTGCCTTCGATGGAAAATCCCATGCGGTCCTCTTGTCTGACGCGGTCAAGCCTAGCGCGGATCAGCGCCGGTGGCGAGCGGGGCGGGCGGCCCGCAGGATCTTGAACCGCGACGGGCCGGGGCGCTCTTCGACCTCGCGGAAATGCCGGGCCAGCGCGGTCTCGTAAGGCAGGTGCCGGTTGGCGACAAGCCACAGCGTGCCATTCGGGGCAAGGATGCGCGCGGCAGCGGCGATGAAGGACCGGCCGATTTCCGGATCCCCCTTGCGGCCGTCATGGAACGGCGGGTTCATGATGACGTGGTCGAACAGCACCGGCGGTTCCCAGTCCAGCGCGTCGGCCCAGTGAAAGGCGGCGCGGGGATCGTCGATGTTTTCCCGTGCGGCGGTCAGTGCGGGGCGGTCGGCTTCGACCAGGTGCAGGGATCTGACGCCCGCGCAGCGCAGCGCGGCGCGGGCCAGCCAACCCCAACCGGCACCCAGGTCGGCCACATGGCCCTTGAGCACGGCGGGCAGCGCCTCGGCCAGCGCGCGCGAGGCCGGGTCGGCGGCATCGGCGGAAAAGACGCCCGGGGCCACCATGACGCCCTCGGCATTGCGGTAAAGCTCCGGGCGCGCCCAGTCCGCCAGCGCGTCGCCGGCGCGGAACCACAGGCATTTGCCATGGGCCTTCGACACCTGCCCGTCCAGCGGAACGCGGGCGCGCAGGGCCCGGGCGATGGCTTCGATCCCGTCGGTCTTGGCCCCCTCGACGACGATCAGCCCGCCCGGGGCGGCGGCGCAGGCGGCAGCGATCCGGGCCTCGGCCAGATCGCGGGCGCGGGGCAGGGTGACGATCGCGGCCTGGTAAAGCCCTTCCGGATCGGGCGACACGGACACACCGCGCCGCGCCCAGGCGTCATGGTCGGGGCGGAAGCTGTGGATCACCTGCCAGTCCGGACCGGCGGGCAGCGCCGCGTCCTGCGGCGCGCCGAACCAGGCCACGCGGCCCGTGTCGGGCAGCGGCAGGCCGCCGGTCTCGATGGCGAAGCGCAGACGTTCGGTGCTCATGGGGTCCGTTGCAGCGGGCAGGGGCAGGCGCTTGGCCTACTCCTTTTCCATCGTGCATTGCAACGGGTGCTGGTGACGGCGGGCAAAATCCATCACCTGGCCCACCTTGGTTTCGGCAATCTCGTGGCTGAACACGCCCACAACCGCCACACCCTTCTTGTGCACGGTCAGCATCACCTCGAACGCCTGGGCGTGGGTCATGCCGAAGAATCGCTCCAGAACATGCACGACGAATGCCATCGGCGTGTAGTCGTCGTTCAGCAGCAGCACCTTGTAAAGCGGCGGGCGCTTGGTCTTCGGCTTGGTCTCGAGCACAACGCCGGTGCCTTCGTCGACGCCGGGGCGGGACGGGGGGATCGCCATCACGATCTTCGGTGTCTGTGCATCGGTCATGGGAAAGACGGTCGCGCTTCGAGTTGCCTCATACGACGGGGTTATATAATCGCTCGACCCCATGAGAAAAGGGGCGGCTTGTCCGTAGGGCGTGGAATGGCACGAAATCTGCAAACAATCGGTTTCGATGCCGATGATACGCTGTGGCACAACGAACGGTTCTACCGTTTCACGCAAGAGCGATTCGTCGCCTTGCTGGCCGATCATGCCGAGCAGGAGCATCTCGAAGAGCGCCTGCTGGAAGCCGAGAAGCGCAATATCGGCCACTACGGATTCGGGGTGAAGGGCTTTGTCCTGTCGATGATCGAAACCGCCATCGAGGTCACCGAAGGGCGCGTGCCCGCCTCGGTGATCTCGGAACTCCTGGCGGCGGGGCAGGAGCTGCTGGCGCATCCGCTGGAACTGCTGCCGCATGCCCGCGACGCGGTCGAATCGGTCGCGGGCCGCCACCGCGTCCTGCTGATCACCAAGGGCGACCTGCTGCATCAGGAGCGCAAGCTGGCGCAGTCGGGGCTGGGGGATCTGTTCGACGGGGTCGAGATCGTTTCGGACAAGGTGCCCGCCACCTATGCCCGTATCTTCGGCGCGTTTCAGGGCGGGGCCGCGGCGGCGATGATGGTGGGCAATTCGATGAAGTCCGACGTCCGCCCGGTGGTCGAGCTTGGCGGCTGGGGGGTCTACGTTCCGCACGGCATCGTCTGGGAACTGGAGCGCGCCGACCCGCCTGTGGCCCCGCGTTACCGCGCGCTTGCCGACCTGTCGGAACTGCCTGCACTGGTGGCCGAGATCGGCTGAAACGGGCCGCCACGGCTGCCACATTTCCGCCTTATTTCGCCACAATCCTGCCCCAATGGCCGGTCTTGGGGCTGGCTGCGCGCCTGCCCCAACATCTGGACCGCGCGTTAACGGGTTTTCGCTGAAAATCAAAGGATTGCGGGGTTTTCTGAAGGCCCGCCGCGTGTTAATCTGACAGCAATAATGACAAGCCCACCGAAAAATCGGGGGCATGAGGCAGTAAAGGCGGGACATCGTGACGGGACGTCGCAGGCAGGCAGGCCGTATCGGCCTGTATCTCTTCACATTCGTATGGCTCACAATCCTGGTGCCGCTGAGCGCGGCCGCCGCGCCCTATGCGGCGCTGGTGATGGATGCACGGTCGGGCAAGGTGCTGCACGCGCGCAATGCCGATACGCGGCTGCATCCCGCCTCGCTCACCAAGATGATGACGCTCTACATCGCGTTCGAGGCGGTGGAGCATGGCGAGCTGAGCATGGACACGCTGGTGACGGTGTCGCGCAATGCCGCGGCAGAGCCGCCGTCCAAGCTGGGCCTGCGCGCCGGGCAGAAGATCAAGCTGCGCTACCTGGTGCGGGCCGCGGCGGTGAAATCGGCCAATGACGCGGCCACCGCCATCGGCGAGGCGATCTCGGGCTCCGAGGCGGCCTTTGCGCGGCGCATGAACCGCACCGCCAAGGCGCTGGGCATGACACGCACCACCTTCAAGAACGCGCATGGCCTGACCGAAAACGGGCATCTGTCCACGGCCCGCGACATGACGATCCTGGGGCGGCACGTGATCTACGACTATCCGGAATACTACAATCTCTTTGCCCGCCAGACCGCGGATGCCGGGGTGCGCACGGTGTCGCATACCAACCGGCGGCTGCTGCAAAGCTACAAGGGCGCGGACGGGATCAAGACCGGCTATACCCGCGCCGCCGGGTTCAACCTGACCGCATCGGCCGAGCGGGACGGCGAGCGCATCATCGCCACCGTGTTCGGCGGGCGGTCGACCACGTCGCGCAACGAACACGTGGCCGAATTGCTGGACATGGGGTTCAAGCGCGCGCCCAGCCGAACCGCCTTCAAGGCACCGGGCAAGCCGCCCTATCTGGGCAATGGCGGCGGTGCCGACGATGTGGTGGTGGCGCAGGGCCCCAACCCGCAGCCCGGCACCCGGGCCAAGTCGATCCGCGTGGCCAAGGCCGCGGTGACCCGCAGCCTGCGGCCCAAGGCCCGCGCCGGTCTGGCCGATGCCGTGGCCCCGGTGGTGGCCGGGGTACAGGCGGATGTCGAATCGGTCCTGCAGGAGGTGCAGAGCGCATCCCTTGCCCCGCCGCCGGAAGAGCAGGCGGCCCCCACGCAGATGTCAAGTTCGGAGGCCGGACAGGCCCCTGCCGCCTCGGCCAAGCCGGTGCGCCGTCCCCAGGCGGTGGTGCTGGCCGCGCGCGAGCTGCGCGACACCCCCACACCGGCGCGCGAGGCCGAGATCGTCACCCGCCTGTCCACCTCGGGAGGGCGGCACTGGGGGATCAATGTCGGCCGCTATCCCAGCCGCTTTGCCGCCGAGAAGGTGCTGCTCAAGACCGCGCTGACCGAGACCGGCACGCTCAGCAGCGCGCTGCGCAAGGTGGTGCAGGGCAAGCGCGGCTTTGACGCGCATTTCGTGGGCATGACGCGGGAGTCGGCGGAACTGGCCTGCCGCCGCCTGCAGGCCCGGCAGGTGACCTGCTTCATGGTCGGGCCCAGCTGAGCAGGGCCTGTCCCGGGTCAGCGGATCCTCAGTTCGGCATCCGCCAGTAGACACCTTTCGGTCGAGTCACCTCCTCGATGGTGGGCATGCGCAGCGGCGGCGGGCGCAGCCCGCGCATGAACAGCGTGCCCAGATCGTCCAGCAGATTGCGTTCCGTCGCATAGCCCGAGTGGTTGAGCGAGAACATCTTTGTGCCCACCGCGGTGATGTCGATGGAATCCATGTCCTTGACGATCACGGGGCCGTCCGGACCCACATCGCCCAGCCGGATGAACCCGCTGCGGATCGTTTGCGAGGCCAGCAGTGCCATGTCCGAGGCGCAGGCATACAGCGTCACCCCGCGGGCCACGCCGGTGAAATAGTGGGCGATGCTGTCGAACTTCGCCGCGTCCAGATCCGGGGCCGCCAGCACCAGCTGGTCGATGGCCCGTCCGCGTCGCGACAGCTTGGTCCCTGCCCGGGTCAGCAATTCGGCCAGCGCCGCATTGCCCATGGAATGCGCGATCAGGTGCACCCGTTCGACGCCGGGCGTGCGGAACACCATGTCAAGGAAATCGTCCATGTAGGGCGTCGCGTTCTCGGCGCTGTCCACGTCGCGCAGATAATCCTTGGTCTCGCCCACGCTGGGCCAGCTGTAGGCAAAGGCCGGGCCGTCGAAACCCAGATCATGCGCCAGTTGCGCGGCGCGGAACATCGCGGTTTCGAAGGTGGTGTTGAACCCGTGGACATAGACAAAGGCCGTGCCCTTGTAGGTTTCCGACGCCCGCGCCACCGCCCCGGCGAGCGCGTGAATGCCGGCTTCGTCATGCAAGGCGGTTTCCTGCACGGTGAAGTGCTTGCGCGGGTCTTCTTTCTGTTTCCAGAGCGTCAGGCGCAAGATGGTCAGGCTTCTTGGCCGCTCGACCCGGCCAAGCCGGTGCGCATCGCTCGGGATGGTGATGTCGGTATGGCCCAGTGTCAGCGCATTGGCCCAGTCCGCGCCGAAGGTCGGGCCCTTCTCGGTCTGGCCCATTTGCTTGCGGTCGGTGCCGAAAAAGACGCGCTGGACGTCAAAATCCTGATCCTCATCCGGCGGTGCCGCCATCGCGGCCGAGACCTCGGCAGGTTCGGCCATGGCCCCGGCATATCCGTCCAGCACACCAAGCATCTCGTCCGGCACGTCGCCGCTGATCGGGGCCGAGTCTTCCTGTCGGGTCTCGGCGGCCGTCTCGACCGGTGCGGACCGCACCGGCATGACACCGCTCTTGGCGTCGCCGTCCGCCTTTGTCGTGGGGTCCGGTGCCGCGAACCCGCGAGAATACCGGGCCGGAGCCTGTCTGCGCCACACCAGCACCGCAACGGCAACCAGAAGCCCCAACCCCAGGCCCGCAAGAAACTCGACCATGACAAATCCCTTCTGCACAATCGCCGCATCCCTGTCGGCGTGCAGGAAGTCTAGCGCAGTCGCTCAACCACAGGAAGTGCAAAGCAGGGCCGCCAAAACGACAAACCCCCGAGGCCGCGCCGCCGGGGGTCGTCTGAACGTGTATTGTGCCGGTTGGGCTGCGGGTCTTAAAGCAGACCTTCGCGCTGGGCCTTTTTGCGCGCCAGCTTGCGGGCGCGGCGGATTGCCTCGGCCTTTTCACGGGCCTTCTTCTCGGACGGCTTCTCGAAATGCTGCTTGAGCTTCATTTCGCGGAACACGCCTTCGCGCTGCAGCTTCTTCTTCAGGGCACGAAGCGCCTGATCGACGTTGTTGTCGCGGACACTGACCTGCATGTGGTTGTCACCACCTTTCTAGTCTGGAGTTGCAAGGGAATTGCAGGAGGTGGCCCTATAGCCAGATGCGCCCTATTTGTCCAGTGTCCCGCCGGGGAAAAGGCCAAGCAAAGGAGAAACTGCGATGTCCGAGGATCTTGCCGACCGTCTGCTCGATGCGGCCCTGATGCATGTGCCGTTCGACGGCTGGTCCGAAACCAGCTTTCGCGCCGCCCTGCGCGATGCCGGGGTGGATGCCACCGTGGCGCGCGGCCTGTTCCCGCGCGGGGCCGTCGATCTCGCGGTCGCCTATCACCGGCGCGGCGATGCCGCGATGGTGGCGCGGCTGGCCGAGACCGACCTGAGCGCGATGCGCTATTCCGACCGCGTGGCCTTTGCCGTGCGGGCGCGGATCGAGGCGGTGGACGACCGCGAGGCGGTACGCCGCGGCGCCACACTCTTTGCGCTGCCGGTCTATGCGGCGGATGGCGCGCGGCTGGTCTGGGGCACTGCCGACAAGGTCTGGACTGCGCTGGGCGACAGTTCACGCGACGTGAACTGGTACACCAAGCGCGCGACGCTGTCGGGTGTCTATTCCGCCACGGTGCTGTACTGGCTGGGCGACACGTCGCCGGACAACTCGGCGACCTGGGCCTTTCTCGACCGCCGCATCGCCGACGTGATGCGGTTCGAAAAGACCAAGGCGGCGATGCGTGACAATCCGGTGCTGGGCCGCCTGATGGCGGGGCCGAACTGGGTGCTGGGCAAGGTGCGCGCGCCCGAGCCGTCGCGCGACGGCATGCCGGGCGGCTGGACAGCACCGCGCTGACAGCGCCTCCGGCCGCTACCCGGTGATCAGCGCCGCGCCGTGAAAGGCGGCGATCCCGAGGTTCGACAACACCACGGGATGTCGCGCGCCCAAGGCGGGCAGCGTCATGAGCTTGTATCCCACCTGCACCGCCAGAAGCGGCTGCGCCCAGCCCCGCGCCTCCGGGTGATCCGTGAAAAGCAGCCAGAGCAGCGCGAGGCTGGCCAGCAGGATCGCCGCATAAACGCAAGCCAGGATGCGCCGCGCCGCGCTGTCGGGCCCAAAGGCGGTGCGCATCCCGGGCTCGTCGCGCAGAATCAGTGCCAGCACGGGGAACAGGACAAGAGCATTCAGAACCAGGGCGGCCTGCATCATGGGGCTTGCCTTTCGCGGGGCCAAAGGTCACCCCTGATACGGATGTGACAGCGGAAAGGATGACCCATGGCCGAGGAAATGCGCGCCGTCGAAATCTCGGTTCCGGGCGGACCGGAGGTGCTGACCCCCTGCACCCGCCCACGGCCGGAGCCTGGGCATGGCCAGGTTGTGATTCGCGTGGCCTATGCCGGGGTGAACCGCCCCGACGCGCTGCAGCGTGCGGGCAATTACGCCCCGCCGCCGGATGCGTCGGACCTGCCGGGGCTGGAGGCTTCGGGCGAGGTCGTGGCGGTCGGTCCGGGGGTGGACTGGCCCCGGGTCGGAGATGCGGTCTGCGCGCTGTTGCCGGGCGGGGGGTATGCGGAATATGCGGCAACGCCCGCCGCGCACTGCCTGCCGGTGCCCGCGGGGCTGGACCTGAAACAGGCGGCCTGCCTGCCAGAGACCTTCTTTACCGTCTGGACCAATGTCTTTGACCGTGGCGGCCTGCAGGCCGGCGAGCGGTTCCTGGTGCATGGCGGATCCTCGGGCATCGGCACCACGGCGATCCAGTTGGCCAATGCCTTTGGCGCGCGGGTCTTCGCGACCGCCGGATCGGCCGAGAAATGCGCGGCCTGTACCGATCTGGGGGCCGAACGGTCGATCAATTACCGCGAGGCGGATTTCGTCGATGTGCTGAAGGCCGAGGGCGGGGCGAACCTGATCCTCGACATGGTGGGCGGCGACTACCTGCCGCGCAACGTCAGGGCGCTGGCCGATGACGGGCGTCTGGTGCAGATCGCCTTTCTGCAGGGCCCCAAGGTGGAGTTGAACTTTGCGCAGGTGATGGTGCGGCGGCTGACGATCACCGGCTCGACCCTGCGCCCGCAAAGTGACTTGGCCAAGGCGCGGATCGCCGACGCTCTGCGCGCGCATGTCTGGCCGCTGCTGGAGGCCGGGCGCGTGGCCCCGGTGATGGACCGGGAATTCGCGCTGGACGCGGCAAGCGAGGCCCATGCACGCATGGAAAGCTCCGCCCATATCGGCAAGATCGTCCTGAAGGTGGCCGGCGGATGACAGCGCCGACCGAGGTGCGTGCCCTGACATGCCTGACCGTTGAGGCGGCCTTTGGGAGGATGCAGGCGCGGCCGACGCCCGTCCGTCCTGCCGCCGACCTGAGAGATTCACGTCCTGCGCCGCTTCGGGGCACGACCGTCCAGACACGAAGACGCGCCGCCCTTGGCGTGGTGTCGAACGTGAGGCATCCCTTTGCGCCAGGGCGCACCATCTGCGCACCGAAGTTCTGAACGGGAGGACAACATGGCCAGAACAGCAATCATCGAAGCCCATGGCGGGCCGGAGGAATTCCGGATCGTCGACCGCGAGGTCGGCGATCCGGGGCCGGGCGAGATCCGGATCGCGCACAAGGCCTGCGGGCTGAACTTCATCGACGTCTACCAGCGCACCGGGTTGTACCCGATGCAGTTGCCTGCCGCGCTGGGCATGGAGGCGGCAGGGATCGTGGAGGCCGTGGGCGAGGGGGTCACGCATCTCGCACCCGGCGACCGCGCGGCCTATGCCGCCAACCCGCCCGGGGCCTATACCGAGGCGCGGGTGATGCCCGCCGCACAGGTCTGCCCGCTGCCTGACGCGATCTCGTTCGACGAAGGCGCGGCGATGATGCTCAAGGGCCTTACGGTGCAGTACCTGTTCCACCGCACCACCCCGCTTGTGTGCGGCGACACGGTGCTGTTTCACGCCGCGGCGGGCGGCGTTGGCCTGATCGCCTGCCAATGGGCGAAGTCCGAAGGCATCCGTCTGATCGGCACCGCCGGGACGGACGAGAAGTGCCGGCTGGCGCTGGATCACGGGGCCGATGCCTGCATCAACTACCGCGACGAGGATTTCGTGGCGCGGGTGCGGGAGCTGACCGACGGCGCGGGTGTCGACGCGGTGATGGATTCGGTGGGCAAGGACACGTTCGACGGCTCGCTCGACTGCCTGAAGCCGCTGGGCATGATGATCTCGTTCGGGAATGCCTCGGGGCCGGTGCCGCCGGTCAATATCGGTGTGCTGGGGCAGAAGGGGTCTCTCAAGATTACCCGGCCGACGCTGTTCACCCATGTGGCGCAGCACGAGACCTGCCAGCAGATGGCGGCGATGCTGTTCGACAAGGTGACGTCGGGCGCGGTGAAGATCCGCATCGACCAGCGCTTTGCGCTGGAGGACGTGGCCGAGGCGCATCGCACGCTGGAGGCGCGCCAGACCACCGGGCAGACGATCCTGACGGTGTAAGGCGGGGATGGCGGTACGGCGCTCCCGCGGGCCAGGGCCCGCGTATCGCCCCGCCCGCCATCCCGCAGACCGGGGCGCTGCCCCGGACCCCGGGGGTATTTTGGCCAAGAAGAAATCCCGGGGCGGGTCTTCAGGCGGGGTGCCAGTCGAAGAAACCCGGGCCGGCCTTGGCCAGCAGGTCCTGCGCGAGGGACTTGCCCAGGGCGGGGCCGTCGCTGGCCGCGCCGGTGATCTCGCCGCCATGGGCGGCGCTGCCATCGGGGCGCAGCACCTCGCCGCGCAGGCGCAGGCGGTCGCCATCCAGTTCCGCCAGACCGGCGATGGGCGTTTCGCAGGACCCGTCCAGCGTGGCGAGGAAGGCGCGTTCGGCGGCCAGCCTGAGGCCGGTTTCGGCATGGTGGATGGCAGCGAGCATCTCGGCCACGCGGCTGTCGTTTTCGCGCCGTTCGATGCCGATGGCGCCCTGGGCGATGGCGGGCAGCATGTCGGTCGTGTCGATGGGGGTCCTGGGCACGTCGTCCATGTCCATGCGGTTCAGCCCCGCCATGGCGAGGAACGTGGCCTGCGCCACGCCATCGGCGAGTTTCCGGAGCCGGGTCTGCACGTTGCCGCGGAACTCCACCACCTGAAGGTCGGGCCGGCGGTTCAGAAGCTGTGCGCGGCGGCGCAGCGAGGAGGAGCCCACCACTGCGCCCTGCGGCAGGTCGTGGATCGTGGCGTGGGCAGGGCTGACAAAGGCGTCGCGCACGTCTTCGCGCGGCAGGTGGCAATCGAGCAGCAGGCCCGCGGGCTGTTCCGTGGGCATGTCCTTCATCGAGTGCACGGCGATGTCGATTTCGCCGCCCAGCAGTGCCTCTTCGATCTCGCGGGTAAACAGCCCCTTGTTGCCGATCTCCTTCAGCGGGCGGTCGGCATCGATCAGCGTCCGGTCATCGCCGGTGGTCTTGATCACGACGATGGCGAAGGCATCCTGGGGCAGCGAAAACGCCTGGCCGAGGCGGGCGCGGGTTTCATGCGCCTGGGCCAGCGCCAGCGGCGAACCGCGGGTGCCGATCCGGAGCGGCGCGTCGGGGGAGGGCATGTCCTGTGTCATGTCACAGGGTTTAGACGTGTCACTCTGTCCAGACAATGGGCTGTGGGTTGACAGAGTGCCGCTGACCGGGGACGGATGCCCGGGAGGGAAAGGAACCGACGATGACCAAGACCATTCTGCGCGCGCTGGCGGGCGAAACCCTGCCCACCCCGCCGATCTGGATGATGCGCCAGGCGGGGCGCTATCTGCCGGAATACCGGGCCACACGGGCCGAGGCGGGGGATTTCCTGTCGCTGTGCTACAATTCCGAACTGGCCGCCGAGGTCACGTTGCAGCCGATCCGCCGATACGGCTTTGACGCGGCGATCCTGTTTGCCGATATCCTGCTCTTGCCGCAGGCTTTGGGGGTGGATCTGTGGTTCGTCACCGGCGAAGGCCCGCGCATGACCACCGTGACGACCCAGGCGGAGTTCGACGCGCTGGGCCGCGGCGAGATGATTCACGACACGCTGAACCCGATCTATGAAACCGTGCGCCTGCTGCGCCGCGACCTGCCGGAAGAGACCACGCTGATCGGCTTTGCCGGCGCGCCCTGGACGGTGGCGACCTACATGATCGCGGGCCAGGGCACCAAGGACCAGGGTCCGGCGCACGCGCTGAAGGCCGAGAACCGCGGGCTGTTCGAGGCGCTGATCGAGCGGCTGACAGAGGCGACGATCGACTATCTCTTGGAACAGGTGAAGGCCGGGGCGGAAGTGGTGAAGATCTTCGACAGCTGGGCGGGTTCGCTGCAGGGCGAGGATTTCGACCGTTACGCCACCGAACCGGCGCGGATCATCACGGGCGAGCTGAAATCGCGCTTTCCGGGCCTGCCGGTCATCGCGTTTCCGCGCCAGGCGGGTGACAAGTATGTCGGGTTCCACAAGGCGACCGGCGCGGATTGCGTGGCGCTGGATGACAGCGTGTCGGCGGCCTGGGCGGCCGAGCATGTGCAGGTGTCGGGCTGCGTGCAGGGGAACCTCGCGTCGTCGCACATGGTGACAGGGGGCGAGGCGCTGGTGTCGGAAACGCGCGCCATCGTGCAGGCGCTGTCGAACGGGCCGCACATCTTCAACCTGGGCCACGGGATCACGCCGGATGCGGATCCCGCGAACGTGCAGCTGATGATCGACACCGTGCGGGGCGGCTGAGCGGGCCGTGCCCGTTGCGCGCCACGGTCCGGGACGGGACAGGTTGTGACCCTGTCGCATGTCAGCCTGACCGCGCGGGATGCGCTGGCCCTGTCGTCGTTCTATCAAGCGGTTTTCGATCTTGTGGAGCGTCGACCGCCAAGGCGGCTGGCGGGGGAGGCGGTGTGGCGCGGAAACGGCCTGCCCGGGGTCGAAATTCTGGTGGTCTGGCTGGAGGAGCCGGAGCAAACCGGGCCGTTCCTCGAAATCATGCAGTACACGACGACCGTTGACCGCGGGAGTCCGGCGGTCAACGAACCGGGTTTCGCGCATCTGGCCTTCGAGGTTGCGGATATTCACGAGACGCTGGAGCGGGTCTTGCGATTCGGCGGTTGCCTTCAGGGTCAGGTCACGAATTTCGGCACCGGGCAGGCCCCGCGGCTCATCGTCTATGTGCGCGACCCCGAGGGCAATATCCTGGAACTGGACCAGCCCTGACGCAGGTCGCCTGCGTGCCGGACCGTCCGGGACGGGATGCGCGGCCTACCGCCGTCCCCAGCGCGACCGCCGCCCCGGCAGCACCTGCGCGCGGCGCTGTTCGCGCAGGAAGACGAAGACGCCTGCGCCCACGATCAGCGCACATCCCGCCCAGGTGGCGGGCACCGGCCATTCGCCGAACGCCAGCCAGCCCCAGAAGATCGCCAGCGGCAGGCCGATATATTCGAACGGTGCGATTACTGCCGCGTTGGCCAGCCGGTAGGCTGCGCTCAGGCAATAGCCCACCGCGCCGGAACACAGGCCCAGCCCCAGAAAGACCGGCCAGTCGCCGCTTTCGGGCCAGGCCCAGGCGCGCAGGAGGAAGATCAGCGCCTCGTTCTCGACCCCTTCGGCATAGCGCCCGTCGCCCACCGCCAGGAAGAATCCGGCCGAGACCACAAGGAACGTGCCCTGGATATAGACCGCCAGCGCCGAGGCGCGGGTGGTGCCGCCCAGCCGCCGCGTCAGCACCTGCATGAAGGCATAAAGCCCCGCCGAGATCACCGGCAGCAACAGGATGATCCGCGGCGCGTCCAGTTCGGCCTTCCACGGCTCCTGCATCACCACCACGCCCAGAAAGCCCACAACCACGGCGCCCAGCCGCAGCGGGCCCACCTGTTCGCCCAGGAAAGGGATCGACAGCAGCGTGATGAACAGCGGCGCCACGAAAAACAGTGCCGTCGCCTGTCCCAGCGGCAGCACGGCAAGGGCCGCGAAATAGGTCATGTTCGCGCCCACCACCAGCACGCCGCGCAGTGCATGCACCCAGGGCGTGCGGGTGTGCAGGATGGACAGGCCGCCTTCCATCCAGACGAAGACCATGGTGAAGACCAGCCCGATGGCCGAGCGCGCGAACACCATCTGGTGCAGCGGATAGCCGCCCGACAGCATCTTGATCAGCAGATCGTTGATGGAAATCGCAACGATGCCGATGCAGATGAACAGGATGCCAAGGCCGGGGCGGTTGATCGAAGGGGCGGACATGTCTCCGGGCTAGCGGTGCAGGCCGGGCGCTGCAATGCCGTTTGCGACATGCATAAGCGATGTGCAGATTTGCAGCTTTGCCCTGCCGCGGGGCGGCGCTAGGGTCCGCCGAAACAAGGAGGGCCGCATGGCGATGGTCGAGGTGCGCGATGTGCGCAAGGTTTACGATGGCGGGTTCGAGGCGCTTGGCGGGGTGACGCTGGATATCGACGAGGGCGAGATCCTCGCCCTGCTGGGCCCCAACGGCGCGGGCAAGACGACGCTGATTTCGGCCATCTGCGGCATCACCACGCTGACCGGCGGCACGATTCGGGTGGGCGGGCACGACATCGTCGAAGGCTTTCGCGCCGCGCGCAACCTGATCGGTCTTGTCCCGCAGGAAATCACGCTGGAGCCGTTCGAGAAGGTCATCAACACGGTGCGCTTTTCCCGCGGGCTCTTTGGCAAGCCGCGCAACGAGGCCCTGATCGAGGACATCCTGCGCAAGCTGTCGCTCTGGGACAAGAAGGACAGCCCGATCCGCGCGCTTTCGGGCGGGATGAAGCGGCGGGTGCTGATCGCCAAGGCGTTGTCGCACGAACCGCGGGTGCTGTTCCTCGACGAACCCACGGCGGGTGTCGACGTGGAACTGCGCCGCGACATGTGGGCGGTGGTCGAGGGGTTGAAGCGCGACGGCGTGACCATCATCCTGACCACCCACTATATCGAAGAGGCCGAGGCCATTGCCGACCGCATCGGCGTGATCAACAAGGGCGAGATCCTGCTGGTCGAGGAAAAGACCAGCCTGATGACGCGCATGGGCCAGAAGGAACTGCGCGTCGAACTGGTCCATCCGCTGGACGCCGTTCCGCCGGCGCTGGACGGCTTTGACCTGAAGGTCGAACAGGCGGGCCGGGTGCTGAGCTATGCCTATGACGCTGCCGCCGAACGCACCGGCATCGGCCGCCTGATGGCTGCCCTGGCCGAGGCCGGGCTGTCGGTCCGCGACGTGCAGACGGTGCAGAACTCGCTCGAAGACATCTTTGTCGGCCTTGTGGCCGCGCAGGACGCCGATCAGGAGACCGCCGCATGAACTGCCTTGCCATCCTTGCCATCTACCGGTTCGAGATGAGCCGGTTCTTCCGCACGCTGCTGCAAAGCTTCATCTCGCCGGTGATCTCCACCTCGCTCTACTTCGTGGTGTTCGGCGCGGCGATCGGGTCGCGCATCAACGAGGTCGAGGGCGTCAGCTATGGCGCGTTCATCGTGCCGGGGCTGATCATGCTGAGCGTGATGACACAAAGCATCTCGAACGCCTCGTTCGGGATCTACTTCCCGAAATTCATCGGCACGGTCTACGAATTGCTCTCGGCTCCGGTCACCTTCTTCGAGATCGTGCTGGGCTATGTCGGCGCGGCGGCGACCAAGGCGCTGTTCATCGGCGTGGTGATCCTGGGCACTGCGGCGCTGTTCGTCGATCTGTCGATCCAGCACCCGCTTGCCATGGTGGCCTTCCTGCTGCTGACCTGCCTCAGCTTTGCGTTGCTGGGCTTCATCATCGGCATCTGGGCCAAAAGCTTCGAGCAGTTGCAGCTGGTGCCGCTGCTGATCGTGACGCCCCTGGTCTTTCTGGGCGGCTCGTTCTACTCGGTCTCGATGCTGCCACCGGTCTGGCAGACCATCACGCTGTTCAACCCGGTGTTGTACCTGATCTCGGGCTTCCGCTGGGCGTTTTTCGGCATGGCGGATGTGCCGGTGGGGCTGTCGCTGCTGGCCATCGGCGTGTTCACCGCGCTGTGCATGGGCGTGATCTGGTGGATCTTCCGCACGGGGTGGCGGATCAGGTCGTAGGCAAGGCGGACCGTCCGGACGGTGCGGTAGGGTGCGCTACAGCGCACCTCCCCCGTCAGACATGCGCCACCTGACCGCGGCCGCCCAGGGCCACGTCCATCGCCATCCCGCCGATCCACATGCAGAACAGCGCCAGCCACGCCGTGCCCGCAAAGATCGACCCGCCGGTGACGCCCGCGCCGATGGCACAGCCGCCCGCCAGCATGCCGCCGAAACCCATCATCGCCGCGCCGACCATGGCGTTGCGCATGGGTGAGGGCCCCTCGAAGCCCTGGAACTTCAGATCGCCGCCATACCAGGCTGCCAGGAACGACCCGACCACCACACCCGGCACCAGCCCGATGTCGAACTCCAGGAGCGAAGTCCGGTCGAGGAAGAACATCAGCGTGTTGGCCGACGGGCCGGTGAAGGTCAGGCTTTCGATCTGGACCGGATCGAAAGCCACCTGGCTCAGCGCGTAGGTCAGCGCCCAGCCCAGGGCCACGGCAAAGCCCACGCCCGAGGCAAAGACGAGGCGGGCAAAACCGATGCGGTTGCGGCGGCTCAGTTCCAGGGCGATCAGCGCGGTCAGCAGACCCAGCACCAGCCCGGCCTCCTGCGGCAGGCGCATGGTGGCCAGAAGGTCCATGTTGCGTCCGCCCTGGGTGATCCACAGCCCCGCGATCTGGTCTCGCACCGGGGCCAGCCAGCCGGTCAGGGACATCTGCGCCACCACGGCAAAGATCAGCCCGCTGACCACGCTGCGCAGGTTGCCGGTTGCCGCCAGCACCAGCAGCCTGCCCGAACAGCCGCGGGCCAGCACCATGCCCGCGCCAAACAGCAGCCCGCCCACCACGGCGCCCGACCAGCTGCCTGGCACCGCCATCATGCGCGCCTCGGTCGTGTCGATCAGGCCCAACAGCTGGGCACCCTGCACCCAGACCACCGCGGTGGAAAAGGTCAGCAGCCAGACCGCCACCTTGTCCTGCATCATGCCGCGGGCGAATTCCACCGTGGCGGCGCGCAGGCAGAATCGCGACCGCTGCGCCGCCACCCCGAAGGTGATCCCGGCGATCAGCCCGAACAGGGCGGCGGTGGGGCTTTCCCCGATCCGTTCCACAAGCGGCACGATATCCATGGCGGTCTCCTGACTTTTGCGGCGTCTTCTGCCCTGCCTCGCGCGCCTGTGCCTTGATGCAGATCAGCCCGGGACCGCGCAAAGGCGACACCGGTGTCGCATCCGGAGCCTGCAGTCGCGACCTGCCATGTCGTGACGGGGCAAGAGCGGTCCGGGGCGCCGTGGCATCTCCGCCGCGCAGGCCGTTCGGGAGGAATCGGGATGGACATCGAAACCGGGCAAGTCGCCGATATCGGCGCGCTCATGGCGGGTATGGCGGGCATGATGAAGCTGCCGGTCGTGGCCAATGCCGACCACGCCCCGCTGGAAGGCGGCGAGAATCCGGCCTTTGGCACGGTGCGCTGGCGGACCCTGTTCTGCGGCGACCGGACGCAGACCAGCGGCATGGTGATGGGCGTGGCCGAGTTCGGCCCCGAAGGCACGCTCTTGCCGCACCGCCACGGCCCGTCCGAGATCTATTTCGGGCTTTGGGGCGAAGGTGTGGTGACCATCGACGGCATGGCGCACGAGATGCGCCCCGGCGTGGCCCTCTACATCCCCGAAGATGCCGAACACGGCACGGTGGCCGGGCCCGAGGGGCTGCGGTTCCTCTATGTCTTCCCGCGCGATCGGTTTTCGGACGTGGTCTACCGGTTCTCCGACGCCGGCTGACCGCCGTCGCGCCGCGCGGCAAACAGCACCTGTCCGCGCGGCAGCATCCTGTCCTGGCGTGTAACCTGCCAGCCGGTGACACGCGCCATGTGCGCCACGTCCGCTTCGAGGACATGATAGGGCGGGCGGGTGTCGTGGGTCACGACCCCGTCAGGCTGCCGAAAGGGGCGCGCGGCGCTGATGTCGTCGGGGGCCAGGAACACGGTGAAGAGAAACAGTTCCAGCCTTTCGAACCGGCGCAGGTTGGTCAGCGCGCGGCGAATCCAGGCCATGGGCAGATGCGGGAACACCGCAAAGGCGATGGCGTGGGTGACGTCGCCGGGCACGCCGGGAAAGGCAAACTCCGCATCCTCCACCAGATGCTCCGGTGGCAGGCGGTCGGGCTCGTCGAGTTCGGCCGCGCGCCCGGCCGACATCAGCGCATGTGAGGCATCCGTCGCCCAGTAATGGCCGGGATCGAGGTAGGGCACCGCCTTGCAGCCCAGCCGCAGCGATCCGGCCCCGATATCCAGAAGCACGTGATCCGGCCGCAGGCCTGCCGCGCGCAGGATCTCCATCTGGATGCGCCCGGTTTCCTCCCACCGGCCGCCCACCACCGCGCGGTGCCGCCCGTCGGCGATGGCCCTGGCGTGAAATCCGTCGGTGTCATAGGGGTTCAGCACCATGGGGCAGCTCCTTTGTGCGCGGGCAGGCCCGCTGGTGCGCGCCTGCGCACCTTCCGTCAAGGGCACCCATGCACCGGGCTCTCGCCAAGTCGGCAAAAGAGGCGTATGGGGCAGACATGCGCATTGTTCAACTCGCCGACGCGCGGCATCTTCCGCTCTGGCGCCGCCCCGTCACCCTGCTGTTCCTGATGGCCGTGGCCATGCCGCTCAGCTTTGCGACCTGGTCGGCGCTGCTGAACAACTTCGTGATCGAGGCGGCACAGTTCGACGGCGCGGATATCGGCCTCTTGCACAGCATCCGCGAGATCCCGGGCTTTCTGGCCGTGGGCGTGATCCTGGTGCTGCTGGTGATGCGCGAACAGGTGCTGGGCCTGGTGTCGCTGGCGCTTCTGGGCGCGGCCACCGCCATGACGGCGTGGTTCCCGACCATGGGCGGGATTCTCGTGATCACCATGCTCAGCTCCATCGGCTTTCACTACTACGAAACCGTGAACCAGAGCCTGCAATTGCAGTGGCTGCCCAAGGAGCGCGCGCCGCAGATGCTGGGCTGGCTGTTGGGGGCCGGGTCGGCGGCGACGCTGGTGGCCTACCTTGCCATCGTGCTGATGTGGGACTCGCTGGGCCTGTCCTACAACCTTGTCTACATGGTCTCGGGCGGGTTGACGCTGGTGATCGTGGCCTGGTGTGCGCTGGCCTTTCCACAGTTCGAAAGCCCCAACCCGCAGGTCAAGAAATTCATACTGCGCCGCCGTTACTGGCTTTATTACGCGCTGCAGTTCATGTCCGGCGCGCGGCGGCAGATCTTCATGGTCTTTGCCGGGTTCATGATGGTCGAGCGGTTTGGTTTTGACGTGGACGAGATCACGCGCCTCTACCTGATCAACCTCGTGGTCAACATGGTGTTCGCTCCGGTCTTTGGCCGCGTGGTGCACCGGTTCGGAGAGCGCAACGCGCTGGTGATCGAATATGCCGGGCTGGTGCTGGTGTTTCTGGCCTATGGCGGGATCTACTGGTTCGGCTGGGGCGTGGTGCTGGCCGCGGCGCTGTATGTGCTGGACCATATCTTTTTTGCGCTTGCGCTGGCGTTGAAGACCTACTTCCAGAAGATCGCCGATCCCGGAGACATCGCCCCCACCGCGGCCGTGGCCTTTACCATCAACCATATCGCGGCGGTGGGGCTTCCCTTTGCGCTGGGCTTTCTGTGGCTGGTGTCGCCCGCAGCGGTGTTCGGGCTGGCGGCCTGCATGGCCGGGGTGTCGCTGGCGCTGGCCCTGATGATCCCGCGCCACCCCGAGCCCGGGCATGAAACGATCTTTGCCGGGATGGTTCCCGCCCCGGCGGAATAGGCATGGCGGCCGAAGGCCGGTTCCTCACCGGCTCCACCATGGGCCATGTGGTGCGCATGACCGCCACCGGGGCCACCGGCATCATCTTTGTCTTTCTGGTGGACGCGGCAAACCTGTTCTGGCTGTCGCAACTGGGCGATCCGCTGCTGATGGCGGCCATCGGCTTTGCCTTTGCCATCCAGTTCTTCACCGTCTCCATCGGCGTGGGCATGATGATCGCCACCACCGCCATGGTGTCGCGCAGCATCGGGCGCGGGGAACGCGCGCTGGCCCGCCGTCAGGCCGGGGCCGCGCTGACGCTGATCTTTGCCGTGCAGGCGCTGACCGCCGCCATTGTCGTGACCTTCCGCCACGATCTCTTGCAGGCGGTCGGGGCCGAGGGCGAGGCGCTGCGTCTGGCCGCCCGCTACCTTGCGCTGTCGCTGCCCTCGCTTGCGGTGATGGCGGTGGGCCTTGCCGGCAGCGCCGCGCTGCGTGCCGAGGGCGACGGGGCGCGGGCGATGTATGTCACGCTGGGCAGCGGCATGGTGATGATGGCGCTGGATCCGGTGCTGATCTACGTGACCGGCTGGGGGCTGGATGGCGCGGTGCTGAGCATCTGGATCTTTCGTCTGCTCATGGCCGGTCTGGCGGTGTATTACTGCACCCAAAGCCACGACCTTCTGGCCTGGCCCGACGCGGCCGCCCTGCGCGAAACCGCTCGGCCCTTTGCCGCCATCGCGCTGCCCGCCATTGCCACGCAGATGGCCGCCCCCTTTGGCAACTACCTGCTGACCAGCGTCTTTGCCGGGTTCGGCGATGCCGCCGTGGCAGGCTGGGCGGTGATCAACCGGCTGACCGTGGTGGCCTATGGCGGGCTCTTTTCCCTGGCCGGGGCCATTGGCGGCATCTTTGGCCAGAACTTCGGTGCAGGGCTGTATCCGCGCCTCTTGCAGACCTATCGCGACGCGCTGATCTTCTGCGTCGGCTACGCGCTGGTGACCTGGGGGCTTCTGGTGCTGGCCACGCCCGCCATTGCGCGCGGGTTCGGACTGGATGGCGAGGCCGCCGCGGTCCTGCGCGCCTTCACCCATGTCGGGGCCGGGGCCTTTGTCTTTGCGGGGCTGCTCTTCGTGTCGAACGCGGCCTTCAACGCGCTTGGCCGGCCAACACGGGCCTCGGTGCTGAACTGGCTCAAGGAAGGGGTGTTCCTGCTGCCGGCTGCGCTGTGGCTCTCGGGCCCGTTTGGCGCGTCGGGCGCGATCTATGCGCAGGCGCTGGTGGGGGTTGTGGTGGGGGCAGGCGCGGCGGCCTGGGGCTGGGTCTATGTGGCGGGGATCGGCACCGGGCCGGTGCCAAAGCTTGACCTGACCGTGCGCCGCGCCTACCGGGACGTGAACCGCTTTCGGAGACGCTAAGACATGCCCCGCACCTGGACCGCCTTCACCAAACTGCCCTCCCGCGACCCGGCCGAGGCGCTGGGCGAAGCGCTCGAAGACATGGACCCGGCCCCGACGGGCGTGGGCGTGTTCGAGATCGAAGACGGGTCGGGCACCTGGGAGGTCGGCGGCTATTTCACCGAGGCCCCCAACGACGTGGAACTGGCGCTGCTGGCCGCGGCCTATGGCGCGCGGCCCTTCGTGGTGTCCGAAGTGCCCGACACCGACTGGGTCGACAAGGTCCGGCGCGAACTGACGCCCGTAGTGGCGGGGCGCTTCTTTGTCCATGGCAGCCACGATGCCGACAAGGTGCCCGCCGAAGCCGAACCGCTGCTGATCGAGGCGGCGATGGCCTTTGGCACCGGCCACCATGGCACCACGCAAGGCTGTCTTGAGGCGCTGGACCGGCTGGCCGCAGACGGGTTCCAGGGCCGCAACGTGGCCGATATCGGCTGTGGCACGGCGGTGCTGGCCATGGCCGCGGCGCGGATCTGGCCCGATACCGTGATCGCCTCGGATATCGACACCGTCGCCGTCGAAGTGGCCGAGGCCAATCTGCGCGCCAACGGGCTTGAAGGCCGGGTGATCTGTGTCGAGGCGGCGGGGTTCGATCATCCCGACCTTGCGGCGCGGGCACCGTTCGACCTGGTCTTTGCCAATATCCTCAAGCAGCCGCTGATCGACCTCGCCCCGGACATGGCGCAGGCGCTGGCGCCGGGCGGCTATGCGATTCTGTCGGGCCTGCTGACCCGGCAGGCCGACGAGGTCCGCGACGCCTATGCCCAGAGCGGGATCAATCCTGTCCGGGAAACGGCGATTGGTGACTGGGTGACGATGGTCCTTGCGAAAGCCACCTGATCGCGCCGCATTGCGACCGGATCTGCGCCGTAGTGCCGAAAATTTGCCAGAATGCAGGGGTACTTTCGCCTTGTCCGGTGGGGGCCGGAGACACGAGGTTGCCATGATCGACTCCCGTCGCGAATTCCACAAACGGCAACGGGCCGTTCAGAAGAAGCATGTGCGCATGGCCCGAGGCTATGTGACGAAACTTGAACGCAATGGCGTGATCACGCAGAAGCCGGACGTCAAGGCCCCGGCCCGCGGCCTGCGCGTGGTCCTGTTCCTGGCGCTGCTGTTCCTTGCGTTCAAGAGCTTTGTGCTGGCCAGCCTGGGCATCGAGGATTACACGCTGCGGCTTGCCAAGCTGGAAACCGGCAGCACGGTGGAACAGGCAGGCGCCTGGCTGATGCAGCTGGAGCCGGTTTCGCTGAAACTGGCCGAGCTGGTGGCACCGCTTCTGGCCTGAGGTGGCCGCGCCCTGAAACGCAAAGGCCGCGCAGCATCTGCTGCGCGGCCGTTGTCGTTTGCCGTGGATGTCGCGTTCAGAAGCGCGAGGCAACCACGTCGATGTCACCCCGGTTCAGGCCGATATCGTCCAGTTCGCGGTCCGACAGCTGTTCCAGGCTGCGGCGGGTCATGCGGGCGTCGTTCCAGGCGGCAAAGGCGCTGAATGCGTTGACGAAAACGGTACCGATGCGGCTCGCGGAGCCGGTTGCGGCAAAGGGGCGGGAGGTGTCAAAAGCTGCCATCTCTGGTCTCCATTGTTAAGGTGGGCGTGTGTGCTTCTGAGCGGCAGATAGAAGTGCGGGGGGCATGGAACAAGACGCAGTTTTTGCATGGGTCCAATGTGTTTTCTGCATAGCAGCATCAGGGTTAACGTAATGTAATAAATGAGAAATTCCTGTCACAATCGGCGTCGCTTTTGAAACGTGGAATGGCGTTTCCAGATAGTGATGTCGGGACGGGCCCCGGGGATGTCGCATTTGCCGGCGGCGCTATTTGGCTTGGCGGGTGTTCGCCTTTCGTGCTATCCGTGACACAAAAGCAACAAGGGCAGGCAGCGATGCGGGTATTGGGGATCGATCCGGGGCTTCGCAACCTCGGATGGGGGGTGATCGAGGTGCAGGGCAGCCGACTCAGGCATGTGGCGAACGGCGTGTGCCGGTCCGGGGGCGATACGCTGGCGGCGCGCCTGCTGTCGCTTTTCGACCAGCTGAGCGTCATCTGCCGGACTTTTGCGCCCGAAGCGGCGGCGGTGGAACAGACCTTTGTGAACAAGGACGGGGCCGCCACGCTGAAACTGGGGCAGGCACGCGGGATCGCGCTTCTGGTGCCGGCGCAGTTCGGGCTGGAGGTGGGCGAATACGCGCCCAACACGGTGAAAAAGACGGTGGTGGGCGTGGGCCATGCCGACAAGGTGCAGATCGCACACATGGTGCGGATGCAGCTGCCCGGCGTGGAACTGGCCGGGCCGGACGCCGCCGATGCCCTGGCGGTCGCGATCTGCCACGCGCGCCATTCCGGCGTGTCGCGCCTGAAGGTGCGGGCATGATCGGGCGGATTGCAGGGCAGGTGCTGACAAAGGGCGACGACCACGTCCTGATCGACGTGCGCGGGGTTGGATACATGGTCTATTGCTCGGACCGCACCCTGGCCGGGCTGCCGGGGCCGGGCGAGGCCGCGGCGCTGTGGACCGACCTACTGGTGCGCGAGGACCTGCTGCAGCTGTTCGGCTTTCCCACGCCGGTGGAAAAGGAATGGCACCGCCTGCTGATGAGCGTGCAGGGCGTCGGGGCCAAGGCTTCGCTGGCCATCCTGGGGACGCTGGGCGCGGACGGGGTCAGCCGCGCGATTGCGCTGGGCGACTGGAACGCGGTCAAGGCGGCGAAGGGCATCGGCCCGAAAACGGCGCAGCGCGTGGTCAACGAGCTGAAGGACAAGGCCCATGTCGTGATGGCGATGGGCACACCGGCAGCGCCCGCGTCCGCCCCGGCCCCTGCAGACGAGACGGTTGTGGAGCCTGTGGCCACGGCGGCTGCGCCGGCACCCCAAGCGGCGGCGTCGGCGCAGGCCGAGGCGCTGTCGGCGCTGGGCCATCTTGGCTATGCGCCGGGCGAGGCGGCAGGGGCCGTGGCGCAGGCCGCCGGGGACGCACCGGGGGCCGATACCCCTGCGTTGATCCGTGCGGCCTTGCGCCTTTTGGCCCCGAAAGGGTAGGCGGGGTGAACCCCGCCCTACGGGAAGCTCATGATGACTGACCCAGACCCCACGCTGCGCCCCGATCCGCTGCCCGAAGACGAAGGCCGTGCGCTGCGTCCGCAGATGCTGGACGATTTCGTCGGCCAGGCCGAGGCGCGCGCGAACCTGCGCGTCTTCATCGCCTCGGCACGGGCGCGCGGCGAGGCGATGGACCACACGCTGTTTCACGGCCCGCCCGGCCTGGGCAAGACGACGCTGGCGCAGATCATGGCGCGCGAGTTGGGCGTGGGGTTCCGCATGACGTCCGGCCCGGTGCTGGCCAAGGCCGGCGACCTCGCGGCGATCCTGACCAATCTGGAGCGCAACGACGTGCTCTTCATCGACGAGATCCACCGCCTGAACCCGGCGGTGGAAGAGGTGCTGTACCCGGCGATGGAGGATTTCGAGCTGGACCTGGTCATCGGCGAAGGCCCCGCCGCGCGCACCGTCCGGATCGAGTTGCAGCCCTTCACGCTGGTGGGCGCGACCACGCGGCTGGGCCTGCTGACCACGCCCCTGCGCGACCGCTTTGGCATCCCGACGCGGCTCAACTTCTACACTGTTTCCGAATTGGAAACGATTGTTTCCACCAACGCGCACAAGCTGGGGGTGACGGTCGAAGGCGATGGCGCGCTGGAGATCGCCCGCCGCGCCCGCGGCACGCCGCGCATCGCCGGGCGACTCTTGCGCCGGGTGGTGGATTTTGCCGTGGTGGAAGGTGGCGGTCGCGTCACCCGCGCCCTGGCCGACAACGCGCTGACGCGGCTGGGCGTGGACGGGCTGGGCCTTGACGGGGCCGACCGGCGCTATCTGTCGCTCATGGCCGAGAACTATGGTGGCGGCCCGGTGGGGATCGAGACGCTGTCGGCCGCGCTTTCGGAAAGCCGCGACGCGCTGGAAGAGGTGGTGGAGCCCTATCTCTTGCAGCAGGGCCTGATCAGCCGCACGCCGCGCGGGCGGATGCTGGCACAGAAGGCCTGGGCACATCTGGGCCTTGCCGCACCGAAGCCGCCGGGGCAGGGGGAGCTGTTCGGGCAATAGGGGGCGCTGCCCCCTCGGCCCGTTCCGGGCCTCACCCCCGGGGGTATTTTGACCAAGAAGAAGCACAAGGGGGCGGCATGTCCTGGCCGCGCGCGAGGGGATGGACCCGGTCGGGGCGGTGGGGCAGAAAGGGGCCGCCACCGGCCCCGAGGACGATACATGACACCGGATGAGATCGAAGCGCTGTTCACCCGCAGCGACGGCAGCTATTTCTGCGCTCGCTGGGGGCGGCCCCTGTCGCCGGTGGTGTTTGGCGTCGAAGCGCAGACGCTGGGCGTGGTGAAGGGGGCCTTGGAGGCGCTGTGCGCCCTGTGCGGGCACGCGATGGCCGAGACCGACCCGGAACTGGGCGCGAACCTGATGGTGTTCTTCTGTCGCGACTGGGCGGAGCTGACCGGCGTGCCGAACCTCGACCGGATGATCGACGGGCTTGAGCCGCTGGTGGCCCGGCTGAAGGCCGCGGAGGCCAATCAATACCGGGTGTTTCGCTTTGACGAGGCGGGTGCGATCCGGGCCTGTTTCGTGTTCCTGCGGATGGACGCGGACATGGCCGCCGTTCCGGCCGAGACGCTGGCGCTGGCGCAGGCGGTGCAAAGCATGCTGGTCTGGTCGGATCGGGCCTTTGCCGACCGTTCGGCGCTGGGCCGGCTGGAGGACGGGCGGGTGGTGCTGCGCCCCGAGATTGCCGGCGTGCTGCGGGCGGCCTATGACCCGGTCATGCCGGCCTGTGCCGGGGATGCCAGCCATGCCCTGCGCCTGTCGGCGCGGATGGCTGCGACCTACGGCGGGCATTGATCCGCATCACCGCGGGCCGGGCTCCGGGCGCATGTCCTTGGCAGATACCGGAGGACCAATCCAATGACTGTCAGGTACACCGGAGATCCGGACCGCAAGACCGTCGAGTTGAACGTCCGGGGCCATGTGACCCGCGCGGATTGCGACGGGGTACTGGAGCCCTTGCAGCGGTTCATCGACACGCATGGGCGGATCAAGGTGATCGAGGTGATCGACAGCTTTGACGGGTTTGATCCGGCGGTGCTGGTTGCCGGGGATACGCTTTGACATCCGCAATATCCGGCATGTCAGCCACGTGGCCGTGGTGTCGGACATCGGCTGGATCAGCCCGCTGGTCAAGGCGGCGGGGGCCCTGGTGTCGACCCGGCTCAGACTGTTTCACCGCGACCAGCTGGACGACGCGCGCGACTGGATCACGCAGGTCGGGCAGGCCCCGCACCGATGCTGCAGGGCGGGGTTTCCCTCGCCGCCCTTTCGGCCCTTCAGCGCACCATGCCGACGATTTCGTAGGTGCGCGCCAGGATCGGGGCCGCAATCGCCCGGGCGCGGTCGGCCCCCCTGGACAGGATCGCGTCGATCTCGTCCGGCTGCTGCATCAGCCGGGCCATCTCGGACGAGATCGGCGCAAGCTTTTCCACCGCCAGGTCCGACAGCATCGGCTTGAATTCCGAAAACGCCTTGCCGCCCACGTCGCGCAGCACGCTGTCCACGTCGCGGTCGGACAGCGCGGCATAGATGTTCACCAGGTTGCGCGCTTCGGAGCGGCCCTCCAGGCCTGCCGCTTCGGAGGGCAGGGCATCGGGATCGGTCTTGGCCTTGCGGATCTTGGTGGCGATGGCGTCGGCATCGTCGGTCATGTTGATCCGGCTCATGTCCGAGGGATCGCTTTTCGACATCTTCTTCGATCCGTCCCGCAGCGACATCACCCGCGTCGCCACGCCTTCGATCACCGGTTCGGCCAGGGGGAAGAACGCCACGCCGTAATCGTGGTTGAACTTGGCCGCGATGTCGCGGGTCAGTTCCACGTGCTGCTTCTGGTCCTCGCCCACCGGGACATGCGTCGCATGATAGAGCAGGATGTCCGCCGCCATCAGCGCGGGATAGGCAAAGAGCCCCAGCGACGCGTTCTGCGAATTCTTGCCCGCCTTGTCCTTCCATTGCGTCATCCGCTGCATCCAGCCCATGCGGGCCACACAGTTGAAGATCCAGCCCAGCTGCGCGTGCTCGGCCACCTGGCTCTGGTTGAACAGGATCGACTGTTCCGGGTCGATGCCGGACGCAATGTAGCCGGCCGCAAGCTCGCGGGTGTTGCGGCGCAGCGTGCCGGGTTCGGGCAGGGTGGCGGTGATGGCGTGCTGGTCGACGATGCAGTAGATCGTCTCCATCTTGCCCTGTTCCGCGACAAAGCGCTTGATCGCGCCCAGGTAATTGCCCAGCGTCAGCCCGCCGGACGGCTGGATGCCGGAAAAGATGCGCGGCGTGAAGGCGGCCTCGGACATGGGTGGAACTCCGTCTGGAAACTGGGTCGCGGGTGCCTTACCCATGGCCCCGGGAGGCGTCAAGGAAGAGGCAGGCCATGCACCCGATGAATGAAAGCCCGGTCAACCCGCTGCCGCCCGTGGTGGTGGCGCTGGTCCTGGTGATTGCCGGGATCGAGCTGACCTTCACGATGGGCGCGCGCGGGCTGGTCGGCGGGCCCGAAGCGGTGGGCTGGCGGCTGGCGGCGCTGCAGCAATATGCCTTTTCCGGCCAGATCCTCGACTGGATGGTCGAAACCGGGCGCTGGCCGCCCGAACATGTGATCCGCCTAGTGTCCTATGCCTTTGTGCATGGCAGTTTCACCCATGCGCTGTTTGCCTGCGTGATGCTGCTGGCGCTGGGCAAGATCGTGGGCGAAGCGGTGGGCAGCGTGGCGGTTCTGGCGATCTTTGTGGTCTCGGGCATCGGCGGGGCGTTGGCCTATGCGCTGGTGCTGGACACGCCGGTGCCGCTGATCGGGGCCTTTCCGCCGGTCTACGGGCTGATCGGCGGCTTTACCTATCTGCTCTGGGTGCGGCTGGGCGATTTCGGCGCGCCGCAGATGCGCGCCTTCACGCTGATCGGGGTGCTGCTGCTGGTGCAGCTTCTGTTCGGGCTGATCCTGGGCGGCACGCCGGACTGGGTGGCCGATCTGGGCGGCTTTGCCGTGGGGTTTGCGCTGATCATCGTGCTGGTGCCCGGCGGCTGGCAGCGCCTGCTGGACCGGTTGCGGCGCGGCTGAGGCACCGGCCCGGTCCCGGAGAACCAAGCTCAGAACATGTCATCCGGCAGCGCGAACAGCCGCCGCGAGAACCGTTCGGCCCTAGCCACCGGATAGGGCAGCACAAGGCCGTGCCGCGCCTCGGGCGGCAGCGCGGCGTTGTCGGAGGCGGCCCCGGTCCAGGTCGTGGCGCGGCGCGGGTCGCCCCCGGCCTCGCCCAGCCATGTCCGGGCCAGACGCTCCAGCAGCCCGCGGGCAAAGCCGCGATCCTTCACCAGCACCGAGGCCTCGGTGTCCCAGCGCATGGAGCGCCCGTTGAGGTTGGCCGAGCCCACCACCGCCGTCAGGTCATCGGCGATCACCACCTTGGAGTGCACATAGACCGGCCCGGCCCCGGCGATCTGCGGCGCGCCCTCTGGTGCGGGGCGGCGCTGGCCCGGTGTGACCAGCGCCAGCCGTGTCCCATAGGCCGCGCGCAACCGGGTCAGCGCGGCCGTCTGCAGCCCGTGGGCGTGGCGCGCATCCCAGCCGTCATGGCCGTCGAACAGCACCCGTTCCGGTGCCAGCGGCAGCATCACGATCAGCTGCAGCGCGGCAGATCGCGCGGCGGCGTCGCACAGGGTGTCGACCAGGGGGGCGTGGCGCAGGAATTGCGTCTCGATATAGAGATAGTCCTGCGCCTCGCCGAACAGACGCAGCAACGCGGTCTCGTGTTCGGTCAGGCGCGGCGTCGGGGCCAGGCGTCCGGCCCCCGTGCAGGGCACCGAGAAGGTACGCAACAGGCGCAGATCGGCGCGGGCCTGCGGTTTTACGCGGGTGTCCAGCGGGCGGGCCGGATCGGCCAGCGAGGCCGCGCCGCAGGCCAGTGCCGCGTTCCAGCATTCCGCGAAATGGCCATCCAGCGCCCCGACGAAATCATCGTCCTGCACGGCGACGCTGACATCGTGCCAGGTTTCCTCGGGCGGGCGGTCATGGGCCGGGGTGTCAAAGCGCCGCGGGTCCACATCCAGCCCGCCGATCACCGCGCGCCGCCCGTCGGCGGTGGCGAATTTCTGGTGCAGGGTCGCCGGGCGCAGCCGCGGCCGCGTCGCCAGCAGGGCGCGTTGCACCGGGGTCAGGCGGGTCGGGTCCTCCTTGCGCAACCCCGACAGGCTTCGGCGCAGACGGGCCAGCATCGCCAGGTGCCACAGCCGCCCTGCCTCCTGCCCGTGCGGTGCCACCAGGATCTGCGCGTCGCCCTGCACGACATCGGCAAAGCCCGAGGCATTGGCCCAGGCCTGCCGGTGCAGGTCGGAGGCAAACACCGGATCGAAATCCGCCAGAAGCAGCCGCAGCCGCACGCCGCGGCGCGTCACCCAGGCAATCAGATCGGCCCAGCTGTCCAGCCCGCGCTCGGTCAGCTGCGGGGCATGCAGGCGGGTCCGCGGATCGAGGATGCGGAACGACAGGTACAGCGTGCCCTGCGCCTCGGCGCACAGCCGTTCCAGCGCCGGATACCCTTCGGCCGCGGTGATGAGCGGTGTGGGGATCATGTCTCCTCGCGCGGTGTTCTGCGGACCACCCCGCGCAGTTCGGCAAGGCGGAAGGCCCCGGTCAGCTGACCGGCAAGCCCATAGGCGAGAATGCCCATGACGATCAGAAGCGCAAGGGCGGGAATGCGCCAGCCGCGCAGCGCAAGCGGGGTTTCCAGCAGGATCTGCCCGCCCCACAGCGCCAGGCCCATCAGCGCCGAGGCCAGACAGATGCGCCAAAGCCGGTCGAGGAACCGCGCGTCGAACCGTGCCACGTCGCCGATCCGCCGCGCACCGCGCGCCAGTTGCCAGACCATGGCCCAGCCCGCGACGGTGGTGGCGATGGCCGGCGCGATCCAGCCGATCGCCGGCGCCAGCCCGATGGCCAGAACCGCGTTGACCGCCATGGACCAGACGGCATAGCGGAACGGGCTGCGCGTGTCCTCGCGGGCAAAGAACACCGGCTGCAGCACCTTCTGCAGCACGAAGGCCGGCAGGCCCAGCCCGTAAATCGCCACCGCCAGCGCCATGGCGCGGCTGTCGTCGGGGCCCGTGGCCCCGCGTTCGAACAGCACCGAAACCAGCGGCAGCGGGATCACCACCAGCGCCACCGCCGCCGGCACGGTCAGCGCAAGGCTCAGCTCTCCGGCACGGGAAAAGGCGGCCCGCCCGCCGGCATCGTCGCCCGCCTTCAGCCGTCGCGACAGGTCGGGCAGCAGCACGATGCCCACCGCGATGCCGACCACGCCCAGCGGCAGCTGGTAGAGCCGGTCGGCGGCGTACAGCCAGCCCACCGCCTTGTCGAAATGCGACGCCACCTGCTGGCCCACCAGCAGGTTCACCTGCATCACCCCGCCTGCCAGCGCGGCAGGCACGGCCACGACAAGCAGTTGCCGCATCTCTGGCGTCCAACGCGGCCGCGCCGGGCGCAGCCGGATCCCGGCGCGATCCGCCGCGACCCAGACCAGCGCCAGCTGCGCGATCCCGGCAAAGGGGATGGTCCAGACCAGCCACAGGATCACGTCGCCGCCCAGCCAGGCGCCCACCGCCATGGCGATGCAGACAAAGATGTTCAGCAGCACCGGCGCGGCGGCGGCGGCGGCAAAGCGCCCGGTGGCGTTCAGCGCGCCGGAAAACAGCGCGCCCAGCGAGATGAAGAGGATATAGGGAAAGATGATCCGGCCATAGCCCGTGGTCAGGTCAAAGCGGCCATCCGCCGCGAACCCGCCCGCCGTCGCCCAGACCAGCGCCGGCATGAAGACCAGCGCCAGCGCGGTCAGCCCCAGCAGCACGAAGGCCAGCCCGTTCATCGCATCGCGGGCAAAGCCCAGCGGATCCTCGTCGGCCTCGTACCGCTTCGAGAACATCGGCACAAAGGCCGCGTTGAACGCGCCTTCGGCAAAGAAGCGGCGGAACATGTTGGGCAGGCGGAAGGCGGCGACAAAGGCATCCATCTGCGGACCGGGCCCGATCAGGGCCAGGATCATCATCTCGCGCACCACGCCCAGCACACGGGACATCAGCGTCCAGAAGCCGACGGTCAGCACGCCAGAGATCAGGCGGATGGGTTTCATGACAGGGCCTTTCCTTTGCGCCCCGCTTACGGCGGATTGCGGCGAGGGGGAAACGGTTTTTCCCGCCTCGCGGGTCACTTGCACCGCGTATCCTGGGCGTTAACCTTTCTTAAACCATGCCCCGCCAATGCTCGGTGAGCGCAGACAGTGGGCGCAGATCAGGGGCCGGAATGGTCGCACATGCCTATACAGTGGCCTTCGAAGGGGTGGAGGCGCGGCCGGTGGAGGTGCAATGCGCCGTCACCCCCGGCATGCCCGCGTTCTCCATCGTCGGCCTGCCCGACAAGGCGGTGTCCGAAGCGCGCGACCGGGTGCGCACGGCGCTGTCCTCGCTGTCCATCGCGCTGCCGTCGAAACGCATCACGGTGAACCTGTCGCCTGCCGACATGCCCAAGGAAGGCTCGCATTTCGACCTGCCTATCGCGCTGGGTCTGCTGGCAGCGCTCGACGTGGTGCCACGCGACGCGGTCGCCCAGACCGTCGCGCTGGGGGAGTTGTCGCTTGACGGCAATCTGGTGCCGGTGCTGGGGGCGCTGCCCGCGGCCATGGCCGCGGCCGAGGCCGGACGCGCGCTGCTGTGTCCGCGCGCCTCGGGGGCCGAGGCGGCCTGGGTCGGCGCCTGCTCGGTGATCGGCGCGGCCAATCTTCTGGACGTGGTCAAGCATTTCACCGGACAGGCGGTGCTGGAACCGGCCGAACCGGGCGAGGTGGTGCCCGATGCCGGGCTGCGCGACCTGCGGGATGTCAAGGGCCAGGAACGCGCCAAGCGTGCCATGGAAATCGCCGCCGCCGGGCGGCATCACCTGATGCTGGTAGGCACACCCGGGTCCGGCAAATCGATGCTCGCCGCCCGCCTGCCCGGCATCCTGCCGCCGCTGACCCCGATCGAGGCGCTGGAAACCTCGATGATCCACTCGCTGGCCGGGCTTCTGGACGAAGGCGGCATCTCGCGCGCGCGCCCCTTTCGCGAACCGCATCACACCGCGTCGATGGCCGCCATCGTCGGCGGCGGCCGAGGGGCCAAGCCGGGCGAGATCAGCCTGGCGCATAACGGCGTGCTGTTCCTGGACGAATTCCCCGAATTCCCCCGCCAGGTGCTGGAAACCCTGCGCCAGCCCATCGAAACCGGCGAGGTCATGGTGGCCCGCGCCAACGCGCATGTGAAATACCCCTGCCGGTTTCTCCTGATGGCCGCAGCCAACCCGTGCAAATGCGGCTACCTGCCCGATCCCGCGCGTGCCTGCTCGCGCGCGCCGATCTGCGGCGAGGATTACCTTGGCCGCATCTCGGGCCCGCTGATGGACCGGTTCGACCTGAGGATCGAGGTGCCCCCGGTGGCCTTTTCCGATCTCGACCTGCCGCCTTCGGGGGATACGTCCGCGGTGGTGGCGGCGCGGGTCGCTGCGGCGCGGGCGCGGCAGGGCGCGCGGTATCAGGGCCATGCCGGGCTGCGCACCAATGCCGATGCCGAGGGCCAGGCGCTGGAAGAGATCGCGGCCCCCGACAGCGACTCGCGCGCGCTGCTGAGCCGGGCCGCCGAACGCTTTGGCCTGTCGGCCCGCGGCTATCACCGGGTGCTGCGGGTGGCGCGCACCATCGCCGATCTGGATGGCAGCGACTCGGTGGCCCGTCCGCATGTGGCCGAAGCGCTCAGCTACCGTCTGATGGCGGCGAAAGAGAGCTGATCCACTCTGCCAGATCCGCCAGCGTCTGCCGCGCCTCAGGCAGGGTGTTGTGAAAGATCGGCCAGACATGCGGCAGGTCCCGTTCGATCCGCTCGGTCACGTCCACCCCCTGCGCCCGCAGCCGCGCGGCCATGCGGCGGGTGTCGTCCAGAAGGATCTCGGTATCGCCCGCACACATCCAGACCGGCGGCGCGCCCTTGAAGTCGGCGAATAGCGGCGAGACGCGGGGATCGCCGGCCGGATGGTCGCCCAGATAAAAGGCGATCATGTCATGCGCCCGTTCCGCCGGCAGCACCGCCTCGATCCGCGCGTTCCGCACAAGGCTTTCCCCGGAATAGGTCAGATCGGTCAGCGGAGAGAAGGCAAACACCCCCAGCGGACGCGGCAGGCCCAGGCGCAGGGCCTCGGCCAATACGCTCAGCGCCAGCGCGCCCCCGGCGCTGTCCCCGCCCAGGATCACCTGACCGCGTTCGGCCTGCACGGCATAGGCCGCCAGAACATCGTCCAGCGCGGCGGGAAAGGGATGTTCCGGCGCCAGCCGGTAGCGCGGCAGCACGGCCCGCAAACCCGAGCGCCGCGCCAGATGCGCCAGCATCGCCTGATGGGTGCGCGGCGAGCCGAAGACAAAGCCGCCGCCGTGGATGTACAGCAGGACCGGCGCGCCCGCGCGAACGCCCGGCGGGTCCAGTTGCAGCGTGCAGGGCCCACCCGCGCCCGGCCCGTCCGCGCCCTGCCATGTGGCCGTCACGTCCCGCGGGCCGTGAAAGCACAGCCAGGCAATCCGCTCGAACCGGCGGCGGACCGATTCCGGCGTGCCGCGGCGCAGCGCCGGTTTTTCGACCATGCGCAGCCAGCGGTTCAGCGGCGCGCGCAAAAGGCTCATGCCAGCCGGGCCTCGATCGCCTGCCAGATGCGCTCGGCCACGTTGATGCCGTCGAACCGCTCCAGTTCCTGGATGCCGGTGGGCGAGGTCACGTTGATCTCGGTCAGGTAATCGCCGATCACGTCGATGCCGACAAAGATCTGGCCCTTGTCGCGCAGCGTCGGCCCGATCCGGGCGCAGATCTCGCGATCCCGCTCGGTCAGGCCGATGCGTTCGGGCCGGCCGCCCACATGCATGTTCGACCGTACCTCGCCCGCGGCTGGCACCCGGTTGATCGCGCCCACCGGCGCGCCATCGACCAGGATGACCCGCTTGTCCCCGTTCGAGACGTCGGGCAGGTATTTCTGCACGATCAGCGGCTCGCGCGAAAAGCCGGTGAACAGCTCGTGCAGCGAGGACAGGTTGCGGTCCTGCGCATCCAGCCGGAACACCCCGGCCCCGCCATTGCCGTACAGCGGCTTGAGGATGACATCGCCATGCCGCGCCTTGAAGGCACGGATGGTGTCAAGATCGCGCGCGATGGTGGTGGGCGGCGTGAGATCGGGGAAATTCAGCACCAGCAGCTTTTCGGGAAAGTTGCGCACCCAGAACGGATCGTTCACCACCAGGGTCTGCCCGGCCAGCCGGTCCAGAAGGTGGGTGGTGGTGATGTAATGCATGTCGAAGGGCGGATCCTGACGCAGCCAGACAACGTCGAACGCGGCCAGGTCCACCTCGGCCCAGTCGCCCAGGACGGCCGGATTGCCGGCCACGCGCTGCACCTGCATCGGGCGGCCGCGCGCGGTGATCCGCCCTTCCTGGTAGGCCAGATGGTCGGGGCGGTAGTAGAACAGGTCGTGCCCGCGCGCCTGTGCCTCTTCGGCCAGACGAAAGCTGCTGTCGGCATTGATGTCGACCGCTTCGATCGGGTCCATCTGAAAGGCGATCCGCATTCCGTCCTCCGCGCTGGTGCCTGACCTAGATTGCGCAGAAACGGGGCAGGTGCAATGGCCGCGGCGTCAGGCCGCGAAGGCGTTCTCGATCACCTGGATATCGCCGTGATCGTTCATCAGCGCGACGTCAAAGCGCACATCTGTCAGCTGCCCGCGGGGCTGGGTGCCAAGGAATTCCTCGGCCGCCTGCATCAGCCGCGCCGCCTGCCGCGTACCGATCCGCGCCAGCGCGCGATCGAAACTGCGGCTTTTCTTGACCTCGATGAAGACCAGACCGTCGCCGTCCTGCGCGATCAGGTCGATTTCGCCGCCATGGCCACGCCAGCGGCGGCGGGCGATGGGATAGCCGCGGCGTTCGTAATCCCGTGCAATGCAGGCCTCGGCGGCCAGCCCGGCGGCGTGGCCCGTGGCCCCCTGCATGTGGCCCTTGCGATAGCTCATGGCGTGTCCTCCCGGTCTGCGGCGATGCGCATGGCAAGCTGGTAGATCGGACGCCGTTTCTGCCCCAGTTGAGCGGCGACATAATCCGCCGCATCGCGCACCGACATCGTCTGCAGCGCCGTTCTGACCCGATCTTCTAGAACAGATTCGCTAATGATCATTGAATCCCCGCGGTCGATCAGGACAACGATCTCGCCTTTCGGCGCGGTCTCGGCATAGTTGGCGGCCAGGCTCTCCAGGCTGCCCCGGGTGCATTGCTCGAACTTCTTGGTCAGTTCCCGGCACACTGCCGCGTCACGCTCCGGTCCCAGTTCGCGCGCGGCATCCGCCAGCATCCCGCCCAGCCGCCGCGGCGATTCGTACAGCACCAGCGTCGCCTGCACTCCGGCCAGACCGCGCAGCGCCTTGCGCCGTGCCGCGCCGGTGCTGGGCAGGAAGCCTGCAAACAGGAACCGGTCGGTGGGCAGCCCCGCCAGCGTCAGCGCCGCCACGGCGGCACAGGCCCCGGGGGCCGTTGTCACCGCGTGACCCGCGACATGCGCCGCCCGGACGAGATCGAATCCCGGATCCGAGATTGTCGGCGTGCCGGCCTCCGAGGCATAGAGCACCGATCGGCCCGCCGCGATCTCGGCCATCAGCCGGGGCCGCATGCGCGCGCCGTTGTGCTCGTGATAGGCCAGCAGCGGACGGTCCTGCAGCGCCACGCCGTGAATCTCCATCAGCCGCCGCAGGCTGCGCGTGTCCTCGGCGGCCAGCACGTCGGCCACCGCCAGCCAGTCCAGCGTGCGCAGCGTGATGTCGCGGGCATGTCCGATCGGTGTGGCGACAAGGTAAAGCCCCGGCGTCAATTCGCCCTTGACCTGATTCATCTCTGGACCCCTCCCCGCGCTTGCTTATTATCGCCCGCAAAGCACCGGGCCGGGGCCCGCGCAGGCGCGCGCCCCCGTGCCCGAAAACGAGGGAGTTCGCCGTTCATGTTTGCCGTTTTGTCCCCTGTGCGCAAGTTCCTGCGCCCCCTTGCCGCGGGTCTGGCGGCGCTGGCCCTGTCGGCCTGCGATCCGTCCATGCTGGGCGGCATCGCCGGGCCCGGGGCCTCGGTGGGCCCCAGCATCCAGCCCGGCCAGCCGGTGCAGGTGGCGCTCCTGGTGCCGAAATCCGATCCCAGCGTTCAGGGGCTTGGCCAGCAGCTGGAAAACGCTGCGCGCATGGCCGTGGCCGCCAATCCCGGGGCGAACATCCAGCTCAAGGTGTATGACACCGCCGGTTCGGAAACCACCGCCGCCGCGCAGGCGCAGCGCGCCGTCGACGAGGGGGCCAAGATCGTGCTGGGCCCGCTCTTTTCGGGCACCTCTCTGGCGGCGTCCGAACAACTGGTGGATGACGGCATCAACGTGCTGAGCTTTTCCAACACCACCAGCGTTGCGCGGGCCAGCGACAACCTCTTCATCCTCGGCCCGACCTTCGAGAACACTGCAAACCGGCTGCTCGGCTATGCCAGGAAGCAGGGCCGCAAGTCGGTTGTGATCGTGCATCCCGATGACACGCCCGGCAATATCGCCCGCCAGGCGATCGAGACCGCGGCCACGACCCATGGCATGGTTGCCTCGGCCCAGGGCTATCCGCTGACCATCGAGGCGGTGACCACCACGGCGCAGAATGCCGGTCGCATGGTGGCCTCGGGTGCCGCCGACAGCGTGTTCATCACCGCCGACGCCACCAATGCCGCAACACCCATGCTGCTGCGCCTGCTGCCCGAGAACGGGGCGACCTCCGACAAGACACAGTTCATCGGCCTGACCCGCTGGGACGTGCGGCCGGACCTGTTCGAGTTGCCCGGTGCCGAAGGGGCCGTCTTTGCCCTGCCCAACCGCGAACAGCAGGCCCGTTTCGACAGCGCCTACCAGGCGGCGCATGGCAGCGCACCGAACCCGCTGGCAAGCCTCGGGTATGACGGCGTTTCCGCCGTGGCACAGCTGATCGGCAGCGGGCGGAGCGATGCGCTGACCGGCAAGGCGCTGCGCCGCACCACAGGCTTCCAGGGCACCGGCGGCATGTTCCGCTTTTTGCCCGACGGCACGAACCAGCGGGCGCTGGCCGTGGCCACGATCCGCAACCGGCAGGTTGTGGTGATCGAACCCGCCCCGTCGGGCTTTGGCGGAGCCGGTTTCTGACCGTGTCGCTCGACATCTTGCCGGACGACCTGATCGCGCCCGCGGGCGCGATCTTTGACCCCGAAGCGCAACGTACCGCCATCCTGGCCGAGATCGACGCGCTGGACAGCATGACCGAAAGCGCCGTGCGCAAGATCGTCGTGCGCCGCCTGTCGGAGGCCCGCAAGACCGGACGCGAGGTGATCGCCGAGGCCCTGGCCGAAACGCCCTTTGGCGCGCGCCGCACCACGCGGGCCTATACCTGGCTGACCGACGGGCTGGTCCGCACCGCCTTCGACATCGCCGCCCACCGCCTGCACCGCCTGCCCAACCCCACCGAGGCCGAACGCCTCGCGGTGCTGGCCGTCGGGGGCTATGGCCGCGGCGAGATGGCACCGTTTTCGGACGTCGATCTGCTGTTCCTGACGCCCTACAAGATCACCGCCTGGGCCGAAAGCGTCATCGAATCGATGCTGTACATCCTGTGGGATCTCAAGCTGAAGGTGGGCCACAGCGCCCGCACCGTCAGCGATTGCCTGCGCCTCGGGGGCGAGGATTTCACCATCCGCACCGCCATGCTGGAAAGCCGCTTTCTGGTGGGCGACGCGCCGCTTGCGGACGAACTGGACACGCGGCTCTGGCAAGAGCTGTTCCAGGGCACCGAACGCGAATTCATCGCGGCCAAGCTGGAAGAACGCGATGCGCGGCACGAAAAGCAGGGCCAGCGCTACATGGTGGAGCCCAACGTCAAGGAGGGCAAGGGCGGGCTGCGCGACCTGCAATCGCTGTACTGGATCGCCAAATACGTCAACCGTACCGACGACATCAAGGAACTGGCGCGCAACGGCGTGTTCCGGCCCGAGGAATACGAGACCTTCCTGCAGGCCGAACGCTTTCTCTGGGCGGTGCGTTGCCATCTGCACCTGGCCGCGGGCCGCGCGCATGAGCAGCTGAGCTTTGACATGCAGGTCGATGTGGCGGGCCGCATGGGCTATGACGACAAGGGCGGCCGGCGGGCGGTGGAATGGTTCATGCAGGACTATTTCCGCCACGCCACCGCGGTGGGCGATCTGACCCGCATCTTCCTGACCTCGCTTGAAGCCGATCACCGCAAGGACGCGCCGTTGCTGGTGCGCATCTTCCTGACCTCGCTTGAAGCCGATCACCGCAAGGACGCGCCGTTGCTGGTGCGCATCTTCCAGCGCCAGCCGCGGGTGGCCGACGGCTATCGCGTGGTGCACAATCGTCTGGCCATCGCCGACGATCGTACCCTTCTGGCCAGCAAGATGAACCTCTTGCGGCTGTTCGAAGAGGCTCTGCGCACCGGCCTGCTGATCCACCCGGAGGCGATGCGGCTGGTCAAGGCCAACCTGCACCTGATTGACGAAAGCATGCGCCGCGATCCCGAGGCCCAGCGGGTGTTTCTCGACCTGCTGCTGGCACATGGCAATCCCGACCGCGCGCTGCGCCGGATGAACGAACTGGGCGTGCTGTCGGCCTTCATCCCGGAATTCGCGCCCATCGTGGCGATGATGCAGTTCAACATGTACCACCACTACACGGTGGACGAACACACCATCCAGTGCCTCTGGCACCTGTCCGAGATCGAACATGGCAACCTGACCGAGGAACTGCCCGTCGCCTCCACCATCCTGAAGGCGGGGGTGAACCGGCGGGTTTTGTACGTGGCGCTGCTGCTGCATGACATCGGCAAGGGCCGGAAGGAGGATCATTCGATCCTCGGTGCCAAGATCGCGCGCAAGGTGGCGCCGCGGCTGGGGTTGGACAAGGACGAATGCGCGACGGTCGAATGGCTGGTGCGCTACCACCTGCTGATGTCGGACATGGCGCAGAAACGCGATATCGCCGATCCGCGCACGGTGCGCGACTTTGCCAAGGCGGTGCAGACGCGCGAGCGGCTGGACCTGCTCTGCGTGCTGACGGTCTGCGACATCCGCGGCGTGGGGCCCGAGACCTGGAACAACTGGAAGGCGGCGCTGTTGCGCGCGCTCTACCGCCAGACCCGGCGGGCGCTGGAAGACGGGATGGAGGCGCTCAACCGCGAGAATCGCGGGGCCGAGGCGCGCCGTCTTCTGGGCGAGCGCCTGCCCGACTGGTCCGCTGCCGACCTCGATGCGGAAACCGCGCGGCATTACGATCCCTACTGGCAGGGCCTGCACGTCACCGCTCATGCGGTCTTTGCCGGGCTGCTGCGCGGCATTGCCGATGACGAGATCCGCATCGACATCCATCCCGACGAAGACCGCGACGCCACCCGCGTCTGCTTTGCCCTGCAGGACCATCCCGGCATCTTTTCGCGCCTTGCGGGGGCGCTGGCGCTGTCGGGGGCGAACATCGTCGACGCGCGGACGTTCACCACCAAGGACGGCTATGCCACCGCCGCCTTCTGGATCCAGGACAGCGAGGGCGCGCCTTACGAGGACACCCGCATCCCCCGCCTGCGCGACATGATCCGCAAGACACTGCGCGGCGACGTGCTCCCGCGCGAGGCGATCCGGTCGAAGGACAAGCTGAAGAAGCGCGAAAAGGCGTTCCGCGTGCCCACGCATATCACCTTCGACAACGAGGGCTCGGAAATCTACACGATCATCGAGGTGGACACCCGCGACCGTCCCGGCCTGCTTTACGATCTGACGCGCACGCTGGCCAATGCGAATGTCTACATCGCTTCGGCCGTGGTGGCGACCTATGGCGAACAGGTGGTGGACGCGTTCTACGTCAAGGACATGTTCGGGCTGAAAATGCACTCGGACTCCAAGCAGCGCGCGCTGGAACGCAAGCTGCGCGAGGCCATCGAGGCCGGGGTGGAACGCGCCAACGGCGGGTAGGTTTCGCGCCGGGGCCGTATCGTGTTTCCCCTCACCCCGGCCCTCTCCCCCGAGGGGAGAGGGGGCGCGTTGCGCGGGGTGGGCAGGGTGCGCCTTTGGTCTGGCAACCCCCTCCCCAGCCCTCCCCCTGCAAGGGGGAGGGGGTGCGTTGTGTGGGTTGGGGACGTTGCGCTTTTTGTCGTGCTCCCCCTCGCCCCAGCCCTCTCCCCCGAGGGGAGAAGGGGCACGTTGCGCGGGGTGGGGAGGGTGCGCGTCGCTTCTTTCCGAAGCCCCTCCCCAGCCTTCCCCCTACCGGGGGGAGGGGGGGCACCCGGGGCGCGATGTCACTCGGTCCAGCGGATGCCGGTGAGGTCGGTGGCCTGCGTCGGGGCGTTCTGCCACAGACCTTCCAGGCGGGCATCGGCCACGGTGGCGGCCCCCAGCTGGAACAGGTAGCCGTTGACATAGTCCTCGGAAATCATGGTCTGCGCCTGCGCCAGCAGTTCCATGCGGGCGTCCGGATCCGTGGTGCCGGTCAGCGTCTGCATCAACGCCTGGAAGTCCGGGTTGTCATACTGGAAGTAATAGTCCGGCCGCGCATAGATGCCGATGTCGAACGGCTCGGTATGGCTGACGATGGTCAGGCCGAAATCCTTGCCGCGGAACACTTCCTCCAGCCATTGCGCCCATTCGAGATTGGTGATCTCGGTCTCGATCCCAACCGCGCGCAGCTGGGCCGCGACGATCTCGCCGCCGCGCCGCGCGTAAGAGGGCGGGGGCAGTTTCAGCGTGGTGGTGAAGCCGTCGGGCAGCCCGGCCTCGGCCAGCAGCGCCCTGGACTTCTCGGGATCATAGGCGGAATTGCCGGTCAGATCGACATAGGCCGGGTTGTGCGGGGCGAAATGCGTGCCGATCGGGGTGCCGAGGCCGAACATCGCGCCGTCGATGATCGCCTGCCGGTCGATGGCATGTGCAATCGCCTGGCGCACCAGCACGTTGTCGAGCGGCGGCATCTTGTTGTTGGTCGACAGGATCGTCTCGCCCTCGGTCGATCCCACCAGCACCTGGAAGCGCGGATCGGCTTCGAAAAGCGGCAGGTTCTCGGGCGCGGGGAAGCCGGAAAAGGCGTCGATGTCCTGCGCCATCATCGCGGCAAAGGCGGCGGTCGGGTCCGAGATGTACTTGATCGTCGCCCGCGTCAGCGCCGGCATCTCGCCCCAGTAATCGGGGTTCTGCACCAGCGTGATGGAATCGCCCTGGCGCCATGCCTCGAACTTGAAGGGGCCGGTGCCGATGGGGGTCTGCTTGATGGCGTCGATCGACTCGGGCGCGACGATCACCGCGTCGCCCCAGGCCATGTTGAACAGGAAATTGCCATCGGGCTGGGACAGCGTGACCTGCACGGTGGCCGGGTCGATCACGGTGACATCCGCGATGCCGGCAAACAACGCCTTCTGCGCGTTCTGGCTGTCCTCGGCGCGGGCGCGGTCGAGGCTGAACTTGACGTCCTCGGCATCCATCGCGGTGCCGTCATGAAAGGTGACGCCGGTGGCCAGCGCGAAGGTGTAGGTCAGCCCGTCCTCGCTGATCTCCCAGCTTTGCGCCAGGCCCGGCACGACGGCGCCGGACTCGGTGAACTTCGTCAGGCCTTCGAAGACGTTGGTGTAGACGACCTCGTCGATGGCGGCGGCGGCGGCAGAGGTCGGGTCGAGATGCGGCGGCTCCAGCTGGCGGCCGATGGTGATCTCGGTCGACTGGGCGTAAGCGGCGCTGGACAGAAGCGCGGCAACAAGCGTGAGGCGGAACATGGGTCTTCTCCCTGATGGTGTTGTTTTCGGAAAGTGTTGTGCGAAAGTCGTGGCGTTGCAAGGATTGCGTGACGCCGGACGGCGCTCGTCCCGGCCCCGGGGCCGGAACGTCGCCCCGCCCGCCGTCCCGCAGCGCGCCGGAAGGGGGGGACAGGATGGAGCGGTTTGCCGACGGGATCTGGATCGCGGACGGGCCAGAGGTGGTCGCGGCGGCGGGGTTTCACTACCCGACCCGCATGGCCGTGATCGCGGCCGGGGGCGGGCTGGTGCTCTGGTCGCCGGTGGCCCCGACGGATGCGCTGCGCGCCCAGATCGCGGAGCTTGGCCCGGTGCGATGGATCGTGGCGCCCTCGCGGCTGCATGACACCTGGCTGCAGGCCTGGCGCGATGCCTGTGACGGGGCCGAGGCCTGGGGCGCGCCCGGCATGGCCGGGCTGCAGGTCTTTGGCGAGGCCCGGGCCCCGGATTGGGGCGACGGCCTGTCGGCGGCTTTGATCCGCACGGCGATTGCCGACGAGGTGGTGCTGTATCACGCGCCCAGCGGGACGGTGCTGTTCTGCGACCTGCTGCAGCAGATGCCACCGGGCTGGTACACCGGCTGGCGCGCGCTGGTGGCGCGGCTCGACGGCATGACCGGCCCGGAACCTCGGGTGCCGCGCAAGTTCCGCCTGGCCCTGCGCGACCGGGCGCAGGCGCGCGCCACCGTCGAGGACCTGCTGGACCGGCCTGTTCAGCGTGTCCTGATGGCTCACGGCACGCCGGTGACCACGGATGCGCAGGCCTTCCTGCGGCGGGCCTTTGGCTGGCTCCTGCGGTGACGCCGTCCGCAGTCCCGGCCTTGCGCCGGGACCTCCCGGACCCGGCCTTCAGGGCAGCAGCAAGGCCTGCAGCGACCGCGCCATGACGCGCGCGCTGTCCAGCATGTCGTCGACCCCCACCCATTCATCCGGCTTGTGCGCCAGTTCCAGCACGCCGGGGCCGTAGGCGATGCAGTTCTTCAGCTTGCCGATCCGGTCGATATGCTTCTGGTCATACGATCCGGGCGAGGCGACGTACTCGGGATCGCGCCCCAGCACGTCGCGGATCGCCTGCGTCACGGTTGTCACCACCGGCGCATCACGGTCGGTCATCGAGGGGATCACGCGGTTGATCTCGCGGATTTCGTAGTCGAACCGCGGGCGTGTGGCCTTCAATTCGTCCAGCAGGGCGACGATCTCGGCCTGCGTCGCGTCCAGCCCCTCTTCGATCAGGAACCGGCGGTCGATGGTGATGCGGCAGCTGTCGGGCACGCAATGGGCGGGCAGGCCGGTGAAGTCGGGGCCGTATTCCGGCTGACCACCATGGATCGCGTTGATGTTCATGGTGGATTGCCGCGCGCCGTCGGGTACCACGGGCATCTCGGTATGCCGCGCGGCCATGGCGGGAAAGAGCTTGTCCTCGAAGGCCTGCAGCACCGCGCCCATGTGGCGCACCGCGCAATCGCCCAGGAACGGCATGGAGCCATGGGCGATCTCGCCCCTGGTCTCGATCTCGGCCCACCAGCCGCCGCGATGGCCCAGGCAGATACGGTCCTTGTTGAGCGGTTCGGGGATGATGACATGCTGCACCCGGGCGGGATCGAACCAGCCTTGTTCCGCCAGGTAGGCGACGCCGCCATAGCCGCCGGATTCCTCGTCCGCCGTGCCGCTGATCTCGATCGCGCCGGCGAAATCGGGGTGCTCTTCCAGGAACGCCTCGACCGCGATGATCGAGGCCGCCAGCCCGCCTTTCATGTCGCAGGCCCCACGACCATAGATCCGGCCCTCGTCCAGGTCGCCGCCAAAGGGATCGCGGGTCCAGCCATGGCCCACCTCGACCACGTCGGTGTGCGAGTTGAAATGCACACACTCGCCCGGGCGCGTCCCGTCGCGCCGCGCCACGAGGTTCCAGCGCGGGTAGCGGTCGCTGTCGCCCGGCGCGCCCTCGGCGCGGACCAGCGTGACGGCAAAGCCGCGCGGTTCCAGCCGCGCCTTCAGGAAGTCGCAGATCGCGGCATAGTTTTCGCCGGGCGGATTCAGCGTGGGAATGCGGATCAGGTCCTGCGTCAGCGCGACCAGATCGTCGCGCTTGTCGGTGATGCGGTGTCCAAGCGGGTCCAAGGTGGGTCTCCTGCGGCAGGGTCGGAGCCATCATTCGACGGGCAGGCCCGCGATGCAAGGGTTCAGGGCAGGCGCAGGTCCGGCGTGCCGGCAACCGGAATGCCGCCCAGCGTCACCTGCCCGTCGCGCAGCACCAGCGGCAGGTCCAGCGTTGCGCGATTGCCGCTGAGCCCCGCCGCCAGCCCCAGCGCGCCGTCCAGCATGCGCGTCATCTGCCCGGACAGCCGCCCGGCCGCTTCGGCCTGGTCCAGCATCTCGCGCCAGTTCACCGCCTTCAAGGTCATCTCGCCCTCGGGGGTGCCGGTCTTGTCCACCGTGACCGCGCCGGCCAGTTTCAGCTCCAGCCCGCGGTCGCGGTATTCGGCCAGTCGCAGGTCGATCCGCTCCGGCTGCGGCCGCGGGCCGGGCAGGACGTCCAGCGGCCAGGGCCGGTCGAAGGTGACGGCGACCTGCGCCTTGAGCCCGTCCAGCCGGTCCGGGCCCACGGGCAGCAGCGCGGCGCGGTCGCGGGCCAGCGCTTCGGCGCTCAGCCCCAGCCGGTAAAGATCCTGCGTCCCCTCATCCTGCAGGGCCCCCGCGGTCACGCCGGCCAGCGCAAGGCTGCGCTCGGGGCCCGCGATGTTCAGCACCTCGGCCTCCAGATTGGCGCGAAGGATCACGCCGTCGCGGCTTACCACGCTGGCGCGCAGCCCGTCCGAGGTGATCTCTTGCCGCCCCGAAGCCGTGGTCAGCGCCTGGCGGTCGGGCCAGACCAGGATCACGTGCCCGGGCTTGTAGCTCAGCGACATGATCTGGAAGAACGGCGCCTCCCAGACCAGCCCCGATCGCGGATCGGCCAGCAGCAGGTCGTCCAGGGTCAGGTCCAGCCGGTTGGGAAAGCCGCGCAGGCGCATCCGGGCATGCTGTGCCTCCCAGCCTTCGGCGCGACGCTCGGCAAACCAGGTCTCGACCCCGGTTTTCAGCCGGTAGGCGGCATAGCCCCACCACCCGGACCACAGCACCGCCAGCGCCAGTGTCGCTGCGATCAAACGTATCACGCCTGCCCCCTTTTCAGCCGCCCGCGGACGGTGTTTACAGAGGCCTTGTTTACAGGGGCCTCGACGGAAGGACCAGAACCATGACACTTTGGGTGTTCGGATACGGATCGCTCTTGTGGAACCCCGGATTCGAGGTGGCCGAGCAGTGCCATGCCCGTCTGCACGGCTATGCCCGCAGCTTCTGCATGCATTCGATCCACCATCGCGGCACCGAGGCCGAGCCGGGTCTGGTGCTGGCGCTGGACGAACAGGAGGGCGCCTCGTGCGAGGGGCTGGCGCTGCGCGCGGCCCCGGGGACCGAGGACGCCACGCTGGCCTACCTGCGCGAGCGCGAGCTGATCTCGTCGGCCTATCTGGAACGGTTCCTGACCGTCGAACTGGCCGATGGCCGCCGGCACGAGGCCGTGGTCTATGTCATCGACCCGCACCACGTGCAGTATTGCGGCGGCATGCCGCTGGAGCAGCAGGCCCGCATCATCGCCCGCGCCGTGGGCGGGCGCGGCCCCAATACCGAGTATCTTCTGAACACCGCCGCGCATCTCGACGAACTTGGCATTCCCGATGCAGACTTGCACTGGCTGTGCGCACGTGTCCGCCAGATAACGGGATAACGGCTTGGCTTGCGTGGGTGAACCGCGTAAGTTTGCACAAGCAGAAAAAAGGCATGTCAGGTGTCCCGAATGGACCAGCCCGACCTCGAGGCAGTACCACATTTCAGTCAGCCGGTGCGGCAGGTTCTTCTGATGCTGATGGTCATCGGGCTGTCGGGGGCTGGCGCGTTCCTGGCACTGCCGCGCGTGCTGCCGGTGTTCCAGACCAACCCCTATCTCAACGGGTTCATCCTGTTCGTGTTCCTGATCGGCGTCATCGCCTGTTTCTGGCAGGTGGCGCAGCTGATTACCTCGGTGCGCTGGATCGAACGCTTTGCGGCGCAGGGCGATCAGGGCACGCGCGCCGCCGCGCCGCAACTGCTGGCCTCGCTGGCGGCCTTGCTGCGCCGCCGCGACAAGCGGATGCAGATCAACACCACCTCGACCCGGTCGATCCTCGATTCCGTGGCCACCCGGATCGACGAGGCGCGCGAGATCACGCGCTACATCGTGTCGCTGCTGATCTTTCTGGGCCTTCTGGGCACGTTTTACGGCCTTGCAACCACCGTGCCCGCGCTGGTCGACACGATCCGCAGCCTGGCCCCGGCCGAGGGCGAGGATGGCGTGGCGGTCTTTGGCCGCCTGATGAGCGGGCTCGAAAGCCAGCTGGGCGGGATGGGCGTGGCCTTTGCCTCGTCGCTTCTGGGTCTGGCCTGTTCGCTGGTCGTGGGCCTGCTGGAGCTGTTTGCCGGCCACGGACAGAACCGGTTCTACCGAGAGCTTGAGGAATGGCTCAGCTCGATCACCCGGCTGGGCTTTTCCCACGGCGAAGGCGAAGGTGGCCCCGATCTGGGGGCCGCCGGGCTGGTGCTGGACCAGATGGCCGAACAGATGGAGCGGCTGAACTCGCTGTTTGCCCGGTCCGAGGAAGGCCGGTCCGAGGTCGACGCGCGCCTTGCGCAGCTGGCCGACAGCGTGGAGCGCCTGACCGAACGGATCGAGGCCTCGACACCCTCGGCCTCGTCGCTGGCGCGCATCGCCGAAGGGCAGGAATTGCTGGCCGAGGCGATCCGCGAAAAGGAAACCTCCGAAGGGCTCGACGCCGAAAGCCGCATGCGGCTGCGGTCGATCGACGTGCAGATGCTGCGCATCCTCGAAGAGATCAGCGCCGGCCGGCAGGAAAGCATGGCCGAACTGCGCACCGATCTTGCGGCGCTCAGCCGCAGCCTGGGCGGCCTGAACCGTCCGACCCGCGGCACCGGAACAGGGGGCTGAGCCATGGCGCTGTCACGCCGCACCGGGGCACGGCTTCAGGCATCGATCTGGCCGGGCTTCGTCGACGCGATGACGGGGCTGTTGCTGGTCCTGACCTTTGTGCTGTCGATCTTCATGGTGGTGCAGTTCGTCCTGCGTGAAACCATCACCGGGCAGGAAACCGAACTGAACACCCTGACCGCCGAGATCGCCGAACTGGCCCGCGCGCTGGGCGTGCAGGAACGCCGCAACGTGGCGCTGACCAACCAGCTGGGCGAGTTGGAAACCACCCTGGGCGACCGCCAGACCCAGCTGGACGAGCAGGCCCGGATCATCGCCACGCTGACCGCCACCCGCGATCGCCAGGCCGCGGCGCTGGATACGGCGGCCGGGCGGATCGCGTCGTTCGAGGAGCAGGTGGCCGCGCTGATCGCCGAGCGGGACGAGGCCCGCGGCACCATCGCCGATCTGCGCGGCACGGTGTCCGACCTGCGCGCCACCCAGGCCGATCTCGAAGCGGCGCAGGCCGCGCTGGTGTCCGAGCGCGACGCGCTCAACCTGGCCCTCGCCGATGCCCGCAGCGAGATCGACGCCCAGGCCGAAGCCGCCCGCCTTGCGGCGGCACGCCGCGAGGCGCTGCAGGCGCTGGTCGCCGATCTGCGGGCCCGCAACAGCGACCGCGAGGCTCGCATCGGCACGCTGTCCGACCAGGTAACCGCACTGGAAACCGCGCTGTCCGAGGAAGAGGCCCAGCGCCTGGCCGAGGCCGAGGCCGCCGCCGCCCTGCGCGCCCGCCTGCAGCAGGCGGATGCCGAACTGACGGCGATGACGCTGGCGCTGGAACAGGAACGCGCCCGCGCCGAAGAGACGCTGACGCTGCTGGCCGCCGCGCGCGAGGCCGAAAAGGACCTCAACGCCCGTCTGGCCGCGGCATTGATCGCCGTGCAGGAGCAATCCGGCGCGCTGCAGGCCCGCATCGACGCGCTGGAGTCGCGCCTGACCGAACTTGAGGCGGCGCTGATCGCCGCCCGCGAGACCGAGACCGGCCTGACCGAGGCTCTGGCGGCCGCGCAGGCGCAGGGCGCCGCCGACAGCGCGGCCGCCGATGACGCGCTGGCCGCCCGCGACGCCCGCATCGCCACGCTCGAAGCCGCGCTGGCCGAGGCCCGCCAGACCGAGGCCGACCTGAACGCGCAGTTGGCGCAAAGCCTGCAGGACAGCGAGGCCGAGGCGCAATCGCTGCAATCCCGCATCGACCGGCAGGAGGCCCGCATCGCTCGCCTGCAGGCCAGCCTGTCGGACCTGCGCTCGCAGGGGGCGGATGCCGACGAGCGGCTGACCCGGCTGCGCGACGCGCTGGCCGCCGAACGCGATGCCCGCCAGGCGGTGGAGCGCAAGCTGGTGGCCGCCGAAACCGCGCGCGCCGAAACCGAACGCGCGCTGGGCCAGGCGCAGGGGGCCACTGGCGCGGCGCAGAACCGCATTTCCGACCTCTCGGCCCAGCTGGCCGCTGCGCTGGCCCGGCTGTCCGAAGCCGAGGCGCTGGAAACCGAACTGGCGGCGCTGCAAGAGCGCAATTCGGCGCTGGTCTCGCAATTGTCCACCGCCGAGGGCCAGGCCGAAGACCGCGCCGCCGCCGTCTCGGCGCTGAAATCGGAAAACGTGGCGCTGGCCTCGGCGCTGAACGAGGCGCGCGCGGCGGTGGCCGAGGCCACGGCGGCGCTGATCGACCTGCGCCGCGAGGCCGACGCGCTGGCCCGCCAGCTCGATGCCGCCGCCCTGCGCGAGGCGCAGCAGACCGCCGAGATCGAACGGCTGCGCGGCGCCTCGGCCCAGCTGAGCACCCAGCTGGAAACCGCCAATGCGCGCGCCGCCGAAGGCCGGACGGCGCTGGCGGCGCTGCGCGACGAAAACGCACAGCTGAACGAACGCCTGGCCACGGCGGGAGGGCAGTCGGCGCAGCAGCAAAGCACCATCGACAGCCTCGAAGGGCGCGTCGCGCTGCTGCAGGAGGAACTGCAGGGCGCGCGGGACCGGGCCGAGGCGCGCAGCGCCGAACTGTCGGCCCTGCGCGAACGCATGTCCGTGGCGGAAACCCGCGCCGCCGAAACCGCCGCTGCGCAGGCGGCCGAGATCGCCGATCTGCAGGACGCCGCGCGCCTGCTGCAAACCCGGCTTGACAAGACCACCGACGAAATGGCCGCCCGGGGCCGCACCATCGTGTCGCTGCGCAGCGACAACGCCGTGCTGAACCAGCAGCTGGCCGCGGCCGATGGCCAGTCGGTGCAGCAGCAAAGCGCGCTGGAGACGCTGGAAAGCCGCATCGCCCGGCTGACCGAGGAACTCGCCGCCGCCCGGGCCCGGGCCGGTCAGCGCGAGCTGGAACTGGCGGAGCTGCGCGAGGCCCTGGCGCAGTCGCGGTCGCGTGCCGCCGATCTTTCGGCCAGCCAGGGGGCACAGATCGCCGTGCTGCGCGACCGCGCCGGGCAGTTGCAGACCCGGCTCGACGCGGCGCAGGCGCAGGCCAGCGAACGCGCTGCCGTCATCGCCACCCTGCGCGAACAGAACGAGGCGCTGAACGCACGGCTCGATTCCGTCGGCGGGCGGGCCGAGGAGCAGCAAAGCGCCATCGGCGCGCTGGAAACCCGCGTGGCGCGGCTGGGCGAAGAGCTGCAGGCCGCGCGCACCCAGGCCGACATGCGCGGCACCGAACTGGAGGCCCTGCGCGACCGTCTGGCCCAGGAACAGGCCCGCGCCGCCCGTCAGGCCGAGGCCCAGGGGGCCGAGATCGACAACCTGCGCGGCACGCTGGCGCAGCTGCGCGCGCAGATCGAAACCCTGCGCGCCGGGTCCGAGGAACGCGATGGCCAGATCGCCGCGCTGACGCTGGAAAACAGCACGCTGGGCACCCGCCTGGCCGAAGCCGGCGCGCGCAATGCCGATCTGGGCGCGGCGCAGGAAAGCCTGCGCCAGGACAACCGCCAGCTGGAACGCGATCTGGCCGCCGCCACCACGCGGCAGGGCGAACAGGCGGACGAGATCGCCAGCCTGCGCCAGTCCCTGAGCGCGGCCGAAGAGGCCGCGGCCGCGCGCGAGGCCGAGCAGGCCGACCTTGCCAGCGCGCTGCGGTCCGAAACCGCCCGGTTGCGGGCACAGATCGCCGGGCTGCGCACCACGGTCGAGGATCGCACCGCCCGCATGGGCACGCTGGTGGCGGAAAACACCCGTCTGACCGAGGAACTCACCGCCGCCGGCGGGCGCGAGGGCGCGCTTTCGGCAACGCTGGACAGCCTGCGCCAGCAGAACGCCCGGCTGGAGAACGAGCTTGAGGCGGCCCGCGCCCGCGATGCCCGTCGCGACGCGGTCATCGCCGGTCTGCGCGAGGCGCTGGCCGAGGCCGAGGCCCGCGCCGCCGCCGGGGTCGAGGACAGCCGCTCGCTGGAGGAACAGCTGGCCGCGGCGCTTGCGGCGCGCATGGAGGTGCAGGCCAGCGCCGAGGAAACCCGCGAGAAACTGGCCGCCGCGCTGGCCGCGCAGAAGGCCGCCGAAGCCGAGATCGGCCAGCAGATGGACGCCGTGGAACAGCGCCAGGTGCTGCTGTCGGAGGCGCGCGAGGAACTGGCGCAGAGCCGCGAACAGGCCTCGCGGGCGGAATTGCAGATCGAGACGCTGAACCGGCAGGTCGCCAGCCTGCGCCAGCAGCTGTCGCAGCTGCAGGCGCTGCTGGACGATGCCGCGGCGCGCGACGAGGCATCGCAGGTGGCGCTGCAAAATCTCGGCTCCGAGCTCAACGCCGCGCTGGCCCGCGTCGCCGCCGAAGAGCGCCGCCGCCGCCAGCTGGAAGAGGCCGAGCGCAAGCGGCTGGAGGCGCAGGCGAAGGAGCTGGAGAACTACCGCTCCGACTTCTTCGGCAAGCTGCGGGAAATCCTGGGCGAGCAGGAGGGTATCCGGATCGAGGGTGACCGGTTCGTGTTCTCGTCGGAGGTGCTGTTCGAACTGGGCTCTGCCGATCTGTCGGCCGCAGGTCAGCGCGAGATCGCCAAGGTGGCCAGCATCCTCAAGGGCGTGGCCGACGACATCCCTGCCGAGATCGACTGGGTGATCCGCGTCGACGGGCATACCGACAACGTGCCGATCCGCGGCGGGCGCGAATTCGCCGACAACTGGGAGCTGAGCCAGGCCCGCGCCCTGTCGGTTGTGCGCTACATGATCAATTTCCTGGGCATCCCGCCGGAGCGGCTGGCCGCCAACGGCTTTGGCCAGTACCAGCCGGTGAACCCCGCAGACACCCCCGAGGCGCGGGCGCAGAACCGCCGGATCGAGCTGAAGCTGACGGAGCGCTGACGCTCATCCGCCCTGATGGGCGGCCTCGCGGCTCATTCGACGGTGACGTGGGCCCAGCGGTTGGCGATGATCTGGCCGTCGCGGGTCAGGGTTATCTGGCCAAGATACTCCCCTGCGGGCCAGCCGCCGTCGGGCGCGCGTTTGCCGAAGGCGGGCAGCTGGCTGGCACGGGGGTTGGTCATCACGCGGGTCTGGCGGAACACCTCGCCTTCGGGCCCGGTGGCGGTGAGGGTGATCACGTCGCCATGTTCGGCATATCCCGCCTCGGCATAGACCACCATGGGCTGGTCGGGGCGCAGCACGTCGCGCCGGGCGGTGCCGCCGCGCAGCGCATCGTAATCCGGCACGCCGTCCGAAAAGCCCGCAAGCCGCAGAAGCGTGCGGTGATAGACCGGCGGATCGGTCCAGAGCGTCGCCTGCGCCAGCCCGCCGCAGCTGCCGGTCGCCTCTGGGCGGAACGGGTCCACCACCGCGCCATTGCGATAGACCGTCATGTGCAGGTGCGGATGTGTGGTCTGGCCCGAGAGACCGATCAGGCCCAGCGGATCCCCCGCCGCGACGGTCTGCCCGGGGGCCACGGTCACCGAGCCCAGCCTGAGATGGCAATAGAGCGTCTCGTACCCGTTGCCATGGGCGATCAGCACGGCGTTGCCGCAGGCGGTCTGGTCGGTGACGCCGCGCATGAGGCGATCATCGGGCATTTCGTCGCGCGTGCGGCGCACAACGCCATCAGCGGCGGCGCGGACACTCACCCCGCGGGCCACGTCGTCAAAGCTGAACAGCGCGATATCGGTGCCCTTGTGGGCGTCGCGCGTGTTCAGCCCGCAGGTGAAATCCTTGGCACCCTGGCCGGGGTCGTTGTCGACGTAGTCCTCGATGAAACAGGTCAGGCCCGGCGTGCAATCGACGGGCCAGTCCAGAAACGGTTCCGCCGCGAGCGGGCTCGCGGCGGCGACCAGTATCGTCAGGTGGCGGATCATTCCGCCGTCAGCAACGGCGGCTTTTTCGAGCTGAGCCGCGGCTTGTCGGGGCCGTCGAGATCCAGCACCAGCGCGCCATCGCGGACCGAGACCTTGACCACGCCGCCCTTGGCAAGCTTGCCAAACAGCAGTTCCTCGGCCAGCGGCTTCTTGATGTGCTCCTGGATCACGCGGCCCAGCGGGCGGGCGCCCATCTTGTCGTCATAGCCCTTGTCGGCCAGCCATTCGGCGGCGGGGCGGGTCAGCTCGATGGTCACGTTGCGGTCCAGCAGCTGCGCCTCGAGCTGCAGCACGAATTTCTCGACCACGGCCAGGATCGTGTCCTTGGGCAGCGGCTGGAAGCTGATGACGGCATCCAGGCGGTTGCGGAATTCCGGGGTGAAGGTGCGTTCGATCGCGGCGGTATCCTCGCCCTCGCGGCGGTCGCGGCCAAAGCCGATGGCGGCCTTCTGCATGTCCGCGGCGCCCGCATTCGAGGTCATGATCAGGATCACGTTGCGGAAATCCACCGAACGGCCGTTATGGTCGGTCAGGGTGCCGTGATCCATCACCTGCAGCAGGATGTTGAACACGTCCGGATGCGCCTTTTCGATCTCGTCCAGCAGCAGCACGCAATGCGGATGCTGGTCGACTCCGTCGGTCAGCTGGCCGCCCTGGTCAAAGCCGACATAGCCCGGAGGCGCGCCGATCAGGCGGGAGACCGCGTGCTTTTCCATGTATTCCGACATGTCGAAGCGCAGCAGTTCCACGCCCAGCGTGCTGGCCAGCTGCTTGGCGACCTCGGTCTTGCCGACGCCGGTCGGCCCGGCAAAGAGATAGTTGCCGATGGGCTTTTCCGGCTCGCGCAGGCCGGCGCGGGCCAGCTTGATGGCCGAGGACAGCGCCTCGATCGCCGCATCCTGACCGAACACCACCCGCTTCAGCGAGGCTTCGAGATCCTTCAGCACCTCGGCATCGTCTTTCGAGACGTTCTTGGGCGGGATCCGGGCGATCTTGGCCACCACGGCCTCGATCTCCTTGGTGCCGATGGTCTTGCGGCGCTTGGATTCCACCACCAGGTGCTGGGCCGCCCCGGCCTCGTCGATGACGTCGATGGCCTTGTCCGGCAGCTTGCGGTCGTTCATGTAGCGCGCCGACAGTTCCACCGCGGCCTTGACCGCGTCGGCGGTGTATTTCACGCCGTGGTGATCCTCGAAATACGGCTTGAGGCCCTTGAGGATCTTGATCGTGTCCTCCACCGAGGGCTCGTTCACGTCGATCTTCTGGAACCTGCGGCTCAGCGCGCGATCCTTTTCGAAATGCTGGCGGAACTCTTTATATGTGGTCGATCCCATGGTGCGCAGCTTGCCGCCCTGCAGGGCGGGCTTGAGCAGGTTCGACGCGTCCATGGCACCGCCCGAGGTGGCCCCGGCGCCGATCACCGTGTGGATCTCGTCGATGAAGAGCACGGCATCGGGATGCTGTTCCAGCTCGGTCACCACGGCCTTGAGCCGCTCTTCGAAATCGCCGCGATAGCGGGTGCCCGCCAGCAGCGCGCCCATGTCGAGCGAGTAGATCGTGGTTTCGCGCAGCACCTCGGGCGTCTCGCCCGCAACGATCTTGCGCGCCAGCCCCTCGGCGATGGCGGTCTTGCCCACGCCGGGATCGCCCACCAGAAGCGGGTTGTTCTTGCGCCGGCGGCACAGCACCTGGATGCAGCGCTCGACTTCGTGATCGCGGCCGATCAGCGGGTCGATGTCCCCTTCGCGCGCCTTGGCGTTCAGATCGACGCAATACTTGGCCAGCGCCGATTCCTTTTCGGCAGCGGCCGCGCCCTGATCGCCGGAGGCAGCGGTTTCCTCCTCGGCCTCGGCCGCGCCCTGCACCGGGCGGCTTTCGCCGTAGGCGGGGTTCTTGGCGACGCCATGGGCGATGAAGTTCACCGCGTCATAGCGCGTCATGTCCTGTTCCTGCAGGAAATAGGCCGCGTTCGATTCCCGTTCGGCAAAGATCGCCACCAGAACGTTGGCCCCCGTCACCTCGGTCCGGCCCGAGGACTGGACATGGATCGCGGCGCGCTGGATCACGCGCTGGAACGCCGCCGTCGGCACCGCCTCGGATCCTTCGATATCGGTGACGAGGTTCGACAGATCCTCGTCGATGAATTCCACCAGCGTGGTGCGCAGCTCTTCGGTGTCGACCGAACAGGCCTTCATCACCCGTGCCGCATCGGGTTCGTCGACCAGCGCGAGCAGCAGGTGCTCGAGCGTCGCGAATTCGTGACTGCGGGAATTGGCCAGGGCCAGCGCCGCGTGAATTGCCTGCTCCAGGGTGTTCGAGAATGAAGGCACGAAGTGCTCCTCTTGTCTGCGCCGGTCCGTGAGGTCCAGCTTTGCCTCTTACAGTTAAAGTTTGGTCGATCCCCGACCATCTTCAAGTTTTTTCTCTCCGGCCCCCGCTCACATTTCGCCGCGCCTCTGCCCTTTGCCGGGAAACCGGGCTCAGAAATTGTCCTTGCGCTTGCGGATCTCGGCAAAGACCTCGGCGTCGGTCGCCCCGTCCATCCCCAGCGCCGCCTTCACCGCGGGCTCCGAAGCGCGCAGGAACGGGTTGGTGGCCAGTTCTTCGGACAGCGGCACCTGCGCCGTGGGCCGGCCCTCGTCCCGCGCCGCCTGCACCGCCGCGACCCGCGCCTGCAGCGCGTCGTTCCCGGGGTCGATGGTGAGCGCAAACCGCGCGTTCGACAAGGTGTATTCGTGCCCGGAACAGACCAGCGTCTCGGGCGGCAGGGCCCTGAGCCTGGACAGGCTCGCCCACATCATCTCGGGCGTGCCCTCGAACACCCGGCCACATCCCAGCGCCATCAGGCTGTCGGCGGTGAAGACCACGCCGCCCTCGGGAAAGTGGAACGCCATGTGGCCCAGCGTGTGGCCCGGCACCTCGATCGGCACGGTATAGCCTTCGCCCGTGCCGCCATTCATGCCCTCGGCCAGGCCCATGTCCAGCGGCGGCAGCTTGTCCTCCTCGGCCTTCGGGCCCATGACCTTGCAGCCGTACTTTGCACGCAACTCGGCAACACCGCCGACATGGTCGTGGTGATGATGGGTCAGCAGGATCACGCCGGGCGTCCAGCCGCGCGCCTCCAGCGCGTCGATCAGCGGACCCGCCTCGGGCGCGTCGATGATGCAGACGCCGTCGGGCCCCTGTACCAGGTAGGCGTAATTGTCGGAAAGACAGGGCACGGTGACGATGTCGAGGGGCATGGAAATTCCTTGGACGCTTTGACAGACTGGCCCCAGTGAACCCGATCCCGGACGAGGCTGCAATGCATCTCGATGTCGGCACATTGCGCGACTTCTACTACCGCAACGCGCTGGGGCGCGCCGCGCAGGCGATCCTGCGCGGGCAAGTGCTGCGGTTCTGGCCCGAGGCGGACCGGCAGACCGTGGTGGGCTACGGCTTTGCCGTGCCGCTTCTGCGGCCCTACCTGAAACCCGCGCGGCGGGTGATCGGGCTGATGCCCGGCCCGCAGGGGGTGATGCCCTGGCCCGCGGGGATGCCCAATGTCTCGGTCCTGTGCGAGGAAACCCAGTGGCCGGTCGAGACCGGCCATGTGGACCGGCTGATCCTGCTGCACGGGCTTGAGACGTCCGAACGGCCCTCGGACGTGCTGGACGAGGCCTATCGCGTGCTGGGTCCGGGCGGCAAGGCGCTGTTCATCGTGCCCAACCGCTCGGGGCTCTGGGCGCGGGCCGACTGGACACCGTTCGGCTATGGCCGGCCCTATTCGCTGAGCCAGCTGGAAGCGCAGCTCAAACGCCACGATTTCGTGCCCGAACGCCATGTCTCGGTGCTGTACCAGCCCCCCTCGACCCGGCGGTTCTGGATGAAGACCGGCGGGTTCTGGGAGCGCACGGGGCGGGCGATCCCCGGCGTGATGGCCGGCGGCGTGATGATGGTGGTGGCGGCCAAGCGCCATCCCCCGTCCCGCCGCGGCGTGGGCGAGGCGGCGCGCGTGCTGAACCCGCTGGAGGTGCTGCAGCCCGCCGCCGGCAAGGCCAAGCCGGTGTGACGGCGCACGGCGCTGTTTTGGCCTTCACGGCCAAAAGGCGCCCCGCCCGCCGTCCCGCAGGGCCGCACCACGCCGCCGGCCGGCCGGAATCGTGAAAATTGCGCCGCAAATGAACGAATTTGTGACCGCAACTTGCGCGCAGAACGTCGCACTTGCAGCAAGACAATGAAAACACACGGTTTCATGGAACTGTTAAAAACGTCTTAGCATGTTGCGGGGTGGGGGTGGCTCTGCTACATCCGCCACGATTTAGCTGCTCCGGGGCATCCCGGGGCTGGAACAGGCAACCCGCCGGGCCCCACCGGGCGCGCAAGGGCTGCAGAAGATCGGAAGGGTGGACGTGTCTGACTCAGCATCGATTTCCTCCGGCATTGCCGAGCGCTATGCCGCCGCCGTGTTCGGGATCGTGAAGGAAAACAACAACCTTCCCAAGCTCGAAGCCAATGTCGCAGACCTGAACGCAGCCCTGGCCGAAAGCGCCGACCTGCGTGACCTGATCGCCTCGCCGGTCTATTCGCGCGATGCGCAGGGCAGGGCCATCACGGCGGTTGCCGCAAAGATGGGGCTGGTGCCCGCGATGCAGAACGTGCTGGGCCTGATGGCCTCCAAGCGCCGCCTGTTCGTCGTGCCGCACATGCTGACCCGTCTGCGCGAAATGATCGCCGCCGAAAAGGGCGAAGTTACTGCCGAGGTGGTCTCGGCCACCGCCCTGACCGATGCGCAGGCCGCCCAACTGGCCGAGACGCTCAAGGCCAAGGTCGGCAAGGAAGTCAAGATCAGTGCGGCCGTCGATGAAAGTCTCATCGGCGGTCTTGTCGTCAAGGTGGGCTCCAAGATGATCGACACGTCGATCCGCGCAAAGCTCAATTCCCTCCAGAATGCTATGAAAGAGGTCGGATAAATGGGTATCCAAGCAGCCGAGATTTCTGCGATCCTGAAGGAGCAGATCAAGAACTTCGGGCAGGACGCCGAGGTCGCCGAAGTGGGCCGCGTGCTGTCCGTCGGGGACGGCATCGCCCGCGTCTTCGGTCTCGACAACATCCAGGCGGGTGAAATGGTCGAGTTCCCGGGCGGCATCCGCGGCATGGCGCTGAACCTCGAAGCCGACAATGTCGGCATCGTGATCTTCGGCTCCGACCGGGACATCAAGGAAGGCGACACCGTCAAGCGCACCAACGCCATCGTGGACGTGCCCGCAGGCGACGCCCTGCTGGGCCGCGTTGTCGACGGCCTGGGCAACCCGCTGGACGGCAAGGGCCCGATCGAGGCGACCGAGCGCCGCGTGGCCGACGTCAAGGCGCCGGGCATCATCCCGCGCAAATCGGTGCACGAGCCCATGGCCACCGGCCTCAAGGCCGTGGACGCGATGATCCCGATCGGCCGTGGCCAGCGCGAGCTGATCATCGGCGACCGCCAGACCGGCAAGACCGCCGTCGCGCTCGACGCGATCCTGAACCAGAAGAGCTATAACGACGCCGCCGGCGACGACGAGAGCAAGAAGCTCTACTGCGTCTACGTGGCCGTCGGCCAGAAGCGCTCCACCGTGGCGCAGCTGGTGAAGAAGCTGGAAGAAACCGGTGCCATCGACTACTCGATCGTCGTGGCCGCAACCGCGTCCGACCCGGCGCCGATGCAGTTCCTCGCCCCCTATGCCGCGACCGCCATGGCGGAATATTTCCGCGACAACGGCCGCCACGCGCTGATCATCTACGATGACCTGTCCAAGCAGGCCGTGGCCTATCGCCAGATGTCGCTGCTGCTGCGCCGCCCGCCGGGCCGCGAAGCCTATCCGGGCGACGTGTTCTACCTGCACTCGCGCCTGCTGGAGCGTTCGGCCAAGCTGAACGAGGACAACGGTGCCGGGTCGCTGACCGCGCTGCCGATCATCGAAACCCAGGGCGGCGACGTGTCGGCCTTTATCCCGACCAACGTGATCTCGATCACCGACGGGCAGATCTTCCTGGAAACCGAACTGTTCTACCAGGGCATCCGCCCCGCCGTGAACACCGGTCTGTCGGTGAGCCGCGTGGGCTCTTCGGCGCAGACCAACGCGATGAAGTCCGTCGCCGGTCCGATCAAGCTGTCGCTGGCGCAGTATCGCGAAATGGCCGCCTTTGCGCAGTTCGGCTCCGACCTCGACGCCGCCACCCAGCAGCTGCTGAACCGCGGCGCGCGCCTGACCGAACTGATGAAGCAGCCGCAGTATTCGCCGCTGACCAACGCAGAGATCGTCTGCGTGATCTGCGCGGGCACGCTGGGCTATCTCGACAAGATCAAGGTCGGGGATGTGGGCCGCTTCGAAAAGGGTCTGGTGCAGCACCTGCGCGGCAAGCATCAGGACCTGCTGGACTGGATCACCAACGAGGACCCGAAGATCAAGGGTGACAACGAGGCGAAGATCCGCGCGGTTCTGGACGAATACGCCGCGGACTTCTCGTAAGGGGCCCCTGACATGCCCAGCCTCAAGGACCTCAAAAACCGGATCGCGTCGGTCAAATCGACCCGCAAGATCACCAAGGCCATGCAGATGGTGGCCGCCGCAAAACTGCGGCGGGCCCAGGATGCGGCCGAACAGGCGCGCCCCTATACCGAGCGGTTCAACGCCGTGATGGGCGCGCTGGCGTCCAGCGTGGGCGACAGTGACAGCGCGCCCCGCCTGCTGGCGGGGACGGGCAAGGACGACGTGCATCTGCTCGTCGTGATGACGGCGGAACGCGGCCTGTGCGGCGGCTTCAACTCCTCCATCGTCAAGCTGGCCAGGGCGCGGGTCGCCGACCTGCGCGCCAAGGGCAAGACGGTCAAGATCCTCACCGTCGGCAAGAAGGGCCGCGAACAGCTCAAGCGCGACTATGCCGATCTGTTTGTCGGCCATGTCGATCTGAGCGAGGTCAAGCGCATCGGCTATGCCAATGCCCAGGACGTCGCCCGCGACGTGCTGGCCCGGTTCGACGGTGGCGAATTCGACGTGGCGACGATCTTCTTCAACCGCTTCCAGTCGGTGATCAGCCAGATCCCCACCGAACAGCAGATCGTTCCCGCTGCCTACGAGGCGGCCGAGGACGGCGCGTCGACGCTTTATGACTACGAGCCCGACGAAGAGGCCATCCTGGCCGACCTGCTGCCGCGTGGCGTGGCGACGCAGATCTTTGCGGCGCTGCTGGAAAACGCGGCCTCGGAGCAGGGCGCGCGGATGTCCGCGATGGACAACGCGACCCGCAACGCAGGCGAGATGATCGACAAGCTGACCATCGAATACAACCGCTCGCGTCAGGCCGTCATCACCAACGAACTGATCGAAATCATTTCGGGCGCGGAAGCGCTCTAAGGACCCCGGAGACGAAAAATGGCAAACGCACAAGGCAAAGTGACCCAGGTCATCGGCGCCGTGGTCGACGTTCAGTTCGACGACCACCTCCCGGCAATTCTGAACGCGCTGACCACCGACAACAACGGCAAGCGTCTGGTTCTGGAAGTGGCGCAGCACCTTGGTGAAAACACCGTGCGCACCATCGCGATGGACGCCACCGAAGGTCTGGTGCGCGGCCAGATGGTCGAAGACACCAACGGCCCGATCTCGGTGCCGGTGGGGCCCAAGACCCTGGGCCGCATCCTGAACGTCGTGGGTGAACCCGTGGACGAAGGCGCGCCCATCGAGGCCGACGAAACCCGTGCCATCCACCAGCCGGCCCCGGAATTCTCGGAGCAGGCGACGGAATCGGAAATCCTCGTGACCGGCATCAAGGTCATCGACCTGCTGGCCCCCTATGCCAAGGGCGGCAAGATCGGCCTGTTCGGCGGCGCCGGCGTGGGCAAGACGGTTCTGATCATGGAACTGATCAACAACATTGCCAAGGTGCACTCGGGCTATTCGGTGTTTGCCGGCGTGGGCGAACGGACCCGCGAGGGCAACGACCTCTACCACGAGATGATCGAATCCAACGTCATCAAGCCCGACAACCTCGAGGAGTCGCAGGTGGCGCTTGTCTACGGCCAGATGAACGAGCCTCCGGGTGCCCGCGCCCGCGTCGCTCTGACCGGCCTGACCCTCGCGGAACAGTTCCGCGATGCCTCGGGCACCGACGTTCTGTTCTTCGTCGACAACATCTTCCGCTTTACCCAGGCGGGCTCCGAGGTGTCGGCTCTGCTCGGCCGTATCCCCTCGGCCGTGGGCTACCAGCCGACGCTGGCCACCGACATGGGCGCGATGCAGGAACGCATCACCTCGACCAAGACCGGCTCGATCACCTCGATCCAGGCCGTCTACGTGCCCGCGGACGACCTGACCGACCCGGCGCCTGCGACGACCTTTGCCCACCTCGACGCGACCACGGTTCTCAACCGTGCGATCTCGGAACTGGGCATCTACCCGGCGGTGGACCCGCTCGACTCGACCTCGCGCCTGATGGATCCGGGCATCGTGGGCGAAGAGCACTACCAGGTGGCGCGTGACGTGCAGGGCATCCTGCAGCGCTACAAGTCGCTGCAGGACATCATCGCGATCCTCGGGATGGACGAACTCAGCGAAGAGGACAAGCTGACGGTGGCCCGCGCCCGCAAGATCCAGCGTTTCCTGTCGCAGCCCTTCGACGTGGCCAAGGTCTTTACCGGCTCGGACGGCGTGCAGGTCCCGCTGGAAGACACCATCACCTCGTTCAAGGCGGTTGTGGCCGGCGAATACGACCATCTGCCCGAAGCGGCTTTCTACATGGTGGGCGGCATCGACGAGGTCATCGCCAAGGCCGAAAAGCTGGCCGCAGACGCAGCCTAAGGTGCGGCGGGGTCAACCCCGCCCTACCATGTCTTTCCGGGCGTAGGGCGGGGATTTCCCCGCCGACCCCGTACAGGAGCATGAGATGGCAGACACAATGCAATTCGATCTGGTCAGCCCGGAACGCCGCCTGATGTCGGCCGAGGTCAAGTCGGTCCAGATCCCCGGGGCCGATGGCGACATGACCGCCATGCCCGATCATGCGCCGGTGATCACCACGCTGCGCCCCGGCGTCCTGCGGGTGGAAACCCTGCAGGGGACCGAGGAATTCGTGGTGACCGGCGGCTTTGCCGAACTGGGCGACGGCCTGTCGGTGCTGGCCGAACGCGCCCTGCCGCGCGCCGATGTCGACCAGGCCGCCTACGAGGCGATGGTGGACGAGGCGCAGGCCGCCTACAGCCAGACCAAGACCGGCAGCACCGACGACAGCGGGGCTCTGGACGACGCGGCCAAGCTGCTGCACGACATGGTCGCCGTGGGCACCGAACTGGGCCTGTCGCCGAAACAGCCGACCCTCTGAGCATTTGCCGGACTTTTCAGCAAGCCCTGCCGATTTTGTCGGCAGGGCTTTTTGACACCCTCGTGAAATTCCGCCAAGTTGACGCGCGGCCCCGGATCGGGCCGCCGATCCATCGCTGAGGGCGTTGAGGCCAGACCATGAAGAAATATGTCGGTTCGCTGATCGGGGTCGATCAGGGCAACGAGGAAGTGTTTTCCGATTTCGCCAGCGGCGGAGAGATGTGGACGGGCCATGGCGCGCGGGAACGCCGCCTGCCGGTGACATTCTCGGAACCGTTCCGCGCGGTGCCCGCGGTGCAGGTGGCGCTGTCGCTGTGGGACATGGACCAGGGCGCCAATGTGCGCGCCGACATTGCCGCCGACAAGGTGACGGAACGCGGGTTCGAACTGGTTTTCCGCACCTGGTCCGACACCCGCGTGGCGCGCGTCCGGATGAACTGGATCGCCATCGGCGAGGTCGCCAGCGACGACGACTGGGAATTGTACTGAGGCGCGGCTGAGGGGCGGCGGGGTGAACCCCGCCCTACGCGTGGACCCCTGGTTGGGGCCCTAGAGAATTCCCTCGTAGATCGGCCCCAGCGTCTCGGTGGCAAACAGCGACGACACCGAGGTGCCCGTCCAGGTGTTCAGGATCGCCTGCGCAAACAGCGGGGCCATGGGCAGGATGCGGATGTTGTGCGCCGCCTGCGTCGCCTCGGAAGGCGCGATGCTGTCGGTGATCACCAGCGATTTCATCACCGATCCGGTGATCCGGTCGATGGCCGGGCCCGACAGCACCCCGTGCGAGATATAGGCGTGCACCTCGGTCGCGCCCTGTTCCGTCAGCAGCTCGGCCGCCTTGCACAGGGTGCCTGCGGTGTCCACCATGTCGTCGACGATGATGCAGGTCTTGCCCGACACCTCGCCGATCACCTGCATGCCCGACACCTGCCCGGGCAGGTCGCGCTCCTTGTCGACGATGGACAGCGGCGCGCCGATGCGCTTGGCCAGTTCCCGCGCCCGCGCCACGCCGCCGGCATCGGGCGAGACCACCATCAGGTCTTTCATCCGCCCGTCGAACTGGCGGTGGATGTCCAGCGCAAAGACCGGCGAGGCATAGAGGTTGTCCACCGGAATATCAAAGAACCCCTGGATCTGTGCGGCGTGCAGATCCATGGTCAGCACCCGGTTCACCCCGGCCTCCTGGATCAGGTTGGCCACCAGCTTGGCGCTGATCGGCGTGCGCGTCTTGGTGCGGCGGTCCTGTCTTGCATAGCCGAAATAGGGGATCACGGCGGTGATCCGCGCGGCCGAGGAGCGCCGCAGCGCATCCGCCATGATCAGCAGTTCCATCAGGTTGTCGTTGGCCGGGTTCGATGTGGGCTGCAGGATGAACATGTCCTCGCCGCGCACGTTCTCGAAGACCTCGACAAAGATCTCCTGGTCGTTGAACCGCTCCACGCGGGCATCCACCAGCCCCACGCTCATGCCGCGATACAGCGACATGCGCCGCGCGATGGCCTGGGCAAGGGGACGGTTCGCGTTTCCCGCGATGATCTTGGGTTCGATGACGGTTGGCATGTGAGGGGGGCTCCGCAGGGGCAAGATGACGGATTCGTGACGTTGCACGTGCCTTAGCACGCCGCTATCGTCGCCGCAAAGCAGCGAAGGGAAGACGGTGCAAATGCCTCATATCGACTATTATTTCGCGACCATTTCGCCCTTTTCCTATCTCGCCGGCACGCGGCTCGAAGAGATCGCCGCGCGGCATGGCGCCACGGTGACGTACAAGCCGCTGGACATCGTCGCGCTGTTTGCCCGCACCGGCGGGCAGACCCCGGCCGAACGCCATCCCAACCGCCAGGCCTATCGCCTGCAGGAATTGCAGCGCGCAACGAAAAAGACCGGCCTGCCGCTGGTGCTGCAGCCGGCGCATTTCCCGACCAACCCCGCGCCGGCCGCCTATGCGGTGATCGCCGCGCAATCGGCGGAGGGCGGCGACATGGGGGCGCTGGTGCATGGCATTCTGCGCGCCTGCTGGGCCGAGGAGCGCGACGTGGCCGACGATGCCGTGATCCGCGACTGCCTCGACAGCGCGGGCTTTGATCCCGCGCTGGCCGATCGCGGGCTGTTGCAAGGGGCCGAAACCTATGCCGCCAACCTGGACGAGGCGGTGGCGCGCGGGGTGTTCGGTGCGCCGTTCTACATCACGGACGGTGACCAGCGCTTCTGGGGGCATGACCGTCTCGACGATCTCGACGCACATCTGGCTGGCCGCCTGTGACGGGGCACGCCGATCCGCAGACGCTGTTCCGGCGCGAGATGGGGCAGGGCAGCGCGCCCGTGGTGCTGTTGCATTGCGGTCTGGGGCATTCCGGCATGTGGAAGGGCGTGGCGGCCGCGCTGGACAGCCGGGCCCGCATGTCGGCCCCCGATCTGCCCGGACATGGCCGCAGCCCGGGCTTTCCCGCCGGGATCGACGTGGTGGCCGCCGCGGCGCAGGCGGTAGACGGGCTGATCCGTCCCGGCACCCATCTGGTGGGGCACAGCTTTGGCGCGGTGGTGGCGCTGTCGCTGGCGCTGGCGCGGCCCGGGGACGTGGCCTCGCTCACGCTGATCGAGCCGGTGTTCTTTGCCGCCGCACCGGACCATCCCGAGACCGCGCCGCATCGCGCGGCCGAAGAGGCGATCTTTGCCGTCTACGAAACCGGCGATCACCGCGCCGCGGCGGAGGCGTTCAACGCGCTCTGGGGCGGCGGGGTGCCGTGGGACCGGTTCCCGCCCGACGTGCAGGAGGCCATGACCCGGCAGATGCCGTTTGTGCGCAACACCGAACCGGCGCTGTGGCGCGACACGCTCGGGCTGGCTGCCGCGGGGCGGCTGGAAACGCTGGAGATGCCGGTGCACCTGCTGCGTGGCAGCGCCACGGTGCGTGTCATCGCGGCGGTGCAAGAGGCGCTGGCGGCGCGGCTGCCGCATGTTCGCGAAACGGTGATCGACGGCGCGGCGCACATGCTGGTGATGTCCCATGCCGGTGCCGTGGCCGCGGCGATCGCCGAAACCCTCGACTGGGCGGCCACGGCACGGCATCCCGAACCGTCGCCCGCAGCGCCCTGACCCAAAGAAGGGGCATGGCGGCCCGCGTAGGATGGGTGCCCGGCACCCATCCTGCCAAAGCGGTCAGGCCTGTTCGCCGATCCTGGGTTCGGTGCCGTCCTTGATGCGCGCCAGGTTGTCCTTGTGGCGCAGGTAGACCAGCGCCGTCAGGACCGTGGCCAGCACCAGCATGTCGATCCGTGCCATGAAGAAGGTCCAGACCGTGGTCGACATCGCCGCGGTCAGCGCGCCGACGCTGGACATGCGCGAGATCGCCGCGCCGAACACCCAGGTTGCCGCCACCATCAGACCCACCGGCAGCGACAGCGCCAGCAGCACCCCCAGAAAGGTGGCCACGCCCTTGCCGCCGCGAAAGCCCAGCCAGACCGGAAAGACATGGCCCAGCATCGCCGCCAGCGCCGCCAGCTGCGCCGCGTCCTCGCCCGCCACGCCGCGCGCCAGCAGCACCGCGGCGGCGCCCTTGGCGCCGTCCAGCAGCAACGTGGCCAGCGCCGCGCCCTTGTTGCCGGTCCGCAGCACGTTGGTGGCACCGATATTGCCCGATCCGATCTGGCGCAGATCGCCAAGACCCAGCGCGCGGGTGATCACGATCCCGAACGGGATGGACCCCAAAAGATAGCCCGCAAGGGCCAGAAGCCCCAGCAGGGGCAGGGGGGTAAGGATTTCGGGCATCAGCTGCTCTCGTACACTGTCTTGCCGGCGACGACGGTTTTGAGAACCTTACCCTGCAGCCGTGCGCCGTCAAAGGGGGTATTCTTGGATTTCGAACGCAGTTTGAAGCGGTCCAGCACCAGCGGCTTGTCGGGGTCGAACAGCACCAGGTCTGCCGGAGCGCCCGCCGCCAGGCGGCCGCAGTCCAGCCCCAGCCGCCGCGCCGGGTTCAGCGACAGGGCGCGGAACAGCGTGGGCAGGTCGATCTCTTCGGCGTGATAGAGCCGCATCAGCACCGGCAGCAGCGTCTCCAGCCCCACCGCGCCCGAGGCGGCGGCCTCGAAGGGCAGGCGCTTGGATTCCTCGTCCTGCGGGGTGTGGAAAGAGCCGATGATGTCGATCAGCCCGCTGCGCAGCGCCGCCACGATGGCGGCGCGGTCGTCCTCGGCGCGCAGGGGCGGGGTCAGCTTGAAGAAGGTGCGGTAATCGGCGACGTCGAATTCGTTCAGCGTCAGGTGGTGCATCGACACCCCGGCGGTGACGTCCAGCCCGTTGTCCTTGGCGCGCTCCAGCGCGGGCAGGGCGCGGGCGGTGGTGATCTGGTCGGCGTGGTAGCGCACGCCCGTCATCTCGACCAGCGCCATGTCGCGGTCCAGCGCCATGCGCTCGGCCATGGGCGAGACGGCGGGCAGGCCGCGCAGGCTGGCGAACTTGCCCGAAGTGGCCACCGCCCCCTGAGACAGCACCGGGTCCTGCGGATGGCAGATCACCAGCGCGCCCAGCCCCGCGGCATAGGTCATGGCGCGCGCCAGCACCCGGGTGTCGCGGCAGACACTCATCGCATCGGTGAAGGCCACCGCGCCGGCATCCATCAGAAAGCCGATCTCGGTCATTTCCTGGCCGGCGCGGCCCTTGGTCAGCGCGGCCATGGGCAGGACGTTCACCGGCGCGGCCTCGTTGGCGCGGCGGCGGATGAATTCCAGCGCCTCGGGCGTGTCGATGGGCGGGCTGGTGTCGGGACGGGTGACCAGCGTGGTCACCCCGCCCGCCGCGGCGGCCTGCCCGGCGGTGCCATAGCTTTCCTTGTGCCGCTCGCCCGGTTCGCCCACCTTGACGCCGATATCCACGATGCCTGGGGCGAGGCACGCGCCGCCGCAATCGACCAGATTGTCAGCTGACAATTTTACGGCTTCAATTTCAAGGGGTTGCGTTAAGACTTTGGTAATCTTCCCGGCCTCGATGAGCACCGCGCCGGGCGTGTCGGAGCCGGCGTCGGGGTCGATCAGGCGGGCATTGTGCATCAGCGTGCCGGAAGCGGGCGTCATGTCTTTGTCCTCTGCGCGGCCTCGATCCGGGCGATGGTTGCCGCGGGATCGGCCTGGAACTTGATCAGGTGCTTGTCGCCGTTCCGGGTGACCACCTGGACCGCGGCTCCGATGGCGCGCAGCGTCTCGATCTGGTCCAGCGGCACGTGGCGGCCCTGGGGGCCGTCCAGCGCGGTGGCGGACAGCTCCCAGACATGGCCCAGCTCTTCGTCCATCAGGTACCAGCCGCGCAGGGCGATGGCGGCCAGCCCGCCCACCGCGCCGGTCCAGACATGCGGGTTGCCCAGGAGCCAGAGCAGGGCCATCCCCGCCGCCATGGCCAGCGCGGCCATGACGGCATGGGTGCGGAGATAGGTCGCGCGGTCGGGGGCAAGGCGGGTCATCGCAGCAGCAGCGCCAGCACCAGAAGCGCCACGATGCCCACACCGATCACGACAAGCCGCAGCAGGAAGGAATTGCCGCGCCCCGCCGGGGCGGGTGTTCCGCCGCTGCCCTGGCCCCGGGCCGCGGCGCTGGTGGGGGCGGGTCCGCGCGGGCGGGCGCGCACTTCGCCGAAGGTGCCGACATGCGACAGCGGCGGAGCGATGGTCAGGGTTTGCGCGGTGTGGTCGAAGGCCTGCGCGGGCAGCGCGATCACATGGCCCTGAAGCGCATCGAGTGTCGCGCGCGCCTCGCGGAACGCCGTGCCGGTGGCCCCGTGTGCTTCGGACAGGTATTGCGACAGCGTCATCTTGCCCAGATCGCGGATGTCGATGACGTCGACAAAGCCCGGCCGCAGCGCGGTGGCCCCCAGCGCGTATTTCAGCGGCCATTCGCCGGTGCCGGCCTGGGTGGTGAACCGCTCGACCGCCTCGCGCGGGAGGTCGAGATGAAACACCCGGACGATGTCGGTTTCGGACCCGTTGATCTGCAGCTTGGTCATGAGGGGCGTCCTCTGGTCGCCGGGAGGGCACCGGCCTGGCCACCCCCCTCCCCGACCCTCCCCCGGACCGGGGGAGGGGGCGCGTTGCGCGGAACGTAGGCGGCGGGGCTCATGCCATCACCTCGGCGGGCCGGGCGCGCAGGTTGCGCGCAAGCACGTCCATCACCGCCATGCGCACCGCCACGCCCATTTCCACCTGGTCCTGGATCACCGAGCGGTTGATGTCGTCGGCCAGCGTGCCGTCGATCTCGACCCCGCGATTCATCGGCCCCGGATGCATGACGATGGCGTCTTCCCTGGCATAGGACAGCTTTTCGGCGTCCAGCCCGTAGCGGTGGTAATATTCGCGCTCGGACGGGATGAAGCCGCCATCCATCCGCTCGCGCTGAAGCCGCAGCATCATCACCACGTCGGCATCGCGCAGCCCCTCGCGCATGTCGTCGCAGATCTCGGCCCCGAAACCGGCAATGCCCGCGGGCATCAGCGTGGGCGGGCCCACGAGGCGGATGCGGTTTTCCATCTTGTGCAGCAGCAGAATGTTGGACCGCGCCACGCGGCTGTGGGCGATGTCGCCGCAGATCGCCACGGTCAGCCGGTGCAGCCGCCCCTTGGCGCGGCGGATCGTGAGCGCGTCAAGCAGCGCCTGGGTGGGGTGTTCGTGCCGTCCGTCGCCGGCATTGAGCACCGCGCAGTTCACCTTTTGCGCCAGAAGGTCCACCGCGCCGGAATGCGGGTGGCGCACCACCAGCAGATCGGGGTGCATGGCGTTCAGCGTCATCGCGGTGTCGATCAGCGTTTCGCCCTTCTTGATGCTGCTGGCCTGCATCGACATGTTCATCACGTCCGCCCCCAGCCGCTTGCCCGCCAGTTCGAAGCTGGCCTGGGTGCGGGTGGAGTTTTCAAAGAACATGTTGATCTGGGTCAGCCCCGCCAGCGCCTTGGCGTGCTTGTCGCGGCGGCGGTTGAAGGCGACATACTGGTCGGACAGATCCAGAAGGGTGACGATTTCGTCGGGGCGCAGGGGTTCGATGCCCAGAAGATGACGGTGATCGAAGCGCATCCGGCCCTCGTGGTTGTGCGCCGACTTCATAGGCAGGGCGCGGCCTCTGGGCAAGGGGCGAAGGCCGCGGCGCGGTGCGGGCTTTTGTTCCGGGGGAAGGCGGCGCTATTCTGGCGGGCATGGAATCGGCCCTGGACTGGCATACCGCGCGCGCTCTGCTGGAGTGGCAGATCGAGATGGGGGTGGACGAGACGATCTCGGACACGCCTGTCGACCGCTTTGCGCTCTGGGCGGCCGAGCAGGCCGGGGCGGCGGCGGGTGCGGCCCCGGTTGCAACGGCGGTGGCGGCCCCGGTGGTTGCCGCGCCACGGGTGGACGCGGTGGCCGAGGCCCGCGCCGCGGCGGCGGCGGCGCTGGACCTGGCGGGGCTGCGCGCGGCGCTGGAAGCCTATCCGCATTGCGAGTTGCGCCGGGGCGCGCGCCGCCTGGTCTTTGCCGATGGCACGCCCGAGGCGCAGGTGATGATTGTGGGCGAGGCGCCAGGGCGCGACGAGGATATCGAGGGAAGGCCCTTTGTGGGCCGCGCCGGGCAGCTTCTGGACCGGATGCTGGCAGCGATCGGGCTGAGCCGCGCCGACAGTGTCTACATCACCAACGTGATACCCTGGCGGCCGCCGCAGAACCGCGATCCGAAGCCTGAGGAAATCGCGATGTTGCAGCCTTTTCTGCAGCGCCATATCGCGCTGGTGGACCCGGATCTGCTGATCGTGATGGGCAATACCTCGTGCCAGGCGCTGCTGGGCAAGCGCGGCATCCTGCGGCTGCGCGGCATCTGGGCCGAGGTGGCGGACCGGCCCGCGCTGCCCATGACGCACCCCGCCTACCTGCTGCGCAACCCCGCCGCCAAGCGCGAGGCCTGGGCGGACCTGTTGTCGCTGAAAGCGCGGCTGAGGGCGCTGGGATGAGGGTGGTTGTCGCGGTCCTTGGTCTGGGTGTCCTGTGCCTGGCTGCGCCGGGTCGGGCGCAGGGGATCGACTATGGCGCGCTGTTTGCGCTGCATGCCGACAAGGTGGTGCGCCCCAGCCCGGACATGCAGGTGCTGGAACTGCCGGGGCCGGTGATCGTCACCTGCCGGAACGGGCGCTGCATCGGCATGGACCAGAGCGCCCATGGCGCGGCGGGCTGCGCGCTGCGTGTCCTGACGGAGATCGCCGCACTGGACCGGGTCTGCCCCGACCTGCTGGACCGGGCCGCGCGGGACCGGCTGGCCGCAGCGCTGGACACCGGCTGGCGCTTCTGGGCCGACAACACCGTGCCGCGGCAAAGCCATGCCGCGGCCCTGGCCCTGCGCGACGACACGATCGACGAGAGCGTGCGCCAGATGCAGCAGATCTGCCCCGCCGACGGCTCGGCCCATGGCCAGGATCTGCGCCAGCTGGCGCTGTCGGTCACGCGCGAGACGCAGGCCGGCCGCATCGCGCGGGCCTTCGAGATGCCGCGCCTGCCGGTCACCAATCCCTGCCTTTGAAAGCCCCCCAGAGCCCGAGAGACCCATGTCCCGCATCGACGAAAGCAAAGACTTCCTGCCCACCCGGATCGCCGTGCTGACGGTCAGCGACACGCGCACGCCCGAGGAGGACCGTTCGGGCGATACGCTGGTCGAGCGGCTGACGGGCGACGGGCATGTCCTGGCCGCGCGCGCCATCGTCAAGGACGACCGCGCCGCCATCGCCGCGCAGCTGCGGGACTGGATCGCCGATCCCGGCATCGACGTGGTGATCTCGACCGGCGGCACCGGGCTGACCGGGCGCGATGTCACCGTCGAGGCGCATCGCGATGTCTACGAGAAGGAGATCGACGCCTTCGGCACCGTCTTTACCCTGGTATCGTTCCAGAAGATCGGCACCAGCGCGGTGCAGAGCCGCGCCACCGGCGGCGTGGCGGGGGGCACCTATCTGTTTGCGCTGCCGGGCAGCCCGGGGGCCTGCCGCGACGCCTGGGACGAGATCCTGCGCCTGCAGCTGGACTATCGCCATCGCCCCTGCAACTTTGTCGAGATTTTCCCCCGCCTGGACGAACATCGGCGACGGAAATGATCCGCAAGGGCGTTTAATACCGTATGACCATATGCGCGACCCGCCGATCGGGGTGAGTCGCGCCCTGGAGAGACATTGCATGCGCTTCCTTCGCAAGGCCCTGACGGGCCTGTTCATACTGTCGCTGACCCTTGGGCTTCTGGCCTATGCCGGCATTCTTGTCCGCGACGCGGTGCAGGCGCGCATGAACGAGGAACCGCGGGTGCCACGGGCGCGCGAACGGGTGTTTGCCGTCAATGTGGTCCCGGCGCAGTTCGAGACCGTGGCACCCGAACTGAGTGCGTTCGGCGAGGTGCAGAGCCGCCGCACGCTGGAGCTGCGCGCCGCGGCGGGCGGGGCGCTGATCGACCTCGATCCGGCCTTTGTCGAGGGCGGCAGGGTGACCGAAGGCCAGCTTCTGGCGCGGGTCGACCCGGCGGATGCGCAATCGGCCTATGACCGGGCCGACAGCGATCTGCTGGATGCCCAGGCCGAACAGCGCGAGGCCGAGCGGGCGCTGGTTCTGGCGCGCGACGAACTGGCCGCGGCCGAGGAACAGGCGGCGCTGCGCGAAAGCGCGCTGCAGCGGCAGGAAGACCTGCTGCGGCGCAATGCGGGCACGTCCTCGGCGGTGGAATCGGCCGAGCTGGCGCTCTCTTCGGCGCGCCAGTCGGTGCTGACCCAGCGCCGCGCGGTGGCCAGTGCCGAGGCCCGCATCGACACCGCCGCCACGCGGCTGCGTCGCGCCGAGATTGCGCTGGACGAGGCGCGGCGGCGACTGGAAGACACCGAGATCCGCGCCGCGTTTGCGGGCACCCTGTCCGAGGTCACCGTGGTGGCCGGGCGGCTTGTGTCGCCCAACGAGCGGCTGGCCAACCTGGTCGACCCGGAGGCGCTGGAAGTGGCGTTCCGGGTCTCGACCCAGCAATATGCCCGGCTGCTGGACCCGGACGGGCGCCTGCGCCCGGCGGACGTGACGGCGACGCTGGATGTCTTTGGCACCAACATCGCCGCCACCGGCCGGCTGGACCGCGAGGGCGCGGCGGTGGGCGAAGGCCAGACCGGGCGGCTGCTGTTTGCGCGGCTGGACGGCGCGCGCGGCTTCAAGCCGGGCGATTTCGTCACCGTCACGCTGACCGAACAGCCCATCGACTTTGTCGTGCGCCTGCCCGCCACGGCGGTGAATGCCGCGGGCGAGGTGCTGGTGGTGGGCGAGGAGAACCGGCTGGAGATCCTGCCTGTCACGGTGCTGCGGCGTCAGGGCGACGACGTGCTGGTGCGCGCCCGCGCGCTGCGCGATCGCAGCGTGGTGGCGGAACGCTCGCCGCTGCTGGGGGCGGGCATCCGCGTCAACCCGCTGACCGCCGGCGCCCCGGTCGAGGCCGAAGCGCCCGAGATGGTGGAACTGACCGACGAGCAGCGCGCGCGCCTGCGTGCCTTCATCGAAGGCAACACGCGGATGCCGCAGGACGTCAAGGACCGGCTTCTGGCGCAGCTGGAGCAGCCCAGGGTGCCCGCGCAGATGGTCGAGCGATTCCAGTCCCGCATGGGCGGGTGATCCTATCGCCGCACCGTGCGGCGTTTTTTCAACCGGCCCGGTTGCGGCCGCAGTGGAGCTGAGAGTCTGACATGGTCCGAACAACGCCGCAGGCGGCCGGGTCTATCCTGGGCTACTTCACCCGCCATCCCACCCTGGCGAACCTGCTTCTGGTGATCCTGATCGCCGCGGGGCTTCTGGCCGTGCCCAACATGCGCGCGCAGTTCTTTCCCGACGTGATCAACGACGATGTGCGCGTCGTGGTGGCCTGGGACGGGGCCGGGGCCGAGGATGTGGACACCGCCATCGTGCAGGTGCTGGAACCGGCGCTGCTGACGGTGGAGGGGGTCGAAAGCTCCGAGGCGACCTCGCGCGAGGGGCGCGCCTCGATCCAGCTGGTGTTCGAGCCGGGCTGGGACATGGCGCGGGCGGCGGCGGACGTGCAATCGGCGGTGGATGTCACCACGGGCCTGCCCGAAGAGGCGGACGAGCCCGAGGTGATCCGCGGCGCCTGGCGCGACCGGGTGACCGACGTGGTCATCACCGGGCCGGTGGATACCGGCCAGCTGGCGCGCTTTGCCGACGAATTCGTGGTGCGGCTGTTTGCCGAGGGCGTGACGCGCACCACCATCCGCGGGCTGGCCGCGCCGCAGACGGTGGTGGAGGTGCCCTCGCAGAACCTGATCGCGCATGACGTGACCATGCGCGAGATCGCCGAGGCCATCGCCCGCGAGGTGAACGCCGATCCGGCCGGCGATGTGGGCGGGGCCGGGGCGCGGGTGCGCACCGGCATCGAAAAGCGCAGCGCCGAGGCCATCGCGGGCATCGGCCTGCGGTCGAACCCCGACAATTCCACGCTGACCATCGGTGATATCGCCGTGGTGCGGGTCGAGGGCATCGACCGCGAGCGCGGCTATTTCGTCGGCGAGAACCCGGCGATTTCCATCCGGGTGGACCGCAGCGACCGCGGCGACGCCATCGGCATCCAGCGCACGGTGGAAGAGGTGGCGCAGGCGTTCCAGACCTCGCTGCCCGAGGGTGTGTCGGTGGACCTGATCCGCACCAGGGCCGAGGCGATCACCGGCCGCCTGAACATCCTGACCGACAACGCCACCACCGGGCTGATGCTGGTGGTGATGCTGCTGTTCCTGTTCCTCAACACCCGCACGGCGTTCTGGGTCGCGGCAGGCATTCCCACCGCGCTGCTGGCGGCCATTGCGCTGATGTATGCCTGGGGCATCACGATCAACATGATCTCGCTGTTTGCGCTGATCATCACGCTGGGGATCGTGGTGGACGATGCCATCGTGGTGGGCGAACATGCCGACCATCTGGCGCGGCACGGGCATGGCCCCTACGAGGCGGCGGAAGGGGCCGCGCAGCGCATGGCGCTGCCGGTGTTCTCGGCCACGCTGACCACGGTGATCGCGTTCTTTGGCCTGACCGCCATCAGCGGCCGGTTCGGCGAACTGATCGCCGACATCCCCTTTACGGTGATCGTCGTGCTGCTGGCCTCGCTGGTGGAGTGTTTCCTGATCCTGCCCAACCACATGGCGCATGCGCTCAAGCCGCGCCCGGTGCATGGCATGCAGCTCTGGCGCGCCGGGCTGGGCGTGCTGGGGGTGACGATCGTGGGTGTCGTGGCGGGGGTGGTGCTGCTTTGGGCCGCGCTGTCGCTGCCCACGCTGCTGGAGGCGGTGGCCCCGCAGGGCGACGCGGCGGCGGACGCGCCAGGCCGGGCGTCCGGCCTTGTGGCCTGGGCCGCAGCGCAGCGCGACGCGCTGTTCGGCGATCTGCCGCGCCTGTTGGGCGTGCTGGCCGCCGCGATGGCGGGGCTGACGCTGCTGCGGCTGTTCAGCCTTGGGCCGGCGCGTCGGCGCACCGCGCTCCGGACGCTGTCGGACAACGGCATCGACATGGCCTCGCGCATCGTGAACGTCGGCTTTCGCTGGGTCCGTGAAACGCTGTTCCGCCCCTTCATGGCGGGTGTGATCGCGCTGCGCTATGCGGTTCTTGCCGGCGTGGTGGTGGCGCTGGCCAGCCAGGTTGTCCTTCTGATCACCGGCGATGTGCAATGGCGGTTTTTCAACGCGCCGGAACAGGCTTCGGTCACCGGCAATTTCGCCATGGCACCCGGGGCCACCCGCGAGGACACGCTGGCGCAGATGCGCCTGCTGCAGGAGGCCACCGAAACCCTGGGCAAGGAATACGAAGAGCGTTACGGCAAGAACCCGCTGCTTTATGTGCTGGCCGAGATCGGCGGCAATGCCGGGCGCGGGCTGGCCGGGACCGACACCAAGGACAACGACCAGCTGGGCGCCATCTCGATCGAGCTGATCCCGGCGGACGAGCGGCCGCAATATTCCTCGTTCGCCTTTGTCGGCGATCTGCAGGACCGCGTGGCGCGGCACCCGCTGGTGGAAACGGTGTCGTTCCGCGGCTGGCGGTCGGGCCCGGGGGGCGATGCGCTGGACGTGCAGTTCTACGGGGCCAGCGCCGAGGTGCTCAAGGCCGCGGCCGAAGACCTCAAGACCGCGGTGGCGCAGTTCCCCGAGGTTTCGGCGGTCGAGGACAACCTGGCCTATGACAAGGAAGAGCTGATCCTGGAACTGACCGCGCAGGGCCAGGCGCTGGGCTTTGACATCGACGGGCTGGGCCGCGTGCTGCGCGACCGGCTGGGCGGGATCGAGGCGGCAACCTTTCCCGACGGGCCGCGCAGCGCGGCGATCCGGGTCGAACTGCCCGCGGGCGAGCTGACCGCGGATTTCCTGGAACGCACGCAGATGCGCACGCCTTCGGGGGAATATGTCCTGCTGGCCGATCTGGTCCGGGTGGAACGGCGCACGGGCTTTTCCACGGTACGGCGCGAAAACGGCATCCGGCTGGTTTCGGTCACCGGCGACATTTCCGAGGACGACCCGGCCCGCGCCACCCAGATCGTCGAGGCGCTGGAGGGCGAGATCCTGCCGAACATCGCCGAGAAACGCCAGGTGGATTACCGGCTGTCCGGGCTGAGCGAGCAGGAGAACGACTTTCTGAACGATGCGCTGACCGGGCTGATCCTGGTGCTGCTGGGCATCTACCTGGTGCTGTCCTGGGTCTTCGCCAGCTGGGCCCGACCGCTGGTGGTGATGGCGATCATTCCGTTCGGTCTGGTGGGCACGATCTATGGCCACAACCTGTGGGGCGTGCCGCTGAGCATGTTCACGGTGGTGGGCCTGCTGGGCATGACCGGGATCATCATCAACGATTCCATCGTTCTGGTGACGCAGATCGACCAGTATGCCGCCGAACGCGGGTTGATCCCGTCGATCATCGACGGTGCGGCCGACCGCTTGCGACCGGTCTTTCTGACCACGGCGACGACGGTGCTGGGGCTGGCGCCCCTGCTGTATGAAAGCTCGGCCGATGCGCAGTTCCTCAAGCCCACGGTGATCACGCTGGTCTACGGGCTCGGCTTCGGCATGGTGCTGGTGCTGATGGTGGTGCCGGCGCTGGTGGCGGTGCAGCATGACGCGGCGCGGATGGCGGCCTCGTTCCGGCGGGGGATGCGGTTCCGCGCCGCCGCGCCGCGGGCCGTGCTGACCGGCGGGGCGCTGGCGGTGCTGGCCTGGTTCGGCGCGACGCTGGGCCGGGTTGCGCTGGGCGGCGGACTGCCGGCGGCGCTGCTGCCGCCGCCGCTGGCTGCCCTGTCGCAGGAGATGGCGGCGTTGCTGCTGTTCCTGACCGGGGCGGGCGCGATTGCGCTGGCGTTTTACGTGGTGGCGGCGCTGGGTCTGGTGCTGATGCGCATGGGGGCCGGGCGGACGGCCTGACGCTAGAGCGTGTCGCGCCCGATCGGATTTGGGCGCGACACGCTCTAGTTGCAGCCCCGGATGTCCACCGGCATCCGGCCGCCCAGCACGGTGATGCGCACGCCGGAGCGGTCGAGCGCGAAGACGCCGCCATCGACATGCATCAGGCGGGTCTGCGCCACCAGGCGCCCGTCCTGCCAGCCGGTCTTTGGCTGGGCCACCCAGACCTGCGGGTCGGCGGTCTCGATCACCGTTTCCTCGCGCCCGGTGCCGGCGGGCATGGCGATGGCGGCGGTGAGTGTCATGCCGCCCTCGGCAGGGGACACGCGGCAGTCCACATCCCGCACCCCGGCCTCGGCGGCGGTGAAGGGCAGGTCGGCCAGCGCGGCGGCGATCACCGGATCGGGCGCGATCTGGTCGGCTGGCAGCAGCGCCTCGACCCGCAGGCGGTGCGGGATGCAGACCTCTTCGCAGATGCCGATATCCACCACCCCGCGCAGCCGGGCATCCCCTGCACCGGTGCGCAGGCTTACCCGCAGGGGCAGCACCACCTCGCCGGCATAGCCCACCGAGCGCATGCCTGACTGCCAGAACACCCGCGGCGTGGGAAACTCCACCTCGACCGAGCGGATGGCACGGGCCCCGCGCCAGTCGAAGACCGGCGGGATGCCGGCATCGCCGGGCGCGCGCCAGTAGGTCTTCCACCCCGGCGCGAGCCGCAGATGCAGCGCGGCGACATGGGTCGTGCCACTGCGCCAGCCGGGGCGCAGTTCGGCCCGGACCATGTCGGTGAAGGATTCCGCCTGCGCCGCGGCAGGGCCGAGGGCAAGCGCACACAGAAGGATCGGGAGCAGGCGTTTCATCCTGTCCGACATGGCGAATTTCCGCTGAAATGAAAAGTCACGTTGCAGCGACGTCTTTCGTGAGCGTTGCACCGCGGCGCGCCCTTGCCAGCGCCAAGGCGCGCGGCCATGCTGACGGCAAAGACACGGGGTTTCTCATGACGCAGCCAGACAGTTCGGAAACGCAGCACCTGACCGGCCGCATGCTGATTGCGATGCCGGGCATGGGGGACATGCGGTTCGAACATGGCGTGGTGTTCCTGTGCGACCATTCCGAAGACGGCGCCATGGGGCTGATCGTGAACAAGCCCAGCGGCGATGTCGACATGCCGTCGCTGCTGGCGCAGCTGTCGATCGAGCCGCAGGCCGACCTGTCGCGCTGTCCGGTGCATTTCGGCGGGCCGGTGGAGACGGGGCGCGGCTTTGTGCTGCATTCGGCGGATTATGTCTCGGCGGTGAACACCCTCAAGGTGCGCGAGGACGTGTTCATGACGGCGACGCTGGACATTCTGGAGGATATCGGTCGCGGGCAGGGGCCACGGCACTGGTTGATGGCCCTGGGCTATGCCGGCTGGGGGGCCGGACAGCTGGAAAGCGAGTTCGCGCAGAATGCCTGGCTGGTCTGCGATGCCGCGCCGCGGCTGCTGTTCGATCTGCCGGACATGGCGAAATGGGAGGCGGCGCTGGACTCGATCGGCGTGTCGCCGATGATGTTGTCGGCGGAAGGCGGGCGGGCCTGAGCGGGATGCGCCGGGTCCTGATCGTCACCGCCCATCCCGGGCCGGAGTCGTTCACGCGCGCCTGGGCCGCGCGGTCACGCCGGGCCTGCGAGGCGCTGGGGTACGAAGTGCTGTGGTCCGATCTGTACGAGATGGGATTCGATCCGGCCGAGCGCGGCGCGCTCTATGGCCAGGAGGGCCCGTTCGATCCGCTGAAGGCGCAGGAGGCGGGGGCGCCCGCGGATGCCAGCGCCGAGGCGGCCAGGATCGAGGCGGCGGATGTGGTGATCCTGCACTTTCCGCTGTGGTGGTTCGGCCCGCCCGCGATGCTGAAAGGCTGGTGCGACCGGGTGCTGGTGCATGGCCGGTTGCACGATGTCGATCACCGTTTCGACACGGGGCGCTGCCGTGGCAAGACGGCGCTGTTCTGCGTCAGCGCCGGGGTCAGTGCCGCCGAGATCGGGCCGGGCGGCAAGGAAGGGCATCTGGATCTGCTGCTGTGGCCGCTGGCCTATACGCTGCGCTATTGCGGCTTTGACATCGCCGCGCCGGTGGCGGCCACAGGGGTGCACGGCTATTGGCAGGGCGATGACAGGGTCGCGCTGGAGGCACGGCTGGCCGCTTTGCTGGACGGGCAGGCGGCGCTGATTGCCGGGCTCGACCAGCGGCCGCGCTGGCGCTTCAACGCCGATACCGATTTCGACGAAACCGGCCGGCTGAAGCCCGACGCGCCGCGCCACTGGCCGTTCATCGCCTGACCCCGGGCTGCGGCGCGTGGCCGCTGGTCAGCGTTCGGCGGCGGCGCGGTTGAGGCGGTCGTTGATCGCCACCCCAAGCCCCACATGCGGGATCGGAGAGACGGCGATCACCTCGGCCCCGCTGCCGTCCAGCCGGTGCAGGAAGGCAAAGAGATTGGCGGCGGCCTCGGTCATGTCGCCGGATTCCGACAGGTTCAGGTCGCACTCCACCGCGCCAAAGCCCAGCCGCGCTTCGCCCTCGTCCCAGTCGGCCGCGTTCAGCCGCACCCGCGCCCGGGGGGCGTAGTGCGAATGCAGTTGCCCGGGGGCCGAGACCGCCTCGGTATCGCGCCGTTCGACCAGGCGGCGGCCCAGGCAGGCCTCCAGCGCCTCTTCGGTGATGCCGCCGGGGCGCAGCAGGGTGGGCAGGCCGGTAAGGCCCAGGATCGTCGATTCCACGCCCACCGGGCAGGCCCCGCCATCCAGCACCGCGTCGATGCGTCCGCCCAGCCCGTCGGTCACATGGGCGGCGCAGGTCGGGCTGATCTGGCCGGAGCGGTTGGCCGAGGGGGCCGCCACCGGCCCGCCGAATGCGTCAAGCAATGCGCGCGCCACCGGGGCGGCAGGCATCCGCACCGCCAGCGTGCCCAGGCCGGCGCGGGCCAGGTGCGACACCGGCGCGTCGGCGCGGGCGGGCAAGACCAGCGTCAGCGGCCCGGGCCAGAACGCCGCGGCCACCCGTTCGGCGGCATCGGACCATGTCACCAGCGCTTGCGCCGCCTCGGGCGAGGCGACATGCACGATCAGCGGGTTGAAGTTGGGCCGCCCCTTGGCCTCGAAGATCGCGGCCACCGCGCGCTCGTTTGCCGCGTCGCCGCCCAGCCCATAGACGGTTTCCGTGGGGAAGGCGACCAGCCGTCCGTCGCGCAGCAGCGCCGCTGCCCGGGCGATGCCGTCTGCATCGGCTTGCAGGATCTGGGTCATGAGGCCTCGTGACGCCGCGTTTCGGTTGCGGGCGCGGCGGATCGGGGTAGGCTCCGCGCCGGAAGCTCATTGCTACAAGAGCGCCTCAGCCTTGCCAAGCCGGATGGATTTTTGATGACCTATCGTGCCCCGCTCGACACGTATCGCCTGATCCTGAACCATGTGGTGGACTATGACCGCGTCACCCGGACCGACCGCTTCGCCGAAGCCGGGGCCGAAACCGTCGAGGCGATCCTGACCGGGGCGGGGCGGATGTGCGAAGAGGTGCTGGCCCCGCTGCAGCGCAACGGCGATCTGGATCCGGCGCGGCTGGAGAATGGCGTTGTCCGCACATCGCGCGGGTTTGCCGAGGGCTACCGCGCCATTGCCGAAGGTGGCTGGGTGGCCATCGCCGCCGACCCGCAATTCGGCGGCATGGGCCTGCCGATGACGCTGACCACCGCCGTCAACGACATGATGAGCGCGGCCTGCCTGTCTTTGCAGCTGAACCCGCTGATGACCCAGGGCCAGATCGAGGCGCTGGAGCATCACGCCAGCGACGCCATCAAGGCGCTGTACCTGCCAAAGCTGATCTCGGGCGACTGGTCTGGCACGATGAACCTGACCGAACCGCAGGCGGGGTCGGATGTGGGCGCGCTCACGTCGAGGGCCGTGCCGAACGGCGACGGGACCTATGCGATCACCGGGCAGAAGATCTATATCTCGTGGGGCGACAACGACTTTACCGAAAACGTCTGCCACCTGGTGCTGGCACGGCTGCCGGATGGCGGGCCGGGCACCAAGGGGATCAGCCTGTTCCTGGTGCCCAAGCTGATCCCCGATGCCGAAGGCCGGCCGGGCGTGGCCAACAGCCTCAAGGTGGTCAGCGTGGAGCACAAGCTGGGCCTGCATGGCAGCCCGACCTGCGTGATGTCCTACGAGGGTGCGACAGGCTGGCTGATCGGGCAGGCGCATGACGGCATGCGCGCCATGTTCACCATGATGAACAACGCCCGGCTGGGCGTGGCCATGCAGGGGATCGGCGTGGCCGAAGCGGCCTACCAGCACGCGCTGGCCTATGCCGAGACGCGCCGGCAGGGGCGGTCCGAGACGGGCACCATCCTGGGCCATGCCGATGTGCGGCGGATGCTGGCGACGATGAAGGCCGATCTGTTCACCGCCCGCGCCATTGCGCTGGATTGCGCGGTGTCCATCGACCTGGCCCGCGCCACGGGGGCCGCGGACTGGCGCGCGCGGGCGGCGCTGCTGACCCCCGTCGCCAAGGCCTTTGGCACCGATACCGGCATCGCGGTGGCCGAGATGGGGGTGCAGGTGCATGGCGGCATGGGCTATGTCGAAGAGACGGGTGCGGCGCAATACGCCCGTGACGTGCGGGTGACGGCGATCTATGAAGGCACCAACGGCATTCAGGCGATGGACCTTGTGGGGCGCAAGATGATGGATGGCGGCGAGGCGGCGTTCCGCCTGCTGGACGAGATCGAAGGCTTTGCCGAAGGCGCGCGCGACGCCCTGCCCGACCTGGCCGAGCCTGTCTGGCAGGCCGGCGAGACGCTGCGCGAAACCGTCGAGGCGCTGGTGGCGCAGGAGGCGACGGAACGGTTTGCCGGGGCAGTGCCCTTCCTGCGCGGCTTTGCCCGGGTGCTGGGTGGGCATTATCACCTGCGCGCGGCGATGGCGGCGCGGGGGCAGGGGCCGGAACGGCTGGCCCGGTTCTACATCGCGCGGCTGCTGCCGGAACATGCCGGCCTTCTGGTGCAGGCCCGGGCCGGGGCCGATACGGTCATGGCGCTGACCCCTGACGATCTGGCCGCGTGATGGACGGCGGCGGTCAGGCGATCCGGTACCCGTGGGACGAACCGCCCGCCACCGGCGCGGCGGTCGAGGTGGCCGAGGGTGTGCTGTGGATGCGCCAGCCGCTGCCGATGAAGCTGGATCACGTCAATGTCTACGCTCTGGACGATGGCGATGGCTGGACGCTGGTGGATACCGGGTTTTCCACCCGGAAAAGCCGCGAGGTCTGGCAGGCCTTGCTGGACGGCCCGCTGCAGGGCAAGCCCGTGACGCGGGTGATCGTCACCCATCACCACCCCGATCACGTGGGCAATGCCGGCTGGTTCCAGACCGGGCACGGGGCCGAACTGGTCACCACCCGCACCGCCTGGCTGTTTGCGCGGATGCTGCAGCTGGACGCGCAGGACCGGCCCAACGCGGAAACCGTGGCCTACTGGAAGCGCTGCGGCATGGCCCCCGAGGTGCTGGCCGAGCGGCTGGAAGAGCGGCCTTTCAACTTTGCCGATTGCGTCTCGCCCATGCCGCTGGGCTTTACCCGGATCAAGCAGGGCGACAGCCTGCAGGCGGGTGGCCGGACCTGGGACGTGCATATCGGCAACGGCCACGCGCCGGAACATGCCACGCTGTGGTCGCGCGATTGCGGTCTGGTGCTGTCGGGCGACCAGATCCTGCCCTCGATCAGTTCCAACCTGGGCGTCTATGCCACCGAACCCCAGGCCGACCCGGTGGGGGAGTGGCTGGAGGCCTGCGAACGGCTGGCGGGGCTCGCGCGCGAGGAGCATCTGGTCCTGGGCGGGCACAAGCTGCCCTTTACCGGCCTGCCCGCGCGCATGGGCCAGTTGATCGACAATCACCACGGCGCGCTGGAGCGGCTGCACGCGCATCTGGCCGAACCGCACACCGCGGCCGGGTGTTTCATGCCGCTGTTCAAGCGCAAGATCGGGTCTGGGGAATACGGGCTGGCGCTGGTCGAGGCGATGGCGCATTGCCTGCACCTTTGGCATGAAGGCCGCGCGACCCGCACGCCGGGCGAGGACGGTGCCTGGCTCTGGCAGGCGGTCTGAGGTCAGGCCGCCCGGTCCAGCCGCGGCGTGACGGAGGTCACCGTGCCATCGGCGTCGATGCAGAACAGCCGGTCCTGTTCCAGCGCGCGCCAGCGCGTGGCATCACCGCAAAGCGGTTCGGACGCCAGCGCGCGGCCCTGTGCCATCGGGGCTGACAGATACAGCGTCGGGGCCTTGCCGTCCGACGCATGGCGATAGCCGTAAAGCCGCCGCCCGTCCGAGAAGACAAAGGTCAGGCGCACCGGGCCCTCGTTTCCGGAGCCCTCGTTTCCGGGCGCGCCCAGCACGCCGTGCAGTTGTGCCAGCGCGCCGGCCGGATCCTCCCTCAGCCCCAGCGCCAGAAGCGTCAGGAACAGCGCCTCGCTGTCGGTCGTGCCGCGGCGCTGGGCATACAGCGCGTCGGGCAGTGCCGCCTCCAGCGCGCGGCGGATGCGCGGGAACTGCGGCACCTGCCCGTTATGGCAGAAGCTCCACGTCCCGCAGGTGAACGGATGGCAGTTTGCGCGGCTGGTCTCGCCCATGGTCGAGGCGCGGATATGCGCGATGAACAGGCGCGACCGGATCATCCGGCAAAGCGACACCAGATTGCCGTCGGACCAGGCCGGCAGCACGTCGCGGTACAGGCCCGGCGTCTCGGGCACGCCATACCAGGCAATGCCAAAGCCGTCGCCGTTGACGGCCAGCTTGGCCTCGGTGGCGTGCTGGCTCTGGGTCAGCAGCGAATGGGCCGGGCGGATGACGATATCCTCCAGCGCGATCTCGGCCCCCGACCAGGCGGCGATTCGGCACATGGCCTAATGCGCGCCGCGATTGGCGGTGCGGGCGTAGAGCCGTGCGACGATCCGGCTGGCCGTGCGCTCGAACGCAAAGGGCAGCAGCGCGTGGATCAGCGCGGCCCCCGCCGCCACCAGCAGCCAGAGGGCAAAGCGCAGGGCAAAGCCCATGTGCTGGCCATAGCTTTCCCCGACCGAGGCCGGGTGATCGGTGAACAGGCGGGTCAGGGGCTGGGACGGGCTTTGCATGGCGGTTCCTTTCGTTTGCAGTGTGATGCCACGGGAATCGCGTGGAGTGGTCCCAAAATGACTGGTCATTGCGGCCATGTTTGGGATAGCATCCCACAAATGTCGCATGAGATTGATGAAATTGACCGCCGCATCGTGGCGGCGCTGCAAAGGGATGCCGCGCTTGGGGCGGACCAGCTGGGCGCGGCCGTGGGGCTGTCGCGCAACGCGGCGTGGCGGCGGATGCGGATGCTGGAAGAGGCAGGGGTGATTCGCGCCCGCGTGGCGCTGGCCGCTCCCGACAAGCTGGGCTGCCCGCTGCACGTCATTGTGCTGGTGCGCACCTCGGCCCACAGCGCCGACTGGCTGGACCGCTTTCAACGCGCGGTGCGCGCCATGCCCGAAGTGGTGGGTGCCTACCGGATGACCGGCGACCTGGATTACCTTTTGCGGGTGCGGGTTGCGGACGTGCCGGCCTATGACGCATTCTACAAGCGATTGATCGACCGCGTGCCGCTTTCGGACATCTCGGCCAGCTTCGTGATGGAAGAGATCAAGGAAACCACGGCCCTGCCGCTGTAAGGAGCTCCGGATGGACAGTCTCATCGCCACCGCCGCCGAAGCGCAAGAGGCCGATGCCCTGCCGCGCAAGATCGACGTGCACACCGAAGACACCCCGGGCGCCGCGCCCGAACCGCTGCCCGAGGCGGTGACGCGCAAGCCGGTCAAGCAGAAAAGCCCGGCGGAATGGGCGTATGAGCGGATCATCCTTTATATCCAGAGCTTCGAGACCCAGCTGGACAACGAACACGAGGTGGCGATGGGGTTCACCGGCAGCGATGCCGGGATCCTGCGGATCGAGGGCATGGGCTATTTCGATCCCGACATCGTCACCTTCTACGGCACCGATCCCGCCGGGGCGCGGACACAGCTGGTCCAGCACGTCTCGCAGCTGAACGTGATTCTGCGCGCGCTTCCGCGCGAGTCGCGGCAGGACAAGCCGCGGCGCATCGGGTTCCGGCTGGCGCGCGACCTGGGCAGCTGAAACCGCGACACTTGCGCAGCTTTGGCGCAGTGACAGGGCGTCGCAAATGCGCTAATTCCGCGCCGAACGCTTTGAACAGGATGGGCAAAATGGCAGACCACAAGCACGGCAGCATGGACATCACCGATCAGGAAAAGACCTTTAACGGGTTCATCACCTTCACCATCCGTTCGGTGATCGTGATCCTGTGTCTGGTGATCTTCATGGCCGTCTTCAACTCGTGACGCGCCACGGGGCAGCGATGACCCGGCGGGGGCTGCTGCTGGGCGGCGCCGCGTCTCTGGGCCTTGCCGGCTGTGGCGAGGTGAATTCCTCGGGTCCGGACGCCACGCCGGAAGAGGCGGCGCGCTTTGCCTATCGCCATGACGGCCCGCCGGAGCTGATCCTGTACACGATGATCAACAACCGCTCGGGCACCGGCGCGCATACCAGCCTGCTGATCAATGCCTCGCAGCGGGTGGTGTTTGACCCGGCGGGATCGGTGCAGCTGTCGCGGATGCCCGAAATCGGCGACGTGCTTTACGGGATCACGCCGCAGGTCAAGGATTTCTACGAACGCGCCCATGCGCGGGAAACCTATCATGTGCGCATCCAGCGCAAGCAGGTGCCCGCCGCGGTGGCCGAACAGGCGTTGCGGCTGGTGCAGGCCAATGGCCGGGTGGCCCCGGCGCAGTGCACCAGCGTGACCGCGCGTATCCTGGGCCAGCTGCCGGGGTTCGAATCGATCGACACGGTGCTGTTCCCCAACAAGCTGGCCGAACAGTTCGCCCGCCTGCCCGGTGTCGAGGAGCGGCGTCTTTACGAAGACGATGCCGATGACAAGGCGGTTGCCATCGCCGAGTTCGAGGCACGCGCGCAGGCTCAGACCGGCCAGTAGGCGCCTGCCAGCATCACCGCCGCCCCGGCTGCCATGGCCGCGATGACGTTGCGGGTCAGCAGCCCGGCGACCAGCGCCGCGCCCGCCGCCGTCAGCCGCAGCGGATCGGGCGTGCCGCCGGTGGCCGCGGGCCACATCACCAGCGGTGCCAGCAGCGCGGGGATGATCGACACCGCGGTATAGCGCAGGTGCCGCAGCAGCCAGTTCGGCAGCGGGCGGTCGCCCACCAGGCCCAGAAACAGGAAGCGCAGCCCGAACGAGCCCAGCCCGAGCGCGGCGATCACGATCCACAATTCGGTGCGGTCGATCATGCAGTGCCCCTCCTGCGTTCGACCTCGGCCCCGGCCATCATGCCGGCCAGCCCGGCCAGCGGCAGGCCCAGGTTGAACGGCAGCCAGGCCAGGCCCAGCGCCACGACCACCGCCACCAGCGCGGCGGCGCGATGTGCGCCGGTGCGCAGCGCCGGCACGATGAGCGCGATGAAGGCGATGGGCAGCGCAAAGTCGAGCCCCATCTCGGACGGGACGGCCTCGGCCGCCAGGGCACCCACCAGGGTGAACAGGTACCAGCTGGGACAGATCGGCACCATCACCCCCATGAAATACGCCCATTTCTGCGCCAGGCTCTGGTCCGGGTGCCGTTCGTAGTCGAGGATCGACGAGGCATAGGTCTGGTCCACCAGGAAATAGGCGGTCACCGCGCGTTTCCACAGCGGCAGCGCCCCCAGATGCGGCGTGATGGAGGCGGAATACATCACCATGCGCAGGTTCACCGCCAGCGCAGAGGCCAGCACCACCAGCGTGGGGGCCTCTTCGGACATCAGCTGAAGCGCGGTGAACTGCGCCGCGCCGGCAATCACCACGACCGAGAAGGCCAGCGTTTCCAGCACGTTCAGCCCCGCTTCGGTGGCGACCACGCCGAACAGCCCGGCAAAGGGGAAGATCACCAGCAGGAAGGGCATGCCATCCCGCATGCCCCGCCAGAAGCTTGACATCACATCCTGTTGCGCCATGGTGCTCCTCTCATCCGCTCTCTCGCCTAGCCAAGCGCCCGCCAAGATGCAATTGCCTCCGACCGACTATCTTATTGCCCCCGATCCGGGTGCCCCGCGGTTGACCCGTGCCGTGTCGGGCACCGATCACGACGGCCGCGCGGTGCAGATCGCGGTGGTGGAGGAACGTCCGCTGACGATCTTCCTGAACCGGCAGGAGATCGTGACCGCCATGACCATCGGCGACTATCCCGAATACCTCGCCATCGGGTTCCTGCGCAATCAGGGCATGCTGGGGGATGGAGAGCAGATCACCGGCGTCGATTACGACGAAGAGCTCGAGACCGTGGTGGTGCGCACCGCCTCGCAGACCACCTATGAGGAGAAGGTGCAGAAAAAGACCCGCACATCGGGTTGCGCGGTGGGCACGGTCTTTGGCGACATGATGGAGGGTCTCGAGCGGGTGACGCTGCCCGAGGCCGAGTTGCGGACCTCGTGGCTTTACGCGCTGGCGCAGCGGATCAACACCACACCCTCGCTGTATCTGGAGGCCGGCGCGATCCACGGGACGGTGCTGTGCCACCGGGACCGACCGCTGGTCTACATGGAGGATGTGGGGCGGCACAACGCGGTGGACAAGATCGCCGGCTGGATGTTCCGCGAAGGCGTGCCGGCGGGGGACAAGATCCTGTACACCACGGGGCGGCTGACCTCGGAAATGGTGATCAAGACGGCGCTGATGGGCATTCCGGTGCTGGCCTCGCGGTCGGGTTTCACCGCCTGGGGGGTCGAGATCGCGCGGCAGGTCGGGCTGACCTGCATCGGGCGGATGCGCGGCAAGCGGTTTGTCTGCCTCAGCGGGGCCGAACGTCTGGTGCGCGACATCGACCCTGCCCAGGTCCCGGACGAAGAGCGCAAGAGCGGACGGAAGGGGGCGGCATGACATTGGAACGGCGCGGGCAAAACTCTTTCAAAGAGTTTTGCCCGAAGTCTTTGCAAGACTTCGGGCGCCCGGCCCGACCGGCATGACGATCCCGGCCGTCATTCTGGCCGGTGGGCGGGCCACGCGCATGGGCGGCGGCGACAAGGGGCTGCTGGCGCTGGGCGAGGGGCGCGTGATCGACCATGTCCTGGCACGGCTGGCCCCCCAGGTTGCGCCGGTTGCGCTCAATGCCAATGGCGATCCGGCGCGGTTTGCCGGACTGGGCCTGCCGGTCCTGCCCGACAGCATAACCGGTTTCCCGGGTCCGCTGGCGGGTGTGCTGGCCGGGCTCGACTGGGCGGCCGCGCTGGGCGCGCCTGCGCTGGTCAGCGCCGCCGCCGACACGCCGTTCCTGCCCCGCGATCTGGTGGCGCGGCTCTTGCGCGCCTCGGGGGGACAGCCGCACCCGCTGGTGCTGGCGGCCACCGAAGGCGGGGCCGAGACGCGCTCGCGCTCGCGCTCGGGGCTTGTACGCCATCCGACCTTCGGGCTTTGGCCCACCGCCCTGCGCGACGATCTGCGCGCCGCGCTGGAGGGCGGGCTGAAGAAGGTGGTGCTCTGGACCGAAGCCCATGGCGGGCGCGAGGCGGTGTTTCCCGACGAGGCCGCGTTCTTCAACATCAACACGCCCGAGGATCTGGCGCAGGCGGAGGCGATGCTGTGCGGCTTTATGGGGTGGCGGGCTGGAAGAATGCCGGCAAGACCGGGCTGATGGAGCGACTGGTGACCGAATTCACCGCGCGGGGGCTGTCCGTCTCGACGGTCAAGCACGCCCATCACAGCTTTGACGTGGATCATCCGGGGCGCGACAGCTATCGGCACCGCGATGCCGGGGCGCGCCAGGTCATGCTGTCGTCGCGCAACCGCTGGGCGCTGATGACCGAGTTGCGCGCGGCCGAAGAGCCGCCGCTGGCGGCCCTGCTGGCGCGGCTCGATCCGGTGGATCTGGTGCTGGTGGAGGGCTACAAGCGCGACAGTCATCCGAAGATCGAAGCGCATCGCGCCGCCACCAGTCAGCCACTCATTGCGCCGGACGATCCGACCATCCGGGCCGTGGCCTCGGACAGCGCGCTGGTGCTGGACCGTCCGGTGTTCGATCTGGACGACACCGGTGCGATAGCCGATTTCATCGCCGCCGAGGTCGGCCTGTGACCGGCATCGACCGGGTCGTGGTGGTGGACTGGTCGGGCGGAAATGACCGGGGGCCGCGCCCATGCCGCGATGCGATCTGGATCGGCGAGGCCGGGGCGGCACCGGTCTATTGCCGCAACCGGGCGCAGGCCGAGACCTGGCTTGAGGCCCGCATCGCTGCCGCGCTGGCGGCGGGCCAGCGCCTGCTGATCGGCTTCGACTTTCCCTTTGGCTATCCCGCGGGCTTTGCCGCTGCGGTCACCGGCCGGGCCGATCCGCTGCTGCTGTGGGACTGGCTGGAGGCGCGGATCGAGGATGCGCCCAAGGCCAACAACCGGTTCGACCTTGCCGCCGCCCTGAACCGCGACCTGACCGGGGGGCGCGGGCCGTTCTGGGGCAACGCGCTGCGCCGCGACATCCCGGGATTGCCGCGGACCAAGGCCGACTATCACAGCCCCTTCGCCGACAAGCGCCTGTGCGAGACCCGCGCCAAGGGGGCCTTTGCCTGCTGGCAACTGGCCGGGGCCGGGGCGGTGGGGTCTCAGGTCCTGATGGGCCTGCCGGTTCTGGCCCGGCTGCGGCGGCGCTTTGCCGGGCGGCTGGCGGTCTGGCCGTTCGAGCCGCTGGACGCGCCGGTGTCGCTGGTGGAAATCTGGCCCGGCCTGATCGCGCCGCGGGTGGCCGCCGCCACCGGACCGGACGACATCCGCGACGCGGTGCAGGTGCGCCTGCTGGCCGCGGCGCTTTCCCGCCTTGCGCCGGCGCGCCTGCGGCGCATGCTGGAGGCAAGCGCCCCGGAAGAGGGGTGGATCCTGGGCCTCGGGTTCGAAGAGGAGCTGTGCCGCGCATGTCCCTGAAGCCGCCCCCGCTGCGCAACGACTGTTTCGCCTTGCCGCCCGGGGTGGACTGGACGCCGGTGGACGTGGCGCTGGCACATCTGCGCGAGACGCTGCGCGTGGTGGTGGGGCGCGAAGAGGTGCCGCTGCTGCAGGCGGGCGGTCGGGTGCTGGCGCAGGACCTGCACGCGTTGCGTGCCAATCCGCCTGCCGCCAACACGGCGGTGGATGGCTATGGCTTTGCCGCGGCCGCGGTGGGGGCGGGCGACCAGGTGCTGCCGCTTGTGCCGGGGCGTGCCGCGGCGGGTGTGCCGTTTGACGGTGCCGTGCCTGCAGGACAGGCCGTCCGCGTCCTGACCGGGGCCGCGCTGCCACCGGGGGTGGACACGGTTGTGCTGGACGAGGATTGCCGCACGGGTGACGGGCAGGTTGCGTTTCGCGGGCCGGTGAAACCCGGTTCCAACACCCGCAAGGCGGGGGAGGACATGGCGCAGGCGGCGCTGGTGCTGCCCGCCGGGCGCGTTCTGACGGCGGGTGATCTGGCGCTGGCGGCCTCGGTGGGCCACGGGCGGGTACCTGTGCAGGTGCCGCTGCGGGTGGGCGTGCTGTCGACGGGGGACGAGGTGGTCGCCCCGGGCAGCGCCGCGGGTCCGGCCGAGATCTTTGATGCCAACCGGCCGATGCTGCTGACCATGGCGGCGCGCTTTGGCCATGTCCCGGTGGATCTGGGCCATGTGCCGGATGATCCCGAGGCGCTGCGGGCGCGGTTCGACGAATCGGCGACGCAGGTCGACGTGATCCTGACCTCGGGCGGCGCGTCGGCGGGGGATGAAGACCACGTCTCGGCCCTGCTGAAACGGACCGGCTCGCTGGCGCACTGGCGCATCGCGCTGAAGCCGGGGCGGCCCCTGGCGCTGGGGCTGTGGCAGGGCGTGCCGGTCTTTGGTCTGCCGGGCAACCCGGTGGCGGCATTCGTCTGCACGCTGATCTTTGCCCGCCCGGCGATGGCGGTGCTGTCGGGGCAGGGCTGGGTGATGCCAGAGGGCATCGAGGTGCCCGCCGGTTTCGAAAAGCGCAAGAAGCCGGGGCGGCGCGAATACCTGCGCGCGCGTCTGCGCGACGGCCGTGCCGAAGTGTTCCGGTCCGAAGGCTCGGGGCGGATCTCCGGGCTGAGCTGGGCCGAAGGGCTGGTGGAACTGCCGGACGGTGCGGCAGACATCCGCCCGGGCAGCGCGGTGCGCTATCTGCCGTTCAGCGCCTTCGGGCTGTAGCGGCGCGGCCGCGGTCGGGATCGGGCGCGGTCAGTCGAAGGTGCCCGCCACGCGCCCCAGCAGCATGAAGGCCCGGGCAGTGCGGGTGTTGGCGAACTGGCTGATTTCGGCATCGCTGGCGTCGGTCTCGAACTGCGCAAAGGACCTGTCGAACCGGCGCAGGAAATGATGTGCGGCATCGCGGAAGATCGGGTCCTGCTTCATCCGCCCGGCGGCCAGCGCCAGCGAGGCGCGGTCGCGCACGCCGCCCAGTGCCGCGATGGCGCGCCCGCGGCTGCCCTTGGCAAAGGCGCGCCAGATTTCCGGGCGGGCCAGGTCGGGGCGCAGGTCGTCCATGTAGATGCCGTCCTGGCTGAGCAGGGTCAGCACGTCCTGCGCCGCCTGGACCAGTTGCGCCACTTGCCGGTCCTTGAGCGCGCGGCGCAGGGCGGCAAAGCCTTCTTCGTCCTCGGCGGTTTCCGGAAAGTGCAGGGCCCGGATGAAATCGGCGGTGGACAGCGGCGGCTGCAGCGCCTCGGCGGGTGTGCCCAGCGACAGGGCGGGCTGGTGATCCTCGACCGCAGGCGGGGCGGGCTGCGGTTCGGCGGCCTTGGGCGCCGGGGCGGCCGGACGGGTGGAGGCCAGCATCGCCAGAGTCGTTTCGAGGTTCTTCTGGGTGCCCGCGATCTCGGTCAGGCGGCGCATCATCTCCTGGCCCTGGGCATCGTTGCGGCCGGATTGTGCCTGCGCCACATAGGCCTGCCGAATCGCGTCGATCGCCGTGGCCAGGCGGGCCCCTTCCTCGCGCATCACGCGGGCCGACCGTGCGGCCATGGCGGCCACCCAGATCAGCGCCACCGGCATGAAGACCACCATCAGCACCAGCATGAATTGCAGGCTGCCATTGGCCGTGCCGCGGCCCATCAGGAAATACCCGCCCGCCAGCGCCATCCACAGGACCGAGACCAGCAGCGCCGCGATCTCGATCCCGCTTATCCCGCCGGGCGCGCCGCGGTCATACAGGCCCGGCAGGGTCGGGCGGGCATCCTTTGGGTCGGACATGCGGTCTGCGCCTATTTGTACGCGATGGTGAGGATCTCGTAGCTCTTCTGACCGCCCGGCGTGTTGACTTCAACCGAGTCGCCCTCTTCCTTGCCGATCAGCGCGCGGGCGATCGGCGATCTTACGTTCAGAAGGCCCTTTTCGATATTGGCCTCGTGTTCACCTACGATCTGCCAGGTCTTTTCCTCGTCGGTGTCCTCGTCCACCACCGTCACCGTCGCGCCGAACTTGATGGCCCCGGACAGCGTGGTGGGGTCGATCACCTCGGCCAGGCCCAGGATGCCCTCGAGCTCCTTGATGCGGCCTTCGATGAACCCCTGCTTTTCGCGCGCCGAGTGGTATTCGGCGTTTTCCTTCAGGTCGCCCAGTTCGCGCGCCTCGGCAATCGCCTGGATGATGGCGGGGCGTTCCTCGACCTTGAGATGTTTCAATTCGGTTTCAAGCGCGGCAAAGCCCGCGCGGGTCATCGGTATCTTGTCCATGGGTCTTTCCGGAAGGGGCGGGGCGCGTGCCGTCGCCGTTCGCGTGTCTGGCGTTCAAATCATGTGTCTTGCGTGCATGCAAGAGTGAGCAAAGCGGGGGCGGTTTGGCAAGGGCTTGCGTGGCAATGTCGGAAAGCGGCCGTTTAACGCCGTGTCGCAATTGCGTTCCGGGGGGCCGCGCGCTAGGTCAACCGCGCAGGATTGCAACGCAGATCATCCCGGGGAGTGAGACGGCATGAGCGACATTCAGCGCGAGTCGATGGAATATGACGTGGTCATCGTGGGGGGCGGCCCGGCCGGGCTGTCGGCGGCGATCCGGCTGAAGCAGCTGGATGCCGATCTGAACGTCGTGCTGCTGGAAAAGGGCTCGGAGATTGGCGCGCATATCCTGTCGGGCGCGGTGCTGGATCCGTGCGGGCTCGATGCGCTGATCCCCGACTGGAAGGACAAGGGCGCGCCGCTGAATGTCCCGGTGACCGAGGACAATTTCTACATGCTTGGCGAAGCCGGGCAGCTGCGCATCCCCAACTGGCCGATGCCGCCGTTGATGAACAACCACGGCAACTACATCGTGTCCATGGGCAATGTCTGCCGCTGGATGGCCGAGCAGGCCGAGGCGCTGGGGGTCGAGATCTTCCCCGGCATGGCGTGTTCGGAACTGGTCTATGGCGAGTCCGGCGAAGTGCGTGGCGTGGTCGCGGGGGTGTTCGGGCTGGAGGAAGACGGCACCATCGGGCCGAACACAGAGCCGGGCATGGAGCTTCTGGGCAAGTACGTTTTCCTGGCCGAGGGCGTGCGCGGGTCGCTGTCCAAGGAGGTGATCGCGAAATACGACCTGTCGAACGGGAAAGAGCCGCAGAAATTCGGCATCGGCATGAAAGAGATCTGGGAGATCGACCCGGCCAGGCACCGCGAAGGCTCGGTCACCCACACGATGGGCTGGCCGCTGGGCGGCAATGCCGGCGGAGGGTCGTTCATCTATCACCTTGAGAACAATCAGGTCTATGTGGGTTTTGTGGTGCATCTGAACTACCAGAACCCGCACCTTTACCCGTACATGGAGTTCCAGCGCTTCAAGCATCATCCGATGGTGGCAAGGCTCCTTGAAGGCGGCAAGCGCGTGGCCTATGGCGCGCGGGCCATTTCCGAGGGCGGCTATCAGTCCATGCCCAAGATGGTGGCGCCGGGTGTGGCGCTGCTGGGCTGTTCGGTGGGCATGGTCAACGTGCCGCGCATCAAGGGCAACCACAACGCGATGCTGTCGGGCAAGGCGGCGGCCGAGGCGGCGTATGAGGCGATCAAGGCCGACCGCGCCGGTGACGAACTCACGGCATACGAGACCGAGGTGCGCGAAGGCGCCATCGGCAAGGACCTGCACAAGGTGCGCAACATCAAGCCGATGTGGTCGAAATGGGGTCTGACCGCGTCGCTGACGCTGGGCGGGCTGGACATGTGGACCAACAACCTGTTCGGCGCGTCGCTGTTCGGCACGCTTGGCCATGGCAAGTCGGATGCCGAGGCCACCGGCAAGGCTGCCGATCACAAGCCCATCGACTACCCCAAGCCTGACGGCAGGCTCAGCTTTGACCGGCTGACCAATGTCAGCTTCTCGTTCACCAATCACGAGGAAAGCCAGCCCGCGCACCTGACGCTGAAGGACGCGTCGGTGCCGATTTCGGTGAACCTGCCCACCTACGCGGAACCGGCGCAGCGCTACTGCCCGGCCGGCGTCTACGAAGTGGTGCACGAAGAGGGCAAGGATCCGCGGTTCGTCATCAACTTCCAGAACTGCGTGCACTGCAAGACCTGCGACATCAAGGACCCGTCGCAGAACATCCACTGGACCGTGCCGCAGGGCGGCGACGGTCCGAACTATCCCAACATGTAAGGCTGCGCGCCCGGATCAGTCCACCTTTGACGCATCCTTGAACATCACGCGGTGACGCCGGGTCTTGATCCAGTCTTCAAGCTCGGCGTCGTTCATGAAGTGGTCGGGATTGTAGCGATCCCAATGGATGATCTCTTCGGGCGGGCGGCGCCAGCGCTTGTAGGGTTTCGCCGCGGGCGGCCCGAAGACAAGGATGTCGAGCACCGAGATCTGCTCGGGAATGCCCAGGAGGGGGCGCATGTGGGTCTGCGCTTCTTCCTGGCCGATCGCCGTGACCCACCAGACGGTATAGCCCAGCGCCGCCGCCGCCAGATGCGCCGACATCGTCGCCGCGGCCACGGATTGCAGCAGGATGCGCTCGGCGTTTTCGTGATACATCCGGTCGAGGTCCGAGCCGTCGTTCAGCACCGGAAAGGCGTTGACCCAGCGCATGTCGGAACAGACCACCACAAAACCGGGCGCGGTGGCCAGGCCGCGGTAGTCGGGCGTGGGAAACTTCATCTTTGCCTTGGCGCGAAACCGCTGTTCGGCCACGAAATATTCCGAGATCAGCGCCTTGAGCGCGGCGTCGCGCACCACGATGAACTGCCAGGGCTGGGCATTGGCCCCGGAAGGCCCGTGCCGCGCGGCTTCGAGGATCAGGCGGAAATGGTCGTCGGGCACCACGTAATCGGGATCGAACTTGCGCACCGTGACGCGGTTGCGCACAACCTGCATCAGCGCGTCATAGCGCTCCTGACTGCCAAGGGGCGGCAGGTCGACCTGTGCCTCGGCTTCGGCCAGGTCGACGGCGGGTGTGGTTTCGGTCATCTTTTCCTCCCTCTTTGATCGCAGCCTAGCAGCGGAATTCTCCGTTGGCTAACGGGCTTGTCACCCGGCGCTGCATTGCCATGACCGGCCCGCCGCTCTAGGCTGCTGGCCAAGAACACAGAGAACCGGAGCAAGAAAACAGTGGCAGCTTGGGCAAGAGCGGTACGGGCAGGCGTTCTGGCGGCGTTGATCGGCGGCAGCCTGGCCGGGTCGGCGGACGCGCTGGCGGGGGATTACCTGGCGGCACGGCAAGCGGCGATGACCGGCGATTACAGCGCCGCGGCGCGGTACCTGAACCGCGCCATCGCCCATGACCCGCAAAACGCGGAACTGCTGGAACGCGCGGTTCTGGCCAATGTGGCGTTGGGCCGGGTGGATCGGGCAGCCGAGTTTGCCGAACGCATCGTGGCGCAGGGCCAGACCAGCCAGCTGGGCCAGATGGCGCTGGTTGTCCGTGACGCCGCTGCCGAAAACCACGAGGCGGTGCTGAGCGCGATCCGCGAACGGCGCGGGCTGGGCCCGCTGGCGGATGGCCTTGTGCAGGCCTGGGCGCAGCTGGGGCAAGGCGACATGAGCGCGGCGCTGGTGGATTTCGACGATGTCGCCAAGATGCAGGGGCTGGGCCCGTTCTCGGCCTATCACAAGGCGATGGCGCTGGCATCGCTGGGCGATTTCGAAAGCGCCGAAAGCATCTTTTCCGCCAAGGCCGCCGGCGGCATGGAAGCGACGCGGCGCGGGGTGATGGCGCGGGCGGAAATCCTCAGCCAGCTGGACCGCAACGACGACGCGCTGACGCTGCTGGCCGAGTCCTTCGGCACATCGCTGGATCCGGGCCTGTCGCAGATGCAGGCGGCGCTTGAGGCGGGCGAGACCTTGCCCTTTACCCATGTACGCTCTGCCCGCGACGGGATTGCCGAGGTGTTCTATACGCTCTCCGGCGCGCTTTCGAGCGAACAGAACGACGATGTGACGCTGCTTTATTCGCGCATGGCGGAACATCTGCGGCCCGATCACGTCGATGCGATCCTGTTGTCCGGAGAGCAGCTGGAGCAGTTGCGGCAATACGATCTGGCCGTCGAGACCTATCGCCGCGTGCCGGCCGAACATCCCGCCTTTCACGCGGCCGAACTGGGCCGCGCCGAGGCGTTGCGCCGGCAGGAGAAGCCGGAGGCGGCGCTGGCGGTGCTGGACGCGCTGGCCCAGAGCCATGCCGCGCTGCCGGTGGTGCACTCCACCCGCGGCGACCTGCTGCGCCAGCTGGAGCGTTATGACGAGGCGACGGCCTCTTACAGCCGCGCGCTGGACCTGTACGAGACGATCACCGAGCGGCAATGGTTCCTGCTGTATACACGCGGTATTGCCTATGAACGGCAGGGCCTCTGGGAGCAGGCGGAGGCCGATTTCCGGCACGCGCTGGAGTTGAACCCCGACCAGCCGCAGGTGCTGAACTACCTGGGCTATTCTCTGGTGGAAAAGCAGATGAAGCTGGACGAGGCGCTGGACATGATCCAGCGCGCCGTCGCGGCGCGGCCGGATTCGGGCTATATTGTCGACAGTCTGGGCTGGGTCCTGTATCGGCTCGGTCGTTACGAGGAAGCGGTCGAGCATATGGAACGGGCCGCCGAACTGATGCCCATCGACCCGATCGTGAACGACCATCTGGGCGATGTCTACTGGGCCGTCGGGCGCGAGATGGAGGCGCGGTTCATGTGGAAACGCGCCTTGTCCTTTGTCGACTGGGAAGAGGCCGCCGAAGAGGCCGACCCCGAGCGCATTCGCCGCAAGATCGAGGTCGGGCTGGATCAGGTTCTGGCCGAAGAAGGCGCACCGCCCCTGCGACAGGCCGATGTCGCGGATTGAGGCCTTTGCGCCGGCCAAGATCAACCTGACCCTGCATGTCACCGGCCAGCGGGAAGACGGCTATCATCTGCTTGAGTCGCTGGTCTGTTTTGCGATGCATGGCGATCTGGTCACCGTGGAGGCGGCGGAGACACTGAGCCTGCACATCGAGGGCCCGTTTGCCGCAGGGCTATCTGCCGGGGCGGACAACCTGGTGCTGCGTGCCGCCCGGCTGCTGGATCCGCGGCGGGGCGCGCGGATCACGCTGACCAAGCGCCTGCCGGTGTCCTCGGGCATCGGCGGCGGCTCGGCGGATGCCGCGGCGACGCTGCGGGCGCTGGCCGCCCTCTGGGACGTGGCGCTGCCGGCGCCGGCGGATCTGGCTGTGCTGGGGGCGGATGTGCCGGTCTGCCTGCGGTCCGGCTTTGCCCGCATGACGGGGATCGGTGACAGGCTGGTTCCGCTGGGCCGGGCACCGGATCTGGCGCTGGTGCTGGTCAATCCCGGCGTGGCGGTGTCGACGCCCGACGTTTTCCGTGCGCTGGCCCGCAAGGACAACGCGGGCATGACCCCGATGCCCCCGGTTGCCCGGGGCGATGCCTGGCTTGACTGGCTGGCGGCGCAGCGCAACGATCTGGAAGCCCCGGCGCAGGGGCTGGCGCCGGTTGTCGGAGAGGTCCTGTCGGCCTTGCGCGCGCTGCCCGGCTGCCGCCTGGCGCGGATGTCCGGTTCTGGCGCGACCTGCTTTGCGCTGTTTGACCGCGACAGGGCACCGGCGGGGCTGGCGGAGCGGTTTCCGCACTGGTGGGTGGCCTGCACCCGCGTGCTGCCAGAGGAGGTCGTGGCATTGGCGGGGTAGGATGGGTGATATCACCCATCCTACGTCAATTCACCCGTTCCACCACATAATCGTTCAGGTCGATCAGCAGGTCGCGCATTTCCGACTGCGGCAGTTTGCGCATCGCGGACTTGGCCCGGGCAGACCAGCGCAGCGCTTCGTCGCGGGTCGCCTCCAGCGCGCCGTGGCGGTTCAGAAGCGACAGGGCGTGCTCCAGATCCCCCTCGCGCTGGTCGCCCTTCTCGATCACCCGGATCCAGAAGGCGCGTTCTTCGTCATTGGCGGCCGCGACGGCCCGGATCACCGGCAGCGTCAGCTTGCGTTCGCGGAAATCGTCGCCCACGTTCTTGCCCGTCGCGTCAGAGCCCCAGTAGTCCAGCAGATCGTCCACGATCTGGAACGCGATCCCCAGTGCGTCGCCATAGTCGAACAGCGCGCGCACCTCGTCCTCGGGGCGCCCGGCGATCACGCCCCCCACTTCTGTGGCGGCGGAAAACAGCGCGGCGGTCTTGCCCCGCACCACCTGAAGGTAGATGTCCGGGGTCGTGGCCAGGTTCTGCGCCGCCGTCAGTTGCAGCACTTCGCCCTCGGCAATCGTCGCGGCCGCGTCGGACAGGATGCGCAGCACGCGGATATTGCCGGTGTCGGTCATCAGCTGGAACGACCGCGCAAACAGGTAATCCCCCACCAGAACCGATGACTTGTTGTCCCAGAGCAGGTTTGCCGTGGGGCGTCCGCGGCGCTGGGCGCTTTCGTCCACCACATCGTCGTGCAGCAGCGTGGCGGTGTGGATGAACTCGACCGTGGCCGCCAGGTGCACGTGATATGGCCCGTCATAGCCACAGAGCCGCGCGGAGGCCAGTGTCAGCAGCGGTCGCAGCCGCTTGCCCCCGGCCTCGACCAGGTGCGCCGTCACCTCGGGGATTCGCGGCGCGTGTTCCGATGCCATGCGTTCGCGGATCAGTGCGTTCACCGCCGCCATTTCGTCCGACAACATGTGCGCCAGGCGCTCATGCGGTTTTGCCCGCGTTTCGTCCAAGCTCATCAAACTCCCGTGCCAAGGCTCGACAGCGCGTCCGCCTTGCCCTTACATCCCACCCATGGAAGAGCTTTTGCGCACCACCGACATCACCCTGATCCCTCTGGTCAAATCCCTTCTGTCCGAGGAGGATATAGAGTGCTACGAGCTGGACGTAAACATGAGCGTCCTCGAAGGCTCCATCGGCATTCTGCCGCGCCGTCTGATGGTGCGGGCGGACCGGATCGACGACGCCCGACGCATCCTGCGCCTGAACCGGGTGCGGTTTGAGGACTGAGCCGTTTGCCGCGGACGCGCTGCAGCGCGATGCCTTTCTGGGGGGTCGGGTCTGGATCTGGCAGCCGCTTCAGGGATACCGCGCCGGGATCGACCCGGTGCTGCTGGCGGCCTCGGTGCCGGCGCAGGCCGGGCAGGCGGTGCTGGAACTGGGCTGCGGGGCCGGGCCGGCGCTGTGTTGCCTGGGGCACCGCGTTGCCGGGCTTGATCTGGCGGGGATCGAGCTGCAGCCGGCCTATGCCGGGCTTGCCCGCCGCAACCTGGAAGAAAACGGCCTGTCCGGAACGGTCTGGACCGGCGATCTGCGCCAGCCGCCGCCCGGGATGCGCGCCCGGAGCTTTGACCACGTGATCGCCAACCCGCCCTATTTCGAGGCCGGCAAGCGGGCCGTGGCAGACGCCGCCGATCGCGAGACGGCGCTGGCAGGCGACACCCCCCTGGCCGACTGGATCGCCACGGCCACCCGGCGGCTGAAACCCCGCGGCATGGCGCATGTCATCCAGCGGGTCGAGCGTCTGCCCGAACTGATGCACGCGATGTATACACATCTGGGCACGCTGGAGTTGATCCCGCTGCTGCCCCGCGAAGGCCGTGCCCCGCGCCTGATCCTGATGCGCGGACGCAAGGACGGGCGTGCGCCGTTCCGGTGCCATCCGGGCATTGTCCTGCATCGCGGGGCCCTGCACGAGCGCGACGGAGAGGATTACACCGACCTGTTGCGCGGGGTGATGCGCGAGGGATTGGCCCTGCCGGTCCCGGCGTGACTCCGCTGAAGAATCGCGCATTGTTACAATCTGTTTACAAATTTGTGCGGCTGCAGCGTGACAGAGGGCAGAACTTGTGCTGCACTGAAGGTCTGAACCGAAAACAGGAGGGTCCAATGAGCTTGAGTTCGCACTTGCAGGAGCTGAAGAAGAAACACCAATCCTTGTCGGAAGCGGTTGAGGAGGCCCAGCGCGCCCCCGGTATCGACGACCTGCGCATTGCCGAACTGAAGAAACAGAAACTGCGGATCAAGGAAGAAATCACCCGGCTGTCCGTACACGCCTGAGGTGCATTTCGCGTGGCGGCCCGATGTGGCCGCCGCGTCAGGCAAGCTCTGTCACCGGGAGCAGCGTCTTGCTCTCCAGCCCGTTGGGGTATCTCCCGATTTCCTCTTTCAGCCAGGCCAGGAACGCCGCGATGCGCGGCTGGCTGTCCTGTCCCTCGCGGCACAGGAAGCGGAACCGCGCCGCGGTGCTCAGCGCCAGCGGGAACGGGGCCACAAGCTGCCCGCTGGCCAGCAGCGGAACCGCCAGCGATGACCGTCCGAACAGCACGCCGCCACCGGCCAGGGTGGCGTCCAGCGCGTGATCGGCCTGGGAAAACCGGGCGGCGGGGACAGGCGTGGCCCGCAGCCCCGCGGCCCGGAACCACTCGCGCCAGGTGGCGGGCGGGTTCAGGAAGGCGTGGCTGTCATCATAGAGCAGCGGCGCAGAGGCGAGGCTGTCGGGGTCGGGATAGCGTGCGGCAAGGTCGGGGCGCATCATGGGCATGAAGGCCTCGTCCATCAGGTCCTGGCTGTAGAGCCCGGGATCGGGGCCATAGCCGTACCGGATCGCCACGTCGACGGCGTCCCGCTGGAAATCCATCTGCCGCAGCGAGGCGGCAAAGCGCAGTTCGATATCGGGATGGGCCTGGGCAAAGGCATAAAGCCGCGGCGCCAGCCATTTGGCGGTAAAGGCCGGGCCGGCGGTGACATCCAGCGTCCGGCTCTCGCCCAGGCGCCGCGCGGCGCGCCACGCCGCGGTCAGTTCCTCGAACCCGGCGGCGGTGCCGGGGGCCAGCGCGCGCCCCGCTTCGGTCAGGTCCACCGCGCGATTGAGCCGGCGAAACAGCGGCAGCCCAAGATGCTGTTCCAGGTTCTTGATCTGGAATGACAGCGCGGCGGGCGTCACGTGCAGCTCCTCTGCCGCCTTGGCAAAGGACATGTGCCGCGCGGCGGCTTCGAAGGCGCGCAATGCGTTGAGGGGCGGAAGGCGATCCATATTCAGTTAAGTAAAGCTTGTCTGAAGCGAGGGGAAGTCTCGTTTGTCGGCTTTCGGTATTGGACCCATATTCGGGTCAGTTCAACAATGCTGATGCAGGAGCCTGCCATGTTCGAAACCACCCCCGATATCCGCCATCGTGACGCCATCCGCCGTGCCCATTCCGAACGTGCCGCCGTGGTGGCACAGATCTGGGACAGCCTGTTCGCGCGCCGTCGCTGACCTCAGACGGCCCGCAGGCCGTCCGACGGTCTGGTGCCAGACCGCAAACGCCCCGAACCGCAAGGCTCCGGGGGCGTTTGTTGCAGCGGAAGGTGCCGCAAGGGGCCGTCACCCCCGCGAACCGGTCCGTACCACGGACACGGCGCGATCAATCCTCGATCGGCTCCAGCCGCCGCTCCAGCTCGGCACGCAGGTGTTCGTGCTGCGTGGGCAGTTTCAGCGCCGCACCCAGATGCGCGCGGTCTTCGTCGCGGTCAAACCCGGGCTCGTCGGTGGCCACCTCGAACAGCACCCCGCCGGGGCTGCGGAAATAGATCGCCCAGAAATAGTCCCGGTCGATCACCGGCGTGACCTGATAGCCGGTGTCCATCAACGCCTTGCGCAGGTCAAGCTGGGCGGCGCGGTCATCGACGCTGAAGGCGATGTGATGCACGCTGCCCGCGCCCTGATCTGCCCCGGGGGCCTCGGTCTCGGTCACGTCGATGACATCGGCCGCATTGCCGCCGGGCACGCGGAACCGTGTGACGTTGCCTTCGGTGTCAAGGCGGTCATAGCCCATGAATTGCAGAAGCTCGCGGCTTGCCGCCGCGCCACGGGGCGACAGGCGCATGTCGGCGGAATGAAAGCCGCGAATCGCCACGTCTGCATCCACTCCGTTGCCGGTCCAGGGCGCGCGGGTATCCTCGGTCTCCACCAAGGCAAAGCCGTCGCCATCAGGGCCGCGGAACATCAGCCGTGCCTCGCCCAGGCGGGTGGTCCGCTCCAGGCCCGCAACGCCGAACCCGGCCAGCCTTGTCTCCCAGAACGGCAGCGCGCCCCTGGGCACGGCAAAGGCGGTGGTGGCCACCTCGCCGGTGCCGGCGCGGCCCCGGCGGGCGTGCGGGAAGGGGAAATAGGTCATCACCGTGCCGGGCGTTCCGGCCGCGTCGCCGTAATACAGGTGGTACACATCCGGCGCATCAAAGTTCACCGTCTTCTTCACCCGCCGCAGACCCAGCACCCGGGTAAAGAAGGCATTGTTTGCCTGCGCCCCGCTGGCAAGCGAGGTCACGTGGTGCAGACCGTTCACATGGGTTGGCATCGGGCGTCTCCTGTTGTCGCGTCGACACCGGATATGGGGCAGCGCCGGACAGATCGCACCCTGCATGCATGCGGAGACATGGTGCGCATGTGCGCGGAGCACTGCGCGCCTCAAGGATCATCGCAAGAAAAAGCGCCCCGTCCGGCAGACAGGGCACCTTGTGTCGGTCAGGCCGTTCTCAGACGAAGAACTGCGCACCGTTGGCCGAGATGGTCGACCCGTTGATGAAGCCCGACTCCTCGGACGCCAGGAAAGCCACGCAGCGGGCGATTTCCGACGGCTCGCCCAGGCGGCCGGCCGGGATGCCCTTGATGATCTTTTCGCGGATCGATTCGTCGATGGCCATCACCATCTCGGTGGCGATGTAGCCCGGGCAGATCGCATTTGCGGTGATGCCCTTGGCCGCGCCTTCCTGCGCCAGCGATTTCACGATGCCCAGATCGCCCGCCTTGGTGGCGGCATAGTTCACCTGGCCGAACTGGCCTTTCTGGCCGTTGATCGACGAGATCACGATGACCCGGCCAAAGCCGCGCTCGCGCATGCCGGGCCAGACCGGGTGCACGGTGTTGAACACGCCCGTCAGGTTGGTGTCGATCACCTCGTTCCACTGGTCCGGCGTCATGCGGTGGAACGGCGCGTCGCGGGTGATGCCGGCATTGGCCACCACGGTGTCGATGGGGCCCAGATCGGCTTCGACCTGCGCGATACCGGCCTTCGAGGCCTCGTAATCGGCCACGTTCCACTTGTAGGTCTTGATGCCGGTCTCGGCGGTAAAGGCCGCGGCCTTTTCATCGTTGCCGGCATAGGTTGCGGCGACTTCAAAGCCGTCGGCCTTGAGCGCCTTGGAAATGGCTTCGCCGATGCCGCGGCTGCCGCCGGTGACGAGTGCGATGCGTGCCATGGGATGTCCTCCGTTCAGATCACGTTCGTATTTGTTTTGGAATATCGTTACCGATCAAGACTTGCCCAAGCAATAATATTTCGCCCCACGGGTCGGGGCAGGCGGGTCCTGTCTTCTTCTTGGTGCAAATACCCCGGGGGGTGCGGGGGGCTGGCCCCCCGCGGCGCGCCGCGGATCACGCGGCGCAACAGGTTCTCAGCGCTCCACGCACAGGGCAACACCCATGCCGCCGCCGATGCACAGCGTGGCAAGGCCCTTTTTCGCATCGCGGCGCTTCATCTCGAACAGCAGGGTGTTCAGGACGCGCGCGCCCGATGCACCGATCGGGTGGCCGATGGCGATGGCGCCGCCGTTCACGTTCACCTTCTCCGGATCCCAGCCCATGTCCTTGTTCACGGCGCAGGCCTGCGCGGCAAAGGCTTCGTTGGCTTCCACGAGGTCGAGGTCGTCCACCGACCACCCTGCCTTGTCCAGCGCCTTGCGCGAGGCATGGATCGGGCCCACGCCCATGATCGACGGGTCCAGGCCCGCAGTGGCATAAGAGGCGATGCGCGCCAGAGGTTCGATCCCGCGCTTCTCGGCCTCGTCCGCCGACATCAGCAGCACGCCTGCCGCTCCGTCATTCAGGCCCGAGGCGTTGGCGGCGGTCACGGTGCCGTCCTTCATGAAGGCCGGGCGCAGTTTCTGCATGCCATCCATGGTCGCGCCGTGGCGGATGTATTCGTCCTTGTCCACCACGATGTCGCCCTTGCGGGTCTTGATGGTGAAGGCGATCACCTCGTCGTCGAACTTGCCCGCCTTCTGCGCGGCTTCGGCCTTGTTCTGCGAGGCCAGGGCAAAGGCGTCCTGCTCGTCGCGGGTGATCTGCCACTGTTCGGCCACGTTTTCCGCGGTCTGGCCCATGTGGTAGCCGTTGAACGCGTCCCACAGACCGTCGCGGATCATCGTGTCGATATAAGAGACATCGCCCATCTTGTGCCCGGCGCGCAGATGCGCGGCGTGGGGCGACAGCGTCATGTTTTCCTGCCCGCCGGCACAGACGATCGCGGCATCGCCCAGCATGATGTGCTGTGCGCCCAGCGCCACGGCGCGCAGGCCCGAGCCGCAGACCTGGTTGATACCCCAGGCGGCCGCTTCCTTGGGCAGGCCGGCATTGATATGCGCCTGGCGCGCCGGGTTCTGGCCCTGGGCGGCGGTCAGCACCTGGCCCAGGATGGTTTCCGACACCGCATCCTTTTCGATGCCGGCGCGGGCCACCAGCGCTTCGAGCACCGCGGCGCCCAGATCATGTGCGGGGGTCGTGGCAAACGATCCTCCGAAGCTGCCAACCGCGGTACGGGCCGCGCTTGCGATTACGACATTGGTCATCCGGTGTCCTCCAGCCAGGCGTGTATGCCGCCGTATACGGCAATTCGTGACAGGGGAACACGTCTTGGTGCCAGCCCCCGTTGCCGCAGGGGCATATACCAGGCTGCAGTGCAGAAACACCGGACAGGGTGTCTCAGCCCCGGGCGGCGCGCGCGGGGCGTGTCAGGCGCTGGAACGGGCGTCGGCCCGCCAGGGCGGGCTGACCGTGGGCGCGGCAAAGAGATATCCCTGAAGACAATCCGCCCCCATGCCGGACAGGCAGGCCGCATCGGCCTCGCGCTCCACCCGTTCGGCCACGGTAAACATGTCGAATTGCTGCGCAATCGACAGCATGGCGGCCACCAGCACCTGGTTGTCCGGATCCTCGGCGATGCCGGTGATGAACTGGCCGTCGATCTTGAGAATGTCAAAGCTGAAGGTCTTGAAATAGCGCAGCGCGGTCTGTCCGGCCCCGAAATCGTCCAGCGCAAAGGACACGCCCTTCTGCTGCAGGTCGGACATGAAATGGGTCACCAGTTCCGGCACCGTCATCGCCGATTGTTCGGTGATTTCGAGAATCAGCCGTTCCGCCACCGTGGGATCGGCGTTCAGCCCGCGCTCCAGCACGCGGCGCCATTTCTTGTAGCCGATGGACCGCGCCGACATGTTGATCGACAGCCGCAGCCCCGGTTCGCGGCCCAGTTCCGCCAGCCCCTTTTCCAGCGAGATGCAGTCCAGCAACCGCCCGTATTCGGTTTCCTCCACCGCATCGATGAAGTCCCGTGCGGGGATGATGCGGCCGGTTTCGTCGAGCACGCGGATCAGGCCCTCGTAAAAGGCGATGCGGTCCGGGGCCAGCGCCTGGACCACCGGCTGAAAGGCCAGCATCACCTGCCGGTGCTGGATGGCCCGGCGCACCATTTCCAGCGTGCCGGAATCGCGCCGGTGCAGCGCGTGTTCCAGCGCATTGCGTGCGCCGCCGTCCAACCTGGCCGCTCTGTTTGCCATGGCCACCTCCATCCATTCCCGTGCACAGGCTGCGACAAAAGCTTTAACCGCCGTTTAAAGGTCCACTTTGCCAAGAGTTTTCCGGACCACCGGCCTGTTGACATCGGCGTCCGACGGCGTATACACGCGCCTTCATTGGTGTTGGTGGCCCCCGCAAGGGGATGCCTGTCATCCCGGCCCACCCGGGAAGAGGACAACGCCCTTCACACGCCGCGGCGGCCCGTCAGGGCCGACAAGGCACCCATACATGAAGGAGATCAGACGGTGACCAAACGCACCTCTGCCAAGTACAAGATCGACCGCCGGATGGGCGAAAACATCTGGGGCCGCCCGAAATCGCCGGTCAACCGCCGCGAATACGGCCCCGGCCAGCACGGCCAGCGCCGCAAGGCCAAGATGTCGGACTTTGGCCTGCAGCTGCGCGCCAAGCAGAAACTCAAGGGGTATTACGGCGACCTGACCGAAAAGCAGTTCCGGCGCATCTATGCCGAGGCCGAGCGGATCAAGGGCGATACCGGCGAGCTTCTGATCGGCCTGCTGGAAAGCCGGCTCGACGCGGTGGTCTACCGCGCCAAGTTCGTACCCACCGTCTTTGCCGCCCGCCAGTTCGTCAATCACGGCCATGTGCTGGTGAACGGCAAGCGGGTGAACATCCCCAGCTACCGCGTGCGCGAAGGCGACGTGATCGAGGTGCGGGAAAAGTCCAAGCAGCTTGCCGTGCTGCTGGAAGCCGTGCAGCTGCCCGAGCGCGACGTGCCGGATTACATCGAGGCCGACCACTCCAAGATGACGGCCACCTTCGTGCGCACCCCCGGTCTGGGCGATGTGCCCTATCCGGTGCAGATGGAACCGAATCTCGTCATCGAATACTACGCGCAGAACTGATCTGCGGGATGGGGGCACCCCCATCCCGTTCCACAGACGCGCCACCCCAAGAAAAGACCCGCCGCAGCCTGACGCTGCGGCGGGTCTTTCGTTTCAGCCCTGTCGGCTGTCTGCGTCAGACGTAGAACAGGTCGCGGAACACGTGGCGCACGATATCTTCGCGGCGCAGTCCCATCCGGGCCAGGTCTTCGTCGCTCATCGCCTTCAGCCGGTCCGCCTCGCGCACGCGCGGGTTGGCTTCGGCGGCGGCCACAAGGCCACGCAGGATCGCCCGGCCCAGGCCGGCCAGCGGGTTGGAGAGCGGAGTGTCAGGGGTCGTCAGATGTGCCATGTCATGCCTCGGGTCGTTGGTGTTCGTTTCCCGGCAAATCTATGCCGCGACGCAGCATCGCACTAGGTCCGCAAACACATAGCCGGTTTCGCCAACATGCATGGGCCACCGGGGCCGACCGCAGCGGCCTGGCATGTTAGCGCCGGAAAACCGGGCAAGACGTCTTGGAAATCAGCGGTTTTCAACCCAGGGCTGTAAGAAGTGCCCCCGCGCCCTAGACAACCCGCCTGTGTCACAAAAATTTTGGAAAAACGACACAAAAGCTTCGGCTCCCGTCACTAGCAGGCCGTGCGACAGAGCAGGGGGATTGCGTGCTTCGGATCGACAGGCTGACCAAGCGTTTTGGCAAGAATGCGGCGGTGGAGGATGTGACGTTCAGCGTCGACAAGCCCGCCATGATCGGGATCATCGGGGCCTCTGGTGCCGGCAAGTCGACCCTGCTGCGCATGATGAACCGTCTGGCCGATGCCACCGAAGGCGCGATCTGGTTCCAGGACCGCGAGATCACCGGCCTGACCGGCAGCGCCAGGCGCAAGTGGCAGTCCGAATGCGCGATGATCTTCCAGCAGTTCAATCTTGTGCCGCGGATGGACGTGGCCTCGAACGTCCTGCACGGCACGCTGAACCGGCGTTCGACCCTGGCGACGCTGTTCAACCTCTACCCCACCGAGGACATCCACAAGGCGATCGAGATCCTCGACCGCCTGGGCATCGCCGAACATGCGCCCAAGCGGGCCGAGGCGCTTTCGGGCGGGCAGCAGCAGCGCGTCGCGATCGCCCGGGCGCTGATGCAGGATCCGCAGATCATCCTCGCCGACGAACCCATTGCCTCGCTCGACCCGATGAACGCCCAGATCGTGATGGACGCCCTGCGCCGCATCCACGAGGAAGATGGTCGCATGGTCATCGCCAACCTGCACACGCTCGATACCGCGCGGCGCTATTGCGACCGGGTGATCGGCATGCGCAAGGGCCGCGTCGTGTTCGACGGCACGCCCGACCAGCTGACCACCGGGGCCGCCCGCGACATCTATGGTGCCGGGGCCGGGTTCTCGGAAGCCGCCACCTCCACCGACATCAACGCGCTGGAAATGGGTCAGGAAATCCTGCCCGCCTGACCGGCGCACCCCTGTTTTCATCAGCCCCGTCGCGGTTGGCGGGGTCATGCAACCAAAGAGGAAGACGATGAAGAAGATCCTTGCTGCCCTCGTGGCAACCACTGCACTGGCAACCCCGGCTCTGGCCGAAGGCCATGCCATCACCGAGTTCCGCATCGGCCTTCTGGGCGGTGAGAACGCCCAGGACCGCCTGAACTCGAACGAGTGCTTGCGCGCCTACACCGAAGAAGCTCTGGGCGTCGAAACCAAGCTGTTCGCCCCCGCCGACTATGCCGGCGTGATCGAAGGCCTCGTGGGCGGCACGCTCGACATGGCATGGCTGGGCGCATCGTCCTACGCCGCCACCTACCTGCGTGACCCCGAAGCGGTCGAGCCGGTGCTGGTCAAGATCAACCTGGACGGCTCCTACGGCTACCACTCCATCGGTTTTGCCCGCAAGGACAGCGGCATCACCTCGCTGGACGACATGGAAGGCAAGGTCTTCGGCTTCGGTGACCCGAACTCCACCTCCGGCTACCTGATCCCCTCCATCGAGATCCCGACCTACAAGGACGGCGTGACCATGGTGTCGGGCGAGTACTTCGGCGAAGTCAAGTTCACCGGCGGTCACGAGCAGACCATCGTTGCCGTGAACAACGGTGACATCGACGGCGGCGTGACCTGGGCCGACGGCCAGGGCGCATGGGAAGACGGCTACAACTCGGGCGCGCTGCGCAAGGCCGTTGACTCGGGCCTGATCGACATGAACGACCTGGTCGAAATCTGGAAGTCCAAGCCGATCCCGGAAGGCCCGATCGTGCTGCGCAAGTCGCTGCCGGCCGACGTCAAGGAAAAGATGATCGCCCTCGTCGACGGCATGTACGAAGCCGACAAGGACTGCACCTATGCCATCTCGGCCGGTGAGTCGCTGGGCTTCGACCCGATCGGCCATGACGCCTACATCTCGATCATCGAGGCGCGCAAGTCGAAGTCGAATTGATCCGGTTCGAACTTCGGGCAGGGCCGGTCCGGCCCTGCCACCCCTCGTCCCGGGCCTGACCCGGGACCTCTTCTTTCCCGCCCCCCGGACAAGGGGATGCAGGACTTGCCCGGGACGGGTTTTCCCGCAAGGACATCGCAGCCATGGCCGATCTGACCCAAGACACCCCACGTTCGCTCAACGACATCCAGTCGAGCTATATGGCCGAAGTGTCGCGCAAGCGGCTGTATTCGGGCATCATGCTCCTGATCTTTGTCCTGCTGATGGTGTCCGGGTTCAATCTTGCAGCCGATCGCAATGGCGGCAGCTTCTGGGGCGGCATCGACAATTTCTTTGACCTGCCGGTGGAAATGGTCTCGGAGGCTGCCTCCAAGGTCGACCAGTTCCCGGCGCATTTCGCCACCTTCTTTCCGGCGCTGATCGAAACCGTGAACATCGCCGCGGTGGCCACGCTGGTGGGCGCGCTGGGGGCCATCGTGATGTCGCTGCTGGCGACACGCGGGCTGGCGCGCTATCCGCGGCTGATCGGGGTGTTCCGGCGGGTGCTGGACATCATGCGCGCGGTGCCGGAACTGGTGATCGCGCTGATCCTGATCTTTGTGCTGGGCGGCGGGCCGGTGCCGGCCATGATCGCCATCGCCTTTCACACCGTCGGCGCGCTGGGCAAGCTGTTTTCCGAGGTGAACGAAAACGCCTCGCTCAAGCCCATCGAGGGGCTGGAATCGGTGGGTGCCAACTGGTCGCAGCGCATGGCGCTGGGAGTGGTGCCGCAGGTTGCGCCGAACTGGCTCAGCTATGCGCTGCTGCGCTTCGAGATCAATATCCGCGCCTCGGCCATCCTTGGCTTTGTCGGCGCCGGCGGCCTGGGATACGAGCTCAAGGTCGCGATCCAGTGGGGGCAGGGCAAATATGACGAGGCGGCGGCCATGTTCATCATGCTGTTCCTGACCATCGTCTTCTTTGACCAGATTTCCAGCCATTACCGCAACAAGCTGGTGCACGGCACCAACAAGGGCACGGAGTAAGCGCCATGACGATGCTCGACGCCAATCAGGACCTGCGCGCCCAGACCGTCACGCTGTTCCGGCGCAAGCGGCTGGTGACCTTTGCCGTACCGTCGGTGATCCTGGTCTATCTTGTCTACGTCTTCTTTGCCTTCGACGTCCCCGGTCTGTGGAGCGGGGCCAGCGCGCAGAATGCCCGCGCGCTGGTGGCGGACACCTACAGCTACAAGGTCCACGTCACCCGCGACAACCGGTCTGGCGACGTGTCGGTGGCCATCGAGGGCGAGAAGAAGGGCCGCTATCCCGAGGGCGAGGCTCCGGCCTGGGTCAGCCTTGGCGAGACCACCGAGATCGACCTGGACGACGGGCATCGGGTGACCTATGGGCCGGAACAGATCGTCTATGACCATCCCGACTTTGGTGTGATGCGCTTTGTGGTGTCGCGCAGCCAGGGCGTTATCGCGGAATACCCGGTCTCTGTCGATGCGCTGCCGGACTGGATCAACGCGTCGAAGAACCGCGTGGCGATCACCACCGAGGCCGGTCGCCTGACCGTCACCCGCAACCGCACCGAGGTGTTCCGCTATTTCACCGGGTGGGAGCTGTTCTTCTTCACGCTCGACAGCCAGTATCACGGCATGGGCTTTGGGGAACTGGCAGGCCGGGCCGTTTCGGGCGAGGCGGGGGCGATCCTGCACGATTTCTGGAACAACGCGATGTGGCTGCACAAGGACGTGGCCTGGGCGATCTTCGAGACGATCCTCATGGCGTTCCTGGGCACCATGGGTGCTGCGCTGGTGGCGCTGCCCATGGCCTTCATGGCGGCCAGCAACTTCACGCCCGTGGGCTATGTCCGCTTCGGTTTTCGCCGCCTGTTCGACTTTGTCCGCGGGGTGGACGCGCTGATCTGGACGATCATCCTGACCCGCGCCTTCGGTCTGGGGCCGCTGACCGGCGCGCTGGCAATCCTGATCACCGACTCGGGCAGCTTCGGCAAGATGTTCTCGGAGGCGCTCGAGAACGTCGACGAGAAACAGATCGAGGGTGTCCGGTCGACCGGAGCCAAGCCGCTGCAGCGCTACCGGTTCGGTGTGCTGCCGCAGATCACCCCGGTTCTGCTGAGCCAGGTGCTGTACTACCTCGAATCCAACACCCGCAGCGCCACCGTGATCGGTGCCATCACCGGGGGCGGCATCGGCCTGCTGCTGACCCAGGCCATGACCACCCAGAAGGACTGGGAAGAAGTGACCTATTACATCGTGCTTGTGGTGCTTATGGTGATCTTCATGGACTGGGTTTCGGGTCATCTCCGCCGCCGCCTGATCAAGAGCGACGACAGCGGGCACTGACGCGGCCCGCCGTGCCGCAGGGCCGCGACGACAGGCAGAGACGACATGACCAGACTGAACGAGAACGGGGCCGTGGTGCAGGACGGCTGCCAGATCACCGACAGCCATTTCGGCCCCTATACCGAGGTGGGGCAGGGCAGCCGGGTGGCCAATTCCGATTTCGGGGCCTATTCCTACTGCGACCGGTATTGCGACATCGCCAATGCCAGCATCGGCAAGTTCTCGAACATCGCCAGCTTTGTGCGCATCGGTGCCTCGGACCACCCGCTGGACCGGGCCAGCCTGCATCATTTCCTCTACCGCTCGGCCTCGTATTGGGAGGACGCGGCGGACGATGCCGACTGGTTCGAAAAGCGCCGCGCGCGGCGGGCGCATGTGGGGCATGACACCTGGATCGGCCACAACGCGCAGGTCAAGCCCGAGATCACCATCGGCAACGGTGCGGTGGTGGCATCCGGGGCCATCGTGACGCGCGACGTGGCCCCCTACAGCATCGTGGCGGGCATTCCCGCCCGCCCGGTGCGCGACCGTCTGCCGCCGGCTCTGGCCGAACGGCTGGAGGCGCTGGGCTGGTGGGATTGGGACCACGAGGCGCTGCGTCACGCGCTGGAAGATTTCCGGGCGTTGCCGGTCGAGGCGTTCCTGGAACGGCACGGCGGCTGAGGCACCAAAAAAAGGCGGCCCTAAGGCCGCCGCTTTGGTGCTGAAATTCCTCGTTAACCCTACCCCCCAAAGCCCCCCGACAGCGGTAATCCAAATGCCCGGGCCGCGGTCACACTCACGCGAGTCGGGCTTTAAGACATTGTGATGACGGGAATATGAAACCCGGGGCCTATTCCGCCGCCATGCGCAAAGACGCCCGGCCGCCGACAAATCTTTGTGCAGCCTCGCCGGCCAGGTGGGTCACCCGGCCGCCGCAGATCGTGGCCTCGATCGCGCGGGTCTTGGCGTTGATCACCACCAGGTCGGCCCGGCGGCCATAATCGATCACGCCGCGGTCGGGCAGGCGCAGGATTTCTGCCGGCCGGCTCGACACCATCGCCCAGGCGCGCGGCAGGTCCATCACCTCTTCGTCGACCAGGTAGAACGCGGCTTGCATCAGGGCGGGATAGTAGTAATCCGACACCAGCCCGTCGCACAGTCCGGCGCGCACCAGGTCGATGGCGGCGATGTTGCCCGATTGCGAGCCGCCCCGCACCACGTTCGGCGCGCCCATCAGGATCGGATCGCCCACCGCGCGCGCCAGCGCGGCGGCGGCGCGGCGGGTGGGGAATTCGCAGATCTTCGCGCCGATCTGGGAATAGTATTCCCGCGTCTCGCCATCGGTGTCGTCATGGCTGCCATAGCTGACGCCCAGCGTATCGAACGCCTCGGCCAGGCGGCACAGATAGCGCGGCACGTCGCGCTTTTGCTGCGCGGCCTCGCGCACGATGGCCAGATGCGCGTCGGGCGAGCGCCCGGCCTGCCGCGCCCAGAGCGCCAGACGGTCGCGATCCGTTTCGGCCAGGTGCGCGGCTTCGTCGAGATGGTTGTTGAAGATCACATAGTCGATTCGGTGCCGCCGCACGGCGGCCAGCAGTCGGTCGGCGGTGTCGACGGTATGCGTCTCGCAGCGGATCTGAACCCGCAGATCGGTCAGCATCTGGTCGCGATAGGCGTCCAGCGCCTGCATGAACGCTTCGGCATGGTCGGGGCTGCGATAGCCGCCTTCCCAGCTCCAGCTATGCGCCATCCAGGCGGTGGTGATGCCATTGGCGGCAGCATCGCGATCGGTGGACCGCAGCGCGATCTGCATCGGGAACGGAGCCGAGGGTCGTGGTGCCAGATGGCGTTCGAACGCGTCGCCATGCAGGTCGATGATCCCGGGCAGCACGTAATAGCCCGACAGGTCCACCTCGGGCAGCGGGCCCTTGGAAATGCGCCCGTCCTCGATCGCGACCGAGCGCTGCTGAAGCGCACCGTCACGAAGAATGGTCGCGCCGGTCAGGCGCAAGGACGAAGGGGCGGGGGTCATGGGACTGCTCGCATGCCAAAGATTTCAGAGACGGATACGCGAGTTTTGTGTCGGCACGGTGACAGGATGTGGAAAAGCACCATGAAAACAAGGGAAATCGAGCCGCTATGGCTCGACCGTCAGGGTCACCCGGTCGCCTGCGAACCAGGTGTGGCCATACTCGACCGGGCGGTTGTCCGGGGCCAGGCTGACGCTGATGGTGCGCAGAATCGGTGCGCCGTCGGAAATGCGCAGCAGCAGCGCCTGGGTCGGGCTGGCCAGTTTCGCGGTCAGGCGGGTGGACTGGCGGGTGTAGTCATGCACGCCGCACATCTCCAGCGCCCGGGTCACGGATTTGTGCGCCCGCAGCGCTTCGGGCAGGCCGGGCAGGCGGTCGGCGGGAAAGACCGAGCGGAACAGCGCGATGGGCTGCCCGTCGGCCAGCGAAAGGCCTTCGTAGACATGCACTGCCGCCCCCGGTTCCAGCGCCAGGGCGTCGGCTTCGCGGGCATCGGCGCTGCGGGTCTCCACCGCCAGCACCTCCTTGGCGGGCATGCGTCCGGCGGCGCGCAGGTTCTGGTGAAACCGCACCCGCCGCCCGATGGGGTAATCGGTGGGTTTCGAGGCCACGAAGGCCCCCGATCCGCGACGGGTATGCACCAGACCCTTCTCGCTCATGTCCTGCAGCGCGCGACGCACGGTGTGGCGGTTCACCCCGAATCGCGCGGCCATCTCGGCCTCGGTGGGCAGCTTGTCCCCCGGGCCGTACCGCCCGCTGGCGATGTCGCCGGTCAGGCTTTGGGCGATGGATTTCCAGAGCGCGTTGCGCGGCATGTTACGAAACTTTCATCCGGGTGAGGGTTGCAGAGATCCTGACGTCGCGGTAATGATTTGTCTAGTTGTATAGTAACTTCGACAAATAGGCAAGGTGTCTAGATGACGGCACGGCAAGGCGGGGCGGACGGGACGGCCCCGGAAGCGGACGACGCGGCGCGCAAGGCCTGGATGAGCCTTCTGGCCAAGGCCCCGGCAGACCGGTTGCAGGGCTTGTGGGACGGTCTGGCGCTGGCCCCGCAGTACAGCTGGCTGCGCCAGCCCGAGATCGGCACAACCATGGTGCGTGGTCGCATGGGCGGCACGGGGGCCGCGTTCAACCTCGGCGAAATGACCGTTACGCGCTGTTCGCTGCGGTTGGAGGACGGGCGCGTGGGCCATGCCTATGTCCAGGGGCGGGATGCGGCCAGGGCCTGCATTGCCGCGCAGGTGGATGCGCTGATGCAGGGGCCGGAGCGCGACACGCTGGAGCCCGCGCTGATCCGGCCGCTGGAAGAGGCGCAGGCGGCGGCCGCCGACGCGCGGGCGACCAAGGCGGCGGCGACCCGGGTGGAATTCTTTACCATGGTGCGGGGAGAAGATTGATGCAGGCAGAGGTGCTTGGCGGCGGATTCGCCGAAGTCCCGGTCGAGGCGGCCCGGGCGTTCCGCGCCGCGATGCAGGCCATGGCGCGCCCGGGCCGGATCGAGACGGTCCGCGGCGCACAGCCGCCCGCGCCGCTGTCGGAGGCCGCGGGCGTTCTTGCGCTGACCCTGTGCGATCCCGAAACCCCGGTGCACCTGGCCGGCGCGCTGGATTGCGCGGCGGTGCGCGACTGGATCACCTTTCACACCGGCGCGCCTTTTGTCGGCGCCGGGTCCTGCCATTTTGCCTTTGGCAGCTGGGAGGCGCTGATGCCGCTGGATCGCTTCCCGGCGGGCACGGCGCAATATCCCGACCGTTCCGCGACGCTGATCGTGCAACTGCCCGAACTGACGGCCAGCGGGGTCGTCTTGCGCGGGCCGGGCATCCGCGACAGCGCGGCGCTGTCGCTGCCCGAGGTGGCGGCGTTCCGCGCCAATGCCGCGCGCTTCCCGCTGGGGCTCGATTTCTTCCTGTGCGCAGGGAACCGGCTGGCCGGTCTGCCGCGCAGCACATCCGTGGAGGGCTGAGCGATGTATGTAGCGGTCAAGGGAGGCGAACGCGCCATCGAGAACGCCCATGCCTGGCTGGCCGAGGAGCGGCGCGGCGATCCGTCGGTGGCCGAGCTGACGCTCGACCAGATCCGCGAGCAGCTGAAGCTGGCGGTCAACCGCGTGATGGCCGAAGGCTCGTTGTTCGATCCCGACCTGGCGGCGCTGGCGATCAAGCAGGCGCGGGGCGATCTGATCGAGGCGATCTTTCTGATCCGCGCCTACCGCACGACCCTGCCGCGCTTTGGCATGAGCCTGCCGGTGGACACCGGGGCCATGGCCTGCATCCGGCGCATCTCGGCCACCTTCAAGGATGCGCCGGGCGGGCAGGTGCTGGGGCCAACCTTCGACTACACCCACCGGTTGCTGGATTTCAAGCTGGCCGCCGATGGCGTGGTGCCGCCCGCTGCCGAAGCCCCGCCGCGCAGCGCGCCGATGCCGCGGGTGTCGGGGTTTCTCGACCGCGAAGGGTTGATCCAGGACGAACCGGAGTCGGACGCGGTGCCGCCGGACCTGACACGGCAACCGATGGAACTGCCCGGCACCCGCGCGCTGCGCCTGCAGGCGCTGACGCGGGGCGACGAGGGTTTTGTGCTGGGCATGGCCTATTCGACGCAGCGCGGCTATGGCCGCAACCACCCCTTCGTGGGCGAGTTGCGCATCGGCATGGTGGCGGTGGAAATGGACATCCCCGAGCTGGGATTTGCCATCGAGATCGGCGAAATCGAGGTGACGGAATGCGAGACCGTGAACCAGTTCACCGGCTCGAAATCCGAACCGCCCCAGTTCACCCGGGGCTATGGTCTCGTGATGGGTCAGACCGAGCGCAAGGCGATCTCCATGGCGCTGGTGGACCGCGCGCTGCGCTGGAAGGAGTTGGGCGAGGACAATGTGGGCGCGCCGGCGCAGGACGAGGAATTCGTGCTGTACCATTCCGACAACATCCAGGCGACGGGTTTTCTGGAGCACATCAAGCTGCCGCATTACGTGGACTTCCAGTCGGAACTGGAACTGGTGCGCAAGCTGCGGCGGGAGGCGTCGGGCGCGCAGGCGGAGGCGGCGGAATGAGCGATGTCGCTTCATCGCCCTCCGCGATCCTCGCCCCCTCCGCGATCCTCGCCCCCTCGGCGATCCTTGCCCCCTCCCTAACCCTCCCCCTGACAGGGGGAGGGGACAGGTCGCGCGAGACGGTTAGGCCGGGATTAACCTCGAACCGAACAGACTGCCGTGGACGCAGCAGGATGTTCCCTCCCCCTGTCAGGGGGAGGGTTAGGGAGGGGGACGTGTCGGGCTTTCGCAACGACGTTCAGAAGTACCGAGCCAAGGCCTTGCGCAAGAGCATGACCGAAGCCGAAAAGCGCCTGTGGCAGCATCTGCGTGCGCACCGGTTCCTCGGCCTGTCCGTGCGCCGCCAGGCACCAATCGGCCCCTATATCGTGGATTTCCTGATCCCGGTGCATCGACTTGTGATCGAGGCGGATGGTGGGCGGCACGCAGACGCCCCCAGCGATGACGCGCGTGATGCCTATTTGGCCGCACGTGGCTACCGCGTCTTGCGCCTCTGGAATACTGACATCCTGACCAACCTGCCGGGCACGCTCGACCGGATTGTCGCGGAACTGCACCCATGACCGACCAAGCCTACAATTTCGCCTATCTCGACGAGCAGACCAAGCGGATGATCCGCCGGGCCATCCTCAAGGGCGTCGCCATTCCCGGCTACCAGGTGCCGTTTGCGTCGCGCGAGATGCCCATGCCCTATGGCTGGGGCACCGGGGGCGTGCAGGTTTCGGCCGCGACGCTGACGCCCGAGGACACGTTCAAGGTGATCGACCAGGGGGCCGACGACACCACCAACGCCGTCTCGATCCGCAAGTTCTTTGAACGCACCGCCGGCGTCGCCACCACCGAGGAAACCGCGCGGGCGACCGTCATCCAGACCCGCCACCGCATCCCCGAAGAGCCTCTGACCGAGGAGCAGGTGCTTGTCTACCAGGTGCCGATCCCGGAGCCCTTGCGCTTTCTGGAGCCGTCCGAGATCGAGACGCGCAAGATGCATGCGCTGGAAGAATACGGGCTGATGCATGTGAAGCTTTACGAGGACATCGCGCGGCACGGCCAGATCGCCACCTCCTATGCCTACCCGGTCAAGGTGGAGGGGCGCTATGTGATGGATCCCTCGCCGATCCCCAAGTTCGACAATCCCAAGATGTCCGACAACCCCGCGATCCAGCTTTTCGGCGCAGGGCGCGAGCAGCGCATCTATGCGCTGCCGCCTTACACCCAGGTGGTCAGCCTCGATTTCGAGGATCACCCGTTCGATCCCTCCAAGGCAGACGCCCCTTGCGATCTGTGCGGTGCCGAAGACAGCTATCTCGACGAGGTCATCATCGACGATGCCGGCGGGCGGATGTTCGTCTGCTCCGACACCGATTACTGCCGCGCCCGGCGCGCGTCCGGCCATGTGGGCGCGAAAGGCGTGGCGGAGGATGCGGCATGATCTTGCTCCGCGCGCCCAAGCCCGACGATATCGGCCCGCTGACCGATGCGGTGAACATGCCCGGCGTGCGCCGCGGCACGTTGCGCCTGCCCTACACCACCGAGGATCTGATCCAGACCCGTCTGACCGCGCCATCGCCCGACACCCATCACGTCGTAGCGGCCTGGGACAACCGGGCGGTGGGCCTGGGCACCTTGCGGCTGGGCCAGGGGCGGCGGCGGCATGTGGGTGTGCTGTTCTTGTTCATCCATGACGAACACTGGGGCCGCGGCATCGGGCGGGCCCTGCTGGAGGGGCTGATCGATCTGGCCGACAACTGGTACGGGCTGATCCGGCTGGAACTGGACGTGGCCCCGTCGAACACCCGTGCGGTGAAGCTGTATGAAAGCGCGGGCTTCAAGCGTGAAGGCATCAAGCGCGCCGACACGATCTGCGACGGCCTGCTGGAAGACAGCCTCGTCATGGGGCGCCTGCACCCGTTCCCGAAACCGGCCAAGAAGGGGCAGAAGGGATGACCCGACCTTACGATATCGCCACACGCCACCGCGCCGCCGGGCGCATTGCCCGTGCGCCGGACGGCGCGATGGCGGCGGGGCAGGCCGACCTGACCGGGACCGCGCCGCTCTTGCGTGTCGAGGGGCTGACCAAACGCTATGGCACCCGGATCGGCTGCGCCGATGTGGGGTTCGACCTCTGGCCCGGCGAGGTGATGGGAATCGTGGGCGAATCCGGGTCGGGCAAGTCGACCCTGCTGAATTGCCTTGCCGGGCATCTGCCGCCTGACAGCGGCCAGGTGCTGTTCGACACCCGAACCGGCGGGTTGAAGGATACCGTGACCATGTCGGAACCCGAACGCCGGATGCTGGGCCGCACCGACTGGGCCTTTGTCCACCAGCACGCCCGGGACGGGCTGCGCATGAACGTCTCGGCGGGCGGCAATGTGGGCGAACGGCTGATGGCCGTGGGCGCGCGCCATTACGGCACCATCCGCGAGGCCGCCATCGACTGGCTGGGCCGCGTGGAGATCGGGGCTGACCGCGTGGACGACCGTCCCACCGCCTTTTCCGGCGGCATGCAGCAACGCCTGCAGATTGCCCGAAACCTGGTGACCGGCCCCCGGCTTGTCTTCATGGACGAGCCGACCGGTGGCCTTGACGTCTCGGTCCAGGCGCGCCTGCTGGATCTTCTGCGTGGCCTCGTGCGCGAAATGGGGCTGAGCGCCATCATCGTCACCCATGACCTTGCTGTCGTGCGCCTGCTGGCCGACCGGCTGATGGTGATGAAGGACGGCCACGTGGTGGAATCCGGGCTGACCGACCAGGTGCTGGACGATCCGCAGCATGCCTATACCCAGCTTCTCGTCTCGTCGGTGCTGCAGGTCTGAGGTCCATGCTCTTTGCCTATCGCCTTGACACCGGACAGTTGTGCGAAATGGCGCATGATGCGGCGCTGGACGGCGCGGTGTGGGTCGATCTTTACCGACCGGTGCCGCCACAGGTTGCGGCGGTCGAGGCGCTGGGCATCGTCCTGCCGACGCTGGAGCAGATGTCGGAGATCGAGATTTCCAACCGGCTCTACCGTCTCGGCCTGCAGGATTACATGACGGTGATGCTGCCGGGCGTGACGCCCGACGGGGTGCGCATCGTCAGCCCGGTGACCTTCATCCTGTCGACCGACCGGCTCGTGACCCTGCGCCATCACGCGCCGCGCCCGTTCGCGATCTATCCCGGCCGGGCCGATACAAAGGCGGCGGGGGTCAAGTCTGCCGACCGCGTGTTCCTGGGCCTGGTCGAAGAGATCGTCGCCCGGCTGGCGGATCTGCTGGAGGCGTCGGATCGCGGGCTGGAGGATGCCGGGCGCGGCATCCTGTCGGGCAGCGGCAAGCACGGGCAGGACGACATGCAGGCGGTGCTGGACCGCATCGCCATCGAGGCCGAAACCCTGTCGCGCGTACGCCTGGCGCTGATGACGCTGGAACGGGCGCTGACCTATTTCACCGTCCGCGTCGTGCGCAAGCGCGAGGACAAGACGCTGGCCGATCTTGTCAAGGCCGAGCTGCGCGACATCGCCGCGCTGACGGAACACGTGGATTTCGTTGCCGCGCGCATGGGGCAGATCAGCGACGCGGCGCTGGGCCGGATCAACCTGGCGCAGAACGCCACGGTGCGGCTGTTGTCGGTGGTGGCGGCGCTGTTCCTGCCGCCCACGCTGATCGCTTCGGTCTATGGCATGAACTTTGCCGACATGCCCGAGCTTGAGGCCCCTTATGCCTATCCTCTGGCGCTGGGGGCGATGGCGGCCTCGGCGCTGCTCACTTACCTCTATTTCAAATGGAAGAAATGGCTGTGACCGAACCCTTCATCGACATCTCGGGCCTGTCCAAGACCTTTACGCTGCACAATCAGGGCGGTGCGGTGATCCGCGTGATGGACGGGGCCGCGCTGTCGGTCCGGCCCGGCGAATGCGTGGGGCTGACCGGGGCCTCCGGCTCGGGCAAATCGACGCTGATGCGCATGATCTACGGCAACTACCTTGCCGCGTCGGGCAGCATCCTTGTGGGCCGGGTGGACGTGGCCCGCGCCGAGCCGCGCGAGATCATCCGCCTTCGGCGCGAGGTTCTGGGCTATGTCAGCCAGTTCCTGCGCGTTGTGCCGCGGGTGCCCACGCTCGATGTCGTGGCCGAGCCGCTGCTGACGCTGGGCGTGGCCCCCGATGCGGCGCGCCACAAGGCGCAGACGCTTCTGGCCCGGCTGAACATTCCCGAACGGCTCTGGACCCTGTCGCCCACCACGTTTTCGGGCGGCGAACAGCAGCGCGTGAACATCGCCCGCGGCTTTGTCCATGATTACCCGGCGCTGCTCCTGGACGAGCCCACGGCCTCGCTGGATGCGCAGAACCGCGAAACCGTGCTGTGCCTGATCGAAGAGGCCAAGGCGCGTGGCGCGGCCATCGTGGGCATCTTTCACGACGAAGGGGCGCGCAACCGCGTCTGCGACCGGGTGGTGGACGTCACCGCCTATACCCCGCAGGCGGCGTGATGTCGGCGGGTCGGTTCATTGCCGTGGTGGGCCCGTCGGGCGTGGGCAAGGACAGCGTGATGACCGCGCTGGCCGACAGCTTTCCGGGCTATGCGCTGGTGCGCCGGGTGATCACGCGCGCGCCCGAGGCTGGGGGCGAAGACCATACCGCCGTAAGCGAGGCCCGCTTTGCCGAGATGTGCGAGGCCGGGGCCTTTGCGCTGCACTGGCAGGCGCATGGCCTGTTCTACGGCATTCCCGCAACGGTGGACGACGACCTGGCCCGGGGGCGCGACCTGCTGGCCAACCTGTCGCGCGGGGTGCTGCAAGCCGCAAAGGCGCGGTTCGGCCGCTTTGTCGTCTTGTCGCTGACGGCACCGCCCGAGGTGCTGGCGCACAGACTGGCGGCCCGTGGGCGCGAAAGCGCCGACGACATTGCGGCGCGGCTGAAACGCGCGGAGTTTGCCCTGCCCGAGGGGTTGCCGGTGGTCGAGATCGCCAATGCCGGGACGCTGCGGCAGACCGCCGCCCGGGCGCATGACGCGCTTCAGGCGCTCAGCCTGTAGCGGTGCAGTTCGTGGAACATGCCCTGCTCATCCTCGCCGCAGATCGTCAGCGCGTCCACCGTGAAGGGCTGCGGCAGAAGCGGGGTCACCTGTGGCAACAGCGCAGCGCGGGCCTGTTCGGCCGCCTCGGGCGACAGGCGGCCTGTCAGCGTGATGTGAAAGCGGAACTCTTCCATCACGTAGGGATAGCCCCAGGCCTGCAGCAGCGCCTCTTGCCGGTCGGTGAGCCCGGCCTTGCGGCGGCGGGCCAGGTCTGTTTCGGTCAGCGGGGCGCGGAACGCATCCAGCTGGCGCACGGTGTCCGAGGCCAGGGCGGCCAGCGCGCTGCTGTCGCCCTGCGGAGTGAGCGCCAGAAAGCCGCCCAGCTGGCCAAGATCGAGACCGTCCAGCACAACCGGTTTCTGACCGGCGCAAAACGCGGCGACGGCCAGCCGCAGGGCTTCGAAATCCGTGCCCTGGGCCAGCCGGAACGGCGGCTTGATGGTGCCGTGCAGCCCGTATTTGCGCGGCGTGGCCGAAAGCGCGTGCGCGGGTGCGGGCAGGCCGTCGATCAGCGGCGCATCGGGGCGTTCGCCGGTGGCGGCGTTCCAGCCCAGCCACGCCGCGCCGAACGCGGCAAGCGGGCCCTGGGGAAACGTGAAATAGACGGCGTAGCGGGAGAATCGCATGGCATCCTCTAATCCTTCCGGGGCTATGCCCGGTCAACGTGAAAACAACGTGAACAATCGGTTCATCCTGGCAAATGCCACGCTGGTCCTGCCCGAGTCCACCCGTCCCGGCTGGCTGGTCGTGGACGGTGACAGGATTGCCGCACTGGGCACGGGCACCGAGGTGCCGGCGGGCGCGGTGGATTGCGGCGGCGATTTTGTCGCGCCGGGGCTGATCGAGTTGCACACCGACAATCTGGAACGCCATATCGAGCCGCGCCCGGGGGTCGACTGGCCGCATGCCGCGGCGATCGTGGCGCATGATGCCGAGCTGGCCTCGACCGGGATCACCACGGTGTTCGACGCCATGCGCGTGGGCTCGATCCCCACGGGCAAGGGGCGCTATGTGCCGTATGCACGGGCGCTGGCCTCGGAATTGCTGGACTTGCGGGCGCGGGACATGCTCAAGATCAGCCATTTCCTGCACCTGCGGGCCGAGGTCTGTTCCGAAACGCTGGTGGCGGAAATGGCCGAATTCGGTCCCGAGGACCGGGTGGGCCTGGTCAGCCTGATGGACCACACGCCAGGGCAGCGCCAGTTCCGCGACATCTCGAAGCTGGAGCATTACGTCAAATCCAGGCGCGGCATGTCGGACGCCGAGTTTGTCGAGCATGTGGCGGCGCTGCAGGCGCTGCGCGACAGGTACGGAGACGCCCATGAACGCGCGGCGGTGGCCGAGGCGGCGCGGTTCGGGGCGGTCCTGGCCAGCCATGACGACACCACCGGCGATCATGTGGCGGTGTCGGCGGGGCATGGCATCCGGCTGGCCGAGTTCCCCACCACGGTGGAGGCGGCAGAGGCCTGCCACGCCCATGGCATCGCGGTGATGATGGGCGCGCCGAACCTGATCCGCGGCGGATCGCATTCCGGCAATGTCGCGGCGGAAGACCTGGCGCGGCAGGGGCTGCTGGACATCGTGTCTTCGGATTACGTGCCGGCAGCGCTGCTTCTGGCGGCGGTGCGGCTGGGCGCGCTCTGGGACGACATGGCGCGCGGCCTGGCCACGGTGACCCGCGCGCCGGCGGCGGCGGTGGGGCTGACGGATCGCGGCGTGCTGGCCGAGGGGCTGCGCGCGGACCTGATGCGGTTCCGCCTGGCCGGGCAGGTGCCCATGCTGCGCGGGGTCTGGTCGCGCGGGGTGCAGGTGGCGTGACGGCGGAACGGCGCTGTTTCGGCCTCTGGCCGAAAGGCGCCCCGCCCGCCGTCCCGCAGATCGGGGGCGCTGCCCCCGTCGCAGCGGGGCTGCGACTCCCCCGGAGGTATTTGGAGAAAGATGAAGGGCCGGGAGCGAGGGCCGTTCAGAGAGGATCGCGCCGCCAGCCCGGTTGCCAGGACAGCCTGTCGAGCCCGGCAAAGCGGGCGACCCGGGTCAGTTCGGCTTCGAGCCGGTCCTGTCTGGCCGCGCCCCAGCGCAGGCCGCGTTCGGGCCAGAGGGCGGTGATCTGCAGCGCATTTCCGGTCCGGTCGGCCTTCATGTCGATCCGCCCGACAAGGCGCGCCCCTTCCAGCAGCGGGAAGACGTAATAGCCGTAGCGGCGCTTGTGGGCGGGGGTGAAGATCTCGATGCGGTAGTGAAAGCCGAACAGGCGTTCGGCGCGGCGGCGGTCGCGCAGGGCGGGGTCGAAGGGGGAGAGCACGCGCATCCGGCCCGGCGGTGCCGGGGCGGCAAGGGCCTGCGCCTGCAGACCGGGGAAGGCCAGGGCGCGCCGGGGCGTGCCGTCATGGCCGTCGACGAGGACCGGTTCCACCGCGCCACGCGCCTGTGCGCCTTCGGCCCAGGCCGCGGCTTCGGCCGGGCGCAGGATATCCCAGAAGGCGGCGATCTCGCCCGGGGTGGCGAAGCCCAGCCGGTCCAGGGCGCTGCGGCAGAGCCAGTCGATGCTTTCCGCCGGGTCGGGGTGGTGCGCCCGCACCGCTTCGGGGATCACCCGTTCGGCGAGGTCGAACTGCTTGCGAAAGCTGTCGCGGTGACAGATTGCCAGCGCCCCGGTGCGCCAGAGATATTCCAGCGCGGTCTTGGACGGGTGCCAATCCCACCAGCCGCCGGAACCGCGGGTCTCGTCCGCGCCGACATCGGCGCTGCCGGCCGGGCCCTGGGCGCGGATCCGGGCCAGCACCGCCTCGACCTTGTCGGCAAAGCCGTCGCGGCGCCATTTTTCCCATCGGTCGGCCAGTCGGGCGCGGTCGCGCGCGAAGCGCAGGCGCCAGTGCGGGTAGAACGCCATGGGGATCACCGCGGCATCATGGGTCCAGTGTTCGAACAGCACCCTGTCGCGTTCGAGCAGCGGGGCAAGATGGGCGGGGCGATAGCGGCTGCGGCGGGCGAAGAGGATCATGTGATGGGCGCGTTCCACCGTGCGCACGCTGTCGACCTGGACAAAGCCCAGCCGGTGGATCAGGTCGAGCAGGTCGTCCCCCTTGCCCGGGCCGGTGGGCGGCGTGCCCAGCGCGTGACGGTCGAGAAACAGGTGCCGGGCCAGGCGGTTGTCGAGCCGCGTGGCGGGCGCGGGCGCGCCGGGCATCTCAGCGACGCTTCAGCGTGTCGCCATACGCGATGGTCGGGTCCAGCTGGGTGAGGGCGGGCTGCGCCAGGTCGGGATCGGCCACGCGGGCCGCGACGATCCGGGCGGCGCGGCGGCCGATCTCGGTCCGGCAGGCATCCATGGTGGCGATCTGGCGCGGCAGACCGTCGAGCAACTCCACCCCGTTGAACCCGGCGATGCCGATCTGGCCGGGGATGTCGATGCCCTGGTCCAGCAGTTCGAACAGCCCGCCTGCGGCAATCATGTCGTTGGAGTAATACAGGAAATCCAGATCGGGTGTGCGGTTGAGCAGGCTGCGCGTCATCTCGCGCCCCTTGGCCAGGGCAGAGCCGCCGGAGTAGAATTCGCGGTCGATCACCTCGACGCCTTCCTTGGCCAGCGCCTCGGTAAAGCCTTCGAAACGTTTGCGGGCGCGGTGGTCGAGGGGCATCTTGGTGCCCATGAAGCCGATGCGACGATACCCTTCGTCCAGGATCGCGCGGGCCATTTCGCGCCCGGCGCGGCGGTGGCTGATTCCCACGGCGCAATCCACCGGCTTGCCGTCGGTATCCATGATCTCGACCACCGGAATGCCGGAGGCAAGCAGCATGGCGCGGCTGGCCTCGGTATGTTCCAGACCGGCGATGATCACGCCGGACGGACGCCAGGACAGCATTTCGTAGAGCACCCGCTCTTCCTTTTCCGGCAGGTAATCCGTGACGCCGACCACCGGTTGCAACTCGGTTTCCTCGAGCACGCGGGAAATGCCGGCCATCACCTCGGGAAAGACCATGTTGCGCAGCGAGGGGATGATGACCGCCACCAGGTTCACCCGGCTCGAGGCGAGGGCCCCGGCGATCTTGTTGGGCACGTAGCCCAGGCGCTTGGCCGCCTCCTGCACCTTTTCACGCGTCGCTTCGGACACGTCGCCGCGGTTGCGCAGCACGCGGCTGACGGTCATTTCCGAAACGCCCGACGCCTCCGAGACGTCGCGCAGGGTCAGCGGGCGGGGATCATCCTTGGTCAATGGCGCGTCCTGTCACTCTGTGTGCCAAACGATACGCCGCGGCGGGGGCCTTGGGCAAGATGCCAGCGTCGCGGGGTTCGGTGCGGGGATCATGTGTGGTATGGTTGAAGGTGTTGTTATCGAATCCCTTTTAACGGAGCCTGTCATGCGAATTGCCGCGATCCTGCTGTTTGTCTTTTGCCTGGTGGCCGGACCCCTTGCCGCCCAGTTCGATCCGCGCGCGCCGATCCCGGACGGGCGGTGCGTGCTTGTGGTGGCGTCGCGTCCCAGTGTGGACGACTCCCGCGCCTATATCGCGGGAATGGCGCAGATCCCGCCCTTTACCCAGGTCTTTCCTTCCTCCAACGGCTGGTACGCGATCACCGTGGGCAGCCTGACCACGGCCGAGCGCGACGCGACGATGGCCCGGTGGAAGGCGCAGGGGCGCATTCCGCAGGACAGTTTCTGTACCTTTGGGGCGGATTTCGGCCCGGCGCTGGACTGGCGGATCGCCGGGGCCGGGCGAGAGGCTGCGCGGCAGGGGCCGCGGCTGGTGAACGGTCGGCTGGAGGTGCCGAACGCCGATGGAACGGTCTCGCTCCGCGATCTGGCCGATGGCACCCGCCGGACCCGCCATCCCGATGGCGTGATCACCGGAACACAGCGCTATTCCAATGTCGACTATATCGGCATGCCCAGTCTGACCGGCGGGTTTGCAAGATGGGTCACCGATGTGGATGACCGGATCGATGCGCTGGCCGCCGACATTCTGGACCCCGAGGAAATCGGCGAATTCGCGGTCACGGGCCGGGACCGCAGTTATGAGGGCCGCATCCTGTTGCGCCTGCAGGTGCTGGAGATCATCGCCGAGGACCGGCGGTGAGGGTCGTTGCGCTGACGCTTCTCCTGTTGTTCGGGGCGCTGCCCCTGGCGGCCCAGCCGCAGGGGGACGGGGCCTCGGCACTGGCAGAAGCCGCGGCCGAGGCGGCGCGCCGGGAAGCGGCAGAGGAGGACCGGGCCGCAGCCGCCGCAGCGGAGGCCGCCATCGGCACGGCCAGGCAGGAACGCCTGAGCCTGGGAGAGGCCGAGGCGCAGGCGGTGGACCGCCTTGCCCGCAGCGGGCAGGACGACCCGGCCTCGGATCTCGTGCGCGATCTGCGGTTCCTCTTCGACGAGTTCTATGCCGAAACGGACGATCCACATCGCGACGCGGCGCGCGCCGCGTTCACCAGGGTGTTTGTGGACAGCTATGCCCCCGCCATGGCGGCGCAGCTGGACTACACAAGGCAAAGCGTCGACCATCGCGGGCGCACCTTCGAATGGCAACTGCTGTCGTCGCGCATCATCTTCTTCACGGTCATCGGGCTGGTTGCGGTGGGGGTGCTGTTTTCCGGCTGGCAGTTCCACATGGCCATGACCCAGGCCGCAACCCTGCCCAAGGGCCAGGAGATGACCGGCAGCGGCACCCAGTCGACGCTGGAGGTCTCGCCCACCGGGCTCAAGATCACCTCGAACGTGCTGGGGGTGGTGATCCTCGCGCTGTCGCTGGCGTTTTTCTATCTCTATCTCGAACATGTCTACGAAATCCGCGAGGTGCCCCCGGCACCGGGCCTGGTGAGCGGGTCCTGAGGCGCTGCGTTTCAGGTCATGACAATCCGGCCCGACCGGTCTAGAACACCCCCCAGCGGTCCCGTGGCTCAACTGGATAGAGCAGCCCCCTCCTAAGGGGCAGGTTGCAGGTTCGAATCCTGCCGGGATCGCCACCTGGCCTCCCCTAAGGAACCGCCCGCCCCCAGCCTGCGCCTCCGGGGCTGGACGGGACGGGGGCCGGTGGTGTTGACTGGGGCTACCCAGAGGCAAGCCAGGAGCCCGCCATGGCCAGGCCGGTCACATCCATCACAATCGTCGGCGGCGGCACCGCAGGCTGGCTGGCGGCGGTGTTCCTGCGGACGAAATGCGCCGCCAGGATCTCTGTCACGCTGGTCGAGTCGCCCAACGTGCCCACCGTCGGTGTGGGCGAGGCGACGGTGCCGCACATGCCGGCAACGCTGCGTGAACTGGGCATCGACGACCGAAGCTTCTTTCAGCGCTGCAACGCCTCGTTCAAGATGGGCGTGATGTTTCGTGGCTGGAACGTGGATCACAAGGGGCGTCCCATCGCCTACATGAACCCGTTTGCCTCGCCGCCGCGGCTGGACGGGCTGGAGGTCGGGCAGTTCTTTCAGGCCCATGGCGCGGGCAAGCGCGACTATATCCAGTCGTTCTCGCCCCTGATGGACCTGCTGGAGGCATACAAGTGCCCGATCTCGTTCGATGGCAAGAACGATCCGATGCCCAAGGTGGGCTATGCCTACCATCTCGATGCCGGGGGCTTTGCCGCGATGCTGGCCGAGATCGGGCGCGCCCGCGGTGTGACCCATGTGCTGGACGATGTCGACGCGGTGGAACTGGACGCGCGCGGCCATGTCGCCGCGCTGTCGCTGCGCGAGACCGGACGGCATCCGGTCGAGCTGGTGATCGACTGCACCGGCTTTCGCGGATTGATCATCCGCGACGCGCTGGGCGAGCCGTTCGAAAGCTATGCCGACTACCTGGGCAACGATCGCGCCATGGCGCTGCAGATCCCGCATCCCGACCCCGCGCGCCTGCCCGCGGCCACCTCGTCCACGGCGCTGGGCGCGGGGTGGAGCTGGTCGGTGCCGTTGTTTCACCGGATCGGCACGGGCTATGTGTTTTCCAGCGCGCATCGCAGCGACGACCAGGCGCGCGACGAATACATGGCGCATCTGGGCGACACTGCCCCCGACGGGGCAGAGCCCCGCGTGATCCCCATGCGCATCGGCCGGTCGCGCCGGGCCTGGGTCAAGAACTGTGTCGCGCTGGGCCTGTCGGGCGGCTTTATCGAGCCTCTGGAATCCACCGCGATCCACATGATCGACATGGGTCTGCGCTGGCTGCTGGAATACTTTCCCAGCCTGGATTTCGAGGAATCGACCCGCGCCGCCTATAACCGCGTGGCCGACGGGATGTATGACGAGGTGCGGGATTTCATCTGCCTGCATTACCGCCTGAACAACCGCAGCGACGATCCCTACTGGATCGATGCCCGCACGCAGCTGAAGATTTCGGACCGGCTGGCGCATCTGCTGGACCTCTGGCAGTACCAGTTGCCCAACCGGCTGGACATTCCGTCGGCGCATCTGTTCGACTATCCCACCTTCACGGCGGTGCTGCTGGGCAAGCAGGTCTACCGGAACGGGTATGGTGCCGACCGGCTGAACCGTGCACAGGCGGTGCCGGAAAAGCCGTGGAAGGACTTCCTGCGCCAGAGCGCCGCGCGCAACGCGGCCATCGTGCGTCACAAGGCCGATCACCGCGCGGTCCTTCTGGCGCTGCGGGGCGAGACCGAAGGCGGCCCGGCCCGGTTCCGCCCGCTGGGCGAGGCCGAGGCCCCCGAGGACGCGCTGGCGCTGTTCTGACAGGGGTGGCAGGCCGGGGCGCGTGGCCCCTTTTCTTTTCCCGCCGTCTCGGCTCTGGTGCGGGCAGGAGGACACATGCTGCACGGGATCCGTATCGTCGAATTCGAGGCGCTGGGCCCGGCTCCCTTTGCCGGCATGCTGCTGGCCGATCTGGGGGCCGAGGTCACGGTGATCCACCGTCCCGGCGCGCCGGACAATCCGGCCAAGGCCGCGGCCTCGTTGCTGGACCGCGGCAAGCGGTCCATCGCGCTGGATCTGAAGGCCGAGGCCGACAGGTGCATCGCCGAAGCCCTGATCGCGGGCAGCGACGCGCTGACCGAAGGCATGCGGCCGGGGGTGATGGAGCGCCTGGGCTTTGGCCCCGACCACGCGCACCGGATCAATCCGCGGCTGGTCTACGGGCGCATGACCGGCTGGGGGCAGGATGGCCCGCGCGCGGCGCAGGCGGGGCACGATCTGAACTACCTCGGACTGTCCGGCGTGCTGTTCCAGGGCGGTCTGCCCGGTGCCGTGCCCGGCGTGCCGCCCACGCTCCTGGGTGATATCGGCGGCGGGGCGCTGTACCTGGCGGTGGGGCTGCTGGCCGGTGTGCTGAACGCGCGCGCCACCGGACGGGGCACCGTGGTGGATGCCGCCATCGTCGACGGGGCAAGCCACATGATGGCGCTCTTGGTCTCGATGGGGGCGCAGTTTTCGCGCACGGGGCGGGGGCAAAGCCTGCTGGACGGCCCGCACTGGTCGCGCTGCTATCGCTGCGCCTGCGGCCGCGACATCGCGGTGCAATGCCTGGAGCCGAAATTCTATGCCCGGTTCCTGGAGATCCTTGGCCTGTCGGATGATGCGCAGATGGCGCAGCAATTCGACCCGGCGCAGTGGCCGGAGCAGTGCGCCCGGCTGGAGGCGCTGTTTGCCAGCCGGTCGCGCGCGCATTGGTCGGCGCTGTTCGACGGCTCCGATGCCTGCGTGGCCCCGGTGCTCAGCCCGGCCGAGGCCGAGCGGGATCCGCATATCGCCGCGCGCGGCATCTGGCAGGACGGGGCCCCGGCCCCGGCCCCGCGGTTTGACGGCGCACGGCGCAGGCCCGGCCCGCCGCCCGCGCGCGATGGTGACCGCGCTGCCATTCTTCAGGACCTTTCAGAAAGGGGGCTATTGTGACCGGAACCGACAGCGACATGCTGCGCCGCCTGCTGCAGGCACGCTGGTCCTGCCGCGGCTTCCTGCCCGATCCGCTGCCGCGGGACGAGATCGAGGGCGCGTTTGCGGATGCGCAGCACGTGGCCTCGTGGTGCAATTCGCAGCCCTGGCAGGTGATCCTGTGCGGCGCGGACGAGACGGCCCGCTTTGCCGAGGCGTTGTTCGAGCACAGCCGCACCGCGCCGCATGCCTCGGACATCCCGTTTCCGGCCTCGTATGACGGTGTCTATCGGGACCGGCGGCGCGCCTGTGGCTGGCAGCTTTACGATGCCGTGGGCGTGGAAAGGGGCGACCGCGCCGCCAGCGCGGCGCAGATGCGCGAGAATTACCGCTTTTTCGGGGCACCGCACATGGCGCTGATCACCACGCCCAAGGCGCTGGGGTCTTACGGCGTTCTGGATTGCGGGGCCTATGTGACGGCCGTTCTGCTGGCGTTGACGGCGCGGGGCATCGGGTCTGTCGCCATGGCCTCGGTCGCCGGTTTTGCGCCGTTCGTGCGCCAGCGCTTTGACATTGCCGAGGATCGCGACCTGCTGTGCGGGATTGCGTTCGGGCGGCCCGATCCGGAGCATCCTGCCAATGCTTTCCGCACCCACCGCGCGCCACCCGGGGACGTGATCGACTGGCGGCCTTGACGCTGGACTCGCGCCCGTCCTCCCGGCACAGTTGACCGGGAAGGGAGAGACGGGATGCGAACCGCTCTGCTTGCGCTGATCTGCATGGGCATGCCCCTGGCGCTGGGGGCCGGGGAAAGCTGTACCGAAGACGCGATGATCGTCTTTGACGGGTCCGGGTCGATGTCCGAAATGGGCTTTACCACCCAGGGCGTGCCGCGGATTGCCCAGGCGCGCCAGGCGGTGCGCCACGTCATGCCCGAGATCGCGGCATCGCGCCGCGTGGGCCTCGTGGTCTATGGCCCCGGCGGCAACCGCGTGTGCGAAAACATCTCGGTCCGGTTCGGGCCGCAATGGGGGGCCGCGCCGCGGGTGATCGGCGAGGTCGAGGGGCTCCGCCCGGTGGGCGGCACACCGCTGACCGAAGCGGTGCAGATCGCCGCCGAAGTGCTGCAATACCGCCGCACGCCGGGCACCGTGGTGCTGGTCACCGACGGCGATGAAACCTGCGGCGGTGCGCCCTGCGAACTGGCCGCGCGGCTGGCCAGCCGGGGGCGCGGGCTGACGGTGCATGTGATCGGCTTCAAGGTGGGCAGCGGTCAGGGCGCGGCAACCAGCAAACAGGCGATGTCAAATGCCAGCTGCCTGGCCGATATCACCGGCGGGCTGTACCTGAGCGCCGAAACCGCGCAGGACCTCGTGACCGCGCTTCGCGTGACCATGGGCTGCAACGTGATCGGAGAAATTCCGAAAGCGCCGCGAAAAATCACCGCCCTTTACACCAGATGATGTATGCGGCCCGCGGCGCGGTGCTGATAGACTGACACTCAAAGCAGCTTTCAGCAACAAGGTTTTTTCATGCCCACTGTTACCGCCCCGACTTTCCGCTTTGTACACGCGGCCTGGGATCAACCCTCCTCTCCCATCCAGTATGCCGGCAGCGGCACCTCTGTCTTTTCGCGGCCCGAAGGTCCCTGGATCCCGGACAATGGTGCCGACTCTTTCCTGGTTTCCTATGTGCCGAGCCAAAACGACGACACCACTTTCTCTCAAAGCTACTTCACCCTCACATTGCCGGATGGCGAGGTCGGGATGATGCTGATCAGACGGTCGTCGTATTTCGGAACGGCGGATTCCTATGTGCTGATCCAGCTGACAGGTCCCGCAATCGACCCCGACGATGCGCGCATCGACATGGACGGGCTTCTGTCGCTGCCCCGCGGCAGTTTCGACTTTCCCGTCGATTATGCCGGGATCCCCGGCGCGACGATCAGCTATGACGATGTCATCATCGGCAACAGCCATTCGAACCAGTACTATTTCCCGGAAGAGCTTCGCGGAAACGATGGCAACGACCTGCTGGATGGCCGGGGACGGGACGATTTTCTTTATGGCGGAACCGGCAACGACACGCTGCTGGGGGGAACTGGCAACGATTATCTCTGGGGGGAAGAAGGGAATGACGACCTGCAGGGCGGTCCCGGGAACGACTTTCTTGACGGCGAGGACGGAGACGACGTGATCGCCGGCGAGGACGGCAATGACACGCTGCAAGGCGGTCCGGGCAACGACACGTTGCGGGGGGACACAAGTTCGCAGCACATCGGAAATGACCTGATCGAGGGCGGTACCGGAAACGATCTACTGCAGGGCGGGCGCGGCCTTGACACGCTGCGGGGCAACGGTTCGGACGACACGCTGGAAGGCGGCCCCGGCGCGGACACGCTGGAAGGCGGGGTCGGCGATGACATTCTGCACGGCAATGGCGGCAATGACTGGATGGAAGGCGGAAACGGGGCAGACTCCATGTATGGCCTGATCGGCTTTGACGGCATGATCGGCGGGGCGGGGAACGACCTGATGTGGGGCCATGACGGCTTTGACACGCTCAACGGCGGCGAGGGCAACGACACGCTGTATGGCAACAATGGCGCGGACCGGCTCAACGGGTATACCGGCAACGACCTGCTGTTCGGCGGGCTTGGCAATGACGAATTGATCGGTCGCCAGGGGGCGGACACGCTGCTGGGTCAGTCCGGGTCGGACAGCCTGTATGGCTGGGACGGCGACGACCTTCTGGGCGGCGGCAACCTGCACGATCTGCTGGATGGCGGCACGGGCAATGACACGCTGGTGGGCGGACAGGGCATGGACACGATGACCGGCGGTGCCGGGATGGATGTGTTCGTCTTCCGCTCGGGCCAGGACGAGATCACCGATTTCGACACGGCCGAGGATGTGCTGCGGTTCGACGCAACGGTCTTTGGTCAATGGACAGAGGCGCAGATCATGGGCGCGGCTTCGGTGCAGAACGGCAATCTGGTGTTCGAGATCGGCCCGACCCGGCTGACGCTGAACGGGGTGACCGACATCGCCGCCGTCGAGGCCGTGGTGGAAATCGCCTGACAGATCTCGCGCGCGCCGTCGCTTTTTTGCGAGTTTTGCACCCGGCATGGAGGGGTGTGGGCTGTCACATCCGCGGGGCGGATGTGACCTTGCCCACCAACTGCAAAAGCCTTCGCTTTTGCAGTTAATTCGGGATTTCTGCGGTCAGGCCTTCGACGTAGAAGTTCATGCCCAGCAGATCCCCGTCCGAGGCGGTTTCGCCCTCGGCCAGCCAGACCGACCCGTCCGCCTTGTTCAAGGGCCCGGTGAACGGATGGTATTCACCCGACGCGATCGCCTCTTTCAGCGCCAGCGCCTCGGCCTTGACGTCGGCAGGCACGGCGTCGGTGATCTCGCCAATGCCCACCATGCCCGGCCCGATGCCGTCCCAGGTGTCGGTCGATTCCCATGTGCCGTCCATCACCGCCTGCACGCGGGCGATGTAATAGGGGGCCCAGTCGTCGATGATCGAGGAGACGCGCGGCAGAGGCGCGTATTCGCCCATGTCCGACGCCTGCCCAAAGGTGATCACGCCGCCCGCTTCCTGTGCCGCGGCCTGCGGCGCGGTGGAGTCGGTGTGCTGCAGCACGACGTCCGCGCCCTGGTCGATCAGCGCCTTGGCGGCGTCCGCCTCTTTCGCCGGATCGAACCACGTGTAGGCCCAGATGATCGAGAATTCGACATCCGGGTTCACCTTCTTGGCGTGGATATAGGCCGAGTTGATGCCGCGAATGACCTCGGGGATCGGGAAGGAGGCGATGTAGCCGATCTTGTTGGTCTCGGTCATCTTGCCCGCGATATGCCCCTGGATCGCGCGGCCTTCATAGAAGCGGGCGGAATAGATCGAAACGTTGTCAGCGCGCTTGTAACCGGTGGCGTGCTCGAACTTCACGTTCGGGAATTTCTCGGCCACGGCGATGGTCGGGTCCATGTAGCCAAAGGAAGTGGTAAAGATGATGTCTGCGCCAGACAGTGCCATCTGCGTGATCGCCCGTTCGGCATCGGCCCCTTCGGGCACGCTTTCCTGATAGATCGTCTTCACCTTGTCGCCGAAATGCGCTTCGACAGCCAGACGGCCCTTGTTGTGCTCATACGTCCAGCCGCCATCGCCGATCGGCCCGACATAGATGAAGCCGGCGGTCACGTCCTGCGCGGCCGCGGCCGAGCCAAGGCCCAGCGTCAGGGCAACGACGGAGGTGAGGAGGGTTCTTCTGTGCATGGTTTACTCCCTGTGAGTGGTTGCGGTTTTCTGGTCAACTTGTGGCGTGGAACGGGCGGCCCAGTGCTGCAGGCGCGCCGTGCTGGCCACGGGCCGAAATGATGACAAGCACGAGGATCGTGATCAGATACGGCGAGGCCGACAAGAGCGCCACCGGCACCGCCGCCCCGGCCGCCTGCAGGTTCAGCTGCAGCACCGTCACACCGCCGAAAAGATAGGCGCCCAGCGCCACACGCCCCGCCCTCCAGGAGGCAAAGACCACGATCGCCAGCGCGATCCAGCCCGCACCCGCGGTCATGCCCTCGGTCCATTGCGGCACGCGCACAAGGCTCAGATAGGCTCCGCCAAGCCCGGCGCAGGCCCCGCCAAACAGGATCGCCATCAGCCGGATGCGCACAACCTTGTAGCCAAGCGCATGGGCGCTGTCATGGCTTTCACCCACCGCGCGCAGGATCAGCCCGGCGCGGGTGAACTTCAGAAACGCCCAGACCGCGGCCACCAGCAAAAGGCTGAGATAGACCATGATGTCATGGGAAAACAGCATCCGCCCCACCACCGGCAGGTCCGACAGCGGACCAAGGTCCAGCTTGGGCAGGGTCGCGGTCTTCATGCCCTCGTAGGGTTTGCCGATCAGCGAGGACAACCCCAGCCCCACCAGCGTCAGCCCCAGCCCTGTGGCGACCTGGTTCGACAGCAGGTATTGCGTCAAGAAACCGAAAGCGAGCGACAGCACCGCGCCCGCCACCGCCGCCGCGGCAAAGCCGAGGCCCGGCGAGCCGGTGTTGATCGCGATGGCAAAGCCCACCACGGCCCCGGTGATCATCATCCCCTCGACCCCGAGGTTCAGCACGCCGGATTTCTCCACCACCATCTCGCCGATGGCGGCAAAGAGGATCGGCGTCGCGCTGATCATGATCGAGGCGATCAGAAGGACGGGGTTGATGCTGCTCAGGTCCATCACACGGCCTCCCGTTTCGCCCAGCGCAGCCGGTAATTGGTGAACACGTCCATCGCCAGCAGGAAGAACAGCAGCATCCCCTGAAACAGCTGGATCGCAGCCCCGGGCAGCCCCAGCATCAGCTGCGCCAACTCGCCCCCGATATAGGTCAGCGCCATCAAGAGCCCGGCCAGCAGGATGCCCACCGGATGCAACCGGCCCAGAAAGGCCACGATGATGGCGGTGAACCCGTAGCCCGAGTTGAAGTCGATGCTGATCTGCCCCGCCGGGCCCGTCACCTCGAAGAGCCCCGCCATCCCGGCCAGAGCACCCGCCAGACCCAGGCACAACAGCACGATCCGCGCAGGCTCCACACCCGAGAACCGCGCTGCCCGCGGCGCCTCGCCCATCAGGCGGATGTTGAAGCCCTGGATGTGCCGGGTCATCAGCACATAGGCGGCGATCACCGCAACAAACGCCGCCAGAACGCCCCAATGCATGCCGGTTCCGGCGACCAGCTCCGCGTTATGCGCCGCCTCCCACTGCTTGAAATTGCGCGAGCCGGGAAAGCCCATGCCCTCGGGATTGCGCAACAGGCCAGACGACACGGAGGCAAGGATGTTCTCGGCCACGTAGACCAGCATCAGCGACACCAGGATCTCGTTGGTGCCAAAGCGCGTCTTGAGCAGCGCCGGGATCATCGCCCAGGCCCAGCCCCCCAGCGCGCCAGCGACAATCATCAGCGGAAAGATCAGCACGCTTTCGGACGGATAAAACGCCAGCCCCGCCGCCGCGCCGCAGATGGCCCCCACGATGTACTGACCCTCGGCACCGATATTCCAGATGCCCGCCTTGAACCCGATCGACAGTCCGATCGCGATCAGGATCAATGGCCCCGCCTTGACAAGCAGCTGCGGCCGGGTGAAGCCCGCGAATTGCGCATTGAAGACCGGATCCCAGAAGATCGTGCGGATCGCCTCGAACGGGTTCGCGCCAAGCGCGGCAAACAGCATGCCGCCCACCAGCATCGTCAGGGCCACCGCCAGAATCGGGGTCAGCACCGTCCAGAGCCGCGAGGGCTGCGGGCGCTTCTCCAGAACGATCATCGCGCAGCCCCCTGCTTCTTCTTGGGGAAAATACCCCAATCCGCCCGAGCCGCAGGCGCGCGGCCCGGCAGGAGCGTCCCGGCCTCAGCCCGCAACATGCGCCACCTCCATGTCATGCGCTCCGCCCATCATCAGCCCGATCTTCTCCAGATCGAGCCCGGACACGGGCCGCGACGCGGTCAGACGACCCTCGTTCAGGGCGGCGAAGCTCTGGGCGATCTCCATCAACTCGTCGAGATCCTGGCTGATGACAACGATGGCCGCGCCCTCGGCCGCCAGATCCAGCAGCGCCTGCCGGATCGCGGCGGCAGCAGCGGCATCGACGCCCCAGGTGGGCTGGTTGACGATCAGCACCTCGGGGGCCTGCAGGATCTCTCGTCCGACGACGAATTTTTGCAGGTTGCCGCCCGAAAGCGCCCGGGCGGCGGTGTCGGGGCCGGGGGTGCGCACGTCGAACCGGCGGATCACCTCTTCGGCAAAGCCGCGCGCGCGGCCCCAGCGCAGAAAGCCGCCCGTCAGCATCTTCTGCCGCCGCGCTGCGGTCAGCACAGCGTTTTCCACCAGGCTCATGTTCGGGGCGGCGGCATGGCCCAGCCGCTCTTCGGGCCCGGCAAGCAGGCCCGCCTCGCGGCGCGCAACCGGCCCCAGCCGGCTGACATCGCGCCCCTTGAGCGTGACGCTGCCCTGCGGCGAGACGCGCTCGCCCGAGAGCGCGGCGAGCAGCTCGTCCTGGCCGTTGCCCGCAACGCCGCCGATGCCCAGCACCTCACCCGCGCGCACCGACATCGAGACCTCGCGCAGGGGCGTGCCGAAATCCCCCGGCGCGGGCAAGCTGAGGCCCGTGACCTCCAGCACCACGTCGCCGGTCCGGTGCGAGGTGGCTTCCGGCGTGGCAAAACTGGCCCCCACCATCATCTCGGCCAGCTCCCGCGCGGTGGTCTCGGCGGGCGTGCAGGTCGCCACCTTCCGGCCGCGGCGCAGGATGGTGGCGTGGTCACACAGGCTGCGGATTTCTTCAAGCTTGTGCGAGATATACAGGATCGACGTGCCCTCGGCCTTCAGCTTGCGCAGCGTCTCGAACAGGATCTCCACCTCCTGCGGGGTCAGCACGCTGGTCGGCTCGTCCATGATCAGCAGGCGCGGATCCTGCAGCAAACAGCGGATGATCTCGACCCGCTGGCGTTCGCCCGCCGACAGCGTGCCCACCAGGCGCGCCGGGTCCAGCGGCAGCCCGTAGGTCTCCGACACCGCGCGGATGCGCCGCGCCAGATCGCGCAGCCGGGGCGGCTGCTCCATCCCGAGCGCCACGTTCTCTGCCACGTTCAGCGCCTCGAACAGCGAGAAATGCTGGAACACCATGGCCACACCGGCCTGCCGGGCCTCCGACGGCTTTCCGGGGCGAAAGGCAGCGCCGTCCAGCGCCATGCTCCCGCGATCCGGCGCGACCAGGCCATAGATCATCTTGACCAGTGTCGACTTGCCCGCGCCGTTTTCGCCCAAGAGGGCGTGGATTTCCCCCTTGCCGATGTCAAAGCTGACATCGTCATTGGCAACGACGCCGGGATAGGCCTTGGTCAGACCGTCGATGCGGAGCAGCGTGTCGGACAAGCGGTCCCTTTCCTTGTTTGCAGATCAAGTAGCTGGGCGGCGGTTGAAATGGCAATGGCCTGAGGGTGTTTGCCCAGGGCTTTTTGCCCAATCGGGCAGCAGATACGGTCGATCTGCCCGTTTTCGTGGCCAAGGGCCCGCAAACGGCTGCGAAAGCGGGCCCATTTCGTTTTCGACCCGATCAATCCCGCCCAGTGGAAGGCATGGCCCAGCAGCGCATGGCACAAGGCAAGGTCCAGCGCATGGCTGTAGGTCAGAACAAGATGCGCCGCCTCGACCGGCGCACGCGGCACAAGCGCCTCGGGGCGCGCGGCGGGCAGGCAGGCCACATCGTCGGGCAACGCGCGCGGGAACCGGCCGCGCGCGGTGTCCACCCAGGTCAGCGCGAAATGCGGCAGGGGCGAGAGTGTCGCCACCATGGCCCGCCCCACATGCCCCGCCCCCCAGATCCAGAGCGGTCGCCTGACGCGGGTGACCGGCTCCACCATCCAGCCCTGCACAAGCTGCGGCAGAGGCAAGCGGCCCTGCGCCCGCGCCCGGTCCAGCAGGCGCGCAACGGCAAGCGGCCGCTCCCCCGGGCCGCGCGCCACCACGTCGCCCGTCAGGGCCTGCAACCGCGCCGCGTCCCAGACCTCGGTCCAGAGCGTCACAGCTCCGCCGCAGCACTGTCCCAGCGCGGGCCCCAGCGCATGACGCGTGGCACCAAAGCGGGTGAACGCCGCCTGCGCGGCCTCGAACTCCAGCGCGCCGCCGCCGATGGTGCCGGACTGCCCGCCTTCCCAGACCAGCATCGCCGCACCCACCTCGCGCGGGGCTGACCCTTGAACATCGGCCACAACCACCCGCGCCACACGCCCGTGCAGGGCCACCGCCGCGCGCAGGCTGTCGAGATCGAAACTCACCCCCGCACCCGGCGTACGGCAGCCAGCAGCCGTTCCGGTGTCGCGGGCGCGTCCAGCGCGGGATAGCCCGGCCCGCAGGCCGCCACCGCGTCGGACAGCGCATGAAACACCGACATGCCCAGCATGAAAGGCGGCTCCCCCACCGCCTTGGAGCGATAGATCGTCTCCTCCCGGTTCTCGGCGTCCCAAAGCATGACGTCAAAAACCTGCGGACGGTCCGAACAGGCGGGGATCTTGTAGGTCGACGGCGCATGCGTGCGCAGCCGGCCTCGCGCGTCCCAGACCAGTTCCTCGGTTGTCAACCAGCCCGCCCCCTGCACAAACCCGCCCTCGATCTGGCCCATATCCAGCGCCGGGTTCAGCGAGCGTCCGCAATCATGCAGGATATGCGTGGCAAGGATCCGGTTCTCGCCGGTCAGCGTGTCCAGCACCACCTCCGAACAGGCCGCGCCATAGGCGAAGTATAAGAACGGCCGCCCCGCGCCGCGCTTGCGGTCCCAGCTGAGCTTCGGCGTCTTGTAGAATCCGGTCGCCGACAGGCTGACGCGGCCCTGGTAACAGGCCTGCGCGGCCTCGGCAAAGCTCAGAACATCGGAACCGATGACCACCCGCCCGTCCTCGAACTGCACCGCGCCCGGATCGGCCTGCCGCTCCGCCGCCAGGTGCGCCGCCATGCGCGCGCGGATCGTGTCGCAGGCGGCCTTGACCGCCATGCCGTTCAGGTCCGACCCCGAGGATGCCGCGGTGGCCGAGGTATTGGGCACCTTGGCGGTATCGGTCGCGGTGATCTTCACGACGCCGATCTCCACGCCAAATGACGCGGCGGCCACCTGGGCGACCTTCTGGAACAGCCCTTGCCCCATCTCGGTCCCGCCATGGTTCATCGCGATCGAGCCGTCCTGGTAGACATGCACCAGCGCGCCCGCCTGGTTGAGATGCGTCAGCGTGAAGGAGATCCCGAACTTCACCGGCGTCAGCGCGATCCCGCGTTTCAGCACCGGGTGCGCCGCGTTCCACTCGGCAACGCGCGCGCGCCGTGCGGCATAGTCGCACCGGTCGGCCAAGGCCTCGGTCATCTCGTGCAGAATGAAGTCCGACACCTCCATCCCGTAAGGCGTCAGCTGCTTCTTCTTGGTGGAAATACCCCCTTCAACGCGCTCCACCCGCGCCGCCGCATAGTAATTCGCGCGCCGCACCTCCAGCGGGTCGCGCCCCAGGCTATGCGCGATGTGATCCATCACCCGCTCGATCCCCAGCATCCCCTGCGGCCCGCCAAAGCCGCGAAAGGCGGTAGCGCTCTGGGTATTCGTGCGCAACCGGTGCGATTCGAGACGCACCGCCGGCAGGTGATAGGCGTTGTCGGCATGCAGCATGGCACGGTCGCAGACCGGCAGGGACAGGTCCTGCGCCCAGCCGCAACGGGCCATCTGCACGATGTCGACCCCCAGAACACGGCCCGCATCGTCAAAGCCCGCGCGGTAGGCGATGCGGAAATCGTGCCGCTTGCCGGTGATCAGGAAGTCGTCGTCGCGATCATAGCGCATCTTGGCGGGTCGTCCCGTCGCCTGCGCCACCACCGCGCAGGCAATGGCCAGCGCGTTGCCCTGGCTTTCCTTGCCGCCGAACCCGCCGCCCATGCGCCGCGTCTCGACCCGGACGGCGTGCATCGGCAGGCCCAGGGCATCGGCGACCTTGTGCTGGATTTCGGTCGGGTGCTGGGTGGAGGCATGCACCAGCATGTCGCCGCCTTCCTGGGGCAGGGCGGCCGCGGTCTGGCCTTCGAGGTAGAAATGCTCCTGCCCGCCCATCTCGATCACGCCGTTCACCCGGTGCGGGGCATCGGCGATGGCGGCCTCCGCATCGCCGCGGGACCAGACCACCGGGCCGTCCTCGAACCGGCTTTCGGCCGCCAGGGCATCGTCGATGGTCAGGATCGCGTCGGTCTCTTCGTACGTCACAAGCGCCCGCGCGGCCGCATGCCGGGCCGCCAGATGGCAAGTTGCGGCCACCAGGAACAGCGGCTGGCCCAGGTAGAGGATCGTGTCGCCCGCCAGAAGCGGCTCGTCATGCGCCGAGGGCGAACAATCGCAGTCCGACGGCAGGTCCGCTGCGGTCCAGACGCCCTGAACGCCCGGCGCGCGGCGCACCGCGTTCAGATCCAGTGCGGTGACGGTACCTGCGGCGATCTGGGACAGGCCAAAGGCGAGGTGCAGCGTATTGGCGGGCAGCGGGATGTCGTCGACATAGCGCGCCGCGCCGGTCACATGCAGGCGCGCGGCGTCATGCGGCAGGGGCTTGGCGACGCTCACGGCTGCACCTCCAGCACGTTGGTGGCGGCCCCCAGGTCCTGCAGCAGGCATCGCGACAGCATGTTGCGCGCCGCCGCCAGGCGGTACTCCGCGCTGGCGCGCATGTCCGACAGCGGCGTGAAATCCTGCTCCCAGGCCGCCCATGCCGCGATCAGCGTGTCCTCGCTCCAGGGCTTGCCGATGAGGGCCGCCTCCACGTGCAAGGCGCGTTTTGGCGTGCCCGCCATGCCGCCAAAGGCGATGCGCGCCGCGGCGATCCGGCCCTCCTCGACCGTGAGGTTGAACGCGCCGCAGACGGCCGAGATGTCCTGGTCGAACCGTTTCGACAGCTTGTAGACGCGCAGCCGGTCCGGCTGGGACGGGATCGTGACCGCTTCGACGAATTCGCCGGGAAAGCGGTCCTGCTTCCCGTAATCGAGAAAGAAATCCTCCAGCGGCATCTCGCGCCTTGCCTGGCGAAAGCGCAGATGCAGGATGGCCCCGAGCGCGATCAGCGGCGGCGGGTTGTCCCCGATGGGCGAGCCGTTGGCGATGTTCCCGCCGATGGTCGCCGCCGCGCGCACCTGGGCCGAGCCGTAGCGGCGGATCAGTTCGGCGTAGGATGGGTGCTTTGCACCCATAACCGCCAGCACCCGGTCCATCGTGACGCCGGCCCCGATGCGTAGCCCCGCGTCGGTCTCCTCGATCCGCTGGAGGTCGTCGCAGCGGTTGAGAAAGATCACCCGGCCCAGGTCGCGCAGCTGTTTCGTCACCCACAGCCCCACATCCGTCGCACCCGCCACCAGCGTCGCGTCGGGATGACGCGCATACAGCTCGGCCAGCGCATCGGCGCTTGTCGGTGCCGCACCCTGCCACTCGGCGGGCCGTGCTGTGTCGGCGTCGTGTTCGAGTATTTCGGGAAAGATGAAAGAGCGGGTCAGGTGCTCCGGCACCGGTTCCGCCTCGGCGGCGCGGGCGGCGCGGAGGATGGGGGCATAGCCGGTGCAGCGGCAGAGATTGCCGGCCAGCGCGTCGTCATGGCCCGTATCGCCGTTCAGATGCGCCACCGCCATCGACATGACAAAGCCCGGCGTGCAGAAACCGCATTGCGAGCCGTGATGCGCGATCATCGCCTCCTGCACCGGGTGCAGCGTGCCGTCGGGCGCGGCGAGGCCTTCGACCGTGTGCACCGCCTTGCCGTGCAGTTGCGGCAGGAACAGGATGCAGGCGTTCAGCGCCCTGGCTCCGGCGCTGTCGCGTACCATCACGGTACAGGCCCCGCAATCGCCTTCGTTGCAGCCTTCCTTGGTCCCGGTCAGGCCGCGCGTCTCGCGCAGCCAGTCGAGCAGCGTGACCGTGGGGTCCACGTCCTGCAGGGACACGCTCTCTCCGTTCAGAAGAAAGGTGAGATCCATCTGTGTGACGCCTGCCGCCTTACCAATGTGCCCCGATCCGGGGTGCGCGCCCTCGATGCGGCGTAGAAAGCGCGCCTGTTCCCTGTTGTGGATCACAGGCTAGGCGCGGCTTTCCGGGTTTGGCAAGGGAAAACTGGCGCGCGGGGTCAGAGCGTCTGTGCCAGCGCGTCCAACTGCCCGAGCGTTGTGCCCCAGCCGTCGAGGAAGCCCATCTTTTCATGGCTTTCGCGCTGCTCGGCGGTGCGGTGCATCACGTGGGCGTGGTAGAGCGTGCCGCCGTCTTGCGGGGTCAGCGTGACATCGGCCACCATGAAACAGTCCGGCGCGGGGCGGAACCCGGGCAGCATTCCGTCGGTAAAGACCAGCCGCCGCGCCTTGTCGGCGAGCAGAAAGCAGCCGTCGTTTTCCATCAGCGTGCCGTCGGGCAGTTTCATGACGTTGAACGCCCGGCCCCCGGCGCGCAGGTCGTTGTCGACCTCGGTCACCTCTACAGGCTTGGGGACAAACCATTGCCTGAACAGCTCCGGCTCTTCCCAGCAGCGCCAGACGGTGTCCGGCGCGGCGCGGATCAGCCGTTCGATCTGCAGGTCGGTCTCGGGGTTGAAGGTCATGTCGCGGTCTCCCTGAGAGTGGTTTCCAGTGTGTCGAGCAGTTTGCTCCACCCGTTGCGGCGGTTGTCCACGCCGTAGCGCGAGTCGTAGAGAACGATCTGTTCGGTAAAGGTCAGTCGCGTGCCGCCATCGGCATCGGCGAAGAGGACAGTGGCCAGCGAGGCGGAATGGATTTGATCGTTCAACGCCATGGTATAGGCGTAGACGATGTGATCCTGCGGCGCGATGTCGAGCCAGGTCGTGTCGTTTCGGTGGCGGCCATGCCAGGGTTCGCCGGGGGCGTTGACAGTCCAGACGCCCGTTTCGCGGCCCCCGCGGGTGAAGCTGAGGCTGTAGGACTCAAGGGACCAGCCGTCGCTGTCATTGTCGACAAACCATTTGCGCTTCAGGGCCGGGTCTTCCCAGCAAGCCCAGACATGGGCACGGCAGGCGGCGATGTCACGGGTGAGGGTAAAGCTGTCATGCAAGGGGGTCATGCCTGCTGCTCCACCAGCGCGGCCAGCCGGTTCAGACCCGAGGTCCAGCCGGCCTGGAAATCGGACATCGCCCCGGGGCCGACAAAGGACGACAGCTGCACGTCGATGCTGAATTCGCAGCCCGTGGCGGTGTCCGTCAGCCCGTAGGTGACAAGGCTGGTGGCGATGCGCGCGCCACCGGCGTCGACGGTTTCGGAGAAACAGGCCAGGTCCGGTTCGGCAAGGCGGAACCAGATCGTCTCGACCGTATAGGCCGGATCGTCGCGCGGCCCGCAGCGGTGCAGATCCCGGCCGCCTTCGCGCAGGTCGCTTGCATCGACGATCAGCACGTCCTCGTCCGAGGGCGCGCCCCATTGGCTGCGCATCGCCGGGTCGGTCAGCAGGTGCCACAGCCGGTCGCGGGGCAGGGCAAAGCTGCGCTCGATGTGAAAATGTCCGATGGCCGGGGTCATGAGGGTTTCCTTTCAAGGGCTTCGGCAAGGGATTGCAGACGGTCGAGACGGCCTTCCCACAGCGCGCGCTGCTGGTGCAGCCAGGTTTCGGCCTCTTTGAGGGGCGCGGCCTCGATATGGACGATCCGCGTGCGGCCCTTCTTTTCGCTGCGCACAAGACCGGCGGCTTCGAGCTTGCCGATATGCTTGAGGAACGAGGGCAGTGCCATGTCATGCGGCGCGTGCAGTTCGCTGACGGGCGCCGCCCCCCTGGCCAGCCGTTCGATCACGGCGCGGCGGGTGGGGTCGGCGAGGGCGGCGAAGAAACTGTCGAGTTGGTTAGCCATGTGGCTAGGTAATGACCGGCGCGCGTTCGAGTCAATCAAAAACCTAGCCAGATGGCTAGGTTTTCCGCGCCACTCAGCGGGTCAGGTGATCGGTGATGCGCGCCACGGCGGTCCGGCTGCTCAGGATCGAATTGTGCCCGCCATGGTCGAGGATCGCCGTCTCGGCCCCGCGCCAGCAGGCCGCCAGCGCGTGGATGTCGGACGCGGGCGCGGCCCAGTCGTCGCGGGCATGCACCATCAGCAGCAACTCGCTGCGCGCTTTCGCAATGGGCACCCAGGGAGTGTCCAGCGCATATGGCGCGCCCAGTCGACTGACCCGGGATACGAAGCGGTCGAGGCTGCGACCGGACAGGCCGTATTGCTGGCCTCCGGACCGGACCAGGCGTTTCAGGTCCACCGGGGTCGAGATCAGGGCCAGCCGCGCACAGGTCAGCCCGTCCTGCAGGGCAAACAGCGTGGCATTGGCGCTGACGCAATGCGCGGCGATGCCGTCATAAGGTCCATGGTCGCGCTCGGCGGCAAGGATGGCCCGTGTGATGTGGCGCATGCTGCAAATGCTGCGGGCGGGCCGGAGATGTCCGGGCAGGATCAGCAGATCGACTTCTGCGCCTGCGCGCTGCAACGCCCGCACCATCCGCGCGAATTGCCGGTAGTGGCCGTCATGCCCGGGCACGATCAGCACGCGGCGGCCATCCCCCTTGCCCATGGCGGCATGGCGCAGGATCGCCGTGTCGCGGCCGGCGTCGATCACGTCAAAGCCGCCGCCCAGGTCCTGCAGGCGCAGGCAGGCGGTCGACTGAAGATAACGCCGCGCCAGAACCCGGGCGGTCAATCCCGGCAGCCAGCGCACCAGCGCGGCCCGGATGCGAGCGCCTGCAGACGCGCGCGGGCTGGCAGGCTCGGTATGCTCGACACGCGTGTCGGGGCAGAATGTCTGGCTGTGAGAGGCGTGCATGGCAGAATGTCCGTGAGGGTTGCCAGGAAGGTGCGCGCGTGGCGCTGTCCGATCAAGCCGCGCCACCCGAATGGACCGCCTGCTACCTCGGACGAGACACCGACGGGGCGGGGTGTCCCGCGCGTCGGCCCGGGGCCTTTGGGGTTTCCCGAGCGCGCGACACAACATACTGTGGGGGCATGGCAGAGCCCCGATTCATTCACCTGCGTGTGCACAGCGAATACTCCCTTCTCGAAGGGGCCGTGCGGCTGAAGAAGCTGCCGGGCCTCGTGGCCGATATGGGCATGCCTGCGGTGGCGGTCACCGACACCAACAACCTCTTTGCGGCACTGGAGTTTTCCGTGGGCGCGGCGGGGGCAGGGGTGCAGCCCATCATGGGCTGCCAGGTGGATCTGCGCTATGTGCAGCCGCAGCGGGGCGAGCGGGAAAAGCCGCCCGCGCCGGTGGTTCTGCTGGCACAGACCGAACGCGGCTACGGCCATCTGATGAAGCTCAACTCGTGCCTGTACCTGCGCAAGGACGGGGCGCTGCCGCATGTGACGCTGGACGAGCTTGCGCGGCATGCCGAGGACGTGATCTGCCTGACCGGCGGCCCGGACGGGCCGGTGGGGCGGCATTTGCAGGCCGGTCACCTGGCGGCGGCGCAGACGCTTCTGACGCAGCTTTGGGACATGTTCGGCGACAGGCTTTATGTCGAATTGCAGCGCCACCCGCGCGAGGACGGCTCGCCGCCCGAGGCCGAGCGGCAGACCGAACGCGGCTTTGTGGAGATGGCCTATGAGATGGGCCTGCCGCTGGTGGCCACGAACGACGTCTATTTCCCCAAGGAAGAGATGTACGAGGCGCATGATGCGCTGATCTGCATCGCCGAGGGTGCCTATGTGGACCAGAACGAGCCGCGCCGCCGACTGACCCCGCAGCATTACCTGAAAAGCCCGGCCGAGATGGCGGTGCTGTTCGCCGATCTGCCCGAAGCGCTGGAGAACACGGTGGAGATCGCGCGGCGCTGCGCCTTCATGGCGTACCGGCGCGATCCGATCCTGCCGAAATTCGCAGATGACGAGGTGCAGGAACTGCGCCGACAGGCGAACAAGGGCCTGCAGGACCGTCTTGCGGTGATCCCGCACGCGGTGACGCCCGAGGAATACCAGGCGCGGCTCGATTTCGAGCTGGGCATCATCGAGAACATGGGCTTTCCCGGCTATTTCCTGATCGTGGCCGATTTCATCAAATGGGCCAAGGAGCAGGACATACCGGTAGGCCCGGGCCGCGGCTCGGGTGCAGGCAGCCTTGTGGCCTACGCGCTGACGATCACCGATCTGGACCCGCTGCGCTATTCGCTGCTGTTCGAGCGGTTCCTGAACCCCGAACGCGTCTCGATGCCGGATTTCGACATCGATTTCTGCATGGACCGCCGCGAAGAGGTGATCCGCTACGTGCAGGACAAGTACGGCCATGACCGCGTGGCGCAGATCATCACCTTCGGCGCGCTGCTGTCCAAGGCGGCGGTGCGCGATGTGGGCCGCGTGCTGCAGATGCCCTATGGGCAGGTGGACCGGCTGTCAAAGATGATCCCTGTGGAAGGCGTCAAGCCGGTCAGCATCGAAAAGGCCCTGAAGGATGAGCCGCGTCTGGCCGAAGAGGCAAAGGCCGAAGAGGTCGTGGACCGGCTGCTGAACTACGGCATGCAGGTGGAGGGGCTGTTGCGCAACGCCTCGACCCATGCGGCGGGCGTGGTGATCGCCGACCGGCCCACGGACGAGCTGGTGCCGCTTTACCGCGATCCGCGCTCGGACATGCCGGCGACGCAGTTCAACATGAAATGGGTGGAGCAGGCGGGGCTGGTGAAGTTCGACTTTCTCGGTCTCAAGACGCTGACCGTGATCCAGAACGCCGTCGACCTGATCCTGAAATCGGGGCGACCGCTGCACGTGGCCGCGGACGGGACGGACCTGTACCAGCCCGAACCGGGCACCGAGAACCAGATCAACGCAATTCCGCTGGATGACGCGGCGAGTTACAGGCTTTACGCCGCCGCGAAAACCGTCGCCGTGTTCCAGGTGGAAAGCTCGGGCATGATGGATGCGCTCAAGCGCATGAAACCCACCTGCATCGAGGATATCGTGGCGCTGGTGGCGCTCTATCGTCCCGGCCCGATGGAGAACATCCCGAAATATTGCGAGGTCAAGAACGGGCTGAGCGAGCGCGACCTGCTGCACCCCAGCGTCGATCACATCCTGGACGAGACCCAGGGCATCATCGTCTACCAGGAACAGGTGATGCAGATCGCGCAGGAAATGGCCGGCTACACGCTGGGCGGTGCCGACATGCTGCGCCGGGCCATGGGCAAGAAGATCCAGGCCGAGATGGACAAGCAGAAACCCATCTTTCTGGAAGGCGCGGCGAAAAACGGCGTGGACGAGAAGAAGGCGGCAGAGACCTGGGCGCTGCTGGACAAGTTCGCCAATTACGGGTTCAACAAGTCGCACGCGGCGGCCTATGCGGTGGTCAGCTACCAGACCGCCTGGCTCAAGGCCAATCATCTGGTGGAATTCATGGCCGGGGTGATGAATTGCGACATCCACCTGACCGACAAGCTGGCGATCTATTTCGAAGAGGTGCGCAAGGGGCTGGGCCTGCCCTGGGTGCCGCCCTGCGTGAACCGGTCTCAGGCCATGTTCGACGTGGTGGAGGGCGAACTGGTCTATGCGCTGGGTGCGCTGAAGAATGTGGGCGTCGAGGCGATGCAGCTTGTCGTGCAGGGGCGCCGCTCATCCGCCCTGGCGGGCGGCCTCGCAACGGGCGAGGCGCGCTCGGTCGAGCGCGACGAGCGGCCGTTTGCCACGCTTTTCGACTTTGCCCGCCGGGTCGATCTGAAACGCGTCGGCAAGCGCTCGCTGGAAATGATGGCGCGGGCCGGGGCCTTTGACGTGCTCGATCCCAACCGCCGCAGGGTCTTTGACAGCCTCGATGCCCTGGTGGCCTATTCGGCGGCGGTGCATGACCAGAAAGCCAGCAACCAGGTGTCGCTGTTCGGCGATGCGGGCGACGATCTGCCCGAACCGCGGCTCAGCCCGGTGCCGGACTGGCTGCCAGCCGAGCGCCTGGCCGAAGAGTTCAAGGCAGTGGGCTTCTACCTTTCCGGTCATCCGCTGGACGACTACATGCCCGCGCTCCGGCGCAGCGACGTCATGACGCTGGACGAAGTGACGGCCAAGGCCGCCGGCGGTGCGCATCTGGCCAGGATGGCGGGTGTGGTGGCCGGGCGGCAAGAGCGCAAGTCGGCGCGCGGCAACCGCTTTGCCTTTTGCCAGCTGAGCGATCCCACCGGTGCCTACGAGGTGACCCTGTTCTCCGAAGCGCTGGAAGCCTCGCGCGAGTTTCTGGAAACCGGGGCCAAGGTCATCGTCACAGTCGAGGCGACGCTGGAGGCGGACCAGCTGAAGCTTCTGGGCCGGTCGGTGTCGCCGGCCGATGCCGTGGTGGCCGAGGCCGGGGCGGCGGGTTTGCGCATCTTCGTCGAGCGGCCTGAGGCGCTGGGCCAGATCGCCAACGTGCTGGGCCGCGCCGCCGAACAGCTGCCCCGGGCCGCGCGCGGTCCGGTGCATCTGTGCCTGACCGACGCCGGACTGCCCGGCGAGGTGGAACTGGACCTGCGCCAGGAGTTCCCGGTGACGCCGGAAATCAAGGGAGCGGTGAAGTCGCTCGACGGGGTTCTCGCAGTGGAAGAGTTCTGACGCGGCGTGCCCGGCGGCAGACCGCTTGGCGGCTGGACGCCCGCGCCGCTGCCGCGCTAGAACGGCGTAGATTGCGCCCGAGGAGAGACCCGATGCGCCGGACCGTGTTCTTGATGAGTGTCGTTTTTGCGCTGGCAGGCTGTGGCAACCCGCTGGAGCGTGTGCCGACGCTGGCCGATGTGGATGTGGCGGAGGCTGCCCCGCAAGCCGAGGCCGTGCCTGCGCCCGAGGCCGACAGCATCGCCGAAGCCGAGGCCAATACAGAGACGGATGCCGAAGGCGCGCCGCGCGGCGGCCTGCTGGGCTTTCTGCGCGGTCGCGCCGACGCGGCCAAGACCGAATCCACCGCTCCACAGGCGGCGGCACAGCCCGCCCCGGAAGAGCCGGCACCGAAGCCGGCGGACGCGCCGGAGCCCGCGGACGCGCCGGAGCCTGCTGCGGAGGCGGAGGACGGGGCCGCGCGGGACACCCCGCGCAGGGGGCTCTTTGCCGCCCTGCGGGGCGATGGTGACGCGCGGGCCCCGCGCCGGGCCTCGGGGCCCAAGCCCGGCGATCCGGATTACGAGGTGGTCACGCCGGGCACCGTCCTGCCTTATGGACGCATCGCCCGGCTGTGCGGCGTGCCGGACAGCCGTCTGGGCAAGGTGGTGGACCGTTATCCCGACCGCGGCCGCGGTTATGCGCTGCACGACACCAATTCCTCGGGCACCACGCCGCGCACCTTCTACCTCACCGGGTTCGACGATGGCTGTGCGCGGCAGTTCACCGCGGCGCTGGCCCTGTTCGGCACGCCGGAAACGCATGAACAGATTCGTTATGGCGCGCCCTCCAAGACGCAGCCCTATTCCCGCACCGACGAGGCTTATGAAACGGTCAAGGCCAGGGTCTGCCGGGTCGGCAAGGGTCAACCATGCGGCGCGCGCATGGACCGGCTGGCCGAGGATACGGTGTTCCTGAGCATCTACGAACGCTTCGGCAGCAATCCGCGCTGGAAGAACCTGCTGCTGCATGACGGCGCGGTGATGGCGCTGGACATCAAGACCAAGTGACCACTCAGTAATGCGGCGGGCGTTCGTCGGTAAACACCGCGCCGCCCGTGCCATCGGCCTCGCGCGCCGCTTCGCGTTGCATCAGCAGGCGCACCTGCGCCGTCAGCCGCGCGATCTCGCGATCCTGCCGCGCAACCACGTCCGACAGATCGTCCACGGCGCGCTGCAGATGGGCCAGGCGGGTTTCCAGGGCGGTGTCGGATGTCATGGCGATCTCCCGGGTCGGTTGCTTGCCCCTGTGACGCCCATTGGGTAGAGGAAGCGCGACGGTTTTCCAAGCGGATCGGGACTCATGGCCAAAGAGAAGAAAGCGCCGCGCCCCAGGGCCCAGACGCCCAAGGGGTTCCGCGACTATTTCGGGGCGGAGGTGACGGAACGGGCCGACATGCTCGCCGCCATTGCCGGGGTCTATCACCGCTACGGGTTCGAGGCGCTGGAGTCCTCGGCCGTCGAGACGGTGGAGGCGCTGGGCAAGTTCCTGCCCGATGTGGAGCGCCCGAACGAAGGCGTCTTCGCCTGGCAGGACGAAGATGAAGGCTGGCTGGCGCTGCGGTATGACCTTACGGCACCGCTGGCCCGGGTCTATGCCCAGCACCGGGGCGACCTGCCGCTGCCCTACCGGCGCTACGCGATGGGCCCGGTCTGGCGCAACGAAAAGCCGGGGCCGGGACGGTTCCGGCAGTTCTATCAATGCGACGCGGACACCGTGGGCGCGGCTTCGGTCGCGGCGGATGCCGAGATCTGCGCGATGCTCGCGGATTGCCTGGAAACAGTGGGCATTCCGCGCGGCGATTACTTGATCCGCGTGAACAATCGCAAGGTGCTGAACGGGGTGCTGGACGCGATGGCCGTTACCGATCGCGACACGCAGGCCGCCGTGCTGCGCACCATCGACAAGTTCGACAAGGTGGGCGAAGCCGGGGTGCGCGAGCTTCTGGGCAAGGGGCGACTGGATGCGTCGGGTGCCTATATCGACGGCGTCGGCCTGGGAGAGGCGCAGGCCGACCCGGTGGTGGCCTTCCTGACCTCCAAGGGTGCTGACGCCTCCGCGACCCTGGCGAACCTGCGGGCTGCCGTCGGGGCGTCGGACGTGGGGGCCGAAGGGGTCGACGAACTGGAGCAGATCGCCGGGCTGCTGGACGCGCAGGGCTATCAGCACGACCGCATCGACATCGACCCGTCCGTCGTGCGCGGCCTTGGCTACTACACGGGTCCGGTCTTCGAGGCGGAACTGACCTTCGAGATTCTCGATGAAAAAGGCCGCAAGCGGCAGTTCGGCTCTGTCGCCGGCGGCGGGCGGTATGACGATCTGGTCAAGCGCTTCACCGGCCAGCCCGTGCCGGCCACCGGCGTTTCCATCGGGGTCGACCGGCTGCTGGCGGCGCTGCGCGAGAAGGGCCGCACCGGCCAGGCCGGCGTCGGTCCGGTGGTGGTGACCGTGATGGACCGCGACCGCATGGCCGACTACCAGACGATGGTGGCCGAACTGCGCAGCGCGGGAATCCGGGCCGAGGTCTATCTGGGCAATCCCAAGAACTTCGGCAACCAGTTGAAATACGCCGACAAGCGCAACGCGCCGGTTGCGGTGATCGAGGGGGCCGAGGAAAAGGCCAAGGGCGTCGTGCAGATCAAGGACCTGATCCTGGGGGCGGAAATCGCCCGGAACGCCACGCTGGAGGAATGGAAGGACCGCCCCTCGCAATACGAGGTGCCGCGGGCCGAGATGGTGGCCCGCGTGCGCGCGATCCTGGACGGGCAGGCATGACGGATCGCGCCCGCCAACTGGCCCAGAACCTGTGCGCCCGCCTGGTCGAACAGGGGGCGGTGCGGGTCGACTGCGCCATCCTGCAGCCCGCCGAACTCTTGCTTGACCTGTATGGCGAGGATATCCGCGCCCGGGCCTATGTCACCCAGGACCCGGAGCGCGGCGAGCTGATGCTGCGCCCGGACTTTACCCTGCCGGTGGTGCAGATGCACATGGCGGGCGCGGTCGAGCCTGCCCGCTATTGCTATGCCGGCGAGGTGTTCCGGCGGCAGGAGGCGGACCCCACGCGCGCGTCCGAATACCAGCAGGTCGGGTTCGAACTGTTCGACCGCACCGACCCGGCGCGGGCCGATGCCGAGGTCTTTGCGCTTTTTGCCGAGCTGCTGGCCCCCTATGCGCTGGACGCGGTGACCGGCGATATCGGCATCCTGACCGCCGCCGTGCAGGGGCTGGCCACCTCCGAGGCCCGCAAGGCGGCGCTGATGCGGCATATCTGGCGCCCGCGCCGGTTCCGTGCGCTGCTTGACCGGTTTGCCGGGCGCAGCCCGGTGCCGCCGTCCCGTGCGGCGTTGCTGGCACAATCCGATCCGCTGGCCGACGTCGAGACGGTGATCGGCCTGCGCGGCGAGGACGAGATCGCCGCCCGCATCGCCGCGCTGCGCGCCGATGCCGCCGAACCGCCGCTGTCCGAAGACCAGCTGGCGCAGATCGACGCGTTGCTGGACATCCGCGAAACCTGCCCCTTCGCGCTGGAGCGGCTGCGTGACATCGCCGTGGACCTCCCCAGCCTGATGCCCGCCGTCCGGCGGTTCGAGGCGCGCTGCGACGCGCTGGCGGCGCGCGGTGTCGCGGTGGACAGGCTGGCCTTCGAGGCCAGCTATGGCCGCACCTCGATGGAGTATTACGACGGCTTCGTCTTCGGCTTTCTCAGCGGCGGACGGCCGGACCTGCCGCCGGTGGCCACCGGCGGGCGCTATGACGCGCTGACCCGGCGGCTGGGCCGGGGGGCCGAGATCCCGGCCGTGGGCGCGGTGATCCGCCCCGGGCTGTTGCCGCAGACGGAGGAGCAGGCATGAGCCTCAAGCTGGGGGTGCCCTCCAAGGGCCGGTTGATGGAAAAGACCTTTGACTGGTTCCAGGACCGGGGCGTGACCCTGACGCGCAGCGGGTCGGAACGGGAATATGCCGGGTCGGTGGACGGGATCGAGGGCGTGTCGCTGGTGCTGCTTTCGGCGGGCGAGATCCCGCGCGAACTGGCCGCCGGGCGGATCCACCTGGGGGTGACCGGCACAGACCTGATCCGGGAAAAGCTGGTACAATGGGATCAGAAGGTGGAACCGCTGGCCGAAATGGGCTTTGGCCAGGCCGATCTGATCGTTGCCGTGCCGATGGCCTGGGTCGACGTCGACACGCTCGACGATCTGGATGCCGCCGCCGCCGCCTTCCGGGCGCGGCACGGGTTCCGGCTGCGCATCGCCACCAAGTATCACCGGCTGGTACGGGAATACCTGCGCGATGGCGGGGTGGCGGATTACCGGCTGGTGGACAGCCAGGGGGCGACGGAAGGCACGGTGAAGAACCTCACCGCCGAGGCCATCGCCGACATCACCTCGACCGGCGAGACGCTGCGGGCGAACCATCTCAAGGTGCTGAGCGACGCGCCCGTGCTGCGATCGCAGGCAACCCTGTTCCGTGCGCGGCGGGCGGTCCTCAGCGATGCCGAGCGCGAGACGCTGCGCCGGCTGGGCGATCTGATCGGGGTATAAGGGGCGGCGGGGTGAACCCCGCCCTACAGATGCCGCGAAATCAGCGCCCCGAGCGGCACCCGGGCCCCGAGCCGCGTGGCCAGCAGCACCAGCCCGCCCAGCTTGCGCTGAAGATAGAGCGCGTCCCAGGGCGGAAGATGCCGGAACTCTTCGTGCAGGCCCAGTTCCATCCCCTTTTCTCGCATCTGCCGCAACAGCGCGGGGTCCGAGAAATCCACGATCCCCGCCTGCAGGATCGGCAGGGCAAGGGCGATCATCTCGCCGATCACCCGGGCCTGGCCGGGCGGCAGGTCCCGGGGCAGGACACCCAGGGCCGTCAGCCCGTCCAGCGTGCCGGAGCGGTTGCCGTTCAGCGCGGCGCGGGTGAGGGTCCGGCAGGTTTCGGCAAACGGTTTCGGAAAGGCCCGCGATGCGCCGAAATCCAGCAGCACGATCCGGCCGGTTTCGGGCTGCCAGCGGTAATTGGCAAAGTTCGGATCGGTCTGCACCTGCTGCCAGTCGAACAACTCGTGCAGGAACAGCGCCAGCAGGCGCGCGGCGACGTCGTCCCGGGTGTCCTGATCGGAGTCTTCCACCGCTTCGATGGGGCGGCTTTCGATGAAATCCATGGCAAGGATGTCGGGCGCGCAATAGTCGGGATGCACCCGGGGCAGCACAAAGCCCGGCAAGTCGCCGACCAGCTTGCCGAAGCGGGTCAGCTCTTGCGCTTCGCGGCTGTAGTCGGCCTCTTCGTGCAGCTGGCGGCGGGCTTCTTCCAGAAGCGGCCCGATCTCGACGCCCTTGGGCAGCAGGCCGGAGAGTTTCAGGAGCGTCCCGAGGTTCGCCACATCGGCGTCGATCGCGCAGCGCACGCCGGGATACTGGATCTTGAGCGCCAGATCGCGGCCGTCCTTGCTGCGCGCGCGGTGGACCTGCCCGATGGAGGCGGCGGCGACGGGGCGGGTGTCGAACCTGGCAAAGCGTTTCAGGAAATCGGGACCGTATTGCGCGATCAGTACCGATTTCAACTGTTTGGGCGGCATGAAATGCGCATCCGCCCGCAGATGCGCCAGGATGTCGGACAGGTCGGGCGGCAGGAAATCCCCGGCCTCCATGCTCAGCAGTTGCCCCATCTTCATCGCCGCCCCGCGCATCCGTGCCAGTTCTTCGGTCAGGCGGCGGGCATTGGCCGGGGTGGCGATCAGGCTGCGGGCCTCGGGGCGCTCGCCCCGCAAGAGCGCCTGAGCGCCCCCCGCCGCCACCGCGCCCAGCATCCGGGTGGTCACGCTGCCCATCCGGGCGGCACGGGTCAGCCGGCCAGAGGGCACGGGCAGGCCGCGGGGGGTGTAGGACTTGGTCATGCCGGGGATGTAGCGCGCGGCTGCAGATGGACAGGGTCATGTCGACGCGTTAGGCGTGCAAATGCACGGCGACAACACGATTAACGATTGGAGGCGGGTGTGACCGAGTATTCCGGACAGGGCATCCTGTACAACACCGTCACGGGCGATTGGACGTACGAGACGGTTCTGGCCTATGACGACGATGTCTACTACCTCCCCGGCACGGAAACCGACATTCCGGCCAGCAGCTTTCTGGCGCTGCCGGGGGGGCTTGTGCCGCTGGGCTCTGTCGGCATGGGCACGGTCACCATGACATTGACGACGGTCACCGGCGGATCGGGGTTCTTCAGCAGTTGGGGCGTGCCCTTCGGCGCGGACCAGATTTTCGTGTTCCCGAATTCAGGTGGTGCCTATGGTGGCCGTCCCCCGTCGAGCATCGCGGATTTCCAGCTGCTGATCCCGATCAACAGCAGTTCCGGGTTCCTTCAATACACCTCGCTGGGCATGAGTGCCGTGTCCGAGGACGATGTCTTTGTCGCCGGGGCAGGGGATGATCGCATCCTTGGCGGCGTGGGCGACGACGACGTGTCCGGGCTGGCCGGGCGGGACCGGCTGTTCGGGCAGTCGGGGGATGATACGCTGGATGGCGGTGGTGGCAATGACCGGCTGTCCGGCGGACGCAATGACGATGTGCTCATCGGGCGCGGCGGACGGGACCTTCTGGAAGGCGGCCAGGGAACCGATCGCCTGTACGGCAACCGCGGGGATGATACGCTGTACGGTCAGACCGGACAGGACCGGTTGATCGGGTCGGATGGCGATGACGTGTTGTGGGGCGGGCCGGGGCGCGACCGATTCGTCTATCGCGATGCGGATGAGGGAAGTGACACCATTGGCGACTTTGTCCGCGGCACGGACAGCATCGACCTGCGCGGCGTCGTGACCGGCATGGGCGGGCTGACCATCACATACGAGCCGCTTGGCGCGCGGGTGAGTTTCGGAACGACCGAGGTGTTTGTCACCTCGGCCACTTTTCTGGACGGCAGCGACTTCCTGTTCTGACCACGTCAGTCGTCGGTTTCGTTCAGCTTTGTCTCGAAATCCGAGGCAGCGTGGCGCTCCTTGAGGTTGCCCTTGCCGGTGCGGTTCACCAAACGACCGCGCTGCACGGCAGGGCGGTCGAGGATCTCGTCCGCCCAGCGGATCACGTTCTTGTAGATCCCGACATCGAGAAACTCGCCCGCATTGTAGCTTTCGCCATGCACGGTACGCCCGTACCAGGGCCAGATCGCCATGTCGGCGATGGTGTAGTCGTCGCCGACCATGAAGCGGCTGTTGGCCAGGTGCCGGTCCAGCACGTCCAGTTGGCGTTTCACCTCCATCGCGAAGCGGTTGATCGGGTATTCCATCTTGTATGGCGCATAGGCGTAGAAATGGCCAAAGCCGCCGCCCAGATAAGGCGCGCTGCCCATCTGCCAGAACAGCCAGCTGAGCATCTCGGCCCGCTTTTCGGCCGGGCCCTGGAAGGCCGCGAATTTCTCGGACAGGTGCATCAGGATCGCGGCGGATTCGAAGACCCGGACCGGCGCGGGGCCGGAACGGTCCAGAAGCGCCGGGATCTTGGAATTCGGGTTGATCTCGACAAAGCCCGACCCGAACTGATCGCCCTTGCCGATGCGGATCATCCAGGCGTCGTATTCGGCGGCGTGACCGGCGGCCAGCAGCTCTTCGAACAGGATCGTGACCTTCACCCCGTTGGGCGTGCCCATGGAATACAGCTGGAACGGATGTTCTCCGACCGGCAGTTCGTGGTCATGGGTCGGCCCGGCGATGGGACGGTTGATGGAGGCGAACTGGCCGCCGTTTTCCTTGTCCCAGGTCCAGACCTTGGGCGGGGTGTAGGTGTCGGTCATGGTTCGCTCCTGTCTTGCGTTGCAGCAGAAGGTAACGATCCGTGCGGCGATTGCCAGTGCTCAGAGCACGCCAATCTCGGCCAGCGCCCCGGCGAGGGCGGGGGGCAGCGGCTCTTCGGCCTGTCGGCCCGCAGGCAGGTCGGGCGGGGCGTCTGCGGGGGCCAGGTAGCGCCAGCCCTGGAACGGGCGTCTGGGTGCGGCGGAGGTGCGGATCAGCTCCGGGTCCAGCACGATGGCGCAGCGTTCGGTGCCGTCCGGCCCGGTGACGCGGTCCAGCCGCAGGATGCGCTGGCGGCACTGGATCAGGCCCTTGATCACCCAGTAGATCGAGCCGCCGTTCAGCACCTCTGCCTCGCGCCGGGGCCACATGCGGGTGACGTGCCGCGGCAGACCGTCCGGCGCGTCGGCGATGCGGGTGGCCTGCCAGGCGGCCAGCGTGTCCAGGCTTTCCGTGCCGACGCTGAGCTTGATCAGATGCGTTCGCTTATCCACAGATTCTTCCCCATTCACCGCAGGATATGGTATATCTTTGATCCCTGTCTTCAACCTGTTGCGTATTCTGGATAGAGTTGTTGCCCAGCCCCACGGGAGAATCACCCCATGACCCGCTTTGCCGCGCCCATTGCCGAACAGATCTGGGACATGAAGTACCGTCTGAAAGAGGCCGACGGCACGCCGATCGACCTGTCGGTCGAAGACACGTGGCGGCGCATTGCCCGTGCGCTGGCGGCCACAGAGGCAGACCCTGCCCTGTGGGAAGACAGGTTCTATGCCGCGCTGGAGGACTTCAAGTACCTCCCCGCCGGGCGGATCACGGCGGGCGCGGGCACCGGGCGGTCGGTGACGCTGTTCAACTGCTTCGTCATGGGCACGATCCCCGACAACATGGGCGGCATCTTCGAGATGCTGAAAGAGGCCGCGCTGACGATGCAGCAGGGCGGCGGGATCGGGTACGACTTTTCGACCATCCGGCCCAAGGGCGCGCCGGTGGCGGGCGTGGCGGCGGATGCGTCGGGGCCCTTGTCGTTCATGGACGTGTGGGACGCGATGTGCCGCACGATCATGTCGGCAGGCTCGCGTCGGGGTGCGATGATGGCCACGATGCGTTGTGATCACCCCGATATCGAGGATTTCATCGGTGCCAAGGCGGATTCGGCGCGGCTGCGCATGTTCAACCTGTCGGTGCTGGTGACCGATGCCTTCATGGAGGCGGTCAAGGCCGACGGGCCCTGGGATCTGTCCTTTGACGGCGTCGTCTACCACACGGTGCAGGCGCGAGACCTGTGGAACCGGATCATGCGCGCGACCTATGATTATGCCGAACCGGGCGTGATCTTCATCGACCGCATCAACCAGGCCAACAACCTGCAATATTGCGAAACGATCGCGGCCACCAATCCCTGCGGCGAACAGCCCCTGCCGCCTTACGGCGCGTGTCTGCTGGGCTCGGTGAACCTGGCGCGGTTGGTGGCAGACCCGTTCAGCAGCGATGCGCGGGTGGACGAGGCCGCCCTGGCCGCCCTGGTCCGCACGGCGGTGCGGATGATGGACAATGTCGTCGACGCCTCGCGATTTCCGCTGCCCGCCCAGGCGCAGGAGGCACAGGCCAAGCGGCGGATCGGGCTGGGGGTCACCGGGTTGGCGGACGCGCTCCTGATGGTCGGGTTGCGCTATGGTTCGGAGGAAGCAGCGGCGCAGACCGGGGCCTGGCTGCGGCTGGTCGCGCGCGAGGCCTACCTCGCCTCGGTCGACCTGGCGCGCGAGAAGGGGGCCTTTCCGCTGTTCGATGCCGAGAAGTTCCTGGCCTCCGGCACGATGGCCGGCATGGACGAGGACGTGCGCGCGGCGGTGCGCGACCATGGCATCCGTAACGCGCTATTGACCTCCATCGCACCCACGGGGACGATCTCGCTTTATGCCGGGAACGTGTCGTCGGGGATCGAGCCGGTCTTTGCCTATGCCTATACCCGCAAGGTGCTGCAGAAGGACGGCACGCGGACCGAGGAAGAGGTGGTCGATTACGCGGTGCAGATGTACCGCGAGAAATTCGGCGACATGGCCCTGCCCGACCATTTCGTGAACGCCCAGACGCTGGCCCCGCTTGATCACGTGCGGATGCAGGCGGCGGCGCAAAAATGGGTGGATTCGTCGATCTCCAAGACGATCAACTGTCCGGAGGACATCTCGTTCGAGGCGTTCAAGGATGTCTACCTGCAGGCGTACGAGAGCGGCTGCAAGGGCTGCACGACGTACCGCCCGAACGATGTGACCGGGTCGGTTCTGTCGGTCTCGGAGGCCGCGGACGTGGCACCGGGGGAGGCCCCGGATCAGGTCCGGGGCGAGGGCGGCACGGGGGCGGAAGTGGTCTACATGTCCGAGCCGCTGGACCGTCCGCAGGCGCTGGAAGGGGCAACCTACAAGCTGAAATGGCCGGATTCGGAGCACGCCATCTACCTGACGATCAACGACATCGTTGTCGGCGGGCATCGGCGTCCGTTCGAGGTGTTCATCAACTCCAAGAACATGGAGCATTTCGCCTGGACCGTGGCGCTGACGCGCATGATCTCGGCGGTGTTCCGGCGCGGAGGCGATGTGTCCTTCGTTGTCGAAGAGCTGAAGGCCGTGTTCGACCCGCGCGGCGGCGCCTGGGTGCAGGGCAAGTACATCCCGTCGATCCTCGCGGCCATCGGCGGCGTGATCGAGCGGCACATGATCTCCATCGGCTTCCTCGAAGGCGAGGGGATGGGGCTGAAGAGCGATCCCCAGGCGGCGGTTGTCAATCTCGACATGCCGCGCGGCAAGGCGTGCCCGTCCTGCGGGCAATACGAGATGCGCATGATCGAAGGCTGCATGACCTGCGTGTCCTGCGGCTTCTCGAAATGCGGCTGAGCGCGTTTACAGCGCCGTATCTACACTGGCGTAGTTAGGCCAAAATCCGAGAGTTTGACGGCCAAGAGACTGGGCTAAATGGGCCAATGACTTTAAGGCACTGACAAGAAAACGGAATTTTCGAACGTGAATCTTGGGTGTTTTGGGTGCGCGCGCGAGGCCATCAGCACTGAAAGCGCTGGGTTCAGTTGGCGCCCGACGATATGAAAAATGTGAACGGGCTGCTCCCTGCCGGGAGCAGCCCTTTTTCCTGTTCAAGCTCCACTTTATCCGGGGAACTCAGTCAGCTGGCGGGATCAGAGGACGGAAAAAGTGGAACTTCCGCGCTGACGACTGATTGCGAAATCTGACAGCGCGGGGGGCTCCTCAGTGCGGTCTCGAGGGGGGTGGCTCAATGCAGGGATTCACCGCGCCGTGCTGGCTTGAAGGATTTGGCCGGCAACTTTCTGGCCGGTATCAAGGCCTCGGCGCGGTGCCCAACAGGTCAGGGTCTGTGTTGCAGGAATAGACGTGGGCAGCAGAGGTGCAGACCTGCCATGGGTATACACATGAGAGTGCTCCTTCCCTACGGACCGTTGGTGCATCTGGGGACCGCCAGTACCGGCCTGCCTTGAGGAAAGCCCAGCCTATTGAACGCAAATCGGAGTTAGCTGCGCGTCTGTCTCCAGCCGAATTGCGCTTCGCCAGAGCGGGGTCTTGAAGACGTGGCAAACCCGACTGCCAGGGTCGCCTTCTCGTACCTCGTTGATCAGTCCTGCCCAAGCAAGTGGCCTCAGCACGCAAGACGAAAACGCGGCCATCTCTCGCCAACCTGCTGTGTGCCAGTCGTGGGGCTTGCCATAGAAGGTTTCGAATAGATCGGCTTCGGTGGTGCCTTGGTTGGCCTCCACGTTGATCACGTTCATCCAGACATCCCAGTTGCCCACAGGCCGGTCGTCGAAGCGCGCGTAGGATGCATGATCGATCTGCAGCACGAAAAATGGGATCACCTCGGCAAACAGGCGGCCGGGGCTGTCGGCCAGCTCGGTCCCGCGCTTGGTGAGCCGAAACTCCCCTTTGTAATGCCGCCCCAGGCGCAGGGAAATCAGAAGGAAATGCAGGAGCTCAAGCGGCGGAAAGTCATACTCGTTGATGACTTTCTGGTAGCGGAACATCTCCTCGGCGGATTTCCCGGGCCACTCGAAATGCTCGACAGCCCAATGGACGAAGACGCGCTTGAAAGCCTTGGTCTTGGTCAGGCCGATGGATCCATGGTCCCGAGCGAATTGAAGCGTCAAAAGCGCGCCACGCAGAAGCGGCGAATGCGCGAGGTCAGGATGGTCATCGGCGAGCTTGCGAAATTCGATCATGGCTGGATGCTGCCACAGAGTGCTGAGCGGCGCCATCTGTTCCGGGAGAAGGCACATGTCACGCAGGATAGGCTTCAGCCATTGTCGTTAGCGTCCGAGGAGCTGGTGTAATTTCGTCGCCGTCGGCGGTGTGATCCCGGGTGGCCATCGAGGTGTATGGTCGAGGTGGAGTTTGGCGACTTCAACCACGGACCTTACGGAGACCCCGATGACCAAGACCAACATGGACCTGTCCGAGCTTCTGGCCAAGCACGACCAGGGCGACTTCCTGCGCAGCATCGCCGAGGCCGTGCTGCAGCTGATCATGGAGACCGACGTGGAAGGCCTGATCGGCGCCGGACGGCACGAACGCAACGGCGAGCGCACGACCTGGCGGAACGGGTATCGAGAGCGCGCTCTCGATACCCGTTTGGGCACGCTGAACCTCCGGGTGCCGAAACTCCGGCAGGGGAGCTACTTCCCGGGCTTCCTGGAGGCTCGGAAGACCTCGGAGCAGGCGCTGGTCGCCGTGATCCAGGGTGAGGCGGATCAGGAAACAGCGTGGGGCGCTGTTTCCCCGCCGAACGGGATCGGCGGCGTCTCGACCCGTCGCGTCGACAAGCTGGTGCAGGCCATGGGGCTGAACGGCATCTCGAAGAGCACGGTGTCCAAGCTCTGCAAGGATATCGACGAGCGCGTTGGCGAGTTCCTGAACCGCCCGCTGACCGGCGAGTGGCCCTATGTCTGGCTGGACGCGACCTACCTGAAAGTGCGCCAGGGGCGGGCGCATCGTGCCGGTCGCGGCCATAATCGCCGTGGCCGCGAACACCGAAGGGCGCCGGGAAATCATCGGCGTGGGCCTCGGGCCTTCGGAAGCGGAAACGTTCTGGACCGAGTTCCTGCGGTCCCTGAAGGCCCGCGGCCTCGGCGGGGTCCGGCTGGTCATCAGCGACGCCCATACCGGTCTCAAGGCCGCCATCGTCCGCGTCTTCGAAGCCACATGGCAGCGCTGCCGCGTTCACTGGATGAGGAACGCCCTCGCGCACGTCTCGCGCGGTCAGCACACCGTCGTCGCCGCCGCGATCCGGCAGGCCTTCGACCAGCCCGACCGCGCCCATGCCGGCGAGACCTGGCGCAAGGTGGCCGAACAGCTGCGTCCGCGCTGGCCCAAGCTGGCCGACCTGATGGACACCAGCGAGCACGACGTCCTGGCTTACATGTCCTTCCCGCGCCAGCATCGGACCAAGCTGCACAGCACTAACCCGATCGAGCGCCTGAACAAGGAGGTGAAACGGCGCGCCGACGTCGTCGGGATCTTCCCGAACGAGGCCTCGATCATGCGCCTGATCGGCGCCGTGCTGTTCGAGCAGAATGACGAATGGCAGACCTCGAGCCGCTACATGATGGTCGAGGCCTTCGCCCAGATCGACAAGGAGGAGATCGACCCCATGAGGTACTCCCCAACTCTTGGACAGATTTCCGGGTGATTTAAGCTACTGCCTGCACCTGCTGATCGGTTTGGGTTGCGGTGAAGTAGACCACGGCGGGCGGTTGACCGCCATGGGCAGAGTGTGGGC